>JAWSVK010000003.1:0-553641 GCA_033851955.1 Marinosulfonomonas sp.
CTGCGCTGGCCAGTTCGCCAAATCCAGTGACACCCTTATGTGCGGTTACTATTTGTTCAACCAATGTGGTGCCGGAACGGGGCAAGCCCAGTACAAATATAGGCGCCGGTGCATCGGCGGATTTTGCGGCTCCGGACCGCGGCACTCCCTCCACAAACAGCTTTAGGATCGCTTCCTTTTGCTGTGCTTCGCGCGCCGCATCAAAGGGGCGTGAGCGCGCCTCATGCGCATTGGCAAGGTCCAATGCATTGGCCGCCAGTTCATAGTCTTTTTGCTGCCAATAGATATTTGCTTGCGTAAAATTCAAAAGGGCGCGGCTGGGCTCATTTTTTGAAGCTTGGGACAGAGCGGATTTGACGGCCGGCAACAAAGCCGTATTTTCTTCAGCGGATTGCAATCGGCTAAGGTCAAGCAAAGTATCGGCGTGGCCAGGCATGATCTCCAAATTCGCTTGATAGAATAGCTTTGCCTCTTCATTGCGTCCGGCATGGCTCAATTGGATCGCATAACGGTGCCGCGCATTGGCATGTAACGGGTCAATTTCAATTGCACGCTCTAGCTTGGTCAAGGCTTCGTCGTTTTGGTTGCTGCGCGACAAGGACAGGCTAAGTTTCGACAAGGTATCAGGCTGGTCTGGGGCCAAAGCCAGCGACTCCTCTAGGACGGCAATGGCTTCTAGATCACGCTGTTGATCCCCCAAAAGAGAGCCCTTTAAATTAAGGGCTTTGATGTGCTTGGGATTTGCCGCAACCGATTTCACAACCTTATCCAGCGCACCGTCCCCGTCGCCAGTCAGCATCAATGACATGGCGTGCAGATACAACAGCTCTGAGGTTTCATTGCGTTTGGGCATCAACCTTGCAATCAGGCTCATGGCTTTTTCATGCTGTTCAGAAACCACCAAGGCTTGCACAAGATTGTTCTGGATGCCCTCATTTTGAGGATGCTGCCGCAATGCCTGATGAAAAAACACAGCTGCTTCGCGTTCTTTCGCGTCGCGGGCCAGTGCCATGCCGGCAAAATTGGCAAAGGCTGCCTCGTTTGGGAATTTCTTATAGGCAATTTTGGCAGCTTTGGCGGCGCGCCCGAACTGACCGGCCTCTAAAAGCCCGGTGACTTTGTTAGACAAGGCCTGTGCGTTGCTCGCCAATTGTTCACCCACCCAAGTTTGGTTTTTCTACATTTTCTATAGTATCAGACTCTGGTCAAGTCCAGCTTACATCGGCCCCACCTGGCAAGCATTGGCGGGCCCGCATCAACGTTTCGTAGGCCAGCCCTTCGCCGTCGCAGTACTGCATCACCCAGGCGTCATCCATCATCAAGAAATCCAGAACCGAGCCCAAGAATTCTGATTCTGCCACACGTGTGCGTAAGTCCGATTCATCGGCACCGGTGGCGTTCAAAAACACGGGCAACAACTCTTCGTTGCCAACCAGCCACGCCAGCACACCTAATGCGCGTATTTCCGCCTGCTTTTGATCCATTTCGGCCCCTCAACTGGATTTGGAAACTATTTGTTAACTAATCTCACCAAAAACTGGTCAATAACAGGTAAATATAAATATTTTAAGAGGAATAGATGGCAGGTCGCATCCTTATTGTAGATGATGTTGCAACAAATCGCATCGTGCTGAAAGTCAAATTGACGGCCGCCTGCTATGAGGTTTTGCAGGCGTCTGGTGGTGATGAAGCCTTGATGCGGGCCCGCGTTAATGCACCCGATCTGATCCTGCTGGACCAAAGAATGCTGGATATGGATGGCACGACCCTGTGCAAACATCTGAAAGATGACCCCGAAACGGCCCGCATTCCGATCATCATCATCACAGCGCACAATGATAACGTTTCAAAAATCGAAGCTTTACGGGCTGGGGCGGATGAATTCCTATCCAAACCACTGGATGATTTAACCTTACTGGCGCGCGTGCGTAGCTTGATGCGAGCGCGCGATACCGTTGAAGAATTGCGGCTGCGCGACGGCACCAGCCGCGCGTTGGGCTTTGCAGAGGCCGCCAGCGATTTCACCGCACCGGCAACCATCGCTATGATTGCGGCCTCAACGATCACTTCGGTGGCCTGGAAAACCGGGTTGGGCAAAGCTACTCACGACCAGATCGTCGTGGTTCCAAAGGAACAGGCGTTGTCCCAAATGATCACTGAAGATGCGCCGGACGTTTTTGTTATTGCTTGTGATTTGGCCAAGCCCGATGAGGGGCTGCGCTTGATGTCAGAGTTGCGCAGCCGCCCAGAAACCCGGCACAGCGCGGTTTTGATGGTGATCCCAAAAGGGGCGAGCAATAAATTCGCCACAGCGTTGGATCTGGGCGCAAGTGATTTGATGTTTGAGGGGTTTGACCCAGAGGAAATGGCTCTGCGGGTAAAAACCCAAGTACGCCGCAAGCAACAGGGCGACCGTTTGCGTGAAACCATGCGGGACGGGTTACGGATGGCGGTGATTGACCCGTTGACCAACCTTTACAACCGTCGTTATGCAATGCCGCATTTGGCGCGCATTGCTGAGCGTGCCAAAACCACACAACGCCCCTATGCTGTTATGGTGCTCGATATTGACCGTTTCAAAGCCGTCAATGATACTTATGGGCATGCGGCGGGCGACACAGTACTGCAAGAAATATCGAGCCGGATTTCGAACAATCTTCGCGGGGCGGATATGGTTGCGCGGATCGGTGGCGAGGAGTTTTTAGTGGCCATGCCCGACACACAGCTGGACGAAGCCCGCAATACGGCCGAACGTCTGCGCCAAGTGATTGACGATTATCCGATTGATTTGGGCCGCGGCAAAGGCAGCGTACAAATTTCTCTTTCGATCGGGGTGGCTTTGGGGGGGCAACCAAGTGACTCTCGCACTGTTGAGCAGTTGATCGAATGCGCGGACCAAGCCTTGTTTTTATCCAAATCCGAAGGGCGCAACCAAGTCACCGTCAGCCGCACAGCAGCATAAAACCAAAGTAGAACCCCATTGCTAACGGCGGCGATGCCCCAAGTGTTGCGCAAAGTTTCTTCTATCTTGCGGGCTCATGGCGTCCAGCCGTTCCAGCAACAAACGCTGGCCGATTTTATAGCGCTGCATTCCAGAGGCTTGTTGCTCTGTGATCAGCCGATGCACCAGTTCACGGTCATAGACATCTGCCGTCAACGCCGTTTTCAACGCTTCATAAGAGGCTCTGATCTTGGGTAGGTTTTGGCGAAAGCCGCCAAACTCTTGGCGCAGAGCCGCCCCAATCGCTTTGCGATCTTTATGGCTTAAGGCCCGCGTGTAGGGGCCAAACGCGGCCTCCCTCATGCGGTCAGGTCTTTCATTGTGAAACCATGCCCCACCGGCCACACCAACAAACAGCATGTTCAAACCCAGCGATGCTGCCAGTAATATTTTCGTGCGACGGCGCATCCCGACAGGTTTTTGCGTTTCAGTTACTGACATGGTCTATCCTTCTTCAAATTCACTGCCAAAGGCTGGCACCAGATCCACCAGATAGCTGGTGTTGTCGGCCCCTATCAATTGTTCAGCAACCGTGTCCAACCCCGCTGGTTGGCTAAACCCGATCCAGACGCCAACGACCCCAGCGGTTGCCATACCGGCCAATGTCGGCCAGCCGCCGATGGCCTCGATGAGACTGGAAAATATCCCTTGGCGCAGTACTGTGACTTGACGCAACGAGTCATCACGTGCAGCACTCTGCGTTGCCGCATCCGCCATGATCCGGCCCAGCAACTCCGTTGAGGGCACAGGCGTATCTGCCCGTGCGGCCTCAAAATAGGCCTCTAGCCCGTCATCCCCGGTTGCCAATTTGTCATTCTCAGTCATCACGATACCCCAGATCTTTGCGCCGATCAGCCAATGCTGCCGTCAACGCCCGTTTGCCCCGTGCGGTCAGACTTTCGACTGCCTCGACGCTAATGTCCATCAATTGCGCGATCTCGGGGTTGGCGACCCCTTCGATATGGCGCAATATCACCGCTTGGCGCTGGCGTTCCGGCAATGTTTCCAATGCCGCCCTTAGGGCCAGCGCGCGCTCGTTCTCTATCATGCCCTGCGCCACTGAGGCGCGCCCGTCCTCGGGTTCTGCCACCTCGTCCAAGCCCACACCGCGCTTTTTGCGCAACCGGTCAGTACATAGATTGGTCACCACACGGTAGAGCCATGTGGAAACCTTGGCCTCGCCCTGCCGCCAATCAGGTGCGATTTTCCACAACCGCAGCATGGCCTCTTGCGCCACGTCCTCAGCCTCGGCCCGATCGCTTAACAGCCGCGTTGCATAGCCAAGCACCCGTGGCGTCAACCGCATCATCAAGGCTTTGGCCGCATCAGGATCACCGTTGGCGTAAAGCACCAGCAGTGCCTCATCAGGAGTGTCGTTCATGGCGTCAAAGGGCATATTCATGGTCCTGCCTGCCTAGCGCCAATTTCAGCGCGGGGCAATCGCGGCGCCCGTGATCCGAGCGCCGCAATCCTGTTTATTCGGTCGCGGGTTTATCATCATGCATCTTGCGCATGAATGAGCCACGATGCTTGCCGCGCCCTGGCTCGTGAGCGGCGAACTCTTCCGCCGTGATGGCCCCATCACTGTCAGCGTCCATCCGATTGAACATGCCCTTGCCGCGCGGCATGGCCTGCATCTCGGCGGCGCTCAACATGCCGTCACCGTCGGTGTCGACGTGTTCGATCATTCTGGAAACACGTTTGCCCATGCGTTCGCCCTGCCTTGCTGTGGCGCGGGCCAGCATTTCCTCCGAGGACAGCTTGCCGTCGCCATTGGTGTCGGCCTTGGCGAATTCTTGCACTTTATGGGCATCCAACTCGGCCTGCGTCAGTTTGCCGTCTTTGTCGGCGTCCAAGGCCTCAAAGCTGGGACGATGATGCCCGCCGCCCTGATTGGCAACCGCCACAGAGGCAACGCTCGCCCCAAGACCCACAGCCACGATACCTGCAATCCAATATGTCGTTTTCATTCGCTCGTCTCCTGTTTCGATTTCAAGCGACACCCCTTTGTGGCGTGTCATAAGGGATAAACGGGCTGGCGCTGGTTTTCCGTCGCGGTTTCTTGCAAATTTTTGCGACATCGCGCCGCAACCTTAATGAATCGCTTCTTTTTCTGGGGTAAACGGCGTATCGCAAGACAGCGAATAGAAAAGTGAGTCCGATATGACATCCGATCTAATAGGCGAGCAGCCAACTCTGGACCAAGATCACGCCCCAGATCGGCCGATGCGCCCCGCCATGATAAAGGGCTGGAAGCGGCGTTGCCCCAATTGCGGCACGGGTCCAATGTTGAACGGTTTCCTTAAGGTGCGCGACACTTGCACCGTTTGCGACGAGCCGCTGCACCACCACCGCGCTGATGACGGGCCGGCCTATTTGACCATTTTGATTGTCGGCCACCTGATGGCACCGCTCATTTTATATGTCTTCACCACCTACCGTCCGGCACCGATTATATTGGCCACAACATTTACGGTTGGATGTGTCGCGCTTTCGCTTTATCTGTTGCCCAGATTAAAGGGTATGATTGTGGCCATCCAATGGGCCAAACGCATGCATGGGTTTGGCAATAAAAGCGCCTAGGCCTTACCGCCCTAAGTTATAAAATTGAGGCCAGATATGGACAAAACCGCAATCCGCCACGCCGCAACCGTTGTTATGGTGCGCGATGCCAAAACCAACCCTCGTATTTTGATGGGGCAGCGCGGTGCCAAAGCGGCGTTCATGCCGAACAAAGTCGTCTTTCCCGGCGGCGCGGTGGATACTGAAGACGCGCAGATCCCACTTGCAGCCCCTTTGCAGCCCGATTGCATTGCGCAGCTGTCCCATGAAACCGACCCCGCCGTTATCCCTGCATTGGCCGCCGCCGCTATCCGCGAGGTTTGGGAAGAAACTGGCCTGATCTTGGGCGAAGCTGGCACATGGGCTGACACGCCGCCACCGGATTGGGCAACCTTTGCCGGCGAAGGCTTTGTGCCATCTGCCGCTGGCCTCACCTTTGTGTTTCGCGCCATCACACCACCGGGCCGCCCGCGCCGCTTTGATGCGCGGTTCTTTATGGTTGACGTCGAAGAGGTCTGCGGCGATCCCGATGACTTTACCCATGCTTGTGACGAACTTTCACACCTGCAGTGGATCGCATTAGACGAGATGAAAAACTTTGATCTGCCGTTTATCACGCAGGTGGTCACGGCCGAAGTCGGCAATCTGATCCGCACCGGCACCAAACCAAAAACCGTACCCTTCTTTCGCAACGATGACGAAAGCAGCCTGTTTCTGCGCCTCGATGGCGAACGCCCTTAAGCAATAGGCGCCGCCCCTTCTTCTTGCTCCAAATACCTGCGCCGCAGGCATTCAAACCTAAATCACCAGCACCAGCATCAGGATCGACAGCAGCAAGATCACAATCCCAGCCACCTCGCGCCGCGTGCTGCGCTCGTTATAATAGAAATAGGACGCCGCCGCTCCAAACAGCAGTTCCACCTGCCCCAGCCCCTTAACGTAGGCGGCCGATTGCAGCGCAAAGGCCGTGAACCAACACAGGCTACCGACCAGCGACATGATCCCCATTACACCTGCCACCCGCCAAGAGGCGATGACTTTGGCGATCTGCCCGTGTTCGCGCGCCCATAACCACAGGGCCAAAACACCGGTTTGAAACGCGGTCACCACAGCCAGCGTCAGGTTGGCCCGAAAGAACGCATCCTGTGTGTCCAGCGCCAAAACGCCGCCGCGATAAGATACCGCCGAGATCGCAAAGGCCAGCCCCGCCAACACGCCCAACCCCGCCGCGCGGTTGAATATCCGTTTGATCAAGGGGCCAGTGCTGTCTGGCGTGTCCGACAGTAAGATCAATCCAACAAAGCCAATCACAATGGCGACCACACCCCAGCTGGACAGGCCTTCGCCCAAAACGATCAAGCCGACCACGGCGGCCAAAATCACCTCGGTATTTTTGAACGTTAGCCCGACCGCGAAATTACGCTCTGAAAACAGCGCCACCACACAAAGCGTGCCGACAATCTGCCCCAAGCCCCCGGTCACCACATAGGTCCAGAAAACGGGTTGGACGACGGGCAGGTCCAGCCCGCGAATTTGCATATAAATCACCACGATCAACGCAACAATGGGCGCTGAATATAAGAACCGTGCAAACGTCGCGCCCGCCGTTGACAGATGCGTTGATTTCAAATTCTTTTGCAGCATAAAGCGCAGATTTTGCGCGAATGCGGCGGCAATCGTTATATAGATCCAAGTGTCCATGGTCGCTTAGTCGCATTTGCGCGCTACTTAGTCGAGCGCCATATTGGGTGCGGGACCTGATCTTTGGCATGTACAAAGTGGCGCTTAAACACTTCGGCATATGAAGCATATCGATAACCGTCGTTGCGACTGATATAGTCATCTGGGTTTTCGAAATATATCCTCGGCAACTGATGCCATGGCACTCCAGGGTGCAGGTGATGAACCAGATGAAAGTTGTTGTTTAAAAACAAGAATGCCAACCAGCCTTGATCTTCGACCACCACTGTTCGCCCGTCAACACTCGCGTCGGCGCGGTGCTCTAGAAACGTGCGTATCTTGATAAGCGAGATGCCAAGATAGGCCGACAGGCAGTAGGCCGTGACCGACATCTCCGAGACATATGCCAACCAGAACACAACCGGCACCAGCCCAACAAAATGCCAGACCCAAGCCATGGCCACGCTTTTGTCGCCGTTTAGAGCCAGCCGCCAATCGGTTGTCATGAAATTCACCTGCGAGACAATCGGCCCGATTGCCAAACGCCCAAGCAACGTGTTGTTAAATCGCAAAATGAACTGCAGTGAAATCGGCAGTTGGGCCCAGACTGCTGGGTCCATATAATTGGTTTCAGGATCATCATAGGGGTCTGTCAGCCGCTCGTCTCGGTGATGCGCGATGTGGGTGTCGCGAAACCTGATATAGGGTATACACAGCCCAACCGCTGGAAACACCAGTGCTTGGTTCAGCATCTTGTTGCCAAAGGGATGCCCATGCAGCACCTCATGGCTTAGCGACGAATGTAGCGCCAGCACCAGCGCCGTAACCATAATCGCCAAGGGCAACCAAATCGTCGCCAACCAGGTCGTCGCCAACGCCCAGACCACATAGGTCAACCCGACCAGAGCCAAAGTATTCCACTCGACAGCTTTAAGCATTACCGCGCCCCCATCTGATACGCGCCCAGAGCCGCTCGTACATCACGTAGGAGGTCAGACCGATGGCGGCGTTGACCACGGCCATCAGGCCGCCTGCACGCAATGATCCGGTAAACAGAAACCCCACAATAACCATGCTGACCATACCCAGTGCCTGCCAAAATACGGCCTTGATCCATGTGCGTTTCGTGCTGTCCATTTGATTGAGTTTCTCCTTCACTTCGGGCCTAGCCTGTGGCGGGTGTTTTGTGTATTCAGAGAATGGGAAACATTAACACCTCAATGGGGGATAAATTCATCAATGCCGCCTAAAACCGACAAACGAGATCGCGCAAGCCTGTTTCGCACCCGCCTGAACGAGGCTTTGCTGCTGAGCGGCATGTCAAAATCCGCTTTATCACGTGCCGTGGGGGTAGACCGCTCCACCATTTCGCAACTGCTAAAGGGCGATGGCACCCGCCTGCCCAACGCGCATGTGGTTGGCGAATGTGCAGCCAGTTTGGGAGTTTCTGCGGACTGGTTGTTGGGCTTGGCCGAACACCCTGAACGGGCCGCTGACCTGTTGGCCTCGTCGATGACCATGCCACATGCGTCGCGGGCCCTTGAAGATGAGCAAATCTTCAACTGGCATCAAGAAGCGGCGGGCTACAAAATCCGTCACGTGCCGGCCACCCTGCCCGACATGTTGAAAACCCGTGATATGTTGATCTGGGAATACGCACCGCAATTGGGCCGCTCGACCGATCAGGCGATTGGCGCGACTCAAGATCGGCTTGAATGGATGCGCAACAGCAATTCCGACTATGAAATCGCGCTCCCTCTTCATGAACTGGTCTCGTTCGCCCGTGGCGAGGGGTATTACGCGGGCCTACCTGCTGATATTCGCCTTCGCCAAATCGACTGGATGCTGGAACTGCACGACCAGTTATACCCCTCCTTGCGGCTATTTTTGTTTGACGCCCGCCGCCTGTTTTCCGCCCCGATCAGCATCTTTGGACCGCTGTTGTCGGTGCTTTATCTCGGCCGCAACTATCTGGCGTTCCGCGACAAAGAACGCGTGCAGGGCTTGATCGGACACTTTGACTGGTTGGTGCGCGAAAGCGAAATTTCACCCCGCGATATGCCGGAGTATTTGAGGGGGCTGAGGGCAGAGATTAAATGAGAATGCAATTTTTATTGATGTTCGGTAGAAAACTGGGTTTTTATATCCCTATGAAACATTTCTATTTGCGCCTTTTGCTTCACGCTTCTTGTTCCGATCGCTGCCAATGCGCTTTGTATCTGCTTGGAATGTGCATGGGCGCCCAAACGCCATTTCATCATTCAATCTGAACATATGAAACCCACGCTTGAAACTGGCGATTGCGTGGTCGTTGACCTGAGCCAAGCTTCATCGCCAGAGGTCAAGCATGGGGATATCGTTGTCTTTGATCACCCTATGAAACGCGGAACAACCTTTATAAGCCGCGTAGTCGGCTTGCCTGGTGATACTGTCCAGTTGAAGGAGGGCGTTGTCTGGCTAAATAACGTACCTTTAACTCAGAGGGAATTAGGCACAATCGAAGAGAAATACGTGCGTGATGAAATATCCGGCAGCTTTCCTCGCTGCGCAAACACTGCCAAAATAGATGGGCTATGTATACAAAATAGATTTGAAGAGACGCTCCCCAATGGTACACATTATTCCATTTTAGATCTGGGCATACAGCGCTTGGACAACACGGGGAAATATGTCATCCCCGATGAGCACTTATTCTTACTCGGCGATCATCGTGACAACTCTACCGATAGCCGCATTTCGCAATCAGCAGGTGGGTTTGGTTTCATTCCGGTGAGTGATATTATCGGAATCCTCAACGACCTTCGCTAAATTTGCGGGTCCGGATTAATCGTGTGCCCGTCCACCGCAATCACTTGGCCTGACACCAGCCGCGCACCCTCTGACGCCAAAAACACTGCCATATTGGCGATGTCATCCGCCGTCACAAAACTGCGCATTGAAGTGCCCGCAGCGTAGCCCGCATAAACCGCGTCGCGGGTCATGCCTTTGGCAGTCGCTTCACGCTCCAGCACGCCTTCCATGCGCGCGCCCTCAACGGCCCCCGGGCAAATCGCGTTGGCGCGGATGCCGAAGGGCCCCAGCTCCATCGCCAGTGTTTTCATCAATCCGATCACCGCCCATTTGGCGGCGGCATAAGGGGCGCGATGCGGATAGCCGTGCTGCCCCGCCGTGGACGACGTTATAATAATTGCACCGCTGCCAGCCGTTTTCATCATTGGGGTCGCGTATTTCGCCGCCAAAAATGCCCCCTCAAGGTTGACGCTGACGCAGGCTTGCCAATCTGCCAGCGCAATATCCTCGACCAAGGCGGTTGGCCCGGCGATGCCCGCATTGGCGCAGAGCACGTCCAACCCGCCCCAAGCGGTTTGGATTTCATCAAACAACGCTGCAACACCCGCTTCATTGCTGGCATCCACTTGAGTACTGTTCCAGTCCTTGGGTAAAGTCGCCAAGCCCGCGGCATCAACATCCGTGACCCAGATCTGTGCACCCGATGCGGCAAAGGCTTCGCCAATAGCGCGGCCAATGCCGGACGCGCCTGCTGTAATTAAAACCCGTGGGCTCATTTCTTGCCGACCGCGCGCCCTGCCCCACTGGGTGTTTCAAGCCCCGCATGCGCTGTGGCGATTTCACTCAAACGCTTGGCGATATGCTCGGCGGGCGCCGAAGCCTTGCGCGTCTCAAGGTTGACGTGAATCTGCATGTGTTCGCCTGTGGCCAAAAGACGTTCCCCCTCCCACATCCTGTGGAACAGGTGCATTTTCTTACCCTCGCCCAGCAGGCATTGGCTGTCGATATGGATGCGCGCGCCAGCATGCACCTCGTCCAGATGACAGATGTGGGTTTCGGCGGTGAAATAGCTGCCACCGGAAGCAATATAATCCGTATCACAGCCCACGATTTCCATGAATCTATCGGTCGCGTCGCCAAAGGCTTGCAGATAGCGGGCCTCGTTCATGTGGCCGTTATAGTCGGTCCAATCCAGCGGCACGGCGCGGGCGACGGTCTGGATCGGCACGTTGATGTCAATTTCCGCCTCGGGTTGGCGGGCGTCTTGGGCATTCAGCAAGGCTCCTGCGCCATAATCTTGGGCCTTTAGCCCGCGCAGGATTGTGACCAGATTATTGTCGCGGATACGCTCCAGTTCGCGGATCGTACGGGCGCCGGATTGCGTATCAGACTGATCAGCAATCTGGTTGACCAAATCATCCGTCAGCTCAGGCACATCCATCAGTTTGGTCCATGGCCACGACAGGCAAGGGCCGAATTGTTCGATGAAATGCTTCATCCCTGCCTCGCCACCGGCGATGCGGTAGGTTTCAAACAACCCCATTTGCGCCCAGCGCAAACCAAATCCGTAACGGATCGCGTCGTCGATTTCAGCGGTGGTGGCGATGCCGTCTTTGACCAACCAAAGCGCCTCGCGCCAAACGGCTTCGAGGAACCGGTCAGCGATATGCGCGTCGATTTCAGCGCGGACATGCAAGGGGTGCATGCCAATGCTGGTTAGGATTTCTTTCGCCTTATCAACCAGTTCCGGTGGATTTTGATCTGTTGGAACCAATTCGACCAGCGGCAACAAATAGACCGGATTAAACGGATGCGTCACCACAATCTGTTCGGGGCGCGTGGCGCAACCTTGCAGTTCAGACGGCTTGAAACCCGAGGTGGACGAACCGATGATCGCGTCCAATGCACAGGTTTCCTGAATTTTCTGAAAGGTTTTGCGTTTGATATCAAGCCGCTCGGGAATGCTCTCTTGGATCCAGTCTGCACCGTGAACCGCGGCGGAAATCGTTTCACTAAAGGTCAGTTTGCCCTCATCAGGCAGCAATATATCCGAAAGACCAGGCAAGGAACGGCGCGCATTATCGAGCACTTCGCCGATTTTGCGCCTCGCGTCTGGATCAGGGTCGAAGACCTGCACATCCCAACCCGCCAATAGGAACCGCGCAGCCCAGCCGCCGCCAATCACCCCGCCACCGATTATTGCTGCTGTCTTGGTCATATCAATCTCCGCATCGCGTAAATTTGTAAGGTGTGCCGCTGCCGAACCAACGCCACAAAGTGTCTTTGCCATCGAGCATCAACAGGGCTGTGTCCTCATATTGCTCGCCTTCGCCAGAGCAGGACAGGGTCAGTTCCCAATATTGATTTTGCACGTTGCCACGCACAGCTTCGACAGAACATCGGTTCTCAAGCCCTGCGACCTCTGTTTCAGTGATGCGGATCGGGGCCGGGTCGTGCTCGCCAATCATATCGCTATATTGGCACCAATCAGGGTCCGCCGTCCAAATGCCTGTCCATGCAGGCGC
Source organism: Marinosulfonomonas sp. (assembly GCA_033851955.1). Lineage (GTDB taxonomy): Bacteria > Pseudomonadota > Alphaproteobacteria > Rhodobacterales > Rhodobacteraceae > Profundibacter. The sequence goes on from JAWSVK010000003.1 coordinate 12,559, forward strand.
CTCGGCAAACGCTGGCGATGCCAACAACGTTAGTGCAAAAATAAATCGTTTCATTGCCCCTCCTTTTGGTCGCTATGGCCGCACAATCAGCCGCGATAGATCATAGCCGTTCCAATCCAGTATCTTGCGCGCCGCTTGCATCCTGTCGCTTGGTATATCGCGGGTTCGGTTTAGGATCATGCCGAATTCACCGTTGACCGTGCCAATAACGGCAGTCCGATAGGTTTGATCAACCCACATCACCCAATATTCACGCGCCTTATTGGCACCGCGATCAGGGGTAAACCGCCCCGGTCCTGTGATCTGTGCGACGCTATAGATCACGTCCCCCGAACATCTGCGCTCGGACAGATTGATCGCCCCTGTCGAGGCCACAACCACGCCAATGCCACAGCTGTCTGCATCAAATGCGGCAATCGTTTCCCAATGCCCTGAAAATTGCGCCGGATCAAACAGGGCAACCGAAGTAATCGGAGCCGTTAAGTCCCGAAATGAAGCTTCCGGCGAGGGAACCGCTGCGCAGCCCACCAAGACAGCAAACACCAATGCCTTCCTAATAGCTTTCATGCCTCCAACCCATTTTTGTTCCATAAATATCCCCGCCGGAGGCATAAAAGTTAATACGGCATCGGATGCGCGCGGTGGGCGGTGCTGATTTCGGCCAAAACCTCGTCCGACAGCTCCACATCAACCGAGCCCAAGGCCACTTTCAACTGATCAAGGCTCGTTGCGCCAAAGATCGCAGACGCCATAAAGGGCCGCGTGCGGCACCACGCCAATGCCATCTGGCTGATGTTCAACCCATGCCGATCCGCAATGTCTTCATAGGCGGAAACCGCACCCCAAACGCGGTCATTCACACGCCCACCCAGATCAGCCGCAATTGCGCGACGCGAGCCTTTAGGCGTTACATCACCTTTGTATTTGCCCGTCAAAAGCCCTGTGGCCAAAGGCGAAAACGCCAGTAGGCCAACATCTTCGTTCACACATAGTTCGGACAGGTCCGTGTCAAACATCCGGCACAAGAACGAATATTCATTCTGGATCGACGCCATGCGCGGGCCGTGGCCTTCTTCGCTGGCGCGCAACCACATCGCTGTGCCCCAAGCGCTCTCGTTGGACAGACCAACGTGGCGCACTTTGCCGTCATCGACCATTTTACCCAGCGCGCCCAACACTTCGTGCATGTTGTCGATGGTCTCATCGCGGTCCTGGCTTGAGGGATCATAATCCCAATTTTGACGGAACATGTATGACCCGCGATTTGGCCAATGCAGTTGATAAAGATCGACATAATCGGTCTTTAAGCGCTTCAGCGAACCTTCCAGCCCTTGGGCAATCGTTTTGGCGTTGATCGGCTCACCAGCCCGCACAAAAGCACGATTTAGGCCTGACATTTTGGTCGCCAGAATGACCTCAGAACGGCGCTGTGTTTTGGCAAACCATTCACCGATGATGGCCTCTGTGTCGCCGATGGTTTCGGCCGAAACAGGGTTGACCGGATACATTTCCGCCGTATCGACAAAATTGATACCCTTGTCCAACGCCATGTCGATCTGTGCGTGGCCCTCGTCCATAGTGTTTTGGGTGCCCCATGTCATCGATCCAAGACAAAGTTCGCTTACCTTCAGGCCAGTGCGGCCCAGCTCATTCATGCGCATATCAAAATCCTATTTTTGTGTTCTGGGCCTAGAGGTAGCTTGTTTCACAAAATTGGCAATGCCAAAGCGCATTTAGCACCTCCCATCGCCACGCCTGTTTTCCCGCAAACCGAACGATCTGTTGCCCCGAATGCCAACCACTCAACCACAGGGCAATCCCTTTGATGAACACGCGACTTACATTGCTTGCCCCAATTCGCTTTACCGCAACGTGGGGCGGCCTATGGTGACCACATGTCAAAAATTCTGATTAGCCTATTCTGTTTGTTTTTCACCGCCACCGCCACCAATGGCGAACCCGCCCGCTATGGGTTGGTGCCTGACAAAACCACGGTCGGCTTCACCTACAAGCTTGATGGCAATCCGATAAAAGGCACAATGCCTGTGGTGCGCGCCGAAATGATCATTGATTTTGACGCCCTGCCCGCCTCCAATGTCCAAATCAGCCTTGATGCCAGCAAGGCGCGTGGCGGTTTCGTTTTTGCAACCCAAGCGTTACGCGGAAAATCGGTTCTGGACACAGCACAGCATCCGCTGGTCCAATTTGTCAGCAACGACATTGTCCGCACATCCAAAGGGGCTGTTGTAAAGGGAAACATCACCATTCGCGGTGTCACCAGATCAGTCACGCTAAAGGCAAGTTTCTTTCGCCACCAAAACAGCAAGCCCCAAGATTTATCGAACTTAATGGTCTTGTTGACAGGCTCCGTTTCGCGCGCTGCGTTTGGCGCGGAGGGCTACCCCAAACTGGTGGGCGATCAAATCGATTTGCATATCGTCGCAAACATCAAGCGCCTATGAATGTTGTGCTTTTCAATCTGGATTTACTCAGACAAACTGAGCGCACGATCCTCCGCTAAAAAAGAGACCCGCCTATGCGTCTGATCATTTCCTTTGCCGCCCTGTTTATGTCCGTGATCCTGTTGCAATTGTCCTCCGGTGGCCTTGGGCCGTTGGATGCGATTTCGGGGTTGAAAATCGGCTTTACCAAATCCCAAGTCGGTTTTTTGGGTTCAGCGCATTTCATGGGCTTTTTCATCGGCTGCTGGTGGGCGCCGCGCCTTATGGGCAGTGTCGGCCATTCGCGGGCTTTTGCCGCTTTCACCGCAACAGGCGCCATCGGGTTACTGGCCCATATGATCATCATAGACCCCATCGCATGGGCCATCATGCGGATTGCCACTGGGCTGTGCATTGCGGGCTGCTATACCGTGATCGAAAGCTGGATGCAGGCCAAAGTCACCAACGAAACCCGCGGCCGCGCGATGGGCGGTTACCGGATGGTGGATATGGGGGCTTCCCTTGTGGCGCAGTTGATGATCGGCGTGTTGGAGCCTGCGCATTATGTATCCTACAACCTGTTAGCGCTGTTTTGTTGCGCGGCAATTTTGCCCCTGACATTGACCAAAGCCAGCCCGCCTCAAACCCCAAGCGCCCCACGCCTGCGCCCAAAATTGGCGATTGCCAAATCCCCATTGGCGGCGGCGGGTGTGGTTGTGGCGGGGCTGACTTCGGCGGCCTTTCGGATGGTCGGGCCGATCTATGGCCAAGAGGTTGGGTTACAGCTGAACCAGATCGGTATTTTCTTGGCGGCTTTTGTTTTGGGTGGCGCGATTGCGCAGGTTCCAATCGGCTGGCTGGCTGACAAATACGACCGCCGCTGGGTGCTGATCGGGCTGTCCTTGGCGGCGATGATCAGTTGCGGCACCACTGTTATGGCCTCGGGTGGGGGCACCAATATGGTGATGGCGGCGGCCATTTTCTTTGGGTTCACCACCTTTCCGATCTTCTCGGTCGCTGCGGCCCACGCTCATGATTACGCAACGTCCGAAGAACGGGTCGAGCTGTCCGCCGCCCTGATGTTTTTCTTTGCGCTTGGGGCGATCGCCAGCCCGCTGATCGCCTCAACCCTGATCGAAAACTATGGCCCAACGGCCTTGTTTGTGTTTTTGGCCACAGGCCATCTGGTGCTGGTGGTCTTTGGCATCATACGGATGAGCGCGCGCCCGACGGTCGCCCAGCGCACCCCCTATGTCTATGCGCCACGCACCTCGTTTATGATCGGACGGCTGTGGCGCCGCCAGCGCGACAAGCGCGATCCCTAGACGTTAAACGCCCTAGCCCTTGGCGCGCCCATCCGTTAAAGGGGGGCAACAAAATCAAAGGCAACTGACATGGCACGCATTCTTATCACCTCGGCGCTTCCCTATATCAACGGGATCAAACATCTTGGCAATCTGGTTGGCAGCCAGCTGCCCGCAGATCTATATGCACGCTATAATCGCGCCCGCGGTCACGAGGTGATGTTCATTTGCGCCACCGATGAACACGGCACACCGGCCGAATTGGCCGCCGCGAAGGCTGACAAGCCCGTCGCTGAGTATTGCGCAGAACTGCACAGCGTTCAGACCAAAATCGCTGCTGATTTTCGGCTGTCGTTTGATCACTTTGGCCGTTCTTCAAGCCCCCAAAACCACGCGTTGACCCAACATTTCGCAGGGCAGTTGGCCGACAACGGTCTGATCGAAGAGGTCAGCGACAAACAGGTTTATTCCAACGCCGATGGGCGGTTCCTGCCGGACCGCTACATTGAAGGCACCTGCCCCAATTGCGGCCATGAGGGCGCGCGCGGCGACCAATGCGATGAGTGTACCAAACAGCTGTCGCCCACCGACTTGATTGATCCCTACTCAACGATTTCCGGCTCCAAAGATTTGGAGGTCCGCGAGACCAAACACCTGTTCCTGCGCCAATCCAAGCTGCGCGATGATCTGGACACATGGATTTCTGCTAAAGCTGATTGGCCTATCCTGACGACATCGATTGCTAAGAAATGGCTGCATGACGGCGATGGCTTGCGTGATCGTGGCATCACCCGCGATCTGGACTGGGGCGTGCCCGTCAAACGCGGCACGGCCGATTGGCCCGGTATGGAGGGCAAAGTGTTCTACGTCTGGTTCGACGCCCCCATTGAATACATTGGCGCTACTGCAGAATGGGCCGCGTCCCAAGGGCTGCAAGATGACGCATGGCAACGCTGGTGGCGCACCGATAAAGGGGCTGATGACGTGCATTACGTTCAGTTCATGGGCAAGGACAATGTGCCGTTTCACACCCTCTCCTTCCCTGCCACAATCATGGGCTCGAATGAGCCATGGAAGCTGGTCGACTACATCAAATCTTTCAACTACCTGAACTATGATGGCGGCCAATTCTCGACCTCCAAAGGCCGCGGCGTGTTCATGGATCAAGCGCTGTCGATCCTGCCATCTGATTACTGGCGCTGGTGGCTCTTGTCCCACGCCCCTGAAAATTCTGACGCCGAGTTCACTTGGGAAAATTTCCAAAGCTCCGTCAACAAAGACCTTGCAGATGTGCTGGGCAACTTTGCCTCGCGGGTCACAAAGTTTTGCCGCAGCAAGTTTGGCGAAGTGGTCCCCGAAGGCGGCACATACGGAGAGGTTGAACTGGCCCTGATCGACACCCTAACTAAGCGCATCAAAACCTACGGCGAACATATGGACGCAATGGAAGTGCGTAAATCCGCCGCTGAACTGCGGGCCATCTGGGTGGCCGGCAACGAATATCTGCAAACCGCCGCGCCATGGTCAGCCATCAAAACCGACCCAGACACAGCCGCCGCCACAATCCGCCTGTCGCTCAACCTGATCCGGCTTTATGCCGTGCTCTCCGCACCATTTATCCCTGATGCCTCCAAAGATCTACTGGCCGCAATGAACACGACCGATGACAGCTGGCCCGATGATATAGCGGTAGCCTTGCAAAGCCTGCCAGCTGGCCACACCTTCACAGTGCCCGAAGTCTCTTTCGCCAAAATCACGGATGAGCAGCGTAAAGAATGGCAAGAAAAGTTCGCCGGCATCCGCGACTAGCTTCTTCTTGCCAAAAATACCTGCGCCGCAGGCAAATCCGAGGCCCGCAGGGGCCGAGACATCAAGCGTTGCGCAGCAACTCCATTTGGCTCAAGCTAATGCGTCATCCGACAGGCACAGGACGCCTTGATCGGCGCGTCGGCACGCGCATTGGCCAGATCCAAACGCGACCTAATCAACAACGCCTCCGCCACCTTGCCACCGCGCTCCAAACACTCGTGTAAACCATGCAAAGACCAGACATTATCCGGATGCTGCGCAGCACGGCTCAACGTTTTGTCAAAACCCAAATCAGCGCGATAAACCGCTTCGGCCTCATCCACCCGCCCTTGCTCCAACAACAAAGCGCCCAGCGCGTGACGCGTTGGCTGCATCCAGCCCCAAGGCTCCTCATAAGGCAGCGCGTCATCCATCGCCACGGATTGACGTAAATGCGCGAACGCCACGTCGTAATCTTCTTTGCGATAGGCCAGTTCACCTTCCAGCATCTGCTCGGCGATCTTCAAAATGCTCTCGCAGGTGTTGTTGAACAGTAATCGTGTTTCAGGCACGCGCTTTTGGGCCGCCAAAAACAACAGCCGTTCCGCTTCGGCCTTTGCCACCTCACCCGTTGCAGCAAAGGCTACAGTGCGCGAATAATGCACCAAGGCAGTGGTGAATGAGTATAATTCTTGGTCGGCAGGTGGCCGGGTTTGCTTTAGTTCCTCCCAGCGCCCGAACCGGATCAACACATGTTGGCGCATGCCGTAATAACTTTCCAACCAATCCGCAGATGGCTCCACAACCTCTGGCGTCAGCAGCGCTTCAAGCTCACTCGCCGCGTCCAAAGCCGGCCCGATTTGGCCCAAAAACATCGCCCCATACAGTCGGAAATGCAAATCGTGGCAAATATAGGTGGTGTAAAACCCCATCTTGCCTTCGCGTTTTAGGAACTTTTGATCCGCAACAAAGGCCTTGGCATTGCGCCGCACCACGTTTTCATAGCCGCCGCATAGAACGTCAATATGAGTTGGCATGTGCTGCAAATGCCCTGCGTCTGGCACCAAATCAACCAAAGCATCGCCCATGCGCAGCGCTTTTTCAGGCGTTGGTGACATTTCCATGATGTGGATATAAAGATGCAGCGCACCGGGGTGGTGCCACGCCCCCTCAACCGTGGCAAAAGCACGCTCCAAAATGGCCTGGGCCTCAAGCACATCCGAATCCGGTTTCGGCGCCCCCGTCTGTAAATCCCACAACTGCCACGGTGTGCGGCACATCATCGCCTCGACCGCCAAGGTGATCACTTCCAAATCATCAGGATGACGCCCTAAAACCGCACGCATCGCGTCGGTGTACACATCATGCGTCGGGGCAAAATCCTCAACTTCAGCATTCTTGGGAAAGCGCAATCTCAGCGCCGCCACCAGTTCCGCCGCCAAACCTGTGGCACATTTTTCAGCCGCAGCCAGACTATCGCTGGCAACACTCAGGCAATCTTCTTTGATCTCGGGTGTAAAATGTTCCCAGCCATAATTGTAGTTCGGCCCCTTGGCATAGGCGACACCCCAATGGGCCAGCGCGCATTCAGGGTCGGCCTCAATCGCGCGCTCAAAACACACGATGGCCTCGTTGTGGTTATAGCCAAACACCCATTTCAATCCGCGATCAAACCAAAGCTGCGCGGTCACATTGTCCGACGCACCAGCGCGGGAATATTTTCCCAGATCGTAATAGTCATCCATCGGTCTCTGCCCTTTTGTTATGCCGCCTTAGATCGAGCCAAGCTGCCAATCAGGCACAATGCCCGACGCCTGAATAAACGGCGCAACATCCAGCCCCGCAAACAACCCGTGATCCGTGACCAGTACCGTGCGCCACCCCATAGCAGCCCCGCCCAAAATATCAGTGTGCAACGTGTCGCCGACCATCACAATGCGCGATGCATCTTGGGTCTTGGCCAGCTTGGCCGTAACCCGTTCGAACATAGGCGCAAAAGGCTTGCCCAAAAATACCGGCATATGGCCCGTCGCATCGGCCAAAGCATGTCCGTAATATCCCGGATCAAGGCTCAGACCTGTTTCACGCGGTGCCACCAGATCGGGGTTGGCGATGATCACAGGGCGAGGATCGTTGCTGATCGACTGCTCCAATAGCTTTTGACGTTCGGATGTCCAAAGCCCAGCCCCCAGAAACAAAAACCCGTCACAATCACGATAGTCCGCAGCGTCATCCCCCAATGTGATGCTATCAAACGGCAAATCAGCTGGCGCGTGGTGGACAGGCGCGATCACGCCCCAACGGCGCACCGACCCAATCTGCGCCACATAGTCCAGCGCCGCATCACGGCTCGAGATGATTTCATCCGGCGCAAACGAAAACCCAAACCGCTGAAATCGGGCCTCAATTCCCGCCCGCGTGTTGGAGGCCGAATTGCTCAACACAAACACTTGTTTGCCCAGCCCGCGCAATTGCTCAATCCTAAGCGCAGCCCCCTTAATCGCCGCCTCGCCCACGTTCAAAACCCCGTAGGCATCAACCACAAACACATCCGCCTGATCGGCAATGTCCAGTAGGCTGTCGATCTTATGAACCACCGTGGGGAACCGCGCATCAGGCAATCGCGGGCGTAATTCCTCGTAGCGCGCAAAGGCGGCGGCGGCGTCCATGGTGGGTGGCTCCTATTGCGTCAATCGTTACCTGCATGCAATCACGATGCCATCACGGGTGCAATGCCCTTCCCATTTGGTCAACAAAGCCGCATCATCTGCCTCGAGATGTCGGGAAAATTCTTGCGCCAAATCATGCCTTGGTCCGGATTCTGCGAACGAAACACTGTCCGAACAATAGGTCTGCGCCGTTTTCACCTCAATCACCCAGAGAGACTCATCATACTCCAACCAACCATCATAGGCACCGCTGCAGACGCGCGTTTCAAGCGCTCGCTCCACAATCTGTTGAAAGGCAACGCGATCCAACGTGATCTCGCGGGTTAGCAGCTCATAAGGGCCAAGTCTTTTCGTCCGCGAAAGTTTAAAAATCAACCTGTTGTCAATGCCGTTGGATTCAGCGCGAAAAACCACTTCGCCATCCCCCATTGGCATGAGCGTCAGCCGGATAATCACCTCGTCCTTAGCCATCTGCTTGTTATAAAGCATGGGTTCATCCACGCCGCTTAGGAAATAGGAAAACACCTGTGCAATGTACTCACCTTGGCTGCCCTCTGGCCCCAAGGCATTTGGGGGAAAATGGCCGTTGCGCAACCACGCGAAAAAATCTTCGAACCACTGCGTTTCAACCCCCTGCACCTTGGCCGACAACTGGCCGTCTTCCACGCCTGTTGCATTCGGATCGGCCATGGCCCCCTGCCCGTTCAACACAAAACCAAGAATAATCACCAACAAACTGCGCATCTTCATTTCAATAAGCCTTTTCCCGAGCCCGCTACTCGCGTATGCTATCAGCCAATCAATAACAAACTAAGAGCAGCCAAACATGTCCGCAGATGACCTTCTTTCGGGCCAACAGCCTGACAAAGCCTATGACGCCTCCTCGATCGAAGTGCTTGAAGGGCTGGAACCCGTGCGCAAACGTCCGGGCATGTATATTGGCGGCACCGATAGCCGTGCGTTGCACCATCTGGTGGCCGAGGTGTTGGACAACTCGATGGATGAGGCTGTGGCGGGCCACGCCAACCGCATCGAGATTGAGCTGCATGACGATTATTCTGTCACCGTGCGTGACAATGGCCGCGGCATCCCGATTGATCCGCATCCAAAGTTCCCAGACAAATCCGCGCTTGAGGTGATTTTGTGTACACTACACGCAGGCGGTAAATTTTCCGGCGACAGCTATGCCACATCGGGCGGTCTGAACGGCGTTGGCTCATCCGTTGTGAACGCCTTGTCCGACAGTATGGTGGTCGAGGTTGCCCGCGATCGCAAATTGTACCAACAGCGGTTTTCACGGGGCCTGCCACTGGGCAAGCTTGAGGAAATCGGAGCAGCCCCCAATCGGCGCGGCACCACCGTGACCTTTCACCCTGATCCCGAAATTTTCGGCGCGCTAAAATTCAAACCTGCGCGCCTGTATGATCTGGTCAAATCCAAAGCGTTCTTGTTTTCGGGCGTCGAAATCCGTTGGAAAACGGCTATTGCTGACGGCGAAATGCCGATGGAAGCCAAGTTCCACTACCCCGGCGGGCTAGCCGAATATCTGGGCGAAGTTCTGGGCGACGCCGTCGTTTACGCGGATGCGCCATTTTCAGGCAAAGTCGAGTTTGGTGAGAAATTCAGCGAACCAGGATCGGTCGAATGGGCCATCAACTGGACCCCCGTGCGTGATGGGTTCATCCAAAGCTATTGTAACACCGTCCCGACCCGCGAAGGCGGCACCCACGAGAGCGGTTTTTGGGCCGCCCTGCTGAAAGGCATCCGTGCCTACGGCGAATTGGTTGGCAACAAAAAGGCCGCGAGCATCGTTCGGGATGACTTGACGACGGGCGGCATTGCGCTGATCTCGATCTTTATTCGTGACCCCAGCTTTGTTGGCCAAACCAAGGATCGGCTGTCCAACGAGACCGCCCAGAAGATGGTCGAAAATTCGGTGCGCGACCATTTTGACAACTGGCTGGCGGCGGATACCAAATCGGCAGGCGCGATCCTTGATTATCTGGTGCTGCGGGCCGAAGAACGCCTGAAACGCCGCGCCGAAAAAGAGACCCAGCGCAAGACCGCGACCAAGAAGCTGCGCCTGCCGGGCAAGCTGACGGATTGTTCCAGCAAAACCCGCGAGGGCACGGAGTTGTTCATCGTGGAGGGCGACTCTGCGGGCGGCTCGGCCAAAATGGCCCGTAACCGCAAGACCCAAGCCTTGCTGCCGCTGCGCGGTAAAATCCTTAATGTTTTGGGCGCGGCGTCTAGCAAAATTGGCACCAACAACGAAATTAATGATCTGGCCCAAGCCTTGGGCGTTGGTCTGGGATCGCGGTTCAACGTCGAAGATTTGCGCTATGAAAAGGTCATCATCATGACCGATGCGGATGTCGACGGGGCCCACATTGCGGCGCTGTTGATGACGTTTTTCTTCACCCAAATGCGCCCGATGATCGACGCGGGCCACCTGTATCTGGCCTGCCCGCCGCTGTTTCGCTTAACCCAAGGCGCCAAACGGGTGTACTGTATTGACGAGGCCGAAAAAGCCGCGTGGATGGAAAAAGGCATCGGCGGCAAAGGCAAAATTGACGTTTCGCGCTTTAAGGGCTTGGGCGAAATGGATGCCAAAGATTTGAAAGACACCACGATGAACCCCGAAAGCCGCACCCTGATCCGCGTGACAATCGAGGAAGATACTCCCGGTGATACGGCGGATTTGGTGGAGCGTTTGATGGGCAAAAAACCCGAGATGCGGTTCCAGTATATTCAGGAACATGCGGAATTTGTTGAGGATTTGGATGTTTAGAGGGGATAAGCATTGAACAAACCTATTACAAATTTTAAAAAAACTATCGTGCGAGCAGAAGCTCTTATTACACTTTATGAAAGCGAGCCCGATCTCACAGAATTAGATGATCTATTGCGGTCAGCCGTAGTACTCGGCATGGCTGGTTGTGACAGCTATTTTACGCACAAATTTTGCGACGCGCTTGTTCCTTTCCTGAAGCACCATGATCCTTCTAAGGAATTGCTGAATATGCTTGAAAAAGCGGGCCTTAATACGAAAATGGCTTTGGAACTTTCCATGATGGAGCGTCCATTTCGAAGGATAAGGACACTTCTCGAACGTTCACTTTCACATTTAACCACACAACGAACGAGCGCAATTGACACATTATTCGGAGCAGTCGAACTCAAAGGACTTACAGGGCGTGTGCATTCTAGGGCGCGTAGAACAAACTTGGGGAAAAGACTTAATACGATGGCAGATTTCAGAAACGAAATTGTTCATGCCGCCCACCTAAATTCCCACAGTAAACCTAAAACAATATCATTAGACGATGTTAAAAGCCGCTTGAGGGATGTCGCCTTATTCGTCGAGACTTGCGACCGGATCATTGATGAACCTAGAGTGTAGAATACAAACTGTTTTAACATGCAAACTCTCGAAAAGTTCGTCTCATTGATGACGTATCCATGTTCCTAACCGGCGTCCCCGTTGCGATCCTTGTTGGCGCGCTCACAGGTTTGATCTGTCGGGCGGCGGGTATGGATGGGCGGGCGGCCAAGTCTAAAATCTTGATGGCCGCGTTGGTTGGGTTGCTGGTGGGCGGGATGATCCCGAGCTTGTTGCCGTTTTTGTTGCGGCCTTAGCCGGCCACCAACACGCCGTTTTCCAACCGCAAGATACGGTCCATTTTCGCGGCCAATTCCATGTTATGCGTGGCAATCAGCGCCGACAATCCCGTGTCGCGGGCCAAGCCCATCAAGGCCCCGAACACTTGGTCCGAGGTCGCAGGGTCGAGGTTGCCGGTTGGCTCGTCCGCCAGCAGGACTTTGGGTTCATTCGCCAAGGCACGGCAGAACGCCACGCGCTGTTGTTCGCCGCCTGACAGGGCTGCGGGCCGGTGGTCGGCGCGGCTGGCGACACCGACGGTTTCCAACAAGGCAAGCGCATGTTTTTCGGCCACGCCTTGGGTCACGCCGTTGGCGAGTTGCGGCAGAACGATGTTCTCAACGGCGGAAAATTCCGGCAACAAGTGGTGGAACTGATAGATGAACCCGACCCCGTTTCGGCGCACCTTGGTGCGTTTGCGGTCGGATCGTCCGGTCATGTCAACGCCATCGATCTGCACTGATCCGGCGTCGGCCGTGTCCAGCAATCCGGCGATGTGCAGCAGGGTTGACTTGCCCGCACCTGAGGGGGCGACCAGCGCCACGACTTCGCCTGCGGCCAGCGTCAGGTCAGCTCCGCGCAAAACCGCAATTTCGTTTGGCTTGCCTCGGTTATAGGCCTTGGTGATGCCGCTTAGTTCCAACATGGGTTTACTCATAACGCAGTGCCTCGACAGGGTTCATACGGGCCGCGCGCCGCGCCGGAAAGATGGTGACGATGAACGACAGGCCCAATGAGAGGCCAATCGCTGACAGCACGTCGTTCAGCTGTAATTTGGCGGGCAGTTTGTAGATGCCACGCACCGAGGCATCCCAAACCTGCCCCCCAGAGGCGCCTGAAACAAAGGCCAATATCGAGTCAAAATAGAGCGCAAACAGGCAACCGATGATGACGCCCAAAATGGTGCCAATCAGCCCCGTTAAGGCGCCGCATATAAAAAAGACACGCAAGACCGAACCCTCGGACAGACCCATAGTGCGTAGAATTCCGATGTCGCGGCCCTTGTTTTTCACCAGCATCACAAGGCCCGAGATGATGTTCATCGAGGCGATCAACACCAGCACCGTCATCAGCACGAACATCACGTTGTCCTCGACCGTCAGCGCTCGCAGGAAAGACCCTGACGCGTCACGCCATGTCCAAAGCACCGTGCGATCGCCCCCCGCCCGCAGCAAGTCCAACGTCATCTCGTCAACCTTTTCAGGCTCGGCGACCATGACTTCAAGTTCGTCCACCACACCTTCGCGGTTGAAGAAGCTCTGGGCCTCTAGGAACGGCATATAGATGCGGATGTTGTCGATGTCATAACGCCCCACTGAGAAAATATAGGTGACATCATAGACCTTAACCCGAGGGCTGACCCCAAAGGCGGTTTTGGTGCCATTGGGCGAAATCAGTTTGATTTTGTCACCGATGCCCAACCCCAAAGAGTTGGCGATGCCTTGGCCGATCGCGACCCCATTGCCGAATTGGTCTATATCACCGAGTGCTCTGTCAGCCGAAGCAATTCGCGGGATGGTCTTTAAATCTGCCAGCGAAATGCCAAACACCTGCGCGCCGGTGTTGGCGGCACGGTTGTTGGCCATCACTTGGCCTTTGATCAAGGGCGCGACCCGTGTGACGCCAGGAATGGCGCGGATCGCATCGGCCCGCTCGGCGTAGTCATCCATCACCCGCGTTGTTGCCCCTGCGTCATTCACGGTGATCGAATTATAGACCGTCACGTGGGCATTCGCGCCCAAAATTGTATCGACGAATTCAGCGCGAAACCCGGCCCGAACCGCCAGCGTTATGATCAATGCGGCCACCGCCAGCGTGATGCCGACCAAAGAGATCCACGTCATGATGCTGACACCGCCCTCGGCGCGTTTGGCGCGAAGGTAGCGCCACGCAATCATCCATTCAAAGCGTGCGAAAGGGGCTGTCTGGCCTGCCACGGGTCTGCTCCTGATTATTGTTTTGCCGGATTTTGACGCTATCCGCTGGTCGGGTCAAGCCTGCGATACCAGCCTTGGCAGCGGATGCCAAATGCTCATCCGCCTTGCCCCAACTGATGTTGAAAATTTACCTCAAAACCTCAATAAAAGCGGATAAACGCCGATGAAAGTCGAAAGTCGCAAAGAAGCGCCTAAACAGGCCTGACTTGGTAATTCCACACCTCTGCCATAATGACTCCATATTTCAAATCTAGTAGTTTCTCATCAAAGGTCTGGCGGCTGCATGCTGGACGCTCATTTATTAGGGATAATACGATGACACGGTTTAACACCAAAACGCTTACACTTCTTTCAGCACTCGCATTGTCTGCCGGATTTGCGCAAACAGCAAATGCTGACCAAAAGAACAACAACCTGCGGATCAGTACCAGTTCTGTAGAAAATGGTCGCCTCAGCAATGATGGCCAATGGCAGACTTTGTCAAACGGATGTTCCTATTCACGCGCACAGGCCCCTGGTTATGCGCCAACGTGGCACCTGATTGTGAACCCACAAAACGTTGGCCTGCCTACAGCACCACGCAAGTGTAAGCCGATGCTACAAGGCTAAGTTGCCGGCCTGGCTGATCGAGGCATCAGTCCAAATCGGCTGATATCGAATTAAATAAAGCGCGCGTTATAACAACGGGCGCTTTATTTGCGTTTGGGGCACTCTACACCGCGCCGACGCCTTTAATTTGTTCAGGTTGTGATTATGTTGGCAACAACACATATTCACCGGAGCAACCGGAGCACACCTCAATGAGCACAGACCCATATGCCGCCCTTGGCCTGTCCAAGACAGCCAGTGATGCCGAAATCAAAAAGGCCTATCGCAAAATCGCCCGCGACAGCCATCCGGACCTCAATCCAGGGGATCGCAAGGCCGAAGCTAAATTCAAAGCCGCCTCAAATGCCTATGATTTTCTCAAAGACCCAAAACAGCGTCGCCGTTTTGATGCCGGCGAGATTGACGCCTCGGGGACGGAAAAACAGCCCGAACGCAAGTTCTATCGTGATTACGCGGGGCAACCGGGTCATGGCTCGCAATCCTCGCGCGGCTATGAGGATTTTGGCGATATGTCGGATGTTTTCGCCGATATTCTGCGCCAACGCCAAGCGCAATCTGCCCATGCTGGGTTCGATGCACGCGGGGCTGATGCACGCTTTACGCTTGAAGTCAGCTTTATGGAGGCCGTCCAAGGCGGCAAGAAACGCATCACCCTGCCATCGGGCGATAATCTCGAAGTTGCGATCCCTGTGGGCACCGGTGATGGGCAGACTATTCGGCTGCGTGGCAAGGGCGCTGCGGGTCAGGGTAAAGGCGCGCGTGGAGACGCCTATGTGACCATCAGTGTGTTGTCACATAAGGTGTTTACCCGCGAAGGTGACGACATTTTAGTCGTGCTGCCGATCACCTTGGATGAGGCAGTTTTGGGCGGCAAGATCGCTACACCGACGATCGCGGGCTCGGTCAACCTGACCATTCCAAAGGGGGCCAACAGCGGCCAAACTTTGCGCCTAAAGGGGCGCGGGGTTAAGCGGGCTGGCCAAACAGCGGGCGATCAACGAGTTGAGTTGCGCATTGTCATGCCGCCGGAAATCGATGCCGACCTGTCTGACTTCATACAGGAATGGCGCAAGGATCATGGCTATGATCCACGCGAAGGGATGTCGTCATGATCCGTTATTATTCCGAGCAAGAGACCATCACCACTGTCACCCGCCTGACCCGCGCACGGCTGACCACCTATGTGAAACATGAATTCCTGTTCCCGACCCAATCCGAAGCGGGACCGGTGTTTACCGTTGCCGACCTGGCGCGGATCGAGCTGATTTGCGATCTGACGGAACAGTTTGACCTAAAGGAAGACGCCTTGGGCGTGGTGCTGTCATTGATTGATCAACTGCACGGGGTGCGAGGCGAATTGCACCGCGTGATGGACGCGATTGAAGCGCAGCCGGAAGAGGTGCAAGCCCAGATTATCGCGGTGTTAAACGAGAATTAGGGCGTTTGGGCTCAAACTTTCATTTTTTCAACGGGTTCGATCTTTGGCGAAC
This sequence comes from Marinosulfonomonas sp., assembly GCA_033851955.1. Taxonomy (GTDB): domain Bacteria; phylum Pseudomonadota; class Alphaproteobacteria; order Rhodobacterales; family Rhodobacteraceae; genus Profundibacter. Next base: position 28,458 of record JAWSVK010000003.1, read on the forward strand.
ATCTCGCTGGAGCCCAAAACCCTCGTTTACGCAAACACACGCCGGATTGGGGTTGGGGTTTCGTTAAGTGTTTTTTTGTCCCGCAGAGATGTCATAAGAGCAAATTACAGCGAACGGCAGCAGTGAGCCCATTTCGACCGAGCGCGTATTCGCTTGATGGCACGACCTCCAAAGCCTATCAATTCGAGAATGTGGTCACGGAAGGAATTATCGAATGCCTAAATTGTTCGGGCCGACAACCCCCAAGTTTACGCAGGAAAGAAATGCGGACGATACGGAGTGGGTGCGCGTTGCGGGCAAACCCGTTATCACTAAGGCAGAAACACTTGGGGAAGCCATTGAGGCCTACGAACTAGCACTTTCTGTCAAAGTTACACCCTACGACGGCTCATTTCCGGCAGTTCCTTTTTCGCCCGAAGAGGAACCGAAATACTTCGTTATCCGCACCCCAAATAGCGACCAAACTACGTTGGTAGATATTCATATTTTGCGAAATGGAGCGACACTTTGTCCAAAGCAGAAGCTAGATTATCGGTTAGATTTTGACGACGTTTTAGATTTCGGTCCCTTGATTTGCTAAGTATTTGAACGGTAACTTTGTCCGCACAGCCGCCATTGCCCCTTTGTTCGCTGATATGCTCTGACTAAAAACTCGGATGACCGCTTCGATCTTAAAGCGACCCCCTTCTGGATTGACTCTATTGCCAAAGCACAGCTTTGGCAGCGTCCGAACCGCCCCCACGGGGCGGGCGCTTCTCGCCCACCCCTCGGTTCGGACGCGGTGTTTGTCGAAAGGCAGTGAATGGCAAGTAAGTCCCGCTTTGCCACCATCCATTCAAAGGGCTGCGTAAATCGCGACCACTTTGGCGATGGCCTCTTCTGGCGGCATCTCAACGCTTTCGCCCGTTTTACGGCTGGTCAATTCAACCACACCGTTTTTCAGCCCACGCGGGCCGACCGTGATGCGCCATGGCAGGCCGATCAGGTCCATCGAGGCGAATTTGCCGCCTGCGCGCTCGTTGCGATCATCATAAAGTGGCTCAAGCCCCGCAGCGGTCAGCGCGGCATATAGCCCTTCGCAGGCCGCGTCGGCTTGGTCGTCACCCTGTTTCAGGTTGATGATTCCGCAATGGAACGGCGTCACACCTTCGGGCCAAATGATGCCTTTGTCGTCGTGGCTGGCCTCTATGATGGCGCCCAGCAGACGCGACACGCCGATGCCGTGGCTGCCCATGTGAACTGGCACACGATCGCCTGTATCCGTGACCACATTGGCTCCCATTGCTTCGGAATATTTGGTGCCGAAATAGAATATCTGCCCGACCTCGATGCCACGCGACGTTTTGCGCCGCTCTTCTGGGACCTCGTTAAACAGCGCCTCATCGTGGGTTTCGTCGGTCCGCGCGTAGGGCGTGGTCCAATCTTTGGCGATGCTTGCGCATTCTTCGACATTGTCGAAATCCACGTCGCGGTCGCCGAACCTCATGTCCAAAATCGCGCTGTCATAGAACACTTCGGATTCGCCCGTTTCCGCCAGCACCAAAAATTCATGGGTGTCTTCGCCGCCAATGGGGCCGGAATCAGCCCGCATTGGAATGGCCTGCAGGCCCATGCGCTCATAGGTGCGCAGGTAGCTGACCATGTGGCGGTTATAGGCATGGATGGCAGCGTCATAGTCGATGTCGAAGTTATAGCCATCCTTCATCAAAAATTCGCGGCCCCGCATCACGCCAAAACGCGGACGGACTTCGTCGCGGAACTTCCACTGGATCTGATAGAGCGTCAGCGGCAGGTTTTTGTAACTGTTCACATGGCTGCGGAAAATGTCGGTGATTTGTTCTTCGTTGGTTGGACCATAGAGCATATCACGGCCGTGACGGTCGGAAATCCGCAGCATTTCAGCACCATAGTCATCGTAGCGTCCGCTTTCACGCCATAGATCAGCCGATTGCATGGTTGGCATCAGAACCGGAATATGGCCAGCGCGGGCCTGTTCCTCGTTCACGATCCGCTCAATATTGCGCAGCACTTTCAGGCCCAAAGGCAGCCACGAATAAATTCCGGCACTGGCCTGTTTGATCATACCAGCCCGCAACATATAGCGGTGCGAGACGATTTTCGCGTCGGCTGGGTTTTCTTTTAGAACGGGCAGAAAATAACGGCTTAGACGCATCTGGAGGACCTTTTTTCGAGAAACTTATGTCTGTTATCGCTTCGTTTAGGCGATCCTGCGGGGCCAGACAAGAACCCATGCAAGCTGCCCCCTTGCAACAAACTGCCGCTTAGGTCAAAAAGTGGCTAGGAAAACAGGAGCAATCATGGCCCTACCCGTTCAAGAACAGACCAAATACTGGGGCATCATCACAGCCGTGTTGCTGGTGGTGCTGTGGTTTTTAGGCGATGTGATCTTGCCCTTTGTGTTGGGCGGGGCGATTGCTTATTTTCTGGATCCGGTCGCGGACCGTCTGGAAACCATGGGGTTATCGCGGGTACTGGCCACGGTGGTGATAACTGTTTTTGCGCTGATCCTGTTCGTTTTGGTCGCGCTGCTGATCGTTCCAACGCTGGTTGAACAGACCATTTCCTTGGTCAATTCGGCCCCTGAAATACTGTCCAAACTGCAAAACTTTCTAACAGATCGTTTTCCAGCGCTGATGGACGCTGATTCAAACCTGCGCCAAACGCTAGATGGCCTTGGCCAAGCGATCCAATCCAAGGGTGGCGAACTGGTGAACACCGTTTTGTCGTCAGCCATGAGCCTGTTGAACATCGTTTTGTTGATGGTGATCGTGCCAGTGGTGGCGTTTTACATGTTGCTGGACTGGGACAATATGGTCGCCAAAATAGACAGCTTTCTACCGCTTGATCACGCTCCCGTCGTGCGTCAAATCGCGGCCGAGGTGGACAGAACGCTGTCGTCATTCATCCGTGGCCAAGGCACTGTTTGCCTGACCATGGGCGTTTTCTACGCCATTGGTTTGATGCTGGTTGGGTTGCAATTTGGCCTGCTGGTTGGGGCCTTTGCCGGGTTGATCACCTTCATCCCCTATATCGGCGCTCTGATCGGTGGGGCGCTGGCTATTGGGCTGGGCCTGTTCCAGTTTTGGGGCGATTGGGTTTCGCTGGGGCTGGTGGCGGGCGTTTTTGCTGTCGGCCAAGCCTTGGAAGGCAATGTGATCACGCCCAAACTGGTCGGCAACAGCGTCGGCTTGCACCCGGTCTGGCTGATGTTTGCCCTGTCGGTGTTTGGCACTTTGTTTGGATTTGTCGGTATGTTGGTGGCGGTGCCTGTGGCGGCGATTATTGGCGTGTTGATCCGGTTTGGCATTGGTCAATATCAAGGCGGGCGCTTGTTCAAAGGGGTTTCTGGCACCAACCTTGACGCCAGCACATCAAAAGAAGACTGATATGTCCGAGCAAATGACCTTTGATCTGCCCGTGAAAACGGCGCTGGGGCGAGATGATTTTTTCATATCGCCAACAAATGCACTGGCCGTCAAAATGCTTGAGGATTGGCCGAAATGGCCGGACGCCAAACTCGTGCTGATCGGCCCTGCCGGATCTGGAAAAACCCATCTGACGCAGGTTTGGGCGGCCGATACAGGGGCCACAGTCATTGCCGCACAGACCCTGACCCGCGCCGATATTCCGACGCTCGCAAGCCGCCCCGCCGCCATTGAGGACTGCCGCCAAATTGCCCAAAATCCAGCTGCCCAAGAAGCCCTGTTTCACCTGTATAATCTGATGCGTGAAACTGGCACCCCGCTGTTGCTGACCGCTGATCTTGCCCCAAACCACTGGGCCATGTCACTGCCCGATTTGCAAAGCCGGATGAGCGCCACAATAGTCACCGCGCTACCTGCCCCTGATGATGCCCTGCTCAATGCGGTGTTGATCAAACTGTTTGCAGACCGCCAGATTGAGGTGCAACCAAAGTTGATCGCCTATTTGATCAAACGCATGGAGCGCTCATTCGATGCCGCGGGTGCGCTTGTGGCGACGTTGGACAAAACAGCGCTCAGCGAACGCCGCGCGGTTAGCATCGGCATTGCCGCGCAAGTGCTGGACAATTGGGACAAAAACACGGCATAACGGCCCCATCTCTCCCAACGATACAGCGCCCAAATGACCCAAGCCAATTTCCTAAAAGCCCCGTTCGAGGCAGCCACCACATTGCCGGATGCAGATTGCTCTGGCCCAAAGCGGTTTTTCAACCGTGAAATGTCGTGGTTGGCCTTTAACTGGCGCGTGTTGGAAGAGGCCGAGAACCTTCGTGTACCTTTGTTGGAACGCCTGCGGTTCCTGTCGATTTCGGCCACAAATCTAGATGAATTTTTCACCGTTCGGGTGGCCGGCCTGCAGGAACTGGCAGACGCTGGCAACAGCGCCCCGTCTATCGATGGGCTAAGCCCTGCCCAGCAATTGGTGTTGATCAACGCGGATGCACGTAATTTGCTGCAAGAACAGCAACGTGTCTGGGACATCTTGCATGGAGAGCTGACGGCGCAAGACATCACCCTTTTGGTCACCAAAAACCTGACAGATGCGGACAAAGCGTTCGTTGAAAAATTTTTCCTGACCCAAGTGTTTCCGGTGCTTTCACCGCTGGCAATTGATCCAGCCCACCCGTTCCCATTTATCCCAAATGAAGGGTTCTCGCTGGCGCTAAAACTGGAACGCCTATCCGACAAGCGTCCGTTGCAAGCGCTGTTGCCGATCCCCCAGCAGATAAATCGGTTTATTGCGCTGCCCTCCGATGGCGGTGCGCAACGGTTTTTGCCGATGGAAGAATTGCTGTTGCTGCATCTGGATGCTTTGTTTCCGGGCTATACCGCCAAAGGCAGCTGTGCCTTTCGGGTGCTGCGCAACAGCGACCTTGAGGTCGAAGACGAGGCCGAAGACCTTGTACGGGAATTTGAAGTCGCCCTGAAACGCCGCCGTCGTGGCGATGTGGTGCGGTTGAAAATCTCGGCTGATGCGCCGTCGGGCTTACGACGTCTTATTGTGCGCGAATTGCACGTTGAGGACCACGAAGTGGTTGAGATTGACGGGATGCTCGGCCTTACGGACTTGTCTGAACTGGTGACCGATGCGCGACCCGATTTGCTTTGGCCCAAATTCAAACCACGTATGCCCGAGCGGGTGTTGGATTTTGAGGGCGATATGTTCGCTGCGATCCGGCAAAAAGACTTGTTGTTGCACCACCCCTACGAGACCTTTGACACCGTCGTGCGGTTTTTGGAACAGGCCGCGCGGGACCCTGATGTGGTGGCGATCAAACAGACGTTTTACCGCACGTCGCGCAATTCTCCGATCGTGTCGGCCCTGTGCGAGGCGGCGGACGCCGGCAAATCTGTCACCGCGTTGGTTGAGCTAAAGGCGCGCTTTGACGAGGCTGCAAACATTCGCCAATCTCGGCGGCTTGAGCGTTCAGGCGCGCATGTGGTCTACGGGTTTTTGGATTATAAAACCCACGCCAAAATCAGCATCGTGGTGCGGCGCGAGGGGGCCAAGCTGGTGACCTATACCCACTTTGGCACCGGAAATTACCACCCGATCACCGCCCGTATTTATACGGATCTGTCGTTGTTCACCTGCAACGAAGCTTTGGGACGCGACGCCACCAAAGTGTTCAACTATCTCTCTGGATCGGCCCAGCCCGACGGGTTGGAAAACCTGTCGATTGCACCGCTGAACCTGAAAACCACCCTAATTGATAACATCCAACGCGAGGCCGATTTTGCCCGCGCAGGCAAGCCTGCTGAAATCTGGGCCAAGCTGAATTCGCTGGTTGATCCCTCTGTTATCGACGCGCTTTATGCGGCTTCCGAGGCGGGTGTGAAGATCAATCTAGTTTTACGCGGTATTTGTGGATTGCGCCCTGGAATCAAAGGCCTGTCCGAAAACATCCGCGTCAAATCAATTGTCGGGCGATTTTTGGAACATTCCCGCATCGTCTGTTTTGGCAACGGTCATGGGCTACCAGCTAAAAAGGCCAAAGTGTATTTCTCATCCGCCGATTGGATGGGCCGCAACCTAGATCGGCGGGTTGAAACCCTGATCGAAGCCACAAATGCCACGGTCAAAGCCCAGATCATGGGGCAGATCATGGCGGCAAACCTGGCGGATGAGGCGCAAAGTTGGGTTCTAACGGCCGACGGCAGCTATCTGCGCCCCAAAGCCACGCCCGATGCGCAACCGTTCAATTGTCACCGTTTCTTTATGGAAAACCCGTCTCTTTCAGGCCGTGGCAAGGTAGGGGCAGGTGATGTGCCGGAATTGACACACACCAGAGATTGACGGCACGGCCTTTGGAGCGGCAAAATGGGCACAATGCATAGGGAACGACTCGGTGAACGCAACAACTGACGATTGGGGGCCGTTTGGCCGCCCGCTGTTTGATGATCCCACTTCGCGGGCTTTGGCACGGGTTGGAGTTGTTGATGTTGGATCCAACTCGGTTCGGTTGGTGGTATTCGATGGCGCCGCGCGTAGCCCCGCTTATTTTTACAACGAAAAAATCATGTGTGCGTTGGGGGCAGGATTACCTGAAACGGGTCACTTAAATCCCAAAGGCCGCAAACGTGCCGTTGCCGCGATCCGTCGTTTTCAACTGCTGGCCGAGAGCATGGGCATCCCCCCCTTAACAGCGGTCGCGACTGCGGCGGTGCGCGACGCCCTTGATGGGCCAGATTTCTGCGCCGAGGTGTTGCGCGAAACCGGTCTAAAGATTTACGTAATCGACGGCGAGGAAGAAGCCCGACTGTCCGCCCAAGGCGTTTTACTGGGCTGGCCCACCGCCAACGGGCTGGTCTGTGACATCGGTGGCTCATCCATGGAGTTGGCTGAAGTTGCGAATGGGCGCGTTGGGCGACGCTTAACCTCACCGCTAGGGCCGCTGAAATTGAGCGGTATTTCCGGCGGCAAAAAGGGGTTGAAGAAACACATCAGCACCATCTTAGAAGATCTACACGCGCAAATTCCGGTCACGCCGAAACGTCTATTTTTGGTCGGCGGATCATGGCGCGCGATTGCACGACTGGACATGTTACGTCGTGGCTATCCGCTGACAGTCCTGCACGAATACCGAATGACGCCCAAATCCGTGATGCAAACCGTCAAATGGATCAACCAAAACGATCTGGATGGTTTACGCAGCAAGACCGGTACGTCACAGGCCCGAATGGCATTGGTGCCCGTGGCCTGTGAGGTATTGAAACGCCTGGTGCGCACCTTCAAACCGCGCGAAATCGCGATCTCGAGCTATGGCATCCGTGAAGGCATGCTGTACGAACAGATGCCACAAAAATTGCGCAACCGTGACCCGCTGATTGAAGCCTGCCGTTTTTCTGAGAACAAAGATGCCCGCTGGCCAGGCTTTGGCAAAGGGTTGTTTCATTTCATAATGCCACTGTTCAAATCCGCCAATTCTGACCGAAAACGACTGATTTTGGCCGCCTGTCTATTACATGACGTGACATGGCGCGCGCATCCAGACTATCGGGCTGAGGTGTGTTTTGATAACGCCACGCGCGCCAACCTGGGCGGCTTGCGCCATCGTGAACGGGTATTCTTGGGCCTCGCTCTGTTGCATCGTTATAAAAACAGCCGCCAGGGCACGAGGTTCGAACCGATGGTGGGATTGCTATCAGAAAAAGACGCTATGGACGCTGAAGTATTGGGCAAAGCCATGCGTTTTGGAGCGATGCTGTCGGTCGATACTCTTTCAAGCATTGCAGAATTGCGGCTGTTTCCCAAGAAAAAACAGTTGGAATTGCGCCTGAATGAAAAGGGGCGTGGCCTCTTTGGCGAAGTTGCTCAATCGCGGTTCAATTCACTTGCACGGAGTTTGGGCGCCGAAACCAAAGTGATGAATTTGAAAAAACAAAGCTGAGGCTAGATACCGCATCAAAATCTTTGAAAGATTTTGCTCGTTTTCTTTCAAAGAAAACGTTCTGCCCCTATAAATGTCGCACTTAAAGTTCAATCTCTTCATTGCCTTTCGGCTCAATCCGCAGGGGTATTTTACGTCGAATGATTATGTCGCCATTGGGCAAGATTTCAGGCACGTGGTAATTGGTATAATCACCGATCATCCCCTGCAAATCTTCAAACGCAGGTCCCATCTGGTCAGCCAATCCTTGCAATTCATTCAAGGCGGGCTCCATTTCGCTCATCAACCCACGCAAAAGCAGTTTGGCCCCTTCCTCTATCAGGTTCAGTCCATCGCCCATCTCTCCCTTTTCCGTGCTCTCTTCGCTGCCCGCAAACGCAGGCGAAAGGGACATAAAAACGGCGAGGGTAAATGCAGTAGTCTGTTTCATGCCACATATATAGGGCATCTCGCGCCCAATTATAAGGTCACAGTTCGAGATCAATCGTCACGGGGAAATGGTCGGATGCCGTAAGCAAGGCGTCTCGCAACGCGGGGACTTCATAACACTCGGGATCCTCAAAAGGATGCCATATTCGCCATGTCGGCCCGCGCAACTTCAGATCATTCGACACCATAATATAGTCAAGAAGCACCGACAAAAAACGCTTTTCCCGTTTGATGTAGAAGCGCGAACTGGCGGGCTTCGCCCCCATTTTTCGGCTCAAAATCATTTCAGCGTGCGGGTCAAACAGGCAGTTTTCACCGTCTTCTCCCAGCACAATTTCAACGCTTGAACGACCAAACAGCTTTTCATATTCATCCAGGCCGGGACCATCGTTAAAATCGCCCAAAACCATGACGGAATCCGCTGCGGCCAAATGTGTTTCAACCCTCTGTCGCAACCAAATACATTGCGCCATTTGCTTGCGCCGGTTTTCAATCGCTTTGCGCATCACTTCAACTTTACCACGCGCACCATGTGGGGCTTTGGATTTGATATGCACCCCAATCAATCGCAGCACAGCACCCGTCGTGGTTTGCAACGCCACCTCCAGAGGAGGTTTTGAGAATGTGATCAATTCTGGTGCCGCATCCACATCCAAATCCCGCCGAAAAACTCCATCAAAACGCGGCGCATCCGCGCTGCCTTTTTTACCTGTTTGCTCGCCTTTGGGGTCATGGATCGCAGTGACGATATCAGGATCGTAAAGCAGTGCAATCTCTTGTTGAGTAGCATTCTCAAACCCCAGCAATGCCTTTCGTGTGCGCAGCCCAAAATGCTTGGCAAAATTCTCCAGCGCCACGTCGCCATTGCGCCGCCGACTGCTGTCCGGAGCCTCGATGATCATAATCGCGTCGGCGTTCATTGTCTGGAGGATCTTTGCAATCGCCTCAAGCTGCTGCACCCGCGTTACATCGCGCCGCCGCGACCAAGCGCCATCCAGCAACGGCAACCCGTCTTCGTCAAACAGACTGTCAAACCATTCAATATTATAGGTGGCGATCCGCATCAGGCTGCGTCCTTACGGATTTCATCCCAAGCATTGTTAATCATCATCAAGCGCCCCTCGGCCAGTTTTACAGCCTCTTCAGGCACCCCTCTTGCCGCCATGCGGTCCGGATGGGTTTCCCGCACCAGCATGCGGTAAGCGGCCTGAATATCTGCCAGCGTAGTGCCCGGTGCAACACCCAATACATCATAAGGATCCGGCACGGCATCCTTGACAAATTGCGCTTTCATGGCGCGAAACTCGCGTTTTTCCATCTCGAATATATGTGCGACCCGGTCCAGAAAATCGTTTTCATTCGGGTGATACTCACCATCAGCCAAGGCGATATGAAACAACCCCTCCATAAGATCGCAAAGCGCCTCGCGTCGAGTGCCGAACATTGCTTTGATCCGGAACGCATATTCCTCAAAGCCCGCAACATCAGTGCGTGCCATATTGAAAATCCGCGCCGCATTGGCCTCTTCCTCAATTGGAATATTGAACACTTCGCGAAAGGCTGTCACCTCATCGCGGGTCACCAAACCGTCTGCTTTGGCCATCTTGGCCCCCAGCGCGATCACCGCAATGGTAAAGCCGACTGATTGCTCAGGCGGCGTGCGAAGGCGCTCAAACACCTCGGACAGGCCCTCACCATGGGTAAGGGCAGACAGGGCGTCAGTTATACGGGTCCACAATGACATGAATCTAGGATAGCGGGTAATTAACCGAGTGTCAGGTCACGTATTCAATAGTTTTTGAAATTGGGTTCAGCCCAACACACGAACCCCGTGCGGGGTCTGAATTTCAGCACGGTACCCTGCGTTCTTGCCATAAGAAATGCTGACACGCGGATCATTGAATGTACCCATCAGCGCTGCATTTATGGCTGGCGCCTCAGGATGGATAATCTCCAACGCTTGCAATCGACAGCCAACATCAGGAAGGCGTGTGGCTGGATGCGCGGTACCATGCCACTGGATCAAAGCTGGGTACAGGTTATCAAAAGGCAGTTTTCCATCCGCGGGCACAGCCATCTGCCAGCTTAAATCGCCACGCGTTAAGGAAATAGGCGACCCGACACCGTTGGGGCTGGACGCGATTTGCGCGGCCATGTCACCGGTGCGGCAAATCCAGTTGGTCAACCGTGGCGCGTCGCTGAAATTGTCCAAATCAAACCAGCGCGGATGGGCAGGTGCTGGCGCATCTGGATCTATCGAAATCACCTCCAGATACACGTCCCCCAACCCAAGCAACCTGTTGTGGGTGCCCATCAGTGGGTGCGCGCCGCCGCTCGCCAAAGAAACGCCCAAAGCCTCCTCAACGACCGCGACACCTTCGTTAAGCGTTGCGGCTGCCACGGCCAAGTGATCCAACTCTAACATTTCGTTCCTTCTTCTTTTCACAAATATCTGCCCGCGCGGCAGCGCTTAATACCTCTTATCCCTTGTCTTCACGAAGGATGCGCAAAATATCTTGTGCTGCTTCGGGAATATTGGTGCCGGGCCCAAAAATCGCCTTTACGCCAGCTTTATACAGGAAATCATAGTCTTGCTGCGGAATGACGCCGCCGCAAATGACGATGATGTCATCGGCACCGGCGGCTTTCAATGCTTCAACCAGCTTGGGGGCCAGCGTTTTGTGTCCAGCGGCTTGCGACGAAATCCCGACCACATGCACGTCATTGTCGACGGCGTCTTGTGCGGCCTCCTCTGGGGTTTGGAACAGCGGGCCGACGTCCACATCAAAGCCGATGTCAGCAAAAGCGGTGGCAATCACTTTGGCACCGCGATCATGGCCGTCCTGACCCATTTTCACCACCAACATCCGTGGACGACGCCCCTCGTCGGTGGCGAAATCCTCAACTGATTTCTGGATCGCTGCAAAGCCCTCGTCACCTTCATAGGCCGCACCATATACGCCTGCGAGGGTTTTGACCTCAGCGCGGTGCCGCCCGAACGTTTTCTCCATCGCCATGCTGATCTCTCCTACTGTCGCCCGCGCCCGCGCCGCGTCAATCGCAATTTCCAACAAGTTACCCCTGCCAGAAGCCGCCGCCACCTCCAACGCGCTCAAGGCCGCGTCGCAGGCCGCTTGGTCGCGTGTGGCACGGATATCTTTCAGACGCGCAACCTGATTTTCGCGCACTGCCACGTTGTCGACGTCCAGAATATCGATATCATCTTCAACCTCCAGCCGGAATTTATTCAACCCAACAACGACCTCATCGCCACGATCCACCGCCGCTTGCCGACGGGCCGCTGATTCCTCGATTCGCAGTTTTGGCATCCCCGAGGCCACGGCCTTGGTCATGCCGCCCATAGCGTCGACTTCTTCGATGATTTTCCAGGCTTCGTCCGCCATATCTGCCGTCATTTTTTCGACGTAGTATGACCCGGCCAGCGGGTCGACCACTTTGGTTATACCCGTCTCATTCTGCAAAATCAGCTGCGTGTTGCGGGCGATGCGGGCCGAGAAATCGGTTGGCAGGGCAATCGCCTCATCAAAGGCGTTGGTGTGCAAGGACTGGGTGCCGCCCAGCACCGCGCTCATGGCTTCATAGGCCGTGCGCACCACATTGTTGTAGGGGTCTTGTTCCTGCAAGGACACGCCTGATGTTTGACAATGGGTGCGCAACATCGTGGATTTTTCGTCCTTTGGGTTAAATTCAGACATGATTTTATGCCACAGGAACCGGGCGGCGCGCAGCTTGGCCGCCTCCATGAAAAAGTTCATGCCGATGGCAAAGAAGAACGACAACCGCCCCGCAAAAGCATCCACATCCATGCCCCGATCAATGGCGGCGCGCACGTATTCGCGCCCATCAGCCAGCGTGAAGGCCAGCTCTTGCACAAGGTTCGCGCCGGCCTCTTGCATGTGATAGCCCGAGATCGAGATTGAGTTGTACTTCGGCATGTTTTTTGACGTAAATTCGATAATGTCACTGACGATGCGCATCGAGGGTTCTGGTGGATAAATATAGGTGTTGCGCACCATAAATTCTTTGAGGACATCGTTCTGGATCGTCCCTGAAAGAGCGGCGCGATCAACGCCTTGTTCTTCGCCCGCCACAATAAAGCTGGCCAAAACTGGAATGACGGCACCGTTCATTGTCATTGAGACCGACACTTTTTCCAGTGGGATACCGTTAAACAGGATTTTCATATCTTCAACAGAATCAATCGCGACGCCCGCCTTGCCGACATCGCCAACCACGCGATCATGATCAGAATCGTAACCGCGGTGGGTGGCCAGATCAAAGGCAACTGAAACCCCCTGCTGGCCCGCCGCCAGCGCGCGGCGATAAAAGGCGTTGCTTTCCTCAGCGGTCGAGAACCCAGCGTATTGTCGAATGGTCCAAGGCCGCCCGGTGTACATGGTGCTGCGCGGCCCGCGTGTGAACGGCGCTTCTCCTGGCATGCTGCCCATATGGGCCAACCCTTCGGCATCCTCAGCGGTGTAAACCGGTTGCACGTCGATGCCTTCGGGCGTTTGCCATGTCAGCTCGTCCAGTTTGCGCCCTCGCAGTTCTTTTTCTGCGCGCGCGGCCCATGTCTGTTTTTGCGTCGTCATCTGTTTGTCCTCTTTATATTTTCAGTGGCCGCAGGTTTGTCCTGCGCGTCGTCACCGTGGATTGTCTTCAAATGTTGCAATGCCATCCGCGCCACCGCGCAGCCATGCAATGTCTTGGGCATAAAGTTTCTGGAACTCAGCAATTTGCTGGGCATCATAGGGTTGCCAGCGGGTTGATCCTTCGGGGATTTTGGCTGCGAGAGCATTGTGTCCGCCCTCAATCAGCACCTGCCGAAGTTTCGAGCGCCCAACTGAGGCATTGTGCCAATCCCCAAGGCCGTCCTTTTGGAACGGGACTGTTCCGCCGCTAAGCAGGGTCAGTTGATCGTGCAACCGACCCGTCATCGTTTCAAACGACCAAACCACCAATTCGGCTGATGGAAATATGCTGGAAATTTCGGTTAGGATAGTACGCCAACGCCGCGGCTGCGCGACCAAGCTGTTGATTTTCTGCATATTGGGAATTGCGCGCCCCCGTTCAATCAGAAAGGTCAGAACCGAGGCCCAGTAGTCTTCGTAGGATCGGACCACGAAAACCACCCGTTTGCAGCGCCCCTCAAACCCATCAACAAATCGCAGCAATCGCCCATGCAGTTCTTGATAGAGGCTGGCATTTGTAAGGTTTCCCCACATCGAACCGATCATGTTTTCTTCACTGACGATCACAGATTTAACACCACGTGCTTCGAGCCTGTTCAACGCCTTTCGAATTCGATCACAAGAGTGTTCACCACGCAAAATCTCTTCGCGCGTCAATGCATTTGGTTTTTTGTGAAGCCCATCAAACATTCCTGAGCGCGTCTGCTTTGGCCCCCAAAACTCGGTGCCCATTTCTGCCAACTTATCGCGGTGCGTTTCCAAATACCGCTGGAGTGTGGTTGTGCCAGTGCGATGTGCACCCAGATGCAGCGTTACATCCACGAGCGTAATGCTCCGCCACCAAAGGCCACGCTTGGCACACCGAAACCAATGCAGATTGATCGCAAACAGCGTTCACTGGTGGTGCTGATCGGCTCCACGCATCGTTGGACGCTTGGTTGCCGAGTCAACCCCTTGGCCGCCCCCCTGCATCTCTCTTTCCCAGTGTGCTTAGCCCACTTGGGTGTCTTCTCGGTCATGGAAATGTCCTCTTTCCGTTTCCAACGGCCGCAGGTGTGTCCCTGCTGGTCCGTTGTTTGAATTCTCTGCATATGTCGCAACGCCGTCGGCACCACTGCGCAGCCATGCGATATCTTCGTCGTATTGAGCCTGAAAAGCAGCGATGTGGTGATCGCCAAATGGTTGCCAGCGACTGTAATCATCCGGCATCGCCTTTGCTTTGGCCAGATTACCACGATCAACCAAAATCTGACGCAGTTTGGCGCATCCGGCTGACGCGTTGTGCCAATCGTTCCGCCCCCGCATATGTTCAGGCACGGCCCCGTCATTTAGCAGCGCCAACTGATGATCCACTTGACCCAACATGCCTTCAAACGGCCAAACCAACACTTCGGCTTGCGGAAACACTGATGCCACTTCGCAAATGACGTCGCGCCAACGACGTGGCTGCGTTACCAAATAGTCCAATTCATGTGCGTCGGGCATTCTGCGCCCGCGTTCGACCATATAATTAAGCACCGACGCCCAGTATTTATCATAGGACCGAATCGAGATCGTCACACGCTTACAATGCAGACCAAATGCATTTGCAAACCTGTCCATCCGCGCTTGCACGTCGGGATATAATTGCCCGACAGTCAAATTATCCCACATTGCGCCAATCATGTTTTCTTCGCTTACAATCAGGGATTTAACACCAGAAATATCAAGACGGCCAATCTCCATCTGGATTAATCCAGATGAGCGCGCGCCACGAAGCAGGGCGTCATGATTTATGTTGCAAGGTCTTTTAACCAAACCGCTGAACAGCCCCGATCGCGTCCGGTTTGGGCCCCAAAATTCTGTGCCCATACTGTTCAGGTTATCCCGATTGTTTTCGAGATATTTTTGCAAAGTTGTAGTGCCGGTACGATGCGCACCGATGTGCAAAATAACGTCCATGAGATGCCGTGCTCCGCCAATAATGGCAGCCTTTGCCGCCAGAAAATGATATCTTGGCGATAACATTAGGCAGACTCCGTGAGCATAGGATTAACGACGATAAGTTTTGACACAACAGATATAAACCGCTGCACAGAGGTGTGGTTAACGCGACTAATCACTCCGAGCGATACGCCATTATACGTTGATATCACTGGATTATATACGCTTCTCGCGCTTTGAAAACTCAAGCCGTTTTTCACCATGAAACTGTGATAACACACCGAAATTGTGACAAATTTGAACGATTTTTCCCAACAATCTGTGACCGCCGTTAGCCTTCTTTTGTCAGGCACGCCACCAATGCACAGACAGCCGGCACACAATGTTTTGGACGTCCAAAACAACTTGCGCAACCGCCTGCCCTTTATATTGGTTTGAACGTTCATTCAAATTCCATGATCACATCATCAACGGCCAGACTATCGCCGGCACTTGCATTCACTTTGGTCACTACGGTTTTCTTTTCAGCCCGCAGGATGTTTTCCATTTTCATCGCTTCAACGGTGCAAAGTGTCTGGCCTTCTTGGACTTCGTCACCGACCTGAACAGCGACAGACACAATCAACCCCGGCATTGGACACAACAAAAGCTTTGAGGTGTCAGGCGGCATCTTTTCGGGCATCAATCGGGCCAATTCGGCCTGACGCGGTGTGCGCACGAAAACTTTTAGATCAGCGCCGCGCAGCCGCATCCGAAAACCACCTGGAATTTTACCCGTTTTGATCACCAAAGGCGTTCCGTCAACATTTAGCGTCGCCAAAGGCTGCCCAGGCTCCCAATCAGAAGACACCCGTAAATTTGTGCCGTCTGCAAAGGCGATGTTCGCGCCCATCGGGTCGGCATCGATCACTACAGGGAAGGACTGGTCTTGCAGGCTCACCACCCAGTCGACACCGACTTTGCGTTCGTGGTTGTCCATGCGCCCAGAAACCCGTGTGCGACGGATTTCAGCCATCCTGTACATCGCAGCAGCGGCTGCCGCTACGCGGCGCAGCAGATCATCAGGGAGGTCGACCCCGTCAAACCCGTCGGGGAATTCTTCCTCGATAAAGGCTGTGGTCATGTTGCCAGAGGTGAATTTCTCGTGGTCCATCACGGCGGATAGGAACGGCAGATTGTGGCCAATGCCCTCGACTTCGAAGCTGTCCAGTGCCGTGCGCATCCCGTCGATTGCTTCGGCACGGGTTGGGGCCCATGTGCACAGTTTGGCAATCATCGGATCGTAATACATCGAGATTTCGCCGCCTTCAAAGACGCCAGTGTCGTTGCGCACAACATGGGTTGCATCAGATACCTCGGCGGGTGGGCGATAGCGCGTCAAACGACCAATAGAGGGTAGGAAACCGCGGTAAGGGTCTTCGGCGTAAAGCCGGCTTTCGATCGACCAGCCGTTCAATTTCACGTCTTTTTGGGTCATGGTCAGCTTTTCACCATCCGCGACGCGGATCATTTGTTCGACCAGATCAACGTCGGTGATCAGCTCGGTCACAGGGTGTTCCACCTGCAAACGCGTGTTCATTTCTAGGAAATAAAAGTTGCGGTCGCCATCGACGATGAATTCAACCGTACCAGCACTGGTATAGCCCACGGCTTGGGCCAAAGCGACGGCCTGATCGCCCATTTTCTTGCGGGTTTTTTCGTCTAGAAACGGGCTTGGCGCTTCTTCAATGACTTTTTGCTGGCGGCGCTGGATTGAGCATTCGCGCTCACCCAGATAGATCGCGTTGCCATGGGCATCGGCCAGCACCTGAATTTCAATGTGCCGTGGTTGGGTGATGAATTTCTCGATGAAAATACGGTCATCGCCGAAACTGGCGGCGGCCTCGTTTTTGGAACTCTGAAACCCTTCTACGGCTTCCTTGTCGTTCCACGCGATCCGCATGCCCTTGCCGCCACCACCTGCAGAGGCCTTGAGCATCACCGGATAGCCGATTTCGCGACTGATTTTCACAGCCTCATCAGCGTCTTCGATCAGGTCCATATGACCGGGCACTGTTGCGACGCCGGCTTCAATGGCGATTTTCTTACTGGTGATTTTGTCGCCCATGCTCTCGATCGCGCCAACGGGTGGCCCAACAAAGGCCACACCTTCGCGCGCCAATGCTTCGGCGAACAGTTTGTTTTCACTCAGGAAACCATAGCCGGGGTGCACGGCCTCGGCCCCTGTTTGACGGATCGCATCCATCACCTTGTCGATCACAATATAGGATTGGTTCGCTGGCGGTGGGCCGATATGAACCGCCTCATCCGCCATTTTGACGTGCAGCGCGTTCTTATCGGCATCCGAATAAATCGCGACGGTGGCAATGCCCATTTTGCGGGCTGTTTTGATCACCCGACAGGCAATTTCACCTCGGTTTGCAATCAGTATCTTTTTGAACATCTAACAGGCCTTCCTCAAATATTCAGCGCTATTACAGCGCCCGTTTTCCGCACCCTGATTTGCGTTTTTGCGCAAGGTAGGGTCCTATGTTTCGACAATCACATTTCACCCGCAACGCATGGGGATCTTGTGGATAAAGGGTTCAAGTTCGGCGTGAGGCCGGACTGAGGGTTAGACACAAAAAACCACCGCGAAGGGGCCCCCGCGGTGGTTTTCTTAACTGTATAAACTATGGACCGAAACGTGGCCCGATTGTTCTGTGTTAGTCTAGTTGCATACGCCAACATCGTCGCACAGCGCACCCGCGCCTGCGCCGATAACCGCACCGGTGAGCAGGCTACCGCCCGCAACTTCCATGATAACAGCCCCAGCAACGGCGCCCGCACCAGCCCGTTGGACATCGTTGTCCAAACAACCTGAGAGCGGCGTGATGAGAATGGCAACCATGGCCATATGTTTGATTTGCATTGATTTGTGCCTCCAACAATTGTTTTTATTGTCGGCAGACATAGCAGAATAAGATTCCCGTGAGAATCCCCTGATTTGGGGCGCTGATTTTCGGCAATTCCTTGCTCAAAACGCGGGGCTATCCGCCAGAAAAAAAGCGGTCCGGACCAAAAGGTTCCGAACCGCTTAGAAGGGGAAGGGTAACGGTAGTCAGTCGTACAAGCAGACGGCTTGCTGGAGACACCTGCTATGGCTGTGACCATGTGCCAAAGTTCGCCGTCAGAAAAGCCCCTGCTTGCGCTTGCGCCGTTTTGGGCAGTTTCCTGCCAAATTGCTGAGAGCGCAGGCAAATTCACGCCGACTCCTCCTCAAAGGCTTCGGGAAAGGCCGCGCGCGCCCGACGCTCGTCGATTTTCAGCAAAGCCTCGTAGCTTGCAGAATCAAACGGGTCTTCGGCAGGAATCACTTCGCGCTCGAACATCCAAGCCAGACGTCCCGCGTCCAAGTTGCCACGCTCAAACGGCTGATCCCCAAACTGGTACCAAAGCGCCATCATAAACCCGACATCCGCCTTGCGGTCAGCAGGGCGTCGGTCGGCATAACGTTCGCGTGCAACCAAGGCGGTTATGCCTTTTTTGTTCGGTCTGCGGATTGTAAATTGGAAATCGGTTCCGGGCAGTCGCCCTGGAAAGCCACGATGTTTTAGCATGAATTCCCTCCTGAAATCAAAGGGTTAGATGCTGTCGTGGGGAAGTACGGAGCGGGCCAAAAAGCCCGCCCCGTTGATATTTTAGTACTTAGTTGTTGGTTGCTCAACCATAACTGGTTCTTCAACGTAAACAACTTCTTCTTGTTGGCCACATGCTGCGACAACGACGAAAAGGCTAAGAGCCACAACTGCTTTGATGGAATTAGACATACTTGTCTCCTACTGTTTCCAATGACCCCAATACGACCTACTGGTCGCACCATTCCCATTGATGAGTTACAGGCTACATGGAGGTAACCTTGAGGGACGGTAGCGCATAAATCTTTGAATGAACACCACATGCGTAGCAATCGGCAAAATAGTGACGCGATTGCATCATTTTTTCCGCTAAGTGGGGCCTTTTGCAGGCGAATTACCGACATCCTCAGAAGCCCTCCCACTTGCAGGTCGCGCCATCGGGCGTATAAACCTCGAAAAACTGGGTTGCTTCGGGGGCGGGCTTGCCAAAGGTCACTTTTCGGTCGGAAATCGAGATGATAATCTTATCCGCCACCCGATTTTGGTTGATCAGCCCCGGAAGTGCTGACGATTCGCACAAATGCTTGATATCGGCTTCGGCCTGCTCAAAGTTGATTCGTCCCTGATCGCGTGCAATCTGGGGGGCGATATAGCGAAAGCGATAGATGTTTAAATCCCCCTCCTCCTCCCAGATCACCTCATAGAATTCAACAGGTTGACCTGACGGCACACTGATTGGCGCGGCCCCTGCCATCATGGGGCAAAGGGCTGCGATCATCGCCAGAGTGCTGTTCCAAATCAGCCGCATTACAGTGGTATATTTCCGTGTTTCTTCCACGGGTTTTCCTGTTTCTTGCCACGCAGGGATGCAAAAGCACGACAAATGCGTTTACGTGACACAGAGGGTTGGATCACCTCATCAACAAACCCACGTTCGGCCGCGATAAACGGGTTGGCAAAACGATCCTCGTAGTCAGCTGTGTGTTGGGCGATTTTGTCGGCATCACCCAGGTCGGCACGGTGGATGATTTCGGTCGCGCCTTTGGCCCCCATCACCGCGATTTGGGCGGTTGGCCAAGCATAGTTGAAATCGCCGCGAAGATGTTTGGACGCCATCACATCATAGGCCCCGCCGTATGCCTTGCGGGTGATCAGCGTGACTTTTGGCACTGTCGCTTCGCCATAAGCGAACAACAGTTTCGCGCCGTGTTTAATGACGCCGCCGTATTCTTGGCTGGTGCCGGGCAAAAAGCCGGGCACATCGACCAGCGTCAGGATCGGAATTTCAAAGGCATCGCAGAACCGCACGAAACGCGCGGCTTTGCGCGACGAGTCAATGTCCAGACAACCCGCCAAAACCATCGGCTGATTTGCCACCACACCCACGGTTGAACCTTCAAGACGGATAAATCCCGTCAGGATGTTTTTGGCGAACTCTTCCTGAATTTCGTAGAAATCGCCCTCGTCGGCCAGCTTGGTGATCAGCTCTTTCATATCGTAGGGCGCGTTGGGGTTGTCGGGGATCAACGTGTCCAGACTGTCGTCCAATCGGGACGGGTCATCAAAGAACGGGCGCACTGGCACTTTGGAGCGGTTGTTCAGCGGCAGAAAGTCCACCAAGCGGCGCACTTCGGACATCGCTTCGACGTCATTTTCAAACGCGCCATCGGCGACGCTTGATTTTTTGGTGTGGGTCATCGCGCCGCCCAGCTCCTCGGCGGTGACGACCTCATTGGTGACGGTTTTCACCACATCGGGGCCAGTGACAAACATGTAGGAGCTGTCTTTGACCATGAAGATAAAGTCGGTCATCGCCGGCGAATAAACCGCCCCGCCCGCGCATGGCCCCATGATCACACTGATCTGCGGCACCACACCCGAGGCCATGATGTTGCGCTGGAACACCTCAGCATAGCCCGCCAGCGAGGCAACACCTTCTTGGATGCGCGCCCCGCCGCTGTCATTCAAACCAATCACCGGCGCGCCGTTTTGCATCGCCATATCCATGATTTTGCAAATTTTCTGCGCGTGGGTTTCCGAGAGCGAGCCGCCAAAGACCGTGAAGTCCTGACTGTAGACGTAAACCATACGTCCGTTGACGGTGCCCCAGCCGGTGATCACGCCATCACCCGCATGCTTTTGTTTTTCCATGCCAAAATCTGTGCAGCGATGGGCGACAAACATGTCGAATTCTTCGAACGATCCTTCATCCAACAGCAGATCAATCCGCTCGCGGGCTGTCAACTTGCCCTTGGAATGTTGCACCTGAATGCGGCGCTCGCCGCCACCCATCTGGGCCTCCGCGCGTCGCTCTATTAGTTCTTGCTGGATATCTTTCACAGGCACACCTCCGGTTTTCGTTTTGCAGCAGCTTATACGTGTGGCGCGCGGGAACAAAGCGGATTTCAGTATATTTGCAAATCATGCAGGCGCATCACACTGCTAACTGCAAATCTGCAAATTTACTCTGTGCATTTACGCAGCCCTATCTGTGCCGTAAATATAATGGACAATGTCAATCGAACCGGATAGTTCAGTTTAATGACGCAAAAACCCGAGGTGCGGTATCTCGACCGCAAAACGCCCCCACATATCTCAACGCTGATCTTGCTTGCGGCTTTGCCCGCATTGTCTATGAACATGTTCTTGCCCTCGATCCCAGCGATGGCAGACTATTTCAACGTGGATTACAAAGTGATGCAGCTGTCAATTTCATTGTATCTGGCAATGACCGCGCTGTTACAATTGTTCATCGGCCCGCTTTCAGATCGATACGGGCGACGCCCAATCATTCTGTGGGGCAGCGCGATTTTCATTGTCGCCACCTTGGGGTGCATCATGGCACCGACCGCCCAAGCCTTCCTGACATTCCGTATGATACAGGCGGTCATCGCCACAGGCATGGCCCTGTCACGCGCTGTGGTGCGCGATATGGTGCCCGGCGCCGAGGCCGCCTCGATGATTGGTTATGTCACCATGGGCATGTCGATCTCGCCGATGATCGGGCCGTTTTTCGGCGGCGTTCTGGATACATATTTCGGCTGGCACGCCACGTTCTGGGTCTTGGCAATCCTTGGGCTTTTCTTGTTGATTCTGACTTGGGCGGACCTTGGCGAAACCTCGACCACCCAAAACACCAGTTTCGTTAAACAGTTCAAACAATACCCCGAGCTGCTGCTTAGTCGGCGATTTTGGGGCTATGCGCTGGCAGCCACCTTCAGCTCGGGCGCGTTTTTCGCCTACTTGGGGGGCGCGCCGTTTGTGGGCGAGAAACTGTTTCATATGAACAGCATCTGGCTGGGCATCTCTTTTGGTGCGGTGTCGGTTGGATATTTAATCGGGAATTTCATATCAGGGCGGTTCTCGACCCGCATCGGTATTAACCGAATGATCCTAGTTGGAAGCGCCATCATCACATGCGGCATTTTCTGCTCACTGGTCTTGTTCTACCTCGGGTTTGGATCACCGTTTGTGTTCTTTGCGTTCATGCCCAGCGTGGGCATCGGCAATGGCATGGTTTTGCCAAACGCGAATGCTGGCATGTTGTCGGTGCGGCCCAGTTTGGCGGGGTCTGCCGCTGGATTGGGCGGAGCGTTGCAGGTTGGTGGCGGGGCGGCGATTGCAGCTATTTCCGGCTTCTTGCTGTCCACCGAATCCGGGGTTTTCCCACTGCTGTGGTTGATGATGATCAGCGGCGCGCTGGGGTTTGCCGCGATCAACTATGTGGTCCATCGCGAAAGATCCTTGCCTTAAGCCTTGCACCATACGATTTGCAAAGCCTAATGTGGGTTGTCGCAAATCTGCAAAGGCACCAACATGGCGATCCAAAAACTATATGCTGGCGTTAAGCTGCGCGAAGTGCGCACAGGCCTTGGTCTGACCCAAAAGGCCTTTGCCGAAAAGCTGGGCGTGTCCCTGCCTTATCTGAACCAGATGGAGAACAACAACCGCCCCGTCAGCACCGGCGTGGTGCTGGCATTGGCGCAGGAATTTGGCTTTGACGTGACCGAATTGTCGATCGGCGACAGCGAGCGTATGGTCACCGATATGCGCGAGGCTTTGGCTGACCCGGTGTTTTCGGACGCCACCCTGCCCTTGGCTGATTTGCGCCTGACAGCCTCTAATGCGCCCGCTTTGGCGCGGGCGTTTTTGGAACTGCACAAGGCATATCGTCAAACTCACGAGCGACTTGCCTCGCTGGATGAAGCCTTGGGCCGCGAGGATGCCCGGGTGCAGCCCAGCCCGTGGGAAGAAGTGCGCGATTTCTTTCATTACTGCGACAACTACATTGATGCGGTTGACCACGCCGCCGAACATTTTGCCGACCGAGCCGCGGCGGCGGGCCAATCCCTGCACCAGCATGCTGAGCAGATGTTGCAACAAAACGGGATCACGATCCGTCATAATGACAGTGAGATTTTACGCAATTTTGATGAGGTAACTGGCGAATTGGCACTTTCGACCCGCCCGCCTTTGGCCACGCAAACCTTTCAGTTGTTGATGCAGATCGCCCTGACCACCCAAAACCAATTGATCGAGGCCACACTAGATCTGGCCCGCTTTCATTCAGACTCCGCCCGTGCCATCGCCAAAATCGGCTTGGCGAACTATTTCGCCGGTGCCGCGATGCTGCCCTACCGCGCGTTTTTGGCCGTCGCCAGCGAAGTGCGCCACGATCTTGAGATATTGGCCGATCGGTTTGGCGCCTCTGTCGAACAGGTTGCGCATCGGTTATCCACGCTACAGCGCCCTGGCGCCAAGGGCATTCCGTTCTTTTTCGTGCGGGTTGATCAGGCCGGCACCATCACCAAACGCCACTCTGCCACACGCCTGCAATTCGCGCGTTTCGGCGGTGCCTGCCCGCTTTGGAATGTGCACGCGGCCTTTGAAACGCCGGGGCGGTTTTTGCGCCAGCTGGCCGAAACACCGGATGGGGCGCGGTATTTTTGTCTGGCGCGTGATGTGTCCAAATCAGGCGGTTCCTACAAATCCCCGGTGCGCCGCTATGCGATCGGTCTTGGTTGTGAGGTCAAGCACGCCGACACTGTTGTCTATGCGGATGATCTGGTGGGCGGGCCGAAACAACAGTTTGAGCCGATCGGCATTTCCTGCCGGATTTGCGAACGTCATGATTGTCATCAGCGCTCGGTTCCGCCACTTGAACACGATTTAAAGGTTGATCCAAACCTGCGCGGTGTGTTGCCTTACGCGATGGAGCCATAATCATAAATTTCGCTCGCTCGCATAAGGCGGAATATCAGGCTTTGTCGGCCAGCAGCATCGACCAAATCTGATCCTTGAGCGCCAGACGCTCTTTGCGGATTTCGGCCATGTGCAAATCATCTGTGGGCTCAATATCAACCTCGGCGCGGTGCACTGCGCGATTGATCTCGTGATATTCATCGAACAATTTGGCGAAATGCGCATCCGATTGCTTGAGCGCACTCATCTGAGCAACGCGATCTGGAAATTCTTCGGCCAATTCATGGGGAGTATGTGACATATCGGGTCCTTTTCTGGGTCCTGTTTATGAACCAATCCTGCCCTTTCTTTGGTCTGCTCGCCTTGATCCTGATCAGTTTTCGCGTTTTTGGCGTCGAAATTCTGCCGGTGCAATCACCTTTGCCCGCCACAATCCTCGGCCCGCCACGGCGGCGGTTTTTTCATCGACGATATAATCGCGAGAATAGTTGGCATAGGCAAACACAATGCCCTTTTGTGCCAACATTCTCGCCAAATCTTGGTCCCCCAGATAACAGCGTGCCACCATGCGCCCGTATTTGTCATAGGTCTTTCTGACACACCGTAGATCACGTCCCGCTAAGATAAGCCGCACCTGATCGCGCGACCAACGCCCGCACTTCCAAGCGCTGTCATCCGGCAGCGCGCAGGTCTGGTCCATTTCAGGCGCATCAATGCCAAACAAACGTATTTTCACGCCCGCAATTGTGAAGGTATCACCGTCATGAACATGCGCCACGCCCTGCACCTCGGGCTGCGCCTCAACATGCAATGGCGCGGCTTCGTCAACGCTGCGCATCGCGGTATAAATACCGCCCATCAACAACAGGGTCAGAATAATTCGGTTCATAACCTAGCGTTGTGACGTTTTCCAGTCAGGATGCAACCACACATCGTCATTCATCGCAGGCAACATGCCGCGCCCCAGAATGTGGTCGGCAGCTTTTTCACCTGTCATGATGCTGGGCGCATTGAGATTGCCATTTGGAATACGCGGGAAAATGCTGCTGTCAGCCAGCCGCAACCCTTTGACCCCGATCACTCGGCACTCGGGATCGACCACCGCCATCGGATCATCTGCCGCCCCCATGCGGGCAGTGCCGCAAGGATGGAACGCGCTTTCGGCATGCTCGCGGATGAAATCATCCAGCTCGTCGTCGGTTTGGTAATCGGCACCGGGTTGGATTTCGTGTTTCACATAGGGCTTAAAAGCATCTTGGGCGAACACTTCGCGGGTCAGGCGAATGCAGGTGCGAAAATCCTCCCAGTCCTGATCTTGTGACATATAGTTGAACAAGATTTTGGGTGCGTCGTTCGGGTCATTGCTGGCCAAGGTCACAGCACCACGGCTGGTCGAGCGCATTGGTCCGACATGGGCCTGAAAGCCGTGGCCTTCGGCGGCGGCTTTGCCGTCATAACGCACCGCAATAGGTAGAAAATGATACTGGATATCGGGGTATTTGATGCCCTTCTTACTGCGGATAAAGGCGGCTGATTCAAATTGGTTGCTGGCGCCCATACCGGCCTTGGTGAACAGCCATTGTGCCCCGATGCGCGCCTTGCTGAACAGGTTCCAGTAGCGGTACAGGGTCACGGGTTTGCTGGCAGCCATTTGGATATACAGTTCCAGATGATCCTGCAGGTTTTGGCCGACCCCAGCCCGATCCGCAACCAGATCAATGCCGTGTTCTGCCAAATGCGCTGCGGGGCCAATGCCTGACAGCATCAACAGCTTTGGCGAGTTGATCGATGACGCCGCGATGATCACTTCGCGGTTGGCATTGATCACTTCGATCTTGCCACCGCGTTCGACTTCAACACCCGTGGCGCGCCCGTCTTTGATCACCACACGCCGTGCAAGCGCACGGGTCAGGTTGCAATTGTCGCGCTTTAACGCGGGCCGCAGATAGGCATTGGCGGCAGACCAACGCCGGCCGCGCCAAACGGTTTGCTCCATTGGGCCAAAGCCCTCTTGCTGTTCGCCGTTGTAGTCCTCGGTGGTTTGGTATCCGGCTTGCTCGCCCGCATCGACAAAGGCCTTGAACAAGGGGTTGCGGCGTGGACCGCGGGTTACGTGCAGGGGGCCATCTTTGCCGCGCCAAGATTTGTCACCACCATGGCCGCCGGAATGCCAATGCTCCATGCGTTTGAAGTACGGCAACACATCCGCATAGCCCCAGCCCTGCGCGCCGTTCTCGGCCCAGTGGTCATAGTCATGTGCATGGCCGCGCACATAGACCATACCGTTGATGCTGGACGAACCGCCAATCACCTTGCCCCTGGGACAAACCAGTTTGCGCCCGCCCAAATGTGGCTCGGGCTCGCTTTGGAAACCCCAATCATAGAGGCCCATATTCATCGGATATGACAGGGCGGCGGGCATCTGAATGAAGGGGCCGGCATCGGTTCCACCATGTTCAATCACCAGAACGGATTTGCCAGCTTCAGATAGCCGATACGCGATCGCGCATCCCGCAGAGCCGGCCCCAATAATCACATAATCAGCTTCCATCGTCACATCCTGTTCTTTGCGGCTCATTGGTCCTTACGGCCCTCTTCGCCACCTCAGCGAAGAATGCCCGAAAGGGCTTGATGAGCGTATTGTTAAAACGGCGCGTCAACCGCTCCCATCGCCACGTAAACCGATTTCATTTGGCTATAATGCTCAATCGCTTGCTTGGAATTTTCACGCCCGACGCCAGACATTTTCACCCCACCAAATGGTGCTTCTACGGGGGCCAAATTGTAAGTATTGATAAAGCACGCCCCCGCCTCAAGTGCTGCAACCACACGGTGACCACGGGTCAGATCGCGGGTAAACACGCCGCCTGCCAGCCCGAATTCAGTGTCATTGGCGCGGCGGATTACATCGGCTTCATCGTCAAATTCCAGCACTGACATCACAGGTCCGAAAATTTCCTCGCGAGCAATCACCATGTCGTCCATGACATCAGCAAACACGGTGGGTTGAATGTAAAATCCTTCACGATCCAGCCCAGCACCTCCGGTCACCAAAGTCGCACCTTCCTCGATGCCTTTGTCAATATAGCGCTGCGTGATGGCCAACTGCGCCGCCGAAACCATCGGCCCGAAATTCACCGCCTCATCCATCGGATCACCAATGACCGCCGCTTCAACGCGTTCTTTTAGACGTGCCAAAAACGCGGGTTTTATGCCCTTTTGCACGAACACCCGCGTGCCGTTGGAACAGACTTGACCGGATGAGTAAAAATTCGCAAGGATCGCGCCGCCAACGGCATCTTCCAAATCCGCGTCATCGAAAATGATCAACGGGGATTTGCCACCCAGCTCCATTGTGACGTGCTTCATCTCAGCCGCCGCAGCCGCATATACCTTCTTGCCGGTGGGCACCGATCCCGTCAGTGACACCTTGTCCACCCGTGGGTCCGTCACCAGTGAGGCACCGACTTCGCCCATGCCCTGCACCACGTTATAAACGCCCGCAGGCAGGCCTGCTTCATGCAAGATTTCGGCGACTTTCAAAGTACAAAGTGGTGTGGTTTCGGAGGGTTTGAACACCATCGCGTTGCCACAGGCAAGCGCTGGTGCGCCCTTCCAACACGCAATCTGTGTCGGGTAATTCCAAGCCCCTATGCCGACGCAAACCCCCAACGCCTCGCGAATTGTATAGACGAAATCACCGCCACCCAGCGGGATATGCTCGCCCGTCAAACTGCCCGCCAAGCCGCCAAAATATTCCAGCGCATCCGCCCCCGAAGTGGCATCCGCCACCAAGGTTTCTTGCAACGGCTTGCCCGTGTCTAAGGTCTCAAGCACGCTTAGATCATAGTTACGTTCCCGCAAAATATCTGCGGCGCGGCGCAAAATGCGGCCACGTTCAGTGCCAGACATTTTGGCCCAAGCCACCTGTGCTGTGCGCGCCGCGTCCAGTGCTTGGTCAATCACGGCAGGCGTGGCAGCATAGACTCGCGCGATCACTTCTCCCGTGGCCGGATAGATCACGTCAATCGGCGTTCCGGATGTGTCTTCAACATAGGTGCCATTGATAAAGTGGCTGGCTTTGGGTTGGGCGTCGTGGTTCATTTTTGCCTCCGGTAGGGAGTTTAAGCGGTCTTGGAAACGCTCTGGGAGAGCGTTTCAGATGAAAAACGGGCGAAGCCCATTATGAAAAGAAGAAATGGATCAATCCCCGCGAGGGTAACGTGCACTCTCTTCCAGCTCGTTCAAATCCATATGATTGCGCATGTAGGCCTCGCTGGCCTTTTTCAACGGTTGATAATCCCACGGGTAATAGTTGCCGTTGCGCAAGGCTTCATAAACCACCCAGCGCCGCGCCTGACTTTCGCGCACGTCAGCATCATATTTGTCCAAATCCCACCGGGCTTCTGACTTGGCACGCATGGTTTGCAAGGTGCCAGCATGGGCAGGGTTTTGCGCCAGATTGTCTAACTCATGGGGATCAGATTCCAAATCAAACAGTTGATCCGGATCCAGCAAACAGCGGTTATATTTCCACTTGCCGTACCGCAGGCTGACCAGCGGGGAATAGGAGGCCTCGGCAACATATTCCATCGCCACAGGCGAGGTGCGTTCCTCTCCGCGGGCCAAATCCAGCAGGCTTTCACCATCGGTCCACGGCGCGACCTCTTCCATCGAAACCCCCGCCAAATCGCAGAGGGTCGGGGTGACGTCGATGTTGGAAACGGGGGTATCGATCCGTCCAGCGGGCACATCGGGGGCGGCGATCATTAAAGGCACCCGAGAGGAGCCTTCAAAAAAGCTCATCTTGAACCAAAGACCGCGCGCGCCGAGCATGTCACCGTGATCGGACACAAAAACAATCGTGGCTTCTTGGCCCGTGTCTTTGAGCACCGCCAGCATCTCGCCGATTTTGTCATCCAGATAGCTGATATTGGCGAAATAGGCGCGCCGCGAACGGCGGATATTTTCTTCGGTTATGTCGAACTTGCGCCAATCGTTGGCGTCAAATATCCGCTTGGAATGGGCGTCATGATCCTCATAATCCATCGCGCCAATTTCGGGCAGCAGATGTTCGCAATCCTCATACAGATCCCAATATTTTTTGCGAGCCACATAGGGGTCGTGCGGGTGGGTAAAGCTGGCCGTTAGGCACCACGGGCGCGCATCATTGCCACGGGACAAATCGTATAATTTGGCGCAGGCGTTATAGGCGACCTCATCGTCATATTCCATTTGGTTGGATATTTCAGCGACCCCTGCCCCCGTCACAGACCCCATGTTGTGATACCACCAATCAATGCGCTCGCCGGGTTTGCGGTAGTCCGGCGTCCAGCCAAAATCGGCGGGGTAAATGTCAGTGGTGAGGCGTTCTTCAAACCCGTGCATCTGGTCGGGGCCGACGAAATGCATTTTGCCAGACAGGCAGGTTTGATAGCCTGCGCGACGCAAATGGTGCGCGTAGGTCGGAATCGATGATGCGAATTCGGCCGCGTTGTCATAAACGCCCGTGCGCGACGGCAACTGACCCGACATGAAGCTGGCCCGCCCAGGTGCACAGAGTGGCGAAGCTGTATAGCTGTTGGCAAAGCGGGCCGAACGCGCCGCGAGCGCCTTGAGGTTTGGGGCATGCAACCAGTCGACGGGACCGTCAGGAAATAGCGTACCATTCAGCTGATCCACCATGATGATCAGGATATTGGGCGCAGTTTTTTGCTTGGGTTTCGTCATTTGAATTCTCCTGATTTGGGTTGGGCGGTCAACATCATGTCCAGACAGTCCAGCACTCGATCCGAGGCCAAACGCCCGTCTGATAAGGAACCTCGCAACGCGTGGCGAATGTAGTAGCCGTCAATTAACGCCGCGACATTGGCGGCAACATCGGGGGCGCGCGGGCCGATCAAGGGGCGCAATTCATGTAACAAGTTGGAGCGCAAACGCGCCTGATAGATATTCAGCAACCGCTTGGCACCCTCTGATGTTTGGGATTGAACATAGAAGTTCATCCAAGCGCTGACCACTTCACCCCGAAAATTTCCGGCCTCAAAGCTGGCGCGTATAATGGCTTCAAGCCGCGCACGGGGTTGGTGCGAAACACTTAACGCAGCCCGCACCTGCGCGCCATAAACGCTTAAGATATGGCGCATCGCGGCCATAAATATTTGGTCTTTACCACCGAAATAGTGATGGGCCAATGCGGACGACATCCCTGCCCGTTTGGCGATCTGGCTGACGGTCACATCCAGCGAGCCGCTGCGCCCGATTTCAACAATCGTCGCATCCACCAGCGCTTTGCGCCGGATTGGTTCCATTCCTATTTTTGGCATGTTTTCCCCCCAAACGGCTCTCAAGTCATCACTTGGGTCACATCTGGTTTATTTTAATTGACTCGTCAATCAATAAAAATGCAGCCCATTTGATTTAAGGATCAAACTTTGGTTGCGTTCACTGAAGGGGTCATCTCGCGCCGCTTCAAAACAGCCTCGCGCCATGAAATAAAACTGACCGATGAAAGGATCACCAAACCGCCCAGCACAACCCAGCTGTCCACCGGTTCGCCGAACATCACCGCCCCCAGTGTGGCGGCCCAGACCAATTGCAAAAACGTCACTGGCTGTGTCACTGTTAAAGGGGCGGCACGAAAGGCCAACGTCATGGTCAGGTGCCCCGAGGTGGCGATGATCGCGAGCAAGAACAACCAGCCGACTTGGATCAGTGTTGGCGTCACCCATTGCGCATAGGCAAATGGCGCAAGCCCAATGGTCACCGTGATCGAAAGCATGGCCACCACCACCAAGGGGTTGACCTCATCCGCCATCATTTTGGCGACCAGATAAGACACTGCAAACAACGCGGCGGTGATCAACATGGCGATATGACCGATCGAGATCTCACGAATACCCGGGCGCAGGATAATCAACGCGCCAACCAATGCCGCGATGATCGCCAAAACCCTGCGAAACGCCAGCTTTTCGCCCAAGAACAGGGCCGCCAAAAGGGTCACGTAAACCGGGGACAAATAGTTCATCGCAGTAACGTCAGCGATTGGCAGTTTTGTCATCGCAAAAAACCACAACATCACGCCCAATGCGTGTACCGCGCCACGCAGGCTAAACAGCATTATTTGGCGGCGCTGCAGTTTGGCATCGATCAACGGGCGCAGCATCGGAATAAGAAACACCAAGCCCAAGGCGTAACGCAAAAACGCGGCTTCGGCGGGGGGCACGCCACCACCAATGTGTTTCACGATCGCCGTCACAGCCACAAACAGCAACCCCGTGACCAGCATCCAAAACACACCCCATATCGGGCGGCTTTCGTTAACATGTGTAATTTCTGCATTCATGTTTGCAATGGATAGCAGTGCCGCCGGAATGGCAAGATCAATTCAACAATAAGGTGAGCGCAATCAGCCACATGGTCAGCGCCACCACCATATCAAGGATGCGCCACGATGCGGGATTGGCAAACAACGGCGCCAGCAGACGGGCGCCATACCCGAGCATAAAGAAGAACGCGAACGAGGAGGCGATCGCGCCGACGGCAAAGGCCACTCGGTCGTTATATCTGGTTGAGATCGAGCCGATCAACACCACAGTGTCCAGATAGACATGTGGGTTCAGCCATGTCAGCGCCAAGCTGGTTAACAGTGTTTTCTTAAGTGTATTGGCCTGAATTTGCGCTGCTTCCAGCGCTTCGCCACCTTTCAACGCTGCGCGAAAATTTTGCCAGCCGTACCAAATCAAAAACGCTGCCCCCGCGTAAAGAAACGCAGGCGCGACCCAAGGCATCAGGCGCGACACTGTTTCAAAACCGTAGATACCGGCGGCAATCAAAATGGCATCCGACAATGCCGCTGTCATGCAGACCGCAAACACATGTTCGCGTCGCAGCCCTTGGCGCAACACAAAGGCGTTCTGTGCCCCGATGGCCAGAATCAGGCTGAAGCCGAGAATAAATCCACTGAGGGCAGTTTGCATGATATGCGTCCTTTTCTTGACAGCGGATAGCCGTCGACGCATCATTAGGCCAATTAATCTTTCTAAATATGGATTAGCAATACTTATGCTGGAGCAATCCCACCTAAACGCCCTGCGTGCCATCCTGCAAACGGGCAGTTTTGAGGCTGCGGCGAGCAATCTTGGCGTCACCCCTTCGGCCATTTCGCAACGGCTGAAAACCCTTGAGGATCAGCTGGGCACGGTGTTGATAATCCGCAGCAGCCCAGCCACCGCCACCCCGGCAGGCCAGCGTCTGTTTCGTCATGCCGAAGAAGTGGCGTTGCTGGAAACCACTTTGGGGGCCGATCTGAACGGGTTGTTGCCCAATGAAACCACGACCCCAATCCGCGTTGTGGTAAACGCAGACAGTTTGGATACTTGGTTCATCACAGCCATGGCAAAAACCGACGGGTTTTTATTCGATGTCATCACCGATGACGAAGACGTCAGCGCCGATTGGTTGCGCCGTGGCGAGGTCATGGCCGCCGTCACCGCCCACGCCAAACCCGTGCAGGGGTGCGACAGCATCGCGCTTGGATCACAACGCTATTTGGCCACCGCCAGCCCCGATTTTGTGGCCGAGAATTTCGCCGATGGCCTCACCGCCGCCACCGCCAAACATGCGCCGATGTTGGTGTTTAACCGCAAGGATCATTCGCAACATCAATGGCTGGCCAGGCAATGCGGCAAACGCATCACGCCGCCCGTCCATTTACTGCCCAGCACCCGCGGATTTGTCACCGGTGCGATTGCGGGGCTTGGCTGGGGTCTGAACCCAGAAACACTGGTGCGCGATGACATTACGACCGGCCGCTTGGTCACAATTGGTGCCGTCCCGACCTATGACGTGCCGCTGTATTGGCAGTTCAACCGTGTGACAGCACAGGCACTAAAACCGTTGACCGATGCAGTCAAAATGGTCGCCAAACAAGAGCTGGTCGCACCAGTATTGTGAGCTGCCCAAACAGCTCAAAGAACACGATTTTCGACCGATCTGCGACATCCCAGATGTCTTGCTCTTCATTGCGAAATGAACAACACTTGCAAGAACCAATCCCATCGGAGAGACCCAGCCATGTGGAAAATTTGCGTTGTCTTGGTAATGCTTGGGCTTGGTGCCTGCAAACCCTCGCCCCCCGATATGAGCTTTGTCGCTTTGGGTGACGCGCCTTACGGCAATCCTGAAACGGCTTTTGCCCCCTATGAGACGCTGATTGAAAAGATCAATGCAGCGGCGCCAACTTTGGTTGTGCATGTGGGTGATACACACGGCCATTATACTTGCGATGACGCGCTAATGGACCGTTTGCGCGGGTTGATGAACGCGCTCAAAGCGCCGGTTCTCTATACCCCCGGTGACAACGAGTGGACGGATTGCCGACACACTGAAGTTGGGGAATTTGAACCACTGGACAGATTGGCTTATCTGCGCCGCACCTATTTCAAGAGCGGTAAATCATTGGGGGCTCGGCCCGAACCTGTGATTAATCAAGCTAAGATGGGCTATCCCGAAAATGCACGGATAATGAAAGGCAATGTCGGGTTCATCACTGTGCATGTTGTCGGATCGAACAACAACTTCAACCCCTCAGACCCTACCGCGGCGGACGAGTTTTACGCCCGGAACAAAGCCAATGTTATTTGGTTGGAGCAAAGTTTCGCCGCTCTCAAACATGCCGATGCGATTGTGGTTGCCTTGCATGCGGACATGTTCGCGCCCTTGTCCGGCTTTCGCAACGGCTGGCATTCAATGTCACCATATCGCGACATTGGCGTCACTTTGGGCAAACAAAGCAGCGCCTTGGAAAAGCCAGTGCTTTTGCTTTACGGTGACAGCCATGAGCACAAGGTGTTTCAACCCTTTCAGAAACACCGCCCCTATCTGTATGCAATCGAAGTTTATGGAAACCCAGATGTCAAAGCGATTGAAATTGGTGTGCGCCCATCAGTAAAACACCCCTTCCAGGTTGAAAGGGTGTTTGACGGCAACCCGTAGTCAGCGCGAAACAGGCTGCTTACAGCTGCTCCATCACCTCGTCGGAGGCCTCAAAATTCGAGGTCACGCGCTGCACGTCGTCGTCATCTTCTAGCGCATCAATCAGCTTCATCAGCTTTTCCATACCCTCAAGATCAAGCTCGGTGCTGATATTGGGCATCCAGATCAATTTGCTGGTTTCGGATTCGCCAAGATCAGCCTCAAGTGACGTTGAAACGGCGTTCAAATCTGTGTCAGCGCAATAGATGATGTGGCCCTCGTCTGAACTCTCAACATCGTCTGCGCCGGCCTCAATCGCTGACATCATCACGGTGTCTGCATCGCCGACTTCGGCCAGATAGACAATCTCGCCTTTGCGATCGAACATAAAGGCGACCGATCCGGTTTCCCCCAGATTGCCGCCTGTTTTGGTAAAAGTCGAGCGCACGGTGCTTGCGGTGCGGTTCCGGTTGTCGGTCATCGCCTCGACGATCACTGCTACGCCGCCGGGGCCGTAGCCCTCATAACGGATTTCCTCATAGTTATCGCCCTCACCCGCCACGGATTTCTTAATCGCGCGGTCAATCACATCCTTTGGCACGGATTGGCTTTTGGCTTCTTTGACGGCCATGCGCAGACGTGGGTTGTTGTCGGGATCTGGGTCGCCCATTTTGGCGGCCACGGTGATTTCCTTGGCCAGCTTAGAGAACAATTTCGAGCGCAGCTTATCTTGGCGCCCTTTGCGGTGCTGGATATTTGCCCATTTTGAATGGCCTGCCATGTCTGTCTCCCGTCAAGTCGCAGAAAGTTTTGTTGTAATTTTCAAGCCTCTATAAAACACAGCACCCGCCTACACAACATTGCAAATCCCGCTGCAATCGGGTTCAAGTGGTGCAAATCTTAAGGAGCCTATCGTGAGTACCAGTATGACCCCTGACCAAATCACCCTGTTTGTCCTGTTTGGCGCCGTGTTCGGCCTGCTGCTCTGGGGCAAGTTTCGCTATGACCTCGTGGCCTTTACCGCCCTGATGGCGGGGGTCGTTTTGGGTGTAGTTCCGACCAAACACGCGTTTGACGGATTTGGCCATCCAGCGACTTTAGTGGTGGCGCTGGTGCTGGTGGTTTCGGCGGGCTTGGTGCGCTCGGGGGCGGTGTTTTTAATCACCCGTACTTTGGTTGATAGCACTCGGAAATTGGGCGCGCATATCGCGTTGATGGGCTTGATCGGCGGGGTTTTGTCGGCCTTTATGAACAACGTCGCGGCGCTGGCCCTGTTGATGCCGGTCGACATCCAAACCGCCCGCAAAGCAGGCCGCCAGCCGGGATTATCGTTGATGCCGCTGTCGTTCGCCACCATTCTTGGTGGTATGGTGACGCTGATCGGCACGCCACCCAACATCATCATTGCGACCATCCGCGAGGACGCTTTGGGCGAGCCGTTCAAAATGTTCGATTTTGCGCCTGTGGGCGGGGTCACAGCCATTGCGGGTCTTTTGTTTGTGGCCTTTTTCGGCTGGCGATTGATCCCGGCCAATAAAGACGCCGCCGAGGCGGGCGATCCGATGGCGGATATGGCGCAATATATTGCCGAACTGACCGTGCCTGAAGAGTCCAAGCACATCGGTAAACGGGTGCGCGACCTATATGAGGTGGCTGACAAAAATGATGTCGCCATCTTGGGTTTGGTGCGCGATGGAAAACGTCTCTATGGTACAGCACATGCCACTTCTTTGTTGGCGGGTGACGCGCTGGTGCTTGAGGCGGGGCCCGATGCGCTGGACGAATTTCGCGCAGCCTTGTCGCTGAATTTTGCTGAAGACAAACGCCAGGAATTGGTACACGCGGATGGTGATGGCCTGCAACTGATTGAAGTCGTGGTCACAGAAGATGCCCGCATCAACGGGAAAACAGCGATGGCGATTGGGCTTGGCTGGCGACAACGCACGGTGCTGATGGGGATTTCGCGCAACGGCAGGCGCATCACCAAACAGGTGCGTAAAACGGATGTCCACGCCGGTGACATTTTGCTGCTCTTGGTGCCACAGGACCGCGGCCCTGACATCACCGAATGGCTGGGGTGCCTGCCCCTGGCTGAGCGCGGGTTGGCCGTGACCAATGACAAAAAGGTGTGGCTGGCAATCGGCATGTTCGCCGCCGCCGTGGCCGCTGCCAGCTTGGGGCTGATCTATCTGCCTGTCGCATTAGGCTTGGTTGTGATTGGCTTTGTTTTAACCAAAATCATTCCACTGGCGGAAATCTATGATCACATTTCGTGGCCCGTGGTGGTGCTGCTTGGCTCGATGATCCCGCTTGGCTCGGCGTTGGAAACCTCGGGCGGAACCGATTTGATCGCTGGCTGGTTGATTGATTTGACACAGGGCATGGCGCCCTGGGCGATTCTGACCATCCTGATGATCGTTACCATGTCGCTGTCGGATGTGTTGAACAACACCGCCACCACAATCGTGGCCGCCCCCATTGGCATCAAAATGGCCCAAGCGCTCGAGGTCAATCCGGATCCGTTCTTAATGGCTGTCGCGGTGGCTGCATCCTGTGCCTTCTTGACGCCCATAGGTCATAAGAACAACACGCTGATTTTGGGGCCGGGTGGCTATTCCTTTGGGGACTACTGGCGCATGGGGCTGCCGCTCGAAATATTGGTGGTTGCAGTGAGCATTCCGGCGATCTTGGTGTTTTGGCCGCTGTAGATTTCAGCGTCAAAAATCGCTCGAAATTCGGATCACGTTTGTCAAAGGGGGGCTGGAATTTTTGAAAAATTCCAAAAAAATTCTTTCAAAGAATTTTAGCGCTCAGCGTCAATGTTACCAAACGAAATATTGCTGCACGCGCCCAGCCCGAACCGCACACACACCCCAATCACCGCCAGTGAAATCACCAACCACAAGCCACCCCACATCACAGTAGTCCCGCCATATTCCTCTGCCAATATATAGGCGTCTGAACGAATGCCCGTACGCGCAATCGTGTCACTGAAAATATCAAACGGCACATAGATCATGCTGCTTAATCCGATCACCCGCAACGCCGTATCATTGATGCTGTGTGGCAAGTACCATGCTGAGGCCAACATCAAAACGCCCAGCCCTACACTAAAGCCAAGCGCAAATCCCTCGCGGATATAGAACCCCGCGATCAACAATGTTGCAATGCCCAAACATCCCATCAACACATGGTCTACCTTGCTTTTGAGCGCGATCAGCAGTATCGCGACGCCGATCAATAATGAGCCGATATAGCCGGACGACAAGACCAAGAACCGACTCCCACCGCGCCCAATTGTCAGACCACCCTGTTGCGGCGAGACACTAATACTCAGCACATCGCCCCCTGTGATCCACACGGCCAAAGCATGGCTGATTTCATGCAGGAAAACGATCAGGATTTTCAGAGGAATAACAACAGGCGTGTTCCACAGCGCAAAAATAATCGCGGTGATCAGCAGCAATTGCCAATGCCCCCGCAACAACGTCACAGAGGCCACATAAACGGAATAATCGCGCTGGCCAGCAGGCCAATCGTTATGTTCAGCGGAATGCCGACCTTCATGAAATCGGTGAACCGGTAGCCACCTGGCCCATAGACCAGCATGTTGGTTTGATACCCAATTGGCGTCGCAAATGACGCCGAAGCAGCGACCATCACCGCCACCACCAAGGGCCGCGCATCTACGCCCATTTCTGCCGCCAAGCCAATGGCAATCGGCGTGATCACCACCGCCACCGCATTGTTCGATACAAGCTCCGTCAGAACCGATGTCAGCAGGTAAATCGCCCAGACAATCAAGAACGGTGGCAGCGTGCCCAGATAGGGCGCCAAGGCCTCGACGATCAGAGCCACCGCGCCCGAGGCTTCAAGCGCCGCGCCGATTGCCAGCATCGAAAAGATCATCGCCAGCAAACGCCCGTCAATGTAGGAAAACGCCTCGTCCGCATCAATGCACCGCGTGACCAACACCATCGCCACAGCCAGTATCGCCAGCAAAAATATCGGTGCAACCCCAAAGGCTGCCAAGGCCACAATTGCCAGCAATGACACAATCGCCACTGGCGCATGCGCACGTCGAAATGCGCGGGCCGAGGGCTGCGCAATATCGACTAGATTTACGTCAACCGCCAAGCGCTGGATGTCCTCTGGCGCGCCCTCAAGCAGCAAGGTGTCACCGACCCGCACCACCAGATCATCCAATTGTCCGCTCAGGTTTTGGTTCCGTCTATGCACCGCCAAAGTATAGACCCCATAGCGCCGCCGCAGCCGCATCGCGCCCAACGTTCGCCCGATCATCTTACAACCCGGAGAAATCAACACCTCGACCGTCGAAGTCGCAACCGCGCTCAGCTGATCCACCCGCTTTAGGCTTTTGTTTTGCTGTAACGACAGCAATTCAGTCATCGCAGTGCGCAACACCACACGGTCCCCAACCTGCAACGTCACATCTTTCATGTTGCGACGTAGGCTTTTGTCGCCGCGCAGAACATCGATCAGGCGCACACCCTCGCGTTTGAACAATTGCACCCCCGACACTTCGCGCCCGATCAGATTGCTTTCGGGCGGGATCGCGGCCTCGGTAAAGAACTTCATCTTGGATTTGTCCGACAACAGGTTTGCCAGACTGTCGCGATCCGGCAACAAGCGCGGCGCAATAAAGCGCAAATAGATCATGCCCCAAATCACCAATATGATAGCCAGTGGTGTGACCTCAAAAATCGTGAACCCCTTTAGGCCGTTGGCCCGCGCCACCCCATCGACCAACAGATTGGTCGAGGTGCCGATCAGGGTCAGCGTGCCGCCCAAAATCGCGGCATAGGACAGTGGGATCAACATCTTTGACGCCGATATTTTCATCCGGCGGGCCAATTGTACGAACACCGGTATCATCACCACGACCACAGGCGTGTTTGATACGATCGCAGAAGAAATCACTACAAAGGCGATCAAGGCCCCGATTGCCAACGCTGGCCGCTTGTCGGCGTTGCGCTCGGCAATGATGGTAAACCAATTCAACGCACCTGTGCGCACCAAAGCGCCCATCACAATGAACATCGCCGCAATTGTCCATGGGGCTGGATTGGACAACACCCGCAGCGCGTCGTCATAGGGCAAAATGCCCAAAGCCAGCAAAACCGCAGCCCCCGCCAACGCGACCACTTCGGTCGGTAAAACTTCACGTAAAAACAGCAGAAACATGCCCGCCACGACCAGCAATGTGATCACAGCTTGGGTGGTTTGGGAAAACGCTAGAATATCCATAGATCAGGCCTATATTTGGTCTGGGTTATCATCGCCTAAATTGTCCGCATTGTCACGTGGTTGCACCAAGAACATGCCAATCATCATCAGGCCAAGTGCAGCCCAGATATAGATCGAATAGCTTTCGCCCAAAATCAACATTGCCCAAATCACGCCGAACCCCGTCACCAGATAGGCAACCTGTGCTGCAAACACCGGACCTGCCCGCTTGATCAGCCAAACATAGCCAACATAGGCGAACCAATTGATGACCGAATTGCCTACAATCGCCCACTCTGGCGCGCCCCAAATGCGAAATGGGCTGACATAATGCCCGCTGTTGATCACCAATGGCACGGCCAAAGCGATCCCAACCAAATTGGCCCCAAATAATATCTGCACGGGGTCCAGCCCCTTGTCGCCGATCCAAACCAAAAAATTGCCCTCGGCCCCGTAGGCCAGCGGCACCAAGATGGCCAAAAAGACAAATCCGACCTTGCTGGCATCCGGCAGGCTGGCCTCAGGGCCAACCAACAGGCCCACCGCGATCGCGCCAAAGATAATGCCAGAAAACCGTTTCCAACTGAACACTTCAAATCGTAACACCAATGCGATGGGCAAGGCGAAAAGCGGTACCAGTGCGATGATCACCACCAAGATACCTGCAGGCAATTCCTGCACAGCGCGAAACGAGAAATAATTAGGGAACACAGTGCCCAAAACCCCGACCCCGAAAAACAGCATGAAAAAGCGCGGGGATAGGCAGTTCAACCTGCCGCGATATGCCAGAATTGCGCCGGACATGACAGCCGCGATGACGGCCTGCCACAACAATAAGCCAAACGGTTGATGTCCGGTTGAAACCGCGATTTTACTCAGCGAAAAAACACCGCCCCAAGCGATTCCCATAGCGATCAAAACGGCGTAATAGACCTTGTGGGAATTCACACAGTCGGCCCTTGCGGCTGCAAACGCCCACCAACCCGCACCATGTGAACATCAATCGCCTTGCCGGTTTTGTCGTCAGTTTCAACGAACAACCCAGACAGGGTCGCTTCGCCCATGGCGGGTGTAAACCGCCCCTTGCCCATGCCGGTGATGAAACGGCGCAGAGGTTCTTCTTTTTCCATACCGATCACACTGTTATAATCGCCGCACATCCCCGCATCCGATTGAAACGCTGTGCCGCGCGGTAAAATTTGCGCGTCTGCCGTTGGTACATGCGTGTGGGTGCCCACGACCATGCTTGCACGCCCATCACACCAGTGCCCCATACCCATTT
This sequence comes from Marinosulfonomonas sp., assembly GCA_033851955.1. Lineage (GTDB taxonomy): Bacteria > Pseudomonadota > Alphaproteobacteria > Rhodobacterales > Rhodobacteraceae > Profundibacter. Next base: position 68,739 of record JAWSVK010000003.1, read on the forward strand.
TTTCAGACGTAGCTTCGCAATGCACATCCACCAAAATGGCCTGCGCCATGCCGCCCAGAGGGTGCGACTTCAGCACCGCTTCAACGGCGGAAAACGGATCATCAAACGGGCGTTTCATGAACACCTGCCCTAACACTTGGGTCACCAAAATTTTGCGCCCACGCTTGTCTTCAAACAGTCGCGCACCCTTACCTGGTGCGTTCTTTGCAAAATTTAGCGGGCGGATGATGCGCGGCTCACTGTCAATGAATTGCAACATATCGCGCTGATCAAACGCGTGATCCCCCAAGGTGATACAATCTGCCCCGGCCTCAAGTATCCCCTTGGCATGCGCCGCATTCAGCCCCGCCCCGCTGGTTGCGTTCTCACCATTGACCACGACAAAATCCAGCCGCCAATCTTCGCGCAAACCTTTCAGCCGCTCACTGATTGCCACCCGACCTGCACGGCCCATTACATCGCCTAAAAATAGTATTCTCATATCACCTGCCTATTGCCCCCAAATCACAAGAGCAATCCCTCCGTCTCTTCTTTTTAAAAATATCCGCGCAGCAGGCAAATCCCGAGGGCCGCAGGCCCGAGATATCAAGCGACCCGCAGGGTCTCCATTCTGCTGGAATCACCCAAACACCAATGTTTCGCGCTCGGTCACAATCATATCCAGCGGCTGATCAGTCGCCTCCAACGGCAGGCCCTCACATTGCTGCGCCGCATAGGCAAACCCAATCGCGACAGTCAGACGCCGCCCACGTAATATCTCTAATGACCGATCATAAAATCCGCCGCCATAACCCAGCCTCCCGCCGCTCCGATCAAAGGCAATCAGTGGCACAATCAAAATCTCCGGCTCCAGCCAGGTGCCGTCAGCAGGCACCTTGGCCCCAAACGGCCCCGCCACCATCTCGCAATTCGGCGACCATTGTCGAAACTTCAAAGGCAAGCCCGCGGCCTCAATAACCGGCACCGTCATAAATCCGCTTTGCGCCAATTCTTCCATCACTGGCAGCGGATCAATTTCGGTGCGGATCGGCATATAGCCCGAAATGGTTTGGCCTGCATGTGGCTCCAGACACTCCAGCAATCGTGCCTGCGCCATCGCATCGCCACCCGCCGCATGGGCCAGTTTTCGCCGCGCATAACCGTCTTTACGGGCGGTCTCTTTGATAGCTGCCAGATCGCTCATAGCAGCATCACCGCCGCCAAGCCCAGAAAGGCGAAAAATCCGACCACATCTGTTACTGTTGTCACGAATGCCCCCGACGCAAGCGCCGGATCAACCCCCATTTTCTCCAGCCAAACAGGGATCACAACTCCCGCCAATCCGGCAATCACCAGATTCAAAACCATCGCAATTCCGATCACCACGCCCAGCATCGGAATACCGAACCAGAATATGCCAACCAGCCCCATCACCACGGCAAAGATCACCCCGTTGATCAACCCCACAAGGACTTCGCGTCGGATCACCCGCCAGACATTCGCGCTGGTTAAATCCTTGGTCGCAATCGCGCGCACGGCCACGGTCAGGCTTTGGGTGCCCGCATTGCCCCCCATCGAGGCCACAATCGGCATCAACACGGCCAAGGCCACGAATGTCGAAATAATCACATCAAACTGCGCAATCACCAAAGAGGCCAAAATCGCCGTGATCAGATTGACAAACAACCACGGAAAGCGTCGCTTGACCGTGCCAATCACCCGATCCGACAGGCTGCCCTCGCCGACCCCCGCCAGACGCATGATGTCTTCTTCGTGCTCTTCGTCCAACACGGCCATCGCATCATCAATGGTGATCACCCCGACCAACCGATGGTCGCCGTCCACAACAGGGGCCGAAATCAGGTGATATTGGTTGAACGCATAAGCCACGTCCTCTTCATCCTGATTGACCGATATGGTGCGAAAGCTTTCCTCAACGATGTCCGTTAACAAGGCATCGCGCGGGCTGCCCAGCAGTTTGCCCAAAGTCACATAACCAATTGGGCGCATCTTTGGGTCAACCAAAATAAGGTGATAAAATTGCTCCGGCAGCCCGTCCTGCGAGCGCAGATAATCAATCGCCTCGCCCACATTCCAATGCGCGGGGCCCATCACCACCTCGCGCTGCATCAAGCGACCTGCGGACTCCTCAGGGTAGGATAGCGATTGCTCCACCGCGACACGATCTGCGTCCTCGAGCGCACGCAAAATTGCGCCCTGCTGTGCGCCGTCCAGATCCTCGACCAGATCAACAACGTCATCGCTTTCCAGATCGCGAACCGCTTCGGCCAACACCTCGGGCGACAGATCACGGATCACCTCTTCGCGCAGCCCCTCGTCCAATTCAGACAGGATATCGCCTTCCATGCCGCCCTTCCAAAGGCGCAGCATGGTGCGGCGTTGCTGGCCGCTGATTTGTTCCAAAAAGTCGGCGATGTCGGCAGAGTGCAGCGGCTCCAACAAATGCGTCAAATTTAGTGCATCTTCTTCGTCAATCGCCACAAGAATTTCGTCAATCAGTTGACTGTCCAGAAAAAAGTTTTCCTCAGCCCCATCAGCGGCATCAAAATCTGTATCGCTCATAACTGGCCTCCTGATGATCACGTACATCTTAGCCAACTGACGCCATTAACAACAGCGAAAAGAGGACTGTTCACCACGCGTCGAAATGACTAGGCTGGGGCGTTGATCAATCGAGAGGCCCAATGGAAAACCTACATTTATTACTGGGACAAACCTTGTCGTTTAACGGCGATCCGTTTCATAGCGCCATTGACGAGGCCTGTACATTTGAGCGCCGTGGCGCGGTGCTGATTGAAGATGGCATAATCACCGATGTTGGCCCTGCCGATCGGTTGGTTGCAGCCAACCCGCAGGTCTCTACTACTGATTATGGCAAGGGGCTGATAACGGCCGGCTTTGTGGACGCCCATGTACATTACCCGCAAACCGCAATCATCGCCAGTTGGGGCAAACAGCTGATTGACTGGCTCAACACCTACACCTTCCCCGAAGAAACCCGCTTTGATGATCCTGCCTATGCAGAGGATATTGCCAGCCGATACCTTGATCTAGCGGCAGCCAATGGCACCACCACCGTCGCCAGTTTTTGCACGATCCATCCGGCCAGCGTTGACGCGCTGTTCACAGCCGCCGCGGCCCGCAATATGCGGATTGTCGCGGGCAAAACCTGCATGGATCGAAACGCACCGGATGGTCTGCGTGACACGGCCAAATCCGCCTATGACGACAGCCGCGCCTTGCTGGAGAAGTGGCATGGAATGGGCCGCGCCAGCTATGCGATCACGCCGCGTTTTTCACCAACGTCCACACCGGAACAGCTCGAAGCGCTTGGTGCACTTTGGTCCGAGCATCCCGATTGCCTGATGCAAACGCACCTGTCCGAGCAGTTGGACGAAATCGAATGGGTAGCGCAATTGTTCCCCGATGCCCGCGACTACCTTGATACCTACGAGAAATTCGGCCTGCTGCGCGAAGGCGGGCTGTTTGGCCACGCCATCCACCTGACGGACCGCGAAAAGGATCGCTTGCGCGAGGTGGACGCCGCCCTGATCCATTGCCCGACTTCGAACACCTTTATCGGGTCCGGCCTGTTTGACATGGGCGGTTTGATGGCCGCCGGACACCGCATTGGGCTGGCCACGGACACCGGCGGCGGCTCCTCGTTTTCGATGCTGCGCACCATGGCCGCGGCCTATGAAATTGGGCAGTTGACCGGCACTTCCCTGCACCCAGCGCAGCTCTATTGGCTGGCAACAGCCGGCAGCGCCCGCGCCCTGCGCATGCAAGATAAAATCGGCAATCTCGCCGTGGGGCATGAGGCCGATCTTGTCGTTTTAGACCTCGCCTCAACCCCTGCCATCGCCCAGCGCGAAGCCCGCGCCGAGGACATTTGGCAATCCCTGTTCCCGACCATCATGATGGGGGATGATCGGGCAATTGCTGACGTCTGGATTGGTGGGCAGCGTGTTTGAGTGTGGAGCGTGTTGAGTGATGAAGGCTAAGCTGTTCGCCCGTGTTTAAGGCCCAAATTCAAAGAGGACGGCTGTCCGCTTCGAGCCCAAAGTTGCACTGAGTTAATAAAAAGATATAGTCTCAGCCGAGTATTTTAGGAGGCTACAATTTGATCGACAACAATCTGGAAACTACAGCCGAGGCCAAAGTAGCCGCGCTTGGCGGCTTTTTGGAAGGTATCAGCTATCTCAATCGAGATAGACGAAATCACTTCGGAGAAGCTTTCAGCGTCAGTGCAACCAATGTTGCCGACCTGATCGCGGAGCTAAAGGCCCTTTTTGCACATATTCCCGATTTGGAACTGAGCTTTGATAGCGCTTTTGTGGGTGGATTTCGTCAGTTAGAACAAGATATTAAGTCGCAGATTCTTACAGACCCATACGTTGTCGATGAGAGTCGGACAGGCGAACTGAATTCTTATTTGTCTTTCAAGGTGATGGATCGCCTAGATGAAATCGCGGACTTGAAAGACTGTGTGTCGCCACAAAAGCTGGTTGGCGGTTATGGAGGAAATGAGCTTTCGATGACTTTCTATTGGATAGCAACTCCATCTCTATCCTATGTTATCTATTTCTCAGGCGGGAGCCTCCATCCAGCGCAATGAGTTAGGAGTGCAACGGCAGCTAGGTCCGCGTCGCTGACTTCCAGACCTCATTGCCTTTGCAAGCAAAGGCAGCGCCCGGACCATTTCGGGGTTCCGCCCGTTTGAACCTGAAACGATCCCCCAGATCGTTTCCTAGACGGATCAAACCCCCATGGGGAGGGCGCTTCGCACCCACCCCGAGGTCCTTGCGCGGCACTTAATTGATCACTCCTGCATCAAGCCGTGCGCCAATCTGTTCTGCCGTTCAATCACCCGTGGCAAATCAATCGTTGCCATTTGCCCGTCGCGCACCACTTGGCGGCCTTCGACAAACAGGTCGCGCACTTTGGTCGGGCCAGCCAGTAACAAGGCTGCCGGATCCCAGCTGCCGGCGCTTTCCACGCAGCTGACGTCCCAGATCGCAACATCGGCGCGTTTGCCGACAGTCAATTGGCCGCAATCATCACGGCCCAAAACAGCCGCCCCGCCACGGGTGGCGATCTCTAGGCTTTCGCGGGCAGACATGGCGTCGGCGCCGTTTTGCACCCGTTGAAGCAGCATCAATTGACGCGCTTCGCCCATCAGATTGCCAATATCATTGCTGGCCGATCCATCCACGCCCAGCGCCACTTTGACGCCCGCGTCCCGCATGGCGCGCACCGGCGCAATGCCAGATCCAAGCCGGCAGTTTGAACAGGGGCAATGGGCAACGCCCGTGCCAGAGCGTGCGAACAGGTCGATCTCTTGGCCGTCGAGTTTCACACAATGGGCATGCCAAACATCATCACCCGTCCAGCCCAGATCCTCGGCATATTGGCCCGGACGACAACCAAATTTTTCCAGACTATAGGCGATGTCTTCGTCGTTTTCGGCCAGATGGGTGTGCAGCATCACCCCCTTGTCCCGCGCCAGCAGGGCAGACTCTCGCATCAGATCGCGGCTGACCGAGAAAGGCGAGCAAGGCGCCAAGCCAACCCGCACCATCGCCCCCTCAGAGGGGTCATGGAACTTGTCGATACAGCGAATGCTGTCGGTCAGAATATCGGCCTCTCGCTCGACCAGACTGTCGGGTGGCAGACCGCCGTCGCTTTCGCCAATGCTCATCGAGCCGCGGGTCGGGTGGAACCGCAAGCCAACTTCGTGTGCTGATTCAATTGTGTCGTCTAAGCGACTGCCATTGGGGTATAAATACAGATGGTCCGACGACATCGTGCAGCCTGACAAGGCCAGTTCGGACAGCCCTATCATGGCAGAAACCCGCATTTCTTCTGGCCCAAAACGCGACCAGATCGGGTAGAGCGTTTGCAACCAGCCAAACAGTAAAGCGTCCTGCCCGCCCGGCACAGCGCGGGTCAGGGTTTGATACAAATGATGATGCGTGTTCACCAATCCCGGCGTTACAACACAGCCGCGTCCATTGATAATCTCGGCCCTCTCTACTGGTATGTCGGGGCCAATTTCTACAATCACCCCGCCGCGCAATCGTATGTCAGCCCCCGCCAACTCGCGGCGTGTGTCGTCCATTGTGATTATAGTGTCGGCGTTTTGAATGAGCACATCGTTCATTTGGTTAGCCCTCTGGTGTGTCCTGTAAAATGGCCAAAGCGGCGGCATGTACTTCGGCATTTGCAGCCGCCAAAACGCGGCCACCCTCATGGGCCGGTGCGCCGCGCCAATCAGTCACGATGCCACCCGCCGCCTGCACCACTGCGATTGGCGCTTGCACATCATAGGCTTGCAACCCCGCCTCGACCACCAGATCAACGTGGCCCGCCGCCAACAGCGCATAGCCGTAGCAATCCATACCATAGCGCGTCAGTTTAACCTGCTTTTTCAACAGATCAAATCCGCCGCGCTCATTCGCAGAGCCAACTTCGGGAAAAGTGCTAAGCAAAATACACTGCGTCAAATCTTGTGATGCGCGCGTTTGCAAGGTAACTTCACCATGCGGACCGGTCATCCGTGCCTCATTCAGCCCGCCAATGAAACGCTCGCCAATATAGGGCTGCGTGATCATGCCATAGAACGGCCCATATGCATCACGTACCGAAATCAGCACACCCCACGTCGGCGTGCCGCTGATATACCCGCGGGTGCCGTCGATTGGGTCCAACACCCAAGTCAGCCCACTGGTGCCTTTGCTATAGCCAAATTCTTCGCCCAAAATGGCGTCCTGTGGCCGCATCTCGGCCAAAACGCCCCGCATCGCCTGCTCAGCGGCACGGTCGGCAATGGTTACCGGATCAAACGCCGCTGGCTCTTTGTTGTCAGCTTGCAGCCCAGGACTGCGAAAATAGCGCAGCGTTTCGATCTGCGCCACATCGGCCAAGGCATGTGCGGTCTGCTTTAGGCTCTCTTGTTCAGCACTGCTTAAATCGGCCATCTGCCCCGCCCTTTTCTAGATATCAGGCACTGTTGCGATATCAGACGGTTGGCGTCAAGCTGTGCTGAGGCCGTCAGATGAAGGACTGTTGTGGTTGGGGCAGTTTTTACGCCTAAGCCACATCGCTCATTACGCGGGCCAATTCAAACAGACGGCGGCGTTGGTTTTGCGGCATCGCATAATACGAGCGCACAAGTTCAAGCGCCTCTTTATCGGCCATGATATCAACAGGCATATCCGTCTTGAACGCTCCGCCCACATGTTGGCCATTGGTTTCCTGCGACATTTCATTGAAAAAGAAGCTGATTTCGACATCAAGTACATCGGCTATGTCCCACAAGCGCGAGGCGCTGACGCGGTTCATACCGGTTTCGTATTTCTGAATTTGCTGGAACTTAATTCCAACCTTTTCAGCCAATTGTTGCTGCGTCATTCCAACCAACCAACGGCGGTGACGAATGCGCTTACCAACATGAATATCAACCGGGTGTTTCATTTTTATTCCTTAATCAATATTTACAACAAACTATCCCTACCGGATACACGTATATCTACTTTCGCCACTATACTCACGGCCCCCCTTCTGCCAACCTGTCCTTATGTCTATGTTATTGTGTAAAATTTATGCTTGATACGCAAACCTTTCAACGATTGTTGACCAAACGGTGATAACGCGGGGTTCTCGTTAACTATCACCACTGCAAGTTACGTTACGTAACCTTGGATTGAATTCAAGCTTTTTGTTCGCTTACCCCTCCAAGGTCCAATCTCTTTACCTAAGTCAACATTCCGGTTATCCCCCACTTCTAGGCAGAAAATTAACAACAGGTCATGGACATCAAATATGCGCGCTTTTCAACTTCAAAACACAACACAACCCGCGCAGATCGCAGATATCGAAACCCCGAGCCCCAAAGCGGGTGAGGTGCGCATTCAAATCAAAGCCTGCGGTTTGAACTTTGGCGATCTTTTGATGGTCAAAGGCACCTATCAAGAAAGCCCTGAGTTGCCCTTCACTTTGGGCATGGAGCCGGCAGGCATTGTGGATGCCTTGGGTGACGGCGTCAGTCACCTAAAGGTGGGCGACAGGGTTGCGGTTTACCACGGGCATAGTGGGTTGGCCGAATATGGTTGCTTTCCAGCGCAAAATTGCAACCTGTTGCCGGACGATATGCCGTTTTCGGTGGGGGCTGGATTTCTGGTGGCCTATGGCACCTCGCATTTGGCGCTTGAGCATCGCGCACGGCTTAAGGCTGGGGAAACCCTGCTGGTTTTGGGAGCGGCTGGCGGCATTGGGTTGACGGCGGTTGAAATCGGTAAACGGATGGGGGCGACGGTGATCGCCTGCGCACGAGGCGCGGAAAAGCTGGCGATTGCGGCCAAGGCTGGGGCAGATCATCTGATCGACAGCGACACGCAGGATTTGCGCGAGGTGGTCAAATCGCTGGGTGGGGCGGACGTGGTTTATGATCCGATCGGCGGTGATCTATTTAAGGCGGCGCTGCGGGCATGCAATCCCGAGGCGCGGATCATTCCGTTAGGCTTTGCCAGCGGTGACGTGCCACAAATCCCTGCCAACATCCTTTTGGTCAAGAATATCGAGGTGATCGGCTATTACTGGGGCGGCTATCTGAAATTCGCCCCCAAGGTGCTGCACGACAGTTTGGATACCTTACTGGAATGGTATGCGGCGGGGGAATTGAGCCCGCACATCAGTCACACCCTGCCGCTGGAACGTGCCGATGAGGCGCTGGAACTGCTGCGCTCGCGCAAATCAACAGGCAAGGTTGTGGTGACGGTTTAGAATGACAATGGCTACAAGGGACCGTTTTTCTGCTCACGTCCTGATCTCGAGGCAAGCCCGCAGTCGGTGCTCACTCTTTGTCAACAACGCGTCCGTCAAATTTGACCGCGTGTAAAACCATCCTCCTGATACTGCCCATTTTGTGCCGTCATAGCGTTTTCAAAAACGAGTAAACCTTCGCCAAGGGGCTCGCTGGCGCTGGGATCGCAGCACGCGCCAGCCATCTTCGCCGCCCCCCCTATGGTTGGCGCTTTAACTTGGCCAACACCAAAGTACTGAGCCAAACTATCGAGAATGAGATTACGACAGACAAGAAGGCCGTGAGCGCTTGAAACAATAAACCATTGCCCAACTGAATTCCGCTGGCCCAAAAGAGCAAGACTGGAAAGCCATGCAAGAGATACACAGACATGGTATTTTGACCCAGCAACACGAGGCATCTTGACCGCAGTGGCAACACGCCAAGAAATGCCACTGACGTAATAATCCCAGCCGTTATTGCGATGGCCCGATAAGCAAACCCTGGGGTGTCCAAAGGCATATTTGAATAAGGATCCACGCCCCACAGCCATTCAATATTCACGTAATCAGAGACCAAAAGTGCGGTGCAGAAAAGTACGCCGAATAATACAGACATTGGAATGCGGTACCGCTTGACCGTTTCAAAAATTCGGGCTGCATAGAGGTGACCAAACAAGAATGCTGGGAAAAATACGAGGGTCCGTGAAAGGCTGAGTTAGGCCACGATCGCATCAATAGAGCCTGCCACAAGCGCGGCAAAGACGCTGAAAAGAAAGGGGTGTGGCAGCCTTAAAACAAACGGTAAAAAGATTTTCCAAGTCAAAAGGCAAAACAAAAACCAAATGATCCACGCTGGAGTGTATAAATTCACGACCCGATCCGGCGCGAGATAACCAAGCGAGAAATAATAGGCGAGTTGAAAGACCACTAAAGGAAGCAGCAGCTGCTGCCCCATCCTGCGCAGGTCACTTGCATCAAGATGCGATTTTGAGAATGCACCACTGATCATCACAAATGCAGGGATATGAAAGGTATAGATCGCGAAATACAGGCGGCTATAACTCTCCTGTCCCTCGAGCAAATGCCCCCAAACGACCAACAGGATCAGAGCCCCGCGGGCAATGTCCGGAAGCTCGCGTCTTGTCGTCATAGAACCTACCTCAGCGGGTTTCTTGCTCTGCATGATGCCCCTTCCGGCCCTTCGTCGATGTTTTTCAATCATCATTCAACTTTAAAACCTAAATTGGCACTAAAGGCCCTCTTCACGGCCGTTCCGGCAGAAAATGGTCACGTAACCTATGCTTTTGATCAAGTGTCTCCCCTAAAAGGATCGCGCCCGCACGTGTTAGGTGATTGCCATCCTCTGAAATCAACTGTCCATCATGGGTGACTTGCGGGCAACCTCCGTCGGGATCACAAAGCGCTGCCACAAAGTCCAAATAGGTAATGCCGTCAATCCGTTTCAATGCGTCGTTGGTCTGAATGAGGTCTGGATTGGGGGCCGTGCGAAATTTCGGGCGCTCTGGCAATGTCAGACGCAGCAGGCTCTGCACAGAGACCTTGCCAAAGCTTTTGGGGCCGGTCAAAATCAACGGTGCCGTTGACATATTTCGAATATTTTCTATCGTTTCAACAACGTAAGGGGCCTGCCAAGCGCTCCAACTTGAGGCCAAAACAATCACGTCAGCACGTGTAACAGCCTTGATCATTGCGGGGCTGCTGTATCGGTCGTATTGACCACATTCAACGGACTCCCAAATGTGGCGCAACGGCTCATCCGCGTCACCATCCAAAAAGAACGGCGCACAGATATGTGAAATGGTCCAAAAGGATACATCCAGATCTTGCAAGATTTGCCGTTCATTCAAAACGTTCAACAGGTCTCGGCCAAAACTGTCGCCGATGATTGCAACCTTTGGCCGCCTGTCCGTTTCGATGAAAGCGCGGCGCTCATAAGGGCGACCAATTTGGCGCTGATACCCGCTTGCCATAAGCCGAGTGGTGGCCAAAAGTTTTTGGTCATCCGCATCAAAGCGCTTCATCGGCAGGGCTGTGAAATACCCCAGTAACGCCGCGCTGATCAGCGCAACGGCTCCGGCCCCTAACACTGGCGCCCGCAAACCGGCAAAGGTCTTTGATGGGCGGCGAAACGGTTGCTCGACAAAGTACCAAGTGGCGGTGGACAGCACTAAAATGCAAGCTATCAGAATAAGTGCGGTGGCAGGTTCGGAGGTTTCATAGCCTTCAATTCGGGCCGCAACAAAGACGGGTTGATGCCAAAGGTAGGCGCTGAAACTGATCAGGCCAACAAAGCGCAAGGGGCGCAATCGCAAAATTTTGGCGGTGAAATTAGTGCCGCGCGCATACATCAGCACCAAAGCCGTGCCCAGAGTTGGTAAAAGCGTAAGATAGGAGGGAAACAGCGTCGTGTCATCATAGATGAAAAAGCTAAGACACAAAGCGCCAAGGCCCAAGGTCGCCAGCCCATTGTTACCTTTGTTTTCCCGTTTGGCACACCAGAGCGCGGCCAGTGATCCCAACAGAATTTCCCAGAACCTTGAGGGGGAAAAGAAGTAATTCCCACGTGGTTCATTGCGCCAACCCCATTCACTTAGCGCAAATGACGCAAGCAAAAGCACTGCGGCGACCACCCAAAACCCGGGTTTTCGGCCAAGGCGAAAGGCGACGAGTGCGATCAACGGGAACAGGATATAGAACTGTTCCTCTATTGCGAGGCTCCAGGTATGAAGCAAGGGAATAAGTTCAGCCGCTGGCGCAAAATAGTCGACAAAATCAATGAAGAAGAAGTTGGACAGAAACAACACCGAAAAGAACGCGCTGGCTGAAAAGTCTTGGATTTGCGAGGGAGTCAGAACCAGCCACGCATAGGCTGAAATGACCACGAGCATAAAGAAAAGAGCTGGAAAAATCCGGCGGGCGCGGCGGGCATAGAAGTCGCGGAAAGTGAAGCTCCCCTGCTCAAGGTCACGCAGGATGATCCCCGTGATCAAGAACCCTGAAATGACGAAAAACACATCCACACCCGCAAAGCCGCCGGGCAACCATGCAAATCCAGCATGCGAAATAATGACCGAGCTCACTGCCAGAGCCCGCAGCCCGTCGATTTCATTTCTATAGGCCATCAGGTCTCCGATAAATCGCTCAAAGCGGCACAAAATTCAGTGCGCCTGTGTGGTTCTGCTACATTTATCGGGTTTCTACCAAAGATATAGATCGGCGCTTTGTTTTTTTTCGAGTGTGGTTTTGTTTCACAGGCAATCGATACTTTGTTGGTTAAGTTTTTTAGCGGGTAAAAGAGGCTGGTCTTGAAACGTGGCGGTTTAGGCGAAACCTTGAGTAAATAGCGACTTACAAGCGTTAAGATATTTACTTCCATTGAACTTTGAAACGCTCGCCACTACATGTGGTATGCATACAGGGCAATAGCGCGAGGTTTGGTGAATTGGAAGACGCCAAGTTCAAAACAAATGACAAGAACCCTCTAACTGAACTATCAGGGCTTCGATTTAACATTACACAAGGCGAAACAGGCTTCGACCTTTCGTGCCAAATGATGTTTGGAAAAATGACTTACGAGCATGGACATCGACAATACGAAATAGGTGTTGTCCGTGCTCACCTGCGCCTCACCCTGGAAGGTTGCGAAACCGCACTTGGTAAGTTGTTCGGTGAAACCGTTCTTGTACCGGTGGCTGAAGAGGATTGTATAGAGTCCCAAGAATTTGCTGGAATCGGGATTTCGAGCGGAGTGAATGCAGCCTCTGGGGTAAGCGCAGCTGTAAATGCCAATGCTAGCACACAAGGCACCCGAAGCCGAAAGTCGAGCCAAAGCAAACTACATTTACCCGTGACGGCGCTGCCCAACGATAGCTGGGAGGTGAAACCGCTGTCTGTTACAGGAAAAATCCAAGGCGTGATCGAAGGAACTGCAATCCCCAACGAACGCCTATGCATCTTGCAACGAAAGCTGGGTGGAAACCGTATTGCAGTAATCGGCGAAGTGCAGGTTTCAAAGCGTGATATTAAGGTATCAGCAAAGGGTGGGAATAAGACCTTTAAAGCAATAACTGAATGGAAAAATAAGGATGTCATTATTGGGCAAATCTTGAAGTTGGCCGTCCAGCGGGAAGCAGCTACTTCCATTTCCCGCCAAACCAATTCGACTGTGGCTATCTCTCGAAGTGAGGTTTTGGAACAGTAATGCGACTTCTAGAAGATTTCTTAAGCGATGAGGATATTGAAGGCATCGACCAAGTAATGGCAAGCGATGACCCGCGTTTTGATTTATTGGTCAAAGTTTCTGGGCTGGACCCTAAGAATGATTTCAAATTCTCCGATTTGCGTGGGCTAAACTTATCTGGATCTGACTTGAGGGGGTTTGATTTTACCAACACAGACCTTCGGAATTGTGTTCGGAATGACAAAACATGTATTGACGAAACGACTATTTTTGACGGTGCCAAATTAGAATGGATCGAGTTGGTTACGTTACATATTGTTGTGAAAATGCAGGAATTGGAAGCCGTGACCAGCTCTGACAAACGACAACAATTACTTAACGAATTGGTCGCTGAATTTGGAAGGACCACTCATGTTGTCACTTACATGGTATCTGCGGCTAGTAAGGCCCGATCTCTTGATGAATTTTTAGATTTCTCGCTATTTTTACCAGAACGCCCATCGGCAGGACAATCTGCTCAACTGCGGAAAACGGGTCAGAAACTACTCATTAAGAAACTGAAACAAAGTCGAAGCCGAACGAGGCGTAACGCAACTGCGACTTTTGCCACCGACGCTATTGCTACGAAATTACAACAAACCACTGGCACATTGGCTCAGAGGATTTTCAGCCACCTTGCAGATGTTGTAAGCTCCAAAGAACAGACAGTCGCCCTTAATGGCATGGCAACCATTGAACCCAAAGATATTGAAGATGCATTTTCACGAATAGGTGAATAGCCCCGATTTGGGCAGAAGCTTTAATTATTAAGCGCGGAAGTCTTATCCCGCCTCACAAATTCCGATACGCTTGCCGCACAAATTCAGTCATGTCTTCGATCACCTGCCCTTTGGACAGATCAGACACATACAGGTTGATCTGTTTTGTGGTCAGGTCCGGCAACGCGCCGCCGTGCTGGATCGCCTCCACATAGGGCGGCTCCATGCCCTCAAGCACCGTGTGCACCGCCAGATCGGCGCTGACCGAGGCCTCGATGGTGCGGGTGGAATCGGATTCGACCGCCATTTCCCAAGTGATACCAGCCTCGTCCAATTTTTTCTGCACCCCGCCGCGAAAAATGCAGGCGTGCTCGTAAGCCAGTCGCAACGGGCGGCTTCTCCAAACCGCCCCATTTGGCGCGCCAATCCAGATCAGCGGCAGTGTCAGCAAGGTCTCACCGCCCGCCCCCAGCCTGTCTTCAGTGGTCAGGATCATGTCGCATTCGCCACGATCAAACATTTTTCGCAAGCCCAACGTGTAGGACGACACCAGCCGCACATTCATGCGCGGGTACTCAGCAGCAAAGCGGCGCAGCACTTGTGGGATGGCGGGGTAGACGATGTCATGCGGCACGCCCAGCACCACCTCGCCCTCATAGGCTTGGTCGGTCAGGCGGCTGAACACCTCGTCATTCAGCGCCAGCATGCGCCGCGCATAGCCCAGCAACTGCTCGCCTGCCGCCGTCAACGCCACACCGCGCCCGCTGCGGTCCAGCAACTTGGTGTCTAATGACTCCTCCAGCCGCTTCAACTGCATTGAGACCGCCGATTGAGTCAGGTTCAAATAACCGGATGCTTTGGTTACGCCGCCCGCTTCGGCCACGGCGGCAAAGGCACGGAGTGCGGTCATGTCGATATTTCTTGGCATATCACGATCCTTGATGCTTGTCAGTGTAAATATTCATTTTCATTATGAAACACAAGCTGCGATACAGATCAAGTAAATTGATGAATTCAGCCGAATTGATCACGAAACCGAAAGGATCGCAAGATGACAATGACAACCTGCAACACCCCGACCCGCCCATTCATGAAACAGCGCCCCTCGGTATTTCGTGTGGTGCTTCACATAATCACGCAAATCGTGGCCACCCAAAGCCAACGCCGCGCGCTGCGCAAGCTGGACAGCGCCGCATTGACGGATTTGGGCCTGACCTATGCCGACGCCAAAGCCGAAGCTGACCGGCCTTTTTGGGACGTTCCGGCCACTTGGCGGCGCTAAAGCACGAAAATCGTGACATTTAGAACGGATTACCTTGAAAACGCGGCCATCTTTCCCGATATATAACGGTGAAGGTGGCCGTTTCCTATGGGCACTGGCCAATATTACTTTATTTGGAGGTTTTCCATGGCAGAATTCGACACGATCCGCACCGGTGCCGGCGCACGCAGCGCTGAGATCGACGCAGGGCTTCGCGCCCACATGAACAAAGTTTACAGCACAATGTCCGTTGGCTTGCTGTTAACAGCACTGGTTGCTTGGGCCGTTGGCACCAATGAGGCTTTGCTGCAAACACTCTTTACCGGATACGTGCGTTACATTGTTATGTTCCTGCCACTGATCATGGTTTTCGCCTTTGGCGCGATGATCAACAGGATTTCCGCCGCTGGCGCTCAGCTGTTTTTCTATGTGTTCGCTGCGGCCATGGGTCTGTCGATCGCATGGATTTTCGCGGTCTTCACTGGCTACTCGGTCACACAGACGTTTTTGGTCACCTCGGCAGCCTTCGCGGGTCTTAGCCTTTGGGGGTACACCACCAAGAAAGACATCTCTGGTTGGGGTTCGTTCCTGATTATGGGTGTGATTGGCCTGATCATTGCATCCGTCGTCAACATCTTCCTTGGGTCCGGCATTGTGCAAATGGCGATCTCGGCGCTTGGTGTGCTTATTTTTGCAGGCCTAACAGCCTATGACACGCAAAAGATCAAGAACGATTATCTGGCGCATGCACACCACGGCGACAGTGAATGGCTGGCCAAATCGGCCATCATGGGCGCGCTGAACCTGTATCTGGACTTCGTGAACTTGTTCATGTTCCTGCTGCAGTTCATGGGCAGCCGCGAGTAACATTCGCCTTATCATCCAAGACAAAAGGGCCAGTTAATGAACTGGCCCTTTTTTATGATCAGCCGATTGTTGTGCTGTGCAGATAAACGGCGACAGGCACATCAATGGGCGCGCGCCAACTGAAGGATGCCCAGCACGGGCCCTCCGACATTACACCCTATGGCGGCCCTGCAAACCACCGCCAAACCAAGGTTAATCCAAAACTCGGCGGTTTGTAGGTAAGCGGGCGTTCTGCACTTTAGAGGTCAGACGGCATCTGACGGGCCCGTGGGCGTTGGCTCAATGACCACGGGTGCGGCTTTCTTCGCTCCACCGACTCCACCTACGCCAAGGCCAAAATCAATACCCCCGCCATTCAGATCAAAGCCCATGTCCAAACCGATATAGCCATTGTCACCTAGGTATGCTGCACCAACTGTCGGGCGGATGCGTTTGGCTTTGAACATATAATCAAGCCCAATAGAACCAACCATGCTATCCCTTTTATCGTCCGAAAAGACGCGGATGCCCAAGCCCGTATCAGACTTGCCGCCGCCAAACGTCATGGTGAGGCCAAAACCCAGCAACGGGTCTGCAACAGACGGCGACGCCATCGCCATGGAAACGGCAACCACCGCCAAAAACTTCTTTTTCATATTAAATCCTCTAAAAAATGAGGCCCCAAAGGCGCTCTTTAAACATCAAATAAGTTGGTAACAAACAATCCCGATTACAATCAACCAGAAACAAAACGAGGCTATAATTGCGCCACTTTGATCCTAAGGTTGAAAAGTATCCTGTGCTTATCCACTAATCAAGCGCCTTGGTTTTGCAATACAGTCCAAACCGACGCGGAACAGCGATGATCACAGCCGAGGATCAAGCCAGAAGAGCGTTGCACATCTGGTGTTTCATCCAATCACCAAACACAAAAAGCCGCGCAAAACCTGCGCGGCTTTTTAAAGCTCTAACCAACAAAAATTCAGACCCGTAGGGCTTTGCCTACTTGATCTTGCCTTCTTTGTACTCAACGTGCTTGCGTACAACTGGGTCATATTTGTTCACGACCATTTTTTCGGTCATGGTGCGTGCGTTCTTTTTGGTCACGTAGAAGTGGCCAGTGCCCGCTGTCGAGTTCAGGCGGATTTTGATTGTGGTTGGCTTCGCCATTTTAATGCTCCTAAAGCGGGGGGCAAAATTGCCCAATAAACCTTGAAGTTGCCTTTTATCTTGCTTGGCCCCTGAGTCAACAGGAAAAGGACGCGCGGACGGCCTATAAGCCGGATTTTGTCCAAGGTGGGTTTCCCCACCCTTAGATGACCATTCCTCTGCCCTGTTCATTACTGAACAGATCTAGCTGCCAACCCGAACCTCCTGAGCCAAAACAACTCTGGGCATGCGCCCGCGAGGTCCCTATTTGGCATTGCTCCCGGTGGGGCTTGCCGTGCCGTGACTGTTGCCAGCCTCGCGGTGGGCTCTTACCCCACCGTTTCACCCTTACCTGCACGGATGCAGGCGGTCTGTTTTCTGTGGCGCTTTCCCTAGGGTTTCCCCCGCCGGGCATTACCCGGCACCGTCGTTTTGTGGAGTCCGGACTTTCCTCGCTTACCTAGGTAAACGCGGTCATCCAGCCATCCGCGCAGTGTTGATTTAGGAGGTTAAGCGGGGTTGGTCAACGGGGAACCTTGCGGCGATGTCAGCCGCTATGGCGACATCAACGGCATCCAGCGGCCCCCTGCCCCATGGGCGGTAACGCAGGCGAAAGGCCAGCAACAATGTGGCCGCATCACAATCCGATGTCATGCCAAGGCGGCGCAGGCTATCTATAAAGGTCGTTTCATTCCCCGACCGGCTTGTCGTTTCGGGCCAAACCGCCAAGCCTGCAACGGCCAAACGATACCAATCAAACCGAGCGCCTGGGTCGACTTTACGCCCCGGAGACATATCCGAGTGACCAATAACGCGCATCGGCGGGATCGCCCAGCGCCGCATGATGCCCGCCAACAGGGCTTCAAGGGCCGCCATTTGCGGTTCAGGAAACGGGGCAAACCCTGTGTTGGCCAGTTCAATCCCGATCGAGCGCGAATTCACGTCCGTGATGTCACCCCAACAACCAGCCCCCGCGTGCCACGCCCGCTGATCTTCCTCAACCAGTTGAAAAATTTCGCCAATCTCGGAAATCAGGTAATGGGCAGAAACCTCATGATCGTTTGAGCATAACCGCTCCAGCGCCGCCTGTGCGCTGTCCATGGCTGTGTAATGCACCACCACCATATCGGGCAGCGCTCCATCGCGGCGCGGCCCAAAATTAGGTGATGGGTGGGGGGTGATGTTCACCCCGCCGGTGACGTTCACCCCTGTTCTCAACCGCCGGATCTGGCGTTGCGAAACGCTGCGGGGCTCCACGAACAAGCAAAACCGTCGCCATCAGGATCAACGCCTTTGCTGTCTTTTTGAGGGCCGCCATTTTGCAGAAATGCCGTTTGGGCCAGATCAGGCGATGCGTATTTCGCGCAATTTTTGACGTAGCGTGACCCGCCGGTTGCACGCGAGCGCCCGTAGATAGATTCGCCAACACCGTTGGTGGTCGAAAGCGCGAATTGCACCACACTGGCCCCATTGCCACCGCCGCCGGTTGGCACCGCTTTTGGTGCAATTTGAACATAACCAGCTTTGCGGCGTGCCAGCCGTTCAGCGTCGCTTTTGATCGATTCACGCTCAGATACAGCACTAAAATCCTGCTCGTCCGAAATGGCGCCGTTGTTTGAGGAGGCCGCCGGAGCGGTGGTGGTCGCTGGAACCGCGATCTGCCCGGTTGTCACCGTTTCGTCCGAAATGGCGCCCGCTGGCGGAACAGTTTGTCCCTGCAGCTGGGCCTCGCGCGCGGCGCGTTTTTGCTCGTAGCTGGTGTAGCCGTCAAATCCGACGCCCGCACCTGATTCAGGCACCGCCGGATCACAGGCCGCAAGGGCCAGCACCATCATGGCTGGAACAAATAACCGCATCGAATAACCCCTTATCATTTTATGTCGTTTTCTCGCTTTCATGGTGCCTACCACCATTTGGACGGCTTTGAAACAAATCCGGCTGCATTCTCAAGCGTATAGGCAACATTCAGCAAATCACCTTCTTCCCACGGGCGGCCAATCAGCTGCAATCCAAGTGGCAAGCCTTGCTTATCAACGCCTGCAGGCACCGCGATGCCGGGCAATCCGGCAAGGTTCACAGTGACGGTGAAAACATCGTTCAAATACATCTGCACCGGGTCGGCATCTTTCATGTCGCCCAACCCAAAAGCGGCCGACGGCGTGGCCGGTGTCAGGATCGCGTCAACGCCTGCGTTGAACACCTGTTCAAAGTCTTGCTTGATCAAGGTGCGCACCTTGCGGGCGCGGTTGTAGTAGGCGTCATAGAAACCTGCCGACAGAACGTAAGTGCCTATCATCACGCGGCGCTGCACCTCGTGGCCGAAGCCTTCGGCCCGGGTTTTTTCATACATGTCGTCGATGCCTTCGCCGGCTGCCAATGTGGCGCGGTGGCCGTAGCGCACCCCGTCGTAGCGGGCCAGATTTGAAGAGGCTTCAGCGGGGGCAATCACATAGTAAGCGGGCAGCGCGTATTTGGTGTGCGGCAGGGTGATGTCAACGATCTCGGCGCCAGCGTCTTTGAGCATGGCGGTGCCGTCGGCCCAAAGCTGCTCAATCTCTTGCGGCATGCCATCCATGCGGTATTCCTTTGGAATACCTATCTTTTTACCTTTGATGTCACCTGTCAAAGCGGCCTCAAAGTCTGGCACAGCCAGATCGGCGCTGGTGGAATCCTTGGCGTCATGACCTGACATGGCGGTGAGCATAATAGCTGAATCACGCACAGTTTTGGTCATTGGACCGGCCTGATCAAGGGATGAGGCAAAGGCTACAACACCCCAACGCGAGCAGCGCCCGTAGGTCGGTTTAATGCCAGTGATGCCGGTGAAGGCCGCTGGCTGGCGGATCGATCCGCCGGTGTCAGTGCCGGTTGCGCCAAGACAAAGATCGGCGGCCACAGCAGCCGCAGAGCCACCGGAGGAGCCACCGGGCGTAAGTTCTGCCGTGCCGTTGCCACGACGCCAGGGGTTGACCACATTGCCGTAGGTTGATGTTTCGTTGGTCGAGCCCATGGCGAACTCGTCCATGTTGAGTTTGCCCAGCATAATCGCGCCGCTGTCCCAAAGCTGTTGGGTGATGGTGCTTTCATATTCTGGCTTGAACCCTTCCAAAATGGCAGAGCCTGCTTGCGAGGCCACACCCTTGGTGCAGAACAAATCTTTGATGCCAAGCGGGATGCCGCACATAGCGGGCGCATCGCCCTTGGCCAATCGTGCATCAGCCGCTTTGGCCTGTTCACGGGATATTTCAGGCGTGTTGTGAACGAAGGCATTCAGGGCCTTTGCGCCCTCGATTTCGGTCAGGCAGCTTTCGGTCAGCTCTACGGCTGTGATGTCGCCCGCCTTCAGACGGTCACGCGCCTCACTGATGGTCAATGTGTTCAGGTTGGTCATATCGTTTACTCCACCACTTTGGGCACGGCGAAAAATCCCTCGCGGGCGTCTGGCGCATTGGCGAGGACTTTTTCCTGCTGGAAGCCGTCCGTCACCACATCTTCGCGGCGTTTCAGGCGGGCGGGGGTGACGGATGTCATCGGTTCAACGCCGTCGACATCGACCTCGTTCAGCTGTTCAATAAAGCCAAGGATGGCGTTGAATTCTTCGGCGAGCGCTGGCAGCGCCTCATCAGCGACCCTGATACGGGCCAGATGTGCCACACGGGCAGCGGTTTCCTTGTCAATCGACATGACGAGCCTTTCGATTTATCTGTTTGTAAAATGCTTTAGCGGGGTGTGGGGCGGGTCGCAAGGCTGTGGTTCATATCAGTGTGGGGAATTGTTGCGGCGTCGGAGCCTCCGGCGGGGATATTTAGGGGAACAAAAATGCCAAGGGGCGTTATTTTCGCAGGCTGGCGAAGAAGTTGGTGAGGAGCGTTTGGGCTTCTTGCTCGCGGATACCGTCATAGACTTCGGGGCTGTGGTGGGCTTGGGGATGGGTGAAGATGCGCGGGCCTTGGGCTATGCCGCCTGATTTGGGGTCGGATGCGGCGTAATAAAGACGTTTGATACGGGCGGCTGAAATGGCCATGGCGCACATTGGACAGGGTTCAAGCGTGACGTAGAGGTCGTGATCGGTGAGGCGTTCGGAGCCTATGGCCGCGCAGGCAGCCCGAATGGCGAGGACCTCGGCATGGGCGGTTGGGTCATTCAACTCGCGGGTGCGATTTCCGGCGCGTGCTAAAATTTTCCCGTTTGGGGCGATTATCACGGCACCACAAGGGACTTCGCCACGGGCGGCGGCAGCGCGGGCCTCATCCAAGGCGATGTCCATATGGCTGGTGAATTGGCTCATGGGGTTAGGTTTGCCCTGTGGCGGATGTTTTGCCAAGCCGCTTTTCATTTGGTCCAACGCAGGTTAGAGCGAGGCATGGAAAATCAAACACCCAAAACCGGCGAGCGGATCGCCAAAGTCATGGCCCGTGCGGGTCTTGCGTCACGCCGCGAGGCAGAACGGATGATTGCGGCGGGCCGCGTCACTGTGAATGGCAAGCTGATCGACAGCCCTGCCCTGAACGTCACGCCGCGCGACAAGATCGTTGTGGATGGCGCCGATGTGGGCGAACCTGATATGGCGCGGCTGTGGCTGTATCATAAGCCCATCGGCTTGGTGACAACCGAGCGCGACGAAAAAGGTCGCGACACGGTGTTTGCCAATCTGCCAAAGGATTTGCCGCGGGTGATGAGCGTTGGGCGATTGGATATCAACTCGGAAGGGTTGTTGTTGATGACCAATGACGGCGGGGTGAAGCGCAAGCTGGAGCTGCCCTCAACCGGGTGGACGCGCAAGTATCGCGTGCGGGTGAATGGCCGCCCGAATGAGAACGCGCTGGAGCCGTTGCGCAAAGGTGTGATGGTGGATGGCGAGCAGTTTCGGGCCTTTGAGGTGGTGCTTGACCGCCAACAAGGCGCCAATGCTTGGCTGACGATTTCACTGCGCGAGGGAAAAAATCGAGAGATCCGCCGTGCTTTGGATGTGGTTGGCCTGAAGGTGAACCGCCTGATCCGCATCAGCTATGGCCCGTTTCGACTGGGCGAGCTAAAGGCAGGGGCGGTTGAGGAGATCAAACAGCGGGTGTTGCGTGATCAGTTGGGCATGGCGGCGGCCCCCAGCCAAAAACCAAAAGTAAAACCCACACGTCGGCGCAAATAAGGCAGTTTTCAAAGCCTGCCTCAACACGTATATAGTGCCAAAGTATTTTGTAACAAAGAGGCGCGCGCGATGACTGATCTGCTCACAATTGAAAACGCTGGCAATTTGCTGGTGTTGATTTTCCTGCAAGCTGTGCTGGGGTTTGACAACCTGCTTTATATCAGCATCGAGAGTAAACGCGCGCCCGCCGAGAAACAAAAATCGGTGCGGTTTTGGGGTATCATCATCGCGGTCGCCTTGCGGGTTGTGCTGCTGTTCGTGATGATCAAACTGATCGCCGCGATGTCCGAACCGTTTTACATATTCAACTCGCCCGGCATCATTGAAGGGGGCATCAACTTTGCCACCACCGTGTTTATCGTCGGCGGCGTGTTCATTATGTATACGGCATTCAAGGAGATCACCCACATGCTGTCGGTCGAGCATCTGGGCGCTGATGTCAGTCATAAGAAAGGCAAGTCAGCCACCCAAGTCGTGGTGTTGATCGTGATCATGAACTTGATTTTCAGCTTTGACTCGGTGCTGTCGGCGCTGGCGATCACTGATGTATTCCCGATCCTTGCCATCGCCATTTTGGTTTCAGGCCTTGCGATGCTGGTGCTGGCGGACGGGGTCACGGCGTTCTTGGAAAAGAACCGCATGTATGAGGTGTTGGGCCTGTTCATCTTGCTGATCGTCGGCGTGGTGTTGTTGGGCGAAGCAGGCCCTGCAGCGGCGCATGCGATGCATGACGACAACCTGCAGATCAAAGTCTTTGGCCACGCGTTGCTGCCGATGTCAAAAACCACCTTCTATTTTTCAATCATAGTTTTGGTTCTGGTCGAAATGATCCAGTCAGGCTATGCGCGCAAACTGGATGCAGAGCGCAGGGTCGACTACCAAGACTAGCGACGTTTGGTCAGACTGGTGCGGGCGGATTTTTTCGCCTATATGTGTTAAGACTTTAGGGGGTAATATGTCTGCAACCGGACTTCAAAAACTTGCATTCACCGTGTTGATTGCATTGATCTTTTACGTATCCCTGTTTGGGGGTGCGTGATGGCAAAGCGTTTTGGCGGTAAGTTCAGCCCGGATAGCAGCGACAATAATGATGCGCACCCGATCGAAAACCCCACAGAAATTTCAGCGGACATTGGTGCCGGCTGGCGGGCAAACCTGTTGTTCTTTGCCCCGCTGCCCTTGTTGTTTCGTGCATTTTTTAAGGAACCCGAAGGCATGGCAACCAGCCTGCTGGCGTTTGGTGTGTTGATGTTGGCGGCGTGGCTGACCCGTGACGGCATTATCGCACAGAACGCATATGACGCGCGAAAGGTTGCGCGGCGGCCTGCGGTCCCGCGTAAAATCTTTGGCTCGGCCCTGATGGGCATTGGCCTGTTCATTGCGGGCTATGTCAGCGGCGGGCCGTTTGTCGCCTTGCTGTTTGGCGGGCTTGGCGTGGTGTTGCACGGGCTTGCCTTTGGCATTGATCCAATGCGTGACAAGGGCATGGAGGGGATTGATCGCCATCAAACCGAGCGTGTGGCCCGTGTGGTTGACAAAGCCGAAGCGCATCTGGCCCAGATGAGCGACGCGATTTTACGCGCCGGTGATCGCAAGATTGAGGCGCGCGTTGCCCAGTTCCAGCTGACCGTGCGCAAGATGTTTCGCACCGTAGAAGAAGATCCGCGCGATCTGACAGCGGCGCGCAAGTATCTGAGCGTTTATTTGCTGGGAGCGCGAGACGCGACAGTTAAATTCGCCGATCTGTACGCCCAAACCAAAGACGCCCAAGCCCGCGCTGATTTTGAAGCCTTGCTGGGTGATCTTGAGGATAACTTTGCCGCCCGCACCGAAAAACTGCTGTTGGATGATCGCAGCGATTTGGATGTCGAAATAGAAGTGCTGCGTGACCGGTTGAAACGCGACGGAATTCACACAGGACAATAATTTACACGGGCCAATAGCGCCGAAACCCAATTCAGGAGTATGTAACCATGACCGAGACAACCCGCAAAGCGGCCGAAAAAACGCTGAAAGCCATCGAAAAAGTCACCGCTGTGATCTTGCCAGAACCGTCAACGGAAATTGTGCCGCTGAAAGGCGCGCCAAAGCCGATTGCCGAGGGGATCAAAAAGCGCATGGCCGAAATCGACATGGGGGACACCAATTCGATCATCGCCTTTGGCTCGTCCGCCCAAGAAGAGCTGCGCGAAATTTCGCAGGCCATGTTGGTGGATGTGCGCAACAAGGACGTCGGCCCTGCGGGGGATTCATTGCGCAACATGGTAACCACCATTCGCGGCTTCTCGATTTCCGAATTGGACGTGCGGCGTAAACGCTCATGGTGGGAAAAACTGCTGGGACGCACAGCGCCTTTTGCCAAGTTCCTATCGCGGTTTGAAAAGGTTCAGGGCCAACTCGATATGGTCACGGACAACCTGTTGGGCCACGAGCATAAACTGCTCAAAGACATCAAGTCACTGGACAAGCTTTATGAAAAGACGCTTGATTTCTATGACGAACTGGCGCTTTACATCGCGGCTGGCGAAGAGAAGCTGAAGGTTCTGGATGCCAAAACCATCCCCGCCAAAGAAGCCAAAGTTGAAAAAGCCCCTGAGGGCAAGCAAGTCATGCAAGCCCAAGAATTGCGCGATCTGCGCTCGGCCCGTGACGATCTGGAACGCCGCGTGCATGATTTGAAATTGACCCGTCAAGTGACGATGCAGTCCTTGCCGTCGATCCGGTTGGTGCAGGAAAATGACAAATCACTGGTCGGCAAGATCAACTCGACCTTGGTCAACACGGTGCCACTGTGGGAAACCCAATTGGCGCAGGCCGTGACCATCCAACGCTCCGCCGAGGCCGCAGGTGCGGTGCGCGACGCCAATGATCTAACAAATGAATTGCTGACCGCAAACGCCAAGAACCTGCGGATCGCCAACAAAGCTGTGCGCGAGGAAATGGAGCGCGGCGTGTTTGACATCGAGGCTGTGAAAGAGGCCAATGCCGAGTTGATCGCCACCATCGAGGATTCTTTGCGGATCGCTGATGAGGGCAAAGCCAATCGCGCCGCCGCCGAGGTTGAGCTGAAGCAAATGGAAGCCGAGTTGAAAACCACGCTTGCATCCGCCAAAGCGCGCGGCGACAAAGTGGGTGACACTGCTGGTGGCGCGTTGACCGGTAAATAACGACTGGGTTGTTTGAAGCATGGCAAGACTGCACAAAAGACTGCACAGACTGTTTGTGGCACTCTCACTGGCCGGCCTGATTGGGCTGGCCGGTTGCGTCACGCCTGAGCCTACACCACCGCCAACCGCCCCTGCACCGCGCCCTGCCAAACCCGCCCCAATTGTGACGCCGCAAACCGAAGTCAGCCGCCAAATGACGACACATTTGGCCCGTGTGCAGGCCGATCTTTTGGTGCTTGGATTGCTGCGAAACGATGGCGGCGGGCCTGATGTTCCGTTTTCACAGCGCAATCTGGTGAACAACTTTATTCGCATCGCCATGCATGATGAATACGTCAACACAGGTGATGAAATCATCGCCGAAGTTACCGAAAATATTCTACGCCGTTGGGAACAACCGATCCGCATGAAGATCGAATTTGGGCCCTCTGTGCCGCTGGCTCAGCGCAGCCGTGACCGCGCCAATATCAGCCACTATATCAAACGGTTGTCGCGCCTAACCGGCGTGCCGATCCGGCTAAGCAATGTAAACCCCAACTACAATGTTTTGATCCTGAATGAAGACGAGCGCCAAGCAGCGGGGCCGCGCTTGCAAGAGATCGTGCCCGGCATTGGTGACGCCTCGTTGCGGTTGGTCACGACCATGTCGCGCTCGACTTTATGTCTTGTGCTGGCCGATACGAGCGGCACTAATAACGCAACATACACAAAAGCCGTCGCCGTGATCCGTGGTGAGCACCCTGACTTGCTGCGGTTGGCCTGCATTCACGAAGAGTTGGCCCAGGGGCTTGGCCTTGCCAATGACAGCCCTGCCGCCCGCCCCTCAATATTCAATGACGACGAGGAGTTCGCGCTCCTTACGCACCACGACGAACTGTTGCTGCAAATCCTGTATGACCCGCGCCTGAAGGCTGGCATGACCCAGCAACAGGCCCGACCGATCATCAAGGCCATTGCGGCCGAACTTTTAGGGGGCGCCTCATGACCCCAAGCTTAACGGAGATGTAAAATGGGTATTCTAGATTTTCTAACCGGCGAATTTATCGACGTGATCCATTGGGTGGACGACAGCCGTGACACCATGGTCTGGCGGTTCGAGCGCGAAGATCACGAAATTAAGTACGGCGCCAAATTAACGGTGCGCGAAGGCCAAGCGGCTGTGTTCATCCACGAAGGCCAAATGGCGGATGTGTTCACGCCGGGCCTCTATATGCTTGAGACCAACAACATGCCGATCCTGACCACATTGCAGCATTGGGATCACGGGTTCAAATCCCCGTTCAAATCGGAAATCTACTACGTCAACACCACCCGGTTTTCCGACCTGAAATGGGGCACCAAAAACCCGATCATCTGTCGCGACCCCGAGTTTGGCCCCGTGCGCATCCGCGCCTATGGCACCTATACGGTCAAGGTCTCTGATCCGGCCCGTTTCTTGACGGAAATCGTTGGCACGGATGGTGAATTCACCATGGATGAGATCAGCTACCAAATCCGCAACATCATTGTGCAAGAGTTTTCCCGCGCCATCGCCAGCTGTGGCATTCCGGTGCTGGATATGGCTGCAAACACCCGCGATCTGGGCAAGTTGGTTGTTGCCCAAGTGGCGCCAGTGCTTGAACAATACGGGCTGTCTATGCCGGAACTTTACATCGAGAACATCTCGCTGCCGGCTGCCGTCGAGGCCGCGTTGGACAAACGCACCTCGATGGGGATCGCGGGTGATCTGGGCAAGTTCACCCAGTATTCCGCTGCCGAAGCCATGACAGCCGCCGCGGCAAATCCAAATGGCGGGGGCGGCATGGGGGCCGGTCTCGGCATGGGGATGGGCATGGCGATGGCTGGACAGTTGGGGGGACAAATGGGCGCACAAACAGGCCCTTGGGGCGCTGCTCCACAGGTTGCGGCAAGCCCAACACCACCGCCGCCACCCAGTGTCGAAAAGGTCTGGCACGTGGCCGATGGTGCCAAAACCAATGGTCCGTTTTCACGCGCCGATATGGGCCGGATGCTGATGGATGGCACACTAAGTCGCGAAACATATGTTTGGGCGGCAGGCCAAGACGGTTGGAAAACGGCCGGCGATGTGGATGAGCTGGCGACGTTGTTCACCATCATGCCACCGCCACCACCCGGGGCCTAATACCTATGGCCAACGCGCCCGACCCCTTTCAAACGCCCAACGTTGCGGTAGAGCATCGGTTCCCTTGCAATCAATGCGGGGCCGATTTTCGCTTTGCGCCGGGACAAGGCAAGCTGATTTGCGATCATTGTGGCCATGACGCCCCGATCGAAGGCGATGGCACACATGATTTACAAGCCATCGTGGAGCTGGATTTTCGCAAGGCTCTGGACGCGCGCCTGCCGGATGCCGAATTAGAAGAGGTCCGGGTGGTGCAATGCCCTAATTGCGCCGCCAAATTCGAGTTTGACGCCGAAATCCACGCCGCTGAATGCCCGTTTTGCGCAACACCCGTGGTGACCGACACAGGCACTCTGCGCCAAATTAAGCCGAAAGCGTTGTTGCCATTCGCTATGGATGAAAGTGCTGCACGGGATGCACTAGGGGATTGGCTGGGCGGGTTGTGGTTTGCGCCAAATGGGGTCAAGCAATACGCCCGTAAGGGGCGTAAATTGCAGGGTATTTATGTGCCTTACTGGACCTATGATGCCGATACCAAAAGCCGTTATTCCGGTCAGCGCGGCACGGTTTACTACGAAACCCAGACCGTCATGCGCGACGGAAAACGCATGCAGCATCAGGTGCAAAAAGTCCGCTGGGCCCCCGCTTCGGGCCGCGTGGCGCGGTTTTTTGATGATGTGTTGGTACTGGCCTCCAAAACACTGCCAAAACGGTTCACTGATGCGCTTGGCCCGTGGGATCTGTCTGAACTTGAACCCTACCGCCCCGAATATCTGGCCGGATTTCGCGCCGAAGGCTATACGGTCGCGCTGGCTGATGGCTATCAAGAGGCGCGGCGCTATATGGATCGGGTGATTGAGCGCGATGTGAAATTTGACATTGGTGGCGATCGTCAACGGATCAGCAATATCGACACCACGATCAAGGATGTAACGTTCAAGCATATCCTGCTGCCGGTCTGGCTCGCAGCCTATAAATATAGGGGCAAAACTTTCCGTTTCGTGGTGAACGGACGCACGGGACGGGTGCAGGGTCAGCGGCCCTATTCAGCTTGGAAGATCACTTTTGCGGTGATTTTGGGCGCGATTGCAGCCGGTGTTATCGGTTATTTCATTGCACAAAACCAATAGGGGCGGATATGCGCGCACTCATTCAACGGGTCACAGAGGCCTCGGTCAAAGTTGACGGCAACACTATTGGCGAAATCGGCGCGGGTCTGTTGATTTTGGTCTGCGCGATGCAGGGTGACACCAAGGCCAACGCCGACACTATGGCCGCCAAAATCAGCAAACTACGGATTTTCACTGATGAGGCGGGCAAGATGAACCGCGCGTTGTTGGACACCGGCGGAGCTGCATTGGTGGTCAGTCAATTTACACTGGCGGCCGACACTTCGCGTGGCAATCGCCCCGGATTTTCCGCCGCCGCCTCCCCTGATGAAGGCCGCGTGCTGTACGAGTATTTCGCCGAGCAACTGCGGGGCCATGGGATCGAAACAGCAACAGGGCGTTTTGGCGCGGATATGGCCGTGCAATTGGTCAATGACGGGCCGGTGACAATCTGGATGGAATTTTAGGCCACGCGTCTCAAGATTTCTTGACGAACTCCGTCAAGATCACAATCTGCTGACCACTGACGCGCCCCTCAATGTGGCCCGCATTGTCCGGCACCAAGGAAATGTTGCGCACTGCGGTGCCACGTTTGGCGGTGAAGCCCGCGCCTTTGACGTTCAGATCCTTGATCAACGTAACTGTGTCACCCGCCGCCAAAACCGCGCCGTTGGTGTCGCGATGAATGACACTTTCGCCTTCATCCTCATCCGCCAAACCAGCCTCGGCCCATTCTAGGTT
Organism: Marinosulfonomonas sp.; assembly: GCA_033851955.1. Lineage (GTDB taxonomy): Bacteria > Pseudomonadota > Alphaproteobacteria > Rhodobacterales > Rhodobacteraceae > Profundibacter. Next base: position 98,065 of record JAWSVK010000003.1, read on the forward strand.
TTCAGGCTCGAGATAGGCTATATCCAGCAAATCACGCGCCCAGGCCTCGGACTTTAGACGGTGCAACAAGCGGTAAGCGGTGACCTGTGCGGCGGGTTCGGTGCTCCAGATCGCGTCGGACAAGCAGCGCCAGTGCGGCGCATCGGAAATGTCGCCAGCAACACCAGCTGCACAGGTCGCGCACAGGGTAACGGTCTGATCCGAGGGCGACACGTCAACCGCTGTCAGGTCCGTTTTATTGCCACAAAGGGCGCAGGCGCTTGCAAGTTCTGACATCATTTTGGCTTTCATGTTTTTGCATTTGGGCTTGGTCTGAAACAATCCACGCCAAACGTCAACAACCCCTAGGCAGATTGAAAATTTGAGCGTAAGCATTTGGGAAAGAATTCCAATTTCGTAGGAGCCGAACCATGACACTTTTGCACAACATGCCCACCGCAGATCTTCAAAAACTGGATGCCGCACATCACGTGCATCCCTTCACTGCCAACGCCGATCTTGCGGCCAAGGGCACCCGTGTGATCACCAGCGCCAAGGGCGTGTTTTTGCGTGACAGTGACGGGGTTGAGCTGTTGGACGGCATGGCGGGTCTGTGGTGTACCAACATCGGTTATGGCCGCGATGAACTGGCCGACGCGGCCCATGCGCAAATGCTGCAACTGCCTTATTACAATACGTTTTTTCAAACGGCACACCCGCCCGTAATTGCGCTGTCGGCCAAACTGGCCGCCCTTGCACCCGGTGACTTGAACCATGTGTTCTATGCCTCTGGCGGCTCAGAGGCCAATGACACCAACATCCGCCTTGTGCGCCATTATTGGGCCTCCAAAGGCAAACCCGACAAAAAGGTGATCATCTCGCGGCACAACGCCTATCATGGCTCGACCATGGGCGGTGCCAGCCTTGGCGGGATGTCAGCGATGCATGCGCAGGGCGGGCTGCCGATCCCTGACATTGCCTTTATTGATCAGCCGTTTTGGTATGGTGAAGGCGGCGAGACCAGCCCCGAGGAATTTGGCCTTGAGCGCGCCCGCCAGTTGGAAGCGAAGATCGCTGAATTGGGCGAGGCCAATGTGGCGGCCTTTATTGCGGAGCCGGTGCAGGGCGCTGGCGGCGTTGTCATTCCGCCGTCAACCTATTGGCCCGAAATTCAGCGGATATGCGATGCCCATGACATCCTGCTGATTGTGGATGAGGTAATCTGCGGCTTTGGACGCACCGGCAATTGGTTCGGGTCTGAAACCTTTGGCATTCGCCCCGACATCATGACCATCGCCAAAGGGTTGTCGTCGGGTTATGCGCCCATCGGTGGTTCGCTTTTGTCGGATGATGTGGCCGATGTGATCGCCAATGGCGGTGATTTTAATCACGGCTACACCTATTCCGGCCACCCTGTCGCCTGTGCGGTTGCTATGGAAAACCTACGCATTATTGAAGACGAGCGCATGGTGGAACAGGTGCGCGATGTAACAGGGCCTTATTTGGCGCAAAAATGGGGCCAGTTGGCGGATCATGAACTGGTTGGCGAGGCTGTGAGCGTTGGGATGATGGCAAGTCTGGCCATGACCCCTGACAAAGCCGCCCGCGCACCGTTTGCGGCCGATAAGGGCACCGTGGGGTTGATCTGCCGTGACAGGTGCTTTGCCAATGGGTTGGTGATGCGTCATGTGGGGGATCGGATGATCATCGCGCCGCCGATTGTGATCAGCAAAGGCGAGATTGACCAGTTGATTGAGCGCGCCACCCGTGCGCTGGATGAAACGCTGGTTGCTTTGAAACAAGATGGGTTGATGGTTGCGGGCTGATCAGGCCCCAATCCACCCAAATTTGTTGACCCAAATCAAGGCGTAAACAGGCGGTTTGCGATATAATCCTGTCATGCATAACATGACAGGAGACGCGACATGACGACACCCGCCCAACCTAAAAAAGCCGCCGCAGATCAACCGACGAATGGAGCCGCCAAGACCCCCGCAAAGGTCATTGGTGCGCCTTCGGAATTCCCAACGGTAACGCCCGACAGTATTCGCCAAGCGTTCGAAACCGGCGAGTACCCTTACGCCAAAAAGATGGGCAAAAAGGAATATGAGACGGAAAAGGCCAAGTTGCAGGCCGAGCTTTTGAAGGTTCAGAAGTGGGTGCATGACACGGGGCAAAAGTTCGTTTTGCTGTTTGAAGGGCGCGATGCGGCCGGCAAAGGCGGCACGATCAAACGGTTTATGGAGCATCTGAACCCGCGCGAGGCCCGCGTGGTGGCGTTGAACAAACCCACCGACACAGAACGCGGCCAATGGTTTTACCAGCGCTACATCGCCAACCTGCCGACCTCTGGCGAAATGGTGTTTTACGACCGGTCTTGGTACAATCGGGCTGGTGTTGAACGGGTGATGGGCTTTTGCTCGCCCTCAGAGTATCTGGAATTCATGCGCCAGACCCCTGATATGGAACGCATGATGGTGCGCTCAGGCGTGCGCCTGTATAAATACTGGTTCTCGGTCACGCAGGCCGAACAAAAGAGCCGATTTGACAGCCGCAAGGATGATCCGCTAAAGCGCTGGAAACTGTCTCCGGTTGATCTGGCCTCACTTTCGAAATGGGACGAATACACCCAAGCCAAAGAAGCCATGTTCTTTTACACCGACACAGCAGATGCGCCTTGGACAATCATCAAATCCAATGACAAAAAACGGGCGCGGATCAACACGATGAAGCACTTTCTATCGACCATCGAATATCCCGACAAAGACTATGACATCGTTGGTCAGCCCGACCCGCTGATCGTGGGGCGCGCCAGCCATGTGGTGCATAATTCCAGCCACATTCTGGGCACGTAACGGTATTCGGTTGCCCCAAATTAGGCACCACTCAAACTCCACGGTGGTGTTTGATGCGCCGATCCTATTTGCAACGAATAATGGACAATCCGCATTGATTGATCTGGCGGCATGTAAACCGGTTTATGCGTCTTAACCCGCGCGTAAGATTGGACACTAAGCAAGCGGGTAGTGGCGGACGTGATACTGGTAGTAACGGCAAATACACCGTAAATGAATGGACAAATGATCAATAGGAGAGATTGATGGAGTATTGGTGGTGTAAAGGGGATATATATGGAAATTACCGTGGATTAGAAAATTTTGGCCCAAGTTGGCCTCCTTTGGCCTATTACGATGAGGAGAGCAAAAAATATCCAGAGGGACCTTTTGAACCGGGAAAAACAAAGTTAGTTTGGGAAAAAAAATCCAAATTTCCTATCCCAGATTTTCTGCGGCCTGCCAATTCAGTGCTTACTTGCCGCCCAGAAAAATTTAGCCTGTTCCAGGGGCTAATTGAAGGTTGCTATAAGGCATTTCCATTGTTCGTCGAGGGCGAAGAGTACGTCAGCTTTCGCCCAAACAAGTTTCTTGACCTGTTGGATCACGAAAACTCAGAGTACCACGTCTTGAAATCGGGCACTTACAGCAATTTCCGGAAAATCGTTATTGTACATCCTCCTGCAAACGAGGAACATTTTTTTGGCCTTGAAGGGCAATTGGGAATTAGAATGAAAACAATTGTATCCGGAAAATTCAAGGAAATTTACGATGTGAACAGTCTGACAGGGTTGGTGTTTTCAAAAGCCAACAGACCTTGACGTTAACAAGGGCGGGTCAGTGCTTGATGCAGTTGTTTCATCGTAAGTTTAGGCACAACCATTGTTTCATTACCGGAACAAATAGCGGCTAGAACTGTTTGAAGTTTAGCTAAAGCGAGTTGGGGGCTGGCCGCGCTTGGCTACAGCATTTATAGTCGCGATAACTGACATTACCGCACTATTATCCTTAATATGGAATGAAAATGATTGAATATAAATCAGGCCCAAGGATGTTCGGCGTTTGCGTGTGGTCTTCTAATAGGCCAACAAAAAAACTAACGGCACGCGTTATGCTCGGAATTGCAGTGCTTTCTTTCGAAATGGTTGCAATCGGTTTTGGTTTTTTTCCCGAATATTCAATTCCAATTATGTTGTGGTTGGGTGCTTGGGCGTCTCAAAAGTTCATAAACGCTCTGGTGCTCGTTGAACTTAGAAAGTGCTCCTCAGACAAAGCTTTACCGTTTTCCTTGTTCGGTTGGGCTTATTGGTTATTTATTTCACTATTTTTCGCAGCATTCTTGTACTCATTTTTTCATATTTTCAATTCAATAACCGCCAACTAAATACATTTTGAGTTCCTCTATAAGTGATAGAACCTTCCCTCTCAATTCCCAGCAAGATTACCGCATAATTCGGCCCTGATGGCGGCGACAACCACGCAGGCGGCAGCTCGTCCTGCCCCAAAATCGCCAACACTCCCGCAGGGGCCACATCCGGCGCGATGCCGCGACGATCGGAAGAAATCTTGCTCTACCCACACCCATCCGTTCGGATCAGCCACAAGGCGGGCGATCCTGCGGCAGGGGTGCCGACGTATTTGCACAGTGACCAACTTGACTCAGTGCGGGTGATGACGGGGGCCGATGGCGCTTCCGACAAGGAAACCACGTACCGCCCGTTTGGCGAAACCGTGGACACCATCACCGACCCGACTGCATTGCTGGAAACCAAAGGCTTTATCGGCGAACGGTTTGATGCGGACGCCGGTCTGCAATACCTAAACGCGCGGTATTATGATCCCAAATTAGGGATGTTCATCCAGCCGGATTGGTTTGAGGTGACAGAGGCGGGGGTTGGGACCAATCGGTATGCGTATTCAGGGAATGATCCGGTGAATTTGAGTGATCCGGAGGGAAATGAAGTAAATAAAGAACAGGCAGCAACATCGTCAGGGATTATTGATAGGATAAAATCCTTTTTTGGTGCAGACGAAAATAAGGCGGAGTCCGAACCATCATTGCAATCATTAAAATATACTGAGGGAGCCAAGGGTGGTGGTGCGCAGGTCGGACCTTTTGGCGGTTCTAAAGGTGCTCGATATGCATACACCGAAAAATATGGCTGGATTGATATGGGGCATTTCTTTCAAACCACTGCAGAAATGCAAAATACGCTGGGAAGCCGGTCAGGTTTAGGCCAATTTGCTATACATCATGATTTATTTGGATCTCGAATGCTAGCTATCCATGAGCTAGCATCTGCGACGGAAATGGTGGAGAATAATCAGAGTGAGCCGTCTAAGTGGTCTTATGAAGATTCACCTAGTAACTACGCAGGATTTAACTTTTATGCAGACTATTACACATCTGACAAGGATCTGATTGGGGCACTTGAATCCTTTTTTAGCAACGCAGGAGCTAAAGCTCCATCTGATGCTCCAAATTGGGGAAACATTCAACCATCTCAACTGCCTGAAAGGCGCTTTGAAACTAACCCATCATTTGCTCCATTGCACAATCCACAACTTGTACCATCGGTTTCAACAACGCGACCTGTTCGCCGCCCCTAAATAAGGAAAAAATATGAAAATGAATGGTATTGTCTTTCTAGGAATTGGATTTCTTATTGGTTTTTTTGCCGCATCAATTCAAGAATTTTCTAATTACAAAAATATGGAGTTGCCAACAAAAAGTCGCTTACTAACTCTTGCAAAAGAGAAGTGCGACGTTCTCTTAGACGCCCAAAAAGAAAATGAGATTGAACAAGTAGTGAACCAGTCTTATCAGGGGAGCTTTTCTATTGAAGCAACTGCTGGCCAGGAATGCGTTTTCAAATTTTCAGACCCAACAAACTCTGAGCTGTCAGGGTATGGGTCTCTTTCAAAAATGGATGCGGGTTATTATGTTTCACTTTTCCAAGCTTTTGATGACAGGCTTGTTTCGGAAGATAGGCCGACTTTTATCGCGGTATTCGCTTTAAAACCTGTTCTAATAAGTCTCTATTGAGTTTGAATGGCGTTGTTGCACCACCCCCTGTTTCATTGATATCGGATGCAGTCTGTTCTTTTGAGGTTGCTATAGATGCCACACAGATTCTACGCTAATCGTCGCGATAAGATCCCAAAGCAGAAACACCGGGTGGCGAACTGGGCTGCGCACAACGAAAGCTTAAAATATTGAATCTAGAAGTTCGGAATTGGGATTCTACAGAAGTTGATATTGATCGAAATTTCGATGTATATGGTGAAAATCGGCTTCCAAAGACCATCGATGAATATTGCCTTCTTCTTTGTTTTGAAGTTGGTGTGGTAGGCGAGTTAGGTGGTGATAATTTCTCAGTCATTGTTTTGTCTTACGATAGTGCGCAGGCTGAGCACGGTTCACAACGACGAAAAATTGTTCTGCCATTATTTGATGTGGAAATTGCCAAGAAAATCGTGAAGCGAACAGTTAAATTTGTAGGGAAACAAAACCCATCAAATTGGGGTGTCGCGTTAAGTAAGTATTTTCACTGGGAATTTGAAAATATGCAGAATCTAACCTCTGAGCAAGTCCAAGAAATGAAAAAAGAAGGTTTGTGGGAAGATGACGAGTAAATCGTAGGGGGAGTGCACCTAATTTAGAGTCTAATTGCTTAACTCCCTCAATCCACCCCCAACACCCTCCCATCCCCCACTGCCTGCCCAACATGCACCAGCCCGACCCGGCGAACCCTCTCCCCCAGCAAAATCACCGCATAATTAGCCCCCGACGGCGGTGACAGCCACGCAGGCGGCAGCTCGTCCGGCCCCAAAATCGCCAACACCCCCTGCGGTGTCACACCCGGCGCGATGCCGCGTCTGCCCGAATGCACCGTGGCCACCGCAAGCAGCTCTGCCAGCCGATCCTGCCCCGCCCCCGTCACTCGCAGAAAATCGCCAACCCGCAGCAACCGCCGCCCTGCTCTGCGCCACGCGATGTAATCCGTCATCGCGTCTGGCCCCAAAAATAGAGGGCTGCGAGTGAGGAAATCTTGCTCTACCCACACCCATCCGTTCGGATCAGCCACAAGGCGGGCGATCCTGCGACAGGGGTGCCGACCTATCTGCACAGCGATCAGCTCGGCTCGGTGCGGGTGATGACGGGGGCCGACGGGGCGTCGGATAAGGAAACCACGTATCGCCCGTTTGGCGAAACCGTGGACACCATCACCGACGCAACAGCAACGCTGGAAACCAAAGGCTTTATCGGTGAGCGGTTTGATGCGGATGCGGGTCTGCAATACCTGAACGCGCGGTATTATGATCCGAAGCTCGGGATGTTCATCCAGCCGGATTGGTTCGAGGTGACAATGGCCGGGGTTGGGACCAATCGGTATGCTTATAGCTTTAATAATCCGGTGAATTTGAGTGATCCGAGTGGAAATAAGATTTCGGTTGAAGAAGAGACAGAAAAACTTCCAAATGGAAATACATACACGCGTCGTACTACAACGTATACAGCTACATTAACCCATACTGGAGGCAAACTTCCGGCAGGGAAGACGTTAAATGACCTTGCCAAAGATTTGGAAACACAGATTGATCAGGATTATACGCAGACTACTACGGATAAAAACGGCAATATTATTGAAAATGTTATGAAATCGGACATAGTGCCTGGTGGGTGGCTCGCAAACACTTTACGCACCAAGTTAGGAAGTCGTCACAATATTGAAATAGTAGACCGAAACGACAGTCGGCTTAAGGGCGGGATTGGAATAGCGCCTGGACTCGAGAACGGCAATGATCAGCTTATTAGCGATGCGACACTTGATCCCGCGCTACAGAAAGCCAATCCAAATATGAGTTTTGAGAGAACAGGTTCTCATGAATTTGGGCACAACGCGGGTTTGCGGCATCCAAATGACCCGAAAAATAGCTTGAACCCACCCACACAAAATTTAATGTCTCAAACAAGACACAGTGGTTCACATAGTGTAACTTCGAAACAGTTGGAGGCAATATTTGACTTGTTTAAGTAAGGGTTTGGAAAAGATAAAATTCATTTGCGGATTTGTTTGTTTTCTTATTGTGCTGGCAAATCCGGCCACGGCAGAACAGTTCAAGCAAATTAAGTTTGCATTTGTCGGTTTTCATCAGCAGCACGTTGAGCTTGCCATAAATTCTGAAGCCTCTTTTTCAGGATTTCTTGTTATACCTGAGTCCAATGACTCAGTGGAGCTTTCTGTTATTGTTTTAATGAAGGTTCGCTTGGGAGAAAACGATTTCGATATTCAGATAGATGACGAAATTCATAGTGGCTCATTCGTTGTGTCTACCGACTCGAAGACTGGGTATATTGACCAGACCGTTCGAGAGTATATTCAAATATCAGATTCTTCGTTGCTACTTTTAGATTGAATGCCGCGTTTTAGGGTTATGTTACCAAACCAATACTGCACCTTTCAACCAACGAGTTAAAAGGAGTGTGATTTCGTGCACCATCAAGTCAATCCACCCCCAAAACCCTCCCATCCCCAACCGCTTGCCCCACATGCACCACCCCAATCCGGCGGGTGGTCTCCTCCCCCACCAAAACCACCGCATAATTTGCCCCTGACGGCGGTGACAACCACGCAGGCGGCAGCTCGTCCTGCCCCAAAATCGCCAACATCCCCTGTGGTGCCAAATCCGGCGCGATACCCCGCCGTCTCGAATGCACCGTGGACACCATCACCGACCCGACCGCGATGCCGGAAACAAAGGGCTTTATCGGCGAACGGTTTGATGCGGACGCCGGTCTGCAATACCTAAACGCGCGGTATTATGATCCCAAATTAGGGATGTTCATCCAGCCGGATTGGTTTGAGGTGACAGAGGCGGGGGTTGGGACCAATCGGTATGCGTATTCAGGGAATGGTCCGGTGAATTTGAGTGATCCGGAGGGGAATGAGTCTGTTATTACGACTGGCTCTTCTGACGAAGAACACAATAACCCAGAGCACTTTCTGGAAAATGGTTTGACAAGAGCAATATATAGCAAGAACCGAGACGAAAATACGTCATGGGTTGTTCACGAAGGTCGCAAAGGTAGCAAGTATGCTGCGGCCCTTGCAGGTTACGTTGAACGCGCAAAAAACTACAGCATAAATGTTGTAACTGTCTCAACAACAGAAGAAATGTTAAGCTATATTAATACGAAAAGCCCAACCAACGGAACACCTGCGGATCGGATAAACGACCCAATAACTCACTTTTCATATGTTGGGCATGGAATAGCAGGAAGTTTGGCACCAGAATACGGCTTGCATAATGGAAAGAAAACCATTGGGTCAACTTTAGATGTTTCAAGAATATCACCCAGTTCATTTTCAAAAGGGGCAATTGTCAACCTTTTGGCAACTTGTAATGCTGCAACCGGAACAAATTCTGTTGTAGATCAATTCTCCAGAATTCTTGACCCGTCTTCAAGAGTTTCAGGTTATGCGGGCTTTGTCAATTTCTATACAAAAGCCCCAGATACTGATACGCAACTTGGAACAACTAGCCACTGGGCTGCAAGACATAGGATGAGAGAGGTTTTGAACTTCACCAATCCTTGGAAGAGCCTAACACCAACGGTGTCTCCAGGGTTAAGGAAATAGTAAATGAAAAAGATTGCCGCCACTGTACTTTTTGCTGTCTTTTGCTTTTTAGCGACCAAATATATGTTTGGAACATACGAACGTAACGCTTATGGCCAAACCCTTGGGCAGCCTTTTACAACAGGAAGTGTTGGCAGTGCTTTAATTGAATGCGCTGCCGACAACCATTTTTGTGCCAACCTGGAGAGCGATCTAGACGTCAGAACGCTGAAATTGGAATTCCAAAATTTGTTTGATGAAGTTGAGCAGGACAAAACGCGGCGACTAATTTATAAGTCGTTGGATCAAACGTTGATTGAAAGGATAGGTAGCATTAAGTGGTGTTTAGGATTTGATTCAACACCTGATACCACACATATAACTATTCTACAGAATGAAGAAATTGCATTTTCGTTTTCACCGATGATTGGGTCGGACATATTTGGCAGGAAAAAATATGTCGGGGTAATTGAATCTGGTTACTATTACCCGTGTGGCACTTGGGATGAAATGGCTTTTCGCCACGCAATGAAGACAATTGGATTGCCCCCAGAATAATATTGAGCGAAATGGTGTATTGCTTCATTTATGAAAGGGTACTAATCCACCCCCCAAATTCTCCCATCCCCCACCGCTTGCCCGACATGCACCACCCCGATCCGGCGAGCGGTCTCTTCCACCATAATCACCGCATAATTCGCCCCTGACGGTGGTGACAACCACGCAGGCGGCAGCGCGTCCTGCCCCGAAATCGCCAACACCCCCAGTGGTGCCACATCCGGCGCGATGCCGCGTCTGCCCGAATGCACCGTGGCCACCGCAAGCAGCTCTGCCAGCCGATCCTGCCCCGCCCCCGTCACCCGCAAAAAATCGGAGGCGCGCAGCAACCGCTTCCCACGTTTTGCAATACCACGGCCTGCCCACCCCGTTCATCTCATCCCCCAAACGCGGTCTGATCCTGCCCCGTCGTTGGTCGCTGCACCTGCATCCGCTTGCATGGCCCGACGGCCCACAACCGAAAAGGAAATCGTTAGAATGGCCATTGCGGAGCCACCCAAAATCACAACGCTTGCCGCCCCGCATTTTCTATCCTAAGCCTGTCCTATGGCAACAGATATGACATACCGCGGCCATGCCCGCGCAACCCTGTTATTGGGCCTGCCGTTGATCGGTAGCCATTTGGCGCAGTTTGCGATTCACATGACCGACACGCTGATGTTGGGTTGGTATGACGTTAAGGCATTGGCCGCCGTGACGTTGGCATCGTCCTTTTGGTTTTTGCTGTTCATCATGGGGTCTGGATTTGCCTTTGCGGTCGCCCCCATGGTGGCGACGGCCGAGGCAGGCGGCAAAGGCACCCAAGTGCGCCGCGTCACCCGTATGGGGATGTGGATTTCGCTGATATACGGCATCGCGGTGTTGCCGTTGATGTGGTGGTCGGGGCCGTTGTTGATGGCGATGGGGCAGGACGCCGAAATATCGCAAATCGCGCAGGATTATTTGCGCATCACCTGTTTGGGCACCCTGCCCGCGTTGCTGGTGATGGTGCTCAAAAACTATCTGGCGGGTCTTGAGCGGGCCGGCGTTGTGCTGTGGATCACGCTGGCGGCTGTCGTGCTGAACGCTTTGGTGAACTATGCGCTGATTTTCGGCAATTTTGGTGCCCCTGAACTTGGCGTCGCGGGGGCTGCGATTGCATCGTTGTTGATGGAGAGCTTGGCGTTTATCGCTTTGGCAATCTACATTATCCGCATGCTGCCGGAACACGCCATGTTCCAGAGGTTTTGGCGGCTTGACAGCGAAGCCTTTGGTGCCGTGTTCAAAATGGGCTGGCCGATTGGGCTGACCAACCTTTCAGAAAGCGGGCTGTTCACGGCTTCGGCTGTGATGGTGGGGTGGATCGGCACGGCGGAACTGGCCGCGCATGGCATTGCGCTGCAACTGACAGCGATCACATTCATGATACAGGTTGGGTTTTCCAACACCGCCACGGTGCGGGCGGGGCGGGCTTATGGGCGACGGGATGCACTGGGGTTGAAACGTGGCGCACAGGTGGTGCTGGCCATGTCGATGATCACGTCCGCCTTGGTTGTGATCACCTTTTTGGTGGTGCCTGCGCCCTTGGTCGGCGTGTTCTTATCACCGGACGAGCCGCAGCGCGACTTGATCGTTGGCATCGGCGTCAGCCTGCTGGCTGTGGCGGCCCTGTTCCAGTTCGCGGACTCCGCTCAAGTCATGGCTTTGGGGCTGTTGCGCGGTGTGCATGACACCAAAGTGCCGATGATCATCGCCGCCATTGCCTATTGGCCATTGGGACTAACGGCGGGCTATTTGTTGGGGTTCACCTTTGGGTTTGGCGCGATTGGCGTCTGGATGGGGCTGGTCGTTGGCTTGGGCGTCGCGGGCGTGTTGATGATGTACCGGTTCTGGACCACGGGCATTCGCATTTAGCAGGAGACTGGAATGAATATCGCAGATATTGGGCGTGCATTTTCGATTGGAACGCTGGTTTTGCTCGCCTTGGGGGTATTGCTTTGGGCGGTGCTAAAGCTGCTCAATCATGGGTTTGCGATCCCGCCGATCCTTGCAGTCATTGCTTCTGGAATATTGCTACTGATCGCCGCCAATTTCTATTTGACCGGCCTATCGTTCAGCTACTAGCGGCGCGCGTTAGCCCTTATAGGGATTTTTAACAGGCACCGTATCCAGCCCGTGTTCAACCCACGCCGAAAAGCCGCCTGCAATGTGACAGACATTTTGCACACCCATATCTTGCAAATCTTTGGCCGACAGGGCCGAGCGCCAAGCCGAGGCACAAAACAACACGATCTTTGTCGCCCCGTCAAAATCTTTGCGGTAATATTTGCATTCAGGATCGATCCAAAACTCCAACATACCGCGTGGGGCTGAAATCGCCCCCTCAATCGTGCCCTCACGCCAAAGTTCGCGGATGTCGCGCAGATCAACCAGCAATACCCCCGCAGTGCCTCGCAGCGCGCTCGCTTCAGCAGGGGTGATCTGCTCGACTTGGGCGTTGGCTGTGTCAATCAACTGTTGGGCCGTTTTCATTTCAATCGTATCCTAGCTGTCATTTTCACGCATCAATCGATCCGCTTTCTTGCGCACCAAAACCGTGCGCAGATCATGCATCGCCAACAGTAGAACATCGGTGATGTCCTCAAGCTGATCTTCGTCAGCCTTGGATTGCACCCATTGTGTGGTGATATTCATATAATCCACGGCGCGGTGGATGTCGTCCATATCACGCACTGCCAGCAGCTCCATGCGGGCCTGCATCCATTCAACGATCGCGACATCATCATCCTCAGAGAGAACCCGATCGCCATGCGGCTTATACTCGCCGTTCTTGATATTGATAATGGCGATTTGGTCCATATCAATCCGCCGCTGCCTGTTTTCGGTATCAACACGAAAAACGATAGCGCCGTTTTCGCGGACGCGGAAATAGTAATCCGGTAATTCTGCCGCCATGGTATCCTCGTTACTTTAGACCCGCACAAAAGGTCTGAATGCGTTCGCAGGCCTCTGTCAGGGCTGTATCCGACGTAGCGTAGCTCACTCTGAAGTTTGGTGAAAGCCCGAAGGCAGCCCCGAACACCACCGCAACGCCTGTTTCTGCAAGCAAAGTGGTGGCGAACACTTCATCACTGGTGATTTTCACGCCACCGGCTGATGTTTTGCCAATGCAACCTGCAATGGACGGGTAGACGTAGAATGCGCCATCCGGCGTCGGGCAAGTGATGCCTTGGGCCGCGTTCAGCGCTTTGACCACCATATCACGGCGACGCTTGAACATGTCATTGTTGGGCTTGATGAAATCCTGCGTGCCATTCAGCGCCTCGACCGCGGCCCATTGCGATATGCTGCAGGGGTTGGAGGTGGATTGCGACTGTACCTTACGCATCGCCCCGATCAGTTCAACTGGCCCTGCCGCATAGCCAATCCGCCAGCCGGTCATCGCATAGGCCTTTGATACCCCGTTACAGGTCAGCGTGCGTTCATAAAGGCCGGGTTCGACCTGTGCCGGTGTGGCAAATTCGAAATCATCAAACACCAGATGTTCGTACATGTCATCGGTCATCACCCAAACATGTGGGTGGCGCATCAAAACATCTGTCAGCCCCTTTAGCTCATCATGGCTATAGCCCGCCCCCGTCGGGTTGGAGGGCGAATTGAAGATGAACCATTTGGTGCTGGGGGTGATCGCCGCCTCAAGCTGTTCTGGGGTGATTTTGAAACCGGCCTCAAGCGTTGCCTCGATGGCGATAGGTGTACCGCCCGCCAGCAGCACCATATCGGGGTAGCTGACCCAATAGGGCGCAGGGATCAACACTTCGTCGCCCGCATTCAAGGTGGCCACCAAGGCGTTATACAGCGTCTGCTTGCCACCGGTGCCCACACTGACTTGGGCGGGAACATAGGTCAGCCCATTGTCACGCAACAGCTTGTCGCAAATCGCTTGTTTCAACTCGGGAATGCCATCAGGGGCAGTGTATTTGGTTTTACCCGCATCAATCGCCACCTTGGCCGCCGCTTTGATATTGTCGGGGGTGTCAAAATCCGGCTCCCCTGCCCCAAGTCCGATAACATCCACACCCGATGCCTTTAGCTCGTTCGCCATCGTGGTCACAGCGATGGTCGGGGAGGGTTTCACACGAGCAAGGGTTTTGGACAGAAAAGACATGGCAGACTCCGATTTGTATATCTATGCCCCATGTATTAGGTTGCCGCTGATAGCTGATCAAGCAGTTTACAGGAAAGAGGCCGAAATGGCAGACACGATGGTAAATGACCCCGCAGTTGAGACCGAAGAAGACTGGTATTCAGACGACCGCGCCACTTTTGGCGACCGTGTCACAGGGGCGCGCGAGGCCATGGGGTGGAGCCAAAAAGAACTGGCCAAACGTTTGGGTGTCAAACTGAAAACGGTTATGGGCTGGGAGGATGATTTATCTGAACCCCGCGCCAACAAGTTGCAAATGCTGGCCGGAATTTTGAACATTTCGCTGGTTTGGTTGCTGACCGGAGATGGCGAAGGCGTGGAAGAACCCCAAGACAGTGCAGAGCTGCCAGCCGACGTGAAGGGGTTGTTGGCCGAGATGCGCCAACTGCGTGGCAAAATGAAGGAAAATATTGATCAGATGGGGCGTTTGGAAAAACGTCTGCGCAACACGATTCCGGATCATTTGTGATGTCTGAGTCTGCTCAAGATCAACTGAAAAGATTGCAAATGCGCTCGTGGCGGCGCGGGACCAAGGAAATGGATATGATCCTTGGGCCCTTTAGTGACACTGAATTGGTCGGGCTGGACCAAGCCCAAATTCCGCTTTATGACGCCCTGCTGTCTGAGAATGACCTTGATCTTTATCAATGGGTTACGGGGCAAGTTCCGACGCCGGAGCACTATCTGGATTTACTGACTGATATATCGAAATTCGCGTTTAAATCATAATTTCTGCGAATTTTTTATGGTTTAACCGAATGTTTGCGATTTATCTTCATTGTCACATCTGAGCAGAAATGAGCGGAGAGACTAAATGAGTGTACATTCAAACGTGACGACCCCGGCCCAGCAAGGGTTTATCACGGGCTACCTAGACACCTTGGCGATGGTGGAGCGCTTGCACCGCTTGCTGCTGGACGTGATCAAGGACGAATTTGAGCGGGTTGGCGTGCTGGAAATCAACGCAGTTCAAGCCCTGTTGTTGTTCAACATCGGCGACAATGAGGTGACGGCGGGCGAGTTGAAATCGCGTGGCTATTACCAAGGCTCGAACGTGTCTTATAACCTGAAAAAACTGGTCGAGATGGAGTTCATGCACCATCAACGCTGCGAGATTGATCGCCGCTCTGTTCGGGTGCGCCTGACCCAAAAAGGTCGCCACATTCGCGACGTGGTGTCGAAACTGTTTGCCCGCCACGCCGACGGGCTCGAGGCCAAGGGTGTTTTGGGTCACGACGGCATTGACGAAATCAACGCGTCATTGCGCCGGATGGAACGCTATTGGACTGATCAAATCCGCTATATCTATTAATTTTGGGCGGGCTGCATACGGCTCACAGTGAGCCCTTGCAGCTCGCGCAGCAATTTTCGCACCATCGTGGCCTGGAACGCGTTAAAGCCTGCCGCTTGCTCAGCAAAGGCTGCGGGGCCTGATATGACCTCGGACTTATAGTAATCCGTGAGCTGTTTGAGTTCAGAGCCTGATTTATCCGCTTCCCCGCTGCCGATCACCAAGGCATTGATTGTAATTGATGCCAGCATTGGGTGCGATTTAACATCGCGTGGGCGTGGACCGTAATTGGACGGGCCATCACCAGACAGATCAAGCGTATGGGACCAGCATTCCGGCTGGCGCATCAGCAAGGTTGCGCCAAAAAGCATACTGCTGCCAATTGCTGTTGAGATGGTGGCTTTGGTCCGGTTGGTTTTAGTCAGATGGGCCGTGAATTGGTCAATATCGCTTTGATAATGCAACACGGTCCAATCAGCGATTAAATGCTGATCTTCAGGCCCGCTCCATTCATAGACTGCCAAGGCAACAGGGGCCGACGGCATCGCCAACAACGCGGCACGCACCTCAGAATTTTGCAATGCACCCGCCAATCCGTCCAGTTGCAACCGATATTCAGTGCCATCAACCGAGCCCGAGACATCCAGCCCGATGGCCAGCGCCTGTCGGCAATTCGCCTGTAAGGCGCTGACAAATATCAGATAGAAAAAGGTCGCAAACCTCACCAATGGCCGGTGTTCTCCATGCTGGCCCATGGCTCTGCCGGCGCTTTGCTTTCGCCCATTTGCAGCAGCTCGATCGAAATATTATCCGGCGAGCGCACGAAGGCCATATGCCCGTCCCGCGGTGGCCGGTTTATGATGACGCCCGCGTCCTGCAACAGCTGGCAGGTCGCATAAATGTCCTCGACCTCATAAGCCAAATGGCCAAAGTGGCGGCTGTCTGATGGCAGGTCATCATCCCCGTCCCAATTCCAAGTCAGTTCAACTGGGCATTCTTCTTGACCCTCGGCGGCCATGAAAATCAGACTAAACCGCCCGCCTTCGCTGTCCATACGTCGGGTTTCTTTTAAACCCAACAAGGCAAAAAACGCCATGGTCTTTTCCAAATTTTTCACGCGGATCATGGTGTGCAGGTATTTTATTTTCATTTCGGTTTTCCTGTGTCTATGGGCCTACGTTGAGGGAACAACTTTCGTCAAAACATCAAAATGTCGAACGAAACCCCACCCCGACAGTTAGACTCTCTGTGTCAAAAGTATCAATGCTTGATTGCGTTTTTGCGGCTCTGAAATCCAGTGTTGGTGAAAATCCGTAGAGGTCCTTTTGCGAAAACAATAGTGAAAGGCCGACACTGAAGCGATTGTCCTGACGTCCATTAGAGGCAAACCCCGAAACAGGGAAATCACGGTTTTCAACGGCCACATTTACTGTGACATCCGTTCCTAGAATTGGATTGTCAAAAGCATAGCCCAACGCGAGTTTTACACCTGCATATTCAGCATTGTCATTGTCGGCACTCACATTTCGACCCTCAAGGCTCAGGCTGAGTTTACCGCTGTCCTTAATTCGAAAGTGCAAGGCACTTGACGCGGAAAGTGTACTTGAATCCAGATCGTCACTTCCAATCCTGTTTTGGTAATCTGCGGAAAGGCCAATTTGATATGAAAACGTTGCTGAAACCCTATGTTTTTGGCTCATATCAAAACGTAGGTAGCGGTTTAAAGGGGTGCCGCCATACCAGTTTTGACCTAATGTCGTTCGATAGGACAAAATGGTCCTGCCTTGGTTGCGAAGGTTCAGGCGACGCGCTGATAATTCGGCCGCTTGAAATGCATAATCTCTGGCAGACACGTCTGAGGACTCTCTCTTGGACTTCGCACTTAACGAATAGGATTTACTATAAAGCAATAACCCTATGTCGGTCGCGTTGGAGGCTGTTTGGTGGATGCGGTAACTGGCTCTCATACCGGCAATGTATTCGATACCCGAAAGCGCCTTAACATCGCTCGGTAAATCAAATCGAAGATCGCCAACCCACAAACTATCGTTGTATGTTCCGTTGTTAATATTAGAACTGGGCTTAACGCCGAACATTAAATCTAGTTTGAGAGGGTTTTTACGCTTAACCAGTTTGAAATCCCGCTCCACGGTGGCTCTGTAGCGTTCATCGGGCGCGGCTTGCAAGGCGCGGCGCAACCACAATTCGGCCTGTGTGTAGTTGCCGGATTTGGCCTTGGCGGCGGCGATCATTCTGGTTGCGGAAAACCGTTCAAGTGGGGTTTTGGCATGGGTCAAGGCGCGTTTGCCCGTGATGGCACCCTCTTTGCTGGACCCTTGTGCAGTTTGCGCCGCCGAAAGCATCAACAAAGCTTGGACATCATTTGGGTCGCGCTGCAACAAACCAAGCGCTACCGCCTGTGCCACATCAGGTCGTTTTGATTTTAAGGCCTGAATGCCATAAGCACGCGATTCACTTATGCTTAAGTCAATTTTTTGCTGCGCATAGGCTGTGGGGGGGGACATCCCCCCCACACATGCCAGCAAGGCAAGGCAAAATGCCGTTTTATGGACAGTTGGGAGAAGCATTGGCTGATGAGCAGCTTGGCAAAACAAACGTACCATATTCATGGATTTCCGGGGTGTCTGCGTAAGGCGTAATGACAATAACACCGGCAACTTCGGTTGCACCAACGCCACCGAGTACTCCACCATAATTGCCAACAGTCTGTGTGCCGATCAGTACATCACCAAAGAACTCTCCGTCCGCTAATGCGGTATCAAGCAAGTTCAAATCTGCAAGAGTCGGGTCAAATCCGGCGGGCACAGCGTCAACGATGGTTCTGTTGGTGATATTGCCATCGATATGGCCCTCCGTGCCCTCTTCAAAGTTGACTTCGATTTCGACATCGCCTGAAACCCGTGTGCCGCGGTCATGCCCCCCCGGATCAAAATCAATAACCCCTGCATAGCCGCCACGGTATTGGGCGCTGCCGTGTGTTGGTCGAGTGTAGGTTGAAATTCGTGCGTATGTGGTGCCACCAAAGGCTGATCCATTATGACCTTCGGTCGCCACAGAGCCAGCGGTAACAGTGCTGCCTGTGGCAAACAATGCCAAGTATTGCCGTGATTGCGAATTTTCCTGGTAGGTATAGGCTTGGTAGGTTGTTGTCCCATCCGCGCTTGCGATGTCCAGCGGGGCGTTTCGGGTGTATGAGCCGCTCAACACTGGGTGGTCAAAGCCATAGACAGTCAAAGATAAGGTGTTGCTGCTTGCGTCATAATTCGCTTCAGACAAATTTACGGCAAGCGTGCTGGGAATTCCGCCGGTCGTACCGCCGCCACCACCTGTGCCGCCGCCTGCTCCACCGCCTGTTCCGCCACCCTGATCAACACCTGACCCACAAGCCGTAAGCGCAATGAGATAAAGTCCTGCAAAAAATGATCTATACATATTGGGGCCACACCTGTTTTGTTTTTTGTCTAGAATCCGCTCAACCAAGGTAAAAGTCAACTAAGGGTTGGCCTTAAGCTCAATAACTCGGAAAAAATAAAATAAATGTTGTTCACGGGTATCAGGCTTCCTATATTGTGGTTCCCTGCGTCAAAATCCATAGATATAGTAATTTTGCGACTCGATTGCCGGAAAACCGAACCCAAAGGGATGCCCAATGCCGCTGACGTCTGAACAAATTGCCGAAATTGAAGCGCAACGCGCCAATCCGCAACAAACTTTGCGGGCCGTCAGCACAGGGATGGAAGCCCATCTTTACCGCCCCTATGAAGTTTTGGACCACGGATTTATTCGCGTTGTCGATTACATGGGTGATGATGCGGCGATTTGTCAGGCGGCGCGCGTGTCCTACGGCAGGGGCACGAAATCGGTGCAAAATGACGCCGGGCTGATCCGCTATTTGATGCGTCATTGGCACTCGACCCCGTTTGAAATGTGCGAGATCAAGCTGCATGTGAAGTTACCGGTCTTTGTGGCGCGGCAATGGATCCGGCACCGCACCGCCAATGTGAATGAATATTCGGCGCGTTATTCCATTTTGGATCGCGAGTTTTACATCCCAGCACCTGACCAGTTGGCGGCACAATCGGTTGTCAACCATCAGGGCCGCGGCGAAGCCTTGGTTGGCGATGAGGCGGCGCGTGTTTTGGAAATTTTGAAAGCAGATTCCAACCGCGCCTATGACAACTATGAGGCGATGATCTCGGATGAGGGCCAACAAGGTTTGGCGCGCGAATTGGCGCGGATGAACCTGCCCGCCAATATTTACACCCAGTGGTATTGGAAGGTCGATCTGCACAACCTGTTTCATTTCCTACGGCTACGCGCCGATATGCACGCCCAATATGAAATCCGCGTATACGCCGACGCGATCTGCAAGGTGGTCGCCGATTGGGTGCCCGCCGCCTTTAGCGCCTTTGAGGATTACCGCATGGGCGGCGAAAACATGTCTGGCAAAGCGATGGAGTGCATTCGCATGATGCTAAAGGGCCAAGACGTCTCTCAGGAAACATCCGGTATGAGCAAGGGCGAGTGGCGCGAGTTCCAGGCCCAGCTGAACGGATAAGTTTCTGAATATGAAACACATTGTTTCCACGCCCCGATTTGACATGTAATCTGCGACTGTTATTTTGACCGCTGCATTGTGATCACACGTTTGATCAAAATATAGGGGATTTATAATGATTTCAAAAGTAATGACTGTCGCTTGCGGGGCGTTTTTGCTGGGCACGGCGCCCGTCTTGGCCGGCGAGGCCCGCATTTTTCCATATGCAACAACGGCGAACTATTGCCCCACAGGGTTTCAACCTATCACGATTAATGGCGTGATATGTTGTGGCGTTCCGAACCAAACGCAAAGCTATCAGTCGATGAATGCCCACGCCGTGGCGCGCAAAGCACGGGTGCGTCACCGCGTAAAAGCAACGCCCAGCAGTCGCATCGTCTGCCCGGTTGGGGAAAAAGGCTGCTATTCAGAATAGCGTTTGATAAAAAAACACCCCGTGGCCATGGGCCAACGGGGTGCTTCAATCAGTTCAGCGGTGAAAAATCACGCGCCGGACACTTTAGTCAACCAGTGTAATCGCGCCTGCGGACTGACGGCCATCACGGCCCTCTTCCAGCTCGAATTCAACTTTTTGGTTGTCAGCAAGGCCAGTCAAACCAGCGCGCTCAACAGCTGAGATGTGTACAAACACATCTTTGCCGCCGTCGTCAGGTGCGATGAAGCCGAAGCCTTTAGTGGTGTTAAACCATTTTACGGTGCCAGTAGCCATTCCCGTATCTCCTTACAAGTATCACCGCCCACGTCATGCGGCGGCTTGGTGCAGCAGTCTTTTAACATCGTCCGGCTGCTTTAGATAAGGAGGCGGTAGAAGGAAGTCTGTCGTCACAGGCCACACATGGGGGTATTCCCCCGATATTACAAGCTTTTCTTTCAAAACACGGGGTTTTGGCGGTATTTTGCGCACAACTATATGTGGCCCGAACAAGCGGGCCACATCATCTTGTACGTGTCGATATGTTCAGTCGGCCAGCTTCAATTCGCCAGCGCTGGCACGCCCATCACGTCCCTCGACCATCTCATAAGAGATTTTTTGGTCGTCTGCTAGGCCTGTCATGCCTGCAGCTTCAACGGCTGAAATATGCACGAACACATCATTTCCGCCATCATCGGGTGCAATAAACCCAAAACCTTTTGTTGTATTAAACCATTTTACGGTGCCAGTTGCCATCCGTCTTCTCCGTCATTTAATCCCCCCGTCAGCGAAATTGCTGAGGGGTCGCGCAGCCAGTCTATAGTCTATCAGCTGCCCAATTTACCGGACGGACGTCAAGAAGCCTGTTGTCACGGCCAAAACCGTAGGGCGTTTTTTTCAAAAGGCAAGAAAAATGCGTTCGCCCTTGGTAACACCTTGTTTATAATGATGACAAAAATTGGGAAATGATATGAAACTATACGGGCTGAAAAATTGTGACACCTGCCGCCGGGCGCTAAAAGAGTTGCGGGCCGCGGGGCATGACGTGGTACTGGCTGATCTGCGCAATGACGGGATTGACCCCAAAGAGCTGGAGCGGCTGTTTTTGGTGTTTGGTCAACCGCTTGTGAACCGGCGCTCAACCACGTGGCGCGGGTTGAGCGAAGCGATACGCGATGGTGAACCCGTGGCGTTGATGTTAGAATATCCAAGTTTGATGAAGCGCCCCGTGATCGTAGATGGTGGCGGATCAGAGACCCTTGGATGGGGTGAAGTTGAAAAAAATCATTGGGGAATAAAAAATGCGTAATGCAGCACTGATATTGGGAATAATCGGGGGCGTGGTTGGAATGATCGTTGGTTTTTTCAGCTATGGCTATACTGAATTTGTTGAGTGGTTCGCGGATGAGGTTCCTGACGTGTTGGAACAGGTCGATAACGTCGGGTTGATCCGGTTCATGGCGCTTTTCGCGCCCTTGTTGGCAATCGCAGGCGGTGCAATGGCGCGGTCGCGGGCAATGGTTGGGGGCGTTTTGTTGCTGCTGTCAGCGGCCGGGATGTATTACGCATTTCACTTTAATGCGTTCACAATGTTTCCGATTGCCATGTGTGGTTTGGGCGGGGTTTTGGCCTTGGCCGCGACAAAACCCGACACACATTAACGCCTCTTAGGTGGATCGCGCCAAAACGCGGTCCACTGAAAGCGGCCCCGCCCCGCGCATCACAAGGACCATCAACACTGTCACCCAGAACAGGCGTTGATCCATAATCACGCCATCTGACAGACGGTCAAACCATGCGCCGTATTTTTCGACGTCATGGCCGAAAATATCGGTAATGCTTTGAACAATGATGAAACCGATCATACCGATCGCCGCCATGCGGGTCAGCAGACCAATCACGATCAACAGCGGCAGGATGAATTCGGCCCATGTTCCGGCCAATGACACCCCCCATTGGAACAGCGACATGGCTTCGTCGTCATAGCCCGCCTGCTCAAACGCTTTTGGAAAGATCTGGCCATAGGCACGGCTGATGTCCAAAAATCCAAACACCCCTTCGCCGATTTTCAAACGCGCTGAGTTCCAGAAATAAATCAGCAGTGTTGCTGCAAAGGTAAAACGCGCCAATGTGGGCAATAGCCAAGATGCCAGTTTGGTTTCCAGTTTTTGAAACAAGTCATTATGCAATGAAATCAGTACGTTCATAGTGGTATTCCTCTATTTCTCAGATATCTCAGTTATTGCGCCACCGGCCAAGAGCAGGCCTAGAACGGATGCAAAATCGAAATCACTTGCCGACTTTGTGGCGGTTTTCAGCGCCTCCTCCAGCGATACGCCCGTCATAAGTGCCTCAACAAACGCACCGCCCCCTGCAGGCAAAGCGATGACGTTTGGATCAAACTCGGGTCGTGTGATCAACACGTCCTCAGGTTGCATCACCGGCGATGCGGCATTCGGAGTGCTGTTGGCGTGATAGAGCGCCGCGACAGGCCATTTTGAGCGGATCAGCCGTACGGCGGGGGCCAAATGTAGGCGGGACGCAAGCAGGCTATCTTCTGCGACTTTCTGCAACTGTTCTGGATCTATGGCTGGCGTGTCGGCGGCGTGGTAGCTGCGTGTTAATGCCAACTCTACCCGCGCCACATCAGGCAGGTATCCCAAATGCTCGACCGGTTGAAAACCCTCTAAAAACGCGGGCATATCAGCGCCATAATGCATCAAAACAGGACTGTCAGGCGCGTGCTGACGCAGAAACACACCCGCCATTGCCTTAAAGAATTCATCGCCAACCAGGGCGCGGATCACCGGAAATGTCGCCTCAAGCGCTTCGGACAGGCTGACGGCGACGTTGTTTCGATAGACGGAAAACCGTTTTTGCGCGGGTGCACCATCGGGGTTACACAGCCCGTCAGGCACAGGCAATCCAGCGTCAAAAATCGCGGCTTTGAAATCGCTTTGCTTGACGGTCATATCTTGACCTTGTCGAGCACTTGGGCCGCGCGGGTCGCCTCGGCGGCCAGCTCAGGCCACTCAGGCACATTCGCATCCCACTCGATCAACGTGGGACGCGGGCCGGATTTGGCCAGCGTATACTCAAACAACGCCCAAACCGGATCAACCACTTCGCGACCGTGGCTGTCGATCAACAACAACTGGCCCGCGTCATCGACATCTTCGTCATGACCGCCAAGGTGAAATTCGCCGACATGCTCCAAAGGAAAGGCGTCAATATAATCAGTCGCGCCGGTTTTCATGTTGTTGGCCGAGATGAACACATTGTTGATGTCGAGCAACAGCCCGCAGCCCGTGCGGTTGACGACTTCGCCCAAAAAATCGACCTCGGATAAGGTGGATTCAGCGAATGCTAAATAGGAGGATGGGTTTTCCAGCAGCATTTTGCGGCCCAAGACGTCTTGCACTTGGGCAACATGGTCGGCAACACAGCTTAGTGTTTGCTCGGTATAGGGCAGCGCAATCAGATCATTCAGATAGGCGCCGTCATGGGTTGACCACGCCAGATGTTCGGAAAATGAGGCTGGGTTGAGCCAATCACACAGATGTTTCAACCGCTTTAGGTGGTCCGTGTCCAGCGGGTCGCGCCCGCCAATAGACAGCCCGACGCCATGCACAGAGATCGGGAATTTCTCGGCCAAATGGCGCAATTGGGCCAGTGGCCGCCCGCCTTCGCCCATATAGTTTTCGGCATGAATTTCCAGCCACTCAACGGGCCGTGCGTCCTGCATGATTGACGCAAAATGTTGGGGTTTATATCCGACACCGGGGCGGTTGGGCAGGGTTTCAAATTTTGCAGGCGTTGTATCGAGCATGTTTTAAACCCTGTATTCGGAATGAAAATGGCGCTCTCGCAAAGCTGTGCGAAAGCGCCAAACTTGGATTTAGGAAGGGATGTCGCGCATCAACTCTTCCATAGAACCCATGCGGCCGTCTGGCAGCTCGATGCTGGCGCAAGTGCCGGCTGGGACCAAAGAGAAAGCGTTGCCTTGATAGTCAACCTTAGATGTGCCCGCGCATGTTGTGCCAGCGCCTGCTTTACAGTCGTTTTGACCGGCCAATGAAACGCCGTAGCATTTTTCTTTGGCAGCGGCAGCAGCTGGAACAGTTGATGTGGCGGTCAGGGCAGCGGCGATAGCGCCAGCAACGGCAAGGGTTTTTACGTGGTAAGACATGTGAGATCATCCTTCAGTTACGTTTACATGTGCCGCGGGGTTGCGGCATATAGAAACATAAGATCAGGGAGGCATTACAAGCCACTCACATCGGCGTGTGTAACGGCGGCGTTATATGATGTCAGCGGATTTGCTGCACTTTTGGCAGTTTTCGGTCTATTTCGCCCTCCTGCGCTGGAATGTTACAGCGCAAAAGGGCGAAATGTTACAGTTTTGAGGTTGGCCGGTTAAGCCAAGTCTGGCGCTGTGGCCTCGGCTGACAGGGATGTTACCGCCTCGTCCAGCGTCACGACGTTTGTGCGTTTGTCACCAAGGCGGCGTACGGAAACGGTGCGTTCCTCGACCTCGCGCATCCCGACGGCCAAGATTGCGGGCACTTTACCCAATGAATGTTCACGGACTTTATAGTTGATCTTTTCATTGCGTGTGTCCGCCTCGGCGCGCACGCCTGCGGCTTGCAGCGCGGCGACGACCTCATGGACATAGTCATCTGCATCCGAAACGATCGCCGCGACAACCACCTGACGCGGGGCCAACCAAAACGGCAGTTTGCCCGCATGGGATTCGATCAAAATGCCGATGAAACGCTCAAACGATCCAAGGCAAGCGCGGTGCAGCATATATGGGCGGTGTTTAGCACCGTCTTCGCCAACATAGGTGGCATCCAGACGTTCAGGCAGGTTTGGATCAACCTGAAACGTGCCGCATTGCCATTCGCGCCCGATGGCGTCGGTCAGTTTGAAATCCAGCTTTGGCCCATAAAATGCCCCCTCGCCCGCATCAAGCGTATAGGGGTGGCCCGTGGCCTTGATCGCATTTTCCAAGGCGCTCTCAACGTGATCCCAGCTTTCTTCGGACCCGACGCGTTTTTCAGGGCGGGTGGCGAACATGATCTCGAACTTCTCAAAACCCAGATCCTTATAGACTTCGGACAGGTAATTGATGAAGGCGGCGCATTCGGCCTCGATTTGATCTTCGGTGCAGAAAATATGGCCATCATCTTGGGTAAAGCCGCGCACCCTCATGATGCCATGCAAAGCGCCTGAGGGCTCGTAACGGTTACAGCTGCCAAATTCCGCCATCCGCAGGGGCAGATCGCGATATGATTTCATGCCGGTATTGAAGATTTGCACGTGGCACGGGCAATTCATCGGCTTGAGCGCGTTGATGGATTTTTCACGGGCATGTTCTTCGTCAACTTCGACAATGAACATATGCTCTTGGTACTTGTCCCAGTGGCCCGAGGCTTCCCATAATTTGCGATCCACCACTTGTGGTGTGTTGACCTCTTGATAGCCGGCGGCGCGTTGTTTGCGACGCATATAATCCTGCAATTCGGTATAGATTTGCCAGCCGTTGGGATGCCAGAACACTTGCCCTGGGGCTTCTTCTTGCATGTGGAACAGGTCCATCTCGCGGCCCAGTTTGCGGTGGTCACGCTTGGCGGCTTCTTCCAGCATGATCAGGTGTTTTTTCAGATCATCCTTGTTTTGAAATGCCACGCCGTAAATCCGTTGCAACATGGCGCGGTCACTGTCGCCGCGCCAATAGGCACCCGCGATTGACATCAGCTTGAACGCATCGCCCGGCACTTGGCCAGTGTGTTGCAAGTGTGGTCCACGGCACAGATCTTGCCACTCGCCATGCCAATACATCCGCAATGGCTCGTCGCCTGGAATGGCGTCAATCAGCTCGACTTTATAAGGCTCGTCATTGTCCTTATAGAACTGCACGGCCCGTTCGCGCTCCCAAATCTCGGTGCGCACGGTGTCGCGTTTGTTGATGATCTCTTTCATCTTTTTCTCGATCACGGTCAGATCTTCTGGGGTAAAGCTGTCTTCGCGATCAAAGTCATAGTACCACCCACCCTTGATCACCGGACCGATGGTAACCTTGGTGTCAGGCCAGATTTCCTGCACCGCGCGCGCCATGATGTGGGCACAGTCGTGGCGGATCAATTCAAGCGCGGGTTCCGCGTCTTTCATCGTGTTAATGGCGATGCTTGCATCTTCATTGATCGGCCATTGCATGTCCCAATGGGTGCCGTTCACCGTCGCGGAAATGGCTTTTTTGCCAAGCGAGGACGAGATGCCACTGGCGATTTCGGCAGGCGTGATGCCCGCGTCAAATTCGCGTTTATTGCCATCGGGAAAAGTGAGAGAGATTTGGGCCATATCAGGCGCTCCTCGTCAGTTTGGCGCCTACCAAGCGCCCGGTTGCGGGTCATGTTCGCTGGTTTTTCGCGCTTTGGGTGGCGGTTGTCAACGCTTAAGGCGCTGGCGATATTGCGAGGGGGACAGACCGGTGTGGCGTTTGAACAATTTGCGAAACGCATTGACGTTCTCATAGCCGACCGCATAGGCGATTTGCTCAATCGCGGCTTTGGTGTTTTCTAGCGCGCGTTGGGCAGATTGGATGCGCAACTGTTGCACATAGGCCAGCGGCGTGTGGCCGGTGGCGCGCTCAAACCGACGCAGAAATGTGCGCTCGGTCAGGGCCACTGTGCGGGCCAGTTCCGAGATCCGGATCGGGGCAGTAAAGGTGCGCTCGATCAGGGCTTGGGCTTGGGTGATCGGCTCATCACCGTGCTGGGTTGGCGGGGTGAAGGCACTATAGTAACGCTGCTCGCGCCGCCCCGTGTCGACCACGAAATGCCGCCCGACTTCGCGCATAATTTCGGGGCCGCACAGCTGACTGATCAACTCCAGCGCCAGATCAACCCAAGAAAGCAGCCCGCCCGCCGTGATGATCCGCCCATCGCAAATCAGGATTTCACCGATGTCGATTTCAGCCAAAGGAACGGCATCCCTCAACGGTTGCTCCAACGCCCAATGGGTCGTGACGCGATGCCCTTCAAGCAACCCCGCCGCCCCCAGATAAAAAGCGCCCGCACAGGCCGAGGCCATGATGCAACCTTTATCACGCTGGCGCAGCCACGTTGTCACAGCAGCCGGTGGGTTCAGATATTGAGCATTGCCAAAAGCTGGCGGCAAGATAATAGCATCCGCTTGCTCAGCGGGCAGCGTTTTGACCGTGGCCGTGGTCAGGGTGATCGGGCCTAAATCATCGCGCGCAAACAGACGGGCAGTGTGGCTGAACATTTCTTGCAGGCCCGCCACAGCCGCCTTGGAAGCACCGGGATAATCAAGCAGGATCAAGTGGGTCATCATTTGTCCGATACGGCGCGGTTTATGTCAGATATGACACTACTGCAATTCGCACACCTCGCGCAAGTTATCTGCAGATGTGAATTTTAAGGAGTCATAACAATGACAACACAAGCATTGCTCATCATCGACCTTCAAAACGATTATTTTGAAGACGGCAAATTTCCTCTTTCCGAAACTAAGGCCGCAGCCGCCAATGCAGCCAGCATACTTACGGCGTTTCGCGGTGCAAAGATGCCCGTATTCCACATCCGCCATGAGATTTTGCGCAAGCCCGCTCCGTTCTTTGAGCCTGAAACCAAGGGTGCCGAAATCCACGCCTCGGTCGAGCCCGTCGGCAATGAACCCGTGATCACCAAGAACTTTCCCAACAGTTTTCGCGAAACTGACCTGAAGGATCAGTTGCAAGCGCTTGGCATCACCGACCTTGTGATCACCGGCGCGATGAGCAATTTCTGCATCGACGCCACCACCCGCGCCGCCGCCGATCTGGGTTACGGCTGCACCGTGGCCCATGACGCCTGCGCCGCGCCTGATCTGGAATTTGACGGTGTTGCCGTTACCGCCGCCCAAGTCCACGCCGCCTTTATGGCCGCGCTGGCGATGGGGTACGGCGCGATTATACCGACCGCGGATGTGATTGCAGGATTGTCGAACTGAGCCAACCCGCCTATGCTCCGAGGTGATAAACCAAGGGGCAGAACCGTGACAGAACCAAGCTATTTTGACTGCACAAACGGGCGGCGCATCGCCTACCACCAAACGACGGGCGATGGGCCTGGCCTGGTGTTTTTGGGCGGGTTCAAATCCGATATGGAAGGCACCAAAGCCATCCACCTAGAAGACTGGGCCCGTTGCCATGGCCACGCGTTTTTGCGGCTGGATTATTCCGGTCACGGTCAATCATCTGGCGACTTTGAAGATGGCAGCATCGGCGAATGGGCCGAAGACGCCTATGCGGTGATCGACGCCGTTTGCGAAGGGCCGCAGGTCTTGGTTGGCTCCAGCATGGGCGGCTGGATTTCCCTGCTGACGATCAAACGCATGCCCGAGCGGATCGCCGGTTTCGTTGGCATTGCCGCCGCGCCGGATTTCACCGAAGACAGCATGTGGAGCGATTTCAGCACAACCCAGCGCGCCGAGCTGATTGGCGATGGCCAAGTCGCCCTGCCCTCGGACTATGGCGACCCCTATATCATCACCCGAAAACTGATTGAAGAGGGCCGTGACCAACTGGTGCTGCGCGCCCCGATAGATTTGCCATTCCCGGTGCGCTTGTTGCAAGGCACCGCCGATGCGGACGTCAAGCTGTCGGTCGCTTTGCGTCTACTGGAACAAGCTCGCGGCGAAGACATTCGCCTGACTTTGGTCAAGGGGGCCGACCACCGGTTTTCATCGCCCGAATGCCTGAAACAAATTGAACAAGCTGTGGCCGATGTGCTGGCCCCGAAAGGATAGCAAATGCAACAACGTGTAAGCCTGATCACTTTGGGCGTCGCCGATATGGATGTCTCGGCCAAATTCTACGAGGCTCTTGGCTGGTCGCGAGTTGAAAGCCCTGACGGGGTGATCGCATTTGATTTGATCGGCCAAACGCTCGGCCTATACCCAAAGGCTGCTCTGGCGGACGAATTGGGCATAGAAGTGTCTGAAATCGGTGGATTTTCCGGTCTGTCGCTGGGCCACAATGTTGCCGAAAAATCGGATGTCGCTCCGCTGCTAGATCGCGCCAAAGCGGCGGGAGCACGGATCATAAAACCCGCCCAAGACGTGTTTTGGGGCGGGCATCACGGCTATTTCGCCGATCCGGATGGCCACATCTGGGAGGTCGCCCACAACCCGTTTTCAACACTTGGTCCAAACGGTGAATTTCGCTGGAATGGATATTAATCCATCCGCCCTCCCCTAAGGCCATGGGCAAATGCAACCCAATCGCGTAGCCTGCCGCAAAACAATATTGAGCGAGTGGAATAAATGGCCGAACCCCTTTTACTGATCCCTGGAATGATGTGCGACGCACGGCTCTACGGCCCTCAAATCGCTGATTTTTCGTCTGAACGGGCCGTGCATGTCGCCTGTGTCACCAAATGCGAAACCATTGAAGAAATGGCGCAAAGCGTGCTTGCCACAGCGCCTGCGCATTTCGCGCTGGCGGGTCTGTCGATGGGCGGAATCGTCGCGATGGAAGTGTTGCGCCGCGCCCCGGAACGGGTGACGCGGGTTGCCTTATTGGACACCAATTCGCAATCCGAAACACCGGCAGTCGCCGCGGCACGTGAACCACAGATCGTAGGCGTGATGGCAGGTCGCTTGGCCGAGGTCATGGCCGACGTAATGCGCCCCGAACATTTGGGCGCAGGCTCCCAACGCACCGAAATCCTTGCGTTGATGCAGGACATGGCTATGGCCTTGGGCGAAGGCGAATTTGTGCGCCAATCCCGTGCCTTGCAGCGTCGCCCTGACCAGCAAAAAACCCTGCGCAAAATTCGTATGCCAGCGCTTGTGTTATGTGGCGCTGAAGACACGTTAACCCTGCCGCGACGCCATGAATTTATGTCTGAACTGATTCCCTACGCAACCTTGCGCATCATTGACGGGGCAGGCCATTTGCCGACGCTCGAGGCCCCAGATGCCACCAATGAGGCATTGCGTGAATGGCTGAACGCGCCGCTTGTTTTGCGCTAACTTGCTTCCTTTAGGGCGACGCCTTAGGTTTCGAGCACAACTTACAACGTGAAAGAACCAATTATGGTTGCAAGCACTGGCCGCATCACCCTTTGGGGCATCGAAGTCTTTCTCGCCACCGCGGATGAGGGCTCGATTTCGGCTGCCGCACGCCGGCTTGAGGCCAGCCCCTCTGCCGTCAGCCAACAGCTGAGCAATCTGGAAACAGCCTTGGGCACGGTGTTGCTGGATCGCGCTTCGCGCCCCGTGTCGCTGACCCCGTCTGGCGAGATTTTTCGCAAACGCGCTCAGTTGATCGTAAATGAAGCCACCCAAGCCCGCGCCGAATTGGCAAACACTGACATGTCAGCACTGACCCGGTTTCGCCTGGGTATGATCGAAGATTTCGACGCTGACGTCACACCGCGCCTGTTGTCAGATGTGGCGGGCACGCTGACGGGATGTCAGTTTTTGCTGGAAACAGGGGCCAGCCACCGGTTGTTCGACCTGCTCGACAGCCGCGCGCTGGATGTGATCGTCGCGGCTGATATGGGGGCGGCGGCGGACTGGATGGAGGTGCATCCGTTGATGGTCGAACCCTTTGTGGCGGCCGTGCCAAAGGGGGCTGTGATTGCCGGGCGCGATGTGTTGAAGCAGTTGAAATCGCTGCCGCTTATTCAATACACCCAACGCCACCACATGGGCCGCCAGATCGCGGCACATCTGGCACGGCAAAACCTGACCCTGTCGCACCGCTTCGAGCTCGACAGCTATCACGCGATTATGGCGATGGTGGCGGCCAATGCAGGCTGGACGATCCTGACCCCGCTTGGCTATCTGCGGGCACGTCGTTTCCACGGCGCGGTCGAAATGATCGAATTGCCCTTTGACCCGCTGACCCGCAGCATTTCGCTAACGGCGCGTCGGGATGTCTTGCAGGATATGCCGCAAGACGTTGCGGCACGTTTAAGAC
Source organism: Marinosulfonomonas sp. (assembly GCA_033851955.1). GTDB lineage: Bacteria > Pseudomonadota > Alphaproteobacteria > Rhodobacterales > Rhodobacteraceae > Profundibacter. The sequence goes on from JAWSVK010000003.1 coordinate 129,520, forward strand.
TGTTGTTACAGGAAATTATAGTTGATCCGGCCACCAAAGCCCTGCCATGGATCGCCAAGGACCTAAAAGTCCTCTGATCTACCCTACTTCTTCTTTTCATAAATATCTGCGCCGCAGGCATGCGATTTGGCCCGCAGGGTCAAATCGCTTGGGGCGTCGCCGTCAGGCGGCGCAACCCCTAGGCCACAGCGCGCGCGGCCTTCTTCACAACCGAGGTCGACTCAACCAACGCGCCTGCAATGAAATCCAGATCATCGCGTTCTAAGCGTGCAGGCAGACGCACATCGCATGCCCGCATCAGCATGGCACGGGTTTTGGGCAATTCGGGCTTGTAACCGATGAATTTCCAGTTCCAAAAGGCCCGCGCATTGTCTTGGGACAGACCAAACACCTGCACCGTGATCCCGCGTGCTTTGGCCTCGGCGGCAAAGGCCAGCGTTTCTTCGTCACTGAACCCGTTCAGATTAAACTGGATTGAATCTGGCGCACGGCTTTCAGGGGCCAGCGCGCCCGGCACGGTGATAAAGGGCGAAGCGTTCAGCAAATCTGCAACATAATCGTGGTTGGACAGCCCATCCCGCACCCGACGTGTGACTTCTTTGATCTGCGGGCGGATCACGGCCGCAGATAGATTCTGCATCCGTAAATTATAAAGCGGCAGCTGATTTTGCCAGAATTCAAACCGGTCATGCACAACGGGGTGTTTTTTCCAATTATGTTCATAGGCGCCGGACATGATGATCGCTTGGGCAATCAGATCGGCGTCATCGGTGATCATGATGCCACCCTCACCCGCGTTGATCAGCTTATAAGATTGAAACGAGAAACAGCCGATTTTGCCAATGGTGCCAATATTTTGGCCATCCCAAGTGGTGCCCAATGAATGCGCCGCATCCTCAATCACCGGAATGTTGCGGGCATCGCACAACGCCATAATAGCGTCCATATCGGATGTGTGGCCGCGCATGTGACTGATGATAACAGCCTTAATTTCATCCGTCAGGCGGGCCTCAAAATCGGCCAGATCCACGCGGTAATTGTCGCCAACTTCGACCAGAATAGGCTGGCATTCAGCGTGCACCACAGCCGATGGCACCGCGGCGAATGTGAAAGCCGGGATCAACACCTTGGCGTCACGCGGCAAGCGCAGCGCCTTTAGGGAAAGGAACAAGGCAGCGGAACAGGACGATACGGCCAGTGCGAATTTCGCCCCCAAGAATTCGGCGAACTCAGCCTCTAGCAGCGCAACGGGGGATGCCTCGGCGGATGTATAACGAAACAAATCGCCAGTCTGCAGCATTCGGTCAATTTCAGCACGAGCTTCTGCGGGAATGGGTTCAGCATCATAAACGTTCGGAGCTTTTGACATAGTTTCGTCTTTCCTGAATGTATGTTTCAGGAAAACCGTATATCAAATGGTCAAATTTGCAAATGGTTAATCATTTGGATCGGCAATTAAATTCCGAGCCGGTCGCGCAGTGAAAACCAAGTCATCGCCAGCCCCAAAACAGGTGTCGAAAACATCCGGCCACCCGGAAAAGGCATGATGGGGACGCGAGACATCACATCAAAGCGTTCGGATTGGCCTACAATGGTTTGGGCGATGATCTCGCCTGCCAAAGTGGCCAGCGCCACCCCATGGCCGGAATAGCCCCCTGCCGTCAGGATATTGGGTGCAACCCGCGCGAAATAGGGCATCCGACTGGTGGTGATGCCCAAAGTGCCGCCCCAAGCATAGTCAATTTCCACGCCCTTCAATTGTGGGAACAATTGCTCCAACGGTTTGCGGGTCTTGGCGGCAATATCTTTTGGGAATTTAACGCCATAACTTTCGCCGCCGCCAAAAATCAGACGGTCATCGTGGCTCAGGCGATAATAGTTCAAAACGAATTTGCTGTCGTAGACACAGATATCTTGGGCCAAGATCTGTTTGGCACGCGCCCCCAAGGGTTCGGTTGTGACCACATAATTGTTGATCGGCATCACGCGGGCGGCGGTTTTGCGATGCAGGTTGTTGGAGTAGCCGTTGCAGGCCAGCACCACATGATCCGCCACCACACGGCCACGCTCGGTCTGTACGATGGTTTTATCGCTCGCGCCCCTGCCCTCAATGATGTTGTGCACGAAGGTGCCTTCAAAAATCTGTGCGCCAGCCGCCACGGCCCCGCGCGCCAGGCCAAGCGCGTAGTTCAGCGGGTGCAAATGCCCGCCATTGGTGTCCAGCACCATGCCCGCATACTGATCCGTGCCAACAATCTGCGCGGTGGCGTCCCTGTCTAGATAGGTTCCATCAAAGCCGTAATGCTCGGCCAAATATTCGCAATCCTTACGGCCGGAATTCGCATCTTTTTGGCTGAAATAGGCCGAGCCGTGGCCTGGCTTAAACATCGCGTCAGGCGCGTGTTTGGCCGCCAAATCACGGGTGATCTTGATCGAGTCATGCGCGATGTCCCACAGCATACGCGCATCCGCCAAACCCTGCTTTTTCTCAAGACTGGCTTGGCCGATGTTTTGCCCATGCCCAACCTGCCCGCCATTGCGCCCAGAGGCCCCAAAGCCAACGCGCTGCGCTTCAAGCACCACAACGCTGTAGCCACGCTCGGCCAAATGCAGCGCCGTGGACAGCCCCGTATAGCCGCCGCCCACCACGCAAACGTCGGCCCTCATTTCACCCTTTAACGTGGCGAGTGGGTCCAGTGTGCTGGCAGTGGCCGCGTACCAGCTGTCGGGATACTGGCCCTTCTTATCGTTTGAATACAGCAGGTTCATACGTTCAACAGTAGGTGTTCACGCTCCCACGGGGAAATCACCTGCAAGAATTCATTGATCTCGGCCCCCTTGACGATCTGATAAACCCGACAAAATTTCGGCCCCAAAATTTCTTGGATTTCTTTGGCCGCTTCAAAGCGCTCAAGGGCTGTATGCAAATCGCGCGGGATCACTTCCTCGCCGTCTGTGGCCTCGCCTTTGATCGAACTTTCGGGCCGTTTGCCCTCGATCAAACCCAGATAACCACAGGCCAAGGACGCCGCGATCCCAAGGTAAGGATTGCAATCCATGCCCGCCAGACGGTTTTCAACGCGGCGGTTTTTTGCGCTGCAAATAGGAATGCGAATACCGGCTGTTCGGTTGTCACGGGCCCAGTCCAAATTGATCGGGGCGGCGTGGTCTTTGACGTAGCGCCGGTAACTGTTCACATAGGGCGCGATCATCGCAATGGTCGATGGCAGGTGGTTTTGCAGCCCCGCTATAAAGTGAAAAAACGCATCCGTTTCACCGCCCTGTGGGCCGGAGAAAATATTCTGGCCGTCCGCGTCCAAAATCGAGTGGTGAATGTGCATGGCCGATCCCGGCTCGCCTTCAATCGGTTTGGCCATGAAGGTGGCGTAACAATCGTGGCGCAAAGCCGCCTCGCGGATCAGGCGTTTAAAGTAAAACACTTCGTCCGCCAGTTTCACCGGATCACCATGCTGCATGTTGATCTCGATCTGCCCAGCACCGCCCTCTTGGGTGATGCCGTCAATTTCCAGCCCCTGCGCTTCGGCGAAATCATAGATGTCGTCGATCACAGGCCCGTATTCATCCACCGCCGACATAGAGTAGGCTTGGCGCCCCGCCGCTTGCCGCCCTGTGCGACCAATTGGTGGCTCGATTGGTTTGGTCGGGTCCACATTGCGGGCCACCAGATAAAATTCCATCTCAGGGGCAACGATCGGCGTCCAGCCCTTTTTCTTATAAAGTTCGACCACGCGTTTGAGCACATTGCGTGGCGAAACCTCGACAGGGCCGCCGCTGCTGTTGGTCAGGTCATGAATGACCTGCAGCGTCCAGTCGCCCGTCCAAGGGGCCGCACTGGCGGTTGAGAAATCTGGCGTCAAAACCATATCGGGTTCGGTATACCCCTTATCCTCGCTCTCGGCCTCATCCGCGTAACCTCCCGTTATCGTTTGGTAAAAAATGGAGTTTGGCAGGTAAGACTGTTTGGTGGTGGCGAATTTGCTGGCAGGCATTGCTTTGCCACGCGCGATACCGGGCAGATCGGAAATAATGCACTCGACTTCGTCCAGACGACGCCCTTCTAGGTAGGTGCGTGCCGCTTGCGGCAGTTTATCGGTCCAGTCAGCCATGTCATGCCCCTCGGGGTTGGTTAAAGAAAGCCGCGATTTCGCGGGCCAATAGCGCCTCTTCGTTGGGGCGCGTGGTGTTTTCAGCCGCTTGATCCATCATTGCCTCATCATAGACGGCAGGATCGCGGCGCAGTTTGATATATTCCGCCATAATCGGATTGCTAAATTCGGGGTGGGGTTGGATCGTGTAGGCGCGGTCGCCGTAGACCAGCCCTGCGTATTTACAAAAATCATTGCCGGCAATGACGCGCGCATCTTCGGGCAGCTCTGACACCTGATCTTGGTGCCAAGCGTTTAGCGCCACATCGCCGTGGTCTGCAAAGCTGTATTCTTGGCGTCCAACGGCCCAGCCGTCTTTGTATTTCTCGACCTTGCCGCCCAGCGCTTGGGCGATCAACTGGTGGCCAAAGCACACGCCAACCATAGGTACGGCGGCCGCATAAGCCGCGCGCACAAAATCCTCGAGCAGCGGGATAAAGGCGTGGTCCTCATAGGCACCGTGGCGCGATCCGGTCAGCAACCAGCCGTCGGCCTCGTCTATGCCTGCGGGGAACTCCATATCGACAACTTCGTAGATCTTAAATGTGAACCCGTGTCCCGCCAGCAGATTGACAAACCAATCACCATAATCGCCGTGGGTTTGGGCAACTTCGTCTATGGCATGGCCGCAGACCAAAATTCCGATTTTCATATATCACCCATTGTTGTTTCGCTTCATTGCTAGACGAGCAAATGAAACGTGGCAATAGGCAGCACCTGCATGGCCCCTGCTAGGGCAGCACGTGACGTGCCCGCGCCCCACGCTCAATCGCGGCCCCGTGCAGGCGATCGATGTTCAGCTCATAGCGGATTTCTTCTAGCAGGCGCAGTTCGGTATCCAACAGTTTACCATCCGCCGCCGCTACATCACAGGCCAGCGCATAGGCTGTTTCAAACAGCCGCTCGGGCAGATCATTGCGAATGATGCCAAAAAGCGCGTCCAACCCGTCTTCTTCGCTGAACAAATCGAACACGGTTTGGGCCACTGTGCGCACCCGGTCCATGTCGTAGCTCGAAAACACCGGCAAATGGTTGACGATGGCCTGAATGGTCAACAATTCCGAGGCGCGGATGTCCTCGTCCGAGGCCGAAACAGCGATCATCACAGCCACAAGGCTGTCTTGGGGGGTGAAAGAATGGGGAATATCGGTCACTATTATTTCCTAAATATGGCGGCTTCTATAAGGTCAGAATATTGACGCTGGCCGCGCGGGGCAATAGGGAGTTTGAAACAAGCGGCATTGTGCCCCGAATTCCTGCCTAGAAAGTGAAAACCATGTCTGATCTGCGTGACGCTGCGATGAACTCCAAAGCTTGGCCCTTTGAAGAGGCGCGCCGCGTTTTGAAACGTTTGAACGGCAAGGCGCCTGACAAGGGTTATGTACTGTTTCAAACGGGGTATGGCCCCTCGGGCCTGCCGCATATCGGCACTTTTGGCGAAGTGGCCCGCACCACCATGGTGCGCCGCGCGTTTGAGGCCATCAGCGACATCCCCACACGTCTGATCTGTTTCTCAGATGATTTAGATGGCATGCGCAAAGTGCCCAGTAACGTGCCAAATCCCGACGCCTTGCAGCAATATTTGCAACGCCCCCTGTCTGACGTGCCTGATCCATTTGGTAAATTTGACAGCTTTGCCGACCATAACAATGCCATGTTGCGTCGTTTTTTGGATACCTTCGGCTTTCAGTATGATTTCATTTCTTCGGCCGAATTTTATCGCACTGGTCAGTTTGACGAGATCCTTCTGCGTTGCGTAACAAAATATGACGAGATCATGGCCGTGATGTTGGAAAGCCTGCGTGAGGAGCGCCGCGCGACCTATTCCATTTTTCTGCCGATTTGCCCAAAATCTGGTCGCGTTTTATATGTACCGATGAAATCGGTGGATGCCGCTGCGGGTACAATCACCTTTGACGACGAAGACGGCGATGAAGTCACAATGTCTGTGACCGGCGGTCAGGTGAAATTGCAGTGGAAACCGGATTTTGGCGCGCGGTGGGCCGCTTTGGCCGTCGATTTTGAAATGTACGGCAAAGACCATTCCACCAACACACATATCTATGACAAGATTTGCCGCATTCTGGGTGTGCCTGCCCCTTCGCATTATGTTTATGAAATGTTTCTGGATGAAAATGGCCAGAAAATTTCAAAATCATCGGGCAACGGGATTTCGATTGATCAATGGACGACCTATGCCAGCGCCGAAAGCCTGTCGTATTTTATGTACCAAAAACCGCGCACCGCCAAACGGTTGCATTTCGATGTGATCCCCAAAGCAATGGATGAATATCACCAGCAATTGCGCGCATACCCAACGCAAGATCTAAAAGCCCAACTCGCCAATCCGGTTTGGCATCTGCACAATGGCAACCCGCCCGAGAGCAAAATGGTGGTGCCATTTGCGATGCTGCTGAACTTGGCGTCTGTGTCAGCGGCCGAGGACAAAGACAAAATGTGGGGCTTTATTCAGCGCTATGCGCCAGAGGCCTCAGCCGAGACCCACCCCGATCTGGATGCCGCTGCAGGTTATGCTGTGAAGTATTACCATGACTTTGTCGCCCCAGCGAAAACCTATCGCGCCCCAACCGAAGCGGAGCGCACGGCCTTGCTGGATCTGCAGGCCCGCCTAAAGGCATGGGAGGGCGCGGCGGACGGTGACGCGCTGCAGACGATGGTGTTTGCGGTTGGCAAAGAACACGGCTTCGAGAACCTGCGCGATTGGTTCAAAGCGCTATACGAGGTGCTGTTGGGCGCGTCCCAAGGACCACGTTTTGGCGGCTTCATAGCGCTTTACGGTGTCGCTGAAACCGATGAGCTGATCAGTCGCGCTTTAGCGGGTGGGCTGGGTTAAACAAGCAAGGATTGGTTTGCGCCAGTTGCGCATAAGAATTGCAAAGCAGGTGCCATTACTGATGGCACCACCATAAATTGCATCCTGCGGAAACCCCCTCAACCCTAACTCTGTGCGTCCATTGCTGAGCCGGACCAAAACACCCGCGCCCAAACAGAGGACATGCGTTTCTTCTTAGGAAACAAAGCGTTGCCGGATGCGATTGTAGCGCAAAAAGGGCGACGTCACGGCAACTTTGTGATAAATACTTCAAGGTTACCCGATTCTTTTGGGCACCTGGGGGGGATTCACAAGAGGGAACATTTAATGCCAATTTTTTCAGTTACCGGAGATATTAACGCTAATATTATCAATTCAAGTGATTATGATTTGACCGGAATAGGCACGTTGCTCATTCAAGGCGAAGGCGGCGACGACACGATTACAGTGACGGACAGCATCGCCATTACCCAGGTCTTTGGCGGCGACGGAAACGATTTTCTGTACCTGTTTGACCAAGATGATTATATCAGCGGCGGGGCTGGCAATGATACGGCCTATGGCGGTGACGGCAACGACACCATCGATGGCGATGACGGCAATGACACGCTGTTTGGCGAAGGCGGCAATGACATCATTGACGGCGGACTTGGCAACGACACAGTTCACGGCGGCGCGGGCGACGACCTGATCGCTGGTGGCCGCGGCGATGATGATCTGTTTGGCGGCGACGGCAATGACATCATCAATGCCGGCAATGGCGCTGATTTTGTGTTTGGTGGCAATGGCAACGACATCTTGAACGGCGCTGGTGGCGACGACCATTTGGTTGGCGGCAAAGGCAATGATGTGATCAATGGCGGCTCCGGTGACGATCTAATTCTCGGCACCAAGGGTCACAATGTTCTGTCGGGCGGCATTGGCAACGACACTATAAACACCGGTGATCACACCTCAACGGTCGACGGCGGCGATGGCGATGATTTGATCGTGGCGCGTTTGAAAAAGGGAGGCGACCACACGCTGACAGGCGGCGCAGGTGCTGACACTTTTGAGTTTGTTTACCAGTCAAATAAGAAATCAGCCGATGTCACCATCACCGATTTTGAGCTGGGTGTGGACGAATTCATTATTGGCGGCATGAGCGGCGAAGAGTGGGTGACAGCATACTTTGCATTTGGCGAGGCCTTTGAAATCGACATTCTGTCAGAGGTGGACGGCAATGCAGTGCTTGAAATCGGCAACAATGATACCATCACATTTGAAGGTGTCTCCGAAGCGGAGTTCCTTGCGTACTATGTCGACGATCCACTGATCCTCGGCTAATTGAATTCACCTTCAGCGTTTTCCCCCGTTCCTTATTAGCTCCATCGCTAAAAGACGTTGGAATTACGCTGAAGGCAAAAGCCGCTGGATTTGACCTCTACGGCCTTCGATGCCCCTGCCCTTATGACGAGAACGCTGGCATAAGCAGTATATCTGTGCCGGTTGGATCAACCCCCGTCAGCCCGACGTCACTGGGCGTCAACCCGTGTTCATTTTCAAATATACTCGGCTCATGCACATGCAACGTATACTGGGTCAGCCGCGCCATGTCTTTGGGCGCAGGTGGCCGGTTCACGCCAGCCCAAATATTCATCGCCAGACGGTGGGTGTAGGTTTCATTTGCACTCATATCGGCAAAACCCCAGCTTTCGACACACAGGCCGCGGGTGAATCCGATCCCCTCATACCACTGCGTAGATGTTTCGATATCCGGCACCTTGAAATGCATATGTGCCAGATAGGCAGTGTTTGACAGCGGCGCCTCAATGTTTGCGCCTTGTGCAAAAGCAAGCTCTGCCTCCACGTCCAAAGGCGCACGGCCACTGTGATCGTTGCCAGCCGCATCGATCAAGTTTAACCCCCGCGACAGATCGCCAAAACGGCCCAGACGTTCAGGCGTTTCAAACGTAAGCTCGATCTCGAGCCCCTCGGGATCAACGATATATAGGGATTTAGACAGCAAATGATCTGTGGGGGCCACAGGTATCCGCAATGTGATCAGCCGAGCCAGCAGGCGTGAAAATTCGGCCTGATCAGGCATCCCAATTGCGACGTGATACATCCCAGTGTGATGCGGTTTGACAGTTTGGGTTGCACCGGAATGAAACACAAACAGCGTTTTCTCTTGGGTGCCCAATTCGGCACGCTGCTCATCCTGAAAACGCAGCGCTAGCCCAAGCGCACGGGTCCAAAACGCGATTGTACGGTCTAGATCAGTGACCTGAAATTCAATCACCCCCCAGCTCAGACGTTCGGGATTTTCGGATTTTCTGCCCTTAACAACAGGGTCTTTCACGTCAAATTGCATTTTACTGTCCTTTAAAAACCTACGCCCTCGACCTGCGCGTTTGATATCTGACCTCCTATCTATTAGTTTCCCACCAATAGATCATCTGCCGAATATTTAACGCTCCATCTCCTGTAAGGAAACGATCATGGACACACTTTTGAGCCTGCAAGTGTTTGCCGCGGTTGCCGAAAACAAGAGCTTTGCCTTTGTCGCCAATCAAATGGGTCTGTCGCCTGCCATGACCAGCAAACATGTGCAGCATGTCGAGGCGCGGGTTGGAGCACGGCTGCTGAACCGCAACAGTCGCAACGTCAGCCTGACCGAAGCCGGCGCGCGCTATCTTGCGACGCTGCGCCCGCTGTTGGAAGGGTTGGTTGAGGCCGAAGCGCAACTGTCCCAATCCACGCTCGCGGCGTCAGGCACCTTGAAAGTGAGTATGCCAGTCTGGATGGCCAACCCACGCTTCAGCCGTATCCTCGCTGCATATCACGCTGAACATCCCAACGTGACATTGGATTTAGACCTCAGTGGCCGCAAGACCAATCTGGTTGAGGAAGGTTTCGATTTGGCCCTGCGGGTGACAAAAACACTGGACGACGGGCTGATTGCCCGCAAGCTGGCGCAGGTCAGGTTTCCGCTTGTCGCCGCGCCCTCATTTTTGAATAGATACGGGCGGCCAGAAACCATGGACGATCTGGAAGATGCGCCGTTCTTGATCTATCCGCCGATGGCCGCTGGGGGGCGCATTCGCTTTGACGAGGGCGCCGATGCGTTGAACATCAAGTTCAGAAAAGTGCTGCAAAGCGGCAATGAAACCTTGTTGCATATGGCCGCGATTGAGGGCATGGGCTTTGCGTTCATACCACATTGGCTGGCCTTTAACGATCTGGAGAGCGGACGTTTAGAGGCCGCGTTGCCCGATCAAGCCTGGCCAATAATTCCGATTTACGCGATCTATCCTGACCGCAGCTATTTGCCCGCCAAGGTGCGCAGTTTTCTTGATTTTCTGGCCGGACCAAATGGGCTCACAACCATCCCCTCCGGGCTATGAAATCAACCCGGTCACATCACAGCGCCGATTTGCCACGGGACAAATTCATTGTCGCCCAAACCCAGATCTTCGGATTTCGTCGCTTGACCCGATGCCGCCGCGCGGATCAAGTCAAAAATCTCTTGGCCCTTTTCGGCGATGCTGACACCGCCAGATACGATATCGCCCGCGTTCATATCCATATCATCTGGCATCTGGGCGAACAGGCGATCCGAAGTCGACACTTTGATCGTCGGCGCGGGTTTTGATCCAAAGGCCGAGCCGCGCCCCGTGGTGAACACGACAATCTGCGCCCCGCCCGCGATTTGCCCCGTGACCGAGACCGGATCATAGCCCGGCGTGTCCATAAACACGAAACCAGCCTCGGTCACCTGTTCGGCATATTCATAGACCGCCCGCAGCGGAGTCGAGCCGCCTTTTGCCGCCGCCCCTAGCGATTTTTCCAAAATGGTGGTGATGCCGCCTTGCTTGTTTCCGGGGCTTGGATTGTTGTCCATCGAGCCGCCATTTTGCGCGGCATAATCTTCCCACCATTTGATTTGGGTAATCAGTTTTTGCGCCACAGCCCCCGACGCCGCGCGCCGCAACAACAGCTGTTCCGCGCCATAGATTTCCGGTGTTTCAGACAGGATCGCAGTGCCGCCTTGGGCGACGATCAAATCGCTCGCGACGCCCAGCGCAGGGTTCGCCGTGATCGACGAAAACCCGTCAGATCCACCACATTGCAAAGCCACCCGCAGCGCCGACATTGGTTGGGCGCATCGTTTGATCCGGTTCACTTCGGGCAAAATGCTTGCAACATGGGTCTTGATTGCGTCAATCGTGGCGCGGGTGCCGCCGGTGTCTTGGATCGTCAGCGCATGCATGCGGTCGGTGCCTGATTTACCGAACTTCATTTGCATACGGGCAATTTGCATCACCTCGCACCCCAAGCCCACAAAGATGCTGGCCCCTACATTGGGGTGGGTCGCATGACCCCATAAAACACGGTCCAAAATGTCAAAACCACGGCCCCCGGACGCCATGCCACAGCCCGTGCCATGGGCCAATGCGACAATGCCGTCAACGTCGTCATATTGGTCCAACAGGCCGCTGGCCTCAACTTCCAACGCGGCGCGGCGTATAACAGAGGCCGAGCAGTTGACCGTGGCCACAAGCGCGATGTAATTACGGGTGCCAACACGCCCGTCAGCGCGGACATAACCTTGAAATGTCAGGGGCTGCGTTTGGGGGGCAGCCGCCTGCGCAAGCGTCAGATCTGCGCCGATAGCATAGTCCTGTTTGGGGTTTGCAAAGCTGCAATTGTGCGTGTGAACATGGTCTCCGGCGGCAATATCAACAGTGGCCGTGCCGATAAACTGACCAAACTTTAGGATCGGTTCACCGACCAAAATATTCCGGCGGGCAAGTTTATGCCCTGAAGGAACGGGTTCAGGCAATGCGGTGCCCAAACCCAGCGGATCTTGGCCCTGTTCTGCGCGTTGGGTCAACACGGCTATGTTGTCCTTGGGGTGCAGCAGCAATGGTTCAGACATGCGACAAAGCCCTAATAGCGCCGCGCAATTCAGCAAGTCCGCGCAGACGTCCAATCAGCGGATACCCAGCGACAAGCTCGCGGGTTTGATCCGACAACATATGGTGCCCATGATCTGGACGAAACGCAATACTCGCATCTGGGTCGCCCAGCGACAGACGACGTTTTTGCTCGTTCAGCAACACTTTGATCAACCCCACCATATCGACATCGCCATCCAGATGCGCGGCCTCTTCAAACGATCCGTCACTTTCGCGGCTCACATTGCGCAGATGTGCGAAATGAATGCGGTGCGCCACTTGTGCGGCGATGGCAGGCACATCGTTTTGCGGGTTGGCCCCCAATGATCCAGCGCAGAGCGTGATCCCATTGGCAGGGCTGTCATAGGCCGCCAATATCCAAGCCAAATCGTCGCCGTTTGACACAATGCGCGGCAGGCCCAGAATGTCACGGGGTGGGTCATCCGGATGCACGCACAAGCGCACGCCCAACGCTTGCGCAGTCGGTACAACTTCGTTCAAAAACCGTTGGTAGTTTACCCGCAAACTGTCGCGATCAATGCCCGCATAACCCGCAAGTGCGTTTTTCAACTCGGCAATGTCGTAACGATCAAACGCGCCCGGCAACCCCGCCATAACGGCCGCCAACAAGCCGTCACGGTCCGCTTCACAGGCCTGTTGGAACCAAGCCGCCGCCTTAGCACGCACGTTTTCCGGATAGTCTTGTTCTGCTTCAATCCGGCCCAACATGTGGATTTCAAACGCCGCCATATGCACAGCATCGAACCGCAGACAGGTCGCGCCCCCCGCCACCGGCGCTGAAAGATCAGTGCGGGTCCAATCCAACAGCGGCATGAAGTTATAGCAAATGGTTTTAACACCATGGGCGGCCAGATTGGCCATCGATTGGCGGTAATTGGCAAACAGCTCCGATAGATCGCCCTCGCCCTTTTTGATGCGCTCATGCACGGGCAGGCTCTCAACCACGGTCCAATCAAAACCAGCGGCTTGAATGCGGCCCTTAAGTGCCTCGATAGCCTGAAGCGGCCAAACCTCGCCATAGGGCACTTCGTGCAGGGCTGACACAATGCCACTCACACCGGTTTGGGCAATCTCACTCAAGGTGATCGGGTCGAATTTTCCGTACCAGCGCCATGTTTCGATCATTTTATCACGTCTTCTATCGCCGCACGCACACCGGATTTCCAAAGGCGTTGGGCAATCTCAGTCACGGGTTTTTCAAGTTGATCTGCCAAATTGGCGGGAAAAATATCAGTTACCGACAGCATCGCAGAAACGATTTCAGCGGGGGAATCGCAACCAGCCGATAGGGTTTGCAGTCGCGTCGCCAACGGGTCGCGCACATCGATCACTTGGCCCGCCTCATCATAACCACCAGCGTAGCGCATCCATGCGGCCACCGCCAACATAAGCCCGTCTGATGCACGGCCCGCCACGATATTTTCCCGCAAGGTGCCCAACAGGCGTTGGGGCAGTTTTTGACTGCCGTCCATGGCGATTTGCCATGTGCGATGTTGGATCGCCTGATTGGCGTAACGCTCGAACAAAGCCTCTGCGTATTCCGGCAGGCTGACACCATTCGGCGCGTCAACCGAGGGCATGATCTCGCGCCACAATTGCCGCGCATAGGCGGCGAAAACAGGGTCGGCCATGGTGTCGGCGATGGTTTCGTGCCCTGCTAGATAGCCAGTATAGGCCAGCGCCGAGTGGGTGCCGTTTAACATGCGCAGTTTCATGTGTTCATGGGCCGTGACGTCAGCGACCAGCTCAACTCCGGCGGCAGCCAAATCTGGGCGCGCGTCATTGACGAAGCTGTCTTCTACAGCCCATTGCGCGAAGGGTTCATGCATCACGGGGGCCGGATCGGCAACGCCTGTCAGCTCAAAAACCTGGGCGATGTCGGCCTCGGTTGTGGCTGGGGTGATCCGGTCCACCATGGTTGACGGGAAGCGTCCTTGGGCGGCGATCCAATCGGCCAATGCAGGGTCAATGCACCGCGCCAAATCCAACACAACACCGCTCACCAAATGCCCGTTTTCCGGCAGATTATCGCAAGTCATCACGGTAAAAGGCGCTGCCCCTGCTGCATGTCGCATCTGCAGCGCACGCACCAGAAAGCCCGGCGCAGAAACGGGGGCCACATGTTGCAAATCATGGATAATGTCGGGGTGCTCCAAGTTCAGCGCGCCCGTTGCCGGATTGTGGCAATAACCCTTTTCCGTGACCGTCAGGCTGACAATTTTGACAGCCGGATCGGCCATCGCGGCCAGCACAGCTGCGGGGTCTTCAGGGGCCACCAAGACGTCGTTAAGAACGGTGATCCGGCGCGGGACCTTGCCCGCAGCGCTGAGTGAAACAGAAGTGTATTCCCAATCGGATGCTTTTAAGGCGTCGCGCGTGGTTGGGCTGCGCAAAGACACACCAGTGATGCCCCAATCGCCGCCCGACGCCGCCATTGCATCCGCAATGTAGACACAACCAAAGGCCCGGAAAAATGCGCCTAGTCCAAGATGGACAATGCCTGTGGCAGGCTTTTGTGCAGGTGCGCTGGTGTCGGCTTCAACGCGCAAGCCAACCTCCATCAACGTTCAATATCGCACCATGCACATAACGCGCCGCTGGCGTGCAAAGGTACACAGCAGCGCCCGCGATATCAGCCGCCTGCCCCCAACGCCCCGCCGGTATGCGCTCCAAAATCGCTTTGTTGCGCAAGGGATCATCGCGCAGCGCCTCGGTGTTGTTCGTTTCGATATAACCCGGGGCCACAGCGTTAACGTTGATGCCCTTGGCCGCCCACTCGTTGGCCAAAATCTTGGTCAGCCCGGCGACCCCATGTTTGGCCGCTGTGTAAGATGACACGCGGATGCCGCCTTGGAACGACAAAAGCGAGGCAATGTTAACCACCGCCCCCTGCCCGCCGCGTGCAAAAACCGAATTGCCAAAGGCTTGGGTGGTGAAAAACAACGCCTTTAGGTTCACGTCCATCACGCTGTCCCAATCGGACTCGGTGAACTCGGTGGCGTCATTGCGGCTGATGATGCCCGCGTTGTTGATCAGCAGATCAATGTCACCGCCGTCAAACAGTGTTTTGCCCGCCATTGGGTTGGCAAAATCCACCAGAACCGATGTGGCCACGCCTCCGGCCTCGGTGATCTGTGCGACTGTCGCGTCACAAGCACGACGCCCCGCGCAGACCACTTCGGCCCCCGCTTGGGCCAGCCCGATAGCGATGGCCTGACCGATGCCAGTATTGGCTCCGGTTACCAGCGCCTTGCGACCCTTGAGTGAAAATGGTGTGCTCAACGCAGCTCCTCCATGGCGATCATGTCCATGTCGGTGAAATCCACATTGTCACCCGCCATCGCCCAGCAGAATGTATAGGATGACGTGCCCGCCCCCGCATGAATTGACCAAGGCGGCGAAATCACGACCTCTTCGTTTGCCACGACGATATGACGGGTTTCTGAAGGCTCGCCCATCAGGTGCAAGACCCGCTGATCCTCTGGCAGCTCAAAATACAGATAGGCCTCCATCCGGCGATCATGGCGGTGGGCGGGCATGGTGTTCCAAACCGAGCCTTCGACAAATTGGGTGTAACCCATCAACAGCTGACAGCTGGGGCAAACATCTGGGTGCAGCAGTTGAATGATCACCCGCTCATTTGCGGTTTCACGCGCGCCCATTTCGATGCGTTTGGCGTCGGCCAGTTTGATCAGCGTGGTCGGATAGGTTTTATGGGCTGGCGCCGACAAAACGTAGAACCGCCCTTGTCCCGCGAATTCAACCGGCCCCGCCCCCATACCGATATAAAGCACCTCACCGTTTTCCACGGTATAGACCTCGCCGCCGACTGAAACCGTGCCCGTTTCACCAATATTCAAGATCCCCATCTCGCGCCGTTCAAGCACCGTAGCAGTGCCGGTTTCGGCCACTTTATCCAGCGTCAAAACCCCGCCCGCAGGCACGGCTGATCCGACAAGCAGGCGATCATAGTGGCTGTAAACAAGGTTGATTTCGCCTTCAGCGAACAAGCCGCCCACGTGGAAATGGTCGCGCAACTGGGATGTGTCCAGCGTTTTGGCGGTGGCGGGGTCGATGGCGTATCGCGTTTGTGTCTTTAGCATGGTGTGGGGCTTTCCTTTCAGAGAAAATCGTCGCGGCGGGGCGTGAATGTATCGATGAGCGTGCCTTCTTGGAGGCAGACACATCCGTGGCGCGCACCCGAGGGGATCACGAGGCTATCGCCTGCGCTAAGGTCATATTCCGTGTCCCCAACCGTAAAGGCAAAGCGGCCTTTTTCCACATAGGTGGATTGCACATGGGGATGATCATGTAGCGCGCCTTTGGCGCCATATTCAAACCGAAAGGCAACGGTCATCAAGGTCGGGTTTTCGGCCAGAACCTGACGGGTTACGCCCGCATCAGTTGGGACAATTGGATAAGTCATTTTATACTTTCTAGTGAAACAGCGACGGCAGCCAAAGCGACAGCGCCGGAATGTAGGTGACAAGCAGCAAGGTGCAGACAGCCGCGCCGTAAAACGGCCAAATGGTGCGCACGGCATCCCAAACCGGAATGCGGCCAACAGCACAGCCAACGAACAACACAGCCCCGACGGGCGGCGTGCACAGGCCAATGCCAAGGTTCAGAATTAGGATCACCCCGAAATGCACCGGATCAACGCCAAAGGCCGTGGCCACCGGCAAAAAGATCGGCGTGGTGATTACGATCAGCGGCGACATGTCCATGAAAGTGCCAAGCACCAGCAACAGCACATTCAGCAGCAACAGAATGACGATCGGATTGTCTGACACGCCCTGCAACGCTTGCACCATCGAGGCGGGCACTTTGGTATAGGCCAGCAACCAGCCAAAGGCAGCCGCACAGCCGATGACCATCAAGACCATCGCGGTCGTGCGCACAGCGGCGAATGTGGCCTCGACGAAGTCCGCCCATTTCAGGCTGCGGTAGACGAAAAAGGTGATCAGGAACGCGTAGACCACAGCGATGTTTGACGATTCCGAGGCGGTGAATATCCCAGATCGCACGCCGCCAAAGATGATTGCCACGAGGATCAAGCCAGGGGCCGCTGAAACGAACAGCGTGCCGATCATCGCAAAGCCCTGAAACGGTTGCACCGGATAGCCTTTGCGCGCGGCAACCCACCATGCCGCAAACATCAGCGACAGCGCCAAGATGAACCCTGGCAAGATGCCCGCTGTGAACAGATCGGCGATTGAAATGCGTCCACCGGCCGCGATTGAGTAGATAATCATATTATGTGAGGGCGGTAAAAGCAGCGCGATGATCGAGCTGACGACGGTAATATTCACCGCGTAATCAACATCATAGCCGCGCTCTTTCATTTGTGGAACCATAAGGCCGCCCACCGCCGAAGCATCCGCCGCAGCCGAGCCTGACACGCCGCCAAACATCACAGATGACACCACGTTCACCTGCCCCAACCCGCCGCGAAAATGGCCGACAAAGGCACCAGCCAAGGCGACCAAACGGCGGGCAATATCGCCGCGCACCATCAAATCACCTGCGAAAATAAAGAACGGGATCGCCATTAGGGCAAACACCGAAACGCCGGAATTCAGCCGCTGAAACACCACCACGGGGGGCAGGCCCAGATAGGCAATCGTCGCAAAGCTGGACACGCCAAGGCAAAACGCAACGGGTGTGCCGATCAGCAGTAAAAAGACGAAGCTTCCGAATAGGATATAGAGTTCCATGATTAATCCTCCACCGGATCATCGCCAAAGCGTGCTGTTGGCAGGCCCGCCGCGCGTCGCGCCACACGTTCAATTGAAAATAGGACGATCAACAGGCCACCGACCACAATCGGTAGAAAATCAAACACGCCCGATATGCCAAGGCTGGGGATCTTGTTCCCCGCCGTTTTTGCGGCCAGCAGCCAGCCATACCAAATCATGCCGCCACCAAAGCCCGCGACCACAAGGTCGGACAGCGAAAACAAAAACAGCTTTACCCGATCCGGCAGAATATAAAGCAGCACATCAAACGACAGGTGATACCCCTCGCGAATGCCAACAGCCGCCCCTAGGAAAATGAACCAGCCCATGATCATCACAGAGGCCGGTTCGGTCCAGACAATACTGTCATTCAGGATATAGCGCCAAAACACTTGCGCCGCGATCAATGCGGTCATCAGGACCAGACCAATGCCAGCCATCCAAAGCGCCAGTTTAGAAATGGAGCCGGTGGTTTTGGCGATGGATAACATGATGCTCTGCATCTGGGTATTCCTTGAGAGTAAGCTGCGGCCCACCAATTTGTGACGGGCCGCAGCGGATTGGTTTTGCGACTATTCAGTGGCCTGAATATCAGCAACCATTTGCTTCAGAACCGGTGAGACCACGTATTTTTCGTAGACCGGACCCATGGCTTCCATGAACGGTGTTTTGTCGATGTCCGTTACAATTTCCACACCCGCAGCCCGCACGCGTGCCTCGGATTCTTTTTCACGTGCTGCCCATAGATCGCGCATAACCGGAACGGAATCTTTGGCCGCTTGACGCACCAATGCTTGGTCTTCGGCGGACAGTTTGTCGAACGATGATTTCGCCATCACCAGCACTTCTGGTACGATCAGGTGTTGATCCAGCGTGTAGTATTTCGCAACTTCAAAGTGGCCCGAGCTGTCGTAGGATGGCCAGTTGTTTTCCGCACCGTCAATCACGCCGGTCTGGATCGAGGAGTAAACCTCGCCATAAGGCATTGGCGTTGCATTGGCGCCAAGGGCAGAAACCATGTCGACAAACATATCTGACTGCATAACACGGAACTTCATGCCCGCAAGGTCAGCCATGGAGTTGATCGGCTTTTCCGAGTTGTAAAAGCTGCGTGAACCGCCATCAAAGAAGGCCAAACCAACCAGATCGTGGCTGCCGAAGGCACCAAGGATTTGCTCACCCACGGGACCGTCCATCACGGTGTGCATATGCTCAACCGAACGGAAGATATAGGGCAAGGATGGTACTTGGGTTTCTTCGATGATGTTGTTGAATGGGCCCAAGGAAACGCGGTTCATGTCGATCACGCCGAACTGTGTTTGCTCGATGGTGTCTTTTTCCTGACCCAGCTGTGCCGAGTGGAAAACCTCAATGCAAAGGCGTCCGCCGGAACGTTCCTTAAGCATGTCGCCCATCGCGTTCACGGCGGCAACGGTTGGGTAACCATCCGGGTGCGTGTCGGATGATCGCAGCGTGACCTCACAGGCCGCGATCGCAGCTGTCGCCATTGCGGCACTGGCCAGCAAGGCCGCCCCGAGTGTTTTAACATAGTTCATCTTCTTTCTCCTCCAAGAAAAGTTTGGCTCATCAAAGCCGGTAGGCCTGTTTTGCAAGCCGATATGAGAGATCAAGTGCGACCTCATGTGCTTCGTCCTCAAGCAGGCGCCCTGTGGCGACCAGCGTGGCGAGAAATCCGCAATCAACGCGCCGCGCCACATCGTGACGGGCGGGAATTGAACAAAATGCGCGAGTGTCGTCGTTAAACCCGACGGTGTTGTAAAAACCGGCGGTCTCGGTCGCCATTTCGCGGAACCGTTTCATGCCTTCATAGCTGTCATGGAACCACCAGGGCGGACCCAGCCGCAGCGCGGGATAAACCCCCGCCATCGGGGCGAGTTCGCGCGAATAGGACGTTTCATCCAGCGTGAACAGGATGATCGTTAAATCACTGCGGTGCCCGACCGCATCCAACAGCGGCTTAAGCGCTGTAACATAGTCAGTGCGCATCGGAATGTCATAGCCCTTGTCGCGGCCGAACTGTGCCGTGACACGAGCCGAATGGTTGCGAAAAGCGCCGGGGTGGATTTGCAAAACCAGCCCGTCATCCAAGCTCATCCGCGCCATTTCCGTCAGCATGTGGCCGCGAAAGGCATCGGCCTCATCGGCGCTGCATTTGCCCTGTAGCGCTTTGTCAAACAGGGCAGCCGCGACGTCCTGCGAAAAATCTTCGGTGCGGGCCGTTGGGTGACCGTGATCGGACGATGTTGCCCCGAAAGTTTTGAAAAACGCACGCCGGTTGCGATGCGCGGCCAGATAGCCCGCCCATGTGGTCGCGTCCTCGCCCGCCATTTCGCCCATCTTTTGCACGTTATCCGCAAAGCCCTCGAATTCCGGATCAACAACCGCATCAGGGCGATAGGATGTCACGACTTTGCCGCCCCAACCGCTGTCGCCAATCATTTTGTGCCAGTGCAGATCGTCAATCGCGCTTTCGGTGGTCGCGATCGCCTCAATGTTAAAGCGTTCAAACAACGCACGTGGCGTGAAATCTTCGCGGGTAAGACAATCGGCGATATGGTCGTAAATCGCATCGGCCGTATCCGCTCCAAAGCGCTGGGTCACACCGAACACTTCTTGAAACGCGTGATCGACCCAGATCCGTGACGGTGTGCCGCGAAACAAGTGGAAATTTTCGGCGAACAGACGCCAAATTTTGCGGGGGTCCTGTTCGGTTGCGCCACCATCAGCACGGGGGACACCCAAGTCTTCAAGGGCAATCCCCTGCGAGTGCAACATGCGAAAAACATAGTGGTCTGGGGTCACGAACAGCTCTGCTGGGTTGGGGAATGCCTTGTTCTCGGCAAACCAGCGCGGATCGGTATGGCCATGCGGACTGATGATCGGTAGATCGCGAACACCTTCATACAGGTCTCGGGCAAGCCCCCTGACAGTGGGTTCGACCGGAAACAACCGATTCTCGTCCAATAGCTTCATGTAACCCCCTAGGTTTGTTAACAAATAGCATCAATTCGCCAATTGTTAACTAATAACCTAGTTAGCAAAAACTATCCTGTCAACTAATATCCCAGTTGCCTCTTTTATGAATCCCTGCAATAGTTGTTTAAATACCGACAAGACGGAATCACGCTGTATTAAGGAGGGTGGCAACATGGAAAATTCTAGGAAGAAGCCCGAAAGCACCCTGCCCTTGTCGCAACTTCGACAGGCCCCTGTGCCGACGATTGCGGATCAGGTATTTCTTGAGTTGCAGCAAAGGATACTTAGGCTGGAATTGCCACCGGGCACAAAAATTTCCGAAACCGAAGTTGGCAATAAAATGGGCGTGTCCCGCCAACCGGTGCGCGAAGCATTCAAGCGTCTTGCCAAACTGGGGTTCCTTATTATTCGGCCGCAAAGCAGCAGCACGGTCAGCCTGATCTCGGAAGAGGCCGTTATGCGCGCGCGCTACATTCGCAGCGCGCTTGAGTTGCAGACCTGCCGCACAGCCTGCGAGAATAAAACCGAGGCCGGACTGGCAGTACTTCAATCCCTGTTGGATGATCAAAAAGCCGCTATCAAAGCCCAAGATCGGTCTGCATTTCATGCCCTTGACGATGAATTTCACCACCAGATTTGTGTGCTGGCAGGGGTCGGCTATGTTTGGGACCTGATCCAAGAGAGCAAAGCCCATATGGACCGCATTCGCATGTTGTCGCTGAACACCTCAACCCAGCAGTTTGCCCTGCAAGAACATATTGAGATTTTCACAGCGATATCCGAAGGCAATGCGGATGAGGCCGCAGCCGCGATCGACAAACATCTGTCGCGGATCGTTATCTTGATCGAAGAAATCAAGGCTGGGAACCACAGCTGGTTCACCGATCACGCAACATGACCCGCATTGTCGCGATTGGGGAATGCATGGTGGAAATGGCGCCGACGGCGGGTGCTGGCACCTATCAAATGGGCTTTGCTGGCGACACCATGAACACCGCCTGGTATCTGCGCGGCCTGTTGACGCTCTCCGATCAGGTCGATTTTCTCAGCGCTGTCGGCACAGACGCGATTTCGGATCGAATGATCGGTTTTTTACAAAACGCAGGCATTGGGGTTGACCATATTGCACGGCGACCAGATCGAACAATCGGGCTCTATATGATCCAGCTGCAGAACGGCGAGCGCAGCTTTAATTATTGGCGCGGCCAAAGTGCCGCACGCAGACTTGCCCAAGATCGTAACGCACTGACCCATGCTTTGATCGGGGCCGATATCGCGTATTTTTCGGGGATCACCCTCGCGATCTTGCCCCCAAGCGAACGAGCCAACCTGCTCGAGGCTCTGCGTGATTTTCGTGTCACTGGCGGCAGTGTTATGTTTGACCCAAACCTGCGCCCGCACCTATGGGAGACGCCTGACGAAATGACCCAAGCCGTGAGCGAGGCTGCCAAGGTCTGCGATGTCGTCCTACCCTCATTTGAAGACGAGGCCGCGTGGTTTTCGGATGCCGATCCCGTCGCCACCGCCCACCGCTATGCGCAACGCGGTGCGGGGACTGTGGTTGTTAAAAACGGGGCGGGTAGAATATTGGTTTTGCACGACAGTGGCATCACCGAATTTGATCCGGTTGTGGTAAACAATGTCCTCGACAGCACGGCCGCGGGGGATTCATTTAACGCGGGCTTTTTGGCAAGCCGTATCGCAGGGCAAACTGTTGCGCAGTCCGTTCACGCAGCCTCAGCACTCGCCAGCAAAGTCATTCAACACCGCGGCGCACTGGTGACTGACCTTTAGTGGCTCGCAATCCCCTGTTGATATGCGCTGAACCCTTGAGCGTTACCCACCGGCCTTGAAACCAGCAATATCCCAAATTGGCAGGGCGGCGCCGATTACGAGCAGGTGACATTTGAAAATTAATTGAATTTCCATCTTTCTCGACGAAACTCCTCCCTAGAAATTATGGAATCTGACCTCTAAGGGAATCTTAATGAATTTATTTTCGAAAAAAACATCGCGCCCAAAAAAAGAAGACCAGCTTGCTCATGCTGTTGAAAAAGCATCTGCGGTAATTTGGTTTTCTCCCGAAGGCGAAATACTTGATGTGAATGATAACTTTTGCGCGGTCATGGGGTATGAACAAGAAGAGCTTATAGGGCAAAATCACAAACTTTTTATCGACCCAGAATATGTGCAGAGTACTCAGTATAAAGAATTCTGGTCCCAGCTTCGGTCAGGTCAACATATTTCAGAGACCTTTGCACGTGTTGCAAAGGACGGCCACACGGTTTGGATTGAGGCCTCTTATGTGCCCATTACGGATGAGGCCGAAAAAGTCATCAAAGTGGTGAAATTTGCACGCGACGTATCGCAGCGTGTTTCAGAAGCTGCCCAAGCCCAAAGCCGCCTTGATGCGCTTGACCATTCTCAAGCCGTGATTGAGTTCAAGCTTGATGGTACGATATTGGCAGCCAACAAGAATTTTCTTTCTGCTGTTGGTTACACGATGAATGACATCCAAGGTAAACATCACAGTATGTTCGTGGAGGAGGCGTTCAGCCAAAGCGAAGAGTACAAGCACTTTTGGACAGATCTTGCGCAAGGTAAAGTGCAGTCTGGCGAATTTTTACGCGTCGCTAAAGGCGGGCGGGAACTCTGGTTGCAGGCCACATATAATCCTATCATTGGTCCAAATGGAAAACCAACGAGCGTGGTCAAATTTGCTTCCGATATTACGGCCGACAAAGAGCGTTCACTCGACCAGTTGGCCCAACTTGAAGCGCTTGACCGCTCTCAAGCGGTGATCGAGTTTAGCGCCGAGGGAACAATCCAAAAAGCGAACCAAAACTTCTTGACGGCGCTTGGCTACAATTTGGATGAGGTCGTCGGTCAAAACCATCGTATCTTCGTCCTCCCTGAAGAGGCCAAATGCTCTACCTATACGGATTTTTGGGATGCGCTTAGAAATGGTGAATTTCAACAGGCGGAATACCTGCGGCTTGGGAAGGCGGGCAATGAGGTTTGGATTCAAGCGACATACAATCCGATCAAAGGCGCGAATGGCAAGGTATATAAAGTGGTCAAATTTGCCACAGAAATCACAACAACGAAAAACGCCCTCTTTGCATTTCAGGTCGCAATGACGCGTGTCGCTGGCAACGACCTTAGCGCGCGCATCACTGAAGAAGTGCCCGAAGAATTTCGCGCATTAAAAGAGGAATTCAACAGCTCGATGGCCACTCTTTCTGGCATAATTTCCGGTATTTTTGACACAACAGAAATTCTCCTGGGAGAGGTCAACAGCATTGCCGGAGCCGCATTCGATTTGAGCAGCCGGACAGAAAAACAGGCCGCCACCCTTGAGGAAACGGCGTCTGCACTTGACGAAATGACGTCATCTGTGACAACTGCCACGGCGAACGCAGAAGACGCCGTCAAGACAGCAAGCTCGGCCGAAGAAATCACCCAAGCGGGCCTTGAAATGGCGCAAAAAGCGGTTGAAGCCATGTCTCAGATTGCGACAAGTTCTGCGCGTGTTTCGCAGATCACAAGTGTCATCGATGGTATCGCGTTCCAGACCAATTTGCTCGCGTTGAACGCTGGCGTTGAAGCCGCTCGAGCAGGTGAAAGTGGTCGCGGATTTGCTGTTGTGGCCTCTGAAGTTCGCCAACTTGCACAGCGCTCCGCCGACTCATCAAGCGAAATTGCAGAACTGATCCAGACCACCACAAACCAGGTGGGCATCGGCGTTGAGCTTGTTGATAAGTCGCGTAACGCCCTTGGTAAAATTGCTGGTCTCGTGCAGGAAATGCGCGCAAAAATCGAAGGCTTGGCCAATTCCTCGATGGAGCAATCCACTGGGTTGGTCGAAATCAATTCGGCTGCAAATGAACTGGACCAGACTACCCAGCAAAACGTTGCTATGTTCGAAGAAACCTCGGCGGCAACCCAAACACTTCAAACACAAGTTGAAGCGCTCTCAAACAGCACAAGACAGTTCACATTTATTGAGAGCGTCGATAATGGAGCAGAAACTTGGAGCGCCAATGAACTGAAAAGTGCTTAGAGGAAGTGGAGCATTTTACGTTCCCCTAGATTTATTGTCACATTGAACCGCCCGTTGTTCGCAGGAGGTTGATTTGTCTTAGTTACGCAGCGATGTCTGATCTTTCCATAGCAGCATAGAAGTTTGTTTCTGTCTCAGCGGGCGGGATATTCCCGATAGGTTCCAGCAGACAGCGATTGTTGAACCAGTCAACCCATTCATGGGTGGCGTATTCGACGGCTTCAAAACTGCGCCAAAGGCCACGGCGATGAATGAGCTCGGCTTTGAAGAGACCGTTGATCGTTTTGGCCAGAGCATTGTCGTAGGAATCCCCGGCGCCGCCAGCAGAAGACGCGGTTTTGGTCGTGTCCAGCCGCTCTGTGTATTTGTTCGACAAATATAGCGAACCACGATCCGAATAATGCACCAGTTGGCCTTGGGCTGGCCTGCGTTGATGGATGGCTTGTTCCAAAGTATCCAAGACGAAGCCTGCGTTTGCCGTGCGGCTTGCCCGCCAGCCGACGACCCGTCTCGTATAAACATCGATGACGAATGCAAATTAGGCAAACCCCTGCCAGGTCGCGACATAAACGAAGTCACTGATCCAGAGGACGTTCAGCGCAGGCGCGTAAAATTTACGGTTCACCCGGTCCAACGGGCAAGGGAGCGTATTACCAAGTATTGTGGTTCTTGGCTTCTTGCCACGAATGACGCCTTCAATGCCGATGTCTTTCATCAACCTAGCAACTGTGCACCACGCGAGATCGAAACTTTCCCTGCGCATTTTGGCGCAAGGCCTTCCTCACGCCGTAGGCGCTGAGGTTTTCCTCAAAGACCTGTTCAATCTCGGGCTTGAGCTCGGTGTCACGTTTCGCACGATCCGAGAGACGCGAAGGGTTCGCACGTTTGGGCATATGATCATAGAAAGTTGCAGGGGCAATCGGCAGCTTACGGCAGATTGGCTCGACCCCGTGATCGGCACGGTGATCTGTTATGAACTGGATTATCGTCTGAATGGGGGGCGAGCTTTGCCTGTGCAAAATATGCCGACGCTTTAGAAAGAATCTCGTTGGCCTGCTTCGGCTCGCGTTTCTCTCGTTCAAGCGTCTTCATCTTCTCAACCATTTCGGTCTTGATACCGCCACGTAGTCCAGTGTCGATCTCAACCTTCTGGCCCCACTCATTCAGCGTTTGCCGCGCACAGCCAATTTTCGACATATCGATACAATCGTCGCCCAACAGCTCTCATGCTGACCTGGTTTGTCCAAAACCAACAGCACGGAATGTTCGCTCGCTTTTGGTGAATATTTGCTCGTTGTTTCGTTCATGATGCTCCATTCTACCCATAAGTTGGAGCCTCCAGCAAACCCGACGCGGTTCAATCCTTATTGATTTCAGCAAAGGAATTGCCAGAAAATTCTGTTCCACAATTGTTGTGTTGCGTCCATCAAGGTCAATTAAGAATTGTGTGATGCAATGTGGGGTTGGCCATCAAGTTTTTATCTAAAGCATTGCTTCTAATGCGTTATTATCAACATCATGGCGGAGGAGGTGGGATTCGAACCCACGGTAGACTTTCACCTACGTCGGTTTTCAAGACCGGTGCATTCAACCACTCTGCCACTCCTCCGACTGGGCAGTCATTACAGTGCCCAATCTGATTCTAAAAGCACCTATTTGGAGGGGAATTTCGCCGACATCGCTGTGGACCCTTTCCATGCAACAACTGTGCCGCTATTATGCCTCAAAGCGCACCCTAAAATGGCGTGCAAATATCGAGTGGTTGAGCCGAAAATCGGCGATTGAGCGTTGCGAAAGATGACGCAGACATAAAGAGGGCAAGGCATGACGAAGACGTATTTCGGAGTTTGGACAAAGATCGGGCGGATGGCCCTTTTGACAAGCTTGGCACTCACAATTGCAGGGTGCGAAGATGGCAAAAAATTCAATCCTTTCAAGGCCAAAGATAAAGCTGGCGAAGTCGCCGCGGTGACCGACGCTCCAGCCAGCAACTCAACCCGTTTGATTGAACGCGATGTTGAATCACCGGATGTGTTTCAGGTCAACGACGACGGATTGTGGGATGGGCGCCCCTCATTGGGTGGCGTTTGGATTGCGCATCCAACGGTGGTCGATCCAGAACGCGTTATTATCCGCAACACCGCCAATGGCAAATTTGTGATTGGCGCGTTGTTTCGGCGCGAGCGCGAAAACCCGGGGCCCAAACTGCAGGTTTCGTCGGACGCCGCCGAGGCCCTTGGAATGCTCGCGGGACAACCAGCCAAGTTGAACGTAACAGCTCTGCGTCGCGAAGAAGTGCCCGAAGCCGCCCCCGCGCCAAGCAACCAAACACTGGATGCCCCCGAGACAATCGAGCAAAAATCGCTTGATCCGATTGCCTCGGCTGCGGCCGCGATTGATGCAGCCGAAGGCAAGCCGATCGCGACGCCCAAGCCAACCCCGGCGCCGAAACCCGTCGCGGCTCCGCACCCGTCTTCCTCCTTGACCAAGCCCTATATCCAATTGGGAATTTTTAGCGTCAAATCCAACGCTACAAAGACCGGCGAAAACATGCGTAAAGCGGGCATGGTGCCACTGGTCAAAGAGCAAACCAGCAGCGGCAAAACATTCTGGCGTGTCTTGGTCGGGCCTGCGGGATCCAAAAGCGAACGCGCCACATTGCTGAAGAAAATCAAAGGGCTGGGCTTTGCCGACGCCTATTTCGTAACCCACTAAAACGGAAAATCCACCTATGAAACTGCGTGCCCTGCCCCTGCTTGCCCTTTTGTTCACGCTTTTGGCCACCCTGCCTCTGCGTGCGCAATTCGACACGCGGGCAACGGCGGCCTATGTGATTGACCACTCCACGGGCACCGTTTTGCTGACCAAGGACGCCGACTTACCCTTGCCGCCGGCCTCTATGTCCAAATTGATGACGCTGAATATGGTGTTTGAAGCACTCAAGGATGGGCGCTTACGGCTGGATGATAAATTGCCGGTGTCGCAACATTCAATGGACTATCAGGGCTCAACCATGTTCCTGAACACCTCAGACCGCGTAAACGTTGAGGATCTGATCCGTGGCGTGATTGTGTTGTCGGGCAATGACGCGGCCTCTGTTTTGGCTGAAGCCCTATCGACTGATGGCTCCGAGGCCGGATTTGCACGGATGATGACGACACGTGCGACAGAACTGGGCATGACCAACTCGCATTTCACCAATTCCAACGGATGGCCACAAGCGGGCCACCGGATGAGCGTGCATGATTTGGCCATATTGGCGGATCGTCTGATCACCGAATTCCCGACATTCTACCCGCTGTTCTCTGAAACTGAGTTCTTGTTTGATGGACGCGCACCGCAGAACAAAGCCAACCGCAACCCATTGCTAAAACTGGGTATCGGCGCTGACGGCTTGAAAACCGGACATACATCCGAAGCCGGTTACGGGCTGGTTGGCTCGGCGCGGCAAGGTGATCGGCGCATTGTGTTTGTGATCTCGGGGCTGCAAAGCGCCAAGGCCCGTGCTGAAGAAGCCGAACGTATCGTCAACTGGGCCTTCCGGCAGTTCGTTGAGAAAACGGTCGCTCCAAAGGGTCACTTGATCGCGCAAGCCGATGTTTGGATGGGCGACGTGGGCCGCGTTGGTCTGGTTGCGCCCAAAGATTTATTGTTGCTGGTACCCGCCTTAGATCAAAACAATCTGAACGCGACAGTGCGCTATCGAGGACCGATTGAGGCGCCCTTTGAGAAGGGCGAGCAGCTCGCTGAGTTGGTGATCAAACGCAACGGTATGCCAGACGCGCACATGCCGCTGGTGGCGTCGCAAAGTGTTGCGCGCGGTGGCTTTCTACCGCGCATCCGCACGGCGGCAAAATTGTTGCTCAAACAGGTCGCTGGAGGCGCACAGGACTTGTTATAATGGCACTGGGAACATTCATCACATTTGAAGGCATCGACGGCTCGGGAAAATCCTCGCAAGCGCGTTTGCTGGCGGAAAACCTAACAGCGGCGGGCTATGAGGCCCAGCTGACTCGCGAACCCGGGGGCAGCCAAGGGGCCGAAGAAATTCGGCGGTTGCTGGTGGAGGGCGACCCTGACCGATGGTCTGCCGAAACCGAAATCCTGTTGTTCACAGCGGCACGGCGAGACCATTTGGAGAAGACGATTGAACCTGCATTGCAGGCTGGCAAAATCGTCGTTTCGGACCGTTTTGCCGATTCAACCCGTGTTTATCAGGGGGCGGCGCGCGCCGCGTTGCGTGATGTGGTAGACCTGTTGCACGCCCAGATGATTGGCGTCGAGCCCGATCTGACCTTTATCATTGATATGGACCCTGCGGCTGCTTTAAGCCGTGGTTTGGCACGCGGCTCTGGCGAGGACCGTTTTGAGGAATTGGGATTGGGATTTCAGCAAGACCTGCGCGCAGGGTTCCTTGCCTTGGCCAAAGATTTTCCGGACCGGTGTCATGTGATTGACGGGGCGCGTGATATCGATGTCATCGCCGCCGAAATCTCCGAAATCGCAAGCGACAAATTGGCATGAGCACGGATCCCGATCTGCCCGAACCAGACCGCGTCGAAGGGGCCCCGCACCCACGCGAAACCCACGCGCTGATTGGCCAATCCAAAGCCGAAGCCGCCTTCCTAGAGGCTTATAATTCGCATCGTTTGCATCACGCATGGTTGGTCACCGGCCCGCGTGGCGTGGGCAAGGCAACTTTGGCATGGAAACTGGCACGGTTTTTGTTGGCGGAACCTGCTGACGATGGCCCGTCAATGTTTGGCGACACGGCGGCGGCCACCAGCATCAACATTTCAGATGACCACCCCGTTGCGCACCGGATGGCGGCGTTGTCCGAGCCGCGCCTGTTCCTGATGCGCCGCGCGTGGGACGACAAAACTAAGAAACTGAAATCGGTGATCACCGTGGACGAGGCCCGCAAATTGCGCGGTTTCTTCGCCCTGTCTGCGGCCGACGGCGGTCGGCGCGTGGTGATCGTGGACACCGCCGACGAGATGAACCCGAACGCCGCCAACGCGTTGCTAAAGCTGCTGGAAGAGCCGCCCGAACGCACCACGATGTTTTTGATCAGCCACCAACCGTCCCGCCTGTTGCCGACCATCCGGTCGCGCTGTCGTGAGTTGCGCTGCCATGCGCTGTCGCCCGATGACATGGGGCTGGCACTGGCCAACGCGGGTGCTGCCAGTGCCAGCAATCCAACCGCGCTCGCGGCCCTTGCAGGTGGATCTGTTGGCGAAGCCTTGCGGTTGACCAATCTGGGCGGCCTTGAAACCTATCAAGAAATCGTCCAGTTGTTTGGCACCCTGCCCGGCGTTGACCGCGCGCGCGGTTTGTATCTGGCCGAAAGCGTGGTCGGAAAGGCCAAAGAAACCCGCTATGATTTATTGCTGGGTTTGATGGATTTATTCTTGGCACGTCTTGCCCGCACCGGCGCCGTTGGCGCCCCGGTGATCGAGGCCGCAAATGGCGAAGCCGCGCTGATGTCGCGCCTTGCCCCGAGCCAATATGCCGGACGCCAATGGGCCGAATTGCAGCAAAGCCTAGGGGCGCGGGCCCGACATGGTAAGGCGGTCAACCTTGACCCTGCCGCGCTCATCCTTGATATGGTTCTTAAGATTGACGCGACCGCCGCCAAAACCGCGACATAAAAGAGGCAAGGCCATGACCGACACACCACAAATCACACCCCAAATCACTGACAGCCATTGCCATCTGGACTTCCCCGATTTCGCCGACGAATTACCTCAGGTGATCGAGCGGGCCGTTGAGGCCGGCGTCAAACGCATGGTCACCATCTGCACCAAACTGCGCCAAGTGGATCAGGTCCGCGCCATCGCCGAGGCCCATGCGCCGGTGTTTTTCGCCGCCGCCACCCATCCGATGAGCGCGGCGGACGAGCCGATGGTGACGGTTGAGGAATTGGTCGCGTTGGCGGCGCATCCCAAATTTGTCGCCATTGGCGAAACAGGGCTGGATTACCACTACACGATCGAGAGCAAAGAAGTGCAGCAAACCTCGCTACGCCTTCACATTGAGGCGGCGCGCCGGACCGCCCTGCCCTTGGTCATCCACGCCCGTGCGGCAGATGACGACATGGCACAGATCCTTGCCGAGGAACATGCGGCTGGGGCATTCACTTGTGTCATGCATTGCTTTTCCTCCAGCCCCGAGCTGGCCAAGGCCGCGCTTGATTTGGGGTTTTATCTGTCGATGTCCGGCATCTCGGCCTTTCCCAAGTCAACCGCGCTGCGCGAAATATTCGCAAGCGCACCGGTCGAGCGCATTCTGGTCGAAACCGACGCGCCCTATCTGGCCCCGCCGCCCCATCGCGGCAAACGCAATGAACCTGCGTTCACCGCGCACACGGCCCGTATAGGGGCCGAGGTTTTCGGTATGGACTATGCTGATTTCGCCCGTCAAACCGAAGCCAATTTTGAACGCCTGTTCACCAAGGCCGCGGCCTATCCGGGGGCAACGTGATGGCTGAGCTTCGCGCCACCATCCTTGGCTGCGGGTCCAGTGGCGGCGTGCCGCGCATTGGAAATGTCTGGGGCGATTGCGACCCGTTGAACCCGAAAAATCGCCGCTCGCGCTGTTCAATGCTGTTAGAACAAACCAGCGATAACGGCACCACCCGCGTGTTAATAGACACCTCGCCCGACATGCGCATGCAGTTGTTGGACGCAGGCGTTAGCAAGGTCGACGCCGTTGTCTACACCCACGCCCATGCCGATCATGTGCATGGGTTGGATGATCTGCGGATGATCGTTTTCAACACCCGTAAACGCATGGAGGTTTGGGCCGACATGCCGACGCAAAACGATCTTTATGCGCGGTTTCGCTATGCGTTTATCACGCCGGAAGGGTCGAACTATCCGCCAATCTGCGTCATGAACACGATCGAGGGCGATGTGACCATTTCAGGCGACGGTGGCGACATCACCCTAACGCCTCTGCCGGTGCAACACGGCCAAATTAAAGCGCTTGGATTTCGCATCAACAACTTTGCTTATATGCCCGACGTTTCGGATATTCCCGACACCACTTGGGCACAGTTGAGCGGTCTAGATATTTGGGTGCTCGACGCGCTGCGGCGCAAACCTCATCCCAGCCACGTTCATCTGGAACGCGCCTTGGAATGGATCATGCGCGCCGCGCCCAAACACGCTGTGTTGACCAACATGCATATCGATCTGGACCACGCCACCATTGCTGCCGAAACCGCTGATCACATCATTCCGGCCTATGACGGCTTGACGTTGACGTTGCCCGCATAATCAGGGCAAATGGCAGCATTCATTTAGGAGCGCCCCATGCGCATTGCCGCATCTTCAATGCTGACCATCGCAATGCTTGCAGCCAGCCCGGCCATGGCAACGCCACCGCAGGTGGTCTCGGTCAAGGAAACACTGATCGCAATCGGCGGCGGCTTGTTGTTTATAAAACGCGAGTTGAACGACAATATGGGCAGCCATCACTTGCAACAAACCGATACTGTGTTGATTGCACGAGATATTGAAACCAATAGTGATACCTACATCTGGCCACTCGAACGGACTTTGGACAATGGCCCCGACCATGTTGTGACCGACACCTCCCCACGGGTTGCTCAGGTGCCGCTGGACGAGCAAAACCTAGCGCGG
Source organism: Marinosulfonomonas sp. (assembly GCA_033851955.1). Classification (GTDB taxonomy): domain Bacteria; phylum Pseudomonadota; class Alphaproteobacteria; order Rhodobacterales; family Rhodobacteraceae; genus Profundibacter. The sequence goes on from JAWSVK010000003.1 coordinate 161,924, forward strand.
CAGATCATCTACCGGCATCACGGCCGCCATGCGAACTTGAGAAAAGCCACCCCCGAAAACGCGGTTGAGGTGTTGTCGAATGCGGATGGTATGTTGATCAGTGCCAGTACACCGACCTTTGCCTATGAGACCCCCACAGACACAGCTGCACGCACCTCTTATTGGATGAGCTATGCAGAACTGTCAGATCAATTTGTGGCCAGCCTTAGAAATACACGCTACAGTTTTCCACCGCATTTTGTCGAAGGCGGTGACACTTTGATCAACCCAGAGTTTGAGCCAGCGCTGGATTGCACGTTCAACTATTTCGCCCAATTGTCCGAACAAACCGATGGTGAGCAACAAGCGATTTGGGCCACCTATGTCACTTGCGAAAATGACAACACAATGGCCCCCGTTTCTATGTTCGTCACATTACGAAAGTTGCCCTAACCATGCAGGCACTCCTAGATGTCATCCTGCCAGTGTTTTTGGTCATTGGCCTTGGCTATCTCGCTGTTTGGCGAGAATGGATTTCTGATGCTGGCATTGATGGCCTGATGAAGTTTGCGCAAAATTTCGCGATCCCGCTGCTGCTGTTTAACGCGATTTCGACGCTTGATCTGGGGCAGAATTTTGATGTCAAAATGCTGCTCAGCTTTTATTCCGGCGCATCGGCTGGGTTTGTTGTGGGAATGCTTGGCGCACGATTTATCTTTGGACGCCCATGGGAAGACAGTGTCGCTGTTGGCTTTATCGGCCTGTTTTCAAACTCGTTGCTGCTGGGGCTGGCGATCACCGAGCGTGCCTATGGCGTGGACGCTTTGGCCGCCAATTATATGATCATCGCTCTGCACGCGCCATTTTGTTATGGGATAGGGATCACCGTTATGGAGGTGGTCCGCAATCGCGGAGGCGGTCCAGTTAAGATCGTGAAATCTGTGCTGTTGGCGATCTTCAAAAATGTACTGGTGGTTGCCATTTTATGTGGTTTCATCGTCAACCTGTCGAGCGCCCCGATCCCAGGCTTTATCACTGACGCCGTCGCCCTGATCACCCGCGCAGCCTTGCCAGCCGCGCTGTTTGGTATGGGTGGGGTGCTGTATCGCTACCGCCCTGAGGGCGACATGCGTCTGATCCTTTATATCAGCGCTGTGTCGCTGATCTTGCACCCAACCATCGTCTGGACCATGGGCAGCGCGTTTGAATTGCCGCAAAACGCATTTCGGTCAGCGGTCCTGACTTCGGCAATGGCGCCCGGCGTTAATGCTTATATTTTTGCCAATATGTATGGGGTGGCGCGGCGTGTTGCGGCATCCTCTGTGTTGTTGTCCACAGCCGCGACGATCTTCACCGCATGGATTTGGCTGGGGCTGCTTGGGTAGGCTGCTGAAACAAAGGAATTTGAGATGAGCTGGATTAAAACCATCGCTTACGCCGACGCCACTGGCAAATTAAAGATGTTGTATGATCGTGTGAAGGGGCCGGATGACAACGTCGACAACATCATGATGTCTCATTCGCTGCGCCCGCATACAATGGAAGGGCATATGGCGATCTACAAATATGTTTTGCATCACTCAGGCAACACCACGCCGAAATGGTTTTTAGAACTGATCGGAGTTTGGGTTTCAGCGCTGAATGAATGTGAATACTGTGTGCGGCACCATTTTTCAGGTATGAAGCGTTTGTTGGAAGACGATGCCCGATCCGCCGCATTGCTTAATGCCGCCCAATCTGGCGACGTTAAGAGCGCACCTTTGACGGATGCTCAAAAAATGGCGCTGGAATACGCGGCAACACTGACGACAACACCCTCGAAAATGGAAGAAGGCAATATCGAGGCTTTGCGTGAGGCTGGTTTTGATGATGGCGAAATCCTAGAAATCAATCAGGTCGCGGCTTATTTCAACTATGCCAATCGCACCGTTTTGGGGCTTGGATGCAGCACAGATGGAGATGTGATTGGTCTGTCTCCAAACAATTCCGATGACCCCAATGATTGGGGACACCGGTAATTCTGGGCGCAAAAAAATTCCTTCAAGGAATTTTGCAAGAATTTTCGAAAAATTCTTGGGCTAGTGCGGTGTGATCCCGCGTAGTTTTTCACTGCGACGACGCAACAACTCTACCGTTGCCAAAAGCAGGGTTGAGATGATCACGAGGATCGTTGCCACTGACAAGATTGCTGGGCTGATTTGTTCACGGATTCCGTTCCACATTTGACGCGGAATTGTTTGCTCGTCCAAGCCGCCGATAAACAGCACCACAACCACTTCGTCGAACGAAGTCACGAAAGCAAACAGCGCCCCCGAAATCACACCGGGTAGGATCAACGGCATGATGATTTTGAAAAACGTTGTGCGTGGGTTAGCGCCAAGATTGGCCGCAGCCCGCGTCAGCGAATGGTCAAAGCCAACCAATGTCGCCGTCACAGTGATGATCACGAAAGGGATGCCCAAAGTGGCATGAGCCAAGATGACGCCCAGATACGGAATTTCCCAGCCAAAGATCGACCATTTGCTGATGCCAATATCTGAGTAGAAGAAAAACAACCCCGTCGCCGTGATGATGATCGGCACAATCATTGGTGAAATCAGGATCGCCATAATAGGACGCCGGTATGGCATGTCAGGCTTGGACAGGCCAAGCGCTGCAACGGTGCCCAAAACCGTGGCCAAAATCGTCGAGAAAACTCCGATGATAACCGAGTTTTTCATCGCTTTGATCCAGTTGGCGTTGTTCCAAGCATCGGACCACCACGAGCTGTCGCGTGGCACATCAGGGGCATTCATGCCGAACGTCAGCAGCAGGTCATACCAACGGGTTGAATATCCGGTTGGGTCCAGCGCCAGCATTTCCTTGGTGAAAGTGAAATAGGGCTGCGAGTTGAATGACAGCGGGATCACGATCAAAATCGGAGCGATCAGGAATAAAAAGATCAACCCGCAGAGCACAAGATACGTGTAGTGCCAGAGTTTTTCCAGCGGTGAGGCGTAGCTTTGTAATGCCATGTTCTTATCCCAACTTCAGATTGTCGATGCCCACCAACCGGTCATAGAGCCAGTAGAGGATCAGAATGCCAGCCAACAGCAATGACGCAAGCGCTGCGGCCATTGACCAGTTCAGCGATTTGGTCATGTGAAAGGCGATCAGATTTGAAATCAGCGTGCCATCGGCACCGCCAACCAGCGCTGGCGTGATGTAATAGCCAACCGCAAGGATGAACACCAGCAGCGCCCCTGCCCCTATACCTGGAACGGTTTGCGGGAAATAGATGCGGCGAAACGCCGTCCAGCTGGTGGCGCCCAGTGATCTGGCGGCACGCACGTAAGATGGGTTGATCGGGCGCATCACCGAATAAAGCGGCAGCACCATGAAGGGCAGCAGGATATGCGTCATCGCAATGATGGTACCGGTTTTGTTGTACATCATCTGTATGCGGTCCGCGTCGTCCAGAATGCCCGTGCCGACCATCGCATCGTTCAGCACCCCTTGGCTTTGCAGCAGGATCATCCAGCTGGTGGTCCGCACCAACAGTGACGTCCAAAACGGCAACAGCACGAATATCATCAACAAGTTGGAATAGCGCAGCGGCAGCGTCGCCAGCAAATGCGCAATCGGATAGGCCAGCAAGAACGTCAAAAAGGTGATCAACAGCGAGACCAGCAAAGTGCGCACGAACAGTTTCACGTAAACGCGGCGGTTTTCTTCAACCTGCTCAATGTCGCCAGCGGCATCTTGTGTGCGGTCCACCGCGGCCAAATAAAAGGCTCCGGTATAAGACGATGACGCACTGCGCATCACTTGCCACAGCTTTGGGTTTTCCCATTTTGCGCTTACATCCAGCAGAGCCTCTTTAAACGGCGCTTCCAGTTTTTCGGCTTTGCGGGCGGCTTTGGTGAACAAAGACCGCGAGCCAGCCAGCCCATAATTGATCCGCGTGCCAGCAGACCCCGGGGCACGTAGACGCTTAAGTTCAATCAAATCGGTTACCAGCGCGGCATAGGCGGCCTCATCGGGCTCCACGCCCAGTTCGTTTTCGTCAAACCACGTGGCCAGATTAACCATAATCGGTGTATCCACACGAGTGCCCAGATCATGGTGGGTAGTAAATCCGTCATTGAAAACAGAGCGTTGCAGCATCTGCCCAATCGGTAAAATAAATGTCACAAGGACGAACAATAGCAGTGGCAACACCAGAAAAAATGCGCGGCGGCGAGACCGGGCCTGCGCATAAGCAAGCGCCTGTTTCAGCGGTTTACCATCAGCCGTTGTTAGGCCGATGTCTGTGTTTGTGGTGCTATCAGCCATGTGTTCATCAACCTGTTAGAATGTGAAAGCGGCGCGAGAACATACCCGCGCCGCGATATCTTTAGCTTAGTTGGCGAGCCAAGCGTTGAAACGCTCGTTCAGCTCGGCATCGTGATCAACCCAGAATTCAAAGTTGTTGACCAGCGCGTTGCCAAGGTTGGCAGCAGCTGTGGGCATGTGTGGGCCCATTTCTGTTTTGCCATCGGAATACAAACCAACCAAAGCACCGGATGATTTGCGAGCAGGACCGTAGGAGATCCAGCTGGCTTGGTCTGCCAGACGCTGTGTGTCTGTGGCGAATGCAATGAACTTCATCGCTTCTTCTTTGTTAGGCGCGCCTTTTGGTACAACGAACAGATCGAAGTCCAAGATTTGACCGTCCCAAACAACAACCAATGGCTGGCTTTCAGCAACGGCTGCGTTAAAGATACGGCCGTTATAGGCCGTCGACATTACAACTTCGCCATCAGCCAGCAGTTGTGGTGGTTGTGCGCCAGCTTCCCACCAAACGATGTCAGCTTTGATTGTGTCCAGTTTCGCGAATGCGCGATCAACACCTTCGGACGAGTCCAAGATGCCGTATACTTCGGCAGCAGGAACGCCGTCCGCCATCAGCGCCATTTCAAGCGTTGCTTTGGCAGCTTTACGCAGGCCACGTTTGCCTGGGAATTTGGCTGTGTCAAAGAAGTCAGCGATTGTTGTTGGGGTGCCGTCATTGTTGTCTGCGTTGTAAGCAAACACAGTGGACCAAACGATGTTGGCGACAGCACAATCTTGCAGAGCGCCTTCAATGAAGTCATCCGCAGCAGCCGTGCCATCTGGGGCAGCAGGCAGCATGGAGTGATCGATTGTTTCCAGCAGGCCTTCGTCGCAAAGACGAATAGCGTCTGAGAATTCAACGTCAGCAACATCAACAGTCACGTTGCCGGCTTCAACTTGGGCTTTGATTGGTGTGGCTGGGTTGTCGCTGTCAACAGAGTTCACTGTGATGCCAGTTTCAGCAGTGAACGGCTTTTGATAAGCCTCAACTTGCGACTTGGTGTACGAGCCACCCCAAGACATAACAGTCACTTCAGCAGCGGATGCCGCAAAAGCCATGCTTGTCAGGGCCGTTGTTAGGATAAGTGTTTTTTTCATGTTTTTTCTCCCTATTACATGAACAATTCAGTACGTAATTTCGAGGCCATAGCCGCCCCTGTCGTTCGGAAACCTAGAGTGGATCAAGGGCGCGGGCGTCTTCAGCCGACCATGTGATCTCGGTGGTTTCACCCACCACCAGATGTTTGTGACCTGCCGCGTTGGGCACTTTGACCACAAATTCATCATTGCCATGCACGTTCAAGCGACAGCGGATGTGGTCGCCGAGGTAAATCAGCTCCAGCACTTGCGCTTGCGTCGTGTTTGGACCCTTTTTGCCCGAGATCGTCACCCGCTCGGGGCGGATCGAAACCAGAGTTTCAGACCCAGCATCACCACAGTTCACGGCCAAGGCCTGACATGTCGCACCATTGGTCAGCTTGATCGTTGCGATCTCGCCTTTTTGCGAAACGACCGTGCCTGACAGTTTGTTGTTCTCGCCGATAAACTGCGCAACAAAGCTGTTTTCAGGACGTTCATACAAATCTTCTGGCGGGGCCAATTGCTGAATGCGGCCATCGTCAAACACCGCAACACGGTCTGACATGGTCAGCGCTTCGGATTGGTCGTGCGTCACATAGACCACTGTAATTCCAAGGCTTTCGTGCAAATGCTTGATTTCGAACTGCATGTGTTCGCGCAGCTGTTTGTCCAGCGCGCCCAGCGGCTCATCCATCAAAACCACTTGGGGTTCAAACACCAAGGCGCGGGCCAGCGCGATACGCTGCTGTTGCCCACCGGACAATTGCGCGGGACGGCGTTGGGCAAAGTCGCCCATCTGCACCATATCCAGCGCACGTTTCACTTTGGTCTCGCGTTCGTCTTTGCCCATGCCGCGGACTTCCAGCGGGAACGACAGGTTTTCACCCACCGTCATATGCGGGAACAGCGCGTAGGATTGGAACACCATGCCAATGCCGCGCTTGTGCGGCGGGATGTCGTTGATTGAAACACCACCCAGGTTGATTTCGCCGTGGGTTGCGGTTTCAAAACCAGCCAACATCATCAGGCAGGTCGTCTTGCCTGATCCCGAAGGCCCAAGCATGGTGACAAACTCGCCTTTGGCAATTTTGAGGTTTAAATCTTTAACGACAAGCACTTCGCCGTCATAGCTTTTTTGCACGCGGTCAAATTCAACGAATGCAGCATCCGAGTCGGTCATTGCCACTTAGCGGCTCCCTATCTATATCCGGCAGGTTGTCCTGCGCTTCTACTGCATGAACTAAAGCGAATGCGGCTGCAGATTGCAACAGTAAGACCACAAATAGACCAAAGAAGCTTATCCTGCTGGCCAAAAACCCATGAAATGTTTGGTTCTGCAGCACAAATTATTTTGACTGCGCCCGCCTCGAACATGCTTTTATCTGCTCGCCATTTCATTTTTTTCGAATCGTGCGGGGGCCAACTGTTCGATTTGTCTGGCGCAATGCATCGCCCGTCCGAAACCGACATGATGCAAAAAATACTTTTCCTTGGGCGCTAAATGCGCTTAGTGAGCTGTATGAAAAATCCAAGCTTTGACTTCACCCGCGCCATCACCCGTAAGCCTGCCGCCAGTATCACCAACGGGCTGCGTGCCATTGATACTGGCATGCCAGATCTAGTGCAGATGACAGCCGCCCATGACACCTATATCGCAACCCTGCGCGAAACCGGTGCCGAGGTGATTGAACTGCCCGCATTGGCCCCCTACCCCGACAGCACCTTTGTCGAGGACACCGCGCTTTGCTTGCCCGAAGGCGCGATCCTGATGCGCCCCGGCGCGCCATCGCGTGCAGGCGAAGTGTACGAAATGGCGCCTGTTTTGTACAAACTGTACAAAGATGTCCGTGAAATCAAAGGCCCCGGCACCATTGAAGGCGGCGACATTCTGGTGACCTCTCGCGAGATACTGGTCGGCCTGTCGGATCGCACGGACCAGGCTGGTGTGGATGAGCTGGCCGAGCTGGTTCGCGATTGGGGCTACACTGTGCGCACCATCACAATTCCCAGCGGTGTGCTGCATTTCAAAACCGATTGCTCTTTGTTGGACGCTGATACGATCCTGTCGACCCAACGGCTGGCCGCGTCAGGTTGTTTTGACGATTACAACGTCATTTACACGGCCCCCGGTGAAGAAGCCGCGGCCAACGCCATTCGGTTCAATCAGTTTGTGATTATGGCCGCAGGGTTCCCAGACACCAGCAAACGACTGCGCGACAGCGGCTATGATGTGCGCGAAATCGACAATGCAGATGCCGCCAAATTGGACGGTGGCATGTCGTGTTTGTCATTACGGTTTTAGACCGAGGGAGACACCGAGCCCTGACCGCAACGTCATCGCCTTTTTCGCGCTCTAGTGCCGACACCGAAAGCCCCTAGCACAACTATGAAATGGGGACGGTTGAATGGCGTAAAAACTGATCAATTCTAAATTGGGCTAAATGCGACTTAATAACGATTTACTCTAGGAAACTGCGGACGATTTTGACGGCCCCACCAATGAATACCTGTTAGCGGAATTTGAAGAACAGTTCGGTCTGGAACTCCTTGGCGTTGTTGATCTAACGGGGACCCCCTATGACTCCCACAACCCCAATAGTCGTGTTGGCGAGATCACCTCGAACGTGCCGTTCGAAACCTATCAGCGTGAAGCGGAACACTGTGGTGGTGAGTTGATCAGCTTCTTGCCTGAGGACTATGTTATCAGCCTTGGCGGTGTGGCCGAGGCCCCTGTGTTTGAGGACACAACAGGAACCGATGGCATTGACTTTCTGTCAGCCGATGCGGACGGCATCACCATTGATGGGGCGGGTGTTGTAGTGAACGCTGGCGACGGCAATGATTGGGTCGTGGCAGGCGCGGTATCACCCAACGAATATGGCAACATTGATGATAGCGGGCATGGCGACCACGGGGGAATTGGCACCGGCACCGTTGATGGTGGCGCTGGCAACGACCGGATCACCATCGACAGTGGAACGGCCCACGGCGGCGAGGGTAGCGACTTTTTGACGGGCTGGGGCTTGGATGGTGATGGTCCTGGCATCCTTTATGGGAATGCCGGAGACGACGTTATTGATGCATCTGGGGACGGCTCTCAAGCCCACGGCGGGAAAGGCAACGACTACATTAGGTTGCGCAATGGCGCTGTTGGCTACGTTGGCGAAGGTAACGACAGGCTGTTTGTAGATGCAGGCACATCAGCATTTGGTGGTGACGGTGACGATGTGTTGACGATCGGGACCTAGATCAATAACCCAGAAGGCACTGCCATAGTCACCGGTGGCGCTGGTGCGGATGTTTTTGTTGCCGACATCGGTTACGGCGGAACCGCCCATCCGGATAATCTGTATATGCAGGTTACCGACTTTGACCCCGCCGAGGATATTCTGCAGATTTCCACCAGTTCGTACCCCGGCCCGTTTGACAGCCTCGAGATCGTAGAGGCCGATGATGGTAGCTATGCCGATGTGCGCGTGACCCTTATCTTAAGCGATACTGGGTCTCTGGACATTGCTGTGATCCGGCGCGACGGGTATAACAGCAGATCATATCATGAACACGTAATGAGGGTGTTTGCCCTGCTGTAACGGCAACGGTTATGCACTTTCGAACCTGCAGAATTATAGGTTCGGCGGCTGTTAGCATTAGACTGTCGTGTGCACGAAGTCGGCACTGTCCAGCCCCCGCTTAGTGCTCAGCAGTGTACGAGATGGGGCTTTGGTACAACTGAACAGACAAACGCTGCAGGGCCTACGCCCTCATCGTTTTTGCGAAACGACTGCCGCTCATCAATGTTTGGGAGTTCCTCGTCGCTTTTCTTAGAAAAGCGACTTTGGTGCGGTCGGAGAGACTCGAACTCTCACGGGTGTTACCCCACAGCGACCTCAACGCTGCGCGTCTACCATTCCGCCACGACCGCACGTGATCAGGTAGGATCAGCCGCCGTATAGCTGCATGTGCCCGAGAAGGGAAGAGAGATATTGCCTTGGCATTAAACTTCCGCTGACAGTCGGTTTTTCACCTGCCCGCGCAGCCATTTGACCAGCAAAAAGACTGCCGCTAACGTCGACACCGCCGCAAAGCCTTGGGTCTGATAATCGGCAAAAAACACTTGCGCCATAATGCGCCCCGGCATCAAAGTGAACAGGCCCGCTGCGCCCAAGGCCCAGAAATATAACCTCCGCATGGTTTTACGGTGGCGGACGATGTCGCCGACAATTGCGGACCGAACCCCGCGCCACAGTTTATAGGCTGCAAATAGCGACAATAGATGGATCGGGCTGAACGGTCCAAACAGACGAACCTCAAAAATCATGAACGAGCTGGCGATCGCCGTCGCCATTGCAACCACCCAGATATAGCCGACCGTTTTATGAATGCGGTCACGGCGACGTCTGAAAATTGCGACAGGCCCCAATACCAAAGCCATGGTGGCGCTAAAGGCGTGAAATTGGATTTCGGGCGGGGCGGATAAAAGCGGTTCAAACATTTGGTTTCATCCCATATAGTTGCGGTTCCATTTGATGGTTTCCTCAATGAAATGGGGCCTGCATTGGGGCAACGGCACATACGCAAAAGGGGCGACAAAATTCGTGGATGACGGCATAGCGCGCTTTGCGCTTCGTGAAATACGGCGTCTTTTATACACTCCAAGGACGTGGGCCATCATCGCGGCGGTGTCTTTGTTGCTCGGCTTGGCCGCGCCATTTAACACTGATGGTTTTTTGCGGTTTTGGCCGCGGGTGGTCTATTGGTTTAGCGTTGTTGTGCTGACGTACAGTGCGGGGGCCTTTACCCACATTACGCTGTCACGCCTGTTGCAAATGCGGGCAGGACAGGGGTGGCTGCATCACGTCATTGCCGGTCTGACGACAGGGGCGTTTGTGTCGGTCATACTGTTGCTGATCAATTGGGCGGCGCTTGGGGTTTTCCCGATTGAGCACGGATATACGCTTTGGTTGGTGTTCAATGTTGTCGCAATTTCGCTGGTCATTTCAATTGTTATTGGGTTGGCAGATAAATCCCCTGCCCCGCAAAACCCACCAGCGCAACGCGCCAAACTTCTGGACCGATTACCGATAAACCAACGCGGCGCGCTGATATCGCTTTCGGTGCTGGATCACTATGTTGAGGTCACCACATCCGCGGCCCAAACATTGGTCTTGATGCGCCTGTCGGATGCGATTGCCGAAACTGAAGGGGTGACCGGTTTGCAGGTGCATCGTTCCCATTGGGTGGCCGTGGCTCAGGTCAAGGCCTCAAACAGGGCGGGTGACAAGGCGGTTCTAACGATGCGCGATGGGCGTGACATCCCCGTTAGTCGCACCTATATCAAAGCAGTGCGCGACGCTGGGCTTTTGCCCAAATAGGGCCTGATAGGAATTGAAATGGTTGAATGGATCACCAGCAACGGCTTGACCGATTATGATGTCGCCGTATCTGAAATGGAGGCTCGCGCCGCAGGTATTGCGGCGGGCACCATGAATGAGGCGATCTGGTTGGTCGAGCATCCACCGCTTTATACCGCAGGCACCAGCGCCAAAGCGGCTGATCTGACCGATCCTGAACGTTTTCCGGTCTACACCAGCAAACGCGGTGGGCAATATACCTATCACGGCCCCGGCCAACGGGTGGCCTATGCGATGCTGGATGTCGGCAAACGCGGCCGCGATGTGCGCAAATTTGTGCAAACCTTAGAAGACTGGGTGATCGGCACGCTGGACCAGTTCAACGTCAAAGGCGAGCGCCGCGAGGGCCGTGTTGGCGTTTGGGTGCAGCGTGACGACAAACCGCTAAACGCCGACGGCTCGCCCCATGAAGATAAAATTGCCGCCATCGGGGTGCGCCTGCGCAAATGGGTCAGCTTTCACGGCATTTCAATCAATGTTGAACCTGATCTGGAGCATTACAATGGCATCGTGCCCTGCGGCATAACCCAATATGGTGTCACCAGTCTGGTTGATTTGGGCCTGCCGGTGACAATGAATGACGTCGACATTGCGCTAAAACAAAGTTTCGACGAAAACTTTGGGCAATAAGTCGCAGATCAACTGATTGGGCACGGATCGGCTTTTATTTCATTTCGGTTTGCATGTATCCTAACGAGAAGCCGAATCCAAAACGAACGAGGTAACAATGACTCCTATACGCACGCTTGCAATTTTGGCCGCCCTTGGCGCTGCCACCCCCGCATTGGCCGACGGCGACATCGCCAAAGGTGAAAAAACGTTCAAAAGATGTAAATCATGTCACATGATCAAAAATGGCGACGAGGTGATTTTCAAGGGCGGCAAAACTGGCCCGAACCTTTATGGTATTATTGGCCGTGTGGCCGGCACTGCCGAAGGTTTCAAATACAGTAAATCGGTCATTGCGGCAGGCGAAGCCGGGCTGGTTTGGGACGAAGAACAAATCGCGAAATATGTGGTCGACCCCAAAGCCTATCTAAAAGAATATTTGGATGATGGCGGCGCGAAAAGCAGCATGAGCTTTCGTCTGAAAAAGGGCGGCGAGGATGTCGCGGCGTATTTGGCAAGCGTTTCACCTGTCATGGCGGACAACGAGGCCGAGACCATGGATGCGACAACAGACACAGCCGTTGAAGAGCCCAAGACTGAAACGACTGACTAACATTCGACGGGGCTGGCCCTCTTAGGGCTGCGTTTCGATTGATTTAAATCAGACAACCGCCGCACATGGAAAGAATCAAAACGTCGCCAACAGGGACACCCGTTGGCGGCGTTTTCACGTCCAACAACCAATTCCCTGCAAGTTTCTGCATGTAATCAGCCGGAAACATGCCTCAAGCCCCCAACCTGATGTTGATCTAGGTCAAAGAGCGCCCTACAAGAGGGGCGGAACACACCGCGCTGGGCCTCGCCTATTTGCGGATGATTAAAAAACATTACAGGGAGTATGTTCATGGCGGACGCAGCTATCCACGGCCATGATGGGCACGAAAAAAAGGGTTTCTTTACCCGTTGGTTCATGTCCACAAACCACAAAGACATCGGTATTCTATATCTTTTCGTATCAGGTGCGGTCGGGTTTATCTCGGTTCTGTTCACCGTTTACATGCGGCTCGAGCTTATGGAACCTGGTGTGCAGTACATGTGCCTTGAAGGCGCACGGTTTATCGCGGATTCTGCCGCTGAATGTACCCCGAATGGGCATCTCTGGAATGTGATGATCACCTATCACGGCGTGTTGATGATGTTCTTTGTTGTTATTCCGGCACTGTTTGGTGGCTTTGGCAACTATTTCATGCCGCTGCACATTGGCGCGCCTGACATGGCGTTCCCACGCATGAACAACCTGTCATTCTGGATGTATGTTGCTGGTGTTTCACTGGGAGTTGCTTCAATGCTTGCTCCGGGTGGCAATGGTCAGGCCGGCTCTGGTGTTGGCTGGGTGCTTTACCCGCCACTGTCGACGACAGAACAAGGAATCTCCATGGATCTGGCGATCTTTGCGGTTCACCTTTCAGGTGCCTCTTCGATCCTAGGCGCCATCAATATGATCACCACCTTCCTGAACATGCGCACACCAGGCATGACGCTGCACAAGGTGCCGCTGTTTGCTTGGTCGATCTTTATCACCGCTTGGTTGATCCTTTTGTCGCTGCCGGTTTTGGCGGGTGGCATCACCATGCTGTTGACCGATCGTAACTTTGGCACAACCTTCTTTGATCCTGCCGGTGGCGGCGATCCGATCCTGTATCAGCACATCCTGTGGTTCTTTGGTCACCCCGAAGTTTACATGATCATTCTGCCGGGCTTTGGTATCATCTCTCACGTGATCGCGACCTTCTCTCGCAAACCTGTGTTTGGCTACCTGCCAATGGTTTACGCGCTGGTAGCAATCGGTGTTCTGGGCTTCGTTGTTTGGGCGCACCACATGTACACAGTGGGCATGAGCCTATCACAGCAAAGCTACTTTATGCTGGCAACCATGGTGATCGCGGTGCCCACGGGCATCAAGATTTTCTCGTGGATCGCCACCATGTGGCGTGGCTCGGTGTCGTTTGAGACGCCGATGTTGTTTGCCATCGGGTTCTTGTTCCTGTTCACCGTTGGTGGCGTAACGGGTGTTGTCCTTAGTCAACCTGGTTTGGACCGTGCCTATCACGACACCTACTATGTTGTGGCGCACTTCCACTACGTGATGTCATTGGGTGCGGCTTTTGGTATCTTTGCTGGTGTCTATTTCTGGATCGGCAAAATGTCTGGTCGTCAGTACCCTGAATGGGCCGGTAAGCTGCACTTCTTCATGTTCTTCATCGGCACCAACCTAACCTTCTTCCCGCAGCACTTCTTGGGTCGCCAAGGCATGCCGCGTCGTTACATCGACTACCCAGAAGCATTTGCCTATTGGAACTACCTGTCGTCATGGGGTGCGTTCTTGTCCTTTGCGTCCTTCGTGTTCTTCATCGGCATCGTGTTTTACACATTGCTGGCGGGTCGTCGGATCACCGAAGACAACTACTGGAACGAATATGCTGACACTCTGGAATGGTCCCTACCGACCCCTCCACCAGAGCACACGTTCGAAATTCTTGCCAAGCAAGAAGAGTGGGACAAAAGCCATAACCACTAGATTGGCTTGCGCAGTTATGAAATAAAGAGCGGGGCCTTGGTGAAAATCAAGGCCCCGTTTTTTTGAGAAATGCAAAGAGTCAGAGCCATCGAAATCCTGTCGCTCATTATAGTGTTTGTGGTGCCAATGTTTACGTGGCCGTTGGCGCGGTGTTTTGGCATTCAGGATGTCAGATGGAGGGCTATTTCCCTATTCATCGCCGTGATTTTAGCCATTTCCATCCTGTTTCTTGTGCCGCAAATGCTTGTCATGCGAAGTACGCGTGCTACAGAGGGCTCCATCGACTTCGAGACGCACCAACTGTTCCGTGCATACCGAGATATCGTTATCATGTATTTTACACCAGCTTTGCTGCATGCTGGCATCGCGGCGCTTTTAACAAAGGCTTCCTCTCGGATAGCTATCTTGCAGTTTTGGATGTTTCACATCGCAAGCATGTTGCAATTTACACCCTATTTCTTGGATCTAAGATTTGTAGACAACCCAGTGCGCGACTATGTCGATTTTCATTATCTGTCGCTGATCAAGAGCCTTGCTATGTTCCTTTCGCTGTTTTCAGCTGCGCTTTTATTCCCCCTCGCGATTTGGGCCATCACCGCCAAATTCCGCCAAGCCAAGTCAAGCTAGGTCATGCCCTACGAATGGACCCATTCTGACGACGGCAAAGACCCCCTGCATCACCTCAGCTTGTGGCCCTACCGATCCCTGCCCCGTCGCGGGTTTGTGTGGTTCATTGGGTTGACGGCCGCGCTGATCAGCCTGCCTTTGCTGTCGCTGCTGGGCACAGGTTATCTGTGGTTCATGTTGCCGTTTTTGGCCGCCGCCGTGGCCGCCATTTGGTATTTCATTGAGCGCAGCTACAAGGATGGCACCGTAGTGGAGACCCTGACCATTTGGTCCGATCATATGGAGCTGACCCGCCAAAACCCACGCGCCGCGTCTCAGAATTGGCAGGCCAACCCCTATTGGGTCGAGGTCAAAATGCATCCAACATCCGGCCCTGTTGAGCACTATATCACCCTGCGTGGTGACGGCCGCGAGGTGGAGATCGGCGCCTTCCTTAGTGTGGCCGAGCGCAAGATCTTGCTGAGTGAGTTGCAGGGCGTGTTGGCGAGATTGCCGAAATAGGCTATGCTGCTCTCATTCATATAACGATCAGAGGACTATTATGCGTTTAACTTTATCAACAATCGCCATTGCCGCCACGCTCGCGTTGAGTGCGCCAATGGCATCTGCATTTGAAATTAACTTTGACTGGAAAGGGTTAAAGCTGTGCACCAATGGCAACCCGAACCGTGTTGCCAACCCGCACTTTACCCTAAAAGATGTGCCCGCTGGCACCAAATACATCCGCTTTAAATTGATCGACCGCGATAAGCGTTCCTTCAATCACGGCGGCGGTGTTGTGGCCTATCAAGGCCAATCATCCATCGCGCCGGGGGCATTCAAATACAAATCCCCCTGCCCTCCCAATGGCCGCCATACATATGAATGGACAGCCACGGCCCAAAGCAGCAAAAATGGCGGCAAAATAGCGACAGCCAAAGCGATGCGCAAATATCCCTAGGCTCAATTCATGAGCTGACCAAGAACCGTCAGAACGCCACGCGCTTTTGCCATAAAACTCCTGCTACCTCCAGAGAGCCCAAAACGCCTCTGGAGGTAAATGGTTTACCCCGGCATCTTCTCGAAGGCCGCAAGCCCGTCTTCTAGGACGGTCGCTTTCATTTTGCTCGACGTATAGACATTCACTTTCGGGGCAAATTCTTCGTGTTCGTTGATAAGACCAGCCCGTATGCCGATCATGCTTTCGCGGGCCGAGTTCTGTGTGAACAGAGGCGTTCCGCAAGTGCCGCAGAAATGCTTGGTCATCACAGTGCCAGCATCTGAGGTGTGTTGGAACGTTTTCGGCGTGCCGGTGACCTTCACATCATTCTGCTTCATAAACATCAACGGAGCATAGGCGCTGCCGGTGGATTGGCGGCATGCTGTGCAATGGCAGTTTGCCATGACAGGCACCTCGCCATCGGCCTCAAATGAGATGTCTCCACAGAGACAGTTTCCTGTAAGCTTGGTCATTCGCTTTCCTTCGCGTTTGCATCATCACGATCACGACACTAGCGCAATTGCGCCGATCAACAAGGGCACCACAAAGAATTGATGGGTTGCGAACCAACGTTGAAGCCAACATCCGTTTTGGATTAGCAATCAACGCTGATCAGATTTTTCAGGCCCAAGCATGTGGGAAAGAGCACAAAATGTGTCATATGGTTTTCATGCAGCTGAATTTTGGATCAACCCAACTGGTCTTTGACCATTGGGCCAACTTTGCCGAAATCCATCCGGCCCATGTATTTGGCTTTCAACTCGCCCATGACTTTGCCCATGTCGCGGATCGATTCTGCGCCGACTTTGGCAATTGCGCTTTGGACCGCTGCCGTGGATTCGTCCGCTGTAAGTTGTTTGGGTAGGAAATCCTCAATCACCACGATCTCGGCGCGTTCCTTTTCGGCCAGCTCCAGGCGTGCGCCCTCTTCATAGGCCTTGGCGCTTTCATGGCGCTGCTTGACCATTTTCCCAAGGATACCAAGCACATCGTCGTCAGACACACCGTCATCAGCCGCATCAGTTCCACGCAGCGCAATGTCGCGATCCTTGATCGCGGCATTGATCAAGCGCAGTGTCGAAAGCCGATCGACCTCCTTATTGCGCATGGCGTCTTTCATAGCATCTGTCAGTCGAATTCTCAAAGTCATCCGGTGTCCTCATCCCTTAGGTGCCGAAAATAATACGAACGGGCAGATTACCCCGACACTGCGGCTATGACAACCATGCATAAATATGTTAACATGTTGTTTTCATTGCATAACCTAAAATTCCTTTTGCCTTGACCCGCAATGCGCACCGCCTTAGGTTCCGGTAGATTTCAGCCAAGGAGTCGCGATATGTCCGCTGCCGCCCACCAGATTGATCCCGCCAAACCGACCGCCTGCCTGGCCTTGGCGGATGGCACATTGTTTTATGGAATGGGGTTTGGCGCGATTGGCGATTGCGAGGCTGAGCTGTGCTTTAACACCGCCATGACCGGCTATCAGGAAATCATGACTGACCCCTCTTATGCTGGCCAGATCGTGACCTTTACCTTCCCACATATTGGCAACACCGGCGTCACCCCCGAGGATGACGAAACAGGTGATCCTGTGGCGGCTGGAATCATTGTGAAATGGGATCCGACCGAGCCGTCAAATTGGCGCGCCACGGGTGATCTACGCGACTGGATGCAAGCACGGGGCCGCATTGGTATTGGCGGGCTTGATACCCGTCGTTTGACCCGCGCGATCCGCCAACAAGGCGCGCCGCATGTGGCGATTTCGCATGATCCGGATGGCAATTTCGACATTGAGGCGCTGGTGGCAAAAGCCCGCGCATTTCAAGGCCTTGAGGGACTTGATCTGGCCAAGACTGTGACCTGTTCGCAGTCCTATACATGGGATGAAATGCGTTGGGCATGGCCCGAAGGTTACACCAAACGCACCACAAAAGGTCACAAGGTTGTGGCGATTGATTTCGGCGCGAAACGCAACATTTTGCGCAGCCTTGCGTCGGTTGGCTGTGACGTCACCGTGCTGCCCGCAAGCGCGACGGCCGAAGAAGTTCTGGCCCATAATCCTGACGGTGTTTTCCTGTCCAACGGCCCTGGTGATCCGGCCGCCACGGGCGTCTATGCCGTGCCTATGATCAAAGGTGTTTTGGCCGCTGACATTCCGGTTTTTGGCATTTGTCTGGGCCACCAAATGTTGGCGCTGGCGGTTGGCGCCAAGACCATTAAGATGAACCACGGCCACCACGGCGCCAACCATCCCGTTAAGGATAAAGAAACCGGCAAAGTCGAGATCACTTCGATGAACCACGGCTTTACCGTTGATGCGCAAACCCTGCCGGATGGCGTAATCGAGACGCATATTTCGCTGTTTGATGGCTCAAACTGTGGCATCCGTTTGCTGGATCGGCCCGTGTTTTCGGTGCAATACCATCCCGAAGCCAGCCCCGGGCCCCATGACAGCGCCTATCTGTTCGAGCGTTTCGTCACATTGATCGAGAAAAACGTCTAAATCCAACATTGTTAACTGCCTGTTAAGAATGATTGCCAAGGATAGGGCCAACCTTTTCCTTGCGCGATCGAACCTATGCAGCCTTCAAAACAGCCCGTCGTCGTCACCTTCCCGGCGCCTCAACTCAATCTGCGACCGACACCAGTCCAACGCCCAGCCGCAGTAGAACGGCCGCCCGCCCCGCGCCAACCGATTGGCGAGATTTTGGTGCAATCTGGGGCCTTGTCACAAAACGATTTGCTACAGGCCATCGCGCTGCGCAACCGTGAAGAAACCCAAATCGGTAACATCTTACTGAACCACGGGATGGTGACCGAGGCCGAACTGTTTGGCGCATTGTCACAGCAATTTGGCGCAACGCTTGTTGATTTGAACGCCACACCGCCAAACCCAAATCTGGCTGGAATGGTAGATATTGAGATTTGTCTGGCTGAAAATTTCGTGCCTTGGCGTCATGTTGGAGGTGCGTTGGTGATCGCCACGTCGCGGCCCGACCAGTTTGAATTGCTGCGCGCCAAATACCCAGAAGAGCTCGGGTCTGCTTTGATGGCGATTGCGCCCGAATATGACATTCAGCATGCCTTGATCGAAACCAACCGCGAGGTTTTGATCGAGCGCGCAGAAACCCGCACTGCGGAACATGAAAGTTGCCGCAAGTGGGATCCAAAGCGGTTGTTGCGCCTAACAACCGCTGGGGTGTTTGCGTTGTTGGCTTGTTTTCTATTGTCTCCGGTTGCCAGTTTTACGGCTTTGTCCGCGGTCGCCGTGTTGGTGCTGGTACTGAACATGGCGCTAAAAATGGCCACCTCCATCAGTCAAATCCGTCCCTATCTACGAGGAAGCGCCACACCCGACGCCGATGTGCGCCCAACCGCGATGTTCCGCCTTCCGGTGGTGTCAATTATGGTGCCACTGTTCAAAGAACGCGAGGTGGCAGGCCACCTGATCCGTCGGCTGAAACGCCTGAACTACCCCAAGGAATTGTTGGATATCTGCTTGGTGATCGAGGAAGATGACGAAACCACATGTGAGACGTTGGCCCGCACAACCTTGCCCAGTTGGGTGCGGGTTATTAAAGTGCCCAAAGGCAACGTGCGCACCAAGCCACGTGCGTTGAATTTTGCTCTGGATTTTTGTCGCGGGTCCATCATTGGAGTCTATGACGCTGAAGACGCGCCGCATCCTGATCAAATCCATCATATCGTGCGCAGGTTCCATGAACGTGGGCCTCAAGTGGCTTGTTTGCAGGGCTTGTTGGATTTTTACAACCCTCGTACCAACTGGTTGTCACGCTGTTTTACCGTTGAATATAACACGTGGTTCAGGGTGTTTTTGCCGGGCCTTGAGCGGCTGGGATTTGCGGTGCCTTTGGGCGGTACGACATTGTTTTTACGCCGCGGTGCGCTTGAAAAACTGGGAGGATGGGACGCGCATAACGTTACCGAGGACGCCGATCTGGGCATCCGGTTGGCACGGCACGGTTACCGTACAGAAATCGTACACACCACCACCGAGGAAGAGGCAAATTGCCGCTTCGTGCCTTGGATCAAGCAGCGTTCACGTTGGCTCAAGGGGTTTGCCATCACTTGGGCCGTTCACATGCGCTCGCCTGTTCAATTGCTCAAGGATTTGGGGTTCAAAAAATTTATGGGCGTGCAAATTCTGTTCATCGGGACCCTGTCCCAGTTCTTGCTGGCGCCGCTGTTGTGGTCATTTTGGCTGATCCCACTCGGCTTGCCCCATCCTTTGCAAAGCGTTGTCAGCACAAGCACTCTATTGACGCTTGGCCTGATGTTTTTGGTGTCAGAAGTGGTTACGGTGATCGTAGGCATGTTTGCCGTTTCCGATAGAAAGCATCGCTTCTTAGTGCCTTGGGTGCCGACCATGCATTTCTATTTTCCGATGGGAACGCTTGCCGCCTACAAGGCCGTATATGAATTGCTAACGCAGCCGTTCTACTGGGATAAAACCACTCACGGCGTGTTTGAACGCACCGAGCACACGGTTGAAGACGCGTTGGCCGAGCAAGCGCCCCTATAGGCTGCCGGAAAACTCGGGCTGATCCGCGTCCAGCTCAAGGCGGGTTTCAAAGGCCATTGAGATGTGTTTTTTTAGGGCCGCATAGGCCGCGTCGCCATTGCCGTTTTCAATTGCCGTGACAATAGCGTCATGTTCATCCAATGCGCCTTGACTACGGCCCTCAACGGCCAGCGATGTGGTGGCCAGCAAGGCCATCGTGCGGTGTACCAAGTCAAGTTGCTGCACCAAATATCGGTTGTGCGAGGCCAAGTGGATTTGTTTGTGAAACCGCCGGTTGGCCAGTGACAAGGCTTCGGGATCATCAATCAACTTGCGGTCGGCACTGATCATCTTGCGCAGCACCCGCACTTCTTCTGGGGTGCCGTGTTGGGCCGCCAATCTTGCCGCCAAGCCTTCCAGCTCGGCCCGCACCGCGTAAAGTTCGGACAGTTGATTATGGTCAAGCGCCCCAACGATCAAGCTGCGGCCATCGCGGATCAGCAATGTCTGGGTTTCCAGACGTTGCAGCGCCTCGCGGATCGGGGTGCGTGACACACCAAACCGTTCAGCCAGCTCGGATTCAACCAGCCGATCACCGGGGCGGTATATTCCCACATCGATCGCCTCAAGGATCAGCCCATAGGCGTCTTTGTGAGGGGTGCGAATCTCGCTCATCGGTTATCTCCGTTTAAGTTGTCGCCAACCTACGCTTGCCAGCCCCCTCCAATCAACCTGCAATCAAGTTGATCCTGCCAGCAAGGCGCACTAACACTGATGTATGATTACAAAAAACTTCGCACATGTCCGCCATTGGGTCTTTGATCTGGACAACACGCTATACCACCCCAGCGCCCGCCTGTTCGATCAGATCGAAGTGCGGATGACGCAGTATGTGATGAACTCACTAGGGGTTGATCAGGCCAAGGCCGATCATTTGCGCAAACACTATTGGCACACTTATGGCACCACTTTGGCGGGGTTAATGCGCGAACATAACGTCGACCCGGCCCCCTACTTGACCCATGTACATGAAATTTCGCTAGAGCATTTGGAACGGGATGCCCCATTGGCCGAGGCCATTCGCAACCTTCCGGGACGCAAAATCGTTTATACCAACGGTTCGGCCCCTTATGGCGAACGGGTATTGGCGGCGCGTGGGCTAACAGGTGTTTTTGATGCAGTTTACGGGGTGGAAAACGCTGATTTCCACCCAAAACCCGAGCGCCGCGCCTTTGAAAAAGTGTTTGCGACGGATGGGGTCGACACCAAAACAGGTGCAATGTTTGAGGATGACACCCGCAATCTGGCCGCCCCACACGATATGGGGATGCAATGCGTGCATGTGGCGCCGACCCCAGAAGAGCCAGCGCCACATATTCATCATCATACCGATGACCTGTCAGGCTTTTTGCGAAGAATTCTGGCCTAAAAAACTTGATCAAGCGCCTCTGTCAACCGCGCTAGGCTGGCATCCACGTCATAGAGTTTGTCCAAGCCAAACAGTCCAAGCCGGAAGGATTTGAACTCTGGCCCCTCGTCACACATCAGCGGCACGCCGCCGGCGATTTGCATGCCAAGGGCCGCGAATTTCTTGCCGGTTTGCACATCCGCGTCCGTGGTATAGCTGACCACAACGCCCGGTGCGCCAAAGCCATCGGCCGCCACTGATTTAATGCCGCGCTCTTTGAGCATGGCGCGCACACGGTCGCCCTGCTCCCACTGAGCGTCGCGCAATTTATCGAACCCGTAGTCACGGGTTTCAAACATCGTGTCGCGGAACGCCTTTAACGCATCCGTTGGCATGGTCGCGTGATAGGCGTGGCCGCCACCTGTGTAGGCTTCCATGATGGTCAGCCATTTGCCCAAATCCACCGCAAAGCTGGTTGAAACGCTGTCCTTAACCCGCGCGTGGGCAGTGTCATTCATCATCACAAGTCCAGCGGACGGTTGAGCTGACCAGCCCTTTTGGGGCGCGGAGATCAACACATCAACGCCGCAGTCCTTCATATCAACCCATGCGCAGCCCGATGCGATACAGTCTAAAACAAACAACCCGCCGTGAGCATGCACGGCTTGGCTGATGGCTTTTAGGTAGTCGTCCGGCAGGATAATACCCGAGGCGGTTTCCACATGTGGGGCGAAAACCACGTCTGGTTGCTCTTCTTTGATCTTGGCAACCACGTCACTGATCGGTGCTGGTGCAAAGGGCGCGTCAATTGCATTGCCGCTGCGGCGAGCCATCATCACGGTTTCGCTGGCCGGAATGCTGCCCATCTCGAAAATCTGCGACCAACGGAATGAAAAGAACCCGTTGCGTACCACAAGCGTCTTTTTATCGGTCGCAAATTGGCGCGCCACGGCTTCCATCGCATAGGTACCACCGCCTGGAACCACCACGGCGTGATCGGCGTTGTAGACATCTTTGAGAGTGCTTGAGATATCGCGCATCACGCCTTGAAAGGCGGCGGACATGTGGTTGAGCGAGCGGTCCGTGAACACCACGGAAAATTCCAGCATTCCATCGGGATCGACATCGGGCAAAAGGGCTGACATGGGGTATCCTTTGTAAATTGTTCCAGCGCAATCTGACGGTTTGGCCAGAACTGCACAAGGCCTATGTCACCCAATGGCAATCAGCCCAGCGGCCCTGACATGCGTTCCTCAGACAACATCACGTTGGCTTCGACATCGCCGACACCCGGCAGGGTCATGATCCGGCGGCGCAGCACGCGCTCAAAATCAGATATGTCCCGCGCCACCACCCGCAGTCGGTAGTCATACATGCCCAAAACATGCTGTACGGTTTGCACTTCGGGAATCGCGGTGACGGCGCGCTCAAAGTCATCCAGCGACACGCGGCCCTTGGTGGCCAGTTTGACACCCAAAAACACAGTGACACCAAACCCAACGGCCTCAGCGTTCAGAACCACGCGCCGACCTTTGATCAGGCCCGCTTCATGTAGCCGCTTGATCCGTCGCCACGCTGCGGGTTGGCTGAGACCAAAGCGTCTACCCAAGGCTCCCGCGCTGCTGCTGGCATCTTTGGCCAAGGCGCGCAGCAGCTTGCGGTCGATTTCGTCCATGTTCATAGGGGCAAGGCCTCGCCTGATTTGATGGTGGCGATCAGCATCAAGGCCTCGATGTCGGCAATATGCGGCAGGGTTAGGATGCGGGTGCGATACAGTTCTTGGTAATGGGGCATGTCGCGGGCCAACACGTTTAGGCGCACATCAACACGGCCCAGAAAGGTTTGAATTTCAATAACTTCTGGAATTTCACGGGCTTTTTCAAGAAATGCGTCAAAAGCATTACGTTGGGTTTTATCCAGCGTAAAGCGCAGCGACACCTCGACCTCATAACCAAGGGCGCGCCAGTTGATCACTGCCTCTTGACCTATCAGCACACCACGCTCTCGCATTTTTTCCAGCCGCCGCCAGCAGACAGCAGAGGTCACCCCTGCCCGCCCGGCCAAATCAGCGATGCTGAGGTCTGGTTCGGCTTGCAGGTTGCGCAGAATACGGCGGTCGACACCATCAAGCATGAATATTACCTATATCATTAGAAACGCGAATAGTTATTCCCACATATCAATCAAATTTGGCAAAATCAATTACATCACACTTGAAAACCCCTGTATCACAGTCGCAATCCAACCCTATCAAACAAAGGAAGCCAATATGCGCGTTTATTATGACCGTGACTGCGATGTTAACCTAATCAAAGAAATGAAAGTGGCCATTCTGGGCTACGGCTCCCAAGGCCATGCCCACGCGCTGAACCTGCGTGATTCTGGCGCGAAAAACGTTGTTGTTGCGCTGCGTGAAGGCTCGCCTTCAGCGGCCAAAGCCGAAGGCGAAGGCCTGAAGGTTATGGGCATCGCCGAAGCCGCGGCATGGTGTGATCTAATCATGTTCACAATGCCCGATGAATTGCAGGCCGATACCTACAACAAATACGTGCGCGACAACCTGCGCGATGGCGCGGCGATTGCTTTTGCCCACGGCTTGAACGTGCATTTTGGCCTGATTGAACCAAAGGCCGAATTTGACGTGATCATGATGGCACCAAAAGGCCCGGGCCACACGGTGCGCGGCGAATACACCAAAGGCGGCGGCGTTCCTTGCTTGGTTGCTGTGGATCAAAATGCTTCCGGCAAAGCGCTGGAAATCGGCTTGTCCTATTGCTCGGCCATCGGTGGCGGACGTTCCGGCATCATCGAAACCGATTTCCGCGAAGAATGCGAAACCGACCTGTTCGGTGAGCAAGCCGTTTTGTGTGGCGGCATTGTTGAGTTGATCCGCATGGGTTTTGAGACGCTGGTTGAAGCCGGTTACGAGCCTGAAATGGCTTACTTTGAGTGCCTGCACGAAACCAAACTGATCGTTGATCTGATCTATGAAGGCGGCATCGCCAACATGGACTACTCGATCAGCAACACGGCGGAATACGGTCAGTACGTTTCCGGTCCGCGCATCCTGCCTTATGAAGAAACAAAAGCGAACATGAAGGCTGTTCTGAGCGACATTCAGTCTGGTAAATTCGTGCGTGACTTTATGCTGGAAAACGCTGTTGGCCAACCAACACTTAAAGCGTCGCGTCGTTCCAACGATGAGCACCAGATCGAAATCGTTGGCGGTAAGCTGCGTGACATGATGCCTTGGATTTCTGCTGGCAAAATGGTTGACAAAGAAAAGAACTAAGTGTCTTTTCATACCGTTACCAAAGGCGCCCCACACCTCGGGGCGCCTTTTTCTATCGATCGGGGGCTAGAAATCTTTGAAAGATTTCAATCTGTTTTCTTTGAAAGAAAACAGCGCGTGTTAGAAGGTTAGAACATGGAAGTAGGGCTGATAAACTGGCTGCGCATTGGCGCTTTGGGGATGATTTGGGGATCGTCCTTTATGGCTGTGAGCGTCGCGATCGCCGGGTTTGGCCCCATCACAGTTTCCGCAGGGCGCATTTTGATCGGGGCAATTGTCCTGCTGGGTCTGTTGCGTTTTTTGGGCATTTCTTTGCCCGACATCAAAGCTCCACAAGGGCGCACCGTTTGGCTTGCGGCCTTTGGCGTCGGGGTGTTTTCAATGGCGCTGCCGTTTTTCCTGCTCAGCTGGGGGCAGCATTATGTCGCGTCCGGATTTGCGGGTGTCACCATGGCCGCTGTGCCACTTTTGGTTTTACCCTTGGCGCATTTCCTGATCCCGAGCGAACAATTAACACCACGCAAAACGCTGGGCTTTGCAATTGGTTTTGTCGGTGTAATCGTGCTGATCGGCTTGGATGCATTTAAAAGCAGCGGAATGGGACTGGAGCCTTTGGCGCGGATGGCCTGTTTTGCCGCCGCCGCTTGTTATGCCTGTGGCAGCATAACCACCAAACTGGCCCCCAAAGTTGACCCCTTTGCCTTTGCTGGCGCCGCCACCTTATTGGCGGCAATTATCATCGTGCCGATGGCGTTTATCCTAGAAGGGGTTCCCACGGTCGCGCTGGACAAGCCATTGTTTGCAGTTATTTTTCTGGGCGTGGTGCCCACGGCCGCGGCCAATCTGTTGTTGGTGTCGGTGATCCGCAGCGCGGGCCCGTCATTTTTGTCATTGGTCAATTACCAGGTGCCGATCTGGTCCGTGCTTTTTGGAACATTGTTCCTGTCAGAGATCCTGCCCGGACGCACGTTCGTAGCCTTGGGGCTGATTTTGCTTGGGTTGGCTGTGAGCCAGCGCTGGAAGCGGATTTAAACTGCCGCTTCGACCGCCGCCACGATGTCACCGATCACGGTTTCTAACAGTGTTTGGTCCTCGCTTTCGCCCATCACGCGGATCAGTGGTTCGGTGCCAGATTTACGGATCAACAATCGTCCGCTGGCCTGCAGGCGCGTCTCGCCGTCAGCAATTGCGGCTTTGACGTGTTGGTCTGTCAACGGCTCTTTGCCCGCTTCATAGCGCACATTGCTCAACATTTGTGGTACAGTTTCAAAACTGGTGGTCAGGGCGCTGGCAGGCTTGCCGGTTTCCACCATCGCTGCCAAAAACTGCAGCCCCGCAATCAGGCCATCACCCGTTGTGGCGTAGTCCGTCATCACGATATGGCCGGACTGCTCGCCACCCAAATTATAGCCGCCTTTGCGCATGGCCTCGACCACATAGCGGTCACCAACATTTGTGCGCAACAGCTCGATCCCTTGCTGACCCAGATATTTCTCAAGCCCAAGATTTGACATCACCGTAGCGACCAAAGCCCCGCCCTTTAGCAGCCCGCTTTTGGCCCATCTGGTCGCGATCAGCGCCATCAGCTGATCGCCATCCGCTACTTGACCATTTTCATCAATGACCATCACGCGATCCGCGTCACCATCCAGACAAATGCCAACGTCTGCGCCATGTTGAACCACAGCTTCGGCAGCGGTTTGCGGATGGGTCGAGCCACAATCCTGATTGATATTGTAACCGTTAGGGTCAACGCCAACCGGGATCACTTCGCAACCAAGTTCCCATAAAACCTCAGGGGCAGAGCGGTAGGCCGCCCCATTCGCGCAGTCCACGACCACCTTTAGGCCAGCCAAACCGCCGTTGCCTGAAAACGTGGTTTTGGCGTATTCAGCGTAGCGCCCGCTAGCGTCGTCAATCCGTTTGGCGCGGCCAATGTTTTGCGGCTGGGTTGGTTCAATTTCACCCTGCAAAAGGCGCTCGATTTCGTCTTGAGCTTCATCAGACAGTTTGAACCCGTCGGGACCGAAGAACTTGATGCCATTGTCGTAATGCGGGTTATGACTTGCAGAGATCATGATGCCCAGATCGGCCCGCATGGAGCGGGTCAAAAAACCAACCGCGGGGGTTGGGACCGGCCCCAACAGCAACACATTCATACCCGTGCTGGTTAGGCCAGCCGTCAGCGCATTTTCCAGCATATATCCGGACAGCCGTGTGTCTTTGCCAATCACGACGCGGTGCCGATTCAAGCCGTCAGTGCGGAAATACCGACCAGCTGCGGCCCCCAATTTCAATGCCATTTCGGCCGTCATTGGATAGGTGTTTGCCCGACCACGCACGCCGTCTGTGCCAAATAATTTGCCGCTCATGTATCAGTCTCACTTTGTCGTCAAAATTGCCATTTGCATGGTGATTGCCTGTTTGGTCGCCTTTATATCATGGACCCGCACCAACTGAATACCCTGTGCAACGGCCAATAGAGCAACGGCAACCGAGCCAAATGTGCGGTCTTTTGCCGATAAGGTGCCTGATATTTCACCAATGAATGTTTTGCGTGAAGCGCCCAGCAAAATTGAACACCCCAAAGCGTGAAACAGGCTGATGTCACGCAGCAACCCCAAACAGTGCTCCGTGGTTTTGCCAAAGCCGATGCCGGGGTCAATCAGGATGCTTTCGCGCCCAATGCCCGCCGCTTCAGCAACCTGAATACGGTTTTCCAGATAGTCGTAAACATCTAGCAACACATCATCATAGCGGGGCGTTTCCTGCATGGTTTTAGGCACGCCTTGGGCATGCATCAGGCAAACTGGCGTCGCGGTGTTCACTGCAACATTCACCATATTCGCATCGTGGCTGAAGGCCGACACATCATTGATCAGATTTGCGCCGGCATCAATTGCGGCCTGTGCGGCAGCTGCGTTTCGGGTATCGATCGACAAGGGTATCTGGAGGTCCGACCGGATCGCGGAAATGACTGGCGTGGTACGGGATATTTCCTCATCAAGCGGCACCACATCGGCACCTGGCCGTGTAGATTCACCGCCGATGTCCAAAATGTCTGCCCCCTCGACCACCATGTCTCGGGCACGCTTCAACGCCGCCTCTGGTGCTGCAAAATCGCCACCATCCGAAAAACTGTCCGGTGTGACGTTCAAAATGCCCATAATGCGTGGCGCATCATGTGACAGGCGTGCAATCGGCGGGCGTGGAGCAGAAATACGTTCAACAACATCTGATGGAGCGTCAGCAATGCTGATCAACTCACGGCCCTCGCGGGTGATTTTTTCAAGTCGATCGAACCAGCACCACCCCCCTGCAATGCTGCGGGCATTTATAGGGCGGGTCAGATTTTGCATTGGGATTGGGCGAAAATATTCGGTCATACGAAGGTTTCAGGCGCGTCATGGGCAAAAGCCTCCACATCATCGCCACCTATTTTGACCAGACGCTCGGCTTGCAACTCATCACTTAGCCATTGGGTTATGGCCAAGCCATCGGCGCCCCATGCCGGCCCGTCAACAGCATCCAGCACCAACCGTGACGGGGCCCAAACGCTGAGTTTGCCCTGTTTCATTGCCCAGTCCAGTTCGGTCCGGCTATTGACCACAACGCAACGCGCATCCTGACTTGCCAACATCCAAGCGTTTTGCTCGATTTGGAGCAAATCAATGCGGTGTTGGGTCGGGGCGTGTCCGGTTTGCGGCACGATGGAATCCGGCATGCCAACACAAAGGATCACTGGCATGTCTAGCCGTACAAAACGGTCAATCCACTTGGTCAATTCGGGGGCGGCGATCGCCTCGTTTGATAGGTAGGCGATCAACGGATGCACTTGAGAATCTTCTTGGAGGTCGGGCAAATCGTCTGCGCGGCTACGCACAATCTCAACGCCAAGTGCACCGGGCCCACGGTCCAGTTTTTGGACCCGCACAAAGACGCGCATGGCTTGGGGTTCATTCAATAACCGCATCGCAACGCGGTCCGCCAAGGTTTCCAGCAGGTTCAGGCGCTCAGCCGCCAATTCAATCGCGACGGCCTCGGCCAAGGTGTCATATGACAAGATGCGATCGACATCATCGTCCAACGGGGCGTCGGCAGAATTTACCTCGACAACGATGTCAAAACACAGGCGTTGGGTTGTTCCACGTTCAACCTGAAAGGCGCCAATTTCCACCGAAGTGATATGTTCACGCAACGAAATGCGGTCATAAAAATCACTGCCGGTGGTATTGGCAGCGCGCGCGTCGGGGTGGTCAAACGCAAGCTGGATATCGTTGGTCATTGGGACTCCACGAAAGGGGTAATTACGCGGCCTGCTTATATCGTTTTTACGAGATATGAAACACAATGCGTCAAAATTCACCCGCTCCTGCGGCGATTATTGCAGCTCGGACCATGCAATGGTCTGTCAGCGATAAAAGAGATGTCCATCGATGCTGGCTGTGCGGGTGAAAACCCGGCTCCAACGTGGCCGAACCGTGTGGTTGTGGTAATAGGTCGCCCCAACAGTCAGATTGCGCGGTGCCCCATCCAGCAGGGCGCGGGCGATTTTGCCAACGTTGCGGTAGGCTGCGGGTTCGTGGATATTTTCAGGGTTACCGTCGCATGTATATGAAAACTGGCAGCGGTTCCGTTTGCCAGTGCCTTGATTGACAACTGCACAAACCGTCCCGGGAAATTTGCTGGATTTGACGCGATTCAGGATCACTTCGGCAACAGCAAACTGACCTTTGACGCTCTCGCCACGGGCCTCGAAATACAGGGCCTCGGACAGACAACGCCAATCGGCACCGCCTGTGGCATTTGGCTGGCCGGCCACCCATTGGCGCGTGTAGCTGACTGCGGGAATGTCAGGATGGTTTTCGCCACGCGCTGTGGGGCGCAAGCTGACCTTTGGGGCTGACGAAATAACCCGCATACGCTCAACGCTAAGACGGCTAAGGGCATAGCGCTCGTGGCTTAACAGACGGGTCAAACCGCTGCTGAGCGCCGCTTGATCGGGTTGCGCCGTTGGATCAGACGACGTGCTTAATGTGACGTCAGCCGCAGCGACGCCAACAGTGCCTGCCATGGCAAGCACGAACATCCAGACCGAAGCCTGCAGTTTTTCAAGACAAGATCGCATAACTTTCCCACATCTATTCTGTTTTCACAGGGACCGAGCCCCCAGGCTGCGACCATAGGGGGACATAACTCAGCTTATGCTCCGAGTCCAGCCCGTGTGACAATTAGGCAACAAGCTGGCAGGTTGAACGGTTTTGTCTCGATATCAGAAACAACGGTATAAATGATCTATGGAATGTAACCAATTATTTTTATACGAAAATTTTGTTATAACTTGCTCTGAACAGCCAATTGCGCCGCGGCCAAACGCGCCACAGGTACGCGAAAGGGAGAGCAGGAAACATAGTCAAATCCGGCGCTGCGACAGAACGCGATTGATTCGGGGTTGCCGCCGTGCTCACCGCAGATCGATAAAACCACGTCTTTACGGGCGCTTCGGCCGCGTTCCGCACCTATGGTTAGCAATTCGCCAACGCCCTCAGTGTCCAACATGTGGAATGGATCCTCTGGGTAGACGCCCTGTTGAACATAGTCTGACATGAAGCGGCCCGCGTCATCGCGCGACAATCCATAGGTCATTTGGGTCAGGTCATTGGTGCCAAAACTTAAAAAGGTTGCGGTCTGGGCGATGTCGCCCGCCCGCAGGGCCGCGCGTGGTGTTTCCACCATAACTCCAAGCCTATAGTCAAAGTCTTGGCCCTGCTCCACACGCACCGCAGCCGCAACTGCATCGACTTGGGACTTCACCAGCTCGACCTCAAGCGTGGCGCTGACAAGTGGGATCATGATTTCCGGCACCACAGGGGTGTCTTTTGTGCTGGCTTTGATGGTGGCCTCGAATATAGCGCGGGCCTGCATGGCGTATATTTCAGGCACCGTGATGCCCAAACGCACGCCACGCATGCCCAGCATTGGGTTATATTCGCGCAGCGCGTCAACCCGACGGGTTACGTCCGACATCGGCAGATCCATCGCCTCGGCCAAGGCACGTTGGCCTTCGCGGTTTGCCGGCAGAAATTCGTGTAGCGGCGGGTCCAGCAGGCGAATGCAGACAGGTTTGCCCTGCATGATTTCGAACAGTTCGACGAAATCTTCGCGCTGCATGGGCAGCAATTGCCCCAAGGCCTCGGCGCGGTCCTCAGAGGTGTCGGCAAAGATCATTTCGCGCATCACCGTGAGGCGGTCTTGTTCAAAGAACATGTGCTCTGTGCGGCAAAGCCCAATACCCTGAGCCTCAAACTCGCGGGCAATACGGGCGTCGGCGGGGGTGTCAGCGTTGGCGCGAATGCCGATGTCACAGGCTTCGCCAGCCCATTTCATTAAAGTGGCAAATGCCCCGTCTAATGCGGGCTCTAACATCGCAGGCGCACCGGCCAAGGCTTGGCCCGAAGTGCCGTCAATGGTGATGATATCCCCCTCAAAGAATTGGCGGCCATCTTCGCCCGTCAGGGTCTTTTCGCGGCTATCAAGCGTCATCCCCATGGCGCCCACCACACAAGGCAGACCTATACCGCGCGCAATCACCGCAGCGTGGCTGGTCATGCCGCCCTTAACGGTCAAAACGGCAGCTGCTGCATGCATGCCGCGCACGTCCTCAGGTGTGGTTTCGCGACGTACCAGAATGCAGGATTCGCCCCGTGCCGCACTGGCTTGGGCCTCATTGGCGGTGAACACAATACGCCCGCTGGCGGCACCTGGGCTTGCGGCGATGCCTTGCTGGAACATGTCGCGGATACCGTCAGGGTCAATTTGCGGGTGCATCAATTCACTTAGGGCGCGGGGCTCAATGCGCATCAAGGCCTCTTGTTGGCTGATGATCTTATCCTCGGCCAATGCAACCGCGATACGCACCGCCGCACGTGGGCGACGCGGGATGCGGACCGCGTCCAAAATCTTGAGGCAATTGTTGGTGATGGTGAACTCGATCTGCATTTCTTCGCGCAGTCTTTGACGGATAACGTCACCAAACCCAACGAGCGCCGAGAGGCAATCCGGGCAGATATCCTCAAGCGAGGGCCCGCGTTTATCATGTGTAAGATAAAGTGCGCCGTGGTCGCCCATAAGCGCGTCGCGTCCTTGGCTTTGGCTTAGATAGCGGCCTTTGGTTTTGGCCAACCCAGTTAAGGCATCGACAAACTGGATCACGCCAGAGCCGCATTCACCGACCCCGACCCCCAAAGCCATTTCCTGCACAATCAACCCCAGCCCCGCATCCGCAGGCGCGCCTTTGGCTTGGCGTAACAATCGCGCCGTGGTGCCGAGCCATGCCCGCGCCATCGACCGCAGCACAGCGCTCAATTGAACGGCTGGATCTTGCGGAAATTCTGCGTCGGTTTCATCGCTATAGGCCCGCAACATATTTTGCAGCGCCTCGTTGCTGGGGGCGTCGGGCAGATTAAACATATCCGGATCAAGCCGCGCCACATGAACCGCAAACGAGCGGATGAACCGCAGGTAAAGCGTATTGGCAGCGGCTTCGCCCAACTCGTCTGATAGGGCTTTGTGGCGCGTTGCGTTCATGCCAATGTTCAAAATCGCTCCGGGCCCACCCCAATCAGGGTCTTCTGAACTAGGGCGCACGGAGACCAGCGCCGTG
This sequence comes from Marinosulfonomonas sp., assembly GCA_033851955.1. Taxonomy (GTDB): domain Bacteria; phylum Pseudomonadota; class Alphaproteobacteria; order Rhodobacterales; family Rhodobacteraceae; genus Profundibacter. The sequence goes on from JAWSVK010000003.1 coordinate 194,428, forward strand.
TCGCCAAAGGCTTGCATCATCGCGTCGGTGTTGGCGGGCTCGCCTGCTGCAATTTCGTGCACGGCCTCGAACGACAGCGCAAGGGTTTTGGGCACAGGCATGTCCAGCCGGATCAGCCGTTGCAAGCACTTCGCTCGCCCGCCATGGGTTTTTGGCCCGATGGGCGCGGTTGGTGTGATCTCGATAAAACCCATGATGCTGGCCTGTTTGTTGCAAGCGCGGTGGAAAATTTCCACGCGTTAAGGGCACCATAGCGGGTGCTGGCGGGGGAGTAAAAAGATTCTATGCCTGCGGCGCGGATATTTGGGGAACAAAAATAAAGAGCTTAGCCCTCAAGCTTTGAGATATCGGCAACTGAAGTGCAGGTTTTACGAATTTGCGACAGTAGGTTTAGGCGATTGCGGCGCACTGTGGTGTTGTCAGTGTTGACCTGGACCTTGTCGAAAAAAGCATCGATGGGCGCACGTAGGGTTGCCATAGCGGTCATAGCGGTGGCGAAATCCTCGGATTTTAGCGCCGGCGCGATGGTGGCCTCTGCGGCTTCGAGCGCTTTAAACAGGTCGCGTTCCTCGTCAGTTTCGGCAAATTTGACATCCGCGCCGTAGGAATACTCCACGCCGTCTTTCTTTTCTTCAGCCGTCAGGATGTTGGAGGCGCGTTTGACGCCTTGCAGCAGGTTTTCGCCATCATCGGTGGCCATGAACGCCTGCAGTGCCTCGGCGCGTTTCACCAGCAAGGTCAGGTCGTCATTGCCTGGCATTGCAAGGCAGGCGTCGATCACATCATGGGTGATGCCACGGTCTTTTAGATAGACCTTAAGGCGATCATGGAAGAAGGAGAGAAGATTGGAGGACATGTCGGGGACTTGGCTCTCCAGATCGCGAACCGCTTCGGGGGCTTCGCCATCAAAGCGTTCCAAAACCTCGCGGATTGCGGCGCCGAACAGCCCGTGGTCGGCGATTTCATCCAGCATGTCTTGCAGCATCGCATCGCCACCGGCTTGCAGATTATGGCGCAACAGTTGCGAATCCACATAGCGGTCAACATTCAAGCGCACGTTGTTGTCCAGCACCAGCCGGATCACGCCTAGAGCCGCGCGGCGCAGGGCGAAAGGGTCTTTGGAGCCGGTTGGTTTTTCGTCGATCGACCAAAAACCTGTCAGGGTATCGATCTTGTCGGCCAGCGCCACGGCAATCGAGGTTGGTTCGCTTGGGACATCATCTGACGGTCCAAGCGGCGAGTAATGCTGCTCGCAGGCGTTGGCGACGTCTTGGGGCAGGTTTGCGGCCTGCGCGTAATAGCGGCCCATCAGGCCTTGTAGTTCAGGGAATTCATAGACCATTTCGCTGGACAGGTCCGCCTTGGCGATCTCGGCGGCTTTGACAGCCAATTCTGGGTCGGCACCGACGGGTTTCGCGATTTCGCGGGCCAGATCAGCGATGCGCTTGATGCGATCGGCTTGGCTGCCAAGTTTGTTATGGAAGGTGACGTTATCCAGTTTCGCGGCCATGTCAGCCAGTGACACGCGCAGATCGTTCTCCCAAAAGAACTTGGCGTCTGAAAGCCGTGCAAACAGCACTTTTTGGTTGCCTGCAAGGATGGTTTTGCCTCCATCAGTGGTTTCACGATTGGCCACTGTGATGAATTTCTCAATCCGGCCGGTTTTTGGGTTTTTTACGCTGAAAAATTTCTGATGCTCGCGCATCGAGGTTTGCAGCACTTCGACGGGCAAGCCCATGAAGTCTTCGGCGATGTCACCCATCAACACGACGGGCCATTCAACCAGTCCGGCGACCTCGGCCAGCAGGGCGGCGTCTTCGACCACTTCGAACCCTTGGGCAAAGGCTTGGTTGGTGGCGTCGGCCCAGATGTGTTCTGCACGGTCGCTGGCGCTGAGGATCACATGGGCGGATTTGAGTTTGGCAGCGTAGTCGTCGAATGAGGTCACGGTCAGTGCGCCCTGCCCCATAAAGCGGTGACCATGGGTGCTGTCACCTGAGGTGATGCCGTCGATGTCCAGCGGCACGACCGCGGTGCCGGCCTCATCGTTCAAAATGCAGATGATCGAATGCAGCGGGCGCACCCAACGCAAAGTGCCTGACCCCCAGCGCATGGATTTGGGCCACGGGAAATTACGGATGGTTTTTTCCAGCACTTGCGCGATGATATCGGCCGCCGGACGACCCGGCTTTTCGATGCTGGCAAAGAACACTTGGCCCTTTTTCTCGTCGCGGATTTCTAGATCATCACGGGACACGCCAGCACCACGAAGGAAACCCTCAATGGCTTTTTCGGGGGCGTCGACGCGGGGGCCTTTGCGTTCTTCAACGGTGGTTGGCGATTGCGCCAGCAGGCCGTCGATGGACAATGTCAGGCGGCGCGGCGTTGAAAATGCGCCAGCTGAGGCGTAAGTAAGTCCCGCCTCGACCAAGCCATCCGTCACCAGACGTTTCAAATCAGCCGCGGCACGCGTTTGCATACGGGCAGGAATTTCTTCGCTAAACAGTTCGATCAACAGGTCAGGCATGAGGTCTATTCCGCAAATTTGTCGTTAAGTTGGTGCCAGATAAAGGCGCGCCCGTCGGGGTAGATTGCCACAACGCGGTCGACGCCGTTTGACACATCGGCCTTTGAGAGGAACGGCAGGGCGAGGCCCTCTTCTAGGTCTGTGCCAATGGCCTTGGCGTCAAAGCAAGGGAACCAGCCGGGGCCGATCAGTGGCACGGCCTTGTCGTAGGACACGTAGGTCTCAGACAGCAGGGCTTGGGACATGGGCGTGGTGAAGCAGCCACGATACCGGATGGGCGATGAGGTGCTGTCGATGCCCACAAAATCATCGGCGATGATTTCTTCGGGTTCGCCCGAGTAGATCGAGGTCAGCTCGACCACGGCGGCGTCTTGTTTGATTTCGTCATAGAAGGCGTAAACCTGCAGGTAATAGAGCGAGACGCCCGCGACCAATGCCACAACCAAAAGACCCACTCCTACTATTTTACCGCCCATTTTCCCGCCGCTCATTGTGCAGCCCATCCGCCAGCGTCGGTTTCCACAAACGCATCGGCGCATTTTTTGGTCAGGGCACGGACACGGCCAATATAGGCTTGGCGTTCGGTGACTGAAATGACGCCGCGCGCATCTAGCAGGTTGAACAGGTGGCTGGCTTTGATCGCTTGATCATAGGCCGGATGCACCATGACGATGCGTTTGCCGGTTTTTGGGTCCTCATAGGGGTGGTCCAAAATGTCGGCGCAGGCGGTTTCGGCTTCTTCGAATTGCTTCAGCAACACATCCGTGTTGGCGATGTCAAAGTTCCAGCGCGAGTATTCTTGCTCGGTTTGTTTGAACACATCGGCGTATTTCAGCGGGATGATCGCGTCGGGGTCATTATAAGGCATGTCCATCACGTGATCGACGCCCAGCACATACATCGCAAGGCGTTCCAACCCGTAGGTCAATTCACCGGATACCGGATGGCAATCATGGCCACCGACCTGTTGAAAATAGGTGAACTGGCTGACTTCCATACCGTCGCACCAGACCTCCCAGCCCAAGCCCCAAGCGCCAAGCGTCGGGGATTCCCAGTCGTCCTCGACAAAACGAATGTCGTGCAGGTCCATGTCGATGCCGATGGCCTGAAGGCTGCCCAGATAGAGCGCTTGCAAATCGGGCGGTGAGGGTTTGATCAGCACTTGATATTGGTAGTAATGCTGCAAACGGTTCGGATTTTCACCATAACGCCCATCGGTGGGGCGGCGCGAGGGTTGAACGTAAGCGGCGGCCCATGGCTTACTGCCCAAACTGCGCAAAGTGGTGGCAGGATGGAACGTGCCAGCGCCAACTTCCATGTCATAGGGTTGCAACACGGCACAGCCCTTGGCCGCCCAATAAGATTGGAGACGCAGGATGATTTCCTGAAAGCTGCGGGGTTTATCGGTCATGTTGGCCTCAAAGATTTTGGCGGGTGTGTTGGCGGTTCGGTTTCAAATAGGCAATGTGGCGGGGGGGGTCAATTGGCGAGTGCCTATCAACAGCAAGAACATTATCCAATAAGCAACAGATAACAGCCCTCACATTGCGAAATTGTTACCTAAGGGCTATGTTGCCCCCATGAGACCATTTTCACGGAATATGCCAAAGCACCCCGCTCTCGGGTATTTTCAAGAAAGAGCGCTCGATTTTATGGGCGTTACTTTCGTCGCAATGGCCATCGCAATGAGCTGGCAAGAGCCTGTGCTTCTGCCAGTGTTTCTTGTCTTTGGCATTGTTGTTGCGATGCGCTCTGCCGCCCGAACACGCGAGAGTCGCAAAATAGCTTTGGAACGGGAAGGCCTATCGATTTGCGAATTTGCACGCTCATTTGATCGAAGATCAGTGGACCCATATATCATTCGCGCCGTTTACGAGGGGTTGGCAGAGTTCAATATGGTTGATGGCAAGAACATCCCAATCATGCCTGACGATGACCTGTTTAAAGATTATGGGATGGATCCAGACGATCTCCATGAGGACGTGATGGAAGTTTTGGCATTTAGGACGGGGCGCTCAATTGATTATTCGAATGAGAACCCGTTCACTGGGGAAATAAACACCGCACGCGATCTGGTGTTCTGCCTAAATGGCCAACCGATGCAGAACACCACGCCCTAGCGATCTGCTAGGGCCTTCCCAACCCTCACCACCTCATCCACCAACAGCACCATATCCGCGTCTTGCGTGCGGTGGTTAGTGATGTTCACGCGGATCGCCACTTGTCCGTCCAGCGTGGTGACCGAGGGGGCGGCGAGGCCGTTTTCTTGTAATTGCATGACAATCTCGCCGTTTATGGCATCATTGTCGCCATAGCGGAAACAAAGGACACTGCTGGTAACAGGGGCCAGTAGGGTTAGGTCCGGGTGGGCTGTGACGAGGGCCGCGAGCAACTGGGCTTGGGCGCAGTTTTTCGAAATCATCGCGCCCAGCGCGTCGGTGCCGTGACTGGCGATTTGGGTCCAAATTTTCAGCGCCCGAAAGCCGCGCGACAGTTCTGGGCCATATTCCACTGGCCACGGGTTGCCCGCTGCCAAGCCACGCTCGGCGGCTTGCAAATAATCAGGGCGGCTCGAGAAGGCCGCCAGATGCGCCGCGCCGTCACGGATCAAAACAAAGCCCGCGTCATAGTTCACGTGCAGCCATTTGTGGAAATCAAAGGCTAAGGAATCCGCGCGTTCGATACCTTTTAGGCGGGGGCGCAATGTCTCGGACAAGATGCCTGCCGCCCCGAATGCTCCGTCGATGTGCAACCACATTTTGTGAGCCGCAGCCAGATCAGCCAAACCGTCCAAATCATCGAAGGCGCCAACATTGACGCTGCCTGCGGTGCCGACAATCAGGAACGGTTGATATCCCGCCGCGCGGTCCTCTTTGATCATTGCCTTGAGTGCTTCCACGTCCATTTCATAGGCTGCATTCACTGGCACAGCCCGTAAAGCATCCGTGCCCAAACCCAGCAAATCAAAGGCCCGCGCCACGCAGTTGTGGGCTTGATTGGAGGCATAGCCTACCAAACGCGATTTACCGAAACCGGATTGCCGCGTCGCGCTGCCAAGAGCCGAATCCCGTGCCGTTTTAAGCGCAATGATCGTCGCCATGGATGTTCCTGACACCACCAACCCGCTGGCGCCAACCGGAAAGCTGAACATCTCGCGCACCCAGGCAGCAACTTGTTTTTCAACATACATCGCGCCGTGATCCCGCCCGCCCAGATTGGCGTTCATTGCGGCCGCGGCAATGTCGGCGAGCACCCCAGTGGGCGTCCCTGCCCCATGCACCCAGCCAAAGAACCGTGGATGGGTATTGCCAACCCCATAAGGCAAAAGCGCCTTCAATTGCTGTTCAACCGCCCTCGCCTGAGCGCCTTGGCTTGGCAATGGTGCTTGCATGGTTTGCTTTAAGGACATGGGCAGAGGTTGCCAGACAGGCCCGTCGGAGGCGCCCTGCATTTTATCCAGTGCGGCGTCTAACAATTCATGGGCGGTTTGGCGAAATTCCGGCCAATTTTCAGGGTCAAGCGTATCGGTCATCACGGCCTCCTCTGCGACGCTTTCACCTAACATGAAATCCGCAGTATAGGTAGCGGCGGTGCAATCCCTTAGGTTTGAGGCAAAAATGGGGTGCAAAATACAAATCATGTCGCTACTTAAGGGGAAATGATTCCGCGCCAGAATTTTTGTGCGCTTGAGGGGTAATATGAAACAATTTTTCGTTTGGGTATTTTTTACGTGTTTTGTGGTCCTATCCGGACCGGCCGAGGCGCAACAATCATCGTGGATCCAGATCGAGGCCCAGCCAAGCCTGCGCCAAGGTCAGGCCCGCGCACGTGCATATGCCGGAGTTTTCCAGAATGTGAATGGATTTTCTATTGGCTCCGGTTGGTACGCGATTGCACTGGGACCGTTCACCGCCAATGGCGCTGAGGCCCATCTTAATCAGCTGCGTCAAGAAAACCTAATCCCTCGCGATAGTTTCGTGGTTGATGGCGCGGCGTTTCGACAGCAGTTTTGGCCAGTTGGGGCTGACACGCGCAACCAAACGCCTGCGGCTGATCCTGCCGAGACTTCCCAAACAGAGACAACTGAAACAACGCCAGAAGTGGCCGTGGTTGAAGCGCCAACCCCGCCAGCACCACCCGTCGATGAAACCCCACGCCAAGCCCGTAAATCAGAAACCCTTTTGGATCGTGATGCACGCAAATTACTGCAGGTCGCATTGCAATGGGAAGGGTTTTACAACTCGGCCATTGATGGCGCATTTGGCCGTGGCACACGTGGTGCTATGGCGGCCTATCAGGCTGCGATGGGTTTTGACGAAACTGGCATTTTGACCACCAAGCAACGTGCGGAGTTGATCAAATCCTACAACGCTATTTTGGCTGGAATCGGCATGGAAATGATCGTTGAAGATGCCGCAGGAATTGAGATCAAAATCCCGACGGCGCTGGTTGAGTTTGACAAATACGAGCCACCATTTGTGCATTACCGCTCCAAAGCTGACAACGGTGTACGGGTTTTGCTGATCTCGCAAATCGGTGACAAATCGTCGTTGTTTGGCCTTTATGACATCATGCAGACACTGGCGATTGTACCAACCGAAGGCGAGCGCAACCGCCGTGACAACAGCTTTACCCTGACCGGGCAAGACGCAAACATCCAATCCTACACCTATGCCGCGCTAAAGGGCGGGATGGTCAAAGGTTTTACATTGATCTGGCCAACGGGCGACGAAAAACGCCGTGGTCGGGTGATTGAAGAGATGAAGGCCAGCTTTAAACCGATTGGCGAAACAGCCCTGTCTGACGCATTGGGAGAAGCCTCACCAGATCAGCGCATTGATCTGCTGGCGGGTCTGGAAATTCGAACGCCCACGGTGTCGCGCTCAGGGTTTTATGTCGATGCGGGCGGACGGGTTTTGACCACGATTGAGGCTGTGCAAAATTGCAGCCGGATTTCGCTGGATGACAGCTATGACGCCGAAGTTTCGTTTACGGACGCCGCTCTTGGCATCGCGTTGCTGACTCCGCTTGAGAGCCTGTCGCCCACAAGCCACGCGAATTTTCGCACCGCAGTTCCACGTATAAATTCGGAAATCGCGATATCAGGCTATGCCTATGAGGGCGTGTTGGGCGCCTCAACAATGACCTTTGGCAAGCTGGGTGATATTCGAGGCCTTAAGGGTGAGGTCGAGTTGCGTCGCCTTGTTGTGACGGCGCAGGACGGTGACGCGGGTGGTCCGGTTTTTGATATGACGGGCAGTGTTTTGGGCATGCTTTTGCCAAAGACCCAAAGCAACGGTCAGCAATTGCCCGAGGGCGTGAGCTTTGCCATCAGTTCCGAAGCGATGGGCGCTGCCCTGTCTGAAAACGGCGTCACGATCTCGGCTTCACAGTCCGGCGGGGCGTTGACCCCGATTGATCTGACCACGATTGGCGGCGATATGACCGTATTGGTCAGCTGCTGGTAAGGAGACGCGATGTTTGATTATTCCCTGCTACACTGGGGCACGTTTCTGACGGCTGCGGCACTTTTGAACCTGGCCCCTGGCCCTGATATTGCGTTCATCCTTGGGCAAACTGTGCGCGGCGGACCTCGATCAGGCTTTGCCGCATTGGCGGGGGTTTGGACCGGGGTGTTTGGCCATGTATTGATGGCAGCCGCGGGCTTGGCGGCGGTATTGGCGGCCTCTGCCACAGTGTTTTTAGTGGTGAAATGGGTCGGTGCAGCCTATCTGATCTGGCTTGGCATTGCGGCGTTGCGCTCTGATGGCAGCGGCTTCATTTCGGACGGCACCAAGATGTCACCCAAATTCACACGCATATACAGACAGGGCCTGATCGTGGCCCTAATGAACCCAAAATTGGCGATGTTCTTTTTGGCGTTCTTACCACAGTTTGTGGAGGCTGGCGCCGGTCCGGTCTGGGCACAACTGTTTTTGCATGGCTGCCTAATTATTGTAGTGGCCGCCTTTATCGAACCCCCGCTGGTTCTTATCGGTGGCAAATTGGCTGGCAAGCTGCGCTCTTCGCCCCGCATTGGACTATGGCTAGACCGTAGCCTTGGGGCGGTGTTCATTGCGTTTGGCATGCGGTTGGCACTGTCCCAGCGTTAGAATATCAGCCTTTAATATCGGGCGTCACGTAGATCAACGTCGGGCCATCGGCCTTAAGCGCGTCTTTCAGTGCCTGCTGGAAATCTGCCAGTGTTTGGGGGGCCGCGGCTTGCGCCCCAAAGGCCCGCGCCAAGGCGCAAAAATCAGGGTTCTGGGCGATCACCGCGTTGGGCGCGATTTGGCTGCGCACCATGCTGTCCTCGATTTCCTTCAGCTTGCCATTGTCCCACAGGATGATCGGCAGGCTGAGACCCAGTTCAACCGCCACGCCCAATTCCTGCATGGTGTAGTGAAAACCATAGTCCCCAGCGATCGCCACAACGGGCGTGTTGGGGCGTCCAATTTTGCCACCGATGGCGGCTGGCAACCCGTAGCCAAGCGTGCCAAAGCCATAAGGGTGGTGCCACAGATTGGGGCGATCCAGCGGGTATATTTCCTTAGACACATAGGCAAACTGCGTCATGTCAGAATAGATCAAAGTGCCTTTAGGCAGGGCCTCGGCCATGGCCGCACAGATCGGCGCGATCCCTTGGCGGGCGGCGTCAGTTTCGGCCTCATAGGCGGATTTGGCGGCCGCGACGTTCTTGGCACTCCAATCGGTGGTCACATTGTGACCCTCGACCAAATCACACAGATCCGACAAAAACGCAGCCGCGTCCCCCATGATGGGCAGGTCGGCAATATGATCATCGGCCAATGAATGGGTGTCGATATCAACGCGGATCATCGGCGCGTCATAGCCGAGATGGTTGCGCCACAGGTCCGTTTCGGACAGTTCGGTGCCGATACAGAGCACCAGATCAGCCTTGGCCAATTCAAGCGCGCTGTCGGCTTTGGCCAAACAGGGGCCAAAGTTAAGCGGATAATCCGGCGCGATAATGCCACGGCCTGCGAATGTGCACATGCTGGCGGCACGGGTCAGGCGCACCAGTTTTCGCGCCGCTTCGAACCCGCCAATCGCCCCGCCGCCGAATACAAACATCGGACGCTTTGCGCCCAGCAACCATTCCGCTGCTGCTGCAACGTCTTCGGGACGGGCGATGGGTTTGGCAGGAGATATGGGTTGATCGGGGGCCGCATTTGCAGGGGCACCCAACACATCAATCGGCACCTGTATGTGTTTTGGACGGGCGCGTTTGGCGGAAAACTCGGCGAATGCTTTGTCGATCAAACGGTAGGCGGCGGCGGCATCGGGCGCGGTTTTGGACCAGTCACACACCGTGGCAGCGGCGGCCTCTTGGTCAAGCATCTCATGCAGGCGGCCACGGCCCATGCCGGTATCTTTGGTTTCCAAACAGGATGAAATCACCAGCATCGACACGCTGTCAGAATAAGCCTGCCCCATGGGAGTCATGATATTGCACAGGCCCGGTCCGGTGATCACATAGGCCACGCCCGGCTTGCCCGTTGCGCGCGCATAACCATCGGCCATAAAGCCTGCGCCCTGTTCGTGACGGGCCAAGACATGGGTGATGCCAGCCTCTTCGATGCCGCGATAAAGTTCGACATTATGCACCCCTGGGATGCCAAAAATCACATCGACGCCACGTGCCTTTAGCATGTGGGAAATATTCGCGCCTAGGGGTCGTTTGCTCATTGCTTAGCCTCTCCAAAATCTGACAGTCAAGATGGTGTAAACCACCAGCAGTTCCAATCGTCCAATCAGCATGCCTGCTGCCAGCATCCATTTGGCCGGATCATTCAATGTCGCGTAATTTCCGGCAGGGCCAATGGTGTCGCCCAAACCCGGTCCGATATTTGCAATCGCCGAAGCGGCACCCGATACCGAGGTCACAAAATCCAGTCCCGTCGCCCCCAGCAGCACCGAAAGCACGCCGATTGTCACAACGAACATCACGAAGAATGCCATCACCGATGAAATTACATCCTCGGAAACTGGGCGTTTGTCATAACGGGGGCGGAACATGCCGTGGGGCGAGTGGATTTTCGAAATCTGGGCGCGAATAGCTGCAAATAACAGCTGATAGCGAAATATTTTGACAGAGCATGCGGTCGAGCCCGCGCAGCCCCCAATCAGCCCGATAAAGAAAAACAACACAATGGGGAAAGGTCCCCACAATTGATAATCCGTGCTGGCATATCCGGTCCCCGAAATGATCGAAGTGATGTTGAACAAGGCCTCGCGCAGAGCGTGTTCAAAATGGTCGTTATTGGCCACAATGCGGTAGGCTGTCACCAAGACAATCAGCGTCGCGATGGTGGTTAGATAGGCCCGTATTTGGCTGTCCAAAAACAACGGTCGGGTTGAGCCTGAGACCATTTGCACATAGCGCACAAACGGCAGACTGGCCAAGATCATGAACACAGAGGCCACGTATTCGGGCGCGCCCTGATATTGCCCGAATGAGGCATCATGGGTTGAAAATCCACCCGTCGACATGGTGGTCAACGCATGGTTCAACGCCATAAACCCGGGCAGACCGACAGACAGGTAAGTTAGGAAACAAACCAGTGTCAGCCCCAGATAAATCGTTGAAATACGGGCGGATATCTGTGCCGCGCGGGGTAGGATTTTACCCATTGTATCAAAGGCTTCTGATTTAAAGATTTGCATGCCGCCGATGCGCAATTCCGGCAGGAACACCATGGCCACAACAATGATGCCAATGCCGCCAAACCATTGCAACATGGAGCGCCACAGCAAGATGCCTTCGGGCATCGCATCCAGTCCGGAGAACACCGTTGATCCGGTTGTTGTCAGGCCTGACATCGCCTCAAAAAACGCGTCCACCGCACGTGCGTCGAGTTCGCCAAACATAAAAGGCAGGGCGCCAAAGATTGGCAGCGCCAACCAAACGCCGGTGGTCAGTAAAAAGGTTTGCTGAATGCTGAGCCCTTCGCGATTGCGATTGGCCGAGGCCAGCGCGATCATGCCGCCAAGCAACACGGTGATAATTGCGCTTTCAAGGAACACCTGCCAATGGCCGTTTTGATACAGAATATCAACTGCCATCGGGATCAACATCGTGACCCCAAGCAAGGCGGCCAATTGGCCAATAATAAATCCCACAGGACGCAGATCAAACATAGCGCCTAGGCTTGGCTGTGTCAGGGAAATCTGTCAAGCGGTATCAGTTCTATGCCGCCTCTAAGCGGGGTATGAATTCAGCAAATTCGTGACGGGTTCAGGAAATGAACCTGATTTGGCTAAACCAATTCACCCTTTATCAAAATGGCTTCCCGAATTGATTGATCTTTGAGGTGTAAAAACGCTTTGCGCGCGGGGTCAGCCATGAAATTTTCAAGGTCCTGATTGCTGCCAAACTGAACAATGTGAACCTCATATGGGGCTTCGATTGCACTCTCGATAATGGCTGTATCACTCGGCCTGACACGCAGCATCAGCGTGCCATTGTGCTTGGCAATAAACGGAATAGCTAAGCGCTCGAATTCGGCGAACACCTGTTCTTGGTCAGTGTTCACATAGATCAACTGGGTGATGTAAATCATGTCCATTCACCCAGTGGACGTTTGTTTTTAACCGACATGAAACAGCGTGTTGAACAGTTTGGGGTCCAGACTGTCGGACACAAATGTCTCGCCCTCAGTCAGAATGCTGACGGCATCGTGGCTGTGCAGGCTTTCTTGGTGGCTGGCGATGATACGAAAATCGCCGATCCGCTCGTCTTTTTGCAACCCTTCAAAGAACAGGCGCGCCGCGTCTTCAACAAAGATCGGGTTGGCGGCGTTGAGTTCTGCAAAGGCTTGCTCGTCTTCGCGTTTTACCATGACTTGGGTTTCGGTCGGCACGGCTGTGCGGCAAATCTCGATCAGGTCTTCGAACCACAGACGGTTTTCGCCCGGAATCATCTGCGCCGATATCCGTGCCACTGAGCGCTGCGAATGCGGTGTTGCCAGTTGGCCGCGGGTTTGGCGGGCGTGTTCCGACAGCTCGAGCGAACAGGGGCAGGTTGAGGAATAAACATAGTCCAAGTGGATGATCTTTTGGACTTTTCCTTTAATTTCAACCAACTCCAGCGCGATATCGTAATATTGATAGCCCTCAAGTTTCGATCGTAAAGATCTCACCTTCGCTGGGAAGGAAAACCGCATCTGGATGCGGGCGTCAAAGCTGTCGAGATCGGTTTTATAGTCATTCAACGCGGCCTCGATCACATCAAAGCTAAAGGTTTTTTCGGCGTGGCCATAAAAGGTGCGCATGATGCGCGACATGTTGATGCCCTTTTTGCCTGCCTCAAGGCTGACTGTGCCCGTGATGGAGGTTTCCAGCCGCAGGTCAGCGCCGTCGCGGGAATGGAACCGGATCGGCAGGCGGAAATTGGAAATCCCGACATGTTGGATATGGCGTTTGGCACCTTTGATCAGGCTTTCGGGGCCGTTTTGCAGATCAGGTAATGACGCCTTATAGGCCTCATCCACCGCGAATTCTTCGGGGTAGGCACGCGCCAATGCGGGGTAGTTAGACACTTCGTTTTCGGGCAGTAGACGTGCAATCGCGGGGTCCAGCTGGGCCACCTCGATGGCCGTGACGGACGCCGCCCAGTCGCGCAAAGTCGCAAGTGCAGCCTCGGCCTTTTGCCGGTCAGCGTCAGTGCTGTCTTTTGGGGGCTGAATGTTCATTGCCGCTCCTGATTATTCCGCGTTCACCCCTTAATGTAGGGGATCGCGCGAAATATACCAACTGTAACCGACGTAAGTGACGCCTATGCCGCCATCAAGGCGTTTAGGATGTCGCGGGTCAGATCGTCCACATCTTCCAAGCCAATGCTGATGCGCACCAAGCCAGGCGTGATGCCCAGATCGATTTTCTGCTCGTCTGGTAGGCGCTGATGGGTCGTGGTTGCGGGATGGGTGACGATGGATTTGGCATCGCCCAAATTGTTGGAAATCGTGCAAATTTCCAGTGCATTCAAGAACTTGAACGCAGCCGCCTGCCCGCCTTTCAGATCAATCGCCAGCATGGTGCTTCCGGATGTCATCTGCTGCTGGGCCAGCTCGGCCTGCGGGTGGCTGGGCAGGAAAGGATGCACGACGCGGGCCAGTTTCTCATGACCATCAATTGCTTTGGCAATTATCAGCGCAGAGTCGGCCATGGCGCGGCACCGCAAATCCAAAGTCTCCATACCCTTGAGCATCACCCAAGCGTTGAACGGGCTCATCGAGCCGCCGGTGTGTTTCAGGTAAGGCTCCAGCGTGCCGCGGATAAAGTCGCGGCTGCCCAAAATGACGCCGCCCAAACAGCGGCCAGAACCGTCGATGTGTTTGGTGGTGGAATAGATCACCACGTCAGCGCCCAGATCAAAGGCATTGGAAAAGATCGGCGTTGCGAACACATTGTCCACCACCACCAATGCGCCGACCTTATGGGCCAGATCACACACGGCTTGGATGTCGATCAATTCCAACGTCGGGTTGGAGATGCTCTCAAAGAACACCAATTTGGTGTCGCTGCGCAGAGCCGCTTTCCATGCTGCCAGATCGGTGCCATCGACCAGCGTGACCTCGACCCCAAAGCGGGCCAGAACGTCCTCTAGGATGTAAAGGCACGAGCCGAACAGCGCCTTGGCCGCAACCACGTGATCGCCGGATTTCAAACCGCAGGTCAGCGCCGCGTTCACCGCCGCCATGCCGGAGGCGGTGGCAAAGGCATCTTCGCAGCCCTCTAGCGCCGCGATGCGTTCTTCGAACATGCGCACAGTCGGGTTGCCGTAGCGCGCGTAAATGAATTCGTCTTCGCCGGTTTCAATGAACCGTGCCTCGGCGTCCTCGGCTGTGTCGTAGACAAAGCCTTGGGTTAGAAAAATCGCCTCAGAAACTTCGCCATATTGGCTGCGTCGTGTGCCCGAATGCACCAATTTGGTGCGTGCGTTCCAATCGTTCTTCATCTCATCATCCTTACCGCGCCTCGTCAGGCACAAAAAAACCTCGGACCGGTAAAGGTACGAGGCGCAATGACCCTTCCCTCTTTAGCGGCATGTTTAACGTGGCCCGCAATCCGGTAACAAATCGCCACAAACAGGGGAATACTGTTTGCGTGCCTTGTGGTCAAGACTTGTTGATAATTACAACCTTGCCCTTTTGCCAAAATCCCGATCAAGTTGGCGGGAACTCAAGGAGCATTAACATGACAGAACCGATTGATCTCTATTATTGGCCGACCCCAAATGGCTGGAAAATCAGTATTGCGCTGGCGGAAATGGACCTGCCTTATACGTTGCATATGGTGAATATTGGAGCGGGTGATCAGTTTAAACCTGATTTTCTAAAGATCGCCCCCAACAACCGTATGCCAGCGATTGTAGACCCTGACGGGCCGGATGGCGCGTCAATATCAATTTTTGAATCGGGCGCGATCCTGCAATATTTGGCCCGAAAAACCGGCAGGTTTTACGGCAGTAACGAGCGTGAACGCATAGCTGTTGACGAATGGTTGATGTGGCAAATGGGCGGGCTTGGACCGATGGCGGGGCAAGCGCATCATTTCCTGAAATACGCGCCGATGATGGACCCACCGCATGACCTGCCTTACGCCAAAGACCGCTATCGTGCAGAAACCGCGCGGCTATATGGTGTGTTGGATCGACAGTTGGCGGGTAATGAATATGTGGCAGGGGATTTTTATTCCATCGCTGACATGGCGATCTGGTCTTGGGCTACGCTTTGGGAAGGGCAACAATCCACATTGGACGACAAGCCGCATATGGCGCGCTGGCTAAAGCTTGTCGGTGCACGCGAGGGTGTGATTGCTGGACGGGCGGTGGCGGCGGATATGCGCAGCAACTTGCAAGACGACAAAAAGGCGCAAGAATTGTTGTTCAAGCGCAAAGGTTGATTTATGCCGCGCCGTTGGTGAGAGAGAATTCATGCCTGCGGCGCGGATATTTATAGAACAAAAATGAGGTTAGGTTTCATCTGAATCAACGGCGTATTGTTGCATCAATTTGCCTTGGGTCATGAAGAAGATAAAGATCGCAGCCGTTAGCCCGAACACTTTGAAATTGACCCATGCATCCGTTGACATGGTCCGCCATACGAATTCGTTTGTTATGGCCAAAGCTGCGAAAAACAGGCAGAGGCGTTTGGTCAGGATCATCCAGCCTTGGTGTTTTAGCGGCATGGCGTCTTCCATCACCAATTGCAGATAGCTTTGACCGCGCATCAGGCCAAAGCCAAGCATTCCGGCGAACAAAAGATAGATCATCGTTGGTTTCATTTTGAAGAACCGTTCGTCATTGAACCAGATCGCCAAAGCACCAAACACCACCACTATCACCAGTGTCAGGATTTGCATGACCGAGATTTTTCCGGTCAGCCGGTAAAGAATGAAGGTGGTCAAGGCCAGAAGTGGCACAAAAATCGCCGTCACCACGATGAACCCGCTGTATTCGGTACCGTCATAGCTGAAACTGTGGTCTTTTAGTTTCGTGTAGGCGATGAAAAACACCACGATTGGGCCCAATTCGAGCAGCATTTTAACGATCGGGCTTACCTTTTTAACGTCACTCATCACATTCTCCTGTTATACGCCCAGTTCAACTATCACAGCGCCCAGCGCAATCAATGCCATAAGCGTAAAACGACGTGGCCCGACCCGTTCGTTGAGCATCACATAGCCGATCACGGCGGCAAAAACTGTCGAGGTTTCACGCAGCACCGCGACTTGGCCGACATTGGCCAGACGGGTGGCCAAAATGATACCACCAAAGCTGATGATTGCAATGACACCGCCGATCACGCCGCGTGTCATTAGGGGCCCCAATTTGGGCGGATCAAGCATTTTGCGATACTTGAGGACGGCCACGGCGGGCATGAAAAACAGACCATCAAACACGAAAAACCACGCCAAAAAGGTGAAAGGGTCGGTGCTGGCGCGGATGCCGTAGGCGTCATAGGTAGTGTAGGTCGACACCAGCAGCCCTGTCAAAACCGCGAATATCAGGGCCATTTTCAGGGTCTCACGGCCTTGTGTCAGGTTGCGAAGATTATACACCGCCAAGCCGTAAATCCCGCAGAGCAGCACCAAGACACCCAACCATTGCACGCCGGTAAACCGCTCACCAAACAGGAAATAGGCCCCGATGATGGCGAACAATGGCCCCGTGCCACGCACGATTGGATAGACCACCGTATAGGCCCCGCGACTGTAGGCCATGGCCTGTAAGTATTTGTAAAGGCAGTGGATAACAAAGGCGACAGCAAAGATCAGCCACATATGCGGTTCGGGCCAAGGCACCACAAACAGCGCGAAAGGCAGAGCAATCAGCCCATAAGAAATATCAATCGCGCCGCGGGTGAGCCAAGGATCATGGCTGCCCTTTTGCAATGCGCCGAAAATGGCGTGCAGGATGGCTGACAACAGCGCCAAACCCATCGCAATTTGGTGCCCAGCATCGGTGCCTTGCAGCGAGATAACCCAATCGCTCATTCCGCATTAGCCCATGTCGCGTGAAACACCGTGCCGCTGAGTATCCGGTCGCCCACCCCCTCTGACGATCCACCAATCACAAATGTTTGTATAAAGATCGCGGCTGACAGCCCTGCCCCCGTATCAACCTCCACATGCAACGTGCCGTTTGGGGCTGGCAAGGTTGCGATCATCTGTTTGATGGCGCGTTTTGTTGCGGTAGGGAAGCTTTGGCTCGGCCATTCCGAGATTTGGTCAATCATCGCGGATCGTTTACGTGATCTTTCAGGGAAAGTGTCGCCAATATAGGGCTGCAGGAACGGCGCCAGCTTGCGATTGCCAAAGCCCAGAATGGTCACGTCACGCAGTTTAGCACTGCCAAGACTGACCTGCATTTTAGCGGTGCTTGAGAGATCAACATCATGAAAGACGCCCTGCAAAGTCACCATGTTGTCATTTGGCCCTGCGATCTTCAGGGTCTCGATTACCACTTGTTTGGCTTGCACATTTTGCCGCAAAACTAGGGTAATTTGCATCGGCATGGCGGGCGCATTAGGTTTCGTATCAACCCCCAGCTTGTTCAGCATATCGGCGTCCGTGACGCGGATGGCAACCGCTGTTGGCGGCAGCGTATTTTGCAACAGCTGCTCCAGTCCCTCTGCCCGCCATTCGAACTGATCAAACGAAAATCCGGCAGGGCTTTGGGCCTGACACCAACCCTCCTTGGACAGGCTATGACGCAGTTGTTCGCCCGTGGCTGCTTGCCATGCTGCATCGCAATCATGGGTTTGCATCTGCGAAAAAGCATGGCCCGAAATCGGCGCCGCCAGCAGAGCTATTAAGGCGAGCAACGCCTTTATCATTCCTCAAGCCCTGTTAAGGCATGCGCAAATTCTTCGGGGTCAAACGCGTCCAGATCGTCGATTTGCTCGCCCACTCCAATGGCATGGATTGGCAGGCCGAACTTATCGGCCAGCGCGACCAAAACGCCGCCCTTGGCGGTGCCATCCAGCTTGGTCATCACCAGACCGGATACATTGGCCAATTCCTGAAAAACCTTAACCTGATTAAGCGCGTTTTGCCCTGTGGTTGCGTCCAGCACCAGCAATGTGTTGTGCGGTGCGCTTGGGTCTTTTTTCTGGATCACACGGACGATTTTGGACAATTCTTCCATCAAATCGGCGCGGTTGTGTAGACGTCCAGCGGTGTCGATCATCAACAGATCAGCCCCGTCGGCCTCGGCCTGTGTCATCGCATCAAACGCAAGACTGGCAGGGTCCGATCCTTCGGGGGCCGTCAGCACAGGCACGCCTGCGCGTTCGCCCCAGACTTGCAATTGCTCGACGGCGGCAGCGCGGAACGTGTCACCCGCCGCGATCACAACGTCCTTGCCAGCGGCTTTGAATTGGCTGGCCAACTTGCCGATGGTGGTGGTTTTGCCTGACCCATTGACGCCGACCACAAGAACCACTTGTGGTTTTTTGGCGTAGATCGGCAGCGGTTTGGCCACGGGCTCCATGATGCGGGTGATTTCGTCCGCCAGCAGCTGTTTGATCTCGTCGGTCGACAATTTTTTGCCAAAGCGACCTTCGGCCATGTTGGCTGTGACGCGCAGGGCAGTGTCCACGCCCATATCGGCCGTGATCAACAGCTCTTCAATGCGCTCCAACATGTCGTCGTCCAGCGCCCGTTTGATAACGGTTTTCTTGTCGCGTTTTTTGAACGGTGTTGAAACTGGTGCCGTTTCTGGCGTGGCATCAACGGGCTCCACTTCCTTTCGGCCCAACAGGCGTCCGATAAGACCGGGTTTTTTGACCTCAGCCACGGGTTCCGGCGCGACCTCAACGCGGGTCGGCGCTTCGGGTTCGGGTTCGGGTTCGGGTTCGGGTTCGGGTTCGGGTTCGGGTTCGGGTTCGGGTTCGGGTTCGGGTTCGGGTTCGGGTTCGGGTTCGGGTTCGGGTTCGGGTTCGGGTTCGGGTGAGATGATCTCCTCAACCGCAACTTCGTCAACCTGTTCCGTCGCAATATCTTCAACAACTTCAGCCACGACCTCAGGAACCGCCTCGAAGGCAGGCTCCACAAGCGCCTCTGGCTCAGTCGGCGTGCCCGCAGGCGCAGCTGGCTCTGGATCTGGCTCTGGCTCTGGCTCTGGCTCTGGCTCTGGAAGGCGTTCTTCTACCAAAGGGGCCTCGTCAACCACGGGCGCCTCTTCAATCAGCTCCTCTTGGCCGCCATCTTCAATGATTTCATCCAACCCTTGCTCAAGCTTGGATGACGATTTGAACAGGCGGTTCTTGAGTTTCTTAAAGAATGACATGGTTTTTGGGATCCCTCGTTATCTCTTATCAATTATGTCACATAGGCACGTGATGGAAGGGGTTCGAGGGGCAAATTATCTTGGCAAACCCACTATCTGCTTTATTACGGGGCCAAATTGCCCCTTAGTGAAGCCCGATATGCCCCAAAACCCCAACACACCCGCCACTTTGCTGGCCCTGATCGAGCGCCAAGTCGCAAAAACCAAGCGTCGTGTCAGCCGGATCGAGTATGAAGGCCGGATAATCTGGATCAAGCAACAGGAAAAACTATCGCTGCGCATGCGCCTGCAAAAGGGCGACGCGAAGGGGGCTTTTGTGGCGGAACGCGCGGCGATGCGCTTGCTGCATGACGTCGGTGTCCCCGTGCCAGCCATTGTGGCTGAGGGGCCGGACTATTTTGCCACTGTAGATAGTGGGCTGTCCTTGAAGCAACTGTTGCACGGGGCAACAGGCAGCCGGACGGGGCACAGCCAAGCCTTTGAAGCAGCGGGCAAACAACTGGCCTTGATGCATGCCAAAAACCTGTCGCACGGGCGTCCTTCGATCAAGGATATTTGCTGGCAAAACGGGCGCATCACATTTCTGGATTTTGAACGCTTTCACGCCAAACGCAACACACCTAAAGGTCATATGCAAGATTTGGTTATGGCGGTGTTTTCGACCTATGCGGTGACAGGGGCGGATTGCCCCGAGGTGGAGGCCTTGATCAAGGGCTACCGCAGCCATGATCCCGATGATATTTGGCAAGCGGCGGTCAGGTGGTGTGGCAAAATGCGGTGGGTCGACTATTTGACCAAGCCCATTCAATGGCGTGGTGTCGGAAAAGCGCGTGAGTTCAAGGCCATTCCGTTGACGTTGAATGCCTTTGCCCGCGACCATCCTCTATAGCGCGCCTAGGCCCCAGAACAGGCCGATTTGCGCACAAATATAGGTGATCCAAACCAGTTTTCCCGCCAGCTTGCGCCGTGGATCGTCGGCTTTCAAAACGAAGGTCTCGATCGACAGGATCAGGTCCGAGACCACAAACAGCATAGCCCCCCAGATCGCAACATGCCGCGCTTCAGGCAAACCTAAGGCCACCACCGCCATCACCAATATGACACCGACATAGGCACGCACCGGCCACTTCAAATCACCCGTGTGGGGCCGCAACCACCATTCTGTCGACAGGCCAAAAACCAGCAGGATGATAATGATCGGCCATTGCGCCGCGCTCACTGTGGCGCCGAGCATAATCATAAGGACGATATAGGCCAGATGGGCGGCAGCAAAGGCGATCATGCCGACCAGAAATGCTTTTGGTGCGGGGCGCGATAGGGCGTAATCACCAACCGCGCTAAGCGCCAAAGCAGCCACCAGTAAGATCGGCGCACCTTCGGCAACGGCGGCCAATGCGAACAGTGCAACCGGCAAGGTTTTTCGAACGCTACGGCTCATGCGGATCTGGCTCGAAGTACGCGGCAGATACATGACCGCGGCCACCACGCCAAAGGCAAACAACGCGGCGGCGCTAAACATCTTTCGGGCCAATCATCCGTATAGTTCTTGTCTTATTCATCATGTGAAAACTTCCGTAGTTTGTTGCCGTTTAACCGGATCATAACACCCCAATTGCAAAAAGGGACGGTGCAAATATGCCTGAATTGGTGCTTGTGTTTGGAAACACAATGTCCTTGTTTGTTATCAAAGCTTTGCGTGAAAACGTGGTAGAAGGCCGTGAAGAGGTAAATTTATGACACATCGAATGAAAATGTTCGCAATTGTGAGCCTGCTGCCCGTCCTACTGATTGCTTTGGCGGCCATATTTGGCGGTGGCTGGGTGTTGAGCGCCGTTGTCTATATAACGGTTTTCACCTTTGCGATGGACCAGATGGTCTCGTTCGCGAGCGAGGCCGATCAACCAGAAAGCGAATTTCTGGCCGCAGACAAATTGTCAACTGTGTTGGCAGTGTCGCATTTCTTCCTTTTGGCACTGGTCGTTTGGGCGCTGAGCACGAATGCCAGTCTGGGCATCTTCGGCACTCTTGGGTTGTTTGTCTCAGCCGGCATGTTTTTTGGCCAAGTCAGCAATTCCAACGCGCATGAATTGATCCATCGCAGCGACCGACGTCTGTTTAACCTTGGGAAATGGGTCTATATTTCGATGCTTTTCGGGCATCACACCTCGGCACATCTGTTGGTGCATCACAGGTTCGCCGCCTCGGATCATGACCCGAATTCTGCAGAAATGGGCGAATCATTTTATACGTTTGCGCAGCGGGCCTGGATCGGCTCGGCCCGGGCAGGTTTTGAAATGGAGAGCGATCGGCGCAAAAATCTGCGTCAAGACCCGCCGCGCTTTAGCCACCCCTATGTCAGCTACACATGTGGCGGTCTGACCAGTCTCGCGGTTGCCTTTATCATCGGGGGCTGGGGCGGACTATTGGCGCTGATCGTTTTGGCATCCTACGCGCAGCTTCAGCTTTTGCTGTCGGATTACGTGCAGCATTATGGGCTGCGACGCGCCAGCTTTGCCGATGGAAAACTGGCCCCCGTGGCGCTGCATCACTCATGGAATGCGCCGCATTGGATGTCCAGCTACCTGATGTTGGCCGCCCCGCGCCATTCTGATCATCACAGCCACCCCACGCGGCCCTACCCTGCCCTAAGGCTGCCCGATCCCGATGACGCACCCAGCCTGCCCTACAGCCTGCCAACCATGGGGGCGATCGCGCTGTTTCCGCGCCTTTGGCGCCACATCATGGACCCACTTGCCATCCGTTGGACACAGCTCGCTAAGGAACGGTCGTGATAAAACCCATTACCCTTCTTTTATTGTGGCTTGTTCTGGCAACGCCAATGGTTGCAGAAACCCCCTTGGATGCCACGGCATTTGACGCCTATTCGAGGGGCAAGACCTTGTATTTCGGGCTTGATAACAAAGCCATTGGGGCCGAGGAATACCTGCCGAACCAGCGCGTGCGTTGGTCGCTGTTGAATGGGCCGTGCCAAGAGGGGCGTTGGTATCAGGATGGGCCGCTCATTTGCTTTATCTATGACGGAAATGAGGAGGCAAATTGTTGGGCCGTTTATCAACGCGAAAGCGGTTTGATGGTGCGGCTAGAGGACAACCCGGCCAAGACCACTTTGTTTGAAGTCGAGCGCAGCGATCCACCGATGGTTTGCTTGGGGCCTGAAGTCGGGGTCTGATGAATTATCCGCAATTGGAATGAAACAAACCTAAAAAAGCGACCCCTGATCCGGCGGTGTTTTATCAGATTTTGCCTTGCGTGCTGGTGCTGTGGAGGTTCCCAATTTGAAACGACCATCGCCAAATTCGATTTCCAAGGTGGTAGCTTTTTTCGCCGCAGCCTTGTTGGTGACCACGTCACCGTCGCCACGCACAACAGCATAGCCACGCATCAAGGTTTCTTTGTAGCCCAAGGTCTGACGGATGCGTTCAAGAGCCTCCACACGTTTGCGCCATCCCTCGACCTGTCCTTGCGAAACGCGGGTAAGTCGGCCAGATATCTGGGTAAGCTTTTCTTTTTTGCGATCCGTATCGCGACTTAAAAGGGCTGGATTTAAACGGCCGGCACGATCCGCAAGTTTAGTTTTAGCCTCAGAAACCAATCGTGACAGTGCAGCAGGACGCACGCTGCCGCTAACCTCGGAAAGCTGCAAACGCTTAACTTGGGCCACCCGATCCAAAGCCGCAGGCAAACGGTCCGTGGCGCGGTCAAGCCGTTGGCGCGGATTGTCCAGCAAGGTTTCAAGATTGGGCATGGCGCGGGCCAGATCACGCAGACGTTGTTTGCGTTGATCCACAGCTCCTGTCGCCGCTCGGGTCAGGCGGGCGTCCTGATCATCCACCCAAGCCAGCAGTTCCAGCCGCACCGGCACTGCCAATTCAGCCGCTGCTGTCGGGGTTGGGGCACGTTGGTCCGATACAAAGTCGATCAGGGTTGTGTCGGTTTCATGGCCCACCGCCGAAATCAGCGGAATGTCTGAGGCCGCGGCAGCACGCGCCACGCTTTCCTCGTTAAAACCCCAAAGGTCTTCAATAGAACCGCCGCCACGGGCCACGATGATCAAATCAGGTCGTGGCAATGCGCCGCCTTTGGTCATTGCGTTGAAACCTTCAATCGCGCGCGTCACTTCGGGTGCGCATTGCTTGCCTTGAACGGCGACGGGCCAAATCAAAACCTTGCGCGGGAAACGGTCACGCAAACGGTGCAGAATATCACGGATTACAGCACCCGAGGGCGATGTGATGACGCCGATCACTTCGGGCAAATACGGTAATTCTTGCTTGCGTTCCGGTGCAAAAAGCCCCTCGGCAGCCAGCATGACCTTGCGTTTTTCCAGCATCGCCATCAGTGCGCCCATGCCAGCGGGCGCAATATCTTCAATCACCATTTGATATTTGGATTGTCCGCCAAAGGTGGTCAGCTTGCCGGTTGCCACCACCTCCATGCCTTCCTCGGGTTGCACTGCCAAACGGCCTGCAACACCTTTCCAGATAACCCCCGCCAAAACGGAGCGGTCGTCCTTTAGGTCAAGGTAGATATGCCCCGAACGTGGCCGCGACACGCGCCCGACCTCGCCTTTGACCCGCACATGGCCAAATTCACCCTCGATGGTGCGTTTTACAGCGCCCGAAATTTCGGTGACGGTAAATTCGGGGGCATTTTCGCCCTCCATTGGCTCATCAATTAGATCGGACATATCTGCTCGCTTGTTTATCTCTGCCGCCCACCTTAGAACGCCCTCAGACAAAGGCCAAGCGGGGAGCGGCAAATGAATATCCTGATTTTAGGCAGCGGTGGACGTGAACATGCATTGGCATGGGCGGTCAAACAGAACCCAAAGTGTGACCGACTGGTTGTGGCGCCAGGCAACGCCGGTATCGAGATGATCGCCGAATGTGCAGATTTCGACATTATGGATGGCAGCGCGGTGGTGGAGTTTGCCACTGAAAACGCAATCGACTTCGTGATTGTCGGGCCAGAAGCGCCCTTGGCCGTTGGCATCACTGATCGCTTGCGGGCCGCCAACATCCTGTGTTTCGGACCAAGTCAGGCCGCCGCCCAATTGGAGGCCTCAAAGGCCTTTACCAAGGAAATATGCGCAGCCGTCAATGCACCCACAGCCGAGTATGGGCATTTTACGGACGCCAAGCAGGCCAAGGATCATGTGCGGGCCAAAGGCACGCCCATTGTTGTTAAGGCAGATGGGCTGGCCGCAGGCAAAGGCGTGATTATGGCGTTCGATGAGGCCACAGCACTTGATGCCATTGACGACATGTTCAGCGGTGAATTTGGCGCGGCGGGGGCCGAGGTGGTCATTGAGGAATTCATGGAGGGCGAAGAAGCATCGTTCTTTGTGCTCTGTGATGGCACCGATATTTTGGCGATGGGCACAGCGCAGGATCACAAACGTGTCTTTGACGGCGACGAGGGGCCTAATACGGGCGGCATGGGGGCCTATTCGCCCGCGCCCGTGATGACGGATTCTGTGATTAAGAAAACCATGGATGAAATCGTAGCCCCAACGATGGCCGAAATGGCGCGGCGCGGGATGCCGTTTCAGGGCATTTTGTTTGTTGGTTTGATGATCAAGGACGGCCAGCCACGTTTGGTCGAATATAACGTGCGTTTTGGTGATCCGGAATGTCAGGTTTTGATGATGCGTTTGGGCGCGCAGGTGTTTGATCTGTTACAGGCCTGTGCCGAAGGGCGTTTGGC
This sequence comes from Marinosulfonomonas sp., assembly GCA_033851955.1. Taxonomy (GTDB): domain Bacteria; phylum Pseudomonadota; class Alphaproteobacteria; order Rhodobacterales; family Rhodobacteraceae; genus Profundibacter. The sequence goes on from JAWSVK010000003.1 coordinate 219,498, forward strand.
GCAAGCACGGGTGAATTGGGCCGATGATCACGCGCTCAGCGTGGTGATGGCCGCGAACGGCTATCCCGGCACCTATGAAAAAGGTAGCGTGATAGACGGGTTGGATGATCTGGCTGAAGATTCATCACATATGGTATTTCACGCAGGCACCGGTGAGCACGATGGCAAGTTCGTTGCAACAGGCGGTCGGGTGCTAGGGGTTACGGCACGGGGCAATAGTCTGGCCGAGGCCCAAGCGCGGGCCTACAAAATGGTTGACGGTATTGATTGGCCCGAAGGATTTTGTCGGCGCGATATTGGTTGGCGCGCACTTTGATTTTTGGGGCGGGCTGGGGATTTTCCACCCCCAGACCCCCGAGGATATTTCTGGAACAAAAATAGAGCTTAGTTTCGACAGTCCATTGCGCGTTTAAACGATTTTGGGCCGTTGTGCCTGGCAATGATCTGGCTGTGGATTTTCGTGCCGTCGAAGGTTGATGCAACAAGCTGGGACCAGTCCGCATTGGCAGTGATCATTTGCGGCCCTGTCCCGCAATCGCGGATACCACCTGAAATGAAATCCTGCCCGATTTTATGGTTGGTCAAACCGCTTCGTTCGGCTTTGAGGCGCAGTTTACCGGATTTATACTGCCAGACTTTTAGCACGCGCGCCAGATGTGGGCGGTCTATATAGGCGATCTCTACCTTGCCATCTCCATCCAAATCCGCTGCGCCAATCGGGGCCAACCATCGGTGGCTGCGGCCAATGTGCGGCGTGGCTGTGATCTTTTTCAATGTGCCATCGACCAACCCGTAGATCGCCAGTTGCGCACCTTTTTGCAAATGGGTTTCGACCGTGATGATTTCCAAGGCCCCATCACCATCCAGATCAGCCAATCGCGGCGCGATGTCCTCAAACACTCGATTGACGGGCAGTTTGAGTTCTTCAAAAACATAAGGGCCATGCCCCGCCGAGCCTTGACGCACATAGGTCAACGCGCCCCACTCGGTCGCATCACCCAATATGCCGTGATCATAACGTCGCGTGGGTTGGCCATAATAAACATGTAGCCCCTGTAACAAAATGCCGTCTGCATCTGTCACGCGCCCCTTTGCGCAACCACCCGTTTGGCCCGAGGCCATGCAATGCCCTGCCGGTTCGGCCGCCAGGGGCGTTGCCAAAATTAAGGCAGCCAACCCGATGATTGCTGCCTTAAACATCTTATATCTGCTTTTCAGGCAGGTTCACGATCAGCCCGTCCAGATCATCCGTCACTTTGATCTGACAGGTTAGGCGAGACGTGGTCTCGTTTGGCTCATAGGCGAAATCGAGCATGTCTTCTTCCATCGCATCCTTGGCTGGAACCTTTTCAACCCAATCGGGGTGCAGGTAAACATGGCAGGTCGAACATGCGCAGGCCCCACCGCAATCGGCCTCGATTCCCGGCACGTTGTTGTCACGTGCGCCCTCCATAACCGTCAAGCCCGTTGCCACTTCTACAACATGCTCGGCGCCGTTGTGCTCAATATAAGTAATTTTCGCCATTCTTGAATTCCTTAACCCATAGCTGTCTATATCTTTGCCAAACCAGATACGCCTTGTGATTGCATTTGACCAGAGCCAGCCTGAAACAAGTTACTCGCCCACCTCAACTGGGCCTTCAATGTGACAGATCGCCATGAAAATCACAGGTAGACGCCTATTTTCTTTGCAGCATCACATAAGCCGCGTAAGCACACCGCAATAAGACAGCCAAAAGGCAGCGTGCAGTGAACAAGAAAATGTTATCTATCACAGGGGCCGCGGCCCTGATGCTCGGGGCCTGCCAGCAGGTCGCGCCGCCCGATGCCGTAGCTGTTGCACCGCCAGTTCCACTGCCGATCGTTGCAGCGGCTGACAGGTTTGCGGTACAATCTAGCCCGCCTGAAAACACTGCTGACGGCAAATGTTGGGGCAAGGATTTGACCCCGGCGCTGGTGGAAACGGTGACAGAGCAAGTCTTGATCCGTCCCGCTGGCCCCGTCATTGCTCCGTCACCGGACGGTGCGCCGACGTATAAAACCGTACAAAGCCCTGCGGTTTTCGACACCCAAACCCACCAACAAATTATCACCCCACGGGCCGAGTTTTGGTTTGAAGTGCCGTGCCCTGTGCAAATTGACCGCCCATTCATAGCCACCCTACAGCGGGCGCTAAAATCGCGCGGGTTGTTTCGGGGCGTCGTTACAGGTGTGATGGACCAAAGAACAAAAAAGGCTGTGCGCTGGTATCAAAAACCGCATGGATTGGACAGCACAACCCTGTCATTGGCCGCCGCCCGCCAGTTGGGGATCATTGCCTATGCGCGGCCCGCTGACGGCTAAGCTGGTGTCAAACCGAAGAACGTTCCACAGGACGAATATCAATCATTGGGGATTGCGAAAACCAATCAGCGGCGGTGTTCACAAGGCTTAATGGGCCGTCCAGAAAAATACGTTGATCGTCAATGGCCGTTTGAATTTTCACATCCCCCATCCAGATGTCAATCAGGTCCGTGAGGGGCGCGGTGATATAGATATCGACCGCATGGCCAGGGTCATCTGTGCAAAGATCAATGGTGTTGTCATTTACGATCAACCACCATTTATTCAGGTCCGCTCGGTCTGATATTTGCACAAGGATCACAGTTTGGCCACCGGGCAAGCCTTGAGGTTTTAGGGTGCGGTGAAAATCCCACATAAAGCCGCCAACATCATAATCCTGCGCCACAATGCTTCGACTACGCCAACGAAGGCCCCACACTGCCATGCCCTCAATAATCGGGCCAAGTTCACGACCCGAACGGGTCAACCGATATTCAAATACCTGTCCAGCAGGAGCGGTTTTGCGGACAATGATCTCGGCGGCTTCCAACATTTTCAACCGCTTACTAAGGATAGATGGCGACATGCGCGGCAGGGCCCGTTGAAAGCGGTTGAACCGCGTCGTGCCCAAAAGCATTTCGCGCAAAATCAAAAGGGTCCATTTATCGCCGATCAAATCGGCTGAGGCCATAGCCGGACACAGGCTGCCAGAGGCAATGTTGTCAGTTTTTCCCATAATTTGAAGTTACCTCACGATTGCTGGCCCTGACAACTACGTAATGTGTAGTGGTTTACTACGGATGCAGAACTATTGCTCAGCACATTTATTGTGCAGCTTGTGATCAGCGCCCACGATCAAGGGCTCTATCACCCAAGGTCAAGTCACGAAAGGAATCCTTCATGACCCGCATAATCGCATTTATTTATGGCCTTGTTGCCTATGTCATTTTCCTGCTCACCTTTCTTTATGCAATCGGATTTGTCGGAAACATTCTTGTTCCCAAGGCCATCGACACGGGCACCCAAGGCCCCATCGCAATGGCCCTTACGATCAATCTGTTGTTGCTATCTCTGTTTGCGTTTCAACACAGTATTATGGCCCGCCCAGCGTTCAAACGCATCTGGACGCAGTTGGTGCCCAAAGCGGTTGAGCGCAGCACCTATGTATTGATGACCTGCGTCGCCTTGATCCTGATTTTTGCCTACTGGCAACCAATGACAGTGAATGTCTGGGACTTTGGCGATACCTATGTGGCCAAATTACTCATTGCAGTGTTCTGGACCGGATGGTTTATCGTACTGGCCTCGACCTTTATGATTGACCATCTTGATTTGGTGGGCTTGAAACAGGTTCATGCACAATTGAAAGAACGCACGGCCCAATCGGTCAAGTTTCGCAAATTCGGCTTTTACCGGCTGGTACGCCACCCCATCATGACGGGTTTTCTGATTGCGTTTTGGGCCACACCTATCATGACCACTGGTCACTTGCTGTTTGCGCTTGTGACGACCGGCTACATTGTAATCGCGGTTTTACGCTTTGAAGAAAAAGACCTGATCGTCGAAATTGGCGCCCCCTATCTTGAGTATAAGCGCGAGGTTCCGGCCTTCATTCCAAGCATTAGAAAAAGGACAATAAAATGACATTGGCCCCCTCACATCTGAACCGGATCAATTCCTTTGTCGGCCCCGACCCCATCAACGTGCGTGATCGACAAGCACCGCTGCGGGAAACCTACAGCCACACCCCCGAGGCCGCATGGGTTTATGACCGCGCCAACACATTGACGATCGAAGTCGCAGCCAACCATCCGATCCACAGCCATGTGGTGTGTGGTGCGGGCATTCCTGTGGATGTGCCAATTTCGGTACACAAAGCGGTTGGCGGCGAGAGCGATTTTCCATGCCCCGGCGAAATATTGGCTGCCGCTTTGGCCAGTTGCCTTGATACCGCCATCCGCATGATCGCCAATCTAAAACAGATCGAGCTGACGGAATTGTCAGTCGAAGTCGCGTTAGGGGCTGATGTGCGCGGCGCGATGATGGTGGACGCAACTGTGCCTGTTGGATTCCAAACCGCGCAAATGGACGTTGAAATTAAAACAAACCCTGTTCTTGCGCCTGAGCAAATGAATGCATTTCTTGATGCGGCTGAACGCAGTTGCGTGATCTTGCAGACCTTGCAATGCCCGCCTCAAGTGGTGATCAAACGGCGTCTAAAATAAGGGGAAGCGCGTCCCCACCAATATGAAAAGGGCACCCAATTGGATGCCCTTTATAAAATTCCATGAGTTGCGGATCAATCAATCGCAACAGCCACGAACCGTGGTTCGCCGCCACGGCGCACCAACAACAGCAATGATTTGCGTCCGGCTTCTTTGGCGTCCTCAATGCGGGCTTCCAGCTCTTCAACGGAAGCGATCTTTTGTTGGCCAGCTTCGGTCAACACGTCGCCCGCCCGCAGGCCTTTGCCATAGGCCTCAGATGCCTCATCGACCTCTTTGACGACCAAGCCTTGTGCGCCATCCGCCAATCCCAGTTGGCCGCGCAGCTCGTCTGTCATGGCGGTCACCGTCAGGCCCAACACACCCTTTTCAACGGGTGCGGCTGGCACTTCAACCGCTGCCGGAACCGCGCCTTCGGCCGTTTCCCGACGTCCAAGCGTGATTTTCAGCGTCTGGGTTTTACCGTCACGCAACACCACGACACGGACTTCTTTGCCAACTTCGGTGTTGCCAACTTTGCGCACCAATTCACGGGTGTCTTTGACGACCACCCCGTCAAACGAGGTGATCACATCGCCTGATTTGATGCCCGCCACAGCCGCAGGGCCTTCGGGCACGTCTGTAACCAATGCGCCTGCAACATCTTCCAGCCCCATGGCCTCGGCCACGTCACCGGTGACATCCTGAATGCGCACGCCCAACCAGCCACGACGGGTTTCGCCAAATTCCTTAAGTTGGTCCACCACGCGGGTCACCACATTAGAAGCCATCGAAAAACCGATACCGATCGAGCCGCCGTTTGGCGACAAGATCGCGGTGTTCACGCCAATCACTTGGCCGTCCATGTTGAACAATGGACCACCTGAATTACCGCGATTGATGGCCGCATCGGTTTGCAAATAATCATCATAGGTGCCTGACAGTGCGCGGTTGCGCGCCGACACGATACCGGCTGAAACCGAGAACCCCTGCCCCAGTGGATTGCCCATCGCCATCACCCAATCGCCAACCCGCATGATGTCGCTGTCACCAAAAGACACGAACGGCAACGGCTCATCGGACTCGACTTTAAGCAGGGCGATATCGACCTTGGGGTCACGGCCAATCAGTTTAGCTTTTAGGGTCTCGCCGGAAAAGAACTCGATCTCGATCTCATCTGCTTCGGCGATCACATGGTTGTTGGTGACAATATAACCATCCTCAGAGATCACGAACCCTGATCCCAGCGCTTGCGAGCGGCGCGGCGCGTTGCCATTGCCGCCACGGTCCATGAAATCCTTAAAGAAATCCTCAAACGGCGAGCCTTCTGGCACCACGGGGCCAGGCATTTGGCCTGTTGGGGCTGCAACCGTTGTGGTGGTCGTGATGTTAACAACCGAGGGGCTGATTTCTTCGGCCAGATCGGCAAAGCTTTCGGGGGCACCACGTGCATGGCCCATCACGGCCTGCAGCATCAGCAGCATAACTGCCAATGTCAGCATCCAAATAGGGCGCAAAGCTGCGGCATCGGGTGAATTACGGGTTACGGGGATTGAAATGGCTTTGGCTCTCACTGGGTTGGCTTTCACTGGGAAAGGTCTCCTCTTTCGTTCTGAAACAACGCGTCCAACCGTGTGTCGGGCGCGATCTGTTACCTATAGATAGGCACAAACTTTCAGAACTCAAACCCCTGAAAGTCGGATCAAGCGGTTGTGAAGCAAATTTTAGCCGATTGTTTGCGCCAGCCAAACCAATCCGACGCCCAGCGCGACGGCTACCAAACCTGCGTTGCGGCGCGATTGTAGTGGCATGGCTTTCAATGCTTTAAGCAGTCGTTCCACAAGCGAAGGGGCCAGTGCGTACACCAGCCCCTCGATCACCAATATCAACCCAAGGGCCGATAAGATGTTTTCCATCATTCAGGGGTCGCAGACTTCAGATAGTTAAAGAATTCGCTGTCTGGCGACAAAACCATCGTTGAATTCTCACCCTTTAGCGCAACTGTGTAAGCTTCAAGAGAGCGGTAGAACTCAAAGAATTCTGCGTCTTGACCGTAGGCCGTGGCGAAAATCGCGTTTCGCTTGGCGTCGGCCAAACCCCGAATGATCGAGGATTCTTTTTGAGCTTGCGAAGTGGTTTCAACCACAGTCCGATCCGCAACCGCAATCACGCGTTGCGCCGCCTCGTTACCGCGGGCAATTTCATCAGCCGCTTCGCGTTCACGTTCTGCACGCATTCTCTCATAGGTTCGTTCAAGGTTTTGATCCGGCAGATCGGCCCGCTTAATGCGAACATCAATGATGGTGATTCCCAGCGCTTCGGCTTTGGTACGGGCCGCGTTGCGGATTTGCGTCATCAAGCCTACGCGATCTGACGACAGCAAGGTTTTTGAAACAACCTCACCCAAAACTTCGCGTAATTCTGCATTTAGGACAGTTTCCAGACGACGGCTTGCGCCTTCTACACCGCCGGAGCCCACCGCACGACGAAACTGGACTGCGTCATTGATGCGCCAGCGCGCGAATGCATCCACCTCAAAGCGGCGGTTGTCTTTCATCGTGACCTCAAGAGGGCGCGTGTCTAGCGGCAAGATACGGTCATCATATTTGACGATTTCATGTATCATTGGCACTTTGAAATACAGACCAGGTTCTTTGACTTCGGCCGTAACCTCGCCAAACCACAAACGCAGCGCGGTTTCACGTTCGTCCACGATATAGACCGTGGACATGGCGGCTATGACAGCAACAAAAAGGGCTGGCAATAATAGGGATGTTTTACGCATTAGTTTGACCCTCCGGCTGGTTTACGCAGCTCGTTAAGCGGCAGATAGGGCACAACGCCTTGACTGCCTTCTGATCCGTCCAGAATGATTTTATCAACACCACCCAAAACCCGTTCCATGGTTTCTAGATACAAGCGTTTGCGGGTCACTTCTGGTGCCTTTTGGTATTCCGTCAGAACGGCCAAGAACCGGCTGGCCTCACCTTCGGCCTGATTGACGACCTGAGCGCTATAACCTTGCGCGCCGGCGATCAACTTCGCCGCTTCACCCCGCGCCTGAGCAACCACTTGGTTGGAATATTTGTCAGCTTGCTTTTCCAATGTGTCGCGACGCTGTTCGGCAGCCTGAACGTCTCGGAACGCGTCCGCTACGTCAACGGGTGGATCGGCCTTGTCAAAGTTGACCCGCACCACATTCACACCGGATTCATATGTATCCAGCGTTTCTTGGATCAGTTCCTGCAGTTCGGCGGCAATTTTACCTTTGCCGGTTGTCAGGATCGGCGTCAGTTCGGTGCGCGCAACAATCTCGCGCATCACAGATTCTGAAACAGCACGGATCGTTTCACGCGGTTCGGCCAAATTAAACAAGAAATCTTGCGCGTCGTTGATGTTCCAGACCACCTGAAAATCAATGTCGACGATGTTTTCATCTCCCGTCAGCATCAGACCAGCATCACTGCCGCGTCCTCCGACGCCGATGTCTTCGACGTTCTCGCGGGTCACACCAACAATTTCTTTGGTCACGATAGGCCAAGGGGCAAAGTTCAAGCCCTCTTCACCGGTTGAGTAATATTTGCCGAACAAAAGTTCAACCGATTGCTCGGAGGTGTCGACACGGTAGAAAGATGAGAAGGTCCAGACGGCTATCGCCGCCAAAATCCCTAGCCCAATTGCGCCCTTGCCAACGGCAGGTCCAGCCGGGCCACCAGAACCGTTGCCGGAACCATTGTCACCACGGCCACCCATCAAAACGCGCAGCTGTTCTTGGCCTTTTTTAACAATGTCTTCTAATTCGGGAATTTGCGGGCCGTCGTTGCCGGGGCGCTTACCACCACCGCGATTTGGGCCGCCGCGATCATCGCCGCCGCCGTTCTGGCCGCCGTTGTTGCCGCCGCCGCCCCAAGGGCCACCGTTATTTCCAGCCATCTAGCATCCTTACCTGTCTGAGTTATCGTTACGATAATTCTGTGATATTTCTGTGATCATTCTGTAATACTTAGTCATTAGTTGTGTGTTCTATACGAGGTTTTCAACCCGACTGCACGGCGGAAATTCAGCTTGTGCGGGTCGGCACCTTCATTGTCACCAATTCTTCGGTCATGGTGGGGTGAACGGCGACGGTTCTGTCAAAATCTTCTTTGGTCGCGCCCATTTTTACGGCCACGGCCGCCAGTTGGATCATTTCGCCTGCATTTTCCGCAACGATATGACAGCCCAACACAACCCGCGTGGCCTGAGAGACGACCAACTTCATCAACACACGATCATCGCGTTCGGCAAAGCCGGTTTGCATGGCGCGAAAGGCGGCTGAATAGACTTCAATCGGCTCTTGCTCTCGAGCGGCTTCTTCCGTCATGCCGACGGTTCCCAATTCGGGTTGAGTGAACACCGCGCTTGCCACCAATTCGTGGTCCGGTTTGGTTGGCTTGCCGTGGAACACGGTGTCCACAAAGGCCGCCCCCTCGCGGATCGCAACGGGTGTTAGATTGATCCTGTCGGTCACATCGCCAACGGCATAGATCGACGGCACGGCGGTTTGGGAATAGTCATCGACAATGATCTGGCCTTTGCGGCCCAGCTCAACACCAGTGTTTTCCAAGCCCAAACCATCCGTATTGGGATTGCGCCCCGTTGCGTACATCACGGCGTCCACGGTGATGTCATGGCCGGTACCGGATTTCACGAACAACCCCTCTTGGGTCTTGTCGATCTTCAGCACGTCAGTGCCCAGATGCAGGTTCACGCCGCGCTCGCGCATCAAGTCCGACACATGGCCACGCGCCTCATCGTCAAAACCGCGCAGGATTTGCGCGCCGCGATAAAATTGCGTCACTTCAACACCCAGACCGTTCAGGATGCAGGCAAATTCGCAGGCGATAAAGCCACCGCCAACGATTAGGATGGATTTGGGCAGCTTGTCCAATTTGAACACTTCATTCGAGGTTATCGTCAGGTCCGAACCTTCAAATTCCGGGGTGAAAGGGCGTCCGCCTACCGCGATCAGAATGTGTTTGGCCGTGAACGTCTGGCCGCTGGATAATTTGACGGTGTGGGCGTCAACCATCTCGGCGCGGGCGTCGAAAATTTCAACACCGGCTTTGGCCAGGTTGGTGCGGTAAATGTTTTCGAGCCGGTCCAGTTCGGCATCGAGTTTGCCGCGAAACTTGGTCCAATCGAAACTGCCAATCTGTGCGTCCGACCAGCCAAAGGCACGCGCGTCCGCATTCGCACCGCTGTAACCCGAGGCAAACACCATCAGTTTTTTGGGTACGCAGCCGCGAATAACACAGGTGCCACCCATGCGGTATTCTTCGGCCAGCGCCACTTTGGCGCCCGCCTCAGAGGCCGCAAGACGGCCAGCGCGCACGCCCCCCGATCCGCCACCGATGACGAATAGATCATAGTCAAAACTCATAGCGATTGCTCCAGAAAATTATTCCGTAAGATCCGTAAACAGGTTGTCGCTCTCGACAAAATCGATGCGATCCTCTTCCACGGTTCCGGCATTGATATCACGCACCTCGACACGGCCGTCGCCATAGCCGATCACAACGGCATCACATATATCTATGAACAGCCCGTTTTCAACCACGCCGGGGATCTGGTTGATCACCAGCGAGAATTGACGCGCATTGCCGATCCGGTTTAGGTGCAAATCGAGGATGTAATTACCCTCGTCAGTGATGAAAGGAACGTCGCCGTTCAGGCGCAGGGTCACGTTGTTGCCCAGCACGTCCAGACTGACCAGCGTTTCCTCGATCAGCGCTTTGGTGGTTTGCCAGCCAAACGGGATCACTTCAACGGGCAACGGGAAGGCGCCCAGCGTTTCGACCTGTTTGGAAATATCGGCGATCACCACCATCATGTCGCTGGCTGTGGCGACGATCTTTTCTTGCAACAACGCGCCGCCACCGCCTTTGATCAGGTTCAAGTTCATGTCGTATTCGTCAGCGCCATCAATGGTCACGTCCAGCCACTTGGCCTCGTCCAATGAGATCACCTCGATGCCCACTTGGCGGGCCAGATCGGCGGTGCGGGTCGAGGTAGGCACGCCTTTGATCTTCATACCGCCATCACGGACCTGCTCGCCCAGACAGCGCACCATCCATGCGGCGGTCGATCCCGTGCCCAGACCAACACGCATGCCGTCTTCAACAAAATCCACAGCCCGCTTGGCCGCGACGAATTTGGCCTTATCAATCGGCGATAATTCTCCGGTCATTTCTGCGATTCCCCCAGCAGTTGCCCCAGTTGTTGACGCAGGTATATGCGATCAGACGCGCCACGGCGAGGGGCTTTTAGGCCGCATTTGCCCGATTGTTGAATTATTACGAGTGGTCGGAAAGCTAGGCTTCGGGCGCGAAAGCCTCGACCACCTGCGCCACCTCAGATATCTGTACCCGCCCATCACCGTTCAGATCAAACGCCATGAGGGTGCGTTTTCGCTGTGCCTCTTCCACTGAAAGAGCTGTCATCGCCTTGATTTGTGCATGGCTTTGCATCTCTGCTTGCGTAACAACCTTGTCGTCGTTCTGGTCAGCCGCCTGAAACCCCAGCAACAACAGCCCGCGTTTTCCGGCCCTCTCTGCGGCCATCAGCACCTTGATTTCGGCGGCCTTTACAACGTTATCATTGTCCAAATCCGCCACCATCAAGCGGCGCATTTCACGAGCCCGCACCCAAGCACGGTCCAAGTTGATCGAAGCATTGATCCCTGCCAGATCAATCCCCTTCTCGCCGCCAAATCCCATAATCAGGATCGCCGCATCCTCAAGGAATTTGTCAGGTTTTTGCTGCAATTGCTTCACAGTCCGCTCAGGCAAGTTTTCAAGCAACCGCGATACGTCTAGCTTTTGATCGGCAGATTGCACCGAGAGACCCAGCCCAAACCAAATCAAAATGCTCCAAAAAATCCGCATGTCATCCTCCATCCATCAATGGGCTATGGTCACCATATCTTGGTTAAAACAAAGTAAAGATGTACCGAAATCCAACTATCCACCGTTTCCCGCAACGCCTAGGTCGTTTTTGGACTTGCGCAAAAGGCGCCATCATCGTTCATGAACCTTGGAAATGGCCACAAGGATCACAAGCGCATGTTCTTAAGCGTGTTCGATATGTTTAAAGTCGGCATCGGGCCGTCGTCCTCGCATACGATGGGGCCGATGGTGGCGGCTGGCTGTTTTTTGGATTTGTTGCGAAAATCACCGTTTCAGGTCGCCGGTTTGAAGGCCTCGCTGCATGGCTCATTGGCCTTCACTGGTGTCGGTCACGCCACGGATCGCGCCACCATTTTGGGCCTGGCTGGGTTTTCGCCAGAAACCTATGACGCCAAGGTGGCCGAGGCCGCGCTGGACCGGATCAAGGCGCAGAAAACCGTCAGCCCAGTTGATCTGCCTGAATTGAAATTCGATCCTGCCACAGACGTGATCTTTGATTATGACACGCCACTTGCGGGCCACCCAAACGGCATGATCTTGATGGCGACGGATGCGCAGGGCGACGTGGTGCTGAAAGAAACCTATTACTCGATCGGTGGCGGGTTTGTTGTGACCGAGGCAGAACAGGCAATGGAGCCGGTGCTGGACGCGCGTGATGCCAGCCGCCCCTACCCGTTTGAAACCGCTAATATGATGCTGAAAATGGCGGCCGACAGCGGCAAATCCATTGCTGAGTTGAAGCGCACCAATGAGCTGACCCACATGGGGCGGGCCGAATTTGACGCCAAGCTGGCTGGCATTTGGGACCGAATGAACGCCTGTATTGAGCGCGGCCTTGAAACCGGTGGCACACTGCCCGGAGGCCTGAATGTCAAACGCCGTGCGCAAACCATTCATCAGTCGCTATTGGCCGAGGCAGGGCTAAACCTGACTGCGCCCCACACCATTAACGATTGGATGTGTGTCTACGCCATGGCCGTGAACGAGGAAAACGCAGCCGGTGGCCAAGTCGTCACTGCCCCCACCAATGGGGCCGCAGGTGTGGTGCCCGCTGTGGCGCGTTATTGGTTGGATCATGTGCCCGGTGCTTCGGTGTCTCGGATCCCTGACTACCTGTTGACCGCCAGCGCCATTGGCGGGTTGATCAAACACAACGCTTCGATCTCAGGAGCCGAATGTGGCTGCCAGGCTGAAATCGGTTCGGCGTCGGCGATGGCGGCGGCGGGTCTGTGTGCGGTGCTGGGCGGCACCCCGATGCAGGTGGAAAACGCCGCCGAAATTGCGTTGGAGCACCATCTGGGCATGACCTGCGATCCGGTGCGTGGATTGGTCCAAGTGCCCTGCATTGAGCGCAACGGTTTGGGGGCAATCAAGGCCGTGTCGGCGGCGTCCCTGTCGCTGCGTGGCGATGGCAGCCACCTTGTGCCACTGGACAATTGCATTGAGACCATGCGCCAAACGGGGGCCGATATGAGCGACCTTTATAAGGAAACGTCGCTGGGCGGCTTGGCGGTGAATATCCCCAACTGTTGAGGCGCGCGCCCTAAGCGCGATACTTGACAGAAAATGCACCCTGTGGTTGGGTTTCATCATATTATTCAAGTGAATTTGTGATGGAGACCTTTATCAATGGGATTTTCGCGCCGCCATTTTATCTCTACCAGCCTGCTGGCTTTGGCCGCTGCCTGCTCGCCCAGCGCACGCAGCTCAATCAAGATTGGAGAAAGCTGTAAGATCGACACGCGATCAGCGCGGGTCAGGATAGATTCACATTGTCATTTGATGAATTTGCAAGATGTTTCGGCTGGCCCGTTTTTGGCGCGCAGAACCTTTAATCTGGACGAAAACGCCCCCCCCGGTGTTGATGCCATTGCTGGATTTCTTGCCAATGCGCTTGGCCGCATGGTGCGGTTTACCACCAAACCGATTTTGGCTGAATCCCTGCAGCTAAGTGATGAAATCAAAGCAGGGGTCAATGCCGGTACAATTTCTGAAAGCCGATTCAAGTTCTGCCGCGACGCAAATCAAAACCAAAAAGGGTTGATGCGGGCGGAACGCGTTAAAATCACCGGCCTGTTTTCGAACCGGACGCGCAATGCAGCGCGGATGATGGCGATATTTCCTGAGGTCGATATTTTCATGCCGTCAATTGTTGATCTCTATGACAAGCGGTTGCTGGACAAAGAGGTCGCAAAGCAAAAGGTTGAGCTGCAAAACCGCACCCGTAAAACCGCGACGTCCTTTGGCTCGCTCACCCATCAAATGAATTACTACAGGGATCTGAACATCGCCACCAATGGGCAGTTCTTGCCGATGATTTCATTCAACCCGCAACGTCAATATGATCTGGAGCGGTTGAAGGCTGGGTACGACTATATCGATATCGTCAAAGAGGCGATCCTTGAGCATGGGTTTGTTGGAGTGAAAATGCACCCCTCGTCAGGTTTTTCACCCTTTAACAATCTGCTTTACGGCTGCGCCAACACGGCAACGCAAATTGTGCTTGAGAATGATGAAAAGCTTTACGAAAGATTTTCGTCTTATGACAAAAGCCTGAAGGCTGTTTTCAAATTTTGCCAACAACATGATGTCCCTGTGATGACCCACAATAGCACAGGGCTTTCCAGCAACCGTCGCTGCATGCGGCGCTCAATTCCATTGGATGACGAATTGCCAATGGTCAAACCAACGGGCCCGTTTGGCAGCGCCGGAGAATGGCGATATCAGTACCGTCAGTGGGGCGGCAAAGACACCCGTCCTAAAATTGACTGGACCAATTCTCCGCGTGAATGGATGAAAGCGATTGACGATTGTCGCGAGGATGGCCTGCCCGATCTACGGGTCTCACTTGGTCATCTTTCTGGATCTTTCATTGATCATGGCGCAAACTCTAAAAACGAACGTACCGATGTGATGGCATCCGAATGGCTGACATATACTGCCAAACATATAGGGAACTACGATAGCCTCTATGTCGATCTATCTGAAATCAATGAATTCTTTGTCCGCAAGACTGGGCAGAACGGGAAAACCATTGGTATCAGCCGCAGGTATTACGATGCCTTTCATCAGGTTCTTCAGGGCAGTTCCGGCCTTGCCGATCGGTTATTGTACGGCACTGACTGGCACATGCCTAATTCCGCCCGAACCGGGAAATACTATGTCCGGCTGATAGAGCATCTGCTGCAGAATGATCGTTTGCGCGACAAAACCATGGGGCAAAACGCGATTGATTTTTACGGTCTTGGCATGACGTCCAATGGCCAACAAGAGCGGCCAAACCGTGCGCGATTGCGTGAATTTTACGCCAAGCACAAAATCCCTCTTGAAAAAGTCCGTTGGTGGGATCGGGTTCTATAACAAATCACTACACTTGGTTTGAAGATCGGCGACGCTGGCTCTTGAACGAAAAATTGTCACAAAGTACGCATCGGTGGTGAGCCAACACGTCGTCCATCATTTGACTGGGCTTGCAGGTCGGTAACCAGTTTTAGTGGTTTTTCTTGCCAAGCAAGATCATTGTGCGGTATAAAGATTTATTAATCACTCTACCCTAAGGTGTGCCTATGTTATTTGGTCTTGCTCTTCTCGCTGGTCTTGCTGGCTATGCTATCGTCGACCCGTTTGCTGGTGACGATACGGATTCCGATGTGCCAATCGATGAATCAGGTAGTCCGACAGACCCAACTGATAGTCTTTTGAATGATGTCGATTCAGTTGTGGATGATCCAGATGTGGTTGAGGACGACCCGGATGTAGGTACAGAAGATCCCGATGTGATTGCAGACGATCCCGATACGGTCGTGGATGACCCAGATGTGGGTGCAGAAGACCCAGATACAATTATCGCAGGCACCCAAGAGGATGACTTAATCTATGGTGGCGACGGCGACTACATTGTGAATGGCGACGACGGCGATGACCAATTGCACGGCGGTGACGGCAGCACCACATTGAACGGTGAGGCTGGCAATGACCAGTTATATGCCGGCGACGGTTTCGCTGACCAAAGCTTTAACACGCTAAATGGTGGCGACGGTAACGACATTTTGTACGGCTCTAATGAGGCCGAAAATACGTTGAATGGTGACGACGGTGATGATCAACTCCATCTTCGCGGCAATGATACAGCCACAGGTGGCACCGGAGCTGACATCTTTAACTATAGCACCGAATATGGCGATGGCTCGGTCAGTACGATCACTGATTACGACGCCGCCGAGGATCAAATTATCGTAGAGCATATGGTTGATGAAACCGGCATTGACAGTGTCCCTGCTCCCGAAGTCACAATCACCGTTGATGGTATCAATGCCGTGATTTGCTTGGATGGCGAAGAATGTATGGTCGTTCAGGGTGCCGCAAACAGTCTGACTGTCGAAGACATTCTCCTCAGGGCCATGGCCGCTTAGCGCTTTCCACTTTTTGGCTGACCTTAAGCGTTAAACGGGTGTGAATGCCTGCTGATGTTGCGTGCCTTGCGTTAAAAATCGAAGGGCAGCGTCAGATCAGGGCGCCGCATCTTTAACGCGGAAGTCAGTGCGCCGTAACCGCGATAGAGATAGCTCCAGTAGATTCGCTCTGCGTTGTGCGCTTCAACATACCAATAGTCAGTGAAGGTTCTTCCTGTTTGGGCAATTTCACCCCATCCAATAGCAACCCGTCGCAGCCCCAAGCTGGGGCCCATCAACCTTGACAGACCGGCCAAACCCTTTGCGTCCCAAACAACATCAAGTCTTGACGTCAGGGACGGCGCGATGAAACCAACAAGTGCCGCGCCAAAAAGCCCCAAACCAAAGGTCATTTCCCAAGTAAGTTCGCCACTGCAATACCCATACATAACCGCAACAATCACCGCTCCCCCAAACAACACGACCGCCCAGCTAATCCACCTGGCAAGCTGGATCACGCCGCCACTTTCTGACAATCGTTTTGGATTTGTCCGTTTGTACAGCAACCGCCCTCACATCAGCAGCGCAGCTGTAAAAACAGAGATCAAGGTGAATTTCAACATCGCTCGCGCCTCAGTTTGCAGTTTGGAAAGGCAGGGGGCCTTCCATCACAATACGCTCAGCGCCGACAAACCGTGCCATCCGCGCCAGCTCGGCCTCTAGCTTTTTGACCCGAGCGGTGGTCCAATCAAACCCGGCTTCCAGCCAAACTTGTTTGACCAGCAACGCGCCCTTGGCCCGATCCGCCTTCATGTCAATCCGCCCAACGAATCTATCTCCCTCCAGCAAGGGATAGACATAATACCCCCATTTCCGCTTGGCCGCCGGTACGAATATTTCGATCCTGTAATCAAACCCGAACAAGGCCGCCAAACGATCGCGATCTCGGACGGCGGGGTCAAACGGGTTGACGATGCGCAATCGTGATGTCGCCTTGCCCATACCGTCAAGGCGTGCTGCAATGTCGGGCAAGGCAACAGCCTCTCGCCACACCCCATCACGCCCCTGAACCCGCACCTTTTGCAAATCACTCGCTGCCGCCCAGGCCTTGACCTCTGGCGCACTCATTGCCGCCCAAAACCGTTGAATATCGCCAAGTGTGCCAAACCCCAACCGCGCCAGCGCCCCGCGACACAACCAATCCACCTGCGCGGCGTCGGAATGTTCGGCCTCTCGATGCACCTTGGGAATAACCCGCTCCGCCAAATCGTAATACTTTTTAAACCCGGTCCGGTGTGACGTTGCCAACTCGCCCGCGTACCACATCCGGTCCAATTCGATCTTATGCGGCGGACGCTTCCACATGCCCTTTTCCCCCTTCACCTTGGTATCAAAGGCATGGGTCGACAATGGGCCTTCATCGCGGATCCGTGTCCTAATGGCGGCCACATCGCGTTTGCTCATACCCGTTTTGTAATAAGAGCTGGCCTTGGCAAAATCAGCTTTGCGCCTGAATTGCCGCTGCCACATTGGATAGGTCTCGATCGGCAACATCGACGCATCATGGGTGAAATGTTCGAACACTTCGGCCCGCGCCAACAATTCCTCCAGACCGCCCTCGCGATACGACTGATCACGGCTCCATAATATATGGTCATGCGCACGGGCCACATTGCGGATGGTGTCCAGTTGAACAAAACCTAAATTCCGAATGACCTGTATCAAATCGCCCGTAGCAACAGGGGGCTTGGCCAATCCGGTCGAGCCCAACCACAAGCGCCGCGCGGCGCGATTATCAATATCTAGAACCATTGCGTGACTATGACGTTTTTCAGGTAGAGCAAAAGCGGAATTTTGCAAAAAGTCAGATTTTAGGTCAGTGCGTTAATCACGGCTTTTAGGTGGGCTAGTGGCAGGATCATCAGCATTTTTGGAGCATTGACCGTTATTGTCACCACATCTGCCGCCGCGTGGTTCGAGGTGCCTATTTTACCGTCGGGTGCCATTTCCATGTCTTGGACGGGCCAGTGCAGCCCTGTGGAACTGACGCGGCATGGGGCCAGTGGGAACAGTGACACCCGCGTGCCGATCGGCAGGGCCAGTTGGATGTCTGCGGGCAGTAAGAAACACAGGTCCACCTCGCCCAGCACAATGCAGCGCTTGTCGGGCTGGCGCGTTAGGGCATTGTAAACCGCCAATTCATGATCCAATCGGCGACCAGTAAACCCGATGGCCAGAATATACGGCGCATTTATATGGTGCAGGCATTTTTCAAAGTCGGTGCTGTCTTGCTCGGATATGCGATGCAAGCGCTCTGACGGGATTTGCGCTATGGTGGTGGCATCAACCGAATCGAAATCGCCAATAACCGCCTTTGGAATATGACCCATACGCATGGCAGCGAGCGCGCCCCCGTCTGCCGCAACAAGATTCGGCGCGAAACTTAACGCGAGGTCAACCGCGCCCACCTCCACCTGACTGCCTCCAAGCAGCGTAATTGGGTCGTTTGTGTCAACAATAGGTGTTTTCACGGTGATTACCTGCCTTTTCGGAAAAATTGCCATAATTTAGACATGAATTAATACCAGAAAATTCCCTGTTTTGTACATGAAATCGAACCATTCGTTTGTAAATATAGGTCAACAATACAAGAAACGTCATAGAAAGTGAGCAGGCCAATGATTGGTGCGAGTAAAATTCTAACAGTCTCTTATGGCACGTTTTCGTGCACTCTTGAGGGCTTCGATGATTCATTTGGAACCATGAAGGCAATTGCCGAGTATTTCCGTGATCTGGCCTCTGATGACCGCTATTTCGGAGCAGAACCTGCGACGCCGGATGCAGAGATGCTCGCCAAAATCGCAGGGCATGAGATCCAGCGCAGGGTCGAAGCCAAGGTTGAAGACAACGGTGTGACATTGCGCCCGATGGAACAGGCGGCGGATGCTGCCCCAGTAGAGCCTTCGCCAGAGCCTGCACTAGAACCAATCATTAAGGCCCAACCAGTTGTTGAAGAGGTGGTTCTTGAAGAACCTGCTGACCCAATTGTTACGCAGAGTTTTGACTATGATGACGCACAGGATGATGCACGCGCCGAACTTGTGACTGCTGATGCCCCAATCGAGCCTGACATGGAAAGCGTTGCTGCCAAGCTGCGCCGGATCCGCGCTGTTGTGGCCAAGAATGAAGCCGCAGGCAGTGACGCGCCAGTCTTTTCAGAGGACCAGCACGCGGACAGCTTCCTGGCGCAAGAAGACGTAGAAGAGGAAGCGCCTGAAACAGAAGCGCCCGAGGCTGTCGTTGAAGTTGCACAGGAGTCTAAAGAGGTTTCTGCTGAAGATACTGCAGAGGAAATCACTGAAGCTCCTGCCGAAGAAGATATGGCGGAAGACACATTAGAAGACGCTACCGATGTCGATATCAGTGCGATGATGGGACGGGTAGCAGACGAAGTTGCAGAGGGTGTGGAAGCACCCAAAGCGGACGAGGCTGATGCATATGACGAAGTCTATGAGGAAGATGACAGTGACAACGCCGTAAGCAACATCCTTAATCAGGTTGCTATAAGTGGCGACGTTGATGACAATTTCGAAGAGGACTCTGTTGAAGATGATGTCACTGTAGATGATACCGTTGCGCAAGACGTTGTTGGCGATGACATTGTTGAGAACACGGACGACAATCAGGAAGAACTGATCGTCGCCGCCGATGAAGAAAATACAGCCAAAGACGAAGCCGCCGATACTGAGCAAGCATCTGATGTCGAACAGGCATCTGACGAAATCACCGAGGATGCGCCTCAGGCACTGGTTACACCGGTCCGGCCATCACGTGCCCGCATCATCAAGGTCAAAAGAGCCGACCTGCAACGGGGTCAAAATGATGCCGATAAACTCGCGCCGGCGTCCGTTGAAGACACGACGAAAGAAGACCCCGCAGAAGCGCCTGTTGAAGTGTCCCAGGACACTGCACTGGATCCATTGGGCGAAACCAACCTTTCGGCCGAAGACGAAGCCGAATTGTTGGCTGACCTTGCCGACGTTGAAATGGAAACACCCACCGAAACCGACACTGGTATTGATGCGGCACTTCGGGTTGAGCGCACAAACCGCGCATTGCATAACGAAGGTGGAGCCGAGGACGAAGCCTCTGTTTCACGTCTGTTGGATGAAGCGGATGCCAAGCTGAAAACTGACGAAAGCTCGCGCCGCCGTTCAGCCATCTCGCATCTGCGGGCCGCTGTGGCTGCAACGGTTGCTGACCGTAAATTCAACAAAGCAAACAACATCAAAGCGCCGGACGAAGTGGACCCCTACCGCACTGATCTGGCCGATGTTATGCGCCCTCAACCTGTCAAAGCAAAAGGCAGCAGAAATATAGACCGCCCGGCGCCACTCATTTTGGTCTCCGAGCAACGCATCGACGGTGAAGAAGACGAAAATCCATCAGTTATCTCGCCGGTCCGCCCGCGCCGCATCTCAAAAAACGATGTGACTTTGCGTGAAGTGGATGCAGGATCGAAACTGGGTTTGGCTGATCTGGCTGACACCAATGAAGATGGTGGCGACAAAGACGGCAATATCTTTGCCGACAGCACCAGCTTTGCTGACTTTGCAGAAAAAATGGGTGCGACTGAATTGCCCGATCTGTTGGAAGCCGCCGCCGCCTATACCGCCTATGTCGAGGGTCGCCCACATTTTGGTCGCCCACAGATCATGCGCCAAGTCGCTGGTTTTTCAGGCAAAGACGAGTTTAACCGCGAAGAAGGTTTGCGTTCCTTTGGTCAACTGCTGCGTCAGGGAAAAATCATCAAGGTCAATCGTGGCAAGTTCGAAATCGCTGAAACGACCCGCTTCAAACCAGAAGCCCGTTTCGCAGGTGAATAATTAGAATTCTCACTCTTAAACGTGTGAATGATGAATGGGGCGGCCATATTGGCTGCCCCATTTTTGTTTATTTGCTGTTTTCTTTTGCATCATCACCGGACGTTGGATCGGCTTTGCCGACGCCAAGAAATACAAATTTGAACGGGATCATCCACAAAAAACCAAGCACGATATAGATTGCCAGTTCCAACAAAAACGGTGGCCGGTTGAACAGCGACACCACAAACAACGCCAGCCCAATGTACAATGGTAAGCCGACCAACAATATGACCAACGACCAGCGGCGGCGCGCGTTATAAGACAGTTTTGAATCAGCCATTTCATTTTTCCTGTTGAATTTGTTTCTTAACCGCCGGAAAAGGTTAGTCAGCGAAAGGATCCGTCACAAGGATAGTATCTTCACGCTCGGGCGAGGTTGACAACATCGCCACAGGGCACTCGATCAACTCCTCAACGCGGCGAACATATTTGATCGCAGCGGCAGGCAAATCATTCCATGAACGCGCGCCTTCAGTGCTTTCCGACCAGCCCGGAATTTCCTCGTAGATTGGCGTGCAGCGGGCCTGTTGATCGGCGGCTGTTGGCAAGTAGTCCAACCGTTCGCCATCCAATTCATAGGCCACACAGATTTTCAGGGTCTCAAACCCGTCCAAAACGTCCAATTTGGTGAAGGCGATGCCAGATACGCCGGATGTCGCGCAGGTCTGACGGACCAGAACCGCGTCAAACCAACCACAACGCCGCTTGCGGCCCGTGTTTGTGCCAAATTCATGGCCCCGTTCGCCCAAGCGTTGCCCGTCATCATCATCCAATTCGGCTGGAAACGGGCCTTCGCCAACCCGTGTGGTGTAGGCCTTGACGATGCCCAGCACGAAATCAATCGCGCCTGGCCCAAGGCCAACACCGGTCGCGGCCTGGCCTGCAATTACGTTGGATGAGGTCACAAAGGGGTATGTGCCAAAATCAATATCCAGCAATGCGCCCTGTGCGCCTTCGAACAAAATCCGTTTGCCGGCTTTGCGTTTTTCGTTCAGCACTTTCCAAACTGGCGCGGCGTATTTCAATATCTTTGGCGCCACTTCGGTCAGTTTCGCCAGCAAGGCGTCGCGGTCGATAGGCTCCATGCCCAGACCTTTGCGCAACGGGTTGTGGTGCATCAGGGCACGATCTACCCGCAATTCCAACGTTTTGACATCCCCAAGGTCAGCGACCCGAATCGCGCGGCGGCCAACTTTATCCTCATAGGCTGGGCCAATGCCACGGCCCGTGGTGCCGATTTTAGCGATTGAATTCTGGTTCTCGCGGGCACGGTCCAACTCGCCGTGGATCGGCAGGATCAGCGGTGTGTTTTCGGCAATCATCAGATTATCCGGATTGATTTCAACGCCTTGCCCACGAATGCCTTCGATTTCGCCCAGCAGATGCCACGGATCCAAAACAACGCCGTTGCCGATCACGCTCAGCTTGCCGCCGCGCACAATGCCCGATGGCAGCGCCGCCAGTTTGAAAACTTCGCCGTCGATCACCAAAGTGTGGCCAGCGTTATGTCCGCCTTGAAAACGTGCGATTACATCCGCGCGCTCAGACAGCCAATCAACGATCTTGCCTTTGCCTTCGTCGCCCCATTGTGCGCCAACAACCACTACATTTGCCATTAAGAATCTCCGGACATCTGTTAAAACCCGTGCTCTTGTAGCCGCACCTGCCCCCGCAAGGAAACCGCAAAATCGTCGCAAGCCCGACAGAGGCCCAGATAGGGGGCTAGACAGAGGCGCTACAAACCTGCAATTCTTACCAAAAAGAGAGGGTATTATGGGCTTTTTGATACGTTGGGCTTTTGCATTCGGGCTGCTGTCAGCCACGTTCAACCCGACCCAGTGGAATTATGTTCGTTGGTCGCTAAAGAATTATCCAACTGAATTGCCGATGACAGTTTTGCTAGGACTGGTTTTAATCATTGGCTACATCATCTATTTGCGCGCAACATTACATTCAATCGGGATGCTTGGCATGTTTTTGGTGTCGTCCGTTGTGGCCGCCCTGTGCTGGGTTCTCTATGACCGCGGGCTGTTGTCACTGACCAATTCCAGCGTCAATGTCTGGATCGGAATTTTCGCATTGTCGGTGGTTTTGGGGATCGGTCTTTCCTGGAGCTTTGTGCGCCGCGCTATGTCTGGACAGGTCGATGTCAGCGAAAGCAAAGAGTAATGCGCTTTGGGTGGCGGATGAATTCAATTGAACACGACTTGCCCTAAAGGGCTTGCGGGCGCGCCCATCACCCCCTAGATAACACCCAACCTAATCGAACGGACCGCGATACCTATGGAAAACGTTATTCTCGTCATTCACCTGATTTTGGCTCTTAGCCTGATTGGTGTCGTGTTGTTGCAACGCTCTGAGGGCGGTGGCCTTGGTATGGGTGGCGGCGGCGGTGGCGGCGCTATGACGGGCCGCTCAGCGGCATCCGCATTGACCAAAGTGACATGGATATTGGCGGTTGCGTTTATCTGCACATCCATTGCGATGACTGTGATTGCCGCTAAAAACTCAGCCGGATCTTCGGTTGTTGACCGCATTGCTGATGCGCCGGCCGCCCAATCCGCGCCGATTACACCTGCGGCCGATGATTTGCTGCCTCCAAGCACGGGTGCGGCGCCAATCACGCCTCCTCCTGTCGACTAAGCATATACCAGAACTAGTTTTTTCGGTTTTTTGGCCAACAGCATGTTGTGGTCTGTTGCCAAATCGGTCCGAATCCACTATATCTCAAATCCCGTGATGGTGCGCATCTTTTGCTGCAAAACGCGCCGGATTGAACATTTTTTTCACGGGGGACGCCAACCATATGGCACGCTTTATTTTCATCACTGGTGGTGTTGTTTCCAGCCTTGGTAAGGGCCTGTCGTCGGCTGCATTGGGCGCATTGCTACAGGCACGTGGCTATTCTGTGCGGTTGCGCAAGCTTGATCCTTACCTGAATGTTGACCCCGGCACGATGTCACCATTTGAGCATGGCGAAGTGTTTGTCACTGATGACGGTGCTGAAACCGATCTGGATCTTGGCCACTACGAGCGCTTTACCGGCGTGTCCGCCCGCAACACCGATTCTGTTTCCTCGGGCCGGATCTATTCCACCGTGCTGGAAAAAGAACGTCGCGGCGATTACCTGGGCAAAACCATTCAGGTGATCCCGCATGTCACCAACGAGATCAAGGACTTCATCGCGGTTGGCGAAGATGACGTCGATTTTATGCTGTGTGAAATCGGCGGCACGGTGGGTGACATTGAGGCGCTGCCGTTCTTTGAAGCGATCCGTCAGTTTTCGCAGGATAAGCCGCGCGGGCAATGTATTTTCATGCATCTGACGCTGATCCCCTATCTGGCCGCTGCCGGTGAGTTAAAAACCAAACCGACACAGCACTCGGTCAAAGAGCTGCGCTCCATCGGGATCGCGCCGGATGTGTTGGTGTGTCGGTCTGAGCATCCGATCCCAGATAAAGAGCGCGCCAAAATTGGGCTGTTTTGCAATGTACGCACTGAAAATGTGATTGCGGCCTATGATCTAAAATCAATCTATGAAGCCCCGATCGCCTATCACCGCGAGGGACTTGATACAGCGGTGCTGAGTGCCTTTGGCATCACCGACGCCCCCTTGCCCGATATGGCCCGCTGGGACGATGTGGCAGATCGTATCGTCAACGCCGAGGGCGAAGTGAAAGTCGCCATCGTCGGTAAATACACCCAACTTGGGGATGCCTATAAGTCCATTAACGAGGCACTGACCCATGGCGGTATGGCCAATCGGGTCAAGGTCAATGTTGAGTGGGTCGACGCCGAAGTGTTCGACACCCAAGACCCCGCTTTGCATCTGGAAGGGTTCGACGCCATCCTTGTGCCAGGCGGTTTTGGCGAACGTGGCACCGAGGGAAAAATCAAGGCGGCCGAATTTGCCCGCACCCGCAAGGTGCCGTATTTGGGCATTTGTCTCGGCATGCAAATGGCTGTGATTGAGGGCGCGCGCAATCTGGCGGGCATCAAGGATGCAGGCTCTGAGGAGTTCGATCATGAGGCTGGCGGCAAACGGTTCACGCCGGTGGTTTATCACCTGAAAGAATGGGTTCAAGGCAACCACAAGGTGGCGCGCAAACTTGATGATGACAAAGGTGGTACCATGCGGTTGGGGGCCTACACGGCTGAGCTGACCAAAGGTTCCAAGGTGGCCGAAGTTTACGGCAGCAGCACAGTTGAGGAGCGCCACCGCCATCGCTACGAAGTGGATATGAAATACCGCGACGCGCTTGAGGCGCAGGGCATGCAATTTTCCGGCATCTCGCCTGATGGACGCCTGCCCGAGATCGTCGAGTGGAAGGATCACCCGTGGTTTATTGGCGTGCAGTTCCACCCCGAACTGAAATCCAAACCGTTTGAACCACACCCACTGTTCGCCAGCTTCATCAGCGCGGCGATTGATTCATCACGGTTGGTTTAGAGCATAGAAGTGCCGCCGTCACACCTGTGCGCGTTGCACTTCAAGTTGCAATTGTGTGCTGAGGAGATTGATTGTAGATTGCAAATATGGAATTGAATGAAGAAACACTTGCTCCCAATTCACACCAAGAAGGCCCTTGCCTGTTCGGGCGCTGCGTTCGCGTCGAAACCTTTTTGAAAGACAAAGCAAAGCGAGGCCTTGATGTTTTGAATTGTAATTCAAGCGCTCTTTGTTCTGATGCTTCTGATACTGCCGGAATACATCGAACCTATAGGGCCATTTTTTATACTAGCAATAAGTCTCTTAATTTTCGCCACCAAGGTGACCGAAATCTGTAAGCCAGAACGATACGTCTCTAAATCCCAGATTGAGAATGGGGCGATTGGGAGGCGATACTGGATATTCGCAATAGGGATGATGCTTGTATTGGCTGGATATGTATGGGCGGTATTCAAATTCTATAGCGGTTAGCCAGTATCACGAAACCAAAAACCATGACCAAGGAATTTCTGTGGTTGGACAAACCAGAAATAATCCCTATATCAAATCCTATGTTTGGTGAATTTTTAAAACGGCTGACCGCCCCCGCCCCCGCCCCGCTGGATGACACAGACGCACGTCTTGCGCTGGGAGCGTTGCTGGTGCGTGTGGCCAAATCGGATGAGCATTATGACGGGGCAGAAGCCGCCAAAATCGATCAATTGCTGTCCAAACGCTATGGTCTAAACTCGGCCCAAGCGGATGAGTTGCGCGAACGATGCGAAGTTTTGGAGTTCGAGGCTCCCGACACTGTCCGCTTCACCCGCGCCATAAAAGAAGCCGTCAACCATGACGATCGCATCGGTGTAATCGAGGACCTCTGGGCTGTGGTTCTGGCGGATGGGCAGCGCGATGCAGACGAAAACACTCTGTTGCGGCTTGTGGCCAACCTGCTGGGCGTCAACGACATGCAAAGCGCCAAAGCCCGCCACCGCATGCAGGCTGATCTAGATTGATCGCAGCACTACCCATGTATGACCGTCCAGAGGTCACACAGGCGAATGATGCCTTTTGGACGGCAACCCAACACGCACTGGGATTTGGCCCTGCCCATTTAACCCGCGACATGGATATATGGGCCATCTGGCAAAACCCCGAGCTTTTACTGGCACAAACCTGCGGATATCCTTTTCGCGCGCGCCTGTACGGCCACGTCACTTTGATCGGCACGCCAGATTACGGCCTGCCCGATTGTGCGCCCGGCTATTACAACAGCGTTTTCATCGCCCGCGCCGATGATACCCGCCGTGATTTGACTGAATTTACCACCGCAACATTTGCCTATAATGAACCAATGTCCCAATCCGGTTGGGCCGCGCCAATGTCCCATATGGCGACGCAAAACTTGACGTTTGCCAGCAGCGTTCGATCCGGCGGTCATATAAAATCTGCCCAAATGGTGACCGAAAACGGCGCTGACATAGCCGCGATTGATGCTGTCACTTGGGCAATGATTGAGAAATACGATGATTTTGCCAAAGGCCTGCGGGTGATCGCACGCACCACCCCAACCCCGGGGCTGCCGCTAATTTCGGCCCTCGGAGCAGACAAAACAAATCTGTTTTCAGCGCTAAACAACGCCATTTTGGCCCTGCCCAACCAGACACGCGACACATTGCAGATCAAGGCTATGGTCGACATTCCAGCGGCCCTATATCTAGAAATTCCCACGCCAGACGGGCCAGGCCCAAAGATGTCCTAACATCACATTTTTTCAGTACACATTGCATTTTCAGCCGTTTCACCTCATTTCCATCTACGACAACAGATCATTCGCCAAGGGGTTACTATGAGAAAAAAACCGCAAACCATCCGTGTCGCCGCCGTTGATTTGAATGGAATTTCGCGTGGGAAACGTGTGCCGTTCAGTTATGGTGAAAAGCTGGGCAAAGGCGCTGTGCGCCTGCCGCTGTCGACCCTAAATGTTGATGTCTGGGGCGAAGATATTGACGATAGTCCGTTGGTGTTTGAAACCGGAGATGCCGACGGCATATTGCGCCCAACCCAGCGTGGCCCTGTGCCAATGCCGTGGCTGGCCAACCCCAGCGTGTTACATCCGATGGGGCTGTTCTATGATGATGGCACCCCTTTTGCAGGTGACCCGCGCCACGCTTTGGTGACGGTTTTGGAACGTTACAAGGCGCGCGGCTGGCAAGTGATGGCCGCCACCGAGCTTGAATTTTATCTGGTCGATGACAGTGGCGAGGTTCTGCGCCCCGCGAGGGCACCGTTAACAGGCAAGCACCTGCACACAGCCGACGTTTTGTCGCTGGATACGCTGGATGCCTTCGATGGTTTTTTCACGGATCTATATGCGGCCAGCGCCGATATGGATCTGCCCGCCCAGGCCGCCATTTCCGAGGGCGGTGTTGGACAGTTCGAGATCAACCTAAACCACGGCGACGCCCTAAAGGCCGCCGATGACGCGTGGCTTTTTAAAACGCTGGTGCGTGGCATGGCCCGCAAACACGGCATGGCCGCAACCTTTATGGCCAAACCATTTGCCGCCGATGCAGGCAACGGGATGCATGTGCATTTCTCAGTTGTCGACGCCGACGGTAAGAACCTGTTCAACGATGGGGGGCCTAATGGGACGGCTGCCCTGCATCACGCGGTTGCGGGCTGCATGGCGGCGATGCCCGCCAGCATGTTGATTTTTGCGCCGCATGCCAATTCTTATGCACGTATGGTCGAAGGGGCCCACGCGCCAACCGGTATTTCATGGGCACATGAAAACCGTACAGCGGCCATTCGCATTCCTGGAGGCCCCCCTGTGGCACGCCGAATTGAACATCGCGTGGCGGGCGGGGATATCAACCCCTACCTGATGCTCGCCGCGGTATTGGGCGCGGCCCTAAATGGTATCGATGATGGGGAAATGCCGCCAGCGCCCATAACCGGAAACGCTTACGATCAAGACTTGCCGCAATTGCCCACCGACTGGGCCGAGGCAATTGATTTGTTTGAAAGCTCGGCGGAAATGGCCCGCATACTGCCTACAGATCTAATCCGCTACTTGGTACAAACCAAACGCCAAGAGTTGCGTAAAATGGCCGCGCTGGACGCGGCGCAACAAACCGCAATCTATCTTGAAACCGTTTAGGTGCCGTAGAGCGTCGCCCAGCGCTCAATCAGCGCTTGTTGCAATCGTTTGGCCGCCTTGTTCCATGATTTTGAGCCTTGCGGCGCTTCACGATCAGCCTTTGCCAATCCGTCGCGACGCTTTTCATCGGCCATGAACATAGCAAATGCCAACCGCGTGCCGTCTGGTGCCGTTACATATCCGGCCAGTGCCGAAACGAAATTCAAGGTGCCTGTTTTAGCATGAACTTTGATTGGATGCGCTTTGATCACGCGCCCCTTTGCGTCGCGCAATGCGATCGGCTTCATCAAATGTGCCAATGATCCGTTCGGCCCCTGCTTCACCAGCGCCGAAACCATATCCCCCGCGGTCAAGCGTGACCCTGATCCAAGCCCCGAATGGTCAATGAACTTGGATTTTCGTGCGCCCGTGGTGGAACTGGCCCATTGGGTCATTTTCTTGGCCGAGGTTTTCAGTGATCCACCCGCACCACCGCGTGCAGCGCTTGCCATCATGCCGATGGCTTCGGCTGTCATGTTGTTGGAGTATTTCAAAAGGTTGCGCAAAAGATCCTGTAATTCATCGCTATTGTGTTCGACCAGAACCTTACCTTTGGTGGCGGTTTTGCTGACCTGGGCTTGGGGCAATTTAATACCTTGCGAACGGGCCATCGTCTGGAACACTTCGGCGGCATAAAGGTGCGGTTTGCGCACGGGCAACCAACGGCTGCCCCCCTTGCCAAGCGCCCGACGCGCCACGGTCCATGTGTCAACGCCGCCCTTGTCCTTGTAGGTGTAGATCGGCAGATCGCGGTTCACCACGCGCATCGAAGCAATCCGCACGCTTGGGCGGTATTTGTTGGTGCGCGCGTCCATGGCCACATCGTAGCCCGCCCCACTGCGTTTCCATTCAAAATGCACACGGTTAAAATTTAGGTTCAGGGCCGACACCGCCGGATTATAGCCCACATGATCTGGCTGGCTCGCATCAATAGCCTTCACAAACGGCAGCGCCGTTACATCGACGCGAAATTTGCCGCTCACTTCGCGCACGCCAGCCTGCTTTAGGGCCGCAGCCATGCTGGCCAGATCATCGGTGGTCAGGGTTGGGTCACCGCCGCCAACCAGCACCAAATCGCCCTTTATGCGGCCATTTGTGACAGGTCCTGTCGCCATCAAGCGGGTTTTGAATCGGAATTTGGCACCCAATGCATCCAATGCATAGATCGATGTGATCGCCTTGGTCACGCTGGCGGGGGGCTGTGCCAGAACGGGGCTGTGGCTCTCTAAAACCAGGCCGGTTTTTGCATCCGCCACGACAAACCCGATTTTGCCACCCAGCCGCGATTTTTCGATCAGCGCATCTGCACCGCGCACCGCGCGTTTATGAAAATCTCCGGCGCGTGGGGCGGGGCGCGACGAAACTGCGGGCGCATTGGCAAAGGCCACATTCGCCACGCTCGCGATCAAAGAACCAACTACAAAACGTCTGGGTAAACTGCTTTTCATAATTGCGCAGTAAACCAAATCAGCGGCCCAAGAACAATGGCCGATTTCGCGCTTTTCATTCACAATGTCGCGCCCTAGGTTGGCGCAATGATACGCCCCGCAATAATCATGTTTATCGCCATGTCCTTGATCCCGATTGGCGACACAGCCGGCAAGCTGCTGGGGGCAGTGCATGGGCTAAACCCGTTTTTCATCGCGTGGTCGCGGTTTGGGCTTGGGGCGTTGATGGTATTGACGTTTTTACCTCGCCGCCAATTGGATCTGCGCATGTTTTTGGATTGGCGCATTTGGCTGCGCGCTCTGCTGATCACCTGCGGCATTTCCTCGATTTTGACCGCCTTGCAAACCGAGCCGCTGCCAAATGTGTTCGGCGCGTTTTTTGTGGGGCCGATCTTGTCGTATTTCCTATCAGCATGGTTGCTAAAGGAACATATCACCAAAACACAAACGGCCTTGTTGTTGCTGGGTTTTGGTGGCGTTTTACTGGTTGTCAAACCGGGTTTTGGCATGTCCTCTGGCATTGGTTTTGCGGCACTTGCTGGCGTGTTTTACGGCTGTTTTTTAACGGTCAATCGTTGGCTCGCCCACACCACTTCGCCCCGAGCCCTTTTGTTCAGCCACCTGCTCATTGGCACTGTGTTGCTGACGATCCCGGGCCTTGCTCACATCCCAGAGTTCACAGGTGAAATCGCGAGCCTGACCGTGCTTTCGGCCTTTACGTCCATGGCGGGCAACGGGTTGTTGCTGGTGGCGTACCGCATGGCGCCCGCATCCCAGATGGCCCCGTTCGTCTACTTTCAACTGTTCGCGGCAACGCTGCTTGGTTGGGCCGTCTTTAGTGATTTGCCAGATGCTTTGACAGTAACGGGGTTGGCGATTCTGATCCTATCCGGCATCGGCTCTGCCCTGATAAAACGCTAACGCTTCCAACCGCCTCGAGCGCGAATTTCAGTCGATGAGATATCGGTCATTGGCACATTGATAAAGCACCACGCGGGCGTCGTTGCATCGGCCAAAATGCTGGATTGATTGCCCCGCAACCGATACTGCGCATAGCGTTTTGCCGCCTTGGCCATTCGCGCTGACGTCCTGTCACCGGGCCGTGCAATCACCCCGACGGGGACGTTTTCCATGATCCATTCCCAGTCCCGCCAGAGGTGGAACTGCGCCAGATTATCCGCCCCCATCAACCAGACAAACCGCGCATCCCGCCGACGTTCAAACACAGCCTCTAGCGTTTTCGCGGTATAGCGCGTGCCCACACGGGCCTCAAAATCGCTGACCTTAATGCGGGGATGATCCGAGATCGCGCGACACGCTTTCATACGCGCATCCATCGCCGCTGGCGCATCCGCCTTTAGCGGATTGCCCGGCGAAACCAACCACCATACCTGATCCAGATTGAACCGCTTTAGCGCGGCCTTGCTGATATGCACATGCCCCGCATGAGGCGGATCGAATGACCCGCCCAACAGGCCAATCCGTTGGCCCATCGCCGCATGGG
Organism: Marinosulfonomonas sp.; assembly: GCA_033851955.1. Taxonomy (GTDB): domain Bacteria; phylum Pseudomonadota; class Alphaproteobacteria; order Rhodobacterales; family Rhodobacteraceae; genus Profundibacter. The sequence continues at coordinate 250,870 of JAWSVK010000003.1, forward strand.
GAAGTTTATAAATCATATGATCGCCTTTATGGTTTTTCATCAAGAATAACGACGATCATTACCAAAATGCTCTTGTCGGTGACAATTTGGGCAAAGTGCCACCATGTTTTCGATAATATCCAACCCACCTTCAGACAACCAAGCCATGTGATGCACCTCCAAGAACCACTCACCACCTGGTTTTCGGAAAATGCGGTTTTGGCAAGCATCACAGATACCGCTGGCCGCATCTAGAACGTCTCTCCTGAACTGTGAGTTTCTAACATGCTGGTTTACCAGCGCTGCCCTTGTCTGACCATCATGCCTGATAGTTTCCTTTTCTTCGGGCGCAAAACCATTTTCTTCAATTCTGCCATCAGGCCAATACACTTTGTGCGCATCTAGTAGTTCTGAAGGGTTGAAACCATTTATTCCTAAAATCCTTCGCCCATTAAAATGCTCAAATTTCACCCGTACAAAACCCAAACCAGACAAGGCTTTTTCATCCGTAGTTGTTACCCACTCCCTTGGTCGAATGTCTTCATCAGCAGTTTCCCACAGCAATCCTATTACAACTTTGTGATCCCAGAGCGTCTTGTCGTTAGGGCATCTAATGTAGGTGTTTCTTGATGGGCTGTTGTTTCTCCCGAAATTACCAACCTTTACAGCTTCAAGTGCCTTTTGAACATCTGCACGCCCTATATTCATTTTCTGCAATGACATCCTGCAATTGCTCCTCGTGGTTTTCCCCGCTAGTAAGGCCCTTATCATAGGATTTTTCAAGGAGCATCCCCCATGGCAGCCTATCAATACGTATACTTCATGGACGGCGTGTCCAAAACTTACCCCGGCGGCAAGAAATTGTTCGAAAACATCCGGCTGAATTTCCTACCTGGTGTGAAAATCGGTGTGGTTGGGGTGAACGGTTCGGGTAAATCGACCTTGATGAAAATCATGGCCGGCATGGACAAGGATTTCACCGGCGAAGCATGGGTCGCTGAAGGCGCGCGCGTTGGCTATTTGCCGCAGGAACCCACCTTGGACGAAACCCTGTCGGTGCGCGAAAACGTGATGCTGGGTGTGGCCCCGAAAAAGGCCATTCTGGATCGTTACAATGAATTGGCGATGAACTATTCCGATGAAACCGCCGATGAGATGGCCAAGTTGCAAGACGAGATCGACGCGCAGAACCTTTGGGATTTGGACGCGCAAATCGACGTATCCATGGAGGCCCTGCGCTGCCCCGCCGATGAGGCCGATGTTACCACACTGTCCGGCGGCGAATTGCGCCGTGTCGCGCTGTGTAAATTGCTGCTCGAAGCACCCGACATGTTGCTGCTCGATGAGCCGACCAACCACTTGGACGCCGAAACCATCGCATGGTTGCAACAGCATTTAATGGACTACAAAGGCACCATTCTGATCGTCACCCATGACCGTTATTTCCTAGACGATATCACCTCTTGGATTTTGGAACTGGACCGCGGCCAAGGTGTTCCTTGGGAGGGCAACTATTCCTCATGGTTGGAACAAAAATCCAAACGCCTTTCCAAAGAGGCCCGCGAGGACAAATCCCGCCAGCAAACTCTGGAACGTGAGTTGGAGTGGATGCGTTCATCCCCCAAGGCCCGCCAAGCCAAGTCCAAGGCCCGGGTGAATGCCTATAACGACATGGCCAATATGTCTGAGCGAGAGAAAATGGGCAAAGCCCAGATCATCATTCCCAACGGTCCACGCCTTGGGGCAAAGGTGATCGAGGTCGAAGGCTTGGCCAAAGCCATGGGCGACAAATTACTGGTTGAAGACCTGTCATTTTCCGTCCCCCCCGGTGCCATCGTCGGCGTGATCGGCCCCAACGGTGCGGGTAAAACCACGCTGTTTCGGATGATGACGGGACAGGTCGAACCGGACCAAGGCTCGGTCACTTTCGGTGACACGGTGCAGCTGTCTTACGTTGACCAATCGCGCGACGATCTGGTTGATACCGCCACCGTCTGGGAGGCCGTGACCGACAGCCAAGACATCATCATGCTTGGGGATGCCGAAATGAACTCGCGGGCCTATTGCTCGGCGTTTAATTTCAAGGGCGGCGATCAGCAGAAAAAACTGTCGATGCTGTCAGGTGGTGAGCGTAACCGCGTCCACATGGCCCGCCTGCTGCGCTCTGGCGGCAACGTGCTGCTGCTCGATGAGCCAACGAATGATCTGGACGTCGAAACTTTGCGTGCCCTCGAGGACGCGCTGGTCGATTTCGCCGGCTGCGCCGTGGTCATCTCGCACGACCGTTTCTTCTTGGATCGGATTTGTACACATATTCTGGCGTTCGAGGGCGAAGCCCATGTCGAATGGTTCGAGGGCAATTTCGAGGAATATGAAGAGGACAAGAAATGTCGTCTGGGGGCGGATGCGCTGGAGCCGAAACGGGTGAAGTTTAAGAAGTTTGTGCGGTAGGCGTGGTTTTGAAACTTGGCTTCATACTAATCGGACTTATTGTCTCTTTATGGGGTTTTGTTTACGAGCTTAGTTACTTTAATCAACTGAAGATTCAAATTCCCCGTGATGCTAGCATTTTTCATTATTTTGCTTCCGGGATGAAGCCTATAGCATTGATGGCATTTGGTTTGTTAATCTTTGCAACTGCGAAATACCTTTTTACTACGAGGCCTCAAGAAACATCAGAAGAAGTCTTAAAACAAACTAAAGCTTTGGCGGCGAATGCGAAGTTGAAAGGAATAAGAGACGTAAAAACATCTGCTAGAATAGGGGTTTTAGTTTCCTTTCTCTTCTATTTAGCGGTTCGCTATGACCTAAGACCACCAGCATTTCTACAAGACGAGGCCTCTGGCCTTGGTATGATATGGTATTATATGGCTTGGGTTGCATTCTTACTTTCATTCCCGTTGCTTTACCTAGAAGAGACCCCATCAAAACCGCTAGCGCTAATTCTATTAATTATTTCCATTGTCTTTATTTACGCTTCCGGCGGAATTTTCGATGCGCGGGAAGCCTCAATGGACAATGGAGTAATTCGAGATACGATTTTCCATATTAATACCGCAGGTGGCTCATTCAACGCGAAAGCAATACCTATTTTTGAACAAGTTGTTGCCTTCTTCAAAATCCCATTCGTTAGCCCCTAACAGTTGCTCTCCCCCAACTTGACCCGAATCAAAGCCCCCCCACACGCCCCTATCCTAATCCGCACCCCAACACGCGGATTAAGGACAGCCCATGCGCACCCTGCCGGACAAGATCATTGAACTGACCCTGCCCTCGGGCGCTAAGGTCAATGTTGATGCCAATGGCTACCTCACGGATCAGCACGACTGAACCCCCGAGTTCACCGAATACCGCGCCAGCGTCGAGAACATCACCCTGACCCCACTGCACCATGAGGTCCTGAACTTCATCCGCGACAGCGAAGAAGCCCTTCGCGTCATGCCTGACGTGCGTTTTGTGTTCAAATATCTGGCCACACGCAACAACCTCACCAAAGCCGTGCTCTATGCACTGTTCCCCTACGGCATTGTCGGCCAAGCCATCAAAATGGCCGACATGAAACAACTCCGCGCATGGTCCACAGGCTAGCCCATTTTCGTTCTATAAATATCCGCGCCGCAGGCAATCCCGAGCGCAGCGAGACACCAAGCAGCCCGCAGGGCTTCCATTAAGCTGATTTCTTGACCCAAGCCTGTATCTGCGGCGACTGCATCGCGCCGGATTGCCGCGCCACTTCACGGCCCCGTTTAAACAGCGCCATCGTCGGTATCCCGCGAATGTTATAGCGCTTGGACGCATTCGGATGCGCCTCGGTGTTGATCTTGGCAAACCGCACATACGGGTCCAATTTTTCAGCCGCCATCTTGAACTGCGGGGCCATCATCCGGCAGGGGCCGCACCACGGCGCCCAAAAATCCACCACCAACGGCACGTCGTCATTCTGCGCGGCCTTGGCCAATATTGCCAGATCAACCTCGGCCACCTTGCCAGTGATCACCCACGCGCCGCACTTGCCACACTTGGGGCGATCACCGATTTTATCCGCCGGGAACTGGCCAAGCGCGCCGCATTCCAGACAGGTGCATTTCAACATTTTGCTCATCCGACCGCTCCGTCAATCCTTGCCCATTTGATGTGTCACAGCGCCAATGTGCCACGCATCAACACAACGCCCTGCCCGCCGACCTTAACGCCCGTCGGTGCCTCGCGTGGCCCCAGAACCTCGACCTGCGCCGATCCCGGGCGGCCCAGCCAATGGCCCTGTTCGGCTACAAACGATGCATTTTCGATCAACCCGTGATGCCAAAGATAAGCGGCCATACAGCCGGTCGCCGATCCGGTGAACGGGTCCTCCGCAGGCATCGGCGGTGGTAGTAACAGCCGTGAATAGGTATCACCCGTCTCGGTTTCGCCCTCGCGGACCACCAAAAACGGCTCCATCGCCTTGTCAGGGCCCAGCCCGCGCGCCGCGTGATAGGCGTCAAGCCGCGTTAAATCCAGTTTGGCGCGGCGCAGGGCATCCATGTCGCGCAACACCGCAATCACAAACGGTGTGCCGGTTGAGACCGACTGCGGCACCCCGACGATGTCGTCACCCGACAGACCATAAAGTGCTGCAATCTCGGCGGGCTCCGCCAATGCGCCAAACTCCGGCGCTTGCTGAGTCATGGTGATCACCCCGTCCGTCACGGAGATTGGCAAAACGCCAGCGCCGACCTCAAGCGTGAAATCAGCGCGCCCCTCAACCAATGGCACCATGCCGCGATCCAGCAGTGATGCGACCGTGGCGATCGTCGGATGGCCTGCCATCAATATCTCTTGGTGAGCAAGGTAATAGCGCACCCCAAAATCTGCCACATCGGAACCCACCAGATAGGCACATTCCGACAGAGATGTTTCCTTGACCAACGCCAACCGCTGCTCGAGACTAAGCCCGTCCGCCCCATGCACAACCGCACAAGCATTCCCGCCAAACGGGCGCGTGGTGAACGCGTCTACCCAGTCAAAATCATAGGGCATCAGTGCACCGCCATCGGCGCCAGATCGTTCTGGCGGGCCAGCATAAAGGCAAGGTTTCGATCTTTGACAAAGGCCAGTTGTTCACCGGCCTCAGTACACACCGCATAAAGCTGTTTGGTATCACCCGCCTCGTCACGGACCTCTTGGGGCAACTCGGCAACTTTCACGGATTTGATATAGACGATATTGCTTTTCAGATCGGCGGTAAAATCAAATGGTGTTTTCATATCGAGCTCCTTTTTATTTCTTAGTGATGTTGATGGTTTGAACCACGCTTTGCGGCGCAGCGCGCTCCAGATCAATATGCAACAGGCCGTTTTCCATCGCGGCCTCGCCGGCCTCAACGCCTTCTGCCAGCACAAAGCTTTTTTGAAACTGACGCGCCGCTATGCCACGGTGCAAAAACACGCGTTCGTCGTCCTCGGTCACTTGGCGACCGCGCACCATCAATTGGCGATCCTCAACTGTGATTGACAGATCGCTTTGCGAAAACCCTGCCACGGCCAGCGTTATACGAAAACTATGTTCGCTGGTTTGTTCAATGTTATAAGGCGGATACCCGTCGTTACCGGATTTCGCAGTGCGTTCCATCAACCGTTCCAACTGATCAAATCCCAGCAAAAACGGGTGCGTGCTTAGTGTCAATTTGGTCATCAACATGTCCTTTGTTAAGCGACAGTTCAGTGCAGGCCCCAACTGTGGCGGCCCAATCAATTAATATATGGGAAACAATTGCCTGATCTACAAGGGATACAGTTGCAGCACACTCTTCCCGCAGCAGTGCAAACAAGGTATTCATACCTCACAACATCCGACTCAAAAGGTATATGCGCCGCCATGGAAACCCCCAACAATATGGATCACGAAGCCGTGTTACGCGTCCAACTCGAGGTTATGCGCCGCGAACACCGTGATCTGGACGAAGCGATCCATGCTCTGGAACAGGTCCGGACATCGGACCAACTGACGATCCGCCGCCTAAAAACCCAGAAATTGCGCCTAAAAGACAGGATCACCGCGATTGAGGATGAACTGACCCCCGACATTATTGCGTGACAATATTGCGCGGCGCAGCACAATGAGTATAGTGCGCGCTCGGATCATCAAGCCCGATCATCAAGGATGGCACAATGACAGACGTTAAAATCGGTATCATCATGGGCAGTCAATCGGACTGGCCGACCATGAAAGAAGCGGCCAATATTCTGGATGAGCTTGGCATTGCCTATGAAGCCAAAATCGTTTCCGCACACCGCACGCCTGACCGTCTTTGGGACTATGGCAAAACGGCGGTAGAACGTGGTTTGCAGGTGATTATTGCAGGCGCTGGAGGGGCGGCGCATTTGCCCGGCATGATGGCCAGCAAAACCCGCATTCCCGTGGTTGGCGTTCCGGTGCAAACCAAGGCGCTTTCAGGCGTCGACAGCCTCTATTCCATCGTGCAAATGCCCAAAGGATTTCCCGTGGCGACTATGGCCATCGGGGCCGCCGGGGCCGCCAACGCAGGCCTGATGGCGGCGGGCATTATCTCGCTGAGCGACTCTGATCTTGCCACGCGCCTCGACGCGTGGCGCGCGGAATTGTCAGCCTCTATTCCGGATGAACCTACCGATGGATAACCCCCTACCGCAAGGCGCAACCATTGGCATTCTTGGTGGTGGACAACTGGGGCGTATGCTCTCGGTTGCTGCCTCTCGCCTTGGTTTCAAGGTGCATGTTTTCGAGCCTGGCGCAAACCCTCCTGCTGGCCATGTTGCCGACCAGATTACCACGGCATCTTATGACGATGTGACGGCCCTAACAGCGTTTGCCAATGCGGTCGATGTCATCACCTATGAGTTTGAAAACATCCCGACTTCGGCCCTTGATACACTCGAGGCCCTGAAACCGCTTCACCCGAACCGCCGCGCCTTGGCAACCTCACAAGATCGCCTTGCCGAAAAAGAATTCCTGCAATCGCTGGGCCTGAACACAGCGCCCTTTGCCACCGTGGACACGCTGGATGACCTAACATGCGCCATTGCCAACGTCGGCACGCCCGCGATCTTGAAAACGCGGCGCTTTGGTTATGATGGCAAAGGCCAAGCCCGCATCATGACCCCTGCTGACGGTCCTCAAGCCCATGCAGATATGGCCGGTGCCCCCAGCCTGTTAGAGGGCTTTGTGAATTTCAGTCACGAGGTTTCCGTGATCGCTGCGCGGGGCCAACAGGGCGACATCGCTTGTTTTGACCCTGGCGAAAACATACATGTCGATGGCATCCTGCACACCACCACCGTGCCCGCCAAACTCAGCAAATCCCAAAGCACCGACGCGGTCCTATTGGCCGCCCGGATTTTGAATGAGCTGGATTACGTTGGTGTCATGGGAGTCGAGCTGTTCGTGACGCCCCAAGGGTTGATCGTCAACGAATTCGCGCCTCGGGTGCATAATTCAGGCCATTGGACCCAAAACGGCTGCGCGATTGACCAGTTTGAGCAACATATCCGCGCTGTGGCTGGTTGGCCGCTGGGGGATGGCAAACGTCACAGCGACATCACCATGGAAAACCTGATTGGCGACGATATGGACAAGCTGGCCGCATTGGCGTCCGAACCCAACACCGCGTTACATTTGTACGGCAAAGCCGATGTAAAACCCGGCCGAAAAATGGGCCACATCAACCGGATCACGGCCTAAGTCTTTCTTCTTTTCAAAAATATCCGCCGCGCGCAGCGCATTGAAACTCTTACTCAAAGCTCAACCGAACGGCGTCCGCATAGCTCAGCTCAGGATCAAACGCCCCTTGCGATAGGAACAGTTTCACCTGCGCAATCACCAGCGGGTTGTTCATCATAAAGGTATGCGTCACCGGCAGTGTGATGTGATCTGCCATCCCCTCCAGACGGGTTGCCTCAACAGACACCTTGCCATCATCCGCGCCTTTTAACATCGCGGAATATAACGGGCTTAGCGACCGGTTTCCGGCGATCACGCCCAATTCAAAATGCGCCGCCCCCGTTCTGTTTGGCGCGCTGCCCACATCAGTGCCCAAATCCATGCCGGCGGGACCATTGATCAGTTTGAACAACTCCCAATCTCCCAGCTCATCCACAAGTTCGGAACCCTGATTGGGCGGGCCCATCATCACCACGCGCCCAATATTTTCGCCCATATTTTGTGCCAAATACATCCGCACCAAAATACCGCCCATCGAGTGGGTAACAAAATCAACTTGGCCAGCACCACAGCCCGCAACAGCCTTTGGCAAATCTTGCAAGACCAATGCGTCCAGCGGCTCTTTGGTCGAGGGGTACGAGACGTTCACAACCTGATATCCGGCGGTGGACAACGTCCGCTCCATCACCAACAATGAGGCGTCACTGCGGGCCAAACCGTGCACCAACACGACACAATTGGCTAGCGCAGAGGTGGGGAGCAACAAGATCATTAAGGCGACAATATATTTCATAGATTGTAGTTAGGATGTTTGCGCGGCAATTGCGAGGTCTGGATTACCTGACCTTTGACGTTTGTCGCATCGACACCCAGACCCCCGTCGCCACCAGCAAGCTGGCAATCACAAAGCGCCAGCTGAGGTCCTCGGCCAAAAAGACGATACCACCACCCATCGCGATCAAAGGCACGCTCAACTGTGCAACTGCGGCCCTTGTGGCACCCAATTGGGGCAGTATCCGGTACCACAACGCATAGCCCATCCCCGAGGTGACACCGCCCGAAATCACGGCCAAAAACCCACCGTATAAAGTTATCTGATCGGGCAGAATGGCGTAGACCAGCAGACCCAGCGGAATCGCCAATGTGAAATTCAGAGTGCTGGAACGCAGCGCATCCGTCGCACCGCGACCCAGCAGCGAATAGGTGCCCCAGCCCAATGCGGCAGCGGCCATTAGCAAGGCGCCCGCAAGTGGCGGTGCTGCGTCAATGCCCGCAACCGAACTGGGCCACAGCAACCAAACCAGCCCACCAAAGGCCAATGCGCCGCCCAAAAGGCGCTGGGTTGGCACGGGTTCGCGCAAAAGAAACGCCCCGATAAACATCGTCACTTGCACGCCCCCAAACAGGATCAACGCACCAACACCGGCTGGCAAGCTGACATAAGCAAAGGAAAACCCAAGCATATAGAGCGCCAATGATCCGGCTCCGATTGCGCCCTTTAGCCCCGGCCGTGTTGGCGTGCGTGCTAAGGGGGGCGATTTCCGCATACTTGCCCAATTCAATGCGCTCAAGGTCACCGCGCCCGCGATCAAACGCAGGACGGCAAATCCGGCTGGCCCCATCACGCCATCCACCAACGCCAAACGGTTCAAAACCGAATTGGCAGCAAAAGCGAACATGGTCAGAGTGGTCAAAAGGATCAGGCGCATTGGGCGACAATATAGAATGTCACTTGTTCGACAACCTTATCTGACCTTTAAATCATAAGATTTTCGCGCAGTATTCACGGATGGGTGATTCATCGCCGCCCATGCCACCATTGGCTTCATGGCTGCGACCAAAGAGGCCCCCATTTCGGTCAAACAATAGGAAACCGCCACCGGAGGACCAGGATCCACTGTGCGTGTTAGATAGCCGTCGCGCTCTAAAGAGCGTAGATTTTGCGTCTGCACCCGTTGGGTAATATCACCGATCATCCGCTTGATCGCTGAAAATCGCAACGCGCCATCCTCTAAGCTCAACAAAATAAGCAGCTGCCACTTCCCATTGATATTCGCCAAAACATTGCGGATTGGGCAAAGTGCCACCTCTTCTTTGGTCATCGCGGTTACTTGAAGCATACTTGGTTCCTTTTTAGTGCGTAATTGACACTTAGTATCAATTTGATACCTAAATTCATACGACTTGTCAAAAGCACATCAAAAGGAAACTTAGAGCATGAACATCTATACACTTACCACCGCAGCATTCGTTGCAACATTGGCCCAACCCGTTATGGCCCAGTCACCCGCTGACGTCGCAGGTGATGCTATGCAGGCGATCTTTTCCACCTTTGACAGCGCCGCTGCCCAAGGCCTGTTGTCAGAAAATTACATACAACATAACCCCGCCGTTCCGACGGGCCGTGCCCCGATCATTGGCTTTATCCCGGTCCTAAAAGAAAGCGGCATAACCCTCACCACACACCGAACACTTAGCCAAGATAACTATGTTGTTATGCACAACACCTATAGTAACGCCGCAGCACTTGGTGGCGATAACCTAGTGGCATTTGATGTGTTTCGCATTGAAAACGGAATGGTCGCTGAGCATTGGGATAACATCACACCCGCTATGCCCGCCAACCCCTCTGGCAATAGCCAAACAGACGGGGCGACAGAAACGAGTGATCGATCTTTAACTGCGGAAAACAAAGACCTGGTTGCAGGGTTTGTCGACAGCGTGTTGGTGAAGGGCGACATGTCCGACCTTGCCGGTTATTTTGACGGCGACAACTACATCCAACATAACAGTCAAATCGGCAATGGTCTTAGCGGTTTGGGTGCGGCGTTGGCCGCGCTGGCTGAGCAAGGCATCACCATGGAATACCACAGGGTACATCAGGTGATTGCCGACGGTAACTTTGTCTTTACCATGTCTGAAGGCAGCTTTGGCGGCACCCCAACAGCATTTTTTGATCTGTTTCGTGTGCAAAATGGGAAAATCGCTGAACATTGGGATGTGATGTCAGAAATCCCTGCAAACATGGCGCATGAAAATGGCAAATTCTAAACATTAAAAAAGGGGGGCAATAAGCCCCCCTTCCTTGGTTTCTTCAACGGTTACGCTATCAGTGCATCCGGTCAAATTCCTTTTCGGAATTTGGCCGTTTACATCATGCCGCCCATACCGCCCATGCCGCCCATGTCAGGCATGCCGCCAGCAGCGCCACCGGCTGGAGCTGGCTTGTCAGCGATCATGGCTTCGGTGGTGATCAACAGACCCGCGATGGAGGCTGCATCTTCCAGAGCTGTGCGTACAACTTTGGCAGGATCGATCACGCCGAATGCGAACATGTCGCCATATTCTTCGGTTTGAGCGTTAAAGCCAAATGTCACGTCATCAGATTCGCGAACTTTGCCCGCAACAACAGCCCCGTCAACACCCGCATTTTCAGCGATCTGGCGCAGTGGCGCTTCGATTGCTTTGCGAACGATGGCAATGCCGTTTGTTTGGTCAGAGTTGTCACCCTTCATGCCAATCAGCGATTTCGCCGCTTGAACCAGAGCAACACCACCACCAACGATAACGCCTTCTTGCACGGCCGCACGGGTCGCGTTCAGGGCATCGTCAACGCGGTCTTTGCGTTCTTTAACTTCGATTTCGGTCATGCCGCCAACGCGGATAACAGCAACACCGCCAGCCAATTTGGCCACGCGCTCTTGCAGTTTTTCACGATCGTAATCAGAAGTTGTTTCTTCGATCTGAGTGCGGATCTGACCAACACGTGCTTCGATTTCAGCTTTTTCGCCGTTACCGTCAACGATGGTGGTCTCGTCTTTTGTGATCTGAATTTTCTTAGCGGAACCCAGCATGTCGATTGTGACATTTTCCAGTTTCATGCCCAGATCTTCAGAGATCACTTGACCGCCTGTCAGAATACCAAGGTCTTGCAACATGGCTTTGCGACGATCGCCGAAACCAGGCGCCTTAACGGCTGCAATTTTCAGACCGCCACGCAGTTTGTTCACAACCAAAGTTGCCAGCGCTTCGCCGTCAACATCTTCGGCGATGATCAAAAGTGGTTTGCCGGACTGGATAACAGTTTCCAACAAAGGAACCATTGGCTGTAGCGACGAAAGTTTCTTTTCGTGCAACAGAACCAAGCAGTCTTCCATTTCCGCGATCATTTTGTCAGGGTTGGTGACGAAATATGGGGATAGGAAGCCGCGGTCGAACTGCATGCCTTCAACAACTTCGGTTTCTGTTTCCAGACCCTTGTTCTCTTCGACAGTGATAACGCCTTCGTTGCCAACACGCTGCATTGCGTCGGCGATTTGACGGCCGATTTCTGCTTCGCCATTGGCGGAGATTGTGCCAACTTGCGCAACTTCGTCGCTGTCTTTCACTTCACGCGCAGCGGCTTTGATGCCTTCAACAACTTTGGCAGTTGCCAAGTCGATGCCACGCTTCAGATCCATTGGGTTCATGCCAGCAGCAACCGATTTCAGACCTTCGCGAACAATCGCTTGGGCCAGAACGGTGGCTGTTGTTGTGCCGTCGCCAGCTTCATCATTGGTGCGCGAGGCCACTTCTTTAACCATCTGCGCGCCCATGTTTTCGAACTTGTCTTCCAGTTCGATTTCTTTGGCAACAGTCACACCGTCTTTGGTGATGCGCGGTGCGCCAAAGGATTTGTCGATAACAACGTTACGGCCTTTGGGGCCCAAAGTAACTTTGACAGCATCGGCAAGGATATTAACGCCAACCAGCATACGGTTGCGGGCGTCTGTATCGAATTTGACTTCTTTAGCCATTTTCTAAAACTCCTAAAATTCTTGGATTGGTAAAAGAGTGACGACTAGCCCAACAGGCCCATGATGTCGCTTTCTTTCATGATCAGCAGCTCTTCGCCGTCGATCGAGACTTCTGTGCCAGACCATTTGCCAAACAACACTTTGTCGCCGGCTTTAACAGCCATTGGGATCAGCTCGCCGCTGTCTTTGCGCGCGCCTTCACCGCAAGCGATGACTTCGCCTTCGGCAGGTTTTTCTTTTGCACTGTCGGGAATGATAAGGCCGCCAGCAGTTTTTTCTTCGCCTTCAAGGCGACGAACCAGTACGCGGTCGTGAAGAGGTGTAAACGCCATCTTAAGAACGCTCCTTCGCTCAAGGTTAAAATCAGATTAGCACTCAGGTTGATCGAGTGCTAACAGAAGGGATTTAGGGGCGCTAAGGGAGGGAGTCAACAGAGGCGGCCAATTCTTTTGGTCTATGCCCCGTCCACTTTGTCTAAAAACCTAGACAATGCAGCATTCACAGCGTCAGGTGCATCTATGGTCGAGACATGCCCGCCTTTCGGAATACGGACAAAATCCGACCCTTTGACTGCGCGATGCATGCGCTCGGATTTCTCAGGAACAGTCGCGGTGTCCTCATCCCCGACCGCAATCAGGGTGGGCGTATTGATTTCGCCCAATCGATCATAAACGCCCATTCGGTGGATCACACCTTCGACGGCTTTTGACATGCCTTTGCGGTCTGGTATTCGCCCCAAAAACCGCCGCCATTTGTCGCGCTGCGCTTTGCGGGCTGGGTCTTGCAAGAAACTTTGGCCAAACATAATTGGCATCACTGATCCGACCACAGGCCTTGAGCCAAACCAGCGCATGATCAGGTTCAGCATTTTGTAACGACCACGGTTTTCTTGGGGCTCATGTTCGGCACTACTGTCCAGCACCGTTATTGAACGCACCATATCAGGATAGTCCAGCGCCAAGCGCAACGCTACAAAGCCGCCCATCGACAGGCCGACGAAATGGCATCTTTCAACACCCAAGCCCATGATCAGCGCGGCGGCATCCGCCGTCAGCGTGTCCATATCATATCCCGTTTCAGGGCTGGAACTCTGGCCTTGGCCACGGTGATCATAGGCGATGCAGCGGTATTTATCTTTCAAATGTGCGATCTGTTGCTCGAACATTTCGGTGCTGAAAAGCAAGCTATGTGAAAAAACCACAACCGGCCTGTCACCACCTGTATCAGTGTAGTACAGCCGCACGCCGTTCACATCCAACAATGGCATATTCATCCCTAACATGTTCAATCTTTGATCCTGCATAACACATGCCGCCATGAGGGTGTTGATTTTCAACCCTGAGTCGTTACCAATGGGACCAACCCAACCAAGGATCTTATCATGCGTTTTGTCTTGTCTGTTTTGTTTGTCCTTTGGACGTTGCCCGCATTCGCCCAATGTCGTGGTGAAAACCTGATGCACTCAATGCCCGCAGCAGACCGCGCCAAACTGGATACCGCGATTGCCAAATACCCCTACCCGACCGGTAATCTATGGCGCGCCGTTAAGGGCAACAGCACCATCCACGTGATGGGCACGTTTCATTTGTCCGACCCTCGCTTTGAAAGCTATCTCAAGCCGCTTTGGTCCGTTGTTGAATCCGCTGACCTTATCCTGCTCGAGGCTGACCGGGCCGCCATGGAGCAGCTCAAAACCGCGACGCTTAATGATCCAACGTTGCTGTTCATCGGTGATGGTCCCACCTTGATTGACCGCTTACCCACTGAGGAATGGGACCGCGTGAAGAACGAAATGTCAGCCCGTGGCATTCCCGGCTTTTTGGCCAGTAAAATGCAGCCTTGGTATGTTGCGATGATGCTGTCGATCCCACCCTGCGCCATGGCCGGTCTCGCTGCGCAAAACGGCGTAGACCAACGCATCATGGCTCAGGCCGAGGCCAACAACATCCCAACCCGCGCGCTTGAGGCATATGATGTGGTTTTTTCGGCGCTTGGCGGGGATGATTTGGAAGAGGAGCTGGACGCGGTCCGCATGGGTTTGGCTGGGGCCAATGAGGGCGACGCAATGATCGCCACTTTGACGGCCGCTTACCTTGCAGGCAACCACCGCGCGATTTGGGAATTTTCTCGATCTCAGGCAGAGGGGGTTCAGACATCCACCGATTTGGACGGCGCCAAGATGTTTGCGGAAATGGAAGCCAAGTTACTGACAGAACGCAACATCAACTGGATACCCGTGATTTTGGCCGCCGCTAATGAGGCTGATAGCATCCTTGTCGCGGTTGGGGCAGCGCATTTGTCCGGCACCGACGGGGTGCTTTATTTGTTAGAGCTGGCAGGCTATGGCCTAACCCGCGTTGAGGGGTTCTGAGGTCTCAACGCGCCCAAATGCGGCCAAGCCCTCAACGCCTTTTGGGGTCAGCATATAGATGCCCTTTTCGATCCGCTCGAACCAACCATAGTGATCATCCGCCATGATCCGCGTGGCTTTGGGCACAGCTGCACCTTTGGCCACGACAGCGCCTTTGCTGGCGCCTTCATCCGCTAGAAAGGTGGCACAACGCAGCGCGTCCTGTCGGTACGAGGTCACGATTCCGACGCGTGTTGCGCCCCCCGCATTCGGGTCACCAACCCTGCGGGCGAATTCTCGCAACAAACGGGTTTTGCGTTTCGTCGACTTTTGTGGCTTGTAGGGCGCGGGATCATTCAGCACTTCAACGAACCCGTCACGCAAACGGACCGTCATCAAGCCAAGCCCCAGCCGGCGACACAAGTTCAGGTTTTCTTTGGAGGTTTTGCTGCTGATGTGGGGCACCGCCAAATAGACCGCATCGCTGATGGTTTGGCGTGCAACACCTTGATGCAACAAGGCCAGTGAGAAGGCGAGTTTCAGCTCTACCAAAACGGGATCCTCTTCGCCTCGAACGGCCACCACATCGACGGCGCCGATCTCGCCTTTCACCTCATAGCCCTGAGCCTCAAGATAGGCCTTAACGGGCGGATATAGGTCGGTCTCGCGGGGTTTGGTCATGTGTCATCCTGATGGTTATCGATGACAAGTTACAGCGCTGCCCGCCATGCGGCAAGCCACCCACACGCTCATCAGTCCTTACGGCCTTCCTCGCTGACAACGGGTCAAGCGAAGAAGGCCGTAAGGACTGATGAGCGTGCAGCAAACAGCAGGTGACACCCATCGACTTCCAGCCTATAACAGCGCAAAAACGACTCCCCATATGAACGGACATATCCAATGATCAAAATCTTCGGCCACACCGCCCCCGACACCGATGCCACAGGCTCTGCCTTGATCTGGGCTTGGTACCTAAACGAAATCGCCAAAAAGCCAGCCACCGCCTATGTGCTGGGCGCGCCTAACACCGAAGCTGATTTCGTGCTGAAGCGCTGGGGCTATGACTGCCCCGAGGTGCTGACCGATCTCGAAGATGGCGAAAAAGTCGTGATTGTTGACACCAACAACCCAGCCGAGCTGCCCGACAACATCGGCAACGCAGACATCCGCCAAGTTATCGATCACCACCTGCTGGTGGGTGGCCTGTCCACCAAAGGCCCAATCAATGTCACCATGCGCCCCGTCGCCGCTACCGCGACCGTGATGTACAGCATCATGCGCGAACCGGCCCTTGAAACCATGCCAGACTCCATCAAAGGCTTGATCCTCTCTTGCATTCTGTCAGACACGCTTGAGTTCCGCTCGCCCACAACCACGCCGCGTGACATCGAAATTGCTGGCCGCTTGGCCACCGACCTTGGTCTAGATATCCCATCCTATGCGGCCGAAATGTTCGCTGCCAAATCCGACATTTCGCATTTCTCGGATGCCGAGCTGCTGCGTCTAGACTCTAAAATCTTCGAAGTTGACGCTACCAAATTCCGCGTCTCGGTGCTGGAAACCACAGCGCCCGCCATCGTTTTGGACCGTCAAGCCAGCATCATGGACAGCATGGCTGCGGTTGCCACTGAGGACGGCGTTGATCAAGTATTGCTCTTCGTGGTCGACATTTTGAACGAACAATCCACCCTGTTCATCCCCAATGATGCCGTCAAATCGGTCGCCGAAAAATCATTCGACGTCACGGTGTCCGGCGACAGCGTTGTGCTGCCGGGCGTTGTCAGCCGCAAAAAGCAGATCATCCCCAGCCTAAAGGTTTAACCCGTGAGTCAAATCATCACGGCACTGCGCGACATTTCCAACAACTACGACGCGCTTTACGTCGACCTTTGGGGCTGTTTGCATGATGGCGTCACCGCGTTCCCCGCAGCAATCTCTGCCTTGCAGGAATACCGCAAAGGCGGCGGCATTGTCGTGTTGCTGACCAACGCACCGCGCCAACGCTCTAGCGTACAGACCCAACTTGAAGGCATGAATGTCCCCGCCGATTGCTGGGACACGATCGCCACTTCGGGCGACAGCGCGCGCACGGCAATGTTTCGCGGCGCTGTGGGCGGGAATGTCTGGTACATCGGCCCAGACTCAGACTTGTCGTTCTTTGATCCGATCAGCGTTGTCAAAGATCCCGTCGCGATTGCGCGCGTGCCGTTTGACCAAGCTGAAGGCATTGTCTGTATAGGCCCGTTTGACCCGCATGCTGATCCCTCGGTCATGCGCCCCGAGTTTCTGGTCGCCAAACAAAAGGGGCTTAAACTGCTCTGTGCCAACCCTGATCTGGTTGTCGATCGTAGTGGTGTGCGCGAATATTGCGCGGGGTCCTTGGCGGCACTTTACACGGAAATGGGCGGTGAAGTGGTTTACGTCGGCAAACCCTACCCCGCCATTTACGACCTTGCGCGCCGCCGTCTGGATGCGGTGAAATCCGGCATCTCTGCGGGCCGCGTGCTGTGCATTGGGGATGGCATCAGAACCGACGTTAAGGGCGCGATGGGTGAAGACCTTGACGCGTTGTTTATCTCGGGCGGCCTGGCCGCAGCCGAGACCAAAACCACCGATCAGCCGGACCCCACTGCGCTGGAAGCCTATCTTACAAAAGAAATGACATCGGCCCGCTACACCATCGGCCATTTGCGTTAGGACCCCCTCATGAGCACGTCAGAAATCGGCACTATCTATCTGGAAGACTTGGAAATCGGCCTGAGCCGTTCAATCACCAAAGTGATTGATGAGCATGCGATCAACCTGTTCGCCGAAGTCAGCGAAGACCGCAACCCTCTGCACCTGGATCAAGCCGCTGGCGAAGCCTCGATCTTTAAAACACGCATCGCGCATGGCATGTTGTCTGCCGGTCTGTTCTCGGCCCTGATCGGTGAGCGTTTGCCCGGCCACGGCACGATCTACATGTCGCAAAACCTGCGCTTTACTGCACCTGTGCGGATCGGCGAAACGGTCACAGCGACGGTCACCGTCACAGACATTATTGCCGCCAAAGGCCGTGTGGCGTTGGATTGTGTGGCCAAAGTTGGCGACACGGTTGTGATCAAAGGCGATGCCTTGGTGCTTGCACCGAGCCGTCCCAAAAGCTAACCAGATCCTATGCAGATTACACGCGACTACCAGTTTGCCGACCCCCAAGACCGTGGTGCATCCGCCGCGATTGGCAATTTTGACGGCGTCCATTTGGGCCATCAGGCGGTGATCGACCTCGCCCGCACTCAAGCTGAAAAGCTGGGCTGCCCGCTGGGTGTGGTGACTTTCGTGCCGCATCCGCGTTTCTACTTTGCACCGGACGCCCCTGCGTTTCAGTTGATGAATGCCGAGGCCCGCGCCAGCCAGTTGCAAAAAATCGGCGTGCAGAAACTCTATGAGTTGAACTTCAACAATATCCTGTCGAACCTGACGGCGGAAGAGTTTGCCAGCAACGTGATCCGTGACGGGCTTGGCCTAAAACATGTGGTGGTCGGCGCTGATTTTTGCTTTGGCAAGGGTCGCAGCGGCAACGCCGCCGATCTGGTTCGTTTTGGCGAACAGATGGGGTTCGGCGTCACCGTGGCCGATCTGATCGAAGTTGGCAACGGACAGGTTTCCTCGACCGCCATCCGCGAGGCGCTGACCGATGGGCGCCCCCGTGATGCCGCCAATATGCTGGGCCATTGGCACCGGATTGAAGGCGAAGTTATCAGCGGCGATCAACGTGGCCGCGAGTTGGGCTTTCCCACTGCCAACATGTCGATCACTGGCCTACATCCGCCGAAATTTGGCGTTTATGCGGTGAAAATTGATATTCTGGACGGCCCGTACGCAGGCACCTATGACGGTGCCGCCAGCATGGGGACGCGGCCAATGTTTGGCGAGAACAGGCCAAATCTTGAAACTTTTATCCTTGATTTTCAAGGTGATATATATGGCTGCCACGTATCGGTAGCTTTGGTAGAACACCTGCGCCCTGAAGAAAAATTCGACAGTCTTGAGGCTTTGATCACCCAAATGGATGCCGATGTTGTTCGGGTGCGTGAAATTCTCGCGAATGTCTAACGGTTTGAACGCCATCAACCGCGACGGGTTGCGTGACCGGTTCTGGGAAAAGGTGCCACTGAAAAACTTGGCGCCAAAAGAATGGGAAGCGCTGTGTGATGGCTGCGGCAAATGCTGCCTCAACAAACTGGAAGACCCTGACACAAATGAGGTCGCGTTTACGCGCGTTGCTTGCCGTCTGTTGGATGGCGAGAGCTGCCACTGCGGCCAATACGACATCCGCCTGCAATTCGTGCCGGAATGTGTGCAGCTCAGCCCGAAAAATATCAGCAAAATCGCCTATTGGATGCCTGAAACCTGCGCCTACCGTTTGATTTATGACGGCAAGGCGCTCTATGATTGGCACCCGCTGATATCGGGCAGCAATGAAACTGTTCATGCGGCGGGCGAGTCCGTACGTGGCTGGACCGTACCTGAATTTGAAGTGCCCGAAGAAGAATGGGAAGACCACATAATCGAGGATCTCTAAATGTTTTTTGCGTCTGACAACACCGGCCCCGTGCATCCAAAAATCATGAACGCGTTGAACGCTGCCAACACGGGCTATGCGATGCCCTACGGCGACGATGCGATGATGGAGAAGGTCCGCACCCAAATCCGCGACATATTCGAGGCCCCCGAGGCCGCCGTCTATTTGGTATCGACGGGGACGGCTGCCAATGCGTTGATCCTCGCGACTTTGGCGCAGCCGTGGGAGACAATCTTTTGCTCTCCCGTCGCTCACATCCACGAGGACGAGTGCAACGCGCCAGAATTCTTTACCGGCGGCAGTAAGCTGACCCTTGTTGGCGCGCCCAATGCAAAAATGGACGCAGGCAAGTTACGCCGTAAAATCGAGGCCGAAGAAACCCGCGGCGTGCACGGCCCCCAACGCGGACCACTGTCGATCACCCAAGTTACCGAACGCGGCACCGTCTACTCTGTCGCTGAGATATCCGAGTTGTGTGGTGTCGCCAAATCATATGGCATGTCGACCCATCTGGACGGCGCGCGCTTTGCCAATGCCATCGCAGCACTTGGCTGCACGCCTGCCGAGATGACTTGGAAAGCTGGCATTGATGCCGTCAGTTTTGGCGGTACAAAGAATGGCTGTATGGGTGTTGAAGCGGTGATTTTCTTTGATCCCAAACACGCATGGGAATTTGAGTTGCGCCG
Organism: Marinosulfonomonas sp.; assembly: GCA_033851955.1. GTDB lineage: Bacteria > Pseudomonadota > Alphaproteobacteria > Rhodobacterales > Rhodobacteraceae > Profundibacter. Next base: position 270,922 of record JAWSVK010000003.1, read on the forward strand.
CAAACGTGGTGCGCATTTGCCCTCCAAGAACCGTTTTTTGGCGGCACAAATGTCTGGCTATTTGACGGATGATTTATGGTTGGACCTTGCCAAGTCCTCCAACAATGCTACAGCACGGTTGACGACCGGGCTAAAGCAGATGAAGGCCACGTCATTTTTGTATGAGCCTGAGGCCAACATCATCTTTGCCGGATGGCCGCGTTCGGGTCATGCGCGATTGCACAAAGCTGGCGCGCAATATTATGTGATCGAGGGCGCCTTGAAGGGCGATGACCCTGACGAAGTTCTCACTGCGCGTCTGGTGTGCGACTGGTCGGCGACGGATGAAAACATTGATCAGTTTCTGGCCTTGGTGCGCGGCTAGGCCACCGCTCTTCAAGCCTTACAGCTTTCATCGCTCTTTGCCATCCTGCCGCGTTAGAGCGCTAAAAACGTAGAGATTGCTGTGGCCACTTGCCTGCTGTGGGTGACCGGGGCCATGTGCGATGCCCCCTCTATGGTCACTTGCGTGGCATTCGGCAGGCGCGCCAGTAGGGCCGCATTTATTTCAGTAATAATGTTCGGTGAATTGCTGCCCTTCATCAACAAGACTGGACAGTCCATCGCCTCCAATCGCCCTGCTGTCATCATACCTGCATTGTCCTGATTTACTGCTGGCTCAGCGGCTGAAATGAAACCAATGCGGGTTGCCATATAGGCCCGCATTTCGGCAGGCAGGCCAGACCAATCAGCACCTGTGCCCCAATCCCGAGAAAACGCTTCTGCGGCGGCCTCATGGTCGCCGCGCTGAAGAGCGTCGGCAACCGGTTGGAAGCTGAGCTGATACTCGTCAAGGGCTTTGGTGTCTGCCACGGCCGAGGTGAGCACCGGTTCGATCATCGTCAGGCTGCGCACCATTTCGGGGCGCTCCAACGCGAGGCGCAAAGCAAGCGTCGCGCCAAAGGAATGCCCGATCAAATGCATTGGTTGTTTCAAAAAGCAGTTCGCGTCCGCGGTGCAAGTGCTGTGATAGTCAGCACTGCCGTCCCAATCTTTGGAGTGGCCATGACCACGCATATCAAAGCCAGTCATAGTCAAGCCATTGCCCAATTGCCCTGCAACGCCACGCCAAGCACCAGAAGCGCCTAAGGTGCAATGCAACAGCAGTGCGTTTTGTGGGCCGGTGCCCCAAACCTGTGAATACACCATCTAAGTGGCGATGCTTTCAAGATACCAATCGAGATCATCCAACCGGTCTTGGCCCCAGAACCGCTCGCCCTGATCCGTGACGTAAAACGGTGCGCCAAAGGCCCCTGCCGAGACCGCGTCCTCTAGATTGGCCGCATAGGTTTCAGCCCCCTGCAACATCCCCGAATTCACCAGCTCCGGATCAAACCCAGCTTTGGTGAGGCAATCACGGATCACGGGATCCTCAGCGATGTCCAATTCATGCGCCCAACAGGCCGCCGTCAAGGAATGCACCAAGGCCCCCACGTCACCGCTGCCCGCATTTTGCGCGGCAATAATCGCATAGGAACTAGGGGCCATGTTGGTCGGCCAAAATGCGGGTTTCAAAGTCAATGCCAGCCCGGTTTTGGCCGATTGCCGACGTAATTCCTGCCCACGATATTCCATACGAGAGGGATGGCGGTCCTTTGGAGCGATGCCCCCCGTGCGGGCAAACAGCGCCATAATATCAAGCGGTTTGTAGGTGATTGTTGCACCATGCTTTTTGACGATCTGCTCCAACCTTGTGCCTGCCAAATATGTAAATGGTGACAGGCTGGCAAAATAATAGTCGATATTGGTCATTTTCAGGTCCCTGAGTTCTCGTTTTCCTTCCCATCAGCCTATCTGGATGCTAAGCGGTGTCAACGTCACGAATCTATGACGGCCTGCTGCCACACGGGGATTTTCAAATATGCCGACTTCTACCAAACCGCTGCTTATTTCTGGAAACGCGAACCGCCCGCTGGCCGAGGAAATCGCCCGATACGCGACCATGAATGGGAACATGGATATTGGCCTGCTGGATGCTCGGGTAGAACAATTTAACGACCAGGAAATTTTCGTCGAAGTCTACGAGAACGTGCGCGATGAGGATGTGTTTATCATCCAACCGACCTCCAAACCTGCCAATGACAACCTGATGGAACTGCTGATCATTGCAGACGCAATGCGGCGCTCGTCTGCTGCCCGTATCACTGCTGTGATCCCCTATTTTGGCTACGCCCGCCAAGACCGACGGACCAAAGCACGCACGCCGATCTCAGCCAAGCTTGTGGCCAATATGATTGTCGAGGCTGGTGTTGATCGCGTATTAACTATGGACCTGCATGCCACCCAAATTCAGGGTTTCTTCGACATTCCGGTTGATAATCTTTACGCTTCCCCGGTGTTCGCGCTGGATATCATGCACCATTTTGGCGACCGCATGGACAAAGTCACGATTGTTTCGCCTGATGCAGGTGGTGTCGCGCGCGCCCGTGATTTGGCGCAACGCACAGGCAGTGGCCTGTCGATCGTTGATAAGCGCCGTTCAAAGCCTGGCGAAATTGCCGAAATGAAAGTGATTGGCGACGTTGAGGGCCAAATCTGTATCATCGTAGATGACATTTGCGACACCGCTGGCACCCTGTGCAAAGCCGCAGAAGTCATTATGGACCATGGCGCACTGGAAGTGCATTCCTATATTACCCACGGTGTGCTGTCCGGTCCTGCGGTTGAGCGTATTGAAAATTCTGTGATGAAGCATCTTGTAATCACCGATTCAATCGCGGCGACCCAACCCGTCAAAGATGCCCGCAAAATCCGCATCGTGCCTACAGCTCCGCTGTTCTCTCAGGCAATTTTGAACACCTGCGAAGGGTCTTCGGTATCGTCACTGTTTGATGTCGATACGCTGTCGCCACTTTATAAAGGCAGCAAATGGGGCCAAAAAGGCTAGTCACCGAAGCCAACCCTACTCATCTTGGTTGGCTCTAGTAGAGCGTCCAATCTTCTTCGTCTTTGACTTCTCCAAAAGCGACCCAATCGGCCCGCACCCGCGCAATGCGCGTGTCACCCCAAGTGCGAAAAACCAAGGCAAAGCCTTCGCTGTTCACCATCTCCGCTGAAATGTCAGCCCGCTGGTTGGTACCATTGTCAAAATCCCACATTGAAAGCCCGATTTGAACCACAGGCGTGCTCAAAAACGGCTCATCAAATTCCACTATTTTGCGAAATTCGCGCTCGCCGGCACCTGACCACATCACACCATCATGTTGATAGTCTGAAAACAGAATGGTTGATCCGTTCTCTATCCCAAGTAGGTGGCTGTGTAGCTTTTTCATTCATTCCTCGTTGGCGTATTGGATCTGAGTTTTCAGATCAAAAATCAAATATCAGATATAGAACAAAGAACAAATAAAAAAGGCCCCGAAATATCGGAGCCTTTCCTAAACCATTCAACTCAAAGACGAAATTACTCAATTTCCTCAAGCAGCTGCACCATATCGGCAACCAGCTTTTCAGCAGAACTTTTGTCTGCGTCTTCAGCTTTTTCTGCCTGGTCACGGGCCAAAGTCAGAGCACCTTCGAGATCCTCTTTCTTAACGTCCGCGCCCAGATGGGCTTGCTCGGCCAAAACCGAAACACCTTCGGGTGAAATCTCAACAAAACCACCGGTGACCACATAAGAGAGGTCGCCATCAGGTCCAGAAACCTTCACCACGCCAGGGCGCAATGTGGTCAGGACTGGAGCGTGATTTGGCAGGACAGTCATGTCACCTTCAGCACCCGGAATAAGCACTTGTGCCGCAGAAAGCGACGCAAGGCTGCGTTCGGGTGAAACCAGATCAAATTGCATTGTGTCAGCCATTGGCTAAGCTCCTTAAGCTGCGTCTGCGGCCATTTTCTCGGCTTTAGCAATCACGTCGCTGATGCCGCCAACCATGTAGAAGGCGCCTTCGGGCAGGTGATCATATTCGCCAGCCACAACAGCTTTGAACGAGGCAATTGTATCTTCCATTGGAACCTGAATACCGTCAGAACCGGTAAATACTTTCGCAACATCAAATGGTTGCGACAGGAAGCGCTGGATTTTACGTGCGCGAGCAACAGCCAGTTTGTCTTCTTCTGACAATTCGTCCATGCCCAAAATCGCGATGATGTCTTGTAGTGATTTATAGCGTTGCAGAACTTGCTGAACTTCTGTGGCAACTGAATAGTGCTCTTCACCAACCAAGGCTGGGTCAAGCAAGCGAGACGTTGAACCAAGCGGATCCACAGCAGGGTAAATACCCAACTCGGAGATCGAACGGTCAAGAACGGTCGTCGCATCCAAGTGCGCAAAGGATGTCGCAGGTGCTGGATCGGTAAGGTCATCCGCAGGCACGTAAATCGCCTGAACCGACGTGATCGAACCTGATTTGGTTGATGTAATGCGTTCCTGCATCATGCCCATGTCGGTGGCCAGCGTTGGCTGGTAGCCCACAGCGGATGGGATACGACCCAAAAGCGCCGAAACTTCGGAACCGGCTTGGGTGAAGCGGAAGATGTTATCAACGAAGAACAAAACGTCAGCGCCGGTTTCGTCGCGGAACTGCTCGGCCAATGTCAGGCCTGACAGCGCAACACGCATACGCGCACCGGGAGGTTCGTTCATTTGGCCGTAAACCAGCGCGATTTTCGATTCTGGCAGATTGTCAGGAACGATAACGCCGGATTCAATCATCTCGTGGTAAAGGTCATTACCTTCACGCGTCCGCTCACCAACACCCGCAAACACGGACACACCAGAGTGCACTTTGGCGATATTGTTGATCAGTTCCATAATCAAAACGGTTTTGCCAACACCGGCACCACCGAACAGACCAATTTTACCACCCTTAGTGTATGGGGCTAGAAGGTCGATAACTTTGATGCCTGTAATCAGGATTTCAGCCTCGGTGGACTGGTCAGCAAAGTCAGGCGCTTCTTGGTGGATCGAGCGTGTTTCTTTGGTTTTCACAGGGCCCTTTTCGTCAACCGGCTCACCGATCACGTTCAGGATACGACCCAAAGTCGCGGTGCCAACTGGCATCGAGATTGGTGCGCCTGTGTCTGTCACGGCTTCGCCACGTACCAGACCTTCGGTCCCGTCCATCGCAATGCAGCGCACTGTGTTTTCGCCCAAGTGCTGGGAAACTTCCAACACCAGCTTTTTGCCGTTGTTGGTTGTATCGACAGCATTCAGAATGTTGGGCAGATCGCCCGTAAACTGAACGTCGACGACGGCGCCAATCACCTGCGTGACTTTGCCTGTTGCTTTCGCTTTTGCCATTTTCAATTCTCCGCGTTCTAGAGTGCCTCAGCACCCGAAATAATTTCGATCAGCTCGTTGGTGATGATCGCCTGACGTGAACGGTTATATTCAATTGTCAGATCATCAATCATATCGCCAGCGTTACGTGTTGCGTTGTCCATTGCGGACATCCGTGCACCTTGCTCGGATGCGCCATTTTCCAGCAGAGCTGAAAAAATCTGCGTTGCAACACCGCGTGGCAACAGATCCTTGAGGATCTCGTCTTCACCCGGTTCGTAATCATAAACCGTACCGGTATCAGCATCCTCGGATGCTTCAAACGATGCTGGAATGATTTGCTGCTTGGTTGGAATTTGCGAGGCAACATTTTCAAACACGTTGTAGAAAATCGTTGCGACGTCAAATTCGTCCTCGGCAAAGCGGCTTAGAACATCACGTGCGATGTCGTGAGCATTGGCGTAACCAACGCGCTTTACCTCAGTCAGGTCAACATGGTTGATTATCCGATCACCATATTCACGCTTCAGCTGATCACGGCCTTTTTTGCCGACTGTAATCATTTTCACCGTTTTGCCAGCCGCCGTCAGCTTTTCAGCTTCTGCGCGCGCCATCCGAACGATGGACGAGTTAAACCCGCCACAAAGTCCGCGTTCACCGGTCATAACCACCAACAAGTGCACGTTATCCGCCCCGCTGCCCGAAAGCAGTTTGGGGGCCGATGCAGAGTCACCAACCGATGCTGCCAGCCCGCCCAGAACTGCATTCATACGTGCAGTATAAGGACGGCCTTGTTCGGCAGCTTCTTGCGCGCGGCGAAGTTTCGCCGCGGCAACCATTTGCATGGCTTTGGTGATCTTGCGCGTGTTCTTGACGCTGTCGATCCGGTTTTTTAGGTCCTTAAGATTTGGCATGTACCAATTCCCACCCTCAAGCCATTAAAGTTATGCGAAATCCGCTGCGAAAGCGTCAAGCGCTGCTTTGATCTTGTCTTCGATCTCACCTTTGATCTTTGGATCTTTATCGGTGATTTCAGCCAACAGGTCAGCATGTTTCTGACGCAGATGTGCCAGCAGACCTTCTTCAAAACGACCAACTTCTTTCACGGCAACCTTATCCAGATACCCTTTGGTACCGGCATAAATCACCAGAACGATCTCGGCGTTTGTCAGTGGCGAATACTGTGGCTGTTTCATCAGCTCAGTCAGACGTGCACCACGGTTAAGCATGGCTTGCGTAGACGCATCCAAGTCAGAACCGAATTGGGCAAACGCCGCCATTTCGCGATACTGCGCCAGCTCCAGCTTAACCGGACCCGCAACAGATTTCATCGAATTGGTCTGCGCGGAAGACCCCACACGAGACACCGACAGACCTGTGTTCACAGCAGGGCGGATGCCTTGGTAAAACAGTTCTGTTTCAAGGAAGATCTGGCCATCAGTGATTGAAATCACGTTGGTCGGAATAAACGCCGAAACGTCGCCGCCTTGAGTTTCGATGATTGGCAGCGCTGTCAGTGAACCCGAACCAAAATCTTCGTTCAGCTTCGATGAACGCTCAAGCAATCTTGAGTGCAGATAGAAAACGTCGCCAGGATAGGCTTCACGTCCTGGTGGACGACGAAGTAGAAGTGACATTTGACGATAAGACACGGCTTGTTTGGAAAGATCATCATAGATGATCAGCGCGTGGCGACCGTTGTCACGGAAGTGTTCAGCCATCGCAGTCGCGGCGTAAGGCGCCAAGAACTGCATTGGAGCCGGATCAGAAGCGGTTGCAGCAACAACAGTTGTGTACTCAATCGCGCCGGATTCTTCCAGTTTCTTAACCAACTGCGCAACGGTCGAGCGTTTTTGCCCAATCGCAACATAGATACAGTATAGTTTGTCGTATTCTTTGTCGGCCGCATCGTTATACGATTTCTGGTTCAGGATCGCATCCAGAGCCACAGCCGTTTTACCTGTTTGACGGTCACCAATGATCAGCTCGCGCTGGCCACGGCCAATTGGGATCATCGCATCAACAGATTTCAGGCCAGTCGCCATTGGCTCGTGAACTGATTTCCGCGGGATAATGCCCGGTGCTTTCGCATCCGCAACAGCGCGTTTTTTGGTTTTGATCGGGCCCTTGCCATCAATCGGGTTGCCAAGGCCGTCAACAACGCGCCCCAACAATTCGTCCCCAACAGGAACGTCCACGATAGATTTGGTCCGTTTGACTGTGTCACCTTCTTTGATGTCACGGTCGGTCCCGAAGATAACAACACCAACGTTGTCAACTTCAAGGTTCAGCGCCATCCCACGGATGCCACCAGGAAATTCGACCATCTCACCGGCTTGGATGTTATCCAGCCCGTGAACACGTGCGATGCCGTCACCGACAGATAGCACACGGCCAACTTCGGCCATTTCGGCTTCTTTCCCAAAATTCTTGATCTGGTCCTTAAGGATCGCAGATATTTCAGCAGCTTGGATGCCCATTATCCGACCTCTTTCATTGCGTTCTGGAGGTTACCGAGCTTGGATTTGATCGAGGTGTCGATCATCTTCGAGCCCACTTTAACGATTAAACCGCCGATGAGTGTTTCATCGACGGAGGAGTTGATAATAACATTCTTGCCGACGCTGGCTTTCAGCGTTTTGGCAAGTTTGTCACTCTGTGCTTTGGTCAGTGCTTTGGCTGACGTCACTTCGGCTGTCACTTCGCCTTTTTCGTCCGCGATCAGATCGCGCAATGTCGCCACCAGTTGTGGCAACACGAAAAGACGGCGATTTGACGCCATCAGGCCCAGCGTGTTTTTCACGATAGGCGAGAGTTTCATTTTTCCCGCAATGGCCGTGATGGCCTCACCCTGCTGTGCGCGGGTGTAAATTGGGGAATTGATCAAGGCATTAAAGTCGGCGCTATCGGTAAGTGAGGCATCAAGAGTGTTTATGTCACCCTCAAGTGCTTTCAGTTTTTTACCGTCTTTGGCCAATTCGAAAATGGCCGTCGCATAACGCGCGGCGATGCCAGATGAGATTGAAGCTGGTTCAGACACGTCCACCCTTCCGCTGTCCTGGTCCCATGTGGTCACGCGATTTTGCGCAAGGGACGACTGTGGCACATACGTATGCATGCACCGAATTTCGTGCAGGGTGTAGCAGAGCAGATTTGGCGGGGCAACTGTGAATGCACGTTTATGTGAAACTCATTCATCAGTAATTACTGGGTTTTTGCTGCACTGCGTCATTTTGCATGACAAAAACCTGTGCTGTGGTGTCGGTTTCAAGTGGTGAAGCGGCGAATCTTACTTTTGTTTGCAAACATGCGCAGCATTCAAAAGTATCTCTTTGAAAAGCCTGTTAGCTTGCGTAGGCCGGCAATCACAGCCTCAAAAAATCTATACGGTAGAACCGGCTATTGTCATTCTATTAGAAATTGTGCCAATTTTGCTCTACCATTCAAAACAGCGCTTTCATATTGAGCTGGATTGGCCGTTTGGAGTAAATATGTTTTCTTTTGTTCTGCAAAGTCTTACGTCCCTGCTGCTGACAGGGATCTTGGTTTACGCTGTTTTTGCGTCGGAACGATTGAGAAGCCGCAAACTGGTGCAACAGGCTTTGTTGGGGTTGATTTTTGGCGTAACAGTGGTCCTGCTGGGGATGGATGCCGTCTTGATCGACCCATTTTCGGCACCATTTGATGCAAGGTCAGGCCCGCTCATCTTTGCGGGCTATCTTGGCGGCCCTATCGGTGCGGTGATTGCAGGAACGTTTGGGGCACTCTACAGGGTTTTTTTAGGTGGGCCTACAACCGTGGTTGGGGTTTTCATGAACCTCGCCATTCCTGTAATCGGCGTTGCGGTCGGGTATCTTCGCCCTCAGCGTAACTGGCCTGCTATTGAAAACTCAGCTATCGGCTATCTGATCGTGGGGTTTTCAGCGCTTCATCTTCCCGCCTTTTTGTATTTCACGAACATCAGTCAATCTCCAACCCCCTACCCAACCTTGGTTCTCACAACGATGGGTTTTATCGCCAGCGGTATACTGGCAATTTTGGTGACTTGGCAGATTCTGAAGTACGCCTTTCATTTTGCCACTCAAAACAATCAGTCCGCCGACTTGACCGAAAAGCTGAACTTGGCCATGCAAACCTCAGGCATGGGCATGTTCGATTATAAGAAAGGCGATCCCGGGCCTATCTTTGATGCCGGACTTATGGCGATCTACGGCTTTGACAGAAAACCTGGAATAGTGCCGTTTTCGGTTTGGACGCCCCACGTTCATCCCGATGACTTGGCCCGCATTCTAAAGGCAATGAAGCAAACTTGGGACGGCGAAAAAACCCAAAACCGGTTGGATTTCAGATTGCTCCGACCAAATGGATCATATCGGCATATCCGCGCCGTTTTTGTCGCGCAAATGGACGTGGACGGTACTGTGAAACGCGTCACCGGTACGAACACTGACATGACAGACATCCGCGAGGCTGAACAACGGCATCAGGTTTCACAAGACCGTCTCGCGGTGATCGTCGAGAAACTGCCCGGCGTATTGTTGGAAATGGATGCAACGGCGCCAGACAGGCCAATGCTGAAGTACCTAAGTGCAAAATGCCAGGATATCTGGGGGTACTCAGAAGAAGAGTTTTTCGCTGATCCCCTTTTGTTTGTTAAGATGCATGATCCCGATGACATAGGCGATTTTCTGGAGCACATCTCAAAGTGTATAGAGACCGGTGAGCCGATTTTTCATCGTTACATGATCACGGCGCGTGACGGTCAGACCCGATGGTTGGATTACCACGGCAGCAGTTCCACCGAAAATGGCAAAGTGCTCGTCAAGGCCATCGTGCTTGATGCAACCAGCGAGGTCGAGGCTCAAAAGCTGATGGAGGCAGAACGCGAGATTTCTCGCCGTGCGCAAAAACACGAAAGTATTGGCCAACTGACTGGCGGCGTGGCGCATGATTTCAATAATCTTCTGGCGGTGATCTTGGGCAATCTGGAACTGTTGCGTGACGAAGATTTGCCTTCCAATCAAACGCAGATGATCGATGCCGCCATCACGGCCTCGTTGCGTGGCGCCGAACTGACCAAAAACATGCTTGCATTTGCACGCAAGGCCCCGTTGACACCCGTGACACTGGATCTCAACAACGTGGTGCGCGAGGCCAAAAACTGGATGGCGCGCGCTCTGCCGGCAAGTGTCGTTGTCGAAACGTCATTGCTTGCTGGGTTGTGGTCGATAGAAGCTGATCGCGCTTCGTTGGAAAGTGCCCTGCTGAACCTGTCCCTGAACGCTCGCGACGCGATGAAGGGGCACGGCAATCTAACAATCGAGACCGCCAATGTCCGAATTGATGAGGCCTATATCGACGCGCGACAGGAAGAGCTTATTCCGGGTCGCTATGTGATGCTGGCCGTCAGCGACACTGGCCCGGGGATACCCGACGACACTATTGGTTCGATATTTGAGCCATTCTTTACGACAAAGCCCCCTGGGCTCGGCTCCGGACTGGGCCTATCGATGACGGTTGGTTTCATGAGGCAATCTGGTGGAACCGTGCAGGTCTATACAGAGATCGGTGAAGGTACGACCTTCAAGCTGTATTTCCCCGCGTCAGTGATTGACGGAGAGCGGTTGAGCACGCCAATACATGCCAGCAAGATCGGTTCTATCACGGGGCAACGATTGCTTTTGGCCGAAGACGAAGATGCCGTTCGAGAGACTTTGGTCACAATTTTGGAACGGGCCGGTTATCAAGTAACGGCGACCCCGTCTGGTGACGCGGCTTATGCGGCCTTCCAAGCAGATCCGACGTTTGATCTGTTGCTGACAGATATTGTCATGCCTGGAAAATTACAGGGAACTGACCTTGCCACGGCGCTCAGAGAACAATGGCCTAAACTGCCTGTGTTGTTCATGTCGGGCTACGCAAGCGAGGCGACGGTGCATGGCAACGGTTTAAGAACGAAGGATATACGCCTGATGAAACCTGTGCAGCGCACTGAACTGATTGCGGCTGTCGGCAAGGCAATTTCGGATTCCAAGGAATGAAAGGTTTAAACCAGAGCGTATAGATCCAGTGTGACCTGAGCGTTTTGCCGATGCCCTTTTCCGACGAACAGCGTTCGATTGACCCAGTCATATCGGGCATCTCCGGTTTCCAAACGCGCATGTGTGCGCATGTAATATGCCTCTGCTGATACATCCTCGCCGCGCGCCATCGCGGCCATCACTTCAGGCGGGCCGTGGCGAAAACCGTAGTTGATGATCTCGATCAACGCCCCGTCGTCAGTCTCAAAGGCATACCGTGTATCAAGTTCCGCCAATCCATTCTCAAAAATGGTTTGCCAGTCGGCCCCCAAATTCAAGATTTTACCCGATAGCCGAGGGCCACTGACCGTCCCGCCGACAATCGGAATAATCCGCCGGTGCCCAGCGCGCCCCGCACCCATTTCGCGGATCGGGTCAAGATCCACGTCAAGGCGGCAAACGAGTTCAAGCGTTGGTTCGTTCATGTGTTCTCTCTACAAATATGGAATGATAGATGTTGCGCAATTATGCCCCTACCCAACCCATGCATCAATGACCCAAACCAACCACAATGTGATAGACGGGAAAGCAGCAAGGATCACAACGCGGATCATATCCGTTAGAACGAACGGCAACGCGCCTTTGTAGGTTTGGCCAATTGGTGTGTCTTTGTCCATCGAGTTGATGATAAACAGATTCATCCCAACCGGCGGCGTGATCAACCCCACCTCGACCACAATCAGCACCAATATGCCGAACCAAAGACCAAAGTCATTTGCGCTCATACCAAAGTCGAGTACGACCATAATCGGGTAGATGATTGGCACCGTCAGCAACACCATCGACAGTGAATCCATGATACAGCCGAATATCAGATACATCACCAGAACGGCCGCCAGCACCAGCCAAGGCGAATAGCCCTGTGCTGCCACCCAAACGGATGCGGTTTGAGGCAGTTGCGTCAAGGCGAGGAAGTTGTTGTAAAAGCCCGCCCCGAGAATGATCAGGTAAATCATCGCGGTCGCCGAGGCCGTCGCAAGGATGGCTTGGCGCAATTTGGCCCCAGACATTTGCCCCGTCGCCATTGCCGCCACACCCGTTCCAGCCGCGCCCACAGCGGCGGCTTCGGTTGGGGTGAATATACCTAAGTAGATACCGCCAACGACCAAAAGGAAGATCGTCAAAACCGGCCAGACCGAGACCAGTGCGACCATACGTTCGGCCCATGGCACCCGCGCCTTTACAGCCGCGGAATTCGGTGAGACGCGCACCCAGATCGAAATCGCCAGGATATAGCCAAGCGCCGCCAACAGGCCCGGGATCAGAGCTGCAACAAACAGTTTTTCAATGTTTTGCTCGGCAAGGATTGCGTAGATAACCAAGATAACCGACGGTGGGATCAGGATACCCAGCGTCCCCCCTGCCGCCAATGCGCCCGTCGCGAGCGAACCGGGATAGCCGTAGCGTTTCAATTCTGGCAAGGCCACCTGCCCCATCGTCGCGGCTGTTGCCAAGGATGATCCGCAAATAGCGCCAAAGCCCGCGCAGGCTCCGATTGCCGACATTGCAACGCCGCCTTTGCGATGGCCCAAAAAGCTCTCGGCGGCTTTAAACAATGCGGCCGACATTCCAGACAGTGTCGCAAACTGGCCCATCAATAAAAACAGCGGGATGATAGAGAACGAATAATTTGAAAACGTACCATAGGTCAGCGTTTTCATCTGGTTCAGCGTCATCATCGTGGTGCCGGTCACAAAATATGTGCCAGCAAAGCCAACCGCCAACATTGCTAAAGCAATCGGCGCGCGGATGAAAATCAAGATCAGTAGGATTGGAAAGGACCAAAGGGCAAGATCAATGTTGCTCATTGCGTTTCTCCTACGTTCTCGGATCGTTTGAGCGCCCGCACCGAGCGGATCACGCAAAACGCGGCGACAAGCGCGAAAATAACAGCGCCGACAAGCGCCGCAGCAAAACCGATCCAGACCGGGATTTGCGCGATCAGTGTTGTTTCACCGTAGCGCAGCTTGTCTTGCATCCCCAGAAACAAACGCCATGCAATCAGCGTTGCCGCCGTCAGCATGCCCACGTCCATGATCACGTCGAGCACGCGGTTCATTACGTTCGGGAATGCAAACTTGAACAGATCAACCGTGGCATGACCACGCTGCAATTGGCACCAAGGCAAGAACGCAAAAATTGCGGCCGCGATACCGATTTCGGTGATGTCATAGATGCCTCGGATCGGCCCAAGCCCAATGTCCAGCGGCACGAATATGCGGCCCGCAATCGAGACAATGGTCACCACGATCACGATCAAAAGAATTGCGCCGCCAATCAGCGCCATGCTTTGGGCGAGCGCCCGTGCAAATTTGGCCAGTGCAGAATACATAGGGTGCCCTCAAAGAAATCGACCGGCCACCCTTATCGGACAGCCGGCCATTTTTATAGCGTGTTTACTTGTTGATAAGCGCTTTGGCTTGATCAATCAGCGCTTGGCCGTCGATACCTTTGCCGTCCATCTCAGTAATCCAGCGCGCAATAACGGGCTGTGCTGCGGCTTTCCAACGGTCAACTTCGGCGGTGTCCAGCTGAACAATCGTGTTGCCCGCTTTTTCAGCGATCCCACGACCTGTGGCATCCATATCCCACATCACTTGTGCGGCGAATTCGGACAGTTTAGCACCGGATTCAGCGTCAACAATTGCACGCAGATCATCTGGAAGCGCCTCGTATTTGGCTTTGTTCATCACCAAAACGATTGTCGCAGTGTAGAGCGCTTCTTCGCCAGTGAATTCAGCGTGGTTGCTGACCAACTCGGACAGACGGATCGCAGGGGTAACTTCCCATGGGATGACCGTGCCTTTGACAACACCTTTGGACAGCGCCTCGGGGATGGCCGGCAGCGGCAGGCCAACAGGCTCGGCACCCAGCTCGGACAACATGTCGTTGATCACACGGGTTGGGCCGCGCAATGTTAGGCCTTTCATGTCTTCAAGGCTGTTCATAGGAGCTTTGGTGTGGATCACACCGGGGCCATGCACCCATGCGCCAAGAACTTTGAGGTCTTTGTATTCGTTCTGTTGGAAATCGGTGTCTACCATTTCCCAAAACGCCAGTGACGTCGTGACAGGGTTTTTCATCATGAACGGCAGCTCGAACACTTCGGTACGCGGGAAGCGACCGGGGGTGTAACCAACCACTGTCATGGACAAATCAACAACGCCATCGCGGGCTTGATCCATCAACTCTGGTGGACGTCCACCAAGGCTCATTGCGTCAAAGTGCTGGACTTCGATACGGCCACCGGAAGCGGCATTCAGGCTCTCGCCCCATGGCACAAGGATTTTTGAGGGCACTGTTGCCTGCGGTGGCAGGAATTGGTGCAAGCGCAAGGTAACCTCTTGTGCACTGGCGAATCCCGCCATGCCAAGGGCCATAACGGATGCAGCGAGGGCTGCTTTGAATGTCGTTTTCTTCATGTTTCTTCCTCCCAAAAGATAATTTCAGTCCATATCAACACGTTGCGGCTACACATTTCAAGGCAAGTCGCCTTTCCAGCCCCAAATGCAAACACAGATCATGCTGAGTCTGTTGCCTCAAGCGAGGCTCTTAAGCCTGGTCCGAAAACCAAGGATCGCAAAGTTGCAACGTGATTGTCGCAATTAGTTATACCTCATCACAATAATTACACATAATTAGATAGGTCAAGTGGGGATTTTTGTAAAATGCACAATCGTTGGTAAAACCGCGCCCGATTTGGAAAGCCCTCCCTCCAATGCGATCCGTCTTCAGATGGGTATGCGAAAATTGTCATTGTTAAGCTGCCAAATTGGCCGCTTGATACGATTTCTTCTCTAACACGTGCCAAGCCGGATAATCTGAATTTATGCTGCGCCGGATAGATCCGGTCACGTAGGCAAGAACAAACCCTACTTCAGTGAACCGCCTCTAAAACAACAACAATAACAATCCATGGTAGAGTCAAAACCCCTTAAGGCTTGCCGCTTTAGCAAAAAGGAGAGTATGGTTATTCCCATAGATACGTTGGAGGCGACAGATATATCTGTCGTACGGTTAGGATGAAACAATTATATATCGCTGACGATAATGAAGAGTTCTCCCAGTATTTGTCGACAGTGGCTCATCAAGAAGGTTGGAGTGTATCCGTAAGTGCAAACGGCAAACAGCTGATTGAGAGTCTTCAGTCTGGTGAAGGCCCTGCTTTCGTCTTGGTTGATGTGAAAATGCCTGAAATGGACGGAATTGAAGCCATTGAAAGCATAGTCAAAATTAACCGCCCCTTACGTGTTAGGTTTATCACAGGCGGGCAAGATTCGGCGATCATTGCGGCTAAGATGATTGCTTCTGCAAGAGACCTCAAAGTTGGGCGCAGCGTATATAAACCAATTTCAATGAATGCTTTTAGAGAGTTGCTGAGCGAAGAGGCAGAAGCGCTAGGATAGTAATTCTGGGCTTCTATGCTCTTTAAGAGAGCACTAAACTCTGTGGTTTTCTCTGAACTTTCCTATGAGCATAGCTCACGCTGTTCTCCAGTTTGATTGGGCATTTTGTTGCACGGATGCTTGCTAGCATTGCAAAACCCGCACCTAAAGAAGCTTTCACGTTGTGAAACAGCCCAGGTTGCCACGTTTACAGCAACGCGGGACGGTTACCTTAAAGATTCTCAACGAATTTCTCGGTTCAATTTCAACGGCCGACGAAAAACGATATGCACCATGTTTCTAAGTTGCAAACACCCGTTCTCCACAGAAGCGTCACGTCTAGACATAGGTAAAAGCTATAAGCACGAAAGGAATTAAACCTTATGGTTCGAACCTCTCGCTGTCCTAGGCATTGTATGTGGACTGAGGCAATCGCTTCACCACAAACGGGGGGCGCTCAGGGAAATGAAAAATAGAATAAAGCTGTCTAACTTAAGTCAGGAGAAAATTGTACTCCTGATAACGATCGCGATGTTTGTTGTTTTCTCATTCGTTTTAGAAGGTTTTTTGGGGGCGAGCAATATTCTTGCGCTCCTACGCAGTGTTGCTGTTTTGGGGGTGCTGGGACTGGGCATGCTGATCGTCGTTCTTGGACGCGGCATTGATCTTTCGATGGTCGCCAACATGGCGATCTCAGTGGCTTGGACCATTCAACTTGTCTCGACAGGAACACCTTTGGGGCTGGCGATGGCGATAGGGTTCACCTTCGCGCTTTCAATGAGCCTGATCACCGGCATTCTGGTGGCCTATGCCGAAATTCCCGCCATTTTCGCCACTTTGGCAATGGGGTCTTTCATCTACGGATTTGGCCGCGCCTATTTGATAACGGGCACAGATGTCGTTTATTTACCCGCCAGCTTTGGTTGGGCGAGCCAGATTGGCCAAGGCCGTCTTTGGGGCATTCCAATCCCGATCTATTTGGCCGCTGCGATGGCCCTGCTGGTCTATCTGTTCTTGCGATTTTCGAAACATGGGTGGAACAGCTATAATATCGGCGACAACACCCCTGCCTCGCGAATTACAGGCATTGGCGTGCGGCCCACCATTGTGTTGCAGTATATGTTGAGCGGCACCATGACCTATGTGGCAGGGCTGATTACCGCAACGGCCGTTCAATCAATGAACACCCGCATCGTGAATTCCAACATGATCTATGACGTGATCCTGATCGTTGTCTTAGGCGGGGTCAGCCTGTCAGGCGGACGTGGGAATGTGCGCAACGTCATCGTTGGCACGCTTTTGATCGGAGTGCTGGTGAACGGCATGACCATCCTAGACATCCAGTACACAATCCAAAACGTAATCAAGAGCCTGATCCTGTTGGTGGCCATCGTAGCAGATAGCATCATCAACCCACGGGATGAACAAACAGGCCAACAGGGCGACATTTAGATCGCCAACATAACAAATCAATCAACCAGGAGGAAATATAATGAAATGGAATAGTCTGAAAAAAGCCGCGCTTATCGTGGTGGCAGGGGCAAGTCTTGCCAATGCAGCAATTGCCCAAGAAACCAATGACCCGTTTCGTGGCCCGGCGCTTGAATCGCTCAAAGGCAAATGGATCGCTTACCTGCCTATTTCTGCGGGCTTTGACTTGGCTCAGGCCTGGGGTGGCGTCATCAAGGAAGAATCCGAGCGCTATGGCATGAAATTCACAATTCAGGACCCGAACTGGTCAACGGACGCCATGGCCCAAGGCATGACGTCATTGATCGCTGAACGTCCTGACGTGATCGTGACCCAAAATCCAGACACGCAGTCTTTGGCGCGTCTTATGGTGCAAGCAAACCGCGCCGGTATTGCTGTGGTTCAGATGAACATGGCAGGCGCTGTGCAGACTGACGCATTTGTTGGGCCGGACTATATTGCCTTGGGCAATCGGCTGGCCAATATGGCAATCGAAAAATGTGGTGCGGGCACGGATACTTCGCACAAGGTTTCAATCGTTCAAGGCGTGATCACCGGTGGTGTGAGCTATTTCCAAGTCCAAGGTATCATGGAAGTATTGAGCCAACGTGACGATATTGAAATCGTGTCGAGCCAAGCGGCTGACTGGGATGCAACCAAAGCGCGGGCGATCACAGAAACTGTGCTTCAACAGCACCCTGATCTTTGTGCGATCCTCGACATGTGGGATGGTCAAGCGATTGGCACCGGTGCCGCCGTTAAGCAAGCGGGTCTGGCCGATAGTGTGAGTGTCATCACTTCGGGTGGCGGCGCAAAGAGCACTTGCGATCTTATCCGTGACGAGACCTTCGATGTTGTGGTCAACTACGATGCACCAGGCATGGGCCGCGATGCTTGGACCTCAATCATGATCGCCTTACAAAACGGTGGTGGTGGTAAATTGAAGACACAGATCTTCTCTCCAACCTATGTCATGACCTCTGAAAACGTCGACAAAGCAACGTGCTGGGATCCTGAGCGCTACGCAAGTCGCCTGCGTTAAGGCCGAATGAATCATTGAAGCTCGCAATAATATTGCGGGCTTCAACTTTGGGTGAAAACCCTGTCCCCAAATCGAATTTTTCGAAAGGATCGCGTCTTGTCGCTGGCAGATAACATTAAAAAAGCCCGGTATCGCTGGTTTCCCGACCACATCGTCGGCGAGGTGCTTTCGAAAAGTTGGATCGATAATGCGATCCCCTTTACAATTATGGTGATCGTCGTCGGTATCATCGGCACCCTGTTGCCCAATTTCTTTACGGGCAGCAATATCAGCATCCTAGCACGTCAATACGGTGAACTGGCGCTTGTGGTTTTGGCCATGACCACTGTGATCCTTGTGGGCGGGATCGACCTATCGGTGGGTTCGGTTTTCGCACTGGGCAACTTCATGATGCTATACTTCCTGAATTTGGCCGAGTTTTCAGTGACCCAATCGGCGCTGCTTGTCGTGCTGATTTGCGGATCTGTAGGATTGGTCAACGGAATATTGGTGGGCTATCTCAGGCTCAGGGCATTTTTGACCACGTTGGTGACACTGATCATCGTGCGTGCCATCGTTGATCTTTTGTTGCTCGAATTTGCCCAAGATATGTCGATGTCATTCTACTCGTCTCCTCTTTGGGATTTGATGGGGCTTGGCAGCGTCTGGGTGTTTCCATTTAGCTTTGTTGTTTTGGCGGTGATTGCGATCGTCGCTCATATCACCATCAGCCGTTCTGGGCCGGGCTGGCGTCTTCAGGCCATCGGCGGCTCGCGTCGTTCCGCTCATAATATGGGCCTGCCTGTGCGCCGGATTGTGTGTTCGGCCTATGTCATTTCGGGCATGTTGGCGGGCATCGCCGGTATTCTTTATGCGTCGCGCCTAAGTGGAGCGGGCACCGACACGGGGCTGGGTCTAGAGGTCTTGGCCCTGACTGCCGCCATTCTTGGCGGGAATTCACTGGGGGGCGGACGGGGTTCGGTCTCTAAGGCCTTGATGGGAACGGTGACAATACTGGTGCTGACAAACGGGGTGCTTCGGCTGGGGTTGAACAGTGGGTCTGGCCCGATGGTTTTGGGGCTGGCGCTGATTTTCGCGGTGTTCGTTGACGTGCGTTGGATGAAAAACCGGCACAAACTTCTAAGCAAAGTCTACGTCTCACCAACCCTGATGGAGATGCCCAAAGCGCAATCAACCGAAGATGGCCCGTTTGAGATCAACAACCGGCTAAGCGATGTTGACGTGATCGCATTGGGCGAAGTGGAAAGCCCTGAAGATGTCATTCTTGACGAAGATGACAACCTTTATAGTGGCAATCGCCACGGCGATATCATCCGCTATTTCCCGCCCGATTACAAAACCCACGAGGTCTATGCCAAAATTGGCGGCGCGCCCTTGGGGATGAGTTTTGACAAAGACAGCAACCTGTTGGTCTGTGTCGGCGGGATGGGTCTTTATATGGTCGCCAAGGCCGACCGCAAAGTTTCACTCGTTACCGACGAAACCAACCGCTCCATGTTCTCAATTGTCGATGACAGTCGGTTGCGACTGGCCGATGATCTCGACATTGCGCCGGACGGCAAGATCTATTTTTCCGAAGCTACCGTTCGATATGAAATGCATGATTGGCCTGTAGATGCGCTCGAAAGTCGTGGCAATGGGCGGATTATTTGCTACGATCCAGCCACCAAAACCACGCGCACGGTGGTGCGTAATTTGGTGTTTCCCAACGGCATTTGTACAGCACATGACGGCAAGTCAATTCTATTCGCTGAAAGCTGGGCCTGCCAAATTAAGCGGTATTGGTTGGAAGGTCCCCAAAAGGGCAAAACCGAAATCGTTCTGGATAAATTGCCGGGCTATCCCGACAATATCAACCGTGCCTCTGATGGCACCTATTGGGTGGCGATCATGGGCATGCGCTCGCCAGCGCTTGATCTAGCGCTCAAGATGCCGGCCTTCAGAAGACGCATGGCGCGGCGGATTGCGGCGGATCAATGGCTCTTTCCAAACCTTAATATCGGCTGTGTCGCAAGGTTCGACGACAGCGGAGAGGTCATCGAAAGCCTGTGGGACCGCTATGGCAAAAACCATCCAATGATTACCTCAATGCGTGAACACAAAGGCTGGCTCTATCTTGGCGGGATCACCAACAACCGGATCGGCCGCGTGCGATTACCGGGGCGTGAAGAAAGCTGGACCGGCTGGTCAAGCTACTGGGGCGCAAAATCAGGGAGGAAGTCATGATGAAATTACTTCCAACCGGATTTATGGACAGGTTCCTTGGACGCGGCAGCGCGGCGCTTACCGTGCCGCCACTTGACGGGGCCTTAAAGCCAAACAACCTACTTGAGGAATTGCCCAAAGGCATTGCCGCTACCGCACCGGACGACATCGTCCTTTGGAACGACGCGCCCCTATGGTCTGATGCGGGAAAATTGGTCTCGCAAGGCGGTGTTTTGGTTGAGATGAGTTCGGATATTACTGCGCTTGCGGTTTGCGGCTCCAACCTAGCGGTGGCCACTTTGCAGGACGGTCTGTTGCTGCTTGATAGCGCGCTCCAGCCAATCACGCCCGAGTGGAGTGCGCCCATTCAAAACATTACAGCCCTCGCCACAGCATCCGACAACGACCTTTGGTATTGCACAGGTTCCGAAACCTGCACGCCCACTGAATGGCGGCGGGATTTGATGGAAATGAACAGGACCGGACATGTCGGACGGATCGATCTGACGACCGGCGAAGTGCGCGTTTTGAAACGTCAGCTTGGCTATCCAGCCGGCATCGTTGTTTTGCCCAATGGCCATGTGGTCTTCAGCGAAACTTGGGCGTCGCATTTGGTGGAAATGTCGCCAGAGGGCAAAGTGCTCGGGCATGTTTTTGATGAGATTCCGGGCTACCCCGGCCGTATCACACGGCGCATCGGTGGCGGATATTGGCTTTGCATCTTTGCCCCGCGCAGCCCGTTGGTAGAGTTCGTGCTGCGTGAACCTGCTTATCGCAAAGCGATGCTCAAAGAGGTCGCACCGGAATTTTGGGTGGCCCCAAATTATCGTAGTGGCGCCTCATTTAGCGAGCCGATGCAGGGTGGTGCGCTCAAGCAAATGGGCGTTTTGAAACCTTGGGCTCCGACTTGGTCCTACGGCCTTGTGGTCGCGCTCGATGCCGATTTCATTCCGACCAGCAGCTTCCACAGCCGGACCGGAGGACGCCGCCACGGCATCACGTCGAGCATGGAGCATGATGGAAAACTGTGGCTGACAGGGCGCGGGAGTGGCGAGATATTGAACATTCAACTGCAGACGGAAGGATCGAAAACATGACAGCGCCTGTGGTCGAACTGCTCAATGTCACCAAAGAATTTCACGGCAACGCCGCGATCAAGGATGTCACCTTTGATCTAATGCCCGGCGAAGTTCATTCGCTTTTGGGTGAGAACGGTGCGGGGAAATCGACCCTCACCAAAATGATTGCCGGTGTTTATGAGCCCACCAATGGCGAAGTCCATTACATGGGCAATACTGTTGAGTTTACCAGCCCCCAAGAGGCACTGGAAAATGGCATCTCGATGGTGTTTCAGGAAACCAGTTTGGTGCCCTCACTGACGGTGGCGCAGAACCTAGAGCTGGGCAACGAAAAACTATTGAACCGGCTTCGTGGGCTTTACATTTCGTCCCAGCAATTCTTGCAGTCTCTTAATTTTGAGGTTGATCCAACAACGCTGGTATCCCAACTCGGCGCCGCGAAAAAACAGATGGTCGAGATCGCCCGTGCCGTGCGCCACGACGCCAAGGTGA
Organism: Marinosulfonomonas sp.; assembly: GCA_033851955.1. Taxonomy (GTDB): domain Bacteria; phylum Pseudomonadota; class Alphaproteobacteria; order Rhodobacterales; family Rhodobacteraceae; genus Profundibacter. The sequence goes on from JAWSVK010000003.1 coordinate 292,935, forward strand.
TCATTTTTGATGAGCCGACCGCAACCTTGACGCCCGAAGAAAAGTACCACTTTTTCCAGCTGGTTAAGCGCCTGAAAGACCAAGGCGTGTCGATCATTTTTATCAGTCACGCGCTCGAAGAGGCGTTGCAAATTTCCGACCGAATTACCATCTTGCGTGATGGGCAACACGTGATCACCGACGAGGTGGCCGCCTTTGATCGCGATACGATCATCCGGCATATGGTTGGCCGAAATCTGACGGATGAACTCTATGGTGATGATGACGGCCAAGCCCGAAAATCCAGGCCCGCTGGTAAACGCGTTTTGTCGGTGCAAAACCTGTCGATGGGGTCCTTAGTGCGCAACACTTCGTTTTCGGTGTTTGAGGGCCAAGTCACGGGGGTGTTTGGACTGATTGGGTCTGGGCGCACCGAGATGTTTAAAATCGTCGCAGGGATCTTGAAACGTGATCTGTTTCACGGGGGTGAAGTGCGGTTGAATGGCAAACCGGTGCGCTATCGCGTGCCCCGCCCCGCGATCCACGATGGGATCATTTATGTGACCGAGGACCGCAAACTTGAAGGGTTTTTTGAAACCAAGTCGATAGCCGAGAACATCTATTCCGGCCTTGTCGGAGCCGACCTGAATAAGAGCAAAGTCATCAGCTATTCCGAAATGGCAGAGTTGACCAAAATCTGGACCGAACGTCTTAATATCAAGGCGATTGATAATGATTCAAGGGTCATTGAGCTGTCCGGCGGCAACCAGCAAAAAGTTGTCTTGGCCAAGGCCTTGGTGCAACGCCCCAAGTTGATCATTCTGGACGAGCCGACCCGTGGTGTGGACGTCGGTGCGATCGCTGAAATTCATGCTGTGATCAACGAATTGGCTGAATCCGGTTTGCCGGTGGTGATGATCTCATCCTATCTGCCAGAGATCCTTAGCCTGTCCGACAGGATCTTGGTCTCGCGGCTTGGCCGTATCGTCGAGGAGTTTTCGATCGACGAGGCAACGGACGAAAAGATTTTATACGCTGCCGTGCACTAACACCAAATTTGCAGGAGAAGACTATGAAAATGAAAGCCGCTGTTCTGGAAGAAATCGGTCGGCCCGGTCCCTATGCGAAAACGCGGCCTATCTCGGTTTGTGAAGTTGACATCGAGGGCCCAAGGGACGGCGAGGTCATGATCAAGATCGAAGCGGCTGGACTGTGTCATTCCGACCTGTCAGTCGTGAATGGTGACAGGCCGCGGCAATTGCCACTGCTTATGGGCCATGAAAGCGCTGGGGTTGTTCAGGCTGTTGGGCCCGACGTGACACGGTTTGAACCCGGCGATCATGTGATCACCGTTTTCGTGCCCAGTTGCGGTCATTGCGCGCCTTGTCGTTCGGGCCGTCCGGCCTTGTGTGAGCCGGGCGCAGCTGCCAATGGAACCGGTCTGTTGATCGGCGGCGGCTCGCGGCTCAGTCGTGATGGAGAAATTGTCTATCACATGACTGGCGTGTCCTGTTTTGCCGAATATGCCACCCTTTCGCAAAATTCTCTTGTCAAAATTGACAGTGATATCCCGCTCGATATCGCCTCGCTCATGGGCTGTGCGGTTCTGACAGGCGCGGGTGCGGTGTTCAACACTGGCGATGTTTGCCCTGGGTGCACGACCGCTGTGGTTGGGCTCGGCGGCGTTGGATTGTCTGCCGTGATGGCCGCCCATGCGGCTGGCGCAGAAAAGATCGTTGCCGTCGATATCCTAGCTGAAAAGTTGGAGCTGGCCAAACAGCTTGGCGCGACGCATGTGATCAATTCCTCTGGTGAAGGCGCCTTGGATGAGCTGCGCGATTTGACATCCGGCGGCGTCGACACGGCGATGGATTTTACTGGCAACGTCCATGCATTACGCTTTGCCTATGACGCCACACGGCGGGGCGGGACAACCATCACCGCAGGCTTGCCAAACCCCGCGGCCTTGCTTGAAATTCCAGCCGTTGGCCTGACGGCCGAAGAGCGCACACTCAAGGGCTCTTATCTTGGCTCTGGTGTGCCAAGCCGCGACATCCCTCGGTTTTTGAGCCTTTATAGCCAAGGCCGTCTGCCCGTGGAAAAACTGATGACCGAAAAAATCCGGCTCGAAGATATCAACGAAGGTTTTGATCGCCTGCACGACGGCCAAGCCATCCGCCAAGTGATCGACTTTAGCTAACCCAAAGGAAACCCGATGCAACGCAGCCAAGACGTTCAAACCTATCAATGCTACATCAACGGTGAATGGGTCGCGCCAACATCGGGCAGCTATTTTGACAGCGACGATCCTTTTACAAACAAGACTTGGGCAAATATCCCGCGTTGCAATGCGGATGACGCAGATCTTGCGGTTGCCGCTGCGAAAAATGCACTGGACAAGGGAGAGTGGGCGGATATGCACCCCAGCCAGCGCGGGCAATTGTTGAACCGTCTGGCAGATATAATTGACCGTGAAGCCGACAATTTGGCGCGTATTGAAGTGCAGGATAATGGTAAGCTTTATGCGGAAATGCGGGGGCAGACGGGCTATATCGCACAGTGGTTCCGGTATTTTGGTGGATTGGCCGACAAGGTCGAAGGCGCGGTCATGCCAATCGATAAGCCTGATATGTTCACCTATACCACCCATGTTCCGGTGGGCGTTGTGGTGGCAATCACGCCGTGGAATTCGCCTCTATTGCTCACAACGTGGAAACTGGCGCCAGCGCTGGCCGCAGGGTGTACGATGGTTCTAAAGCCATCCGAGTTCACTTCGGCCTCGACTTTAGAACTGTGCAAACTGATCGACGAGGCAGGTTTTCCTCCTGGTGTTGTCAATGCGGTAACAGGGTTTGGCGCCGAGGTTGGCGCGCCCCTGACCGAGCATAAAGACGTCAACAAGGTTGCCTTTACCGGCGGCGATGCCAGCGGTCGCCATATCGCCAAAGCGGCGATGGGCACTTTCAAAAGGTTGACGTTGGAACTGGGCGGAAAATCGGCGCAGCTGGTGTTTCCCGACGTTGATGTGGAAAGTGCTGCACGCGGCGTGGTGTCGGGCATTTTCGCTGCCAGCGGCCAAACTTGCATCGCCGGTTCACGCGTGTTGGTGCACGAAGATATCCATGATCAATTTGTAGAGGCGTTTCTCAAACTGGCCAAAACCGCGAAAATGGGCGACCCGATGGACGCCAGTACACAAGTGGGGCCAGTTACAACGCAGCCGCAGTTTGAACGCATTCTGTCATGCATCGCCATGGCGCGTGATGAGGGTGCCGAATGCGTGATGGGCGGCGGGGCTGCCGAGCGACCCGAATGCGGCAACGGTAGGTTCATTGAACCCACCGTGTTCACGGGTGTCACCAATTCGATGCAGATTGCCCAACAAGAGGTGTTTGGGCCGGTATTGTCCGTGATAAAATTCAAGGAAGAAGACGAGGCCTTTGAAATGGCCAACGACACAGAATTTGGCCTCGCTGCTGGTGTTTGGACCCGCGATCAAGGCCGCATGTTTCGGGCCGCGAAAAAGCTGCGTGCCGGCAATATTTGGACAAATTGCTACAGGGCGGTGTCCTATATGATGCCGTTTGGCGGGTTCAAATCCTCGGGCATTGGTCGTGAAAGCGGCCAAGAAGCTATCTACGAATATCTTGAGGTGAAATCGGTTTGGATCGACTATGGCGATGGCCCAACAAATCCCTTTGTTCTTCGATAATTGGTTAAATACCTTTCGGTTTTTCTAGAAAACCTACTAGGCTGACCGCTAGGGCTGGCATTGCAGAGCGCTGTGAAAATCCATGGAGGATGATTTTGGACATACGACAGCTTCGATATTTCATTGAAATTGCAGAGGCCAAATCGCTTTCAAAGGCGGCCAGCAAGCTTCGCATTGCCCAGCCATCCTTGTCACAACATCTGATCAATATGGAGGCAGAGCTGGGTGTGAAACTGGTTGAACGCTCGCCCAAAGGCTCGACTTTGACGCCAGAAGGCAGCATTTTGCTGCGCCACGCGGTGGCAATTTGCAGCGATCTTGAAACCTGCATAAACGAAATGAAAGAGCTCTCTAGCGAGGTGTCGGGAAAAGTCCGGTTCGGTATGCCACCGTCGGTTTCGATGGTGATGTCGGTGCCTTTGGCTGAGACCATTCGGATAGAGCAGCCAAACGTGCGTTTGCGCGCAAGCGAGGCGATGAGCGGTTTTATCAAGACCTGGATCAGTGAAATGACCGTGGATATGGGCTTTCTTTATGATCTGCGCGGGGCTGAAGGGTTTATTGCGAAACATGTGTTGAACGAGAACCTGTTTTTCTTTTCTGCTCCGGATGCGTGGCCGCTCAAAACCAAACCCGGCACGCCTGTTCCGATGCGGGATTTGGAAAACATCGAGCTTGTGCTGCCGGGCGAGCCACATGGTTTACGGCGGATCATTGATGATGCGGCACATAATGCGGGGGTTTCGTTGAATGTAGTGACTGAGCTGGATGCGATGACGCAAATCAAAGAGCTGGTGGCGCGCGGTTCGGGCCATTCGATATTCGCGCCCGCTGCGTGTTACGATTTCGTTGAAGCTGGGCGATTGTTAAAGGCGCCCATCGTGGACCCTGTGATATCGCGCCCTGTCTATTTGACACGCAATCCTGAGATGGCGCAAACCCGCGCCAGCGCCGAGGTGGAACGCATCACCCTAGAAGTCGCAAAGGATATGGTGATGCGAGGGATTTGGGAAGGCAGCCTGGTCGATTAAGCTAACTGGCTTGCGCCTGCATCGTGACGATATTTGCCTCTTTATCGCGAACACGCAGCTTTAGTTTACCTTCAATTTTCTGAGCCTCAACCACTGCAACCCGTCCGCAAACCAGCGGCGAAAGTCCGCGATAGCTGAAATCCTTTGGAAGATGCCCCAGAATTTCAGTCGCAAGACATTGCATCCAATTTGATTGCAACGGGCCATGCACGAGCAAGCCAGCATAGCCCTCAACCTCGGTCGCATAATTGTGGTCATAGTGAACGCGGTGACCGTTAAAGGTCAGCGCTGAATAGCGAAACAACAGTGTCGAAGTTGGCGTGATTTCGAACGCGCGTATGGGCGTCCAGATTTCAGCTTGGGTAGGTTTCGGTGGCTGCGAACCTGCTTCTGGGTCTTGGCGATAAACGATGTTTTGAGTCTCTGTTATCCGCGGTTGCCCGTCGCAAAGATACGCGTGATCAAGCCTGACAAATCCCAGCTTGCCACTGCGACCTTCCTTAAAGGTGATATCGCTGATCACCGTTCGTTTTGTCACGGTCTCGTCCACGCGCAGCCCTTGAGAATATGAAATCGTTCCGCCGGCCCACATCCGCCTTGGTAGCCCCAGATCTGGCAAGGTAAGCCCGGTGCGCGGGTGCCCATCACGCCCCAAATCAGCGGGTGGAAAAATTTCAGGCGCCAGACACCATTGCAAGCCTGCAAGGTACTCATCCGAGCTCGGCACCCCGTCCATCGTGGCGCGAAATTGCCGTGCGAGCATATCTGTGACCGTGTCCTGCGTTTCGCTTTGGCGGCCGATCCAGTCTTTGAAATCCGTCACGCTTTGGTCCTAACCAGTTGCCCAATGTCAGCGGCGCTCATGTCTGCAAGTACGCCTAACACGGGGGTCAACACAGCGGCATCTGCGCCTAATAGGTTCTCAGCTTTCAGGCGCAATTTTGCCTCGATCTCTTCGGGGGCTAGGCTTTCGGAAAGGTCATGCGCAAAGGCCATGACGCGGCCGTCTTGGAATGTGATCTCCCCCTCAGCTTGCATATCCGTGATCGTCGCATCCCCTGTTACGTCGATTTTTCGCGCGAAACTTGACAGTTGGCCGTCCGCGGCCAAAGCATCAGTATAGGTGTCAAAAGACCCTGTTTCCATGCCGCGAAGCACCATACCCGCCAGCCAGCGGTAACTAAATTTGACCTCGAGCCCCGTCGTCGGGTTTAGGACGTCACAGACCGACAACCACCGTGGATTGGTTCGCAACCGCAATCCGGCGATACTATCTAGATCGTGCTGCGCGTCACCGCACACCTTAAGCAATGCCTCGATCATTGCATGTGTGCCATGACAGCAGGCGTGGAATTTATAGCTTACATCGCTGAACAGGAATTGATCAGCCGATGCTATTTCAAGAAGGGGCGTGTCGCTGTGTGTTTCGACAAACCCTTGCGGCCCCATCAACCCGTCGTCGCAGGATGTCATGCCCAACCCAGCGAGCTGGGCGCATTCGACACCGTTCGCGGCGGCAAGCCCAGCATTATACGGCTTGCCCATCGTGCCAAACTGGCATTTCAACCCAGAAGAACGGGTCGCACACAGGCCGATGGCGGCCCGCATTTGCGCGCGGGTTAACCCATAAAGGCGGCCCGCGGCTACAGTCGCACCAAAGGCGCCCGCGCTGGCGGTTTGGTGAAATCCTCGATTATAATGGCCCGTGCCCAAAACAATACCCACGCGGATTGCAGCTTCGGCCCCGAGCAGAAATGCCGCGACCACCTCGCTTGCGCTGGCACCGATCTGTTCGCCAGCGGCCAATGCGGCTGGGTAAATTCCCACCGAAAGATGTCCGACATGAGCAAAGTGGGTGTCATCAAAATCAATCGCGTGGCTTGTCGCCCCATTGACCAAAGCCGCCATCCGGGTCGGATATTTTTCATCCCCAAAAATTGAGGCCGACGGGGCTCCTTTTTCCAGATTAGCAAGGGCCCGCAGTTTTTCGGCCAGCGGTTCGCCGATGCCTATTTGACCACAAAGCAGCCAGTCAAACAGCGACAACTGCGCCACTTCCAACGCGTCTTTTGGCAGGCTTGTGGCGGGCCGTTCCGCTATGTCCAGAATTGTATCAATCAAAGTTGTCATATCGTCACTTTTGGGTTTGGCCAGGCATCATTCATCAAAATGACCGTGGTAGTTCAAGCACATGCTCTGCCACATATGACAGGATCAGGTTGGTTGAAATAGGTGCCACTTGGTAAAGGCGGGTTTCTTTGAATTTGCGCTCGATGTCGTATTCCTCAGCAAAGCCGAAACCACCGTGGGTTTGCAAGCAAGCATTTGCCGCCTCCCACGAGGCGTCAGCCGCCAACAGTTTGGCCATGTTGGCCTGCGCGCCGCAGTCTTCAAACGCGTCAAACCGGCGACAAGATTCAAACCGCATAAGGTTTGCAGCCTCTATATTGGTATAGGCGCGGGCAAGTGGAAATTGGATGCCTTGGTTCATGCCAATCGGCCGGTCAAACACCACCCGTTCATTGGCATAGGCACGCGCACGTTCAAGGAACCAATACCCGTCGCCAATGCATTCAGCCGCGATCAGCGTGCGTTCGGCGTTCAGCCCATCAAGAATATAGCGAAACCCCATGCCCTCTTCACCGATCAGATTTTCGACAGGGATTTCGAGGTTGTCAAAAAAGACTTCATAGGTTTCATGACCAACCATATTGTTGATCGGCTGGATCTCCATGCCGTTGCCAAGTGCATCTTTCAGATCAACGATGAAAATCGACATCCCAAGTGATTTGCGTTTCACCTCGGCCAGCGGTGTGGTGCGGGCCAGCAAAATCATCAAATCGGAATGCTCAATACGGCTGATCCACACCTTTTGCCCGTTGATCACGTAACGATCGCCTTTGCGCTTTGCGACGGTTTTGATCTTGGTCGTGTCCGTGCCGGTTGTCGGTTCCGTGACGGCCATAGATTGCAGGCGCAATTCGCCCGAGGCTATTTTGGGCAAGTATTGGGATTTTTGCGCGTCCGAACCGTGGCGCAGCAATGTGCCCATATTATACATCTGCCCATGGCAATGCCCGGCATTGCCACCGCCACGGTTCACTTCTTCCATGATGATCGAGGCCTCGGTCAGACCAAGCCCAGAGCCACCGTATTCTTCGGGGATCATTGCAGCCAGCCAGCCATCACGCGTCAGAGTGTCGACAAATTCCTTAGGATAAGTCCCATTTGCACCGTGTTTGCGGTGATATTCGTCAGGGAATTCGGCACAAAGTGCACGCATTGCTTCACGCAGGTCATCATGTTTGTCGGTTGAGCTTGTCGGCAGAGGCACGAGGGGTATTTCCTTTTTCGCTCGGACCAAGGCGTGTCAGAATTTGACACGTCGTCCGGTTTAAATCAGCACTAAGTTTCACATGGTTAGCCACACCATAACGGGAAGATTTACAGATGGGGCCATAGGTAAAACATATGGTAGAGGCAGCAATTTCGTTACAACGTGGTCAGTTCGAGCCATCTGTTGCCCTGTCACGCAACAGTGTCCCGTTTTGCTTTTTGGCGGTCAGCTTCGACCACGCCATCACCGGTTGCCCGAAACTCCGCCCGCACACTTTCAGTATGTTCACCCAATGCTGGCACAGGTCCAAATTCCGCCGTTTTGCCGTCGATTTCCGCACCAGGCGCTAGAAGCTTGACGGGGCCCGTCGGGGTGTCGACCTCAATATATTTATTTTGCGGGTGACGTGTCAGATCATCCATGGTGTTGACCCGGCCAGACGCAATGTTTGCCTGCAGCAGCATTTCTGACAATATATCCCGCGGGTATTGGGCAAAAACTGCTTCAATCAGGCGATCAAGCTCAGCACGATTCTCTACGCGTTTGGAATTGGTGCTGAACTTTGGCGCAGACGTGAGCTCGGGCTGTTTGAGTATACCTTCACAAAAACTCGCCCATTCCCGTTCATTCTGGATCGAGAGCAGGATTTCCTTGCCATCATAGCCCGCAAAAACCCCGTAAGGTGCAATAGTTGGGTGACTGAGCCCGTTTCGCTCGGGCGTTTTTTGACCATAGGCGAACTGCAGATATGGGACGTTCATCCAGTCCGTTAGGGAATGGAACAGGCTGGCCGAAATATGACGCCCCTCGCCCGATTTTCCCCGCCCGATCAGCGCCTCTAGGACAGCTTGATAAGCGGTCATGCCACAGGCAATGTCACAAACCGAAACGCCAACACGCGCTGACCCTGACGAATTCCCAGTGATCGTGGACAGGCCACTTTCGGCCTGAATCAAAAGATCATAGGCTTTTAGATTGCTGTAGGGCCCATCATCGCCGTAGCCCGAGATCGAGACCGTAATCAGGCTTGGATATGTTTCGCGCAACCGGTCAGTGCTAAAACCAAGTCGCTCAATCGCTCCCGGGGCAAGGTTTTGAATAAAGACATCTGCGTCCTTTAGCATGGCCTCTAGAATGGATTTATCATCGGTGGCCCGCAGGTCCAGACAAACCGATTCTTTGCCGCGGTTCAGCCATACAAAATAGGCGCTTTCACCATGCACCAATTGGTCATAGCCACGGGCGAAATCACCCTCTTCACGCTCAATCTTGATCACACGGGCACCGGCAGCCGCCAATCGGCCAGAAACATAGGGGGCGGCGACGGCTTGCTCGATTGAGACGACCAAAAGGTCTGAAAGGTCTGCTGTCATCCGTTGGTCCGCCATTTTCGATTGCTCGTCGCAATATGGCACGGCGTTTGAGGACTGCAGTAATAGTAGAAAGCGCTGTGGGGTATCTAAACAGCCTATGCCGTGCAAAGACCCTGACCGCTTCAACGCAGCGCGCCTGCTGTTGCGTCTTTGCAAATCATCTTGCCACAGAGTTAATGGCCTATAAGGTGTTGATATTTCGTACTTTCCCTTACTCACCTCTAATTGTCCGGGCCAGAAATTCGCATTTGTTCACTGACTGTAAAGAATTTTCACCCAGTGTGGCCCCAACAAAGCTTCTGGAATCGGGATCGTGGTTGAATGACAGCCAGAATACTCTCTTGCCTTTTTTTCATACTGGCCTTCACAGCAGGGCCTGTTGCCGTCATGGTCTCATCCCCAGGACGTGATGGACAGCCGGTCTTGGTCGTGACCGCTCCATGGGGGCCAACACCAGAACAGGTTATTCACAAAGCGGGTGGCGATATTATTGGGCCTGAGACGGCATTCTTGGGTCTATTTGCTGCTTCCAGTGACCCATCCTTTAGAAAAAATTTAAAAACCGCCGGCGCGTTGGCTGTACTTGACGCACGCCTTCTGGCCAATATCTGTGGAGTTGAGGCATGAGCAAGACAAGTAACACACCCAAAACAAAGGTGGCGCGTGAAACACGCTTTTTGGTGATCTGCGCCTGGGCGGGTTCCTTGATCGCGCTAGGTGTTGCCATATTGGTTGGCAATTCGGGCTTACCTGTTTTTATTGTTGGTGCATTATTTGCTGCTTTGGGCAGTGTCTCACTTCGCCAATCGCCCGCCATGGCAGGGGCCGCCGCCGCGACTGCGATTACGGGGCAAGCCATTGCAATCAACATTGCTTTGGCGGGCCATCCTTGGCAGATTGATGCCCATATGGTATATTTTGCCATTCTAGCGACAACCGTCGGACTGAATAATGTCAGAGCGACATTAGCTGCTGCTTTGACAGTGCTCGTACATCACCTCTCTTTGACCTTCTTGATGCCCAGCCTCGTTTTCCCCTCGTCCACCTTGGCTGAAAACATTCCACGCACCTTGGTACACGGTCTCATTCTTGGGTTGGAAACTGTCGCCCTTGTTTATGCAGTATTGCACCGCCAAAAGCTTGATACACAAGGCGCACAACAACGCAGAGATCTAGAGGCAAGTAGTGCAGAGGCCGAGGCAGCCCGTGCCGAGGTCGAGACAGCTTTGATCGACGCACGTGAGGCAACCGAGCGCGCTGAGGTTGCTCAAGTTGAAGCCGAGACGGCCTTGAAACGCGCGGCTGCTGAAACCGCTCGCGCCCAAGACGTTGATAGAAAAGCCAACGAAAATTCTGCTCGCGAAGCCCGAGAACGCCGAGAGCTTGCTGAAGCTCAACATTTTGTTGTCGACACATTACGCGATGCGTTGCGCCGATTAAGTCAGGCCGATCTAAGTCACCCGATTGAGGTCTCCTTCGCTGAGGACTATCAGGGGCTGCGCGACGACTTTAACGCGGCGCTCGACGCAATGCGTTCAGCAATCGAAACTGTTCAAGTCAACGCTGCCCTAATCGATGGCGAAACGGCCAGTCTGGTTGGTGCATCAAACGACATGTCCCGCCGAACAGAAAATCAAGCCGCAACTTTGGCCGCAATTTCCTCCACGGTATCAGAATTATCCGGCACAGTTAGCGGCACGGCCAACACCGCACGCGAGGCAGAGACAGAGGCAGAGGGTACTAAGGCTGAGGTGGAGAAAAATGGCGATCTGGTAAAGAAGGCCGTAGATGCCATGGGTGCGATCGAGTCGTCTTCTCACCAGATCCAGAAAATTGTTGGAGTCATCGACGAAATTTCTTTCCAAACCAACCTTCTCGCGCTGAATGCAGGAGTAGAGGCCGCACGTGCAGGAGAAAGCGGCCGTGGATTTGCAGTTGTTGCAAGCGAGGTTCGCAGCTTGGCCCAACGAAGCTCCGTGGCAGCACAGGATATCAAAGAGTTGATCTTCGAAAGCGATTCTCGTGTCGTTGAAGGGGTGGCGCTCGTACGCAAAGCCGGTCAGGCGAACGAGACAATTATGGGTGCTGTGACCAATATTGCCGAGCGTGTCATTCAGATAGCCTCCAGCGCCGAAGGGCAATCAGACAGTCTGGTTCAGATTAACACAGCGCTGTCGGAATTGGATAGCGTTACCCAGTCCAACGTAGCAATGTTCGAGGAAACAACCGCCGCCAGCCATACCCTGTCAGAAGGTACCGATCAGTTGTTGACAGCAGTGTCTACCTTCTTGCTTGACCAATCGGACCAGACCAGTTCGACGTCAGAGTTTTTAGACCCGGAAGCGGCGTAGGCTAAAGAGTCAATTGGCCCAGCCCAAAAGGTGGTTATTAATGTGTAAACAGGAAGCGTTGCATTTGATTTAGAACTTGGGCAAATGTTCAGATTGGCTACTGTAATTTATCTAACGTCGCGGAAGTCCGGCAGGTCTAGCTAAACGCTTTTGCGCTGCGGTTCGGAAAGATGCGTTAGGCTTGCCAAAGCCCGCATACCCTCCCTGACGCTCGACAATTTCGAAGAAGAAACCGTCACCGTAAGGACGACTGTAAAGCTGCAGATATGCGCCTTTCTCATCCTCATCATACAGAATATTCGCCGCTTTGAGTTGCTCTATCACAGTCGCGTCCACTTCAAATCGCGTCATAAGGTCGGCATAGTAATTATCCGAAATCTGCAGAGCCTCAAAGCCGTTTTTACGTAGCCGTTCCGCTGTGGCCAGCAAGTTATCCGTTGCGAAGGCCAAGTGTTGGACCGACGAGCCATAACTGTCGGCAATAAAACGCCCCGCAAGTGTACGATGGGTGTCGGTCCCATTCAAGGTCAGACGGAATGCTCCATCCGGTGACTGGATGGCGCGACTGTGAACCAGCCCGTTGGGATCGGCAACATCGACAAGTGGCGTTCTCTCCAACTCGAAAATTGCATCATAAAAGAGTGTCCAGGTTTGCATTTCCTCGAAATTCATCACCTGCGCAATATGGTCGATGCGTGTAAGGCCGGTCGTGTGGTCGGTCGCCACTGCCTCCAGCTTGTGAAATTCAGTTTCCCAAACTTCTGCCAGTTCCGATTTACGATCTAAAAAATGCAATACTGAGCCGCCGACGCCGCGCACGGCCGGTATTTCCAATTCACCTTTACCGCGTCGTTGCGAAAACAGGCTTGCACCCAACACGCGAGCGCGCTCAACAGCGGCCGATGCATCCGCGACGCGAAGGCCAATATCGCAGACCGAAGTGCCGTGCATGATATAAGCCGAATGCGCGAAGCCTTCCTTTTCAGTGTTCAGGACAATATTAATTTCACCCTGTCGCCAGAGGTTAATTTCCTTTGAAACATGTCCAGCAACCTTGGAAAATCCAAGTGTCGACAACAGCGCACCCAAGGTTTCTGCCTCTTTCTCGTTGGCTGTAAATTCCACAAATTCTACATTTTCCACTTGCACACGAGATGGCATCTCGGGTGGGGCCAAGGCGGGGCTGATATCCGGAATTGCATGGCGCACTTTGTCCATCAGGCTCAAAAGGGATCTTTTCCCATCAACCGCGATCAACCGCGGACTGCCTGCGCGAAATTGGTCGTTCAGGATTTCAAGAGACAAAGGGCCAGCATAGCCGGTGGCTGCAATTGCGGTCATGAAATCCACCAATGGCAGGTCACCCTCCCCCGGCATGGTTCGGAAATGGCGCGACAGATATTCGAGATTCATTTCAATGACTGGCGCGTCAGCCAGCTGCACATGGAAAATACGATCTCCGGGTATCGACCGTAGCGCGCTCAGTTCCGACCCATTTGCCAAAGTGTGAAAGCTGTCGAGGATGAGGCCAACAGAAGGGATATCGGCGCGCCGCACAACTTCCCACGCATCACGGTAATCGTTAATATGACGCCCCCAAGAACGCGCCTCAAAGCCGACGCGCAGCCCACGATCTGCTGCGCGCTCTCCAAGCTCACGAAAGTCAGCAGCAATACGGTCAATACCGCCAAGGGATTTGTCGTGGGTTGTCGAACTGACAAGCAGTAATTCGCAACCCAGCTCCTGCATCAGATCGAACTTGCGTTCCACGCGATTGAAGGCGCGTCCGCGCAATGGCTCAGGCAGGCCTTCAAAATCTCGGAGCGGCTGGAACAGATCAATTGTCATTCCATGATCCCGAACCATGTCACCAACGTCGGAAGGTGTCCCATCAAAGGTGATGAAATCTTGCTCGAATAGTTCGACCCCGTCAAAACCAGCCGCCGCGATTGCAGTCAGCTTTTCACCGAGATCACCGGCAATCGAAACAGTTGCAATCGACGTTTTCATGGCTTCACTCCTAATTGGGCAATGTGGGACATCATGACACATAATTGTACCATTTGGTACATTTATGCCAGCAAAATGATGCCCCAATACGTTACGGTTGGATCAATTCGTGGAGACATGTCCGACACCGCCATCGGGTGAATAGATGTCGAGGATGTTCCAATGGCCCGAGGTTGGCGTTGGGTTGTTGATCATCGCCACATCGATCACGGTTGGACGCCCACTCAATATCGCTGCCTCCAATGCTGGCTTGAACTCGGCGGCCGAGGCGACACGCACTCCGTCGCAGCCATAGGCCTGCGCGATGACTGCATAGTCCGGGGTCTGCTCCATTGGGCTACTGGCCTTAGGAAACAATGTGCCGTAGTTCAGATCGTAATGCGCTTTTTGCAGACCGGCGATGGTTCCATAGGCGTTGTTGTTCATCACAATCCAAATCACCGGCAGGTTCATTTCTGACGCGGTGGCAAGAACGGCCGGGTTTTGACCAAACCCACCATCCCCTACCAGACTGATCACAACACGATCAGGCGCAGCGATCTTGGCGCCAATGGCAGCAGGTGGACCAAAGCCCATTGTCGCAAACCCACCAGGAATAAGCGCAGTACCCGGCGTGTAGATATCAAATTGCTGCGCCACACCGTTTTTATTCCAGCCCACATCCGACGTCAGATAGGCATCACGCGGCATCACCGCGCGCAGGTCAGCCAGAATGCGTTCTGGCATCATCGGGAATGCATTTGATTGCTGCATCTCAAGGTTCGAGGCCGCGAATTTGGTGCGGAACGCGGCAATATCTTTACGCAGTTGATCGCGCGATAAGCCATTGGGCAACATCTCTTTGGCAACCCGTGTCAACACTTTTAACGCTGCTTTCAGATCAGCCACCGCACCGATTTCGACCGGATAATTGCGCCCAATCTCTTGCGGTTCAATGTCGATGTGGATCAACTTTGAGCCACCCTCGCCAATGTTGAATGTGTATTCAGGATACCACGAGGAGCAATCCGCTTCTTTGAACCGAGTCCCAAGTGCAAGTATCCAATCGGAGTTTAATGTTTGCTGATTGGTGAACTCGGTCCCCCAAAACCCTGTCATCCCGAGCACCAGCGGATGGTCGTCCGGCAAGGCCCCTTTGCCCATCAGTGAATGCGCCACAGGCAAGTCAAGGTGGTCAACCAATTCGCGCAACTCGTCCCAAGCCTGTGCCAACATAATGCCACCGCCCGCCTGAATAATGGGCCGTTCGGCCTTGACCAGATGAGAGATAATCTCGCGAGCGGTTTCGTCATCCAGCGACGGTTTTCGCAGCGCCTTGCTGTTCGCGCCCAAACGGTCCCACAGCGCATCTTCGATTTCAGCCGAAAAGTAATCCATCGGCACGTTGACCAAAACCGGGCCGGGTTGACCGCTTTCGGCCAAGGCAAACGCCTTTTCTATGATCTCGGGCAAAAGCTCGGGCGTATCCACCCGCCAAGCCCGTTTCACGAAGGGGCGATAGATTTCATATTGCGACGCATCGGCGTGCAAATTGATCTCCTGATGAGGATGCTTGCCATAATAGTAGGACGGAATATCCCCGGCGATCACCACCATCGGAATGCAATCAAGCGCAGCATTGGCAACGCCCGTCGCCGCATTGGTCAAGCCGGGCGACAGATGCGACAGCACCACCGATGCCTTGCCCGTCACCCGCGCATAACCATCGGCGGCGTGCGCGCTGATCTGCTCGTGACGCACATTCACGAAGTCAATGCCGCTTTCGGACATCGCGGCCAAAACGGCAATGTTGGTATGGCCGCAGAGGCCAAAAATATGTTTGACGCCCCGCCCTTCAAGATAATTACACAGCTGTTTTGCGATCTCTTGCTTAGCCATTACAGTGTCTCCGTGTTGTAAAATTCACCGAATAATTCTGCGTCCGTGGGACGATCAATGGCGATGGGTCGCGCCACCCAAGTGACATTCATGTAGTGCTTTAACGACACATTTTCATTGGTGATATTGCCACCCCAAATGCCGCAGCCCAACGAGCTGGTCATCGGCATGCCGTTTTCAAAACTCCCGGCGTTGGCCTTGGATTGTGGTTGGCGAACCATCACGCGACTTACTGGCGCATTTGCAGCATGGGCCAAAATACGGTCTTCATCGAAAGAGTAGATGCCGCATGAATGGCCGATGCCTGCGACCGCATAAATTTGGCGCACCTTGGCGAGAGCTTCGTCGAAATCGGCAAATTTGTAGAGCGCCATGACCACGCAGAGCTTCTCACCAGAGAACTTGTGCGTTTTGCCAATTTCGTCCTGCTCGACCATGATGAACTTGCGATCGTCCGGAATTTCGAACCCTGCGAATTCGGCGATTTTCTGCGCCGAAATGGCAACCGTTTCGATCCGGCGACCACCGATTTCGTTCCACATCGCCTGCTCGATCAACGCTTTTTCTTCCGCGCTACACAGGTAACCACCTTCGGCCTGCAAGGCGGCGCACATATCGTCATAGACCTGTGCTGCAATCAACAGGTTGCCATCCGCCGAGCACCCCGATCCGAAATCAGAGGTTTTGGAAATGCGCGAGTTCATTGCCGCTTCTTTGATGTCAGCGGTTTCGTCGATAACCATGGTCGAATTGCCCGCCCCCACCCCATAGGCAGGTTTGCCGCTGGAATAGGCGGCATGCACCATCGGTTTTCCACCCGTCGCAAAGGTCACGTCACACTCGGCCATCAGCTCGTTCGTCATCGGGATCGACGGTTGCGTGATGCATTGAAACAAGTCTTCGGGTGCGCCCAGTTTTTTGCAGGTTTCGCGCATTACGCGGACCATTTCGGCCGTCGTTGCCTTGGCCCGTGGATGCGGCGAAAAGATAGTGGCGTTTTTGCATTTGATTGCATAGATGCCGGTCACGGGAGGGGTTAATTCAGGATTTGTTGTTGGGATCAACGAGGCGATGACGCCCGCCGGTTTGGCGATCTTGGTTAGGCCTTTCGGTTCGTCCACCTCAATCACGCCAACCGATTTTTGACGCAGCGCATCGCGCAAAACCCCGAGAATTTTGAACCGTTTACCAGCACGGCCAGCACGGTCACCAATGCCGCTTTCATCCACGCCCATTTGGGCAATGCGCACAAAAGTCTTTTCGTTGCCGCAAGCCCAGCCCAAAGCGCGGGCCAGCCGGTCAACTTGGTCCTGATCGTAGTCTTTGATCTTTTCCATCGCCGCGCGGGCGCGGATTACCATTTCAGTGACCGTTTGTTTTTCGTCCGGTGTCAGGTCGCGTGCCATGTGTTTTCTCCTATGGTTGTCGGTTGTCGGGGCTTAGCCCCAGGATCCGTTGCGAATGTCAGGATGGGCATCAATGCCCTCAAAGACCGCTTTGGCGGCGGTCAGGCAGTTTCTGGCGTGTTGTTCATGGCCAAGCTCAGCCGAACGGGCCGCGTTCGGCAGTTCCAACGCAAGCGGCAGGTTGGGGAACAGCGGGTTCAGCGCTGAGAAATCGATCGCACCCTCGCCCGGATATAGGCGGGCGTCGCGGGCAACATGGATCATCTCGTCCTTGGTAAAAACCAAATCGTCGGCATCACAAATATGCAGAAAATTGATCCAATGGGCGGGCACATGCTCCAGCGCGAACAGCGGGGTTTTGTTAAAATGCATATAGAGCGTGTCGGCCAGCAACCCTTGATTTGGGCAATCGGCCAATTCCAACACCTCGACGCAATCATCCATCGTGGCCAGACGCGAGAACGCCGGGAATTCCAAATTCACAGTCAAGCCAAAGGGATGTGCCAAAGCACAGATTTCACTAAATCGCTCCACAATGAAACCACGATCATTTCGCACATCGGTCCAGGCCGAGCAGATCACCTGACGGGCCCCCAATTCTGCCCCTGCCTCAAAGGCGGGCAGAAAGCTTTGAGGATCAACGTCGCGATGAATGCGGGCCAGTTCGACATCAAAGCACTTCAGCCCCGTTCGTGCCAAGGCAGCCTTGGTTTCGCGCAGCACGGATGGCGCTGTCGGGTTGATATCTGGCTCGCCAGCAACGTTTAGATGGATCAGCCGAAAACTCGCATGGCTGTAGCCAGCAGTGGCAGCGATCTCGACCTGTTCGGGTGGTGTAGCACCTGGAATGGTTAGATAGGATAGAGCATAATCTCGCATTATATGCCCTCGGCTTTGGGTGAATCCCAAGGCGGCGGGGCCACATGCCCCATGCGCCCAGGCAGCCTGCGCTCTAACAGCGCTTCGGTCTGTGCGATTGCGGGCCGCAAAGCCTTCCAATCGATTCCCGTTGTCAGGCCCAGTTCGGTGCACGCAAAAACCGCGTCTTCGGTGGCGATATTACCGCTGGCCTTGGGGATAAATGGGCAGCCGCCCAACCCACCAAGAGCGGCATCAAAAATCCGCACGCCGGCCCGAAGGCCCGCAACCATATTTGCCATGCCCATCCCGCGCGTGTCATGTAAATGCAGCGACAGGTCCGGCGCGATCCGATCCTCGAGATAGGTGCACAAATCAAAAACCTGACGCGGATTGGCCAGCCCCGCCGTGTCAGCCAGATTGATTTCATGCACGCCCATATCCGCAAAAAAACGGGCAATGTCGATCACGTGATCAGGGTCAATCCGTCCCTCAAAACCACACCCCAAGGCCGATTGTATGCCAGCACGGACAGTGATACCTTCGGCCAAGGCTTTTTCGACCACAGGAGCGATGGCAGCACGGGCTTCGGCCACACTCCGGTTGGTGTTTTTACGCGAATGGGTTTCGCTGGCTGAAATGGAAATCGACAAGTGCTGAACACCGACCGCTAGTGCACGGTCTAAACCAGCTTTGTTCAAGACCAGCGCTGAATAGGTCACACCTGCTTTGGGCGTCAGCGCCTCAAACAGGGCGTCTGTGTCCGTCATCTGCGGCACCCATTTCGGATGCACAAAGGATCCCAATTGGATGCGGCGCACCCCTGCTGTTTCCAGAGCGGATACGATTTCCAATTTTTCATCTATCGTGAATGGGCGCTTTTCGTTCTGCAATCCATCGCGCAGAAACTCATCTTCGATCAGAACGTCGCCGGAAAATTCGAGCATGGTGCAACCCCATCTTGCGTTTAA
Organism: Marinosulfonomonas sp.; assembly: GCA_033851955.1. GTDB lineage: Bacteria > Pseudomonadota > Alphaproteobacteria > Rhodobacterales > Rhodobacteraceae > Profundibacter. Next base: position 311,841 of record JAWSVK010000003.1, read on the forward strand.
GGGACCTTAGGGGCATGCGAAACTTAACTCGAATACCGTATTTGACGGTTCGGCAAACATTATGTTAACTTTGCGCAAGGCCATTCAGGGGGCAACATGCTTACGCTCAGACAAATCGAGGTGATCCGCGCCATCATGGTTGCCGGCACGGTCAAAGGTGCAGCAGAATTGCTGAACGTTTCCGCGCCTGGTGTCAGCCGCGTCATGAAGCACACCGAAAGCCAAGTGGGCGTTCGGCTGTTTTCTCGCACTCATGGTCGCTATGCCCCGACCGATGAGGCGCGCGAAATCTTCTCGCAGATCACGGGCGTTTTTCAATCGGTAGAAAATCTTCAATATTCAATAGAGGCGCTCAAGGCTGGCGCGGCCCGCAGTGTAGGTTTTGCCGCTGTTCCATCCATCGCACATCACGTCTTTCCAGCGGCTGTTAAAGGTTTGCGTGACCGTTTCCCGGAATTGCGCCTGAACCTGAATACGATCAAAATCGAAGAGGCCATCAACTATTTGCTTTTGCGCAAAGGCGAGGTTGCCGCGCTCAGCTATAAGCTCGACCACCCGGGCTTGACGATGCAGCCACTTTATAACGGCCGTCTCGTCACGATTGTGCCCAAAGACCATCCACTGGCCAAGGCGACATCGGTTTCGGTCCACGATTTGCTGCGTGAAACCCTGATCGGCATTGATCCGGAGGACCCCTACGGCAGCATCTTGGCAGAACCGTTTCGGCGGCACGGGGTGGATTTTGAATTTTCCATCCAAGCCCGCACCAGCCAGACCATCGCCGCCTTGGTTGGCCAAGGGCTGGGTGTGGCCATCATTGATGATCTTTCTCTGGCAGGACCGGTGCAATACCCGGGCATAGCCATCCGCCCGCTGCGCGAGACCACCGCTTTTCGCACCTATGCGGCATTTAATGCTGACCACCCCCGTTCGATTTTCGCAGACGGCTTCGTCGAATTACTGCGCGAAGAAATGGGACGAGCGGCTAATTTGAGACAAAATAAATAACATTATGTTTGCCTAAGCCCCGTTTTTAGCACTCGATGGTAATATCGGCTTCTCGTAGGATACAGGCAAATTCAACTGGGAAAGAGGCCGCACGCTATGAACAAGATAATCTATATCCTGAACGGACCAAATCTGAATCTTTTGGGCAAACGCCAGCCAGAAATTTATGGTGCCGGTACCCTAGAGGACGTCGAAAAATCCTGTGCCAAGGTCGGAGCAGAATTTCAGATCGATGTTAAGCTGATGCAGTCGAACTATGAGGGACAGATTATCGATTGGATACATGAAGCACGCGAATCGGCTGATGGGATCATCATCAATCCGGCGGCTCTCACGCATACTTCGGTCGCGATCCTTGATGCTCTGAATGCTTTTGATGGGCCTGTATTTGAGGTTCACATCAGTCAAGTCCACAAACGCGAGGCCTTTCGGCACCACTCTTATGTCAGCCAACGTGCCGATGGTGTGATGGCCGGTTTCGGCATCGAAGGCTATGCTCTGGCGATGCGTCGTATGGGCAGTCTGTTGGCCGAATAGACACCCATTTAGTTGAGGATATCGTGCGCTGCGACCGAGCGCACGATCATGTCGGCAACTTTGGCGCGGATGGATTTCTGCCCTTCCTCGGAATGAACGTGAGGCCCAAAGCCCAGCTGGAACGTGTATTTGTTGGAGACGTTATAAAAACACAACGCAGAGATCGACCAGTGCAACTCTAAAGGTTCATAACCCTCGCGAAAGACACCTTTTTCAACGCCTTTTGAGTAAATCTCCTCGACCTTATCCACGGCACGCTGGTTCAAGTCTCGAATGACATCGGAGTGCTCTAGATAAGCTGCGTGATGCGTGTTCTCGATTGAGATCAAACGCACAAAATCCGGATTATTGACGTGGAAATCAAAACTGTATTCCACAAGCCTGCGCATGGCTTGGATTGGATCCAGACCGCTTAGGTCCAGCTGCCATTCACCTTCACGAACCGCGTGGTAATGCTGTTCCAAAGCTGAGCGGTACAAACCCTGTTTGTCACCGAAGTAATAGTAGATCATCCTTTTAGATGTCGCCGTCTGTTTGGCTATTTCATCAATTCGAGCCCCCGCGAGACCGTGCTCGGCGAACTGCTCTATTGCCACCCTCAAGATGTCGGCTTTAACGCTCTCAGGGTCTTGTTTCCACTGCGCTTTTTGCGTCTTTTTCGGCAATTTATTTCTCCCGATACCTAGCTGCTTTCCGATTCTAAATACCACATAATTAACGAAACGGTACAAAATAATTGACAATTTAACGAAACAGTACATTTTAGACCTACCGCTGTTGGATCAAGAGGATTCGGACGGCATTGGGATCTGGGAGGAAACACATGACCCGTAAATTTCTAGGCGCCGTATTGGCCGCCGCACTCGTCGCAACACCCGCTTTGGCGGAATACCCTGAAAAAGAACTTCAGGGAATTATTCAATGGGGCGCTGGCGGTTCGACCGACACAGTCATGCGTTCGGTCACACCGCATGCCGAGGCTGCCTTGGGCGGCAAGGTCATCATGCAAAACATGACAGGTGGCGTTGGCGCCATCGCAGTCAAATACTCGGGCGCACAAGACGCTGACGGATATACCCTGTTGATGGGTGCCGAAAATCCGCAGCTCTACAAAGTGATGGGCCTTGGCGAAACCGATTACGCCGATTTCATTCCGATCAACATTCTGGCCCGTGGCGTGCCACTGATCGTGGCCAACAACGACGCTCCGTTCAACACATTCAAGGAGATGGTTGAATATGTGGCCGCGCACCCGAATGAGATTAAGTTCGGTTCAACCGGTCCGGGTGGCCTGCCCTCCGTTGTGACAGCGATGCTTTCTAGCCAAGTGGATTTGCCCGTTATCACTGTGCCCTACGACGGTGACGGCCCCGCACTGACAGCGCTGCAAGGTGGCGCTATCGACGTGATGCCAGCCGTTCTTGGTGCCGCAATCGAAAGCGTAAAAGCCGGCCGTATGAAAGCGATTGCTTTGATTGATACCCAAGCGAACGCTGTATTGCCTGATCTAGCACCGATCACCGATGACTTCCCTGAATTTGGCGCCTATCTGCCTTGGGGTCCGTTCTTTGGTGTTTTCGTGAAAAAAGGCACGCCAGATGACGCGGTCGCCAAATTGCAGGCAGCCTACGCCGAAGGTGTGAAGCATCCTGACTTCACTGGTCTGATGGAGCAACGTGGTTTTGCGATCATGAACATCTCGGGCGACGAGGCGCGCAGCTTCCTCGACAAATGGCAATCTGTCACGTCTTGGATTGTGTTTGACGCGGGCATCGCCAAAAACTCGCCAGAAAAGTTTGGCATTCCACGGCCATAAGACACTACGATATCAAAGAGCGCCGCTGTGCCAAACGGTATGGCGGCGCTTTTTACTTAAGGGGGGAATACAATGAACAAAGACATGACACGTAAACCAGGTGAGGTGTTTTTCGCCCTCTTCCTGTCGCTGGTCAGCCTTGGCGCCGTTTGGAAAGCCTATGGCATCGCGGGCTTTGAGGCGCTCAGCTCGCCCGGGGCATTTCCGATGACAGTGAGCGCGATAATGGTTATCTCGTCGCTTATAATAGCCGTCAAAACACTGCGCGCTAAACCCGCGCAAGACACCAGTTTTTTCAAAGACATTTTGCCGCCTGCTGCGGCCATGATGACCGTTTTCATCTTACTCTATGCCATTGCGCTCAAGCCGTTGGGGTTTCTGCCAACGTCACAATTGTTCTTGTTCGTTTCAGTGCTGGTCCTGTCGCGCCGAGGGGTCTGGTTCAGCGCTTGGGTGTCCGTTCTTTGTTTGGCGACGGTCTATGTGATCTTCCGCCTCGTTTTTTCTGTTCTGATGCCCGAAGGCGTAGTGCCTGAACGCGAAATAATCGCCTTTTTCGCCAATCTGTTTGGGGGAGAAAAATAATGCTAGAAGCCCTACAATATTTCACTACTTCTTGGTTTGATCCGTCCTTATTGCTGCTGGTTGCCTTGGGCACTTTTGCAGGCATTTATGTTGGCGCGATTCCGGGCCTTTCCGTCACCATGGCTGTATCAATCCTGATTTCGTTCACCTTTAGTTGGGAGGTTCACTCGGCCCTATGCCTGATTGTCGGTATATATATGGGCGGCGTGTATGGTGGCTCGCGCACGGCAATCCTGCTGAATATTCCGGGGGCTCCTTCGGCAATCGCGACGGCCTTTGACGGTTATCCGTTGGCGCAAAAAGGCCAAGCAGGAGAGGCCATCGGCGTGTCCACTGTCATGTCGGCTGTCGGCGGCTTTCTGGGTATATTTGTGCTGGCCGTTGCGGCCCCGTTGGTCAGTGAATTCGCGCTGACGTTCCAACCGCGCGACTACATGCTTTTGGCAATCCTTGGCATCCTGTTGGTCGGATCACTTTCCGGCGAAAGCCTCGTGAAGGGTATATTTGCCGGTGCGCTTGGCCTGTTGATTGGATCGGTTGGGCTTGACCCGCTGACCGCACAAGAACGCTTTACCTTTGGGGTGGTCGAACTGTGGGGCGGGATCAGCTTTATTGCCGTTATGATCGGCATGTTCGGCGTTGCCGAAGCGTTGATTCAGCTGCGCCACATCGACAAAACAGCCGTAAAACAAAAGATCGGTCGGATCATTCCGTCCTGGGCTGCGGTGCGCAAGTATCTCCCCTTGTCGCTCCAAACATCAAGTATCGGTGTCATCATCGGCGCTCTGCCCGGGACGGGTGGTGATATCGCAGCGCTCATGGCTTATGATCACGCAAAGCGCGTCACCAAGAACCCAGAAGTGCCGTTTGGGGAAGGCGCGAAAGAAGGGCTTGTCGCCCCCGAAACCGCCAATAATGCCGCCGTCGGCGGGGCGTTCATTCCGATGATTACGCTGGGCATTCCGGGTGACGCCGTGACCGCCATTATCATTGGTGCGCTTTATATCCACGGTCTAAATCCTGGCCCAATGTTGATGATAGACCAGCCCGATATGTTCTGGTTTATCGTCGGCGCATTGGTGCTGGCCAATATTTTCATGCTGATCTTTGGCCTGACGGGCATCCGCATCTTCGTAAAGATCGTAGAGTTGCCACGCGCCATGCTGATCCCGCTTATTTTGATGTTGTCCATCGTCGGGGCCTTTGCTGTGAACAACTCGATCACGGACGTCTATTGGATGTTGGGCTTTGGTGTGTTGGGCTATTTCATGAAACTCTATGGCTATCAGGTTGGCCCTGTGATCTTGGGCGTGATTCTGTCTCGCTTGATTGACGAGAATTGGCGCCGCGCAATCATCTCGGAGCGCGAAAGCCTTTGGGACTTGTTTATGGGCATCGTCACCAGTCCGCTGTCACTCGTCCTTTTCATCGCCGTTGTGTTGATCTTCGTCAGCCAAACACCGTTGTGGGTACGGATGAAACGCCGCATTTTTGCAACGGATAAGGAAGCGCAAGAATGAGCGAATCTAAGGCACTTCGCATTGCCATTCTTGGTGCTGGCGCAATCGGTCAACGGCATGCCGAGGTGATCTCGCGTTCCTGCAACCGTGCCATGGTCGCCGCAATTTGTGACCCGTCCGAGGCCAGTCGCGCCTTTGCTGCCCAGCTGGGTGTGGCACATTTTCGCGACCTTGGCGAATTGCTGGCCAACGCGCGTCCAGATGCGGTGATTGACGCTTCACCGACTCCGTTTCACGTCGCTAATGCTATGGTCTGCATCCGAGAGCGTATTGCGTTGCTTATCGAGAAACCAGTTGCGATCAGTGACAGCGAAGCAAACACATTGGTCACGGCCGTCGAAGCATCAGACGTGCCCGTTTTGGTTGGCCACCACCGTCGTCACAGCGCTGCTGTGGCGCAGGCCAAACGCATCATTGATAGCGGGTGTTTGGGTGAGATCACTGCTGTGCAATGCATGACGACGTTCATGAAACCCGACAGCTATTTTGAGCCTGACTGGCGGCGGGGCGTTGGCGCTGGCCCGATTCTGACGAACCTTGTTCATGACATCGACCTTTTGCGCCACTTGTGTGGTGAAATCGAGGATGTTCAGGCCATCGTATCAAACACGCGGCGCGGCTTTCAAATCGAAGACACTGGTGGTGTACTGCTTAGGTTTCAAAACGGCGCCATCGGAACTGCACTGGTCTCTGACAGTGCCACCTCACCTAGAAGCTGGGAGCTGACGGCGGCCGAAAATCCAGATTACCCATGTACTGGCGAAAGCTGCTATCAGATCATTGGCACAGATGGCACGCTGGATGTCCCGACGCTGAAAACATGGTCAACCCACGGGTCGCGAGACTGGCGAGCGCCGATGGGTATGCAGATCGACACAGTCCTGCAGATCGACCCTTTGGATGCCCAGCTTACACATTTCGTCGACGTGGTGCGGGGCATCGCTTCACCGCTTGTCACGGTGCGCGAAGGTGCCCGTACGCTTGCCGTTATCAACGCCATAAAATCTGTTGCGACTGTTGCGACGGTTTCAAAACCTTTCACCCCTCTGGAGCGCGAACATGCCTGACCTTCACCTTGGCTTAATCGGCGACAACATAAAACGGTCCTCTTCGCCCCGTCTACATCGGCTTGCCGGCGCGCAAAATGGGTTGGACGTACAATATGACAGCCTGATCCCAGTCGATTTGGGCCTGCCGTTCGAGCGCATTTTCGAAGATTGCCGTTGTGGATCGTATCGTGGATTGAACATCACTTACCCCTACAAAGAAATCGCCGCACGTGCTGTGACGATTGATGACGAGCAGGTCCGCAGCATCGGTGCGATCAATACAGTCGTGTTTACTGAACTTGGCCCGCGCGGCTTTAACACCGACTACTCCGGCTTCCTCGCCGCCTATCGCAAAGAACGTGGCGACACGCCCCCCGGCGTCGTTTTGCTGGTCGGAACAGGTGGGGTTGGGCGGGCCATTGCCTTTGCTATGTTGACTTTGGGTGCCAGTGAAATACGCCTCAACGATTGCAGCCAAGAACGCGCGCATGGCCTTGCTGCCGACCTACGCGCCGTTGCGCCAAACGACACGATTGTGACCGTCGGACGCCGGGTTGAAGAACTTGCGCCGGGCGTGGACGGGTTGGTCAATTGCACTCCAGTCGGTATGATTGGTAGCCCCGGAACCGCCATCCCCGCCACGACAATGTCCGACGCCGAATGGATTTTCGACGCCGTCTATACTCCCGTGGATACACAGTTCATCCGTGATGCCGAGGCAGCCGGACTTCAGGTGATTTCAGGTTACGAATTGTTCTTTTTTCAGGGCGTGAATGCCTGGGAATTTTTCTCGGGGCTGCCGTTGGACCTGCCCCGTTTACGAGCCGATTTATTGACCAACGACAACTGATGCGAAGGGATGTGGCGTTTGGATACAGGCGCAGCTAACCTTTCGCACCGCCTCAGATCAGGTTGTGAGCCGTTCAGCACCCATTTTCGCAATAGCGTTGATAACAGTGTCGCCACGTTTACTCTAGTTATGTTGCCTGTAGTGGTTTTGTGGCTTAGGTGCGGCGATAAAAATCAACAGAAACCCGCTGCAAACGCCACCGGTTTCCATCCGAAATCATCTGGTTCTGCCGCAAAGTTTTCTCGATTTTGCACCGCGCCTAATTTTGCCATATGCTTGCCAACAAAACTAAACCAATACTGACACCAGTCGGTTGTGGTTTAGTCGCCGTATCTCGCGATTTTGTCCTGTATCAATCCTGACATCTTTGGCTGGCTTGGATAACCGCGCTTTCCATTTTTAAGGTGACTTTGTGCCCCCTCTCGGCGATTGCTATGCAATCACCTGCAGATCAACGGAGTCCCCAGTCGTTCAGCGACTTCGCTGACCGCATAGCCTCGATTAACCTCTTGCACGGCGTCGTCGGCATTGTCACCATATAGTTAGAAGCTGGGAAGACGTGTTTTTTCGGCGTGTCCAAGTTTTATCTATCCATATCAATTAGTCTAATTGTCCAAAAAGGATTTGCAAATATCGAGTATACATTGTGGTCTACGAAGCGTCGGCACCCAGGATTAGATCTTTCAACAATTGCGTCGCTGGTGAAATGGAATGGCTGGCATATCGCACAAGGAAATAGGGGGCCATACCGATAGGACGCTTCAAATCCAACCGCGTGAAAGAGGCATTTACGGGGTCGTCGATCAACAATTGGGCCACCTCTTGGGTCACCGCGAGCGTTGCGTCGGTGTCCGCCAGATAAGCAATGGCAAACAGGAAAGAGGATGAGCTGACAATGTTCGTGGGTTCCGAAAGGCCGCCCAGGTGAAATGCAGCTCCCGCGGCCTCGCGGATAGGGTTGTCTTTCTCTTGGACGACCCACTCCAGGTTTTGAACATCAGCCAGTTGCAAATTTTTGCGCCCAGCCAAAGGGTGGTTTTTGCGGACCAACAACACGACCTCCTCGTCGCCAACGGGTGTGATTTCAAATTGTTGACTGTCAAATTCTGGCAAAACCCGGGCCAGAGCCAAATCCAGGCGCCCCGCCATCAATTCGCGCAACAACCGACGTGATGGCGCGACCTCAACGTTGATTTCAAGATTAACGGCACGGCGCTTGATCTCTTTGATCGCAGGTACGACCAATTTGACCGTCGGCCCTGTGACCGCGCCGATGCGGATTTTACCTGCCAAGCCTTCCTTTAGGTGGCCTAGGTTATCTTCTAAATCATAAACCTCGTGCAAGATCGCGGTCGCTTTGTTGGCAACCAATTGCCCGGCCAAGGTGATCGTCATGCCTTTGGGGTGGCGTGTAAAAAGCGGAGTGCCCGCCATCGCCTCAATTTCGGCCAGCGCACGCGAAGCAGCAGGCTGGGCGATGCCCAACCGTTCGGCTGCTGACTGCAGCTTGCTGGTTTCGGCCAGGGCAACCATCAAACGCAACTGCACAGGCTTTAGGGCTAAGGGAGGGAGCTTGAACATCTACATATCCTTTTTGGTATGCATATAGCTAAAACTGTTATTATTAAAGCATGAAAAAACGATCTAGGTTCGTTTACGGCCTGATTCGGGTGCGCATGGGAAAAGTGTGACGCGTTGAACGGTCACAGCACATTTATGGGAGAAGATTATGAAAATCAAAAATCTGGTGATGTCACTGGCAATCAGTACATCCGCAATTGCGTTTTCGGCGGCGGCGATTGCCGAAACAGTCGGAATTTCGATGCCAACAAAGTCATCCGCGCGTTGGATTTCCGACGGCAACTCGATGGTCGAACAGTTCACCGCAGCGGGCTATGACACCGATCTGCAGTACGCAGAAGACGACATTCCAAACCAACTGGCGCAGATCGAAAACATGATTTCAAAAGGCGTTGATGTTTTGGTCATCGCAGCGATCGACGGCACCACCCTGTCAAACGCATTGGAAAACGCAGCCGCGGCTGGCATCAACGTCATCGCTTACGATCGCTTGATCAAAAATAGCGCCAACGTTGACTACTACGCGACATTCGACAACTTCAAAGTCGGCGTTCAGCAAGCATCCAGCCTTGTATCAGGTCTAGAAGAACGGTTTGGCGCTGGCCCCTACAATGTTGAATTGTTCGGTGGTTCGCCTGACGATAACAACGCCTATTTCTTTTATGACGGTGCGATGTCTGTTTTGCAGCCATTGATTGACGCAAAAACGGTGAACATCGTTTCTGGCCAAATGGGCATGGAAAAAGTTGGCACATTGCGCTGGGATGGTGCTGTTGCACAGGCCCGTATGGATAACCTGTTGTCGGCTCATTATTCTGACATCAACGTCAACGGCGTGTTGTCACCCTATGACGGTCTGTCGATCGGCATCCTGTCCTCGCTCAAGGGTGTTGGTTATGGTTCGGACGATTTGAAAATGCCAATCGTTTCTGGTCAAGACGCCGAAGTTCAGTCGGTCAAATCCATTTTGGCAGGCGAGCAATATTCGACAGTATTTAAAGACACGCGTGAATTGGCCCGTGTGACTGTTGGTATGGTGAACGCGTTAATCACTGGCACCAAGCCAGAAATCAACGACACGAAAACCTATAACAATGGCGTCAAAGTCGTTGATAGTTACTTGTTGGAGCCTGTGTCTGTGGACGCAAGCAACTGGGAAGAAATCGTAGTTGGCTCCGGCTATTACACGATCGACCAAATCAAGTAAGCTATTCACAAAACGATTGTCCGCTCTGATCATTATTGTGCAGAGCGGGCAACACATCAAAGGGTGCCTTCCATGTCCACATTGCTGGAAATGCGTTCCATTACCAAAGAGTTCCCAGGCGTTAAGGCGCTAGATCAGGTGAGCATTGCGGTAGAGGAAGGCGAAATACACGCCATCTGCGGCGAAAATGGTGCCGGAAAATCAACCCTGATGAAGGTGTTGTCTGGCGTCTACCCAACCGGAACCTATGACGGTGAAGTCCATTACGATGGCGCGCAAGCCGCGTTCAAAAACATCTCAGACAGCGAAAACCAAGGCATTATCATCATCCACCAAGAGTTGGCTTTGATCCCGCAACTGTCGATTGCCGAGAACATTTTCTTGGGCAACGAACAGGCCAGCAAGGGCGTAATGAATTGGCGAAAAACCTTTAGCGGCACCAAAGAGCTGTTGAAAAAGGTTGGACTATCAGAGGCACCATCGACCCGTCTGGACACCCTAGGTGTCGGCAAACAACAACTGGTTGAAATCGCCAAAGCCCTGTCCAAGGACGTGCGGCTACTGATCTTGGACGAGCCCACCGCAGCGCTGTCAGAGGCCGACAGTCAAGTGTTGCTCGATTTGATGTTAGAGTTGAAATCCAAAGGTGTCACCTGCATCATCATCAGCCACAAGTTAAATGAGGTGCGCAAAGTCGCCGACAGCGTGACCGTGATCCGCGACGGCATGACCGTGTCAACCATGAACACCGCCACCCAAGAAATCACCGAAGACCGCATCGTGCGCGATATGGTTGGCCGCGATATGGCGGCGCGCTATCCGGCGCGGGTCAGCAAATTGGGCGATCCGGTGCTTGAGATAATAGACTGGTCCGTTTGGCACCCCGAACAGGCTGAGCGCCAAGTGATCAAACACATCAACATGTCCGTGCGCGCCGGCGAAGTCGTCGGCATCGCTGGCGTCATGGGAGCGGGCCGCACCGAACTGGCGATGAGCGTGTTTGGCAAAAGCTATGGGCGCAACATCTCAGGCTCCGTTAAGATGCACGGCAAAACCGCGGATGTGTCCAGCGTCGGAAAAGCCATCAATGCAGGGTTGGCCTATGTGACCGAGGACCGCAAATCTTTGGGCCTGATTTTGGAGGACACCATTCAGCGTAACACAACTTTGGCCAATCTTGGCAAAGTGTCCAAGGCAGGCATCATCATCGAAGCCGAAGAGACCAAAGTCGCCGAAGAATACCGCATCGCCATGAACGTGCGCACCCCATCGGTGTTTCAAACCGTCGGCAACCTGTCCGGCGGCAATCAGCAAAAGGTGGTCCTGTCCAAATGGCTATTCACAGATCCAGAAGTTTTGATCTTGGATGAACCAACACGGGGCATAGACGTGGGCGCGAAATTCGAAATTTACGGAATCATCAATGACCTGGCGGATCAAGGCAAAGGCATTGTCTTGATTTCGTCTGAGATGCCCGAGCTGTTGGGGATGTGTGACCGGATCTACGTCATGAACGAGGGCGCCTTTGTTGGTAATCTGACAGCCAAAGACGCCAGCCAAGAAAGCATTATGTCACTGATTGTGACTGACTAAGGAATACGACATGGATAATTCTACATCAAACGAACCAGGACAACTGAAGGCTTATCTTATGAGCCACCTGCGCGATTTTGGGCTTTTGTTGGCGCTGATTGCGATCATGGCGTTCTTTCAAATCATGACCGGTGGGGTTTTGCTGCGCCCCGTGAACATCACCAATCTGTTTTTGCAAAACAGCTACATCATCATCATGGCGCTTGGCATGTTGCTGATCATTGTGACCGGCAACATCGATTTGTCGGTGGGCTCTGTGATGGGGTTTGTCGGGGCTTTTGCTGCCGTTTTGATCGTTAACTACGGCTGGTCCGTTGCGGCGACATTGCCGGTGTGTTTGATTATGGGCGGGTTCATCGGCGCGGCCCAAGGTTATTGGGTGGCCTATTGGAAAATCCCGTCGTTCATTGTGACGCTCGCAGGTATGTTGGTGTTTCGCGGCTTGTCCCTGTGGTTGCTTGAGGGGCAGTCAGTTGGCCCCTTCCCCAAATCGTTTCAGTCTTTGTCGACGGGGTTCATTCCTGACGTGTTCGGCATCGGGCGCCCCAACGGCACCGCGCTTGCAGCGGGTGTAATTGCCGTGTGTTTGATTGTCTGGATGGGCATCCGCGCACGGGCACGGGACCGCAGCTATGGCATTGTTGGCGAACCTAAAATGCTGTTCATCCTGCGCAATGTCATCATCGCAGGCGCGTTGTTGTTTATTTCTTATAAGCTCTCGACGTTCCGTGGCCTACCAAACGTGCTGGTTACAATGGTCGTCTTGACTGTCATCTATGCCTTTGTGACGGAAAACACTGTTATGGGCCGCCGAGTTTACGCCCTTGGTGGCAATGAAAAGGCCTCAAAATTGTCGGGCATCAAAACCGAACGCATGACGTTTTTTGCCTTCGTGAACATGGGCGTTTTAGCCGCCCTTGCGGGACTAATCTTCGCGGCTCGTTTGAACACGGCCACCCCAAAGGCTGGCTTGTCAGTCGAGCTGGACGTGATCGCTGCGGTGTTTATCGGCGGGGCGTCCATGTCGGGTGGATCAGGTAAAATCATCGGGGCGGTTGTCGGAGCGTTCATCATGGGCGTGATGAACAACGGCATGTCCATTCTGGGCATCGGCATTGATTACCAACAGGTCATCAAGGGGCTGGTCCTTTTGGCCGCTGTCTTTTTTGATGTCTACAACAAACGTGAACGAGGATAATGTCGATGTTTCTTTCTCAAGTAAAATCATCGGATGGCCGCACTCAAGTCGTTATGCGCAAGGGCGAGGCGGCGCATGTCGTCAACGGTATGAGCAGCACCTATGAGCTCGCAATGTTGGCAATCAAGGCTGGTAAATCCTTGACTGATACGATCATCAACTGTGGTTTGGGCGAGCCGGTTGATCTAACAGCCGCGCTGGAGCAGGGGCGCGTTTTGCTGCCCATGCACCATGATGATCCAGCGCATTTACACATGACCGGCACCGGCTTAACCCATTTGGGGTCAGCCGCCACACGCGATGCGATGCACACCAAAGAAAATGCCACAGATACTCCCGTCACAGATTCCATGCGGATGTTCCAAGATGGTGTGAAACACGGCAAACCCGCCAGTGGCGCAATCGGCGCGCAACCCGAGTGGTTTTACAAAGGCAACGGCGTTGCGGCTGTGGCCCCGGGCGCACCCCTTACCAGCCCCGCCTTCGCACTGGACGCAGGTGAAGAACCCGAAGTCGCGGGCGTCTATGTAATCGGCCCCGACGGTACCCCGTTTCGCGTGGGCTTTGCTGTTGCGAACGAATTCTCCGACCACATCACCGAGCGCGGGAACTACCTGTGGCTGGCGCACTCCAAACTGCGCCAAGCCAGTTTTGGCCCTGAAATTCTGATCGGCGATTTGCCCGACGACATCCAAGGCACAAGCCGCATCCTGCGAGATGGACAAACCTTGTGGGAAAAACCGTTCTTGTCGGGAGAGGCCAACATGTCACATTCAATCAGCAACCTTGAGCACCATCATTTTAAATATGATTTGTTTCGCGCGGCAGGTGACGTGCATGTGCATTTCTTTGGCACAGCGACCCTGTCTTTTGCCGATGGCATTTCCCCAATTGAGGGCGATGTGTTTGAAATCGACGCGCCACAACTCGGCATGGCCCTGCGCAACCCCTTAACAATAGCGGCATCAGGTCCTGACACCTGCCCCGTCACCGCCCTGTAAGGAAATTTTATGACCTTCAAACCCGCAATTTGGCCACGTAAACTCCGCTCTCAGGAGTGGTTCAGTGGCACCAGCCGTGACACGATTTACCACCGTGGGTGGATGAAAAATCAGGGCTTTCCGGATGATATGTTCGACGGGCGGCCAGTGATTGGCATCCTGAACACATGGTCAGAACTGACGCCCTGTAACGCACATCTGCGCGATTTGGCCGAGCGTGTGAAAAACGGCATCTATGAAGCTGGCGGTTTTCCTGTCGAGGTCCCTGTGTTTTCGGCCGCCGAAAGCTCGTTTCGCCCAACTGCCATGATGTTCCGCAATCTGGCGGCACTGTCGGTCGAAGAAGCGATGCGTGGGCAACCCATGGATGGCTGCGTGTTGTTGGTCGGTTGTGACAAAACCACGCCGTCTTTGCTGATGGCGGCGGCGTCCACTGACTTGCCCTCGATCGTTGTCACTGGCGGGCCCATGTTGAACGGTTATTTCAGAAATGAGCGTGTCGGGTCGGGCACCCATCTTTGGAAGTTTTCAGAAGCGGTCAAAGCGGGCGAAATGAGCGCCGAAGATTTCGCCGAAGCCGAGTCGTCTATGTCGCGCTCGCCGGGGTCTTGCAACACTATGGGCACAGCTTCGACGATGGCCAGTATGGCCGAAGCCTTGGGCATGGCCTTGTCAGGTAACGCCGCCATTCCCGCCGTCGACAGCCGCCGCCGGATCATGGCGCAATTGACGGGGCGACGCATTGTGCAGATGGTCAAGGACGATCTGAAGCCCTCTGACGTGATGACCAAAGACGCCTTTGAAAATGCGATCCGCACCAATGGCGCAATTGGCGGCTCAACCAACGCTGTGGTCCATATGTTAGCGATTGCGGGGCGTTTGGAAATTGACGTCACGCTTGATGATTGGGATCGTTGTGGTCGAGACATTGCGACGATTGTGAACCTAATGCCATCGGGCAAATACCTGATGGAAGAGTTCTTCTATGCTGGGGGCCTGCCCGTCGTGTTGAAACATCTGGGCGAAGCTGGGTTGTTACACAAAGACGCGTTGACAGTCTCGGGTGAGACCCAATGGGATCAGGTCAAAAACGTTGTGAACCGAAATGAAGACGTGATTTTGCCAGTTGAAAAAGCCTTGGCCGTCCAAGGCGGCATCGCCGTTTTGAAGGGTAATTTAGCCCCTAAAGGTGCTGTTATCAAACCCTCTGCCGCCAGCCAAAATTTGCTAACCCACCGCGGACGCGCTGTCGTGTTTGAAGACATCGATGATTACAAATCTAAAATCAACGACGAGGATTTGGACATCGACGAGACCTGCATCATGGTTTTAAAAAACTGCGGCCCCCGTGGTTATCCTGGCATGGCTGAAGTCGGCAACATGGGCCTCCCGCCCAAAATCTTGCGCAAAGGCATCAAGGATATGGTGCGGATTTCAGACGCGCGCATGTCCGGCACTGCCTATGGTACCGTCATTTTGCACACCTCGCCCGAAGCAGCGGCAGGTGGTCCACTTGCGGTGGTTCAAAATGGCGACATGATTGATGTTGATGTGCCAAATCGCAGCTTGAATTTAGATATCACAGATGCGGAACTGGCCGAACGATTGGCGGATTGGAAACCCTTGGAAACCCTACCCACATCGGGCTATGCATGGTTACATCATGCCCATGTTGAGGGCGCGGATACAGGCGCCGATCTGGATTTCCTAAAGGGTGGTCGCGGGTCAGCAGTTGGAAGGGACTCTCACTAATGAAAACGAAAATAGCCATTGCCGGCGTCGGCAAAATAGCCATTGATCAACATATTCCGGCGTTGTTGGCGTCAAACGAATGGGAGCTGGCGGCAACGGTGTCGCGAAACCATACAGTCGATGGTGTCGAGAACTTTATCGGCATCGACGAGATGCTGGCAGCGCGTCCCGATATCCCCGTGGTATCACTGTGCATGCCCCCCGTGCCTCGGTTTGAATACGCCAAGGCCGCGATTGCGGCAGGCCGTCATGTGATGTTGGAAAAACCCCCAGGGGCCACGCTGTCCGAAGTTCATATCCTGCAGGATTTGGCGGCTAAGGCTGGCATCACTCTATATGCCACGTGGCATTCACGTGAAGCGGCTGATGTGGCAGCGACCAAACAATGGTTGTCAGACAAAACCCTGAAAAGTTTGAAAATTACATGGAAAGAGGATGTGCGCCGTTGGCACCCAAATCAAGAATGGATTTGGCAAGGCGGTGGTTTAGGCATCTTTGATCCGGGCATTAACGCCTTGTCGATCTTGACCGAAATTCTACCCGACCCCATACATCTTGGATCAGCGCATTTGGTGTTCCCAGAGAACAAGGAAACCCCGATTGCAGCGACGCTTCAGTTCGTGCATCCCCGCGGCGCCACCATGAGCGCGGATTTCGATTTTCGCCAACTGGGGGAACAGACTTGGGAAATCCAAGCCACCACCGATGCGGGTGAAATGCGCTTGATCGAAGGTGGAGCAAAGCTGTTTATCGATGGGCAACGGTATCAAGATACCGACACCAGCCCCTTGGGTGGTGAATACACTGGTCTCTACAAAAATATGGCCCGTCTAATTGCAGAGGGCACATCCGACGTCGATCTACGCCCTATGGCATTGGTATTGGATTCCTTCACCCTTGGCAGTCGTGAAAACACTGAACCCTTTTTTGACTAACCTCTCCTAAATCCTGGACATAAAATGACCCAAACACCCCTTTTCACGCCGCACGGAAATCTCTTGATTGATGGCCAGTGGATCGCCTCTGACGCAACCTTTGAAAACGCACCTGTTGCGGGCGAGGCCTACAGTTTTTCGAACGCCACCCCGCAGCACGTTGATGCTGCGTGTAACGCGGCAGAACGAGCATTCTGGAGCTATAGCAGCACCAGCCGCGCAGATCGCGCTGCATTTCTAAATACTATTGCAGATGAAATCGAAGCACGCGGCGATCAAATCACCGAAATTGGCTGCGCTGAAAGCGGCTTGCCCGCAGGCCGTTTGCAAGGGGAGCGTGGCCGTACAACGGGTCAACTAAGAATGTTCGCAGAGCACATTTTGGCAGGTGATTACCTTGACCGCCGCCACGACTCCGCCCTGCCTGATCGGGCCCCTGCCCCGCGCCCTGAATTGAACATGATCCAACAGGCCATTGGCCCTGTCGCGGTGTTTGGCGCCTCCAACTTTCCGTTAGCGTTTTCCACGGCGGGCGGCGACACGGCTGCGGCCTTGGCGGCGGGTTGCCCAGTGGTTGTCAAAGGCCATCCGGCACACCCCGGCACAGGCGAAATCATCGCCGAAGCGATCAACGCAGCCATTGTCAAAACCGGCATGGACACGGGCGTGTTTTCGTTTTTGCAAACCAACCGGAATGAAACAGGTGCTGCGCTGGTTCAACATCCATTCATCACGGCCGTCGGCTTTACAGGATCGCTTGCGGGGGGACGTGCGCTGTTTGATCTTTGCGCCCAACGCCCTGTGCCAATTCCGTTTTTCGGCGAGTTGGGTTCGGTGAACCCAATGTTCATCCTGCCAAACGCCCTAAAAGAGCGGGGCAATGAAATTGGCCGTGCCTGGGCTGGATCACTGACTATGGGGGCAGGACAATTTTGCACGAACCCAGGGATCGCGATCGTGGTGCAAGGCGACGCTGGCGATAGTTTCGCCAAAGCGACAACAGAGGCCCTAAAAGATGTCGCGCCCCAAATAATGTTGACCGAAGGCATCGCCAATGCCTATCGTAAAGGCAGCCGAAAAATTGCGGCTGAAACCGGTGTGACCGAGTTGCTGACAACAAGCTGTTCCCTGCGCGAAGCAACACCCAATTTGTTTGTCACCACTGGTGTCGAATGGTTAAAAAACCAAGCCCTTGGCGAAGAAGTGTTTGGCCCGATGGGTATAATAATTCAAGTCAACGATACGGCTGAAATGCGCTCTATTGCGCACAGCTTGCAAGGTCAGCTGACTTGTACATTGCACATGGACGACACGGATGTGGAAGCTGCGCAAACCTTGTTGCCGATCCTGACACGCAAGGCAGGTCGGGTGTTGGCAAACGGCTTCCCAACTGGCGTTGAGGTCAGCGACACCATGGTGCATGGTGGCCCCTATCCCGCATCGACGAATTTTGGCGCGACCTCGGTTGGCACACTCGCCATTCGCCGCTTTTTGCGTCCTGTGTGTTATCAAAATCTGCCGGCAGCTTTGTTGCCTGACGATTTGGGCGCTTGATTGGAAACGCTGTGAAACGGAACTTGATCGCCATTCTGCGCGGAGTCACAGAACCAGAGGTTTTGCCGATCGCGCAGGTGTTGATTGATGCAGGCATCACTATGATCGAGGTGCCGCTTAATTCACCGGACCCGTTCAAAACGATTGCCACTTTGGTGAAACATTTCGGCGACCAAGCGACGATTGGTGCGGGCACGGTTTTGTCAGTGGAAGACGTGCGCCAGTTGGCGGAAATCGGGGGGGAACTGGTGGTGTCGCCTGACACAGACACCGCCGTGATTGCCGCGACCAAGGCCGCGGGCATGACGTCTTTCCCCGGCGCGGCCACCCCGACCGAGATTTTCACAGCCCTGCGCGCAGGGGCCGATGGGGTAAAGCTGTTCCCCGCTTTGTTGATCGGCCCCGCAGGTTTGTCTGCGATTTCTGCCGTCTTGCCTAAAGGCACACAGGTCTATGCTGTGGGCGGTGCGGATGCCTCAAATTTTGACGACTGGGCCCGCGCAGGCGTCAGCGGCTTTGGTTTGGGCACGGCGCTCTACCGCGCGGGCGACACGGCGCAAACTGTTCACAAGAACGCAACTGCAATCGTTGAAAAATACGACGAAGTGTTCAGTGCAAGCTAAGGTATTTAGCACCAACCAATGTGGTCTGGGCGAAGGTCCGCTTTGGCACCCTATGCGCCAACAACTGTTCTGGTTCGATATTTTGGGCAAGCAATTGCTGTCGCAAAAGGACGGCCAGAACTTGTCGTGGCAGTTTGACGAACATGTGTCATGTGCGGGATGGATCGATGTGAATTCGCTCTTGATCGCCAGCGAAACCCAACTGTTTTGTTTTGATCTGACAACAGGGACATCCCGACATATTATTGCATTAGAGGCCGATGACGCAATGACCCGATCCAACGATGGGCGTGTTGATCCGTGGGGCGGGTTTTGGATTGGGACAATGGGAAAGTCTGCGCAGGCAAATGCGGGGAAGATTTACAGATTTTACCAAGGCGAGCTGATCGTTTTGTTTGATACCATCACCATCCCAAATGCGATTTGTTTCTCAACTGACCATAAGACTGCATATTTTGCAGATACGCCAACCCAGAAGATTATGAAACAGGCTTTGGATGCGCAGGGATGGCCTGTTGGCGCGGCAGCTGTTTTCGTCGATTTGGCGGCAGAAAACCTATTTCCTGATGGGGCAGTTGTTGACGATCAAGGCCATCTTTGGAATGCCCAATGGGGCGCGGGCCGCGTTGCACGATATGATCGGCAAGGCGCGTTTATGTCAGCCATCACCTGCCCTGCGGCACATACCACCTGCCCTGCATTTGGCGGATCGGATCTGACGCAGTTGTTTATCACAACGGCGACCCAAGACTTGGACCCGCCGCAAGCGCATGACGGCCAATTGTATGTGGCAGAGCGGCATGCCAAAGGGCAAACAGAACACCGCGTTAAGCTGGAGCGCTAAGCCGCGCCGCCGAATATTAAGTGTCTTTGGACAGGCTTTGATAGGCCGCTGTTAATCCGCTTTGGGTCATTTCTGATACGTCATAACACTTGGCCTGCACGCCTTGAAATCCTAATCCGGTTTGATAGAGCCGCGCCAAAGCACCCGCACCGATGATGGCCACGTTTTGCCCCAACCAATATGGGCGCGCACCAGCCAATTCTGCCCCGATCAAAAGACCTGATAGACGCCCACGCGCTTGGTCTGGCGTCTGATCACCAACCAGCCCACCAGCCCGCAGTCTAAACAAGTGGGAGGCCAAAACCTGGGGCCGCGATATGACGTCATCAATAGCCATTTCAAAGCTGGCAGCGTCAAGACCATCGGCGTGGACACTGTGTCGCAAGACGGATTGCGTTGACAACAGATCAAACATTTCACCCGTCATAAAAGTCTGAAAACTGACCACTTCGCCCGCACTGATGTGGACCCATTTACTGTGGGTGCCGGGCAAACAAATCACCCCATCAAAGTCTGGGGTCAGGCGCAAAAAACCCGCGATTTGAGTTTCTTCACCACGCATGACATCGGCTGGCGATATCTGTTTGAGGCCTGACAAGATGTGAACAGAAATACGCGTATCATTGGAGGGAACAGGTTTGGCGGAACGCCCATCTGGTGGGCTGCAAGGCACGCTGGTATATCCGGCATCCGCCCATCCTTGGACCGCGCCAACCATGCCACAACAGACAACCGGCAACACCGTGTCGTCCGACAAATAGGGTTGGATCAACTCCAGCAATGCGGGCTCAAAATCGGTGGGGCCGAGGGCGCTCATCCCTTTGGGCGACCTGTGTGATGCGATCACCGCACCCGTCTCATCCATAACCCAAAGGCGTAAATTGGTGGTTCCCCAATCAACTGCAATCCACATCGTACATTCCTTATTTGTTCGTTTTCCACCATCTGATATGGTCAGCACAATAGCGCCAATTTTGCGGGTTTCCCAATCTAACGAGCGGCAGTTTGAATGAGGGGGTGTACCCATCATTTAGTAATGAAATTTGTGGGGCATTGCCAGTTTATAGTTTCGGTTTAATGCCCGACCGGGTTGTCTGTAGCGATGCTGACATGTGGGTTGGATTTGTTAAGGGCGGCAGGCGTTCATATAACGGAGAAATGTTCAAATAGTATTCCCGTTTCAAGTGAGTTGAACAACCGTCCTATGATAAAGGCGAGCATATTACGGGCGACAACGCTATGCAAACTGCGGTAGGTGGTGTTAACTAACGCCTGAATTTGGCACAGTTTTCGTTGAGGTATGATCCGGTGAGTTCTAAAAAAGTCCGCAATATGGCTGAATTTGCCAAAATCGTTGGGGTGTCTCGGCCTACAGTGTCAAAATACTTTAATGATCCAAGCAGCGTGCGCCAAACAACCAGAGCCCGATTGGAAAAGGGCATTGAAGAGCACGACTTTCGCCCGAACTTCTATGCCATGAACATCACGCGCCGCTTGACTAAAAATGTCGGGATCGTGGTGCCGTATTTGGCGGATCCATATTTTGTTGAGATGGCATGCAATCTGGAAAACATGGTTAGAACGGCGGGGTTCAGCCCGATCTTGCTCAATTCCAATGGATCGGCTGAACAAGAACAAAACAATCTGGACAGCCTAAGGTCCATTCGACCAGCCGGTGTTTTATTCGCGCCTTTGGGGCGGATTTCGGATCACGCATTGCTCGAAGAATTTTGCGCGGCGGTGCCCACTGTCCTATTTGACAGCAACATTGATCGCGTTGGGCGCGCCTTCATCGGTTCAGACCACGCACAATTCGCGAGTGACATGGTAGAATATCTTTGTCGAGCCGGCGAGCCGCCATCTCTGTTTGAAATGAAGACTCCGGCGAACCCGAATGCCAATCGACGGCACCGTGGTTATGTTGAAACGATGGAAAGGCTCGGTTTTGAGCCGCATGTGCTTCAGGTCGAGGGAACGGGTTGGGATTTTGAAGAAATTGGGTTGCGTGGCGGACTTCGAATCCTCGAAGAAAAATCGCTCGAGCGACGTACCGTTTTGTGCAGTAATGACCGACTTGCGATTGGGTTTCTTGCGGCATGCCATGAAAAAGGGTATAATATCGGTCAAGGCGGCGAGAGCGATTTGCGGATAGCGGGAATGGATGATCATCCATATTCCCGTTTCACTTGGCCAACCCTAACAACCATAGCACAAGACTATTTATCCGTGGCAAGACAAGCAGTTGAGACTTTGTTAGATCTTATTGATGATGAAGAAACGGTAAACACGCAGCGCACCGAAATTCTTTTCGAGGGCAAGTTGATCATGCGTGGCTCGGCCTAAATTTGACTTAGGTAAAGTAATTACTTGACCTAACGAATGTTTCTTGCCACGTTAAAGCTGCAGATGATGCACCAACGGGAGGAAATCATGAAATATCTACTAAACACGGCTCTAGGATTGTCTATGGGCGTTGCGAGTCTTTCGACGGCTTTTGCTGACGGCCACGCGAAAGAGCTGACAATTGCGATCGTGAACAACGGTCATATGATCAACATGCAATCAGTTGCCGAGGCCTATACGGCTGATACTGGTGTGACGCTGAACTGGGTTTCGCTGGAAGAAGGCGTTCTACGCGAGCAGGTTACGTCCGACACCGCAACCGGTGGCGGCCAATACGACATCATCAACATCGGCATGCAAGAAGCACCTATCTGGGGCGCTGCTGGCTGGATTGAGCCGCTGAACTTTAGCGCTGAATATGACGTTGACGACATGCTGCCTGCGATGCGCAACGGCCTGTCCCACGATGGTACGCTTTATGCCGCGCCATTCTACGGCGAGTCATCGATGGTGATGTATCGCAAAGATCTGACGGATGCTGCTGGCGTTACAGTTGGTGACAACGATTCTTGGGACAATGTCAAAGCTGCAGTTGCTGCGATCCACGATCCAGACAACGGCGTTTATGGCGTTTGTCTGCGTGGCAAGCCAGGCTGGGGCGACAACATGGCGTTTGTAACCACTGTTGTTAACTCCTTCGGTGGCGCTTGGTTCGATGCGGATATGCGTCCAACGCTTGACTCTGACGAATGGAAATCTGCGATCAACTTCTACGTTGATCTTCTGGGCACATACGGCCCTCCAGGTTCTGAGGGCAACTCGTTCAACGAGATCCTCGCGCTTTATAACGAAGGCAAATGTGGCATGTGGATTGATGCGACAATCGCTGCTTCTTTCTTAGAAGTAGACGGCGTTGCTTATGCGCAATCTCCAAACGCTGGTAACCCTGTCGGTGCAAACTGGCTTTGGGCTTGGGCGATGGCTGTTCCAACAGGTTCGCCAAACTCCGAAGCAGCGCATGATTTTGTCGAGTGGGCAACTTCAAAAGCGTATATCAAAGCTGTAGCGGACCACCCAGATTTTGGTTGGGGTAAAGTTCCAACGGGCACGCGTGCATCTACTTACGCCTACCCCGAGTTCCAAGCAGCGGCACCGTTTGCTGCAGCCGAAATGGCAGCGATCGGTTCTGCGGCGCCTGAAGCCACAGACATCAAGCCATACGTAGGCGTTCAGTTTGCTTCGATCCCTGAGTTCCCAGAAGTTGGCACAGCGGTTGCGCAAGAAATAGCAGCGGCGCTATCTGGTGCGAAAACTGTGGAAGAGGCTCTGGAAGCAGCGCAATCTGCGGCAGACGCCATTATGTCCGAAGCTGGTTACTACTAAACCTTCGACCAACAAATGTTGGGCCCGGTGCAACTCCACCGGGCCCTCCACCCAAACAGATATGTTTGTTTATTGGGCTTGAACAGGGCGCTCTGATATCGCCCGCTCGTTGAACGAGAGCCAACCCAAGATCGATTTTCACGAAACTTCCATTGCGTAAGGTACCCTAGCCATGTCCGATAGAACGCTCCCCCGCATACTTCAAACACCAGCCGTTATATTGCTGTTGGTTTGGATGTTGGTCCCGCTCAGTATGACGCTGTACTTTTCCTTCATTCGTTATGTTTTGAACAGCACAATCCGTCCAGAATGGATGTCGCCGTCCCTAAGCAACTGGCGTGGTTTCGGAAATTACCAATACGTATTGAATGCCAAGGACTTCTGGTTTGCAATCCAGAACTCTGTGTTCATCGTAAGCAGCATCCTTGTGATTACGGTCGTCTTGGGGCTGGGAATTGCGGTTCTTGTGAACAGATCATTCCCCGGACGCGGCATTGTGCGTGTTCTGCTAATTTCGCCTTTCTTTGTGATGCCTGCGGTGAACGCAGTGCTGTGGATCAACATGATCCTTGATCCAGTTTTGGGCCTAAACGGGCTCGCTATCGCAGGATTGAACGACATCGTTGACGGCCTACGCGACTACCCTGTCATAGGCAGCTTCTTTTCGATGTGGCCCGAATTTGAGCCGATTTCATTCCGCGCGACGCAGACCTCATCCTATGCGGTCATCATGATGGTGGCGTGGCAATGGACACCCTTTGCGGTGCTGATCTTTATGACGTCTTTGCAGTCCGAAGATGAATCCCAAAAAGAAGCCGCGACACTTGATGGGGCGAGTGCTTGGTCTCAGTTCATCAATTTGACGGTCCCGCATTTGGCGCGCCCGATCGCGATTGTGGTGATGATCCAATCAATCTTTCACCTCTCTCTCTATGCGGAAATTGAAATCGTCAGCCGCGGCAATGGTAACAAAAACCTGCCGTATCTTATCGGTGAATTTACCTCGAACAACATTGGCGCGGCCAGTGCTACGGGTATCTTCGCTGTCATCCTTGCCAACATCATCGCAATATTTTTACTGCGCATGGTCGGCAAAAGCTTGATGGATTAGGGAAAAGACAATGGCAACAATTACTCAAACCTCCAAACTCAGCACCATTCTTTGGCCCATCGCGGCATGGACCATCGCGCTCATTTTCTTCTTTCCGCTATTTTGGCTCGTGTTCACCAGCTTTAAAACGGACGCCGATGCCGTAAAGCCGGAGTTCCTGTTTTTCTTTACGCCAACGCTCGAGAACTACACCAACATGACCGACAATTACGACTATTGGCGCTTTGCCATCAACTCGGTCATCACCTCTTCATTTGCGACGTTGTTCGCTTTGGCTGTCGGGGTTCCTGCGGCCTATGCCATGGCGTTTGATCCCAGCCGCCACACCAAAGATATCCTGATGTGGATGCTGTCGACAAAGATGCTGCCAGCCGCTGCAGTGCTGTATCCAATGACATTCCTGACCAAGAACTTCCTTGGTATTTTCGATACACATTTCTTGGTCATCTTCGTGCTTTGCCTGATCAACTTGCCGATTGTGATTTGGATGTTGTTCACCTATTTCAAGGAGATTCCCAAGGAAATCATTGAAGCCGGCAAAATGGACGGCGTCAGCACATGGGGTGAAATCAAGGACATTCTTATTCCGCTCGCATGGGGCGGAATCGCGTCCACGGCGCTTTTGACCTTCATCTTTTGTTGGAACGAAGCCTATTGGACTGTGCGCCTAACCACGATTGACGCGGCCACCTTGTCCAAATTGATCGAAGGCAACCGCGCGCCCGAAGGCCTGTTCTTTGGTCGCCTATCCGCCGTGTCAACAGCCGCCATTGCACCCATCGTTATCCTGGGTTGGTTTTGCCAGAAACAACTGGTTCAAGGCCTCACCTTCGGAGCGGTAAAGTGATCAACATGACGGCTTCAATCAACACGCCCAAATCAACGGGGGCTTTCCTTGGACTGCTCTGTGTGGAGTTCCCCAATGAATAACGCTGTAGGGACTACAATTTCCGCAACTCAATATGACCGGTCCGCCTGTCAGATTGGCGTGGTGCATTTGGGCTTTGGCGCGTTTCATCGTGCACACCAAGCGGTCTATATCGATGATTTCATGGGTGTGTCCGGGGATCTGCGATGGGGCATAGCGGCTGTCAATTTGCGTGGTTCTGAAACGGCTGATTTTGAAGCCGCAAAAGCCGACATCGCCCGCCATGATGGTTACTATTTGAAATCCCATTCAGCGGGCGGCGAAGTCGCGTTGCGACGCGTTCGCTCTCATGTGCATTTCGCGGACTGGAGCGCTGCAAAGACCGAAACCGAGGCGCTTTTGTCAAAGTCGTCTGTTCACCTCGTCACAATAACCGTAACGGAAAGCGGCTATTACACTGATCCCGACGGGGCGCTTAACACCACAGATCCTACCATTATGGCAGAGATCAAAGGCGGCGCGGCACAAAGCGTTTACGCCTATTTACGCGCGGCACTCAGCCAACGCGTAGCCAAAACAGGCGCACCACTGACCATCGCGTGTTGCGACAATATCCGCCAAAACGGAAAAATGCTGCGCCGCAATTTGCTGGCCTATTTGAACGCCTGCGGCGAGACTGAACTTGCGCTGTGGGTCGAAACGAACGTGGCATTCCCATGTTCGATGGTCGATCGCATCACCCCGCGCTGCCCCACCGAACTGGGGCCAGAATTATCGACGCTACTGGGCGCTGAAGTGACCTCGCCGATTATGGCCGAAGATTTCACTCAGTGGGTCCTCCAAGACAGCGCCGCCGCCGAGATGCCTGATTTGGCGCGCTCCGGCGTAACAGTGGTGGAAAATGTTGATCCTTATGAAGAGACCAAAATACGGGTCTTGAATGGCGGACACACGGCCCTCGTTTATATGGCGGCTCTTGAAGGCGTGGTGACTTTTGACGCGGCGATGCGGATTCCACATTTGCATGAGCATTTCCAAAATTTTGAAACCAAAGAAGTGTTGCCCGCGATTGCGCTCAATCTGCCGTTCTCGAAAACCGACTATTTGAACGACGTGGCTCGGCGGTTTGGCAACGAAGCCATCGGTGACACGGTCGCGCGCATCTCAGCAGATGGCATGGCCAAATTCCCGATCTTTATCGCTCCGACCTTGGTGGGCTGTTTTGAGCAAGGGATTTTGCCCATCTTTGCGATCCGCAGTATTGCCAGTTGGTACGTTTTTGCCAACCATGTGGCGGCTGGGAATATCCCGTTTAAATATGTAGAGCCAAGTTGGGACGATCTTAAGGCGCTCTTGGATCCCATGTTGTTTTCCACCAATCGTCAGCTTTGGGGTGATCTCCCCGAAACTTATCCTGAATTCGCCGAAACACTGCGGCGTGAAATAAGAGAATTGGAGTCGAAATGTCCGGTCTAACACTGCGCGATGTGCGCAAAAGCTATGGTTCGATACAAGTCATGCACGGCGTCGACCTTGATATTGAAGACGGTGAATTCGTTGTGTTTGTCGGCCCGTCTGGCTGCGGCAAATCAACCTTGCTGCGGATGATTGCTGGCCTTGAGGAAATCTCTGACGGGACGGTTGCGATTGGCGACCAAGTCGTGAATGACGTTGCTGCATCCAAGCGCGGCGTGGCGATGGTGTTTCAATCCTACGCGCTTTATCCGCATATGACTGTATATAAAAACATGGCGTTTGGCTTGAAGCAGGCCAAGACCGATCCGAAAGAGATTGACCGCCGAGTGACCGATGCTGCGGAAATTTTGCAGATCACTGATTACCTTGACCGCAGCCCGCGCAACCTGTCGGGCGGGCAACGTCAACGGGTGGCCATTGGGCGCGCGATTGTGCGCGACCCCGAGGTGTTCTTGTTTGACGAACCTCTCTCCAACCTAGATGCTGCCCTGCGTGTGCAAACCCGTTTGGAAATCGCCCGCCTGCACGCCCGCCTGCAAACCACGATGATCTATGTAACGCACGATCAAGTCGAGGCGATGACGTTGGCCGATAAGATCGTCGTATTGCGCGATGGCCGGATTGAGCAGGTCGGATCGCCAATTGATCTCTATGAGCGCCCAGAAAACGCCTTTGTTGCGCAGTTCATTGGCAGCCCGAAAATGAACTTTTTCGCGACCAGTGACCTTACATCGAATGCAGGCAAGGTTCTTGGCAGGGATGTTGC
Source organism: Marinosulfonomonas sp. (assembly GCA_033851955.1). Lineage (GTDB taxonomy): Bacteria > Pseudomonadota > Alphaproteobacteria > Rhodobacterales > Rhodobacteraceae > Profundibacter. Next base: position 339,441 of record JAWSVK010000003.1, read on the forward strand.
CGTGACTGAACAAGTTGGCATGCGGCCAGAACACTTGCAGATCACTGACGCTGCCAACGCCGTTGTTGAGGGGCGCTTAGATATGGTCGAGAACCTCGGGGAATATGCTCTGGTTCATTTGATCTCGGGTGAAGGTGTGGCGTTCATCGCAAAGACAGAAAAGCCACCTGCCGCCGAAAAAGGCGATACAATTGGCTTTACGATCAAGCCGGAGCTTGCTCACTATTTCAACATCGAGAGTGGCCTGCGCACGACCTGATCCGATAAGCTAGTATAGGTTCTGTCGTGACATCTTTGCGACAGAACCTGAAACATTTTCAAATGTTTTGCAACTACGCTGAAAACAAATCCTTGAACTGATCCCGCAACGCCTTCTTTTGAACTTTGCCCATTGTGTTGCGGGGCAGCTCAGGCAAAATGATCAACTTTTGTGGATGTTTGAAACGGGCCAATGATGTGCTGATATTGGATTTGATCGCCACCACATCGGGCTCAATCTCTCCGTCAGCGACCAATATTCCGACAACCGTTTCACCAAAATCCGGATGCGGCACACCGATAACAGCGCTCTCCAAAACATGGTCTTCTTCATCAAGCTGCAGCTCAATCTCTTTTGGGTAAATATTGTAGCCACCCGAAATAATAAGATCTTTGTTCCGACCAACAATGAGCAAATATCCATCGTCATCGATTTGCCCCAAATCACCTGTGATGAAAAAGCCGTCGCTGCGCAATTCCTCAGCCGTTTTTTCTGGCATTTGCCAATATCCCTTAAAGACATTCGGCCCCCTGACCTCAATTTCACCAATCTCGCCCTGAGGAAGTTCTTCGCCCGAATTACTGTCCGTAATCTTGACTTCGGTACCGGGCAGTGGGAACCCAACCGTTCCTGCCCGTCGCTCGCCAGAATAGGGGTTGGATGTGTTCATATTGGTTTCAGTCATGCCATACCGTTCAAGAATGCGGCAGCCTGTGCGCTTTTCAAACTGGACATGGGTTTCGGCCAACAGCGGTGCGCTGCCCGACACAAACAGGCGCATATGTTTAACGAGGTCTTTGGTGAACCGCGCGTCACCCAGCAGCCTTATGTAGAATGTTGGCACACCCATCATTGTTGTTGCGGCAGGCAGCTGCTCGATGACTTGATCCAGATTGAAACTGGGCAAAAAGATCATTTTGCCACCTGCCAACAGGGTGATGTTTGTGGCTACGAACAGCCCGTGTGTGTGGAAAATCGGAAGTGCATGGAGCAAAGTGTCTTGCGATGTGAACTGCCATTCTGACACCAGGACCTGCGCATTCGACAGCAGGTTTTCCTGAGTCAGCATCGCCCCTTTTGAACGACCCGTGGTCCCCGAAGTATAGAGGAATGCAGCCAGATCGTCGCCACTGCGCCCAACTGTTTCAAACTGCTCAGGGCATTTGGCGGCTTTTTCAGCGAAGGTGCCGGACCCGTCCGCGTTCAGGGTTTCCAGCGCCGCTCCGCAACGTTGGGCGATCGGCGCCAAGGCATCAGCCTTGCTTTGATCACACAAAGTGACCAACGCACCGCTGTTCTCAACAAAATAGGAAACCTCGCCAGCCGTATAGGCCGTATTCAGCGGCAGGAACACGATCCCCGCTTGGGCACAGGCTGCATAGACCGCCAAGGCTTGTGGAGACTTTTCGATCTGAACCGCAAGACGATCACCCGGTTTCAGCCCCAGCTCGGTCAACAACCCAGCATATTGAGCCGCCGTCTGCAAAAAAGCAGCATAGGTGATCGTTTCACCGTCCGGTAACTGTAAAAATACAGATTCGTTGCCATCATGCTGTCCAAACAGCGTATCAAAGAGCGGGTTGGCCATAGTGTTGATCCTAAGTATGAAGTTCGATCGTCGCGCTAAGGGCTTGAACGTCAACTGACGCGATCACCGTTTTTTCAGCGACGAATTGTTCGTGATTTGTTGTGATTTGCGAAAGGTCATAGAGGTAATTTACCATAGCGCCATTCGATTGGGCCATACCATTTTGTGAAATGTCGGCATCCGCGTGGACCGCATGTACCATCGCGCCATTTCCAAGATGAAACCGTGCGACCGGATCAATGGGCATCCCATCAGGGCGCTTGGCCTCTAGTAGATAATGTGCTGCCAACGCCTGCACATCGCTGTCAGGCGCCAATGCGAGCTCCACTGTCTTTTGCCATTTGTTCAGACCGGGGATGGGCGAAAGTGTAACGAAATTCTTTAGTGCAGGCAGATCGCGCGACAGGTCAGACGCAACCTGTTTGATCAAGGAATTGCCGAACGAAATGCCGGCCAAACCTTCCTGGCAATTCGAGATCGAGTAGAAAACGGCGGTGTCGGCATCGGCCGCGTCAATTGCGTCGCGCCCATCAGCGAGTAGGTCCTGAATTGAGTTGGGCACGCCTTTGGTCAGGGCCACCTCGACGAAAATGAGAGGTTCGCCCGCAATGGCTGGGTGGAAAAAACCAAAGCAGCGTCTGTCCGCGGGTTGCAATCTGCGGCGCAAGTCTTCCCAACTGTCAATCGCGTGTACGGCTTCGTAGGCGATAATTTTTTCGAGTATCTCAGCGGGGCAGGACCAGTTTATGGGCCTCAAAACAAGGAACCCGCGGTTGAACCACGATGAAAACAGGTGCTGGAAATCCACATCCAACGGCTCAAGGCTTGGGTGCTTTTTTAAAAATTGCAAAAGGTCTTTTCGCATTGCCACAAGCTGCCCAGTGGCGCCGGAAACTTGGTTCAATCTGCGCGCCAGCTCTTGTCGTTTTGGCTCGCAAGCCGTTGCAAATGCGCGATAGCTTTTCTTTGACGGCGCAGCTTGGTAGGCCTGCAACGTGTCAGTGACCTGACCCGCGTCAATCTCAAGATCATGGGTCATGAATTCAAAGAAACTGAGTTTTTCATCAATGTTCATGTCGGCGTATCGATCAAGGATCAAACGCGCCAGTGTGCTGCCTGACACCTCGCCATGGCTGCCAAGAAGATCATGCGCAAGCTCCGCAGTGGTTCGGCCAACGGCGTCCGCCGATAATGCGCTGCGGTAACGTCGCTCAAAGACCGTTGAAATGAGGTCGCCGAAAAAGCTCATAACGCTACGCCCATGACGGCGTTTGGCAGCCATGTCGCAAGGCTCGGGAAGACGCACAAAAGGAAAATCGCAAAGACCATGCAGGCAACGAATGGCAATGATCCAGTCAAAATTGTCTTAAGCGATATGTCGGGTGCAATCCCGTTGATGACATATAGGTTCAACCCAACCGGCGGTGAAATCAGCCCGATTTCCATGTTGATTGTCAGGACAACCGCGAACCAGATCGGATCAAATCCAGCGGTCGTAATGATCGGCAATAGGATCGGTGCCGCCATCAAGATCACAGCGACAGGTGGCAAGAAGAACCCAGCGATCAGCAAAAAGACGTTCACAGCGCCCATCAAGACCCAAGGGTTTACATCCAGCGTGCCGATCCAAGATGCAATCGATTGGGTAATATAAAGGCTTGAAAGCATGTAGGAGAATACACCTGCGGCGGCGATGATGAACAAGATCATCACGCTCTCTTTGGTGCTGTCACGTAAAACCACCCAAAGGTCTTTGGGGTTCCAAAGTTTGTAAATCACCATAGCGATGAGCAGACAGAGCAGCGCCCCGACAGCGGCGGTTTCAGAGGGCGTGGCAACGCCGCCATACATCGCATAAAGCACGCCAACGATGATCAACAGGAACGGCACAACGCGTGGAAGAATTTCGAACTTTTCCTTCCAAGTGTAGCTGCCTTTCGCAAGCAACTCACGGTTCCCCGATTTCCAGGTGGAGTAGAGCGCCCATGCCATAAACAACGTAACCAACAGTAAACCGGGAATGACGCCGGCCAAAAACAAACGACCAATCGAGGTTTCGGTCGCGATGCCATAAACGATCATCGTAACCGAGGGCGGAATTAGAATGCCCAAAGTGCCCCCAGCGGCGATTGACCCTGCCGCAACGCCATCTGGGTAACCGCGTTTACGCATTTCTGGAATACCCATTTTGCCGATTGCCGCACAAGTCGCGGGGCTTGATCCAGACATTGCGGCGAACAGCGCACAGGCCCCAAGGTTAGAGATGACCAGCCCACCAGGAACCCGAGTCAACCAACGCTCTAACGCCTCGTAGAGATCGGCGCCCGCGCGGGTCGAGGAGATGGATGAGCCCATGATAATGAACATCGGAATCGACAGAAGCGCGAAATTATCGAGTTTGCCAAACAGAATTTCCGGCAAAAGTTCCAGCGATCGCATCCCGTCGAAAATCATCAAGAATATGGTTGAAACGATCAACAGACCAAGCGCGACCGAAACGCCTGAGAACAAGATCATTATGGTACAAACAGCAACAATTGCGCCCAGTGTCAGCGGATCCATTATACGCCCTCCAAGCCGAACGGCTTATCAATTTTCAAAACAACCGCGACAAGGTCTGCCACGAGTTGCAATAGGAACAGCGCAAACCCAATGGGCAACGATGCATATGGTATCCAAAGACGCACCCCCCAAACCGTGTCTGATTTCCAGTTCCGCTCATAAGCCAGGTGCCAAAACTCGAACCCGTACCACAGCATGATCGCGACCATGACTATCGATAGGGTCAGAGTGAAAAGCGCCATTCCAAAACGGGCGCTTGGGCCCAATGTCAATGGGATCAGATCGACATTCACATGGCCGCGCAACCGCTGCACATAGGGCAGTCCAACCAATGTGGATGAGATCGCCAAATAGATGACGGCTTCGGTTTGCCAGATCGTCGATCCGTTCAGAACGAAGCGGATAAAGATCATCTCGCATGTGATCGCAACGGCCGCGACGATCATCGCAGCAGAGCACCATCCTGCAACAGTAGAGAGAGCAGCCACAATGCGCAGGAACGGGTTATTACCCGTGTGCGACGCGACGGCTGAGCTTTGGCCCGCCATGGTATTTTCCTTGAAAATCTAAGATAAGCAGAGCGGAAGGCCACAAAATTGCGGCCTTCCAGATTAGGTTTATTCGACAGCCAATGCCATATCGAGCAGCGCCTGACCATCCGGCACATCGGCCACGAAGGCCTTATAGGACGTCTCTTGCGCCAATGCGCGCCAAGCATCAAAGTCAGCTTGTGACATCTGAGCAATCTCAACACCGGCATCGCGGAACACTTGCTCGGATGCAGCATCTTGTTTCTTAGCTTCTTCCAGATAGAACGCTTGGGCCTTGGCGGAAGCATCCATCAGGGCGGCTTGCTGATCGGACGTTAGACCATCAAATTTGGATTTGTTCATCAGCAAGGGCTGATACATGAACCACAAAGCCACATCGCCTGCAGGGGTGTAGCAACTGACTTGCTCATAAATCCGGTAAGATACGAAAGACGAAGACGAAGTGTTCGCCGCGTTCAAAACACCCGTTTGCATCGCGTTATAGATTTCAGAAGACGCCATAGACGCGATAGAGGCGCCGGCACCAGCCAGCATTTGCTCAAACGCTTTGCCGGCCGCACGGGTCTGCAACCCCTTCACGTCGTCAGGTGCTGTGATGCATTTGTCTTTGCCAACAAATCCGCCAGCAAGATATCCGTGCACCAAAACCATAACGTCATCAGAGGCCATTTTTTCCTCAAGGGCGGCCATAAACGGCGACGCGCTTAGACGGGCGGCGTGGTCATGGTTTTTGACCATGCCCGGCATCAAAGTCAGATTGTATGCGGGCTGTTGACCACCAGCATAGCTGAGCGGCAGAACGGTCATATCCAGCTGGCCACGGCTAAGAGGGCGATATTGTTCGCGTGGCTTGAACAGTGATTTTGAGCCAAAAATCTGGATATCAAGATCAACGTTGGCAGCTGCCACGCTGTCGGCCACCATTTGTGCGACTTTATGGCGAACGTCTTTGTTCGACCACTGATGTGACAAACGAAGCGTTTCCGCCTGCGCTGCGGACCCAAGCGTTAGGCAAGCCACTGCGGCGGCCGCTTTCAATGCATTCAATTTCATTTTTTCCTCCCAAAGTGTGATCAAAGTCCAAAGCTCCGATCTTACGGTATTGCTCTTTTCACGAATTGCATCCTAAGTCAAATTTATTGTATACAAAAATGACACCATTGCATTTGCCGCGTTGACCATGCTAAATATCGGCTATGGAAATTAGACGCGCCGACAAGATCGCAGAAACCTTAGAACAGCTTGTATTTTCTGGGGAATACAAGGACGGAGAGCGCTTGGACGAGCTTAAACTCGCTGAACAGTTTCGCGTTTCCCGCACCCCTATCAGAGAAGCGCTGCAGGTTCTGGTCTCTTCTGGCATGGCCGAGCAAATTCCGCGCCGCGGCGTGTTCGTTCGCCAACCCGGCCCCGTAGAACTTATGGAAATGTTCGAAACGATGGCCGAGTTGGAAGCGTCATGTGGCAGGCTGGCCGCAACACGGATTACCGAAGTTGGGTTGCAAAAACTGGCCGAGGCAAATGACAACTGCCAACAGGCGGTCAACGATTTGGATTATGGTCGTTACTATGCAGAAAACGAAAAATTCCATCAAATCTTGTATCGCGGCTCTGCGAACAGTTACCTAGAAAAACAAGCGCTCCAGCTGCAAAACAAACTGCGGGCCTATCGGAAAATGCAATTGCGGTTTCGTGGTCGACTAGACCAGTCAATGGGCGAGCACCTTGAGATTGTGTCAGCCTTGCAATGCGGTGACGCTGAACGCGCTGCAAATGTGTTGAGGAACCATGTTGCTGTGCAGGGTGAAAAGTTTCATCAGCTCATGGCGAGTTTGAATGACTAGATCGTTAGGCCGGTTACTGTCGCCTTAATCACGGTCGACGGAGCAATTCCTAGCAGCAAGTATCGCGGCCTGACCAAGCGAGATGGAACCATCATTCACTGGAAATTCACGCGCGGACAAGGTCTCTAAGCCCAATTCCCCCAACCCTTTGTGTAGCTTTTCTAGCAACAATGCATTTTGCATCACGCCCCCACATAAAACGACCGTTTTAATATTACTTTTGGAGGTGATTTCAAATGCCATTGCAGTGAATACCATCGCCAAACTGTTGTGAAACCGCGCCGCGATTATGTTCAAATCCGTGCTTTTTTCTAGGTCCCCTAAAATGCCGTCCCAGAGTGCTGTCCACTTTATTGGCGTCCGTATCGGAATCGGATAGGCGCCATTTTCATTTGGGCAGGTTTCGGCCAAGGCTTGCAATTCTGTTGCGACCTGGCCCTCAAATTGCACCGTTTCAAAACCTATCCCCAACATCGCCGCAACCGCGTCGAACAGGCGTCCCGTTGAGGATGCAAGCGGCACGTTAATGCCGCGTTCAAGCATTTGGGCCAAAGTCACCAAGGGTTTGTTTTGCAGAGATTTAAGCGCGGCAATCTCGCCATACTCAGTCAACAAATCTGGGATCGCCTCTGGTCCATAAGCCGCCCACAGATGCGCAACAGCATTGCGCCAAGGTTGCAAATTGGCCTTTTCCCCACCCAACAAAGCGACGGGTTGGATATGAGCGACCCGTTCATAGCTGTGAAAACTTGCCAGTAGGAATTCGCCACCCCAAATCGTTTCGTCGCCGCCTTTTCCCAACCCGTCTAAAACGATGCCAAGAACGGGCTTGGTATCGGGTGCAAAACCACGGTCCGCCAAAACAGCCGCGATATGGGCATGATGGTGCTGAACGGAACTGGTTTCCAGGTTTTCTTGGGCTGCTATTTCCCGTCCACGGCGGGTGGAAAAGTAGTCGGGGTGTTGATCAACCGCTATCAAAGATGGCGTGAAATCATACAGTTGGCGGTACAGTTTCAGGTTCTCTATGAAGCCTCGCTGAGTTTGAGGGTTTTGCATGTCCCCCATATGTTGGCTGACGATGGCTTGACACCCTTGCAGCATACAAAAGGTGTTTTTCAAATCCGCTCCGACGGCCAGCACGGATGGTGCCGCATCAAAACCAGGGTGCAGCAGATGTGGGGCTGGAGCATAACCACGGGCGCGACGCAGGATTTGCGCGGCACCATCGATGATCTGCACAACACTGTCATCCAAACGATTTACAATGTCGCGATCATGCGTGAGCCATAGATCAGCGATGGATGCGAGCTTGCTCAGAGCCTGAGCATTGTCGGTGACCTGTGGCTCGTCCGACAGGTTCCCAGAGGTCAGCACGATCGGGCGGTCCAGATATTGAAACATCAACTGGTGCAGCGGCGTATTTGGCAACATGAAACCCAATCTGTTTTGGTTGGGCGCGACTTCTGGGGCCAAGGCTTGACCTTTGCTGCGGGCCAAAACGATCGGTGCTTGGGGGCTTTGTAATAAGTCGCACGCCACGTCATCGAGCGACACATACCGCGCGACCATCGCCAGATCGCGGGCCATGCAGGCCAAGGGTTTTGCTGGTCGGCACTTGCGAGACCGTAGCAACTTAACCGCCTCCGAATTGCCGGCATCTACGGCCAATTGGAAGCCGCCCAACCCTTTGATCGCCACAATCTTTCCTGCCGTGATTGCTGCAGCTGCAAGCGCGATTGGGTCACCTTCGACCGGCCCATCAGACCCAACCAAAGTCAACTTCGGGCCGCACGTGGGGCAAGCGTTGGGTTGGGCGTGAAAACGGCGATCGCTTGGGTCGTCATACTCGGCCTGACAGGCCGCACACATTTCAAAAGACGCCATCGAAGTGGTGCCGCGGTCATAGGGGATTGCCCGGGTGATCGACAGACGTGGTCCACAATTGGTGCAATTGGTGAACCCATAGCCAATGCGCCGGTTTTGCGGGTCTTTAATGTCAGCTAGGCAATCTGTGCAAATCGCCGCATCGGGTACGATTCCGGTGGCAATCTGTCCTGCGCCACTGGCCACGATACTAAAATCTTGCCACGATTCATTGCCTGTATATGGCTGGGTTTCGACGGTATCTATCCGCGCCAAAGGTGGGATGTCCCGTTCTAGCCTCTCCAGAAGCTCGGCCAGTTCAGGTGGCTCGCAGCACAAGCGGATGATCACCCCTTGTGCGTCATTCAACACCTCGCCGATCAGTCCAGCGCCATTCGCGACGCGCCAAACAAAGGGGCGAAAACCTACGCCCTGAACCAACCCCCGCACCCGTATTTCCCACGCGGTTGCCACTTAATGCACCGTGCACACCATGCAAGGATCAAAGGAACGCACGATATGTTGCACCGCAACGGGGTCGGTTTCGCCCTGACGCACAGGTGCCCCAACCAATGCCATCTCCAAAGGGCCTGGCAACCCCGTCTGATCTCGCGGCGAAAAATTCCATGTTGTTGGCGCGATGATTTGGTAGTTAAAAATCTTGCCTTCACGAATGCGCACCCAATGCCCAAGCGAGCCGCGTGCGGCCTCAGTCAGGCCAGCCCCTTCTGCATGATCCGGCGTTGGCGCGTGTTGGATGAACACGTCATCGGGGCGAATTTCGCGCAACCAGCGCTCCATTGCGGGAACCAACAAAGCCACCTCGATAAAGCGCGCGACAATCCGCGCCTCGACGTTACCGCCATTCTGCGCGACCATATCAAGCGCCAACATATTGCGCGCAACCACTTGGCGCGCCAAAGCCCCAACCTCGACCACCTGCCCTTCAAGACGCGGGGCCTTGCACCAAGTATAGCCATCTTGCATATCACCATCAGGTATTGTTTCGCCTTCATATGGATGTAGTGGCGTTGCTTGGCCTTGCATCCAAGCTGTAGTAATGTCTTCGGTGATCAAACCAGTGTTCAATCGCTGTGGTTCTTTACCATCCATCAAGCCGCGTTCAAACAAGTGGCCATTGTCGTTGCGATAGGCCCCGAAACTAACGAACCGATCCGTCGCACGTCCTAATTTGTTCAATTCAAGCGATCGACTGACGCGTAGAAACTGGGCCAGATCACTGCCCCTACTTTCGTAACTTTCGGCCCAGCCGTACAATCCCTCCAGGGTTCCAATCGCGGAAAATTCTTCAATGGGCACCCCAAATACATGCTGTTGCAAGAAGCGGCGAAAGCTGGTCAGAATTGCTTGCAAACGTTGCACTTCGGCATAGTTCACCACGCGCGTGGACCCGCCAGGTTGGATCGCGAGCGTGTGGGGCCACTTGCCCGCCAACAGACCGACAATATGCATGAATTCAGCTCGGCGTTCCAAAAACTGGGGTGCGGCCGTGCCCTTCATAGCAGTAAATCTTGTGGCAATGTCACTGTACCACTGCTGATCTGCGTAAATTTCGCGGGTAAAATCCGGCATGAAGAACATATAGAAATGGGTCAGGTGGTCGGACAGATTTTCCACTGCATGCACAATGTTGGTGACAAGTTGCCCATTTGGCGCCGGCATTAACCCCTGTGCGGCCCCCAGAGCTTCGGCGGCGGCAATGGATTGGCTGACAGAACAAATCCCACAGATACGCGGGCTGATCACCAAGCCATCACGCGGATCCTTGCCTTTGAGCATCTGCTCGAACCCGCGATACATAGGTGAGACCACTCCGGCGGATTGAACTTGTCCATCGGCCACCTCAAGGCGCACCTCAAGGTCACCCTCTACCCTATTAAATGGTCCGACGACCAAACGGCTCATGGCTTTCTTCCTTTGGCTGATCGTTCGGGGAAAACCTTGATCCGATCCGACGTGGCGTTTTGGCGCAAACGGCGTGGGGTTGCGGCCTTGGACAAAGACGCCAAGGCCACGAACCATGCCTTTGGCATATCCGTTGGCAGGCCGATTGGGATGCCCGCGATTTTCGGGGTTTGTACAAAAGTATGCCCCGGCTCTTCAAAGCCGGGTTCAGTGCAAGCGATGCAAGGGTAGCCGCCAGAGATGCACGACCCTGAACCGTTCCAAGGGCGCTTGTTGCAATCACCCGCCGCTTGGGTTCCTTTGCAGCCGAGGTTTTCCATCATACAGCCTATTTCGCTGAGCTTTTCGGCGCTGGCCTTGTATTCATAAAATTCATTTCGTGAACATCCGTGATGTACCAGAGTGCCTGAAATCGCACGTGGGCGCCCAAATTCATCTAGGTTTTCCGGCTTCATACGGCCAAGCGCCACTTGCGACAAAGTTTCAGTCACCCAGTCAGGATGCACAGGGCAGCCCGGGATATTAATCACCGGCAGATCGCTATCATCGGTAAAATCTGCACCCAACAAGCCACCTTTTTGAACACCGTCAAACCCAAGGCCGCAAGCCTCGCCGGGGTTGCCCCCCGAGGTGGTGATGCCACCATAAGCCGCACAATTTCCAACCCCCACAACATGGTCGGCCTTGTGTGCTAGTGCCGCGATGATGTCCTTCATAGGCTTGCCGCTACCCGCCATGATATGGAACTTGCCACTGCCATTTGGGCCCATCATGACCGAACCTTCAAGGCAGAGAATATCCAGTTTGGTCCGCCCTTCCAAAATATCGTCAAAAATTTCCGTGGCCTCGCGGCCCGTTTCCAAACTTAGGGCGGGATGCCACAAAACATTGATGCCTGCAGCCTCAAAGGCTGTCAAAAAGTCGGGCCCTTCGGCACAAATCAGCGACAGGGTACAGCCCCCGCAGCCACCCGATTGGAGCCACAACATATTGCGCTGGTTGGACGTGGGCATTTTCAAATTTCAACCTCAAGCGGGGTATCTGGCAAGGTAAGTTTGAAACAGGCACCCGTGCCCACGTCTTCTTCGACAGAGAGTTTTCCGCCGATTTCCTCGGCCATTCGATAGCTAACGTATAGGCCCAAGCCGGTGCCCTTACCGATGGGTTTTGTGGTGAAAAACGGCTCGAATATCTTATCCATATCTTTGATTTTTATGCCCAAGCCGGAATCTTTCACCAAGATTGAGGTCTGCTGCTCATTCTGTTCTACGGAAACGTCAACCACCCTGCGGCCGCTCTGGCCCAACGCATCGACGGCATTCTGAACGAGGTTTACAGCAATCTGATGGATATGGCCTTTTTTGGACTTCACCCGAACATCCAACGGGCAATCGACATTGACTTCGGGGGTGTCTTTGACGCCCCGTAGAACCCAGTTAACGGCGGTCTGCAGCACCGGATAGAGGCTGAACTCCTCGTAGGATTCCTTTTGGTTTCCCGAGAAGCGGCGCAAATCTTGGACGATGTCACTGACCCGTTCGGCCCCTTCTAACGTGCCCTCAACCAGTGGTAAAATGTCTTTGGCGATGCGGTCAATTTGCAACTCGTCTCGCAAGCGTTGGATATCAACATCGCTCAATGGGTTCTGTGTGGCCTGTAGGAATTGGGTGATTTTCTCGCCATAAGATTTCAGCGCATACATATTGCCAAACACAAAGCTGATCGGGTTGTTCAATTCATGTGCCACCCCAGCCACAAGCCGCCCAAGCGCTGCCATTTTTTCCGAGCTGACCAAATGCTGTTGCGCCGTTTCAAAGTTTTGCAATGCATCGTTCAATTCACGGTAGGCGCGTTGCAACTCTCCCATCGGACGCCCGATTAAAACCATGCCAATCGGCCGATTTTTGCGATCATATCGCGGGGAACAATTCACTGACAACGACAGGCTTTCGCCATGAGCGCCCAGGACTTGAACCTCGCAATCAAAGAACGGCTCATTTGCTGCAATGCGGGTTTGAAATTCGGCTTGGCTGTTCTCGGTGTCGCCCGTCAACACGCTGGACAAAGCGCGGCCAATCAGCTGATCGGCGGGAACTTCTGTTAACTGAACCAGCGCATCATTGACCTGCTCAATTTGGCCTTGGGTGTCGCAAACAATCATCAAATCCGTCATGGCGCGCATCACACCTGAAATAAACTCTTGCGCGGTTTCCAACTGTTCGTTTTTCTCTTCAAGCGCCACTTGAGACTCAACAAGTTCGGCATAAAACCGATCCATTTGCTGGATCACTTCGATCCATGCTTCGTCGTTAGGCGTTGAGTTTTCGTTGTCGGGGTTGTCGATTTGGGCAGACAGCGAAAGCGCGTTTCCCGTGGCGGATTCAAGAGGTTGTGTCATGCCCTGCCCGCTCTCATTTTGTGACGACCTTTAGTTTACCATCATCCGCGTCTTCTTCCTTGGCCAAGCCGTGACGTTCGAGTTTAGCCCTTAGACCAACCCGTGAAAGACCCAACTCTCGCGCGGCCTTGCTTTTGTTCCAGCGGTGCCGGATCAAAGATTCCCGCAAGATTTTCACTTCGATATTCTCGACCCGTTCCTTTAACGTGCCGTTGATCGCGCCGACCAAAGCCAGATCGTCAACGCCATCAGGCTCGGCGGCCATCAGGACTTTGGGAGACAAAAGTTCGGCCCCCAAATGCTCGTCTTCCTTGCCCATCACCAGCATCCGCTCAATTTCATTTTGCATTTCGCGCACGTTGCCAGGCCAAAAATACCGCTTCATACAAGACAGTGCTTCGGGCGTAAATCTGGCCGCGTTCTTGCCAAGCTTTGTCATCGCATGAGTTAAAAGGAAATTGGCCAAAAACGGGATGTCCTCGCGGCGTTCGCGCAGCGGCGGGATTTGAATGCAGACCCCCGCCAGTCGGAAATAAAGATCCTTGCGCAAACGCCCTGCTTGCACCTCTTCTTCTAAGCTTTTTTGTGAGCTGGCCAAGACCCGCACATCGACTTTTCGGGTCTGGTTCGACCCGACAGGCCGCAGCTCGCCTTCTTGCAAAACCCGCAAAAGACGGACCTGAAAAGCAGGTGGCATATCGCCAATTTCATCCAGAAAAATGGTGCCACCCGAGGCCCGTTCAAACAGACCTGTGTAGTCTTGAACAGCACTGCTCGTCGCGCCTTTTTTGTAGCCGAACAGCTCTGCTTCCAGCACGTCTTGCGGCATGGATCCACAGTTTTGCACCACAAATGATTTGTTCCAACGCAGCGAATTATAGTGGATTGCGCGCGCCACCAACTCTTTGCCGGTGCCGGATTCACCGGTGATCAACACCGAAAGATCAAACGGCGCGATTTGGGTTAGCGTGTCACAAATCCCGTTCATCGGGCTGGTTTTTGAGCGGATAATTCCGTCGTCAAAGTTGTATTTTTTGCGCAGACTTTGACGCCGTTCGCTGACCTTAGTCTGGGCGGCATTGCTAGAGAGACGCAATTCGATCGCCAGCAGTTCATTTTGCCTTTGCAAATCAAACATCGCCACGGCATTGCGCAAAACCAATATCAGTTTTTCTGGCTGCCACGGTTTGGTGATATAATGGTAAATACCTGCTTCATTCAGGCCTGAAATAATATCATCGGCATCGGTATACCCCGAAATAATAATGCGGATCACGTCAGGCCATTTTTCACGCACTTCTGTCAAAAATTCGACACCGCTTTTGTCGGGCATGCGTTGGTCACACAGTATAATTTGCACCCAGTTATCGGCCAATAATGCTTCGGCTTCTGTGGTGTTTTTGGCCAGCAACACGTCAAATTCTTCGGCCAGATTGCGTTCGAGCGATTCAAGCGAGCGGACTTCGTCATCAACAATCAAAATGGTGGGTTTGCTATCGTTCATGAGGCAATCCTATCGTGACCTGGCCTGTCGTGTTCCGCCGTGCATTTATCATAGGCCTTATCACGGTGGCGCGCGAGGGTGATCGGCGTGCGGGATTTACAAATTTTGTGAACGAAATTATAGCGTGCCACGTGATAACTGGGATCGAATCCGTAAAAATTTCGTTTCATCTTCACCAACTCTTGCGTGCGATATTCTGCAAGCGGTTTTTCAACCTCATCCGCAATGCGACGCCGTTGTTTTCCGGCCAGCATTTCATCAAACCCTGCGCTGCAAAGCGCTGTTGCCCGTGCTGCAACCTCACTGTTAAAATCCTTCCGGTCAGTGGACAAACACACATCAGCCAACCCAAACGAAACAGCCTCAGCGGCCCTCATAGGCAGGCGCTGTTGCGTTATCCGTTTGGCGTTATCGGTACCACAATAGCGGGGCAATAGATAGGTCCAGAACTCGGACCCGTAGAGATTGCCCATGTCCTTGTAATGCGGGTTCAAAACCACGCAGCTGTGCAACCAAATTTGGTCACAAGCCCGCGCCAAAAACACCCCGCCAGCGCCGGCATTGCCGCGCATCGCGGCCACCGTCAGGTGGCTTGTGGTGCGGATGATGGCCTCGGACAGATCATTCATCGCATTGATGTTTTCCCAAGATTCATCCGCTGCGCTTTTGGCCGCCTCGATGATATTCAGATGGATCCCGTTGCTCCAAAAATCATCGCCGCCTTCAAGCACAATCACTTTAGTGGGTTGTTTGCAGGCGTCCAGATAAGCGCCTAGCAACCGTTTGCACTGGGCCGTCGACATGGCACCATTGTAGAAATTGAACCGCAGATAACCGACGTCACGATCTTGACGATACTCGATTTCACGATAGCCATTTGGGCTGTCTAAAGAGATTTCTGGAACTTCTGGCGACATTAGATCAGTGCTTGGCAGTTT
Organism: Marinosulfonomonas sp.; assembly: GCA_033851955.1. Taxonomy (GTDB): domain Bacteria; phylum Pseudomonadota; class Alphaproteobacteria; order Rhodobacterales; family Rhodobacteraceae; genus Profundibacter. The sequence continues at coordinate 354,877 of JAWSVK010000003.1, forward strand.
GAACGTATGTTGGCCGGTTGGGTCACGCATATGACCGATCCAAACCGCGCCGTCTGTAGTGGCTCGACAAATGGCTGGGCCTGATTTTGCAATGATGTCACCAGCGGCTCCGTGCAGGGTTGCCGACAGATCGGCCACATGTGCATCATGCAAATACACACCGCTGTCCAGCACACCGGGAACACCATCAGAGGCGCGAATTTTTCTCAGGATCTGCGCTGTCGTATCATTACTCCAGTCAATGCAGCGATCCTTTTGCAGCACCGCAGGGCGCAACTGCCCCGTGACATCTGGCGCATCATATGAAAGTGGACTCGGAGCTTCACCCAAGTGCAGTTTCTCCAATGCCCTAAAAACGGATTTCAGTGCCATATCAGCGACTTCGGTGCGATAAAGACTGGACTTTGTTGCTCCACGCATCGCGAAATTCTGAGCGTCCCAAATGGGTCCGGCGTCCATCTCCGCCTCGGCCTGAAGCACGGTCACACCCCAATGATCATCACTGCGTAAAATCGCCCAATCCATCGCCGATGGGCCACGGTCTCCTATCACGCCGGGATGCACGACTAGGCACAGATGATTTTGCCAAATGTCAGCCGGAATTTCGCGTTTCAAATAGGGGGCGACGATCACTTCGGGGGAAAACACCGTGACGGCTTCGCGGGTCTGATCATCATTGATGTCGAATTCAATCGTGACCTCGTGCCCTGCCGCTTGCAGCTCAACAAACATCCGTTGAGACAGCGAATTAAATCCGTGAATCAGCATCAAGATGCGCATGTCACGTGCCCCCCAAAAGGACAAAAGCGGTTTCATACATCACAACAGCGCCAATAAGGATCGCAACCGTCGCCACGCCAATTTTTATCGCGCCCAACAGCTTTGCCGCTGAATTTTCGGCCAACCGCAACGGCCAACTGGCGCTATAGGTCAAAGCGGCCATGCCCAATAGCGAGCCAAACCCAAACACCAAGACATAGAGCATCGCCGTGATTGCATTTTGGGTCGCAGCTGCTGCCAGGGCCACCAGCCCTGCGGAACCTGCGGCACCATGGGCCAGACCAATCAGATAGGCGCGCGCGGAAAACTTTGTATGGGCGTGAACGTGGTTGTCTTTATCATGGTCGAGTTTTTTGCCGGCGTGACTGTGTGCATGCAAATGCTGTTGTCCGTCCCCGTGATCATGCACATGAAAATGCACACGGTTTTTATGCATTTTCCACAGCACTTGGGTCCCCAAACCGATCAGCATAATGCCAACAGCAAATTCCAATCCCGCCGCCATTCTGTCACTCAACACCAGACCGAAAAATATCACCGGAAAACTGAGAACCAACAATGTCGTCGTATGCCCCAAGCCCCAACTTGCGCCTAAAAGGGCAAGTCGCTTGGGGGTGGCTTTGCCGCCGGAGGTCAGTGTGCCAACAGCGGCCAGATGGTCCGCCTCAAGCGCGTGGGCCATGCCGATGAACAGGCCAAGGAGCAGAAAACTAACCATTTTTCAGCAAATCCTCGGCAGTTGTTCGCCCGCCAGCCAATCGACGATGCGCGTGCCGCCAAAACCAGTGTCCATTGTGACAAATCCCATGTCATCCTCAACAACTTCACCAATGATCGCGGCATCTGCACCCAAGGGGTGCGCGCGCATCACCCTTAACAACTCTTTCGCTTTGTTAGCCGGACAAATGGCCACCAGCTTGCCCTCATTGGCCACATAAAGTGGGTCCAACCCCAACAGCTCGCAAGCGGCGTCGACCTCGGCACGCAAAGGGATGTCTTCTTCAAACAATTTCACGCCGACTTCGGCTTGATAGGCTATTTCGTTCAACGTTGCGGCCAAACCGCCCCGCGTTGGATCTCGCAGCGCGTGAATGTCCGGCACAGCCGCCACCATGTCAGCCACCAAGCCATGCAAGGCCGCGCTGTCGGACACAATCTGAGTTTCAAACGCCAGATTTTCGCGGCTCGACATAATTGCGACACCGTGGTCGCCAATATGTCCAGAGATCAGGATTGCATCGCCCGCCTGCGCATTGCCGCCGGAAATTTCCAACCCTTCGGGCACCACGCCAATGCCGGTTGTGGTGATGAACACACCGTCGCCTTTGCCGCGCTCAACGACCTTGGTGTCGCCCGTTACAATTGGCACGCCGGCGTCTTTTGAGGCCTTGGCCATCGAGATCACGATGCGTTCCAGATCGGCCAGCGGATAGCCTTCTTCAAGGATAAATCCAGCCGACAGATAGAGCGGCTTGGCCCCCGACATCGCCACATCATTGATGGTGCCATGCACACTGAGCGAGCCGATATCACCACCGGGGAAAAACAGCGGCGAAACTACATGGCCGTCGACCGACATCACCATTCTCCCAGTAGGGGCCGCAAACATCGCCTGATCATTGCCCTGTGCCAGCAGCTCATTGTCAAAATGCTTGGCGAACAGTTCTTCAATCAGTTGGGCCATGGCCCGCCCACCCGATCCGTGGGTCATATCAACCTTGCCACGGCGCATATTGATGCGGGTCGGAAAGCGTTTTTCCATACGACTCATTCTGCTGCAACCTTTGCTGTTTCTTTAACACGATCTAACCGGAAGCGGCCATAACTCCAATAGGCCGCGCAGGATCCTTCGGAAGAAACCATACAGGACCCTTGCGGGTTATCCGGCGTACAAACCGTGCCAAACAACTTACAATCCGTGGGTTTTTTCACTCCGCGCAGGATGGCTGGGCATTCGCAACCCTTCACATCCCGACCAGTGCTTTCCGTCACTGTAAAGCGAACTTCTGCATCAAAATCAGAAAATTCATCTTTTATTTTCAAGGCACTGTATGGCACATCCCCCAGACCGCGCCATTCGAACATCCGGCGCAGCTCGAACACTTCAGAAACCAAATCCTGTGCTTTTTCATTGCCCTCTGGGGTCACCACACGGGTATATTCGTTTTCCACCTCAAATCGGCCCTCATTGATTTGACGGATCAACATAAGCGTGGATTGCATCACATCCAATGGCTCGAAACCCGCGATCACCACGGGCTTTTGGAACTCATCCGCAAAATAGTCATAAGGGGCCGAACCGATAATCGAGGACACATGCGACGGCCCGTAAAACCCGTCGATATGAACCTGCCCCAATTCACGCACCTCGGGGGATTGTAGGATATGTTGGATCGCAGCGGGCGTCAGGACATGATTGCAAAACACCGTGAAATTTTTCAGCCCAAGCTTGGCGGCCTGTTTGATGGCGACAGCGGTCGGCGGGGTTGTGGTTTCAAACCCGATGGCAAAGAACACAACTTCTTTGTCGGGGTTTTCGCTGGCGATTTTCAGCGCGTCTTGGGTTGAGTAAACCATGCGGATGTCTGAGCCCGCGGCTTTGGCCTTGATCAGGCTGTTTTTCTTGCTGGCGGGCACGCGCATCATGTCGCCATAGGTGCAAACGATCGCGCCCTGTTCGGCCAATTCAATCGCATTATCAATGCGCGGGATTGGCAATACACAAACGGGGCAACCGGGGCCATGAACAAAATGCACATTGTCTGGCATCAGGTCTTGCACCCCATAGCGAAAAATTGCGTGGGTGTGTCCGCCGCAAAATTCCATCAGGTTGTATTGGCGCTCAGGGTCCGCCTCAGCCGCGATTTCAGTGGCCAGTTTTTTGGCGATTTTCTTGTCGCGAAATTCATCTACATATTTCATCACGCAGCCCCCAGCTTGGATTGGTCACCATCAATCACAGACATTTCGGCCATGATTTTTAGCGTCTTTTCAGCCTCTTCTGGGCTGATCGTGTTCAGCGCATAGCCCACGTGAATCAGAACAAAATCCCCTATTTTGGCATCAGCAACCAGCGCCAATGAGATTTCTTTCTTCACCCCTTCAAGCGACACAATTGCATTGTCGCCTTCAGTCATTTCGACGATTTTCGCCGGTATTGCTAGGCACATAGCTTACGCTCCCTGACCAATTTCGTTCATCATCTGGCTTGCCTTCACCCAAGCGCACCAGTCGTCCATGCCCGCGCCCGATTTGGCAGAGACCTGAAGTATCTTGATTTTTGGGTTCACCCGACGCGCGTATTCCATGCATTTTTCGGCGTCAAAATCGAGATAGGGCAGCAGGTCGATTTTCGTCAATAGCATCACGTCTGACGCATGAAACATGTCGGGATATTTGATCGGTTTATCCTCGCCTTCGGTCACCGACAGGATCACGACCTTATGCGCTTCGCCCAAATCGAACGCCGCAGGGCAGACCAAGTTTCCAACATTCTCAATGAACAACACACCGTCTTTCAGGTTGAGATGTTCCATCGCGTGGCCCACCATATGCCCATCCAGATGACAGCCCTTGCCGGTGTTCACCTGAATGGCTGGCACGCCTGTTTCGCGAATACGGTCGGCGTCGTTGGCGGTTTGTTGATCGCCTTCTATAACGGCGATATTGGTATCGACTTTCATCGCCTCGATGGTCTGGGTCAACAGGGTTGTTTTGCCTGATCCCGGCGACGATACGAGATTCAGCGCCAGCACATTTTGATCGGCAAACGCAGCCCGATTGGTTTGAGCATATTCATTATTCTTGACCAGAATATCGGTTTCGATCTGCACCATACGCGCCTGAGAAAGACCAGGCGCATGCGCATGAGCCGGCCCTTTGCCATAGTGGTGATCATGGTTTTCATGCGTGTGGTCGTGATCGGCAGAATGGCTATGTCCTCCTCCTTCGATCTTCACTTCACCTTCGGCACATCCGCAAACAGTACACATCAGTCCACCTCCATTTCTTTGATCCGCAATTCATCGCCACCGGTGATTTGCACTTGATAGCTTTCACATTTCGGACAGGCGTCATAGCGCTGCTTTACAGCAACCTGCTGAGCGCACACCATGCACCAAGCGTCGATTGGTAGTTCGACAATTTCAAGCCGCGCGCCGTCGGCGATCCCATTTTTGGTCACCACATCAAAGCTGAATTTCAACGCCTCGGTTTCGACGCCAGCCATCGGCCCGATCTCAAGACGCACCATTTTCACCTTGGAAAATGACTGCGCAATGGCTTGCTCTTCAATCACACTAACGATCCCCTCGCAGATTGACATTTCATGCATCAGGCAACCCTCAGCTCAAAATCAACACAAGGGTCAAACGCTTCGATCATGACGCGCGCTTGCGGTGCATTCAGCCCGCGCAACGCCTGTGCAGCGACGCCACTAGGGTGAAAGTTCCATTCGGTGGGGGCGATAATTTGATAGCTTTTGATGGCTCCATCTCTGACCTTGGCCACATGGATCAAGCGGCCACGCGCGGTTTCCACAACCCCCATGCCTTCCTGTTGAATTCCCGGATTTGCGGCCAACATTTGTAGCGGGATTTGCGCCAGATCGACCAAACGGGCCGCCAGACGGGCCAGCAATCCATTGCCGTATTTGCATATCAATTTGGCAATCATCGGATGGTTGTTTTGACGGGCAAGCGGCCCTGTTTCGCAAGGCGCACCAAACCAGTCTGGCGCAAGACAATAGGTTTCATCCACCATCTGCCTGCTCAGTTGTTCCATTGAGAATTCAGGTATAAACGATGGTGAAATACCACCGATAGCCTGCCAATCTGACGCAATGATTTTCTGGAAAAACCGCGCAACAGATGTGTTTTCTGTTGCCAACCATTGATCAAACTCAAGCTGCAAAAACGTCTGTGGGTCCAAACCGAACACATGCGCCTTTAACAATTTGGCCAGTTGGTCCGAGACCAATGCAACACCGTTACCGGCCAAAGCTTCCTGCATTTGACCAACCAATGACATCACAGGAGCCGCAGGAATTTCTATGGCACCATTGGTCCATCCGACCATAATCCGCAACAAATGCTCACGGGCATTTTCCGCCAAAACCATCTGATCTTCACCAACACATGACGCCTCCCCCAAAGCTGCACGCGCGGCCGCAACATGGGCATGGGCGCAAAGGGAATACACAGCAGGCAACAATTCTAAGGCCTCATCAGGTGTGCGACCAATGAGTAGTGAGGTTACAGAGGTGTTGCGATTTGAGCGGATTTGAACACCCCCATCGGCCAATAAATCGATTTTTAATTTTCCCTCGGCGATCATGACGTTTCCCTTAGCGCATCATCAGGCTGCGCCTCACGTGCTTTGCCGCCGCGCAGGAAATCGCGTCGGTTGACGGGCTTTGGGGGGCTTTCAGACGGGACTTCTTCCGCTTCTGGCGGATCAACCGTTTCAGGTTCTGGCAAACGTCCCTCCCAAACATCCACCATGTCTGGCTCTTCTTCATGGGTTTCGGCATCGGCATTCAACACCTCATCCAAAGCAGCCTTAGCGGTCTGTTCAGCAGCCTCTTGATCATGAAACTCATACATCGGTGAAAACAGCGAACATGACAATGAGTGGCCAATTAGGTCTTCAAATCCAACGATGAATTCTACCTTTCCAGCGGGCAGATTTATCATCAACTTTTCACCCACCTGCGGGGCATTTTCGCTGTATTTTTCAGCCTCCAAAGGCAGTAATACCAGGTTCATAAACCACGGTGTTAACAGCACACCCAACCGGTATTCTTGAAATTCATCGAACCCAAATGCCGCAACATCCAGCGCGGTGTTCAAAATCGGAACACCCTCCATACGCGTTTCCCCAACCTCTCGATAAAGAGAAATCAGTGTCTCGCAGGTATGTTGGGCGTTAGCCGTCATTTATCAATCACCATGAATTCTTCGCGTTTGCCGTCGCAACTTGGGCAGGACCATTGTTCGGGCAGCTGGGAAAATGGAGTGTTTGGCGGGATTTGCCAATACTCATCCCCCACGGTCGGATCATATTCCCACCAGCAGATTTTGCATTCCAAATGGTCGGTATCGTTGAGCTTAGCCAAGTCACCGCCAAAGGTATCAAAAAATCCGTCATTCATTATATATGTCCATGATTTCCGACACCCGTTCAGCGCTGTCATCAATGTCTTCTTGGGCGGCGCAGACCACTTCGGGAACGCCAATGATTTCGATGGAATTTAAAATAAGCGTGTCTTGCGAATTGAAATACTGCACCCACCAAACGTTCTTTGTGTTGGTCGAGGACACACGGCAATTGCCATAGCCACGCGACAGGATAATGGTGTCTCCGACCCCAAGTTTTTCGGCCATATAGGCAAGATCTTCTTCGGTATGTGGCAGCAAAGAAAGGTTGATCGAATGGGTCTCGACACCGGGTTTGTAAACCGCGACCTTCTCGGCGATTTCCGATAAGAGGGACGGCGCGTTGAACACGGCTGGCGGCAAGGGATCTGCGGCCGTGGCCGCCGTGGCAGACGCAAAAGTGAACACTTGATTGCGTATCGAATGCGGCCAGTCGGCGACTTCGATCGTGTCATGCGTAACCTTGCCATCGTCAAAATGCAGCACCCGCCACACGCCCGCGAATACCGCTTCTTGAACCTGGATATTCGGGCCCGAAACCATCGAGACTTCGCCCTCGCCCAAAATCTGGTTCACCAACCCCAAGTCTTTTGGGGACAAGTCCCCTAACTCCAATACGACGGCTTGCTGATCGATTTTGTAACTGGCCAGCGCGGCTTGCAAATCGTTCAGTTTTGCCTTGCCACCTTCCATACCCAAAGTGTCTTCGGGTTCAGGCGCGATGGGCAACTCAAAGGTGACCATTTCACGCGGCATTTCCATATGATCAAGCGACTGGCCGTCCGGCTCTTTTTGGCTTCCTGGACCAAAGCCCAAACCATCTGGCATTTGAAAATCTGTTGGCATCAAAACTCTCCTAGTTTGCTTTTGCCGGGGCCGGTGCACAGCCCTCGGGGAATTGGTAGACAGGGGCCGGTTTGGGCTCGCCCGCCAAAATTTCGTTGATTTCAAAGATGTAGTCTTGCCAATCCAGAACCTTCTGGATGGTTCCAAGATATTCACCGTCTCGCAGAAAAATCAGCGATGGGAATTTGCTAAACCTATAGGTGGTCTGGATTTTTCGCTCGCTCTTGCGATCCAAAACCGCGGCTTTCAGCCCGCCATTTGAGGCCTTGATAATCTCGGGCAAGATCACGGCCACATCGTTCACCTCAACATGGCGCGACCAATCACCAGTTACGAACAACACAGTGTCCCCATTCCCGGCGGCAAAATCTTCGAGGTTGTCGGCGGTCACAACGGCCAAGTTTTCCCGTTCAATTATTGAGTCAATCAGAGGTGAAAACATTAGGTAATATCCTTTTGGTTGGCGGCGGAATTGGCAATTATGTCCGCAAAAAGCGCGTCCACATTGCCATCCCCGCCATTCATTACAGAGCTGAGAGAGGCCAGCGCATCGCTGATTTTTTCGGCGTCTTCTTGGGTGATAATTTCTCGAGCTGCGTCAATAAAAACCAACAGCCATGTGCCCGGCGGCGTGTCGCCAACAAGCATCGTGTCGATCTGTCGGCGTGCGCCGTTATAGTCGCAAATAGCGCTGCCAAATCCGGCCTCCACCACTTGCATCGGCAACCCCATGCACATCAGCGCGGCCCAACCGGAACTTTGATGGCCGGTCCCGAAAGGAGGTCCTCCAACTCGCCATCATGGTCTGCTGGGGCTTGCCAATTTGCGTCGACCAGCAAACGCTCATCACCCGAGCGACAGGCCAATTCCTCACTGGGGCGCCCTGCCTCATACGCGCCGGTCAACATGACATCGCATGCAATCGTGGTCTCCTGAGGAAGCGGCGTTGGGCGGCGGATGGCTGTGACGCCAATTTCGGTCAAATAGTCAACGGCCATCGCGATTGCAGGCTCTACTTGATCCTTAACATCATCGCGCAAACCGCCACCGAAATCGTCCAATTCTACGGGCTGCACCCCGATCAACAACAGCTGCTCAGGTGCATCATCCATCATCTCGGCCATCATCAGCACTTCTTGAAAACCGGTCTGATGCAGGCTGACCTTTTTGCAACCCATAAATTTAGGAACCTCGTCGTCCTCAACCCGCTTGATAGTGCCCGGTGGCAACCCGTAATCCACGGCATCAAACACGATCAAAACATCTGCGTCGCGCACGTGTTGCACAAGGTAAATGCCTTGAGTGCCGCCATCCATCAACGTCACATTGTCAGGTGTTTCATATTGGCGGTGGAATTCCTCAACGGCGCGCACCCCAAAGCCTTCATCTGCCCAAAGCAAATTGCCGATTCCCAGAATTAATACGTTCTTTTTGGCCACCAAAACACCCTCCCAAGCATTTCTTTGCGAATATACATACAGTTTTTTGACAATGACAAGAAAACAATATGCTGTTTTTACTGTATTATTTTTCACCCAATCACAATTTCGGTTACTCATTTGTCGATTTTTCGCCAAACCGAATAGAAACTTTCCTACACTTAAATCAAGCATGGACAATTTGCGCAAGTGTTTTTGTTAACTCGTATTAAATTTCACCGCCTGCCAGCTGCTTCTCAACGAAAAAAGGCGCCGACCTATGCAATCGACGCCCAGTTCAGGGAGGTGAATTTCCTCAGTTTACTTGATCTCGTCTTCAATCGGACCATCATCCTTAAAGGTCCGCCAGCCAGAGATCATTGAACTCATAATTGACTGACGTGACATGATGTCTTCACGCACCGCCACATAGATGTGTGTGATGATAAAACATATCAGAACCCACATGCCCAAATGGTGCCATGTGTGCACATCTTGGCTTTGACCAAACAACGGAATGACCCAGCTTGAGAACCAATCAAACTGCCAGCTCCCCATGCCCGTGCCTTCGCCATACAGCGAAAGTCCGGTGATCATCATAAAAATGATGACCCATACATACATGAAATGCATTGCCAAAAGCGCCAGTGGATTGTGCCCGACATAGGATTTTGGCTCTTTGGTAACCATCGCGTACCATTTGATTTCGTGCCAGACTTCTTTCCAAAAGTTCGCCTTCCAGACCGGTGGGAGAAAAATTTCCTTGGAGTGTCGATTACCGACAATCGCCCGCCAGACCCGTACAAGAAATCCGATCATCACCGCATAGGCCGCGACGAAATGGTAAAAGCGGATATATCCCATTTGGTAGTGTTCATAAGCTTCTCCTGAAAGGCTCCCGGGAGGGGAGCCAATCAGATAGCCGGTGACACAGAGCACCAAGACGGCGAACACTTGCACCCAGTGCCAAATCCGAATCCACGGCCCATATACATAGACCGATAATTGGGGGATTTTTTCATCTATTTGCATTGCAGATCCTCCCTATCGTACTTTTACATTGGCAAGCTCTTCACCCTCTGGCGACATAACGTGGGTCGAACAGGCCAGACAGGGATCAAAACTGTGCAAGGTGCGCAAGATTTCGACGGGTTCTTCGGCGACTTCGACCTTGGTGTTCATCAAAGATGCCTCGAACGCGCCGATATTGCCTTCGGCATCGCGTGGCGAGCCGTTCCAAGTGGTCGGGACCACGCATTGATAGTTCTCGATCTTTTTATCTTTGATCTTGATCCAATGCCCCAACGCCCCGCGCGGCGCTTCGGTAAAACCAACGCCTTTGATTTCAGTGGGCCAAGTTGACGGGTCAAATTTTTCGGTATTCGCCGTAGAGCTGTCGCCGTTTTTGATGTTGGCAATCAGCTTATCAAGGAAATACATTTGCTGTTCCGCCGCCCATTGCGCCTCAAGTGCACGCGCCGCGGTACGCCCAAGGGTCGAGAACAAGGCGGGCAGTGGTAAATCTAGCGCCCGTAAAACGCCATTGATTTGGTGGGTAAAGTATTCGTGCCCCTGAGCATAGCCGACGACATATCGGGCCAGTGGCCCAACCTCCATCGCGTGACCTTTCCAGCGCGGCGCCTTGATCCAGGAATATTTTCCACCCTCATCAATCTGCTTAATGTTGGTTTTGGTCCCGATCAGGTTTGGACCCAGCTCATATTGCGCTTCTGTAACACCATCCCATGGATGCAAACCCTTAGCCCCGTCAGGATATTTATACCAAGAATGCGGTACAAATTCCTGAATTTCGTTAGGGTCACGCACGTCGACAGGATGCACTTCATCCAGCTTGCCATTGATGATCGCCCCAACTGGCATCATCAGGTTTCCAGGTGTGTAATCATTGGCTTTGTCGGGAATGTCGCCAAAGGCCAGAACGTTTGATCCTGACAGGCCACCACCGTAATTCCATGACTTATAGAACCCGCCGATGGCAATGATGTCTGGGATATACACATCATTCACAAACTTTAACGTCCGCTCAACAACACCGCGCACATAGTTCAACCGCTCCATGTTGATCGGCGCACCTGCCGCCATAGCGCCATCCATATTGATCGCACAAGGTACACCGCCAACCAACCAGTTGGGGTGAATGTCTTTGCCGCCGAAAATCGTCCGCACAGCCATGATTTCCTTTTGAAAATCAAGCGCTTCCAGATAATGCGTCACCGCCATCAAGTCTGCCTCAGGCGGCAACAGGTAGGCAGGGTTGGTCCAGTACCCGTTTTTAAACGGGCCAAGCTGACCACTTTCGATGAACTTGCGAATACGGGTTTGCACGTCGCGGAAGTATCCCGGCGACGACTTTGCATGTTTGGGTGAAACCCGCTGCTGCAATTCACTGGTGGCTTTGGGATCAGCCTTCAGCGCATTTACAGGGTTTACCCAATCCAGCGCGTGCAGGTGATAAAAATGGACCAAATGATCGTGGATCTGCAACGACAGTTGCATGATATTGCGGATCGAGTTGGCGTTTTCAGGTATGTTGATGTTCAACGCATCTTCAACCGCGCGCACAGATGTCAGCGCGTGGGTGCCGGTGCAAACTCCGCAAATACGCTGAACAAAGGCCCAAGCATCACGTGGATCGCGCCCTTTAAGTATCACTTCCAATCCGCGCCACATGGTGCCCGTGGACACAGCATTTGTGATCATATTGTTTTCATCAAGGTTCACTTCGCAACGCATGTGACCCTCAATACGGGTGACCGGATCAACGACAATACGCTTGCCGCTGGTGTCCAATGTGTAGCCGTTTGGTGTTTGAACAGTAGCCATTATGCGTCATCTCCTTTTGTCGCAATTCGTTTGATAACGCTTGCGCCTGCATGAATTGCAGCCGCACCACCAACAACGATGGCGGCGGTTTTGCCGATTTCATCGGCATCCGCTTCGATGCCAAATCCTTTGATGTCTGTCAGGCGCTCATAGAAGCCGCCTTTGTCCCAAAACCCGTCTTCGGAACACCCAATGCAGGGGTGACCCGCTTGAATTGGGAACGAAAGCCCGCCGCTCCAGCGCACAGTCGAGCAGGCGTTGTAGGTGGTTGGGCCTTTGCAGCCGACTTTATAAAGGCAGTAACCTTTGCGTGCGCCTTCATCGTCAAATTTCTCGACAAATTGCCCCGCATCAAAATGCGGACGACGGTAGCATTTGTCGTGGATCCGCTGAGAATAAAACATTTTCGGGCGCCCTTGGTTGTCCAAAGACGGCATCTTATCGAAGGTCAGCATATAGGTGATAACGGCTGTCATAACCTCGGAAATTGGCGGGCAACCGGGCACCTTGATGATCGGCTTGTCTGGCATGTTCGGCACTTTGTGGGTCGGTGTGGCCCGTGTCGGATTTGGACGGGCTGCTTGTACACAGCCCCAAGAGGCACATGAGCCCCATGAAATGATCGCCTTGGCGTGTTCCGCCACATGGCGCAGTTGCTCAACGAACGGTTTGCCTGCGATGATGCAATACATGCCGTCCTCATCAAGTGGTGCATTGCCCTCAACGGCAAGAATGAACTGCCCATCGTATTTCTTGATGGTTTCTTCAATGATGGCTTCGGCAGCTTCGCCAGCTGCGGCCATGATCGTGTCGTCATAATCGAGCGAGATCATCGACAGGATCACGTCTTTGGCCAATGGGTGGGCCGAGCGGATAAAACTTTCCGAACAACAGGTGCACTCCAAACCATGCAACCAGAGAACAGGGATACGTGGCTTGGTTTCCATTGCGTGGGCGATCTGCGGCGCAAAGGCTGGCGACAGGCCCAGCGCGCCCGCAGCCAAGCTACAGTATTTCAGAAAACTACGGCGGGTGATCCCCTGCCTGCGCATCACATCGTAAAAGGTCTCGTGCATTTCCGGCTCCCTATTTTGTTCTTTGCTCTACCGGCGCGACGGGCGCACCGGTGGCATAGAAAGAACTTTAGGTTCAAACATCCACATGCTTAACAAATTAGGTATTTTGGTGTTTTAGTGGCGTTTTGCGTTAGTAATAATTGATTTAATACAGCCTCTTACAGGATTTTCATACAGATGCTTAAGCGAATTCCCGACATTATTCCTTCCAAATACCGCAAAGTAACTTACCGCTCTTTCGCCATTTTTTTTAATTTCTTTCCAGCGATATTTGGAGCCTTGGAATCGGTTAGCGGCAGTTGTCTTGGGTTCACTCAATTGGCCAGACAACAGGCATTACAGCCCCAAGGAAGTAGAGAGGCCGCCGTCAAAGAAGCTAAGGAAATGGGGGGGGGTATATAGATAAATGCGGGGCCCATTTTTACAAACGGGCCCCGAAAATCGTTAGGTTTCTATTTGGTGGAAGCGCGAATTGCCCGCATGTTTTCACCATAGACCGAAGGGTTTTCGACCGAGCCGCCACGAAAAACGGCAGAGCCTGCCACCAATACATCCGCGCCAGCGACCACAAGCCCGGGCGCGGTTGTCGGATCAACCCCACCGTCGATTTCGATGTGCACGGGGCGATCACCAATCATGTCACGCAGGGCACGGACTTTGGCCGTCATGTCGATAAATTTTTGACCGCCAAAGCCGGGATTGACCGTCATAACACAAACCAGATCAGCCAGATCCAACACATGTTCCACCGCTTCAGCCGGCGTGCCGGGATTCAGCGCCACACCGGCCTTCATCCCGGCCGCGCGGATCGCTTGCAGCGTGCGGTGGATATGCGGGCCTGCCTCAATATGCGCGGTCAAGATGTCAGCACCTGCATGTGCATAGGCGTCAATCGACGGATCGACAGGCGCGATCATCAGATGCACATCCATCACCGTTTTAACGTGTTTGCGAAAAGCCGCCACCGCAGGTGGGCCAAAGGTCAGGTTAGGAACGAAATGATTGTCCATCACATCCACGTGCACCCAATCAGCCCCTTCCTTTTCGATGGCCTGAATCTCGAGCCCGAAATTGGCAAAATCCGCCGATAGGATGGACGGGGCAATTTTTACAGATCGATCAAAAGTCATTTGGCAGCCTCCTGTGCTGTGTGGTTTAAGCAGTTTGACGAGCGGCAAGATCAAAGCGATCCATCGTTATACCGTTTGGCCATATCGTCCATATCGATGACCGTGATTTTGCTGGCGTTGCCTGCGGTGCCGAACCGTTCAAACCGATCCAGACACAGCTTTTCCATCTCTTCCATCGCAGGGACCAGAAACTTGCGCGGATCAAATTCGCTGGCTTTGTCAGTCGCGATTTTGCGGAACTGACCGGTCATAGCCATGCGGCAATCCGTGTCGATGTTGACTTTGCGCACCCCAGATTTGATGCCACGTTCGATCTCTTCGACAGGCACGCCATAGGTTTGCGGCATGTCTCCACCACTTTCATTGATCAGGTCCTGAAGATACTGCGGCACGGAACTGGATCCGTGCATGACAAGATGCACGTTCGGGATTTGGGCGTGGATTTCTTCGATGCGCTTCATCGCGAGGATTTCGCCATCAGGTTTGCGGCTGAATTTATACGCCCCATGGCTGGTGCCACAAGCAATCGCCAACGCATCTACCTTGGTTTTTTCGACGAAATCTTTGGCCTGAATGGGGTCTGTCAGCAGGTCCTCCATGCTCAGCTTTCCTTCGGCGCCGGAGCCGTCTTCTTTGGCGGCTTCTCCGGTTTCCAAACTGCCCAGAATGCCCAATTCACCCTCGACAGATGCGCCAACCCAATGCGCCATCCGCGCCACACGTTCGGTGATTTCGACATTGTATTCATACGAGGCCGGAGTTTTCATATCGGCCTCGAGCGAGCCGTCCATCATCACGCTGGTAAACCCGTGACGGATCGCGCTCATGCAGGTTTGCTCGTTATTCCCGTGATCTTGGTGCATACAAATCGGGATGGCGGGGTACATTTCGCTCAGCGCCTGCACCATGTGCCGCAGCATGATGTCGCCGGCATAAGAGCGCGCGCCGCGACTGGCTTGCATGATAACGGGCGCGTCGCATGTCTGCGCCGCCTTCATGATCGCAAGCCCCTGCTCCATGTTGTTGATGTTGAACGCAGGCACGCCATAGCCACGTTCGGCGGCGTGATCGAGAAGTTGTCGAAGTGTAATAAGAGACATGATGTTCAGACCTTTTCGTCTTGTGTGAGAACCGCAACGCCAGGGAGCACATGCCCCTCCAGCCATTCCAGAAATGCGCCTCCAGCAGAGGAGACATAAGTGAAGTCGCCAGCAACTTGTGCGGCATTGAGCGCCGCAACAGTATCGCCGCCACCGGCAACCGAAACGCATTTGCCATTACGCGTGAGCGCCGCCGCCTTTTGGGCGAGCGCCACAGTCGCCACGTCAAAAGGTTGCATCTCGAACGCGCCCAACGGCCCGTTCCACAGAATGGTTCGGCAGCGTTCCAAAACATGCGAGAAAACGGCGACAGCCATTGGGCCTGCGTCCAAGATCATCGCGTCAGCTGGACAGGCATCGGCGGCCACTGTTTGTGCATCGGCCCCCGCCCTGAATTCTCGGGCGACGACCACGTCATGTGGCAAGTGAATGGTGCAACCGGAGACCTTGGCCAAAGCCAAGATTTCCTTAACAGTGTCCATCTGTTCAACTTCAAACAGAGACTTACCGACAGGTGCACCGCCCGCAAAAAGAAATGTATTGGCCATGCCGCCCCCAACGATCAGGTGGTCCACCCGACCAACGAGGTTCTTAAGCACCGAAATTTTGGAAGACACTTTTGCGCCCCCGACGATGGCGACAGCAGGGCGCAGCGGTTCTTCCAAAGCTGATTGCAATGCAGACAGCTCTTCCATCATCATAGGTCCAGCATAGGCGGGCATCAACCGCGCGACAGCCTCGGTAGAAGCATGTGCGCGATGGGCACAGGAAAACGCATCGTTGACGTAGATGTCGCCAAGCCGTGCAAATTGTTCCGCAAGTGCTGCGTCATTGGTCGCCTCCCCAGCGCTGAACCGGACGTTTTCGCACAGCAGAACCTCGCCATTTGCCAAGGCGTTGGCTCGATTTTCAGCCGCAGTACCGGTGCTCGTTTCGGAAAACCGGACAGGCAACCCGAGTGCCACTGATAATGCAGACCGCAATTGCTCGACGGAAAGGGCTGCGTTGGCCACGCCGGCGGGACGTCCCATATGGGTGAGGATCACCAGACGTGCGCCCTTGGCCAAGAGCGGCTTCATGCCATGGGCAAAGCGGTCAATTCGGGTGTTGTCCGTGATCTTGCCATCCTGCATGGGGACGTTCAGGTCGGCCCGAACCAACAACCGTTTGCCGGACACATCCGCGTCGGTGATGGATTGGGGCGACATCAGATCAGTTTCCCCATCGCAACGGCCGTGTCAGCCATTCGATTGGAAAAACCCCATTCGTTGTCATACCAACTGAGGATGCGACACATGGTGCCCGTCATCACTTTGGTCTGATCCATATGAAAGATTGACGAATGCGGGTCGTGGTTGAAGTCTATCGACACATTCGCACAATCCGTATAGCCCAAAACGCCCTTCATCGGGCCGTCAGCCGCGGCACGGATCACGGTGTTAATCTCTTCAACACCTGTGTCACGCAGGGCCTCGAACGTCAGGTCCACAACCGAAACATTTGGCGTGGGCACGCGGATTGCAACGCCGTCCAATTTGCCCGCCAGTTCTGGCAGAACCAAACCCACAGCCTTGGCTGCACCGGTCGAGGTCGGGATCATCGACAGCGCCGCCGCACGTCCGCGGTAAAGATCCGAATGCATGGTATCGAGCGTGGGTTGATCGCCTGTGTAGCTGTGAATCGTGGTCATGAACCCGCGCTTAATACCAATCGCATCGTTCAGGGCTTTGACGACGGGTGACAGGCAGTTGGTCGTGCAAGATGCGTTCGACACAACCGTGTCATCAACGCTTAGAACATTGTCGTTCACGCCAAAGACAATTGTCTTGTCAGCATCCGTGCAAGGGGCCGAGACCAGCACCCGCGATGCGCCGTTTTCCAAATGGGCTTTGGCGGTTTCCCGTGTGGTGAAAATACCGGTGCATTCCAATGCGACATCTACGTTCGCCCATGGTAATTCTGACGGATTACGGATCGCTGTGACCTTGATTTTGCCGCGCCCGACATTGATCCAGTCCTCGCCGGTTGTAACCTCGGCAGGGAAGCGTCCGTGAACGCTGTCAAACCGCAGCAGATGGGCATTGGTTTCCACCGGGCCAAGGTCATTGATGGCGACAACTTCTATGTCTTTGCGGCCAGACTCGATGATGGCGCGCAGCACATTTCTTCCGATACGGCCGAAGCCGTTTATTGCAACTTTAACTGTCATTTTGTCCTCGTTAGATTATGGATTTGGCTTTGTCAGAAACAGCTTTTGCTGTGACTCCAAAGTGTTCGTATAGCTGGGGGGCTGGGGCCGATGCACCGAAACCAGTCATACCAACAAAGCAATCGGAGGGACGCAGGAACATGTCCCAACCCTGTTGAATAGCGGCCTCGATCCCAACGCGAGGCGCCTCGCCTAAGACGCCGGCCTGATAGTCGACAGGCTGCGCCTTGAACAATTCAAACGACGGGGCTGACACAACGGCCGCACGAATGCCCTCAGAGGCAAGTGCCTCGGCAGCATCCATGGCGATTTCAACTTCGGATCCGGTGGCGATCAACGTGACCTGCCGATCTCTGATGTCGCGCAAGATGTATGCTCCGCGCGCCGTCATGTTTTCGGATGACGCGTTTTCGCGCACCAGCGGCAGATTTTGACGCGATAGTGCCATCAACACAGGCGTCGTTTTTGAGGCGGTGGCGATTTCCCATGCCTCGGCCGTTTCCACAGCGTCACATGGACGAAGCACCGTTAGGTTGGGGATCGCTCGCAGGCTGGCGATGGTCTCAACAGGTTGATGTGTTGGCCCATCTTCGCCCAGCCCAATCGAGTCATGGGTCATGACGAATACCGTGGGTATTTCCATTAAGGCGGCCAACCGGATGGCTGGTCGTGCGTAATCGGCAAAGACAAGGAACGTCCCACCATAAGGGCGAAATAGCCCCGAAAGCGCGAGGCCGTTCATGGCCGCCGACATGCCAAATTCACGCACGCCGTAGTGGATGTAACTGCCACTGAAGTCGTCTTTGGTTACCGAAGCTTGACCCTTTGAACGCGTCAGGTTTGACCCTGTCAAATCCGCTGAGCCGCCGACTGAAAATGGCAGGGCCTCATTGACCACGTTCAACGCCATTTCGCTGGCCTTGCGTGTGGCGACCTTAGTTTTATCTTTGATCAGCTGGGCTTTATGGGCGGCCATGGCGCTGGTCAATGGCGTCACATCTTGGGCAAGATGGGCGTTGAACCTGTCGCGGTTCTTTGAAGCGGCCAGCTTTGCCTCCCAGTCGGTGCGCGCCTTGGCCCCGCGATTGGCGATCGTATGCCATGCCGCATAGACGTCGTCTGGAATTTCGAACGGCGCATGGTTCCAGCCCAAATGCGCCCGCGTGGCCGCAATTTCGTCTTCGCCGAGCGGTGCGCCATGCACGTCATGTCCGCCTTGTTTGTTCGGCGCGCCATAACCGATTTGCGTGCGACAAGCGATCATTGAAGGCCGCGGGTCGTTGCGGGCAGCCTCAATCGCGGTCGCGATTTCAGTTGGGTTGTGGCCGTCACAATCTAGGACATGCCACCCCGAGGCCGCAAATCGTGCCATCTGATTTGTTGAAGTCGCCAAATCCGTGTCACCGTCGATCGTAATGCGGTTGTCGTCCCACATGACAATCAGATGCCCCAGCCCCAGATGTCCAGCCATGTCGATGGCCTCATGGCTCACGCCTTCCATCAGGCAACCGTCGCCCGCGATGACATAAGTGAAATGATCAACCAGATCGGCAAAACGTGCGTTGCCCATCCGCTCAGAAAGGGCCATGCCGACCGCCGTGGCGACGCCTTGACCCAGCGGGCCGGTGGTCATTTCGATCCCCTTAGCGTGGCCAAATTCGGGGTGGCCAGCGGTGCGGCTGCCAAACTGACGAAAGGAACGGATCTGATCCATGCCCATGTCGTCATAGCCCAACAAATGGTTGACCGCATAAAGCAGCATCGACCCATGCCCTGCCGACAGCACAAAGCGGTCGCGGTTTGGCCATTTGTGGTCCGACGGGTCAAGCGTGATAAAACGGTTGAACAATACGGTAGCCACGTCTGCCATACCCATCGGCATACCCGGATGGCCGGAATTTGCGGCCTGTACCGCATCCATAGCAAGCACGCGGATGGCGTTGGCCATGGCGGTTTCATCTGCTGATGTTGTCTCAGTGTTCATGGAATTCTCCTTAGCTGCGCAACTTGCGAGCGTTTGTGACCAGCCGGTCGATCAGCGGTGTCAGGATCAGCTGCATCGCCAAATCCTGTTTGTTTCCCGGAATAACAATCGAATTTGCGCGGCTCATCCACGACCCAGAAATCATCGAGGTTAGGTAAGGGAAATCGATGCCGCGTGGATTCCGGAACCGGATAACCACAAGGCTTTCGTCTGGCGTTGGGATCCAACGAGCAACGAACGGATTGGAGGTGTCGACCATCGGCACACGCTGAAAGTTGATGTCGGTTTCGGTGAATTGGGGGCAGATGCAATGAACATAGGCGTGCATCCGGCGCAGGATCGTGTCGGTGACCGCCTCGGTCGAATACCCGCGCGAAGCACGATCACGGTGGATTTTCTGCGTCCATTCCAAATTGATCACCGGCACGACGCCAATCTTCAAATCAGCGTATTTTGGCAGGTCGACCTCACCATTTACGACGGCACCATGAAGCCCCTCATAAAACAAAAGGTCGGTATCGTTTTCAAAATGTGCCCATGCTGTGAATTCGCCAGGCGGCACGCCATGGCGCTCCGCTTCGCTTTGGTCATGTACGTAGTGCCGCGAACGGCCTTCGCCGGTTTCACCATATTCACGAAACACCCGTTCAAGCTCGCCCAGCTCATTTGCTTCGTATGAGAAATGCGAGAACGTCTCATCGCCCGCTTCACGCCGTTTGGCCAACTCATCGCGCATGTCGGCGCGGTTAAAGCGATGGAACGCATCGCCCTCGATCGTAACGGCCTTGCTGCCCTCGCGACGAAAAATCTGATCAAACGTATCCTTAACCGTCGATGTTCCGGCGCCGGAAGACCCAGTAACGCTGATGATGGGATGTTTCTTGCTCATGTCTTATCCTCTAAATAGACCGCGTTCATTAAACAGTGCCGCGGCCTCCTGATCTGGAAGGTCGAAATAGGTGGCCATGCGTGTGACTTTGTTGGCGCTGCCAAAAACAAAGGAGGTTCGGGCGTGTAACTGGTCAGGCACTGCGTCAAGGATTGGCTCTGTGCCATCGGTGGCCCGCCCGCCCGCTTGCTCAATCAAAAAACCAATTGGGGCGCATTCATAGAGCAATCTTAGGCGGCCCTTTTCATACCCTTTTCGGGCGTCGCTTGGATAAAGGAAAATACCGCCGCGCGTCAGTATCCGGTGTGTTTCAGCAACCAAGGAAGCGATCCAGCGCATGTTGAAATCTTGTTCCATCGGGCCGTCAGTGCCCGCCACACGGTCGTCGATATATGCACGGACAGGTGCGGGCCAATGCCGGTAGTTTGACGCGTTGATGGCGTATTCCGTTGACTCTTCTGGAACGGATTTAATCTTGCCGGTAAACATAAATTGCCCTGTTGTGGGATCAAACACGTATTTCAAAACACCGTCACCAAAGCTGATGATAAGGCAGCATTGCGGTCCGAAAATCGAATAGCCTGCGGCGCGTATTTCACGGCCTGATCGCAAGAAGCTTGCCTCAGGTGTGTCTTCTGCATCGTAGATTGCAAAGATGGTGCCAATGGAAACATTGGTGTCGATATTTGAAGATCCATCCAATGGATCAATCGCAAGCGCGAGGCTGCCTTGTGCATTCAGAATGACGGTGTCATCTTGTTCTTCAGAGGCGTAATACCGCACGTCGGATTGCTTCAACGCCGCCATAAAAGCGTCGTCTGCGATCACGTCGAGCGCTTTTTGCCCGTCGCCCCCAAGGTTCGTACCCCTTGCGTCAGCCAGATTTTCATCAATACCGCCGCGTGCAATGCGTTGCGCCACTTCGGCCATCACAACGGCCAACTGCTCAATTGTGCGCGCCATTTCGGGTGCTACAGCCTCCGGTAGTTCGCTCAAAATATTTGTCATGCTGCATCTCCCCTTCACGAATCAGATCGCAATTGGACACTTGCGTAAAACGGATTTTTATGAAATTTAAATAATGTAACAAAGGTTTAAATTTATTCTAAAATGATCCGTCTAGATGCCATAACCCTAAAACAATTGCGGGCGCTAAATGCGGTTGCAACGCAGGGAAGTCTAACAGCAGCTGCCGCCGAAATAGGCCAAACAATCCCAGCAATTCATAGCCAAATCAAAAACTTAGAGAAAGCGGCAGGAGTGCCGATTTTGGTGCGCCCCTCGGGTTCGGGGACAACACAACTGACGCCCGAAGGATCAGAGATGCTGCGCGCGGCAAAGCGCATAGAGAGCATTTTGTCGCAGGTAGGGGACCATATTCACGCTCGTTCAACAGGCTTGATCGGACATGTGACGATATCGGTGGTTTCTACCAGCAAATATTTCGCGCCCGGGCTGGTGAGAATTCTGTCCCAAACAGAGCCCGAAATCGGAATCTCGCTGCGTGTTGGCAACCGCCAATCGGTCATCTCAGACTTGGACGAAGGCCGTTGCGAATTGGCGATCATGGGGCGCCCACCACGCATGCCCGCGGTGCATTCGACCCCTCTAGGTGCCCATCCTCACGGCGTCATACTGCCAATTGATCATCAATTGGCCTCTCAAGATGGGTTTGACCCTGCCCTGTTGATGCAGGAAACTTTCATTTCGCGCGAAGCTGGGTCGGGCACCAGAACCTTAATGCAACGGTTCTTGGAGCGCTTTGAAGAAGGCCCCGCTGCCAAAATTGTCGAAATGACCTCTAATGAGACGATCAAACAGTCTGTTCGCGCCGGGCTTGGGATTGCCTTATTGTCGCTGCATACCGTTCACGACGAGTTGGAACAGGGCAAGCTGGCGCTGTTACGAGGGCCACGTCTGCCGATTGTGCGCCATTGGTATTTGGTCTGGCCAGCACATGTGGAACGCGGACCTGCGACCAAACGGATTGCCGAACGGATCGAAGCGTTGAATGGTACATTTCTGCCCAGCGCCGTCAGCTTGTGAGGCTGGCGTATAGCTGTGGTAGCCGCTCAGGCAAGCGCTCCACGCGATCCAGAACCTGCACATTGCGACCGCCAAATATCCGTTGCGCATAGGCGTCGGCGCGCGGATCAAGCGTCAGACAAAACGGCACCACACCCTTGCGTCTGGCCGCATCCACGGCATGACGCGCGTCGTGACGCAGGTAAAACGGATCTCGAACATCAATGTCTGCCGGTTCCCCGTCGGTCAGCACCAACATCAGTTTTCGCGACGCTTTGACCTGCTCCAAATGTGTGGTGGCGTGGCGGATCGCGGCTCCCATTCGGGTCGAAAGTCGCCCCTCTGCACCCATCAATCGCGCCTTGGAAAGGCTGGCCCAAGGCTGTTCAAAATCCTTGAAGCGATTGTAAAAGACGTTCTGGCGCCCATCCGAGCAAAACCCATGAATGGCAAAGCTGTCACCGACACGGTGGATGGCTTCGGACAAAAGAACGCAGGACGATTGTGTCAGCTGTAAAATTGTCTTGCCTCCGGGGGCTGGATCGTTGGTGGATTCCGACAGATCCAACAGCACCATCACAGCGGTATCTCGCGTGTGACGCACAGTGCGCATCATCACACGGGGATCAGGTTGTCGACCCATTCGGATGTCAACGGCCGCCATCACTGCCGCATTCAAGTCCAGCTCATCCCCGTCTTCCAGCTTGCGGATACGCTGGCTGCCTTGCGGGCGCATAGCGTCCATAAGGTGGCGTAAGCGATTGGTAATGTGGCGGTTTTCGTCGAGAATTTCGTCCACCTGCTGTGGGTCACCAAGTTTCGGGCGCACCTCACGCACCGTCGCCCATGCGGGGCGGGCCATTTGGATCGTGTGGTCAAACTCTTCGTAAAGAACCGGGGGCGAGGTTGGCTCTTTGCCTTCGCGTTCATTAAAGCTGTTGCCCTCGTCATCGAAAAATTCGGCTGACTGCACCCAGATTTCTTGCGCATCATCGCCAGCAGTTTCGACCTCGACTTCATTGACCATTTCAGTAACCGATACATGTTTTCGAACTTGTTCGCTGGCGGCAGCGGTCGATTGCTCCCAGTCGACTTCTTCGTATTCCCAGAGTATCCGGTTGTCACAACGATAGGGACAAGATGGTATGTCGCCGTGAGGCGAATAGGGCACCCCATACAAACGATCTGCAAGGGCAAGTCCAAGAGTGCGTGCCGCTTGCGGATCAGACATATCCATATCTGCAAACCGGCATTGCACCCATGCCGCGTGACCATCATCTGTCGGTAAATCTGGCGTGATCAACGCACGCGCTATGTGGTCAAACTGCCCTGCCATACCAGCTGCGGTTTCGCTGTGAAACCGGCTCCAAAATGCCCGCAGTTTGGGGAAGAGTGTGATGGCCAATTCTTCAGCTCGCGCGTCTTCGATCAGGCCGACACAAGTCATTTGCAACGGCACCAGACCTTCGGCGGAAATGGGTGTTTTCATCGCGGCAAAATGGGCCGCAAGATGGGCCGCCTGCGCGCGGTAGATATCGAGCGCTGGGATGCCTTGCCAATCATCCAGTGCATCCGGCAAATGCAGTTTATATTCGGCAGCAAACGGCTGCAGCCCTGCCCGTGTTTCAAAGTCACCCGCTGTGGGAACCAGCATGAAGTCTCGCCCCCAAAGCGCCCGCAGATACATCGCCAAACGACGCTGTACGTCAACCAAAACCACACCCTTACGCTCCGCTTGAAGCATCGCACGCGCGGATTCTGTTTGCAGCGAAAAAAAGCGTTCCAACTCGGCATATTCGGTGCGGTGCGCATCAATTCCCCAATCAGCCCACCGCCGCAGACCTCCTAGCGTCAGCACGTTCAACAACTCTGCCATATGGTCCAACAACGGACGCATCACCCTTGGGGCGCGGGCAAGGATGTGTTCCAAAAATCGCAGGTAGCTGGCAAACAATTCGGCATCGCCCAGACGGCGGGCAACGAAAGGGGCTGTGTCGATGATTTGCTCAATCACACCGCCCGATGTGCGAGAAGCAAAGCCGAGGCAGGCCCCGGCCATGTCGGCCAAAACATCTTCGCCTAGATCACGGGCGACTTCAGGCATGGCTTCAATCCAAGCGCGGATCGTACCGTCGCCACGCCCGATTTGAACCAAAGCATCCGCACCACGCAGCCACGTGTCCAAGCCACGCGGGCTTAGTTTGCGGCGAACATCAGGGAGCGCGCTGGCAAGGGCCATTTTGGCAACTTCTGGCAGCTGCTGTGGCAAGTCCGAATGCTCGGGCGGCAAATCTGAGAAAACATCAGCAGAGATGGCGGGATCAAAAGTATGTGGCGACAGCGGCATCAAGCGCATCCCGCATATCTGGATCATCCGTGATCGGACGCACAAGCGCCATCCTGCAAGCGGGGGCTGGCGCGACCCCTTGGCTGATCAATTTACCTGCATGTATGAGCATACGTGTTGAAATGCCCTCATCCAAACCATGCCCCTTAAGATTGCGCGCGCGTTCGCCGATATCCACCAGCTTTTTGGCAGTCTCTTGGTCCGCACCGGATTCATGCGCGACAATTTCGATTTCAACATCGACTTCCGGCCAGTTGAAATCCAGCGCGCCAAAGCGTTGCTTGGTGGACTGTTTGAGGTCTTTCATCAAAGATTGGTAGCCGGGATTGTAACTGATCACGAGAAAGAAGTCGGGGTGAGCTTCGAGCAGTTCACCTTTTTTCTCAAGCGGTAACACGCGGCGGTTGTCGGTTAGCGGGTGGATCACAACGGTGGTGTCTTGGCGCGCCTCGACGACTTCATCGAGGTAACAAATCGCGCCATGCCGTGCCGCCAATGTCAGCGGACCATCCTGCCATTTGGTGCCATCGGCATCGAGCAAGAAACGCCCTACCAGATCGGATGCGGTCATGTCTTCGTTGCAGGCCACAGTGACCAACGGACGGCCCAACTTCCAAGCCATATGCTCAACAAATCGGGTTTTCCCGCAACCGGTCGGACCTTTCAGCATGACCGGCATTCGGGCATCATAAGCCGCTTGAAACAGGCTCACCTCATCGCTGACAGGCCGATACCAGGGTTCCGTTGCGATAATGTGATCAGAGATCATAGTGTTCATACTTCACCTCTAAGTTTACGAAAGACCCAAAATCGGATCGAACTGCCGCGCAGGTTTTCAGATCATTTTGCCGCGATAAACGACCATGTTTGCACCCTGACTTTGGGTGAAATTGTCATATCCCAAAAGGCGGACGTGGTTTCCCGGATTAGCTTTGTGACAAGTTTCCAGCTCGGCTAGGATCGCATCAACATCAGTTTCGCCGAACATCGGCAACTTCCACATATACCAATAATAGTCGCGGGCATGCTCTGGCTCGGTGTGCTCGATGCCCGGGTTCCAGCCGTTTTTGACGATCCATTCGACTTGCTTGCGGATTTGGTCCTTGGTCATTTCCGGCAGGTAGGAAAAGGTTTCCATTTTGCGCGTGGATGGGTCGGACAGGCGGGACGGGTAATCTTGAATAGTGCTCATTTCATATTCCTTTCGCGTGGTTCTGGATCAACGGTGCTGCACGTCGAGCTTGTCGACCGTGTCGAATTCGAACTTGATTTCTTTCCATGTCTCCATAGCAACCTTCAGCTCCGGACTGTGCTTTGCAGCTTTGATCAGGATGTCTTTGCCTTCCTTTTCAAGCTCGCGCCCCTCGTTGCGCGCCTGAACGCAAGCCTCGAGTGCCACACGGTTCGCGGCTGCACCGGCGGCGTTGCCCCAAGGGTGGCCCAACGTTCCCCCGCCAAATTGCAGCACGGAATCATTGCCGAAAATCGAAACCAGTGCAGGCATATGCCAAACGTGGATACCTCCCGAAGCGACCGGGAAAACGCCGGGCATCGAGCCCCAATCTTGATCAAAAAATACCCCCATGCTGCGGTCTTCTTTGACGAATTTGTCGCGCATCAAGTTGATCCAACCCATGGTCGCGTTGCGGTCCCCTTCAAGTTTACCAACCACGGTCCCCGAGTGCAGGTGGTCCCCTCCAAGCAGGCGCAGTATTTTGGCAAGAACGCGGAAGTTGATGCCGTGGTTCGGGTTGCGATCCATCACGGCGTGCATGGCGCGGTGAACATGCAGCAGCATCCCGTTTTCGCGGCACCATTTGGACAAGGAGTTATGCGCCGCCCACCCCATCGTCAGGTAATCTGACATGATGATTGGAGAGCCAATTTCCTTGGCAAACTCGGCCCGCTGGAACATTTCCTCAACCGTGCCAGCCGTTACATTCAGGTAGTGACCTTTGCGTTCTCCGGTTTCCGCCTCGGCCTTGTCGATGGCTTCTTGGCAGAACAGAAACCGGTCCCGCCAGCGCATGAACGGCTGCGAGTTTACGTTTTCGTCGTCCTTGGAAAAGTCCAGACCGCCGCGCAGCACTTCGTATACAGCACGCCCATAGTTTTTAGCAGACAGGCCCAGCTTTGGCTTGATCGTACAGCCCAACAATGGACGGCCGTATTTATCCATTTTGTCGCGTTCGACTTGGATACCATGCGGTGGGCCAAAACAGGTTTTTACGAACCAGATTGGAAAACGAATATCCTCTAAACGCAGGGACCGAACCGCCTTAAAGCCAAACACGTTGCCAACGATCGAAGTCATCACATTGACGACAGACCCTTCTTCGAACAAATCAGCTGGGTAGGCGATGAAGGCATAAAAGGCCTCGTCCTGCCCCGGCACATCCTCGATCCGGTAACAACGGCCTTTGTAGTGATCCAAATCTGTCAAAAGGTCGGTCCATACTGTGGTCCATGTTCCGGTGGAGCTTTCGGCAGCAACGGCTGCGGCGGCCTCTTCGCGTGGAACGCCATCTTGCGGGATAACTTTGAAAACGGCCAGAATGTCCGTTTCCTTTACGCTGTATTCTGGTTCCCAATAGGTAGAGCGATAATCTTTCACTCCGGCGTCGTATTTCTTGCGTTGGACATTCATTATCAAGTTCCTCCCAGTGGTAAGCCTTTGTGACTTACGGTTCTGCATTTATGGGAACATACGCAGTTGCCAGACTTTTGAAAAATGAATAGTATTTAGAGATACTATTCATTGAGGTAAATTCTTATGGCCAGCCTTCGCCAGTTACAAATCTTCCAATCCGTCGCGCGGCACCTGTCCTATACCCGTGCCGCTGAGGAACTTAATCTGACCCAGCCCGCCGTGTTCACGCAGGTTCGCCAATTGCAAGAAAACGTTGGCAGTGCACTGATCGAACGGATTGGCAAGCGGCTGTATCTGACCGAAGCGGGCGAAGTCGTGCTTGCCTCGGCGCGTGAGACGTTGGACGAATTGGACCGGATGAACATGCGCCTAGCTGAACTTCGTGGGATGGCAAGAGGGCGTTTGCGCGTGTCCGTGGTGTCGACCGCGAAATATGACATCCCGCGCCGCCTTGGTGATTTTTGCCGTAAGTATCCGCGCATTGATGTGTCGCTTACGGTTGGCAACCGCGAGGAGCTCCTCGAACGTTTTGCCGCCAATGAGGATGATTTATATGTTCTGGGAACCATCCCCGACAGCATGGAAGCAGATTGGTATAGATATGCGGAAAATCCGATCGTTGTGATCGCAGCGCCAGACCACCGACTGGCTGGCAAAGAAACCATCCCCGCGTCCGAACTCGCGGAAGAAGCCTTTATCATGCGAGAAAAAGGCTCAGGAACGCGCATTGCGACGGAACGCTATTTTGCAAACGAAGGCATCGCCCCAACCGTAAGAATGGAGCTCGGCGCCAATGAGGCGATAACCGAAGCCGTCATGGCAGGCCTTGGGATTTCGGTTATCTCGCGGGGATCAGCGCGTTTGGAATTAAGTGTTGGCAAGTTGGTAGAGTTGAAAATAGTCGGCTTTCCAATCTTGAGGCACTGGCATGTGGCCCAGCACAAAGGTAAGCGTATCTCGGTTGGTGCGAATGCATTTTTGGAAATACTTTTACAGGATGTTGATGCCAAAAATACAGAAAGCTGAATTTGGCCCCGCGCATTCATGTCGCTTCAGGTGAAATTCACAGCATATCCAAAACCGCGCACGGTGCGGATTTGTTTTTTCCCATTGGTCGCAGACAAGGCTTGCCTTAGACGGCCGATGTGAACATCAACGGTGCGGGTTTCCAGATCGGCAGACATCCCCCAAACCTGATCGAGCAGCTGTTCACGTGAAAAAACCCGCTCAGGATTTTGCATCAGGGATGCCAAAAGCCGAAATTCAATCGGCCCCAGATTGATCACCGTACCGTCGCTCACCACCCTGTGTTTTTCCAGGTTCATTTCGATCACGCCAACGACAACTTTGTGTTCAACAATGCTGGCCGTGGGCCGTCTCAGGGCACTGTGAATACGGGCGATCAGCTCCTTGATCGAATACGGTTTGGTGATGTAGTCATCCGCACCGATGTCCAACCCGCGGACTTTGTCGCGTTCCTCAGAACGGGCGGTCAGCATGATGACGGGAATCTCGCGAGTTTGTTTGGCGCGCCGCAACTTGCGACAAATTTCGATGCCAGACATATTGGGCAGCATCCAGTCGAGTAATATCAAATCGGGCGGATCTTCAATCGCGGCCTGCAACCCCTCTTCGCCATCCATGGCAACACAAACATCAAAGCCTTTTTGATGCAGGTTAAACCGCAGGATTTCGACTTGAGAGGGCTCGTCTTCAATAACCAAAACTCTTGGGGCGGTGATGCTCATCATATATCCGTTCGGGCATGGGCAGTGTGGCTTGATGCTTTCAAATCGTCGCCGGTCACGATCTGATGCACATAACGAGCGATATTGCAGATGTGGTCGCCGATACGTTCAAAGTTCCGCGAAATCAAGGTGAGATGGATAAGGCTTTCCGCCATTCCCGGGGCTTTTGCAAGTGTTTCAATCACCCCTTGAAGCAACTTCTTGTTCAAAATATCCACCTCTTTGTCCTGCGCAATGATTTTGGCGGCCAATTTAATATCCGCGTCTTCGTAAGCCTTCAAAACGTCATTCAGCATAGCCTGCACGACCACACTCATCCGTGCAAACAGCTCAATTGCCGCGTCATCAGACGGAATGGTATGAATAGTGTAGGCGCGTTTGGCTGTTGATTTGGCGTGATCGCCGATGCGCTCCAACTCGCCAGAAATATTGATCGGCGCAAGGGTTTGCCGCAGATCAAGCGCTACGGGCTGGCGACGGACAATCAAGATTTCAGCCCGATCATGTATGTCTTTGTTTAGACCGTTTATGATACGGTCATAGGTGCTGATGCGTTCAACTTCTGCCGCATCATATGCGGACAAAACAGCCGTCGCATCATTGAGCTGCAAACCAACCAAGCCGCCCATTTCAACAATGGTCGTTTTGATTTTTTCAAGGTTCTTGTCGAACTGTTTGACGATGTGTTCCTGTGTCATGCTGACTGTCCTAACCAATGCGTCCGGTGATATAGTTTTGTGTGCGCTCATCCGCAGGCATGGTGAAAATGGTCTTGGTATCCCCATATTCAACCAGACTCCCAAGATGAAAAAACGCAGTCCGTTGCGAAATGCGTGCGGCTTGTTGCATCGAATGGGTCACGATCACAATTGTGTATTCCTCGCGCAGGTTGTCGATCAGTTCCTCGACCACGGCCGTCGCAATTGGGTCAAGCGCTGAGCAAGGTTCATCCATCAATATCACTTTGGGTTTCACCGCGATGGCCCGCGCGATACACAGGCGTTGTTGTTGCCCACCCGACAGACTGTTGCCTGCGTGATCAAGTCGGTCAGAAACCTCGTTCCATAATCCAGCACTTTTCAGGCTCCATTCCACACGGTCTTGGAGTTCAGATTTGGAGGTGGTCATTTTGTGGATTTTCAAACCATAGGCCACGTTTTCAAAAATCGATTTTGGGAACGGGTTTGGTTTTTGAAACACCATGCCCACTTGCGCGCGCAAGGCAACCACATCGACCTCCGGCGCATAAATATCTTGCCCGACGATTTTCAACTCGCCGTTCATGTGGCAAATCGGGATCAGATCGTTCATCCGATTTATAGCCCGCAAAAACGTGGATTTGCCGCAACCGGATGGCCCAATCAACGCTGTCACCTTGTTGGGTAAAATGTCCAGATCGACACCCTTGATCGCCTGTGTGGTGTCGTAAAATATGTCGATACCTCGTGCCGTGATAATCGGATCAGTCATGATTAAAACCTTGTTTCAAGTTTGCGGCGCAACAGGATAGCGATCAGGTTCATGGCGATCAAAAAGATCAGCAAAACGACAATCGCGGCTGCGGTTTTTTCGGTGAAGGCGCGCTCCGGGCTGTCGGCCCAGAGAAAAATTTGCACCGGCAGCGCGGTTGCTGGTTCCAGAATGGACTCTGGAACATCGACGATAAACGCGACCATTCCAATCATCAGCAAGGGCGCGGTTTCTCCCAAAGCCTGTGCCATACCGATGATGGCGCCCGTTAGCATGCCCGGCATTGCGACAGGAAAAACATGGTGAAACACGGCCTGCACCGGGCTTGCCCCTAATGCCAAGGCGGCCTCTTTGAAGGATGGCGGCACAGCACGCAAAGCGGCGCGCGCAGCGATGATGATTGTCGGCAATGTCATCAATGCCAGCACCATTCCGCCAACCAAGGGCGAGGATCGGGGCAGCCCCAAATAGCCCAGAAAAATCGACAGGCCCAAAAGGCCAAACACGATTGATGGCACGGCGGCCAGATTGTTGATATTCACTTCGATCAAGTCTGATACCCAGTTGGTTGGCGCGAATTCCTCTAGGTAAATCGCGGCCCCGATCCCGATTGGAAATGAGAGCGCAAAGCACACCGCCAACGAATAGGCCGAACCAACTAGGGCGCTAAAGATACCGGCAATTTCAGGCTCGCGACTGTCGCCTTTGGTCAAGAAACCCCAGTTGATCACGCGGCGCAGATGGCCTGCCGCTCGCAAGTTATCAACCCACCTGATTTCAGCGTCCGAAATCCGGCGCTGGTGTTCAGACAGGTTGGTATCGACCTTGCCGCGCAGATAGAGATCCAAATCGTCCGACGCGGTAAGCCACAATCGATGGCTCCCCCCAATCAGAGCGGGGTTGTCAACGACCATTCGAGCGATTTCAAAACTGCCCTCAGGGCTGACCAAACTATAGAGGCGCTTTTTATCACGACGGGTGCTTACATCTGGAAACATGTCGCGCAGGGCGGTTTTGATAATGCGCCCATAGCTGCTGCTAGGTGTTTCGGCGTCTAAATCGACCTGCACCGCGATTTGAGTTTGCCGGAAAACACCGCTGGCATCACGGGCAATTGTGCCAATCATGATGACCAAAAACAAAAGCGCGATGAGGATGGCTGAACGTCCAGCCCATTGGAAACGCCGCTCTGCACGGTGACGCGATGACAGGTTGAAACCTGCCTTTTTTGTCAAATCAATCATATTGTTCCTGATATTTCCGCACGATGTTCAAAGCGATCACATTGATGCAAAGGGTAATGATGAACAGGAACAAGCCAAGTGCGAAGGCCGATAGGGTTTTCGCGCTGTCAAATTCCTGATCACCGGTCAAAAGCGCCACAATTTGTACGGTGATTGTGGTGACCGCATCCAGTGGGTTGAGCGTTAATTTCGCCGCCATGCCCGCGGCCATCAAAACGATCATGGTTTCGCCTATCGCACGCGAGGCGGCCAGCAATAGCGAACCTGATATACCCGGCATGGCCGCAGGCAAAATCACCTTTCGGATGGTTTCATACTGCGTCGCGCCCAGGCCAATCGATGCATCGCGCAATGAATGTGGCACCGAATGGATCACGTCATCCGACAGCGATGAAATCAACGGCACAATCATTATCCCCATGACAATTCCGGCTGCCAGCGCGCTTTCGGAGGCGATTTCCAGACCCAGTTGGCCACCCGTCACTCGAATGAATGGGGCCAGCGTTAAGGCTGCGAAAAACCCGTAAACCACAGTGGGAATACCGGCCAATATTTCCAGTGCGGGTTTGGTCCATCCCCGCATCCGTTTACTAGAATAGTCCGAAAGATAGATCGCCGATGCGAGCCCCAGCGGCGTGGCCACGATCATGGCAATGGCCGATATCAGGAGGGTTCCATTGATCAATGGCAAAACTCCGAAACTGCCTTTTGAGCCTATCTGATCAGCGCGAATAGCAGTTTGCGGTTTCCATTCCAGTCCAAATAAGAATTCGTTCAAAGGGACTTTGCCAAAAAATTGGATGGCCTCAAAAACCAACGAAAACACGATGCCGGCGGTCACCAGTATTGCAACACCTGCCGCAGCACCCAGCAGCGAAACCGCCACATGGTCCAACCACATTGGGCGCACCGGCTTTGTAATATTCCAAGTCTGCTCTGACATGTTTTTTTACTTTCAATAGAAATGCTCTGGGCCGAACAAAGGCTGACCCAGAGCGATTGGGCTACATATCAAGCGGAGCAAGACCGTTGATTTTCTCGGCCCAAAGCGCACGTTCCTCCGCAGACAAAGGGATCAGGCCTTTGTCGGTCAGATACCCTTCGTCACCCCAAGTGTTCTCATTGGTGAACTCGGCCAGGAATTCCTGGATCCCCGGAACCATGCTGACATGCGCCTTTTTCACATAGAAAAACAGCGAGCGGGCAATTGGGTAACTGCCGGCGGCGATTTCCTCGAATTCGGCAGCGACACCGTTTACGATCGCTCCTTGAACAATATCACTGTTTTGCTCGAGAAAGCTGTAGCCAAAGATACCCATAGCGGCGGGATTGGCTTGCAGTTTTTGCACGATCAGGTTGTCGTTTTCACCGGCTTCGATGTAAGCGCCGTCTTCACGCAGGGTGTGGCACAGAGTCTTATAAGCTGACTTGTTCACTTTTTTCAGCGCTTTGATCCAATCAAAGGTTTTACAACCACCTTCCATTGCCAATTCGGCAAATGCGTCGCGAGTGCCGGATGTGGGGGGCGGGCCAAACACTTCAATATTAACTGCAGGCAGATCGGGGTTTATCTGATTCCATGTGTTGTAGGAGTTTGGCTGGGTTGTCGTGCCATCACCTGTTGGAACATCTTTGGCCAATGCCAAGAAAACATCGCGAAGGCTAATATTCATTTGCGCGGCTTCTGTCGAATTTGCCACCACGATGCCGTCGAAACCGATGGTTGCCTCGACAATCTCTATTACCCCATTAGAGGTGCAAAGCTCAACTTCGCTGGACTTAATCCGTCGGGACGAATTGGCTATGTCCGGGAATTTTTCGCCTACGCCTGAGCAGAACAACTTCAGACCCCCGCCCGACCCTGTGCTCTCAACCACGGGTGTTTTGAAGTCAGTGGATTTGCCAAACCGTTCGGCGACAGTAGTTGAGAACGGAAACACTGTGGACGAACCCACGATGCTAATTTGGTCCCGCGCCAGTGCGGGTGCGGCGATTGTCAGCAGCACAGCGGCCACGGTAAATTTTGAACGAACAGACATTCATCGTCTCCTGTTAAGAATTGCGCTCACTTTTGAGCACCCCCTGTTTTGCGCAGGAACGATTCAGCTTTATGACAGCTGGGTAACAGTTTTATGACAGGTTGATTTTTTCCTGGGGGGCCACTGGCAGATAGATGGTGAATGTCGACCCTTGCCCAAGAACGCTTTCAATAACCAATTCACCACGATGGCGCACAAGGATGTGTTTCACGATCGCCAGCCCCAGCCCCGTGCCCCCCATATTGCGTGACCGGCTTTTGTCTACGCGGTAGAACCGCTGAGTCAGGAAGGGAATTTCATCGGCGGCAATGCCTTCGCCATCATCGGTGACGGAAATTGAAATCGCCGTTTGCCCTAACGGATTATCGCCGCAATCGACATGGACTGTCAGGTGTATTTCGCCATCTGGTCGGCTATAATGAATCGCGTTTTCAAGCAGATTAATTAGGACCCGAACCATATCATCCTGACGGCCCATGACAGTGGGCAAATCCACATCGGATTTAACATCCAGCCTTTTTCCCAACGTTTGCGCAATAGGCGTTGCCGATTGAACCGATTGTTCGATAACCGACGTCATATCCACCTTGTTTTTAAGTGCGCGCCGTTCCTTTGCTTCAACTTGAGAGAGTGACAAAAGATCTGAAACCAGATTGGTCATACGGGTCACTTCTTTTGCCATCATGCCCAAAAATCGTGTCCGCAAAGCGACATCTTCAATAGCGGGGCCCTGCAGGGTTTCCACAAATCCGGATATGGCCGTCAGGGGCGATCTGATTTCATGACTGACGTTGGCGACAAACCCGATCCGCATCGCCTTAAGGTCATTTAAGAGTGATCGGTCTTCGAACGTCATCAACACAACTGGTGACTCCACCCCGTTCAATGCGCCTATATTTTTCAGTGTAACTTTATAGTCCGAGCGAAACCCTGCTTTGGGTTTGATCTTGATTGTTGAAGGTCGCCCATTTTCAATGGTTCGCTCCAGCACCACCTGCAAACCGCTAACACGCGCCATAAAGTGATCAAAGACAAAATCACTGCCCGCTTCGTTGAAGGCCTGTTTGGCAAGGCTGTTCATGGCAAGAAGTCGGAGTTTTGCATCCACCGCAATGATTGGTACCGCTAATCCCTCTATGATTCTTTCGGTTTGCCTCATTATTCCTCCGGCGACTTCGATGCAGTATGTCGCTTTTTATACGGAAAATTGGGTTTACAAACACCCTCTTTTTGGGTGCTAGCCCATTAGGCACCCTGAATAATGCTCATGGTCTAATTAGGAATTGTGACCGCCTCAGATCTGATCTGGTATTCACTACTTTCGGACGCAGCGCCGAATGTTTCCGGCCGCCACATTCGACAAAGGATTTCTTGTCGCCGCCCACAGGCATGCTTGATATCCGGAACAGTCAAAACTGGCTGACGGCG
The DNA here is from genome assembly GCA_033851955.1 of Marinosulfonomonas sp. Classification (GTDB taxonomy): domain Bacteria; phylum Pseudomonadota; class Alphaproteobacteria; order Rhodobacterales; family Rhodobacteraceae; genus Profundibacter. The sequence goes on from JAWSVK010000003.1 coordinate 390,259, forward strand.
GCCATTCCGTAAACTAGAATGGTAAGGCCAGCTTCGTCTTGGCCAACCCCGCCGCCAGTTTAGTATTGTTCATAAAGCTCAAGAATGGTTTCGATACCCTTTTCATCGAGTGGCTTTGTAATGTACCCTTTGACCGCATCCAAGGTTTCTGCTCGTGCTCGATCATTCTCATTACCTGATGACGTAAACATCATAATGACGATGCTTTCGGGACCTCTGCCATCTACCATACGCCGCTGAATCTCTTCAACAGTTTCAAAGCCATTCCTTCCCGGCATATTGACATCCATCAATAACAGAAGAGGCGGCGGGACACTGTCTTGGAATTCGTTTTCGTTTTGAAAATACTCGTCAAGAAACCTATCCCCGTTGGTTGCTTCAATCACGTCGCCAAAAACATCCAATTTGGACATCCGGCGCTTCACAATATACCGGTCTACCTTTTCGTCATCTATGACCACTACCGAGATTTTTTTCATGCTGCTTCCTTTCCTTGAGGAAGCGTAAACGTAAATTCCGCGCCCTCCCCTTCAGCGCCTTTGACACTCACTGTTCCACCCATTCTGTCAAGCTGCTTGCGAACCAACGTAAGCCCCAGCCCATCACCGCTTCGCGTATCGAGGCGCTTGAACATTTCGAAAACCCTATTCAGATTTTCCTTGGAAATACCTATCCCATTGTCCGAGACGGTGACGTGCAGAATGCCGTTTATGGTGCTGCTTTGAATCCGAATGAATGGGTTCGGTTTCGCGGCGTCTACATATCTGATGGCGTTCGACAATAGGTTTTCCAAAATCACTTTTAGTGTCGGCAACTCGGTGTGGATTGGTCTATGATGTTGCATGTCCAAAATTAGGTCGGGCTTCTTGTCATTGCCCGCACTAATATCTGTCCACGTCTCGCCTATTACCTGTTCAAACTGGACCGGCTCAACCAGAATAGGTTCTCTCCCTGCCCGAGCTATTTTGAGAACACCCTCGACCTTCTCAGCACTACGGCGGCTAATATCTAAAATCGTCTTGAGGTGCTCCTCGACGTCTTCGATATTGTTGTCAGCCAAGTCTTCTAGGCAAATACTCAGCAGGCCACTTATTGAGGAAAGCGGTGCTTTCAAATCATGACTGGCGCTGTTGGCAAAGTGAGACAACTCGATGTTAAGAGCTTCGAGTTCCTTAGACTTTTGTTCAACAATTTGGGCCGCTTCGATGCGTTCTGTCAGATCATTAATCGTACTCAAGATCATTTTTCCATCGGGGGATACGACTGGAGTCAAAGTGATTTCAACTGGAATGTGGCGTCCGTTGCGATGAAGGGCAACGAGACCACGCCCCGCCCCCATTGCACTGGGCTCGTCTACGTCCATGAACTCTTTAACATAGTCTGGGCGTTTGAGTAGGATGTGCTCAGGAATCAATGTCTCAATGTGCTTTCCCAACAGATCCTCCTCTCGATGGCCAAACAAAGCCTCCGCAGCTTTGTTAACGAACGCAATGCCTTTTTGTTCGTCAAACATCACCATTGCGCTGGCGGCCGCATTCATGGCCAAATTCAACAGATCTTCGTGGGTTTTGCGTTGCCGAATATCAATGGCAACAACCATCGTCATTACCCCACTGTCATCGACCACTTGCTCCAATCCAAGTTCCAGTGGCACAGCCGTTCCGGATCGGGTCATGCCAACGAGGTCTCGGTTTCCACCCATGCCGCGTTTCGACGGTGACTCATCGTATTTTTTGCGCAGCTTTGGGTGATGGGAACGAATGGCTTTTGGAACCAGCACTTCAACTCTTTGGCCTATCAGCTCTTCGTCATCATACTCGAACAATTGATTTAAATGCGTGTTCGTCAGCACAATTTCACCCGATCCTGCCACAAGTAACATCGGCACTGGCGCAATTTCGAATGCAAGGCGGTATTTCTCGACTAACAACATATCACTCTCCCTGATCGGAACATGAATCGTACCGACCGATGAGCTCGAACGTAGGTTCGAAAAGTTGCGCAACCTTTAATGGTCTTCATTGAACGCGCAACGAACGTGCAGTCTCTTTCACTCACGGCTATAAATATATAGGCTATCGTATTGATTTAAATCCGATATGCTAGGCTAACGTGCCTGAACGCAATCAAGCGCGGCACGTGAAATCAACACGTTTGTCAACCAGCCGTCATGTCAATTTGATGCCAATTTGTTATGATCTCGAGTATGCCGGTATCCTAGTCAACGATGTTCAAGGTAATTATTGCAGTAAGGCCGTATCTGCTTTTCAGACTGGGCATTGATGCCGTCGTTTTTGTTCGTTTGCGGCTTTCTGTGGCTTAAAGGGCTGAGGAAAAGTCTTAAAGTGCGCGTCGTAGTGCCAATTACCTCGACTCAAACTGGCTTGGCCTCGGGTGTTTTCATCCCCTCCAGTATCCGCAAGGGACGGCGGACTGCGGCACTTAAGCCTGGTCTTTTGGGGGCCGGAATTTGTTTGCTGACCTCAACCATCAACACGCCACCTGCCACAACGGTTGGGATGCGGCGCCCAGTCTTTTCCCAGAACCCACCGGTGCGCAACCAGAACCGCTTGTGAGACGGCGGCGCATATAGCGCGCCGTAATGGCGTTCGGGGATCAAGCCGTGGCTTTTCAGCAGCGCTTCGAGTTGGCCAATGCTGTAGGGCCGCCCATAGCCAAACGGGGTGTGGTCGCTGCGAGCCCACATGCCAACGCGGTTGGGCACCACAAACAGAGCGCGCCCGCCGGGGCCCAACACTCGGTAACATTCCTGAAGCAGGTCAAACGGATGATCCGAGGTTTCGAGACCGTGCATCAACAACAGTTTATCTACGGATCCGGTTTCCAGGGGCCATTGGGTTTCTTCGCAAAGGCTAGCGACGTTTTTCATGCCCATTGGCCATGCCATCACCCCTTGCGGGCCGGGCATCAAGCCGATCACGCGGCGTGCATCTATTAAGAAGGGGCGCAGCAAAGGCACCGCGAAGCCAAAGCCGACCACGGTTTGGCCTTTGGCTTCGGGCCACATTTCGACCACGCGGTCGCGCACTGCCCGTTGTGCCGCGCGACCCAGCGCAGAGCGGTAGTAGAAAGCTTTTAGGTCGAGCACATCAAGGTGCATTTATTGGGACTCGCTCAGTTGCATTGGTTTCAACATAACCACCCCGCCTAAAAACGCCAAGCTCATCATGCCCTATGCGGGCATTCTTTGCTGCACGTCTCTTCGCAGCGCTCAGCGAAAAGCGCGCGTCAGCGGGCGATGAGCGCCGCCTCAGCTTTGAGCGCTTGCATCAATGTCGTCATAGAGGTTGCGTAGTGTTCCCCGTCTATCAATTGCCCCTGCGCAAACTGCCCCTGTGCACCCGCCACCATCACCTCAGGTCCCATCAACAACCTTGGCCGGAACGGCGTCATCGCCAATCGCAACGCGTATTGCGCGCGCGCACCGCCAGCCCGCCCTGCCGCGGCCGACACGATGGCCACAGGTTTGCCATCCCAAGGCGCCCCTTCGGTCCGGCTGATCCAATCCAGCGCATTTTTCAGCACACCGGAAAACGACTGATTATACTCAGGTGTCGAAATCACCACTGCATCTGCCGCCGCGATCTGATCCGACAACAACTGCACCCCTGCAGGAATGCCCTCATTCTCTTCAACATCGCCGTTATAAAGCGGTAGGTCCAAATTTGCCTCGGTATAAGTGGCATCCACCATCAACCGCCCTGCTTCACGGATCAGCATTCGGTTGAACGAAGCCGCCCGAAGCGAACCTGATATTCCCAGTAAGCTAAATTGTGTCATCTCGCGCCTTTCAGATTTGTTCCATCTCAGCAAACTGGTGCAAAACGGAACACCGCACAAGAGTGGGCTGTGCACAACGGCTGTGCAAACCCGTCAGGGGGCCTTGCTCCCGACCAAAACCAGATTGTTGGCTGGCATCTCGCAAACTGCCGCCACGGACAGACCATTTTCGGCCAGTCTCGCCTCAATCCACTCAAGATCTTTGTAACCAATGGCCGCGTTCTGCGCACGAAGGCTGGCATGGAACGCCGCGTCCCCTTCGCTGCGAAATACGCCATTGTTTCGAAACGGGCCATAAATAAAGAAATGCCCGCTCGCATTCAGGGCTGTTGCCGCCCCGTTGATCACTTTGGCCGCGTCGCGCTCCGATATCAGATGAAACAGGTTGACCACATAGATCAACCCTAGGCCAGCCAACTGCGGCCATGCCTCGCTGGCGTCAAACTGGATCGGTGCCCGCAGGTTTGGCGTGTTCACATGCGCCCGCCAAGCCTCAACGCTTGCCATGCGCTCAGTCGACAGATCACTGGGTTGCCACGTCACAGCCAGTGACTGTTGCGCGAATTTGGCAATGTGCTGCCCTGTGCCGCTGGCCAGCTCCAGCACCGTGCCTTGTGTGGGTATAAAGCGTTCTAACTGCTCGAATATCGCATCCATGTTGCGTGTGGCCGAGGGCGCCGAAAGGCGACCATCTGGCAGCGCATCAGTCATCGGCCCACTTTCGGGTAAATTCAGCCGTGGTTTTGTCATTTAACACCCATTCTGTTGGCAACCAATATTGCGCTCGACGGCACAATGGGCAAGAGTATAGATAATTCGCGTATCGAAAGGACTATTATGTCGCTCCAGATTGTCACCATCCCCTGTCTCGCCGACAATTATGCGTTTTTGCTGCATGATGCGGGCAGTGGCGAAACCGCGCTGGTGGATGCGCCCGAAGCAGGGCCAATCATCAACGCGCTGGACGATCTGGGCTGGAGCCTGTCGAAAATCATCATCACCCACAGCCATTACGACCATATTGACGGCGTGGAAGAACTGCGCAGCAAATACGGCGCCAAAGTCATTGGCTGCAAGACCGATGCGCACCGCTTGCCACCGCTTGATGTTGCCGTGATTGAGGGTGACATGATTGACGTTGGCAACAGTACTGCCCGAGTGCTGGATGTATCAGGCCACTGCGATGACCATCTAGCGTTTTACTTTGCCGACAGCCAAGCCGTGTTCACCGCCGACAGTCTGATGGCGCTGGGATGTGGGCGCCTGTTCGAGGGCACGCCCGCGCAAATGTGGGACAGCCTCAGCAAAATCGCCGCCCTGCCTGCCGATACGATTGTCTATTCCGGCCATGAATACACCACCGCGAACGCAATATTCGCCTATTCGATCGAGCCAGGTAATGCCGCGCTGCGGACCCGCATTCAGCAGATCATTGAAGCGCGCGCCAATGACATCCCGACAGTGCCGTCCTCCTTGGCGGATGAGCTGGAAACAAATCCGTTTTTGCGCCCGGCCTCCGCCGAAATCCGCAAAACCCTAAAGATGAATGCAAACACCGACGCCGAGGTATTTGCAGAAATTCGGCGGCTCAAAGACAATTTCACCCAGACCGAAATGCCAGATATTACAGCATAACTATGTGATTATGTGATTGATTAACTAAAAAGCACTTGAATTTTTGTTCAATCACACCGAACTTTAAGACTATCAGGCCATAAGTGGTAAAACCGCTTAATACAAAGGAGCACAACGCGTGCCGTCATTTTCAAATACCCTCGAGCAAGCAATCCATTCCGCGCTGGCCTTGGCCAACGCCCGTAAACATGAACTTGCCACGCTGGAACATCTGCTGCTGTCTTTGATTGATGAGCCGGATGCCGCCAAAGTGATGCAGGCCTGTAACGTTGATCTTGAGGCACTGCGCAAAACACTGGTTGAGTTCATCGACGAGGAACTGGCGACGCTTGAAACCAGTATTGAAGGCTCTGAAGCGGTGCCGACAGCGGCGTTCCAGCGGGTGATCCAACGGGCCGCCATTCACGTGCAATCCTCCGGCCGCACCGAAGTGACAGGGGCCAATGTTTTGGTCGCCATTTTCGCCGAACGCGAATCTAATGCAGCCTATTTCCTGCAAGATCAGGATATGACCCGCTATGATGCAGTGAATTTCATCGCTCACGGCGTGGCCAAAGATCCAGAATTCGGCGAATCTCGTCCGCTGACTGGGGCCTCTGATTTTGGCGAAGAAGCGTTCGAGGTCGAACCCGAAGAAAAAGAGAGCGCGCTGGCGAAATACTGCGTTGATCTGAACGCGAAATCCGTCAAGGGCGATATTGACCCGCTGATTGGTCGCTCTGATGAGGTGGAACGCTGCATTCAAGTGCTGTGTCGTCGGCGTAAAAACAACCCTTTGTTGGTTGGTGATCCTGGCGTTGGGAAAACCGCAATTGCCGAAGGACTGGCGCGCAAAATCGTTTCGGGTGAAACTCCCGAAGTCCTTTCAAAAACCACAATCTATTCGCTGGATATGGGCGCTTTGTTGGCAGGTACGCGGTATCGTGGCGATTTTGAAGAGCGGCTAAAAGCTGTGATGACCGAACTTGAAGACCATGATGATGCGGTTCTATTCATCGATGAAATCCACACCATTATTGGCGCTGGTGCTACATCGGGTGGCGCGATGGATGCTTCCAACCTGTTAAAACCAGCGTTGCAGGGCGGCAAACTGCGTTGCATGGGCTCGACCACTTATAAAGAATTCCGTCAACACTTTGAAAAGGACCGCGCATTGTCCCGCCGGTTCCAAAAGATCGACGTGAATGAGCCGACGGTTGAAGATACGATCAAAATCCTCAAAGGCGTGAAAAGCTATTTTGAAGAACACCACGGCATTCGCTACACTATGGATGCGATCAAAACAGCTGTGGAATTGTCGGCGCGTTACATGACCGACCGCAAGCTCCCAGACAAAGCCATCGACGTGATTGACGAGGCCGGTGCGGCCCAGCATTTGGTGCCAGAGAGCAAACGGCGCAAAACCATTGGCGTGAAGGAAATTGAGGCAGTTGTTTCAAAACTGGCCCGTATTCCGGCCAAATCCGTGTCCAAAGACGACACCGAAGTGCTGCGTGATCTGGAAAAGTCGCTCAAGCGCGTGGTGTTTGGTCAAGACCCAGCCATCGAGGCGCTGTCCTCGGCCATCAAACTGGCCCGTGCGGGGTTGCGTGAGCCCGAAAAACCAATTGGTAATTACCTGTTCGCAGGCCCCACTGGGGTCGGGAAAACCGAGGTTGCCAAACAACTGGCTGACGTTTTAGGCGTCGAAATTCTGCGCTTTGACATGTCCGAATACATGGAAAAACACGCCGTTTCCCGACTGATTGGTGCGCCTCCCGGCTATGTCGGATTTGACCAAGGCGGCATGCTGACGGACGGGGTCGATCAACACCCGCATTGCGTGCTGCTGCTGGACGAAATGGAAAAGGCCCATCCGGATGTTTACAACATTCTGCTGCAAGTAATGGACCACGGCAAACTGACCGACCACAATGGCCGTACTGTTGATTTTCGCAATGTGATCCTGATTATGACCTCCAACGCCGGCGCCTCTGAAATGGCGAAAGAGGCCATCGGGTTTGGCCGTGATCGGCGCGAGGGTGAAGATACCGCTGCAATCGAGCGCACGTTCACACCAGAATTCCGCAACCGTCTGGATGCTACCATCAGTTTTGCCACCCTTAACAAGGATGTGATTGCGCAAGTGGTCGAAAAATTCGTGCTTCAGCTGGAGGCACAATTGATGGACCGCAATGTATCGATTGAACTGACCAAAGCGGCAGCCGATTGGCTGGGCAACAAAGGCTATGACGACAAGATGGGCGCACGCCCCCTGGCCCGTGTTATTCAGGAATACATCAAAAAACCATTGGCCGAGGAATTGCTGTTTGGCAAACTTGCCAAAGGTGGTTTGGTCAAAGTCGGGATCAGGGGCGGCAAACTGGATATCCAAATTTTGCCTACGCCAAAAGCACGGCTCGCATCGGGCGACAAACCCCCTTTGCTGACAGCCGAGTGATCCGCAATAGCATTTTGACCCTTCTAACTTTGGCCGCACCCGTTGCGGCCAAAGACCTGTCCCTAGGTTTGCCAATTGATTGCACTCTCGGTGACACCTGTTTCGTCCAACAATTTGTCGACCGAGATGCCAGCCCTGCGCACCGCGATTACAGGTGTGGCGCGCTCACTTACGAAGGGCACAAAGGCACGGATTTCGCATTGCCCAGCATTGCAGCCATGACCGCAGGGGTCGATGTGTTGGCCGCCGCCGACGGCGTCGTTGTCGCCACGCGCGATAACATGCTCGATATCATGCAAGGGATTGGTGGCGCACCAGACATCACGGGTAAGGAATGTGGCAACGGCCTTTTGGTCAAACATCCGAGCGGCTGGGAAACCCAATATTGCCACTTAAAGATGGGATCAATCATCGTGGAGCGCGGCCAAAAGGTTGTGCAGGGGGATGTGTTGGGCGAGGTTGGCTTGAGCGGCAAAACACAGTTTCCCCACGTTCATTTGTCGGTGCGAAAGAACGGCAATGTTGTTGATCCCTTTGATGCTGATGACACGCTGACTTGCATTGGCACAGATATAACCAGCCTGTGGAACGTCGACATGCCTTACGTCGGCGCGGGGATAATTAGCCTTGGCTTTAGCACCGCTGTGCCTGAATATGAGGCAATAAAATCAGGCATTCCCAACCACGAGACACTGCCCAGAGACGCGCCAGCATTGGTTCTTTGGGGCTATGCCTATGGTGGGCAACAAGGCGATGTTCTGGAGTTGTTGATTAACGGGCCAAACGGTGAAGTGACCCGCCATCAGGCCGGCTTAGAAAAGCCACAAGCCCAGTTTTTTCGCGCGGCGGGTAAGCGCAACAAAGGGGTGGGGTGGCTGGCTGGCCGTTACACAGGCGCGGTAAAACTGATGCGCGGCACTGTTGAATTGGGGCGAAGGTCCATCAGTATCCAGATTGAATAGGCCTGCCAAACACTCATCGCCCCTGAGCAGGCGCTTTTCGCGAAGAAGGCCGTAAGGACTGATAAGCCGCCGCTAGCGTTCTGTAAATTTCAGTTCAATCCGGCGGTTTTGCGCGCGGGCTTCCGCCGTATTCGCAGGGTTGATTGGCTGAAATTCCCCAAACCCGTTCGCCGCCAAACGCCGTGGCGAAATGCCCAAACCTGTGGACATATAGCGCACCACCGACAGCGCCCGCCCCTGACTTAGCTCCCAATTGTCCCGATACCGCCCCAAGCCTGACAGTGGTTGGTTGTCCGTATGGCCATCCACACGAATGACCCAATCAATTTCCGCCGGAATCTTATCAGAAACCCGCTTCAAAATTGCCGCGATTTGCGCGATTTGCGCGCGCCCCTCATCCGACAATTCTACATTACCAGTCTGGAATAAAACCTCACTTGAGAACACAAATCGGTCGCCAACAATCCGCACCCCTTGTTCGCGCCCCAACAGATCACGCAACTGTCCAAAAAATTCGCTCCGATATCGCGCCAAATCTTTGGCCTCGGCCTCCAATCGCTTACGCTCAGCTTCTTCCAGCACGCGGCGACGTTTTTCTTCGGCGGCAACGCGGGCCAAGGCCGTGTTCAATTGCGATCCAAGCGCTTGCAGTTGAACATCGCTTTGCGCGTCCTTTGCCGCAGACTCGTCCAACAAAGATTGCAACCCACCCAACTGCGTACGCAACGCGGCGACCTGCTCGTTTAACAACGCCAATTTGCGCTGTTCCTCGGCGGTCAAAGCCTCTTGCTCTGACAGCTTATTTTGCGCAACAGCCAACAAAGCCGCGCGGGTGTCGGCGGCGGACAATTGTGTTTGTATATCCAGTTCAGCCGCGCTTTTTGCGGCCTCGGCGGCGGCCAGCAATGTTAGGGTTTGTTCGGCCCGTTTACGTTGCTCCTCCAGCGCCAAAGTCATCGCCGTCAGTTCGGTATCAGCTTTTTGCAAACGCTCGCGCAGGGTCTGGGCTGCGGCGGCATCTGCCAATCGAGCAACCTCCTCTTCGCTCAATTCAGCCTCAACCCCTGCCAGTCTTTCGCGCAAAGCTATGGCCGCAGCGGCATCGGACAAACGGCCTTTCTCAGCCTCTGACAACTGCGTTTCAACCGTGGCCAACCGCGCCTCAAAATCACCGCTGCGCGTAACTGCCCCCTGCAACCGCGCCAATGCGTCTGTCAGTGTTTCGTCCTGTGCCGCCGCCTGATTTCGTAAATCCGCGATCATAGCCTGCAATGCATCTTTGCGGGCCGCCGCCAGCCGCGCAGCCTCCGTTTGCCCATCAATTTCATCGCGCGCTTTGGCCAAAGCCAACTGCATGATCTCTTGGTCCGACATCAATGCCGCCCTTGCCGCTTCGACCTCTGATAGCTGCTCTGCCAGTTCCACGCCCTCGCCCCGTGCGGCATCACGCTCGGTCAACAATGTCGCGACCTGCGCCTCAAAATTGCCGACTTTGCTACGTTGTTCAGCCAGTTCTGCTGATTGTTCGCTGGACTGCGCCGTGAGCCTTGCGATCAATGCCAAACTTACATCAGCGTCCTTGCGGGCTTGTTCCAGAGCGGTGTCCAATTGCGTGATATCACCCTCAAGTTGGGTGCGGTGCTGTTGCTCCAATCCCAGCGCATCCGCTAATCCGACGATCTGCGCGCTTAGGTCGTCCAATTCGGTTTCTTGACCGGTGATGGTTTCGCGCAGCACGAATTGCACCACCATGAATATGGTCAGCACAAACATCAAAACCAACAAAAGCGCCGTCATCGCATCGACAAATCCGGGCCAAATCGAGGCCTGGAATCGTTGTCCGCTGCGACGGCTGAGCGCCATTAGGTCCGCCCCCGCCCGCCACCGCCGCTTTTGGGCGTCACAGCGCGAATGGCCTTGGTCAGCGCCGAAAGATCGCTTCGCAAATCAGTGGTGATTTCTTGACGGCCTGCCGACATTTCTTCAAGCAAGCGAAGCAGTTGCACGTCGATTGAGCGCAAACGCATTCGGCTTTCAGCGTCGACATGAGCCCCTCCGTCTTCGGCCTGTTTGGTCAGCAGTTGGATCAACGCATCCTGGCCTTCGGCGATCCGGTCCAAGGCTTCGGGGGCTCCAGTGTTTTGCGCCAAACGGTCAGTCAAACGTTCGACAGACGTTGCGAGGGTGCTTAGCTTTTCGTCCACATGCGCGCGACTGGCGTCGGATTGGGTGAACATGGTGCGCATCGATTCCATCTGTACCGACATGTGATCCAACACACCGGCCACAACGCCTTGCTCACCGCCATCCGCGTCACCGGATGAATATCCAACGCGTGTGATGGTCGACAACCATTCTTCCAATTCACGGTAAAACCGGTTTTGACCATGGCTGGCAAACAACTCCAACAATCCCACCACCAATGAACCTGCCAATCCTAACAGCGACGAGGCAAAGGCCGTGCCCATCCCGCCCAGTTGTTTTTCCAACCCCCCCATCAAACGGCCAAACACCTCTATGCCGCTTTCACCATTTTGGGGCGCGAGCGCGCGGATGGTTTCAACCAAGGCCGGAACGGTGGTCGCCAACCCGTAGAATGTACCAAGCAGGCCCAAAAAGATCAGCAAGTTCACGATGTAACGGGTGATGTCGCGGGCCTCGTCGATCCGCGTGCCCACAGAATCCAAAATTGAGCGCGACGATGATGCGCCAATCTGCATCTGAGCGGCCCGTGATCGCAACAAGGCCGCTAATGGAGCCAGCAATCGCGGCGCGATGATCGCATCATCAGCCTCGCCATCTGCGACAAATGCCTCGATCCACTTCACCGATGTAACCAATTGAAATACTTGCCAAAAACAGGCAAATACCCCTACCAAAAACACAAACAGAATAAAGCCGTTCAGCAGCGGATTGGCCAAAAACACAGGTGCAACACGTGGAAAGGCGATGTATGTGCCAAATCCAACCAGCCCAAGCACGATCAGCATCGTTAGGACCTGACGCACCGGTTGGGTGAAATGTGACTTGGCCTCAAGAGCCGGCTGGGCCTCAAAATCCGGCTGATCCATAGGGATTTTCCTGACCTGTTTACGTTGTTTTGCCAACGATAGTGTGATGAAGGCTCTATGCCAACAGGCAAGTTGTAGGCATGTTAGCCCAGCTGGCTCACCCGGCGCGACAGCCAGTCCAAATCTGCGTCCGAGATGCCCAGTTCATGCAAATGATCTGCTGTGCTGTGCAAGTATTCGTCATTCGGCCCACGTCCGCCAACGGCTGTGGCAATGATGCGGGCTTGTTCTTCCAAAGGCAGGTTGCCGCAATATTGCACATGGTCCGGATCAATCACGTAGGTGACAGCCTGAACTTCTCGTTCGTCACGCAAGGTGATGGGCAATTCGATCTCAAGGTAGGCCGAGGAAATCAGTTCGCGTTCACGCAAATAGTCCAACACTTGATCAGCGTTATTGCCATGCACCTCAAAGGCCAACCCATCACATGTCGCGCCTGACTTGGCATCAAGGGCCAACACCAAACCGGGTGCTTCATCCGTGCCACGGTGATGGATCGAACGCATACAGAATGATCTGTGATACGCGGCCAATGTTGCAACCTGCTTGTCAACAAATTCAAACCCCGGGTTCCACAAAAGTGATCCGTAGCCAAATACCCATAATGAGGATTGTGTCATCAAACTGGTCCTTTTTCCCTGTAGTCTATAAACACCACATCAATGCAAAAAAAACGAGGCCAAAATGCGCAAACTGATCAGTCTAGTCACAATTTTGTTCGTTCTATGGGGCGGATACTGGTTTGTCGGTTCCACTGCACTTGAAACTGGCCTCAAAGACTATTTGGCGGCCGAGCACACAGCGGCGGACCCATTCCATATAGCGTATTCCGACCTGACAGTAAGAGGGTTTCCGAACCGTTTTGACACCCGGCTGACTGATATTGGCGTGACGGATGCGGCAGCGGGCATCCATTGGCGCGCGCCGTTTTTCCAAATTCATGCGCTCAGCTACAAACCTTATCACATCATCGCCGCCCTGCCCAATAACCAGACCCTGACTTTGCCGACGCAAGAGCTGCAAATCCGCAGCGACGAGATTAAGGGCAGCGTGGTGTTTAGCGCGCCGGCAATACTGGAAAAAGCGCTGGAGATTGATCGCAGCAGCATCGTGATCCGCAATCTGGACGTACGTTCGGACATGGGGTGGCAAACCACGGTTTCCGAGGCCAACATCGCCACCCGCCAAACGCCGACTCTGCCCTTGCACTACGATCTGGCGGCCTCGGCCGATGGCATTACCTTGCCCGCAGAACTACACGCTGCGATTGATCCGAAACAACAACTACCGCAGGCACTAACGCGCGCGGCCCTCGACAGCACCCTGAGTTTTACGCAGCCTTGGAACCTGTTGGCGAGCAGCGACAAAGCGCCAAAGCTATCTGAAATCACCGTGAAGGGGTTGACTGTATTGTGGGGGCGCGTTCAGCTTCAGGCCAGCGGGGCGCTACAGATCGATCCGCGCGGATACCCAAAGGGCACTCTGGAATTGGTGGTCACCAACTGGCAGGAAATGTATCAATTAGCCAAGAATGCCAATGCGGTTGACCCTGATTTTGCCCAAACCATTCAGAACGGCCTAGAGGTACTGGCGGGCATGTCTGCTGATGAAAACGTTATCAAAGCACCACTGGTTTTTGCAGATGGCCAGATGTCACTTGGGCCTTGGCCTATCGGCCCTGCGCCACGCCTGAATTAACGGCAGTAGGTTCCACTGCGGTATCTTGCCGTGTCAAAGTGGAAATGATCCTGATGATATTTGTTCGCGTTCGGGCCAAGCACTGTGCCAAATGGCCCACAGGCTGATTTGTGCATCCGTTTTAGGGCCGTGCCTTTGCGGTTGGTGCGCCAGTCGCTTAGCACCGTCAAGGCCGTGCCGTTTTTAAGGTTGATCGCGGCAATATCGATGGCGCGGCCGCGGCCATGTTCTGATATCTTGGCACCGGGCTGATTGTTACGTGTCCGGCAGGCATAATGCGCAACAACGCGCAGAGACTTGATGCCGCCACCCATGCGCCCTACGGCTGGTTTTACACCCGTGTGAACCCATTGTTTCAGCGCCTTTGCTGTGGTGCAATCCAGCGTTGCGGGTGTGCTAAGGGCGACGCCATCAACCGAGGTGACTTTGACTGGGTTTTCAATACCACAAGCACTGATCCGGCCCCGAATGCGGGCAATGGCCTGACCACGAATGGCCCGATCACCACAGATCGAGCCACGGCGTGGGCCACGCACTTCGCCACTGACAGCGATCGGCGCCGCCGGATTTGCTTTCGCGCGCGTGACGATCCGACGCATGTTTTTGGGTCGTGCTTTTGGACGAAGAGAACGTTGCAACCCTGGAACATTTCGTAAAAAGATCGCAACACTTGGCTGCGCAGCTTGCAACACAGTTTGTTGCACGACGGGTTGCGCCACGGCTTGCCCCCGATAGAGCGTATGTGACGCCGTAACAGGACGCGTAACAGGACGCGGAGCGGGGCGAATGCGGGCGTTATAGTAAACAGGGACGCGCGTTTGATGCGGCACATAGGTGGTGATGCCCACGGGTCGTGCTTTGGGACGCAATGATGTCGAAGGCGCGTTGGCCAATGCAGCCTGCGCTGCAAAGATGCAAAACATTGCCGCGATGAATATGCGTGCCCGCTTCATGGTTTACTTTTTCACCCGCCCGAAATCGGCGGCATCCGTGTCTTGACCCGCTTCAATGATCCCACGTCGGATTGCGCGGGTGCGTGTGAAATAGCTATGCAGATGGTCGCCGTCACCAGTGCGGATCGCCCGCTGCAAGGCAAACAGCTCTTCAGTGAAGCGGCCCAAAATTTCCAGCGTTGCTTCTTTGTTGTTTAGAAAAACATCGCGCCACATGGTTGGATCGGACGCGGCGATGCGGGTGAAATCGCGAAAACCGGCGGCGGAATAATTCACAACTTCGGTATCTGTGACGCGGCTAAGATCATCGGCGACGCCGACCATCGTATAGGCGATTAAATGCGGTGCATGGCTGGTGACAGCCAAGACCAAATCATGGTGGTCGGCCTCCATTTCATCAACCAGCGCACCCATGCCAAGCCACAGGTCATGCAAGCGCTGTGTGGCTGATTTGTCCGAGCCCTCAACCGGTACGATCAAGCACCAACGCCCGTCAAACAGTTCAGCGAAGCCCGATGTGGGGCCTGAATGTTCGGTGCCCGCCAACGGGTGCGCCGGGATGAAATGAACGCCTTTGGGAACGAAGGGCCCAACTGCGTCGATCACCGCGCGCTTGACCGAACCCACGTCAGACAAGGTCGCGCCAGGTTTTAGATGGGGTTCAATCTCTTGGGCGATGTCGGACATGGCCCCGACGGGCACGCAAAGCACCACCAGATCAGCCCCTTTGACGGCTTCGGCAGCGCTGTCGTAGACTTGATCGACCAAGCCGATATCAGCCGCCGTTTTGCGGGTTTCGGGGGAGCGGGCATAGCCGACGATTTCGCCCGCCAATCCAGCGCGGCGCATTGCCAGTGACATCGATCCCGCAATCAGGCCAAGGCCAATCAGAGCGACGCGATTGTAAAGCTGCGACATCACTGCGCCTCCTTGAAACCAGCGACAGCATGGGCTACGCGACGGCAAGATGCCTCATCTCCGACAGTGATACGCAAGCAATTGGGTAAGCCATAGCCAGCCACAAGGCGCACGATCAGCCCTTGGGTTTTCAGGTAGGCGTCACAGGCCACGGCCTCTTTTTCGGAGGCGAATCTTGCCAGAATGAAGTTGGCGGTTGAGGTGTCTGAGGGCACGCCTAATTCGGCCAAGGCCTCGGCCAACCACGCACGCATACGCGTGTTATCAGTGCGGCATTTGGTGATATATTCTTGATCGCGCACCGCCGCGATGGCGGTCGACATTTGGGCTTCGGACAGGTTGAATGGTCCGCGCACACGATTCAGCACATCGATCACCGATTTCGGGCCGTAGCCCCAGCCGATGCGCAAGCCGCCCAGCCCGTATATTTTGGAAAATGTACGGGTCATCACGACGTTATCGCGCCCGTCGATCAAGCCAGCGCCGCCATCAAAACCTTCGACATATTCAGCATAAGCACCGTCCAAAACAAGCAATGCTTTGGGGGGCAGGCCGTCGGCCAAGCGCGCCATTTCATTGCCACCGATCATGGTGCCCGTCGGATTGTTGGGATTGGCCACAAACACCAATCGCGTTTTGTCGGTGCAGGCCGCCAGCAATGCGTCCACATCTGTGACGCGCTCGCGTTCTTTGGCCTCGACGGGTGTTGCGCCCGCCGCAAGTGCCGAGATACGGTACATTGAGAAGCCGTGTTCGGTGAACAAAACCTCATCTCCAACGCCCGCAAACGCCTGACATAGAAATGCGATTATTTCGTCGGATCCGGCGCCACATGTAATGCGTTCTGGGTCCAATCCGTGAACCTCGCCAATGGCGGCACGCAAGGGGGCCTGATCGGTTGACGGGTAACGGTGCAATTGATGGACCGCCTGCGCAAAAGCCTTGCGGGCGGCATCTGATGGGCCGGCTGGATTTTCGTTGGAGGATAGCTTCACCACATCCGACAGCCCCTCAACCACAGCGTTGCCGCTTTGATAAAGGTCGATCTGCATGATTCCGGGTTGCGGATTAATATCTGCACTCATGGCTAAAATACTCCTGTTAAGAAGCGTTCTAGCTTAGGATTTAACGCATTGCCAGCGGCATAACGGGTCCAATTTGCAACCGTGGCTTTGCTGCCAACCTTTAGGCGGCATATTTAGCGGCGAGATTTTCGATTGTGGAGGCCAACTCGGTCACGCTGTCGATAATATACTGCGCTGTTTCATCCGACATGAAATAGCCAAAGTTTAACCGTATCCAGCCCGGTCTAACCACGTCGCGACCCGCTGAAATTTCGCGACGTATACTGTCAGAACTGGCTTGATCTATGCCCAGCAAACGGTGACCATATGGTCCTGCACATGAACATCCTCCACGAACTTGAATACCGTAGATATCGCTGAGTAGACGGGTGAACAGCTGCGCAGAAACTGCATTGCCACCCCCATCGCGCACGACAAAGGAAAAGATTGGTAAACGGTGGGCGTTGGCATTGCCGAGTAGTTTTAGGCGTGGATTGCCGGCCCAACCGGCCCGCGCCATTTGGACAAAATGCGCGTCGCGCGCAGCGATTTTGGCATCACCGACGGCTTCTTTGACTAGAAAGACCAAAGCCGCGCGGATGTCACCTATGACGTTGGGAGTGCCCGCTTCTTCGCGATTGGACAGGCTGCTGGAATAGTCGTGGTTCCAAGGTGAAACGAAGCGAACTGTACCGCCGCCTGGCCAGCTGGGCACCTTACTTTGCACGACAGATCTGCGCAGAATTAACACACCTGACGCAGCCGGCCCACCGACAAATTTATGGGGCGAGACCACCACCGCGTCTTTTTCAACGTCAGTTCCGCATTGCATTTCTATGGGCAAATATGGCCCACCGCCCGCGTAGTCCCAGACCGATAAAGCACTATGCTGTTTTAGCAGACGGGTCACCGGATCGGGATCGGTTATGATCCCTGTGACATTTGAGGCCGCAGAGAAGCTGCCGATCATCAGGTCCGATGTGGCGTGATCTTTTAACGCCTGCTCAAGTACTGCCAAATCCGGCCCGCCGTAGTCGGCTTCGGGAATTTCGATCACCTCGGCCTTGCTTTCACGCCATGGCAAAATGTTCGAATGATGCTCGTATGGGCCGACGAACACCACTGGATTTTGCGCGTCGTTCACGCCAAACAAGTTCACAAGCCGGTTCAAACCGGCCGTGGCCCCCGAGCCTGTGAAGATCACCGAGCAAGCGTCGGAGGCACCGGTCAGGCGGGCGATTTCCTTGCGAGCTTCTTCGCGCATGCGGGTCATGTAGCCACCGCAATATGAGGCCTCGGTGTGGCTGTTAGCATAGAATGGCAGCACCTGTTCGTTGATGAAATTCTCGACTTGCCGCAAGGCGCGGCCCGAGGCCACATAGTCTGCATAGATCAATGGCACCTGCCCTTGCGCGCCGGGGATCATCACGCCTTCGCCAATCAGGCCTGCCCGTAGATCCGCCAGCGGCGTTTTCGTTGTAATTTCGGATTTGAAAGACTGTAGGGGCATGGCTTCTCCTGTTTTGGGGAATTTAACCCCCCAAATTTGGGAAAACTTAGCCTATTATCTTGATTTTTTGGTAGTTTTGGTGTCATTTGACCACATGAAGCAAGGTATTTCAGATCAAATTGATCGGTCCATCTTAAAAGAACTGCAATTGAACGCGGACCTGTCGCAACGTGAATTAGCTGATCGCATCGGTATTTCGCAAAATGCGTGCTGGAGGCGGCTGCAAGCCTTAACCACGGCGGGTGTGTTGCAAGGCGCCACAGCGCGGTTGGATCGCGAACAGCTTGGGCTTGGCTTGGTGGTGTTTGTGATGCTGCGCACACGGCACCATTCTGCGGATTGGCTGGCGCAGTTTCGCCGCCATGTGTTGACCATACCCGAGGTGGTCGATTTTCATCGCATCGGCGGGGATTACGATTACCAGCTTAAAGTGGTTACCGAGGATATGGCCAGTTATGACCGTGTTTATCAGCGCTTGATCGAAAAGGTCGAGCTGGATTCAGTAACATCCTATTTCGCAATGGAATCCATTGCCGAAGGGCGTCCGCTGCCGTTGTAATCGGCTGGCCAGATGCAAAAAGGGCCACGCAAATGCGCAGCCCTTTGAGAATTCGATACGGGGTGGCGAAGATTAGTTCTTCGCGTAGAATTCCACCACCAGATTTGGTTCCATCATCACAGGATATGGCACATCGCCCAAAGCTGGGGTGCGCACGAATGTCGCTGTCATTTTGGAGTGATCCGCATCAACGTAGTCAGGCACGTCGCGCTCAGCCAGTTGAGTGGCTTCAAGCAGAACTGCCAATTGCTTGGAACGATCACGTACTTCAATCACGTCACCCTCTTTTACGCGGTAGGATGGGATGTTCACTTTTTTGCCGTTCACACGAACATGGCCGTGGTTCACGAATTGGCGGGCCGCAAATACGGTTGCCACAAATTTAGCGCGATACACAACAGCGTCCAAACGACGCTCCAGCAGACCGATCAGGTTTTCACCGGTGTCGCCTTTGACACGCTCGGCTTCGCCATAGATGCGGCGGAATTGTTTTTCAGTCAGGTCGCCGTAATAACCTTTAAGCTTTTGCTTAGCGCGCAGCTGAATGCCGAAATCCGACAGTTTTTGCTTGCGGCGCTGACCGTGTTGGCCGGGGCCATATTCACGACGATTTACGGGTGATTTGGGGCGGCCCCAAATGTTTTCGCCCATGCGGCGATCTAGTTTGTGCTTGGCAGCTGTACGTTTAGTCACGGCTGTTCTCCTTCTTTACTATAGTGCTTCCACATCATGTCCGCAAAACGGGATGTAGAGAGCTGAAGGGCGTTGTCCTTTCCGTCCCCCTTATCGGGTTCCGGCGACAGGCTTCCCCTTGCAGGGACCACCAACACCAAATGAAATCCCCAGCCGTTGCGGGCTGGGAACTTGGGGCTTCTAGGTCGCTATTGGATCAGAGTCAATGGCGAACGTTGCCATCATATTTCAAAATTTCTGCCTCTGAGGGGGAAAGATTGCGTCGTGCGTAATCTCCGTATTTATGCGGGTCTTGTTCCAGCTCGGGCATCACCTCGAACATGCGCGTGCGTTGGTCCTCTTGGATGTCGGTAAGGGAGGTGTTTGCCGGGTGGAAACTCTCGGTTTCAACACCATTTGCCCAAACCACCTGATGGCGATCCAACATCATATGAATATAGGTCACCTCGCGCAGGCCGTGCTCGATCAGAACGTTGTGGTCGTTGACCAAATCCTTGGCGGCAACCAAAACTTCGGAGGTGTTAAATAAAACCGAGGCCGCAGGACCCTTAACCAACATTCGGTGATCTGGGGACACCAGCAAATCCTCATCGGGTTCGCCTTCACATAAAGCCCCCGTTTTAATCCGGACAGGGCGCAGATGCGGCATCGCATGCAAGCGTGCCCCAGTCATCCGGCGTTGGCCGATCCACAGGATATCTTGTGCGCCATTGTCTTTGGTTTGCAATTTGTCTCCCTCGCCCAGTTCCTCAACCAGCCGCGGCCCATCAGGGGTCAGTATTTTGGTCCCTTTGGTAAAGCAGATGACGCCACCAACTTGGTCGCTCATCGGGTCCAACATTGGCTCCTTTATGGAAGTGCTCACCACCCACATGTCTGCCTGCGTTGGTGGGATTTCATCCAGAAACATCAACAGGGGCGGTGCCTGATTGGCAACCTCGATCACTGTCGCCGTATAGGTTCGGCGCCCATCGGTTACCACGAATCCGCCGTCCATCACTGGATCATTAATCTGAATGTCATCAAAATTCTTTTTGGGTTGGAGCGCGACCCCAACCAACCGGCGCACACTGCGTGCCGCGCGTTTGCGTAAGTCTGCCACTCCTTTTGCCCCATCCAAAAGCAACAGTTCAGCAGGGCCATCTACCCGCACCGCTTCACCTGACCAGCGCCACGCCGCCCCGACCGACAACATATCGGTGGATGCGGCTCGCAAGCCGTCTACTTCTGTTTGCGACCATGAAATGACAAACGTGCCTCGAAAGCCCGTTTCCATATCTGTACGTCTGCCTCATCGTTTTTATCGGCGTCTTTTTGACGCCTTTATCGTTGGTATTACCAAATAGTTAACACGAAACGAATCGCTCTGGATAGAGGCTGCTTCGATTTTTTATGCGGCGTTCATAATGTGTGGGAAATGCGCACTTTCCGTATGGGAATGCTTAAACTCGACCCGCCCGTTCGATTTCGCTCTCGGTGATGCCGTAGTGCGGCCCCAACCGTGTGCGCGCGCTGATCAAACGTGGATCATCCGGACGCAGCCCCATGGTCGACAGAAATTCAACCCGCCCCTTTTGCTTGATCTCGTCATTCGGGATCGCTGTGCCCATCAGCTTGTCGATCACAAAACCCCCAGGGTTGACGTGATACCAACGATTGTAATCCCTGAAATGATGCATGCCATGCAGCCGCGTCACATGGCGCTCTAACGCCCATTTTTTCACGTTGGTATGGGCGGTCATATGGAACCATTCGTAAAACATGAACGTCGTCAGCCCACCGATAAGGGTAAATGTGGTCGCGCCAATCAATGGCTCAGACAGCCCAAGCAGACGCAAAACCAAATAGGCCGCAGCCGTGTTCAATACCGCCACGGGCAGCGCAAACCACAGAGGCACAAAAAACAATGCCGTTTTGTTGGGGAAATCATGGTGGCCGTAATGAACGCGGTACAGTACATCAAACCAGAACTGGTTTTGGGGCGCGGGCAGATGGAACAAATAGCGATGGATGCTATATTCATTCAACATCTGCGCCAATACGCCAAGGGCCGCCAACCACAGCAAGTGGAGGTTGCCCGTAGCAAGCAGCATGACCCAGCCCAGCGCCCACAACCCTAGCAGAATTTGAATGGACCGGTGCGAGAACATCAATTTAAGGCGATCTGAATACATGCACGTGATGGTGCGGGATAATCGACCACCAATCAAGCAATACGCGGCGTCAGCCCAGCTATGGGCCCAAATTCGACATTCGACTTGAAACACTGACACGTCCGGAATCAAGGCGAAGCCGCCGGACGATCGCCAGACCGCCCCGTCGGGCTGGCGATTTGAGAACTGCGCACAGGCCAGTTAGAGCAGACAAACTTTGCAGGGATAAAACACCAAATTGAAAGGCTTATCGCCACCCCGGCAGTCCGTCGCTCGCCCGGCTTGCGCAGTATTTCTAGTTAACAGAAGCCACTCAGATATTTTGTCCGGTAACTTCTGAAAAATCAGCGTCCAAAGCCAGCAATGGGGACTTTGCTGCCGTTCACAGCAAACGCTCCAATGTCTGCTTTAGGTAGGCAGCGGCGTGCCGATCATTTTGAACACCAGCTTTATCATCATGGGCAAACCGATTGTGCATAGTGTCGAAGACGCGATGGCGATGTTCATGGCATCGGGGCTGGATTGCCAGTCTGAAGTTCACTATCCCTGTTTTCCGACGGGCTAAGGGTTACGCCCCTCCATCCACGGAAACATCATACTGATCTCTTCATGTGTATTTCGTTAAGGCAATCTTTGGACCAAAATGCCGACCGACGGACACAATAGAGAGACAAATTTTTGATCTGGTGACAATGCAAGCCCGAAACAGTTCGCCAGATCGGTCTTCCACACTTCTTTCTCGTCGCCGTCCTTGTTTCGGAAGATAAACTGAGTCCCGAGACCAGCTGACCTCAAAAAAATTGTCTGCCCTGTCCTTAAACTTACCTCCCGATCCCCTGTGGCCGCCATTGAAACCCATTTTTGGGCTTCACCTTCGCTTAACGGCTTAACTTCTGATGCGCTAAAAGTTGCGCCTATCGTGATCCCAGCCCATTCTGCTTCTTTGATCTCAATCCGGTCTAAATTCACCGCAATCCAATTACCCATGTTGTTGAATGCCAGCCAATGCCCATCTTGGGACCAAACGGGTTGATCATCAATCGTTTCTCCTGGAGCAATAAACACAGTATCAACGTCTAACTCATCCATTTGCTTTTCAAATCGTGAAACAGTTTCGATATTTGCCACTGCATAGGTTCCTTGCAAGAATAAAGCTGCCAGTATCGCTGTAATAAATTTCTTTTGGTGTTTAAGTAGCTTCATACTCTATATCCAGCTTTTGAATTCCACTACTTTAGATTAGCAGGATAGCGGTCAATGTCGACTCTGGGTCACAATTCACCCATCAATTTATAGTCTCCCCGAAACCGGCCATTCGAACAGCTTGCAGCATCCGTCATTCTGGGCTCGAAGCAGACCTTCGCTACAATATGGACAGCCCCCACAAAAACAAAAAACCCCGCCAAATTGGCAGGGCTTCTTAATCCGTCAAACCGAATAAGTGCTTAGGCAGCTGGCGCTACTTGCGCTTCGGCGATGTCTTTTTTGATTTTCAGCGCTTTCGTTGAAAGCTCCGCGTCTTTGGATTTCGCCATGAAGGCGTCCAGGCCACCGCGGTGATCGATCGTGCGCAGCGCAGATGCGGAAATCCGCAGTTTGAACGAGCGACCCAGAATGTCTGAAATCAGTGTGACATCATTCAGGTTGGGCAGAAACCGACGACGGGTTCTGTTTTTCGCGTGGCTGACATTGTTGCCAGACATTGGGCCTTTACCGGTCAGTTCGCAGCGACGTGCCATTTTATTCTTCCTTCGTCTCAGCGCCAGCCCGACGTTATCGTGGGCGGCTCGATAAGTAGATAGGGCACCGACTCATGTGTAGTGCCCTTAATTCCGTTCGCGGTATTTAGGCGTTACCGGCGGGGGCGTCAAGGGGTTCGCACCCATTCGAGCCATTATATATCCAACCCCAAAAACCCGCCCGATTGGCGTTCCCACAAGCTCGAATAGATACCGCGCCTCGCCAAAAGTTCGGCATGACTGCCATCCTCGGCCACGCGGCCCTGATCCAGCACAATAATGCGGTCCATTTGGGCGATCGTTGACAGGCGGTGCGCAATCGCGATCACGGTTTTGCCACGCATCACGCCGTATAAGGTCTGCTGGATCGCCGCCTCAACCTCACTGTCCAACGCTGAGGTTGCTTCATCCAGCACCAAAATGGGCGCGTTTTTCAAGATCACCCGCGCGATGCCGATGCGTTGACGTTGCCCGCCTGACAGCTTCACCCCGCGCTCACCAACATGGGCGTTATAACCGCGGCGCCCCTGTAGGTCCGACAAATCCGCAATGAACTCATCCGCCTCGGCCTGTTTGCAGGCAGCAATCATTTCGGCCTCTGTGGCGTTTGGTTGACCATAGAGGATATTGGCCCGCACTGAGCGGTGCAGCAATGACGAGTCCTGTGTCACCATGCCGATACTTTGACGTAAACTGTCTTGCGTTACGGTGCTCACATCTTGGCCATCGATCATGATCTGGCCGCGTTCCGCATCTTGAAACCGAAGCAACAGGTTCACGAGGCTGGATTTGCCCGCACCTGAACGACCAATCAGCCCGACTTTTTGCCCCGCCGGAATGGTCAGCGACACATGATCCAGCCCACCACTCTCGCGCCCATAATGGTGCGACACGTCGATAAATTTGATCTCACCCTTGGAAATATCCATCGCAGGCGCATCCACAACGTCCACCACCGAATGCGGCACCGAGACCGAACGCAGGCCCTCGCGGATCACGCCCATATGCTCGAACAAACGGATCGTCACCCACATGATCCAGCCGGACATCCCATTCAGCCGGATCGTCAGCGCCGAGGCCGCCGCCACCTGCCCGACCGTGACTTCACCCTGTGTCCACAACCAAATCGCCGTTCCCAACACACCGGTGATCAGCAAACCGTTGATCAAGTTCAGCCCCAACGACAGCTCGGTCATTAACCGCAAAAACCGCTGAAACCGCAACCGGCACCGACGCATCGCTGACATCACATAGCGCTCTTCGCCGTCGCTATGGGCGAACAGTTTCACACTCTCAATGTTGGAATAGGCATCCACAATGCGGCCCGTGACCAATGATTTAGCGTCCGAGCGTTTCTCAGATGCCACCGCGACGCGGCGTGCGATGAACCGCACATAGCCGACATAAATTAGCAGCCAAATCGACAGCGGCAATGCCAGCCTGACATCCATTTGCGACAAGATAATGATCGCGCCCATCACATAGGTCAGTGCGTACCAAATGCCCTCAAAGAACATATAGATGCTGTCCTCGACCGCCTCGCCCAATTGCATCACCCGGTTGGCCAAACGACCGGCAAAATCATTTTGGAAAAAGCTCGATGATTGCCCCAGCAAATGCTTATGTGCACGCCACCGCACCTGTTCTTGCATGTTGCCCGCCAGCGTTTGTTCTAGAAACAAGTGGTTCAAGGTGATGATCAATGGGCGCAACAAAATGATAAACGCCACCGCCAAGGCCAACTCAACGCCGTGCACATTCCAAAACTCGGACGCCTCAGTGCCGTTCATCAAATCAATGATGCGGCCTGTGTAAAATATCAAACCCGTCTCAACGATTGCGACCAAAATACCAGTGGCCGCCATCCAGATTAACAACTTTTTGAACGGGGCAAACTGGCTGCGCAAATAAGGCCACAAAGAATTGGGCGGGGTCTGCGCATCAAACGCCTGAAACGGATCGACAAGGTTTTCAAAGAAACGGTACATGACAAAGGACTCTTAATGTTTGGGGAAATAAAATGCGTGATGATTGGCTACAATGCGTAGCCCAACTGGACCTGCAGTTAGCTTTGTGGTCGGGTCCAGCAGTAAATCATCGGCATCTTCCTTGTCATGTTACCAGATCAGGCTAGCGGAAATTTTCACGTCTGGAAAGAGGGTAAAATCTTGATGCCAATCCGAGGCCCATCAGGGCCGAGATATCCAGCGTTGCGCAGCAACTCCGCATTACTCCTTGCCCAAAACCTCGCGCGTCGCCACCGCAACCGTGACCTCGCCCGCCGCGACGGCCGCCCCCAGCCGTTTCATCCGCGCGCGCATTTCGTCACCTTCCAAGCGCGCCAACAGACCCAACCGAACCTCTTCCTCAAACCAATGTCGCGCCTGTGTCCTACGGTTGGTGTCCCAATGTCCGCTGTTTTTGCGCCAGTCTACCAGCGCTTGTATTTCGCCCCAAGCTGGCTCCAGCCCGTCGCCTGTCACAGCCGAAACCAACATGGCCTTTGGAAACCCTTCAGGGTCGCTGCTGCGCTTTCGCAACAGGTGCAGTGCTCCTGCGTAATCGGCGCAGGTCCGGGTCGCTGCTGGCAGCAAATCACCGTCGGCTTTGTTCACCAAAATGATGTCAGCAATCTCCATGATGCCGCGCTTGACCCCCTGCAACTCGTCCCCTCCCGCTGGCGCCAACAACAGCACAAACAAGTCAGCCATTCCGGCCACCATGGTTTCGGATTGCCCCACACCAACCGTTTCAATCAACACCACATCATACCCCGCCGCCTCACACAACATCACAGCCTCGCGGGTGCGCCGCGCCACACCGCCCAGCGCGGTTTGGCTGGGGGATGGTCGGATAAAAGCATTCGGGTCACGCGACAACAGCTCCATACGGGTTTTGTCGCCCAGTATTGAGCCACCAGAGCGCGTTGACGACGGATCCACCGCCAGCACCGCAACCCGCAGCCCCTGCCCTGTCAACATCATCCCGAACGCCTCGATAAAGGTGGATTTCCCAACCCCGGGCGTTCCAGACAGACCAATCCGCAAGGCTTGCCGCCCGGCGCCCTTCACGGCGTCCAATAATGCCGTCGCCTGCGCCCGATGATCCGTGCGCGCGCTCTCGATCAAGGTGATTGCACGTGCCAATGCACGCCGCTCGCCTGCAATGATACGCTTGGCTTGGTCTGCAATATCCATCAAATTTCACCCTTTTCACAGATGGTTATCCAATAACACGGGGCTGATATTGGTTAGCCCTAATGTTTGTGAGCACCTTAGGCCAAGAACCGGTGGCTTTAAAAGCCCACATTGAAAAGGAACATGGACATGGCGCGCTTGAATTTGGCAAAAATCGTTGGGTTGGTTTTGCTGCTGGGGATCGCATTGACGCTGCCCACGGTATTGCCCGACCCCGACTATTCTGTAAACGGACAGGGTACCACGCGCACAAAGGCACTTCTCAACAACGTGTGATCGCTGGAATTTCATAGCCTTTCGCAACGAAACCCCTGATAAGGCGGCATGACAGATCGTTTGCCAATTGATGACGTCCTTCCAGCCCTGATTACCGCCCTGCGCGATCAAGGCCGCGCCGTGCTGCAAGCCCCGCCCGGGGCCGGTAAAACCACGCGAGTGCCCTTGGCGATGCTGGATGCCGGCCTGTGCGACGGGCGCATATTGATGTTAGAACCACGCCGCCTTGCGGCCCGCGCGGCTGCCGAGCGCATGGCACAGACCTTGGGCGAAAACGTCGGGGCGACGGTGGGTTACCGCATTCGCGGCGAGGCCAAGACTTCCAAATCAACCCGCATAGAAGTGGTCACCGAAGGTATCCTTACGCGGATGCTGCAATCAGACCCATCGCTTGCGGGTATTGGTGCGGTGATCTTTGACGAATTTCACGAGCGCAGTTTGAACGCCGATTTGGGCTTAGCGTTGACATGGGAAGTGCGTGGCGCGCTCCGCGAGGATCTGTTGGTGGCTGTAATGTCCGCGACTTTGGACGCGGAACCCGTCGCCGCCATGCTGGGCGCCGCCCCCGTTATCACATCGCATGGGCAATCCTTTCCCGTTGAAACCCGCTGGCTGGATCGACCACTGCCCAAATCCAAACGCTTTGCGGACGCCGCAGCCGAGCTGGTCCGCAAGGCAGTTTCTGAAACCACAGGCGGTGTTTTGGTGTTTTTGCCCGGCGAGGGTGAAATCCGGCGAGTGGCTGGGATGCTGTCAAATCTGCCCGCTGATTGCCACGTCCACACCCTGTTTGGCGCGATGGATTTTGCAGCCCAGCGCGCCGCCATTGCACCTGCCAAATCAGGCCGTAAATTGGTGCTAGCCACCTCCATCGCCGAAACCTCACTGACCATTTCCGACATCCGCGTCGTGGTCGATTGCGGTCAAGCACGGCGCGCAAGATTTGATGCTGCTTCTGGCATGTCACGGCTGGTGACCGAACGCGTAACCAAGGCCGAAGCGACCCAGCGCATGGGCCGCGCCGGACGGGTGGCCGAGGGCACGGGGTACCGGCTGTGGACCAAGGGCGAAGAAGGTGGCCTGGCCGCCTTTCCACCCGCCGAAATCGAGGCGGCTGATCTTTGCGGGTTGGTGCTGGAACTGGCCCTGTGGGGGGCTGGCGACACCCGTGATTTGGCACTGCTGACACCGCCAAATCCGGGGGCTTATGATCAAGCCAAATCCTTGTTGCGCCAACTTGGCGCGCTGGACAAGGCGGGCCGCATCACCACGCATGGGCGCAGCCTGTCCAAACTGCCACTGCATCCACGTTTGGCGCATATGTTGACAACCGCAGGGCCACAAGCGGCGCAGTTTGCCGCCCTGCTGGCCGAGCGTGACCCGTTGCGCGGTGCGCCCGTTGATCTGACCCTGCGCATCGAGGCCTTGAAGGACCCCAAACAGTTTGCCCGCGAGCGCCCCTATCAGGTGAGCACAGGTGCTGTGCACCGCATTCGCTCCGACGCCAAACGCTTAAGACGTGGCGCTGACCACATTGATTTATCGCTCGGTGAAATGGCCGCGCTGGCCTATCCCGACCGCATCGGGTTGCGTCGCAAAGGCGACACGCCGCGCTGGGTGCTTTCGGGGGGCAAAGGTGCCATGATGCGCGATGATGACCCGATGGTGAATGCTCGACTGATCGTGGCGACCGACCTGGATGGTGACGCCCGCGAGGCCCGCATCCGCCAAGCCGTGGAAATTTCCGACGCGGGTCTGCGCGGGCTTTATGGCGCTCAAATCAAATGGCGCGATCACTGTGCGTGGTCGAAACGCGAGCGCCGCGTTTTGGCCCGCCAACAGGAATGCTTTGGCGCTTTGGTGTTGGCGGACCGGATTTGGCACGACGCGCCCGATCAGGACATTGCGCTGGCGATGCTCGACGGGGTGCGCGAGCTGGGCTTGCCGTGGTCCGCGGCGGCCCGCCGGTTTCAAGCCCGCGTGCTGCTGGCCGACGGGATGCCCGATTTCAGCGATGATGTCCTTTTGGCACGGGTTGAGGATTGGTTATTGATGCACCTTGTTGGGGTGAAAACCGCTGCCGACCTGAAAGGTTTGGACCTGCTAGAACCGCTCCGCGCCTCGCTAACTTGGGAGCAACAACAACAGCTTGACCGCGCTGCCCCCGCCCATTTCACCACCCCGCTTGGCAACAAAACCCCGATTGATTACAGTGGCGAAGCCCCCGAAATATCGCTGCGCATCCAAGAGATGTTTGGCACCACCAGCCACCCGCATGTTGGTCGCAGCCCTTTGCGCGTCACGTTGTTGTCACCCGCCAGACGGCCCGTCCAAACCACGATGGATATCCCCGGGTTCTGGGCATCCTCCTACGCGGATGTGCGCAAAGATATGCGGGCTCGTTATCCCAGACACCCATGGCCCGAAGACCCCACACAAGCGGATCCGACATTGCGCGTAAAACCACGCAAGAAATAGCCTCATTTTTGTTCTCTAAATATCCGCGCCGCAGGCATTTAAACCTTTAGGCAGGAAAATCCCAACCAATAATCAGGTTTTCGGACTTCCAAAGCGGCCCGGCATCAATGAATTGACCAACCTCAACACCCCGCATTTTGGCGTAAAAAGCCCGTGCATGATCATTGCTTTGAACCACTGCCAACGCGGCGCTCGTAAATCCGTCTTGCGCCATCTGCGCAAACGCCGACTGCATCAACTGTTGGCCAATTTTTTGGCGCTTACATTTGGGGTCTACGTACAGATGTTTGATCTCGCCACGCGTGCCAAACGCAGGCTGGCTCGGTGGTCCAAAGGCGATGAAGCCGACGATCAGTGCCCCCTTTACCGCCACCAGAACCCTTTGATGCGGAGCGGGTTTGGTTAGGTAGGTTTGCCAAGCCGCCAATCGGTGCGCGGCGTCGAGCTTTAACATCGCTTCAGCGGGCGCGACATCTTGATAGGTGTCGCACCAAACCTGCGTGTGGAGCGTCGCGATCTGCAAAGCTTCGGCCACTTGGGCGGGCCTAATTTCGATCGCCATTGGCGCTATAGACCGAGGCAATACCGCATCACTGCCTTTTGCGCGTGCAGACGGTTTTCGGCCTCATCAAAAATCACTGATTGTGGGCCGTCCATCACTTGCGATGTCACTTCTTCTTCGCGGTGGGCAGGCAGGCAATGCATGAACAAGGCGTCCGATTTGGCCTGCCCCATCAGGTGCTCGTTGACCTGATAGGGTTTCAGCTGATTGTGGCGACGCTGGCGTGTGGACTGGCTGTCGTGCATCGAAACCCATGTGTCAGCCACCACCAGATCGGCACCCTGTACGGCCACTTCAGCATCACGCTCAATCGAAACGGTCACGCCTTTGGAGCGCGCGAAGGCTATCAAAGCGGGGTCCGGGTCCAAGGCCTCTGGCCCTGCAAAGGTAAAGTCAAACCCGAACTGGCCCGCCGCGTGGATCAAGGACGTACAAGTGTTGTT
Source organism: Marinosulfonomonas sp. (assembly GCA_033851955.1). Taxonomy (GTDB): domain Bacteria; phylum Pseudomonadota; class Alphaproteobacteria; order Rhodobacterales; family Rhodobacteraceae; genus Profundibacter. The sequence continues at coordinate 420,411 of JAWSVK010000003.1, forward strand.
GCCGTCCCCTGTCCAGACCACTTTTTTGCCTTTGATTGGCCCGTTATGCTCTTCAAACGTCATCACGTCGGCCATCACCTGACAAGGGTGGCTGGTGTTGGTCAGCCCGTTGATCACCGGCACATCGGCGTATTCGGCCAATTCGTGCAGGATGCTTTCTTCAAAGGTTCGGATCATGATCATATCGACATAGCGCGACAAAACCCGCGCCGTGTCGGCGATGCTTTCGCCGTGGCCCAACTGCATGTCATTGCCTGACAGAACCAAGGTTTGGCCGCCCATCTGGCGGATACCGACATCAAACGACACCCGCGTCCGTGTGGAAGGTTTCTCAAAGATCAACGCAACCATGTGGTTGGCCAATGGCTGTTCCGCATCTGGTGTGCCTTTGGGCAGACCAGCGCGTGCATCTTTCATACTGCGAGCTTGGTCAATAATGCCGCGCAGGGCCGTCGCGTCTGTGGTGTGAATATCCAGAAAATGGTTCATGATTTTTGTCCTTTGGAAACGTTGTTGGCGGCAATTTCCATCCGCACCACGGCCTCGGCCATTTCATCATCTGAGATGTTCAAGGCGGGCAGCAGACGGATCACATTGTCGGCAGCCGGTACCGTCAACACCAGCGCGTCGTAGCCCGCGTTGATCACATCCATGTTGAGCGCCACGCATTTCAGCCCCAACATCAGGCCTGATCCGCGCACCTCTTCAAACACATCGGGGTGGCTGGCGACCAGCCCTTCCAATTTTTGACGCAATGCCCCTGATTTGCGATTGACCTCGGCCAAAAACTCATCCGTTGCAACCACGTCCATCACCGCATTACCAACCGCGCAGGCCAGCGGGTTGCCGCCATAGGTCGAGCCATGCGTGCCTGCCGTCATACCAGATGCCGCGTTTTCAGTGGCTAGCAAAGCGCCCAGCGGAAAGCCCCCGCCGATGCCTTTGGCGACCAGCATGATGTCGGGCGAAATGCCTGACCATTCATAAGCGAACAATTTGCCAGTCCGCCCCATACCGCATTGAATTTCATCCAAAATCAGCAATGCACCAACCTCGTCACAGAGATCGCGGATTGTCTTCATATCGGCGTCCGAGAATGGGCGAATACCGCCCTCTCCCTGCACGGGCTCTAGAATGACGGCGGCGACATCACTGTCGATTTCGGCGCGAAGTGCCTCGATATCACCAAAAGGAAGCTGCACGAAACCCGACAAAAGCGGCCCAAAGCCATGGGTCAATTTTTCGGAACCCGCCGCCGCGATCCCGCCAGATGAGCGGCCATGAAACGAGCCCTCAAATGCGATGATTTTCACGCGCTCAGGCTGATCTTTTTCAAACCAGTATTTGCGCGCCATTTTAATGGCCAATTCGCAAGCCTCGGTGCCGGAGTTGGTGAAAAACGCGGTGTCTGCAAATGTCGCCGCAACCAATTTGTCGGCGAGCGCCTTTTGCTGCGGGATCTCATAGAGGTTTGAGGTGTGCCAAAGCTGCCCCGCCTGTCCGGTCAAGGCTTCGATCAACACGGGGTTGGCGTGGCCCAACACATTTACAGCAATACCCGCGCCCATATCCAAAAATCGGCGTCCGTCGGCCTCGGTCAGCCAACAGCCTTCGCCTTTGACGAAGGTAAGCGGTGCGCGGGAATAGGTCGGCAGAACTGAGGGTATCATTGCAGTGGTCCTTTTGGTGAAGCCCGGTCTAGTCGTCGTGTTTGTCATACGGAGGTGCCGTATGGACCGGGGCATGTCAATATTTCAGGAAGGGTTGCACTAAAGAAAGTGCGTTAGAACAGGCGGCGGGACGTCAGGCGCGGGTGCGTCGGCGTCGGCGTCGGATCAAGGCGATATGATGCTGCGTGTTCATAGGATTGCGTTTACGGCAATCTAAAGGGCGTTGTCAATTAGCGTTCCAAATCGGGACTTTTGTATTTGAAAAATCGGCATTACTGATACCCCATGCAAGTTCCTCCAACCCATGATCACCTCAAAGCCATCGGTTTTATCCTGACCGCCTCCGCGCTCTTAGCTGGGACCAGCTTATTGGCCAAGATGCTTGGCCACGACACGCTTGGGCCGGCCCTACATCCGCTGCAGATCAGCCACGGGCGGTTTTTGTTTGCCTTTGTTGCGCTGCTGTCCGCGGCTGTTGTTCTGCGCCCTAAGTTTCAAAAGATACACTTTGGACTGCACATCGCGCGCAGCAGTTTTGGCTGGGCAGGTATTTCGCTAATGTTCGCCGCCATCAGTTTCATCCCGCTCACCGACGCGACAGCCATCAGTTTTCTCAACCCCGTTTTCGCCATGGTTTTGGCGATCCCCTTGCTGGGTGAACGTGTCGGCCCTGTGCGATGGGCGGCGGCGGGCATGGCGCTTGTGGGGGCGCTTATCTTATTGCGACCAACACCTGACAGTTTCCAACCCGCTGCCCTGTTGGCCTTGGCTGCGGCGGCTGTGATGGGGTTAGAAATCACTTTGATCAAATTGCTGACTGGACGTGAACGGCCGCTGCAAATCCTATTGGTCAACAATGCGCTTGGCCTGACGATTGCGACGGTTGCCGTGATGTTCGTTTGGGCGACACCCACGATAGAGCAATGGTATGCGCTTGCCTGTCTTGGCGTGATGATGGCCTTGGCGCAAACCTGTTTCATTCAGGCTATGCGACGGGCAGAATCCAGCTTTGTTGTGCCTTTTTCATATGCCACGCTGATCTTTGCGACATTTTATGATTACCTGACTTTTGAAGCCCTACCAGACAGTGTTAGCATTCTTGGCGCCGCTGTGATCATCGCGGGGGCATTGTTATTGGCATGGCGCGAGGCGCGGTTGCGTTGATTTGGCAGTGTTGTTGAGCATAAAAAACAGGGCATCGTGTCACGGGTGCTTGTATCCTCTGCAATCGGCGTATAAAATGGTTGGATAGAATTCCATATATGGTCGTAGGATAAGGGCGCATTGCCTTCCTGACGGCCATTTTTAGTTTAAGGAAAACGGATGGCTTGGACAGATGATCGCGTAGCAACGCTCACTAAAATGTGGGGCGAAGGCCAGTCCGCAAGCCAGATTGCTAAGGAGCTGGGTGGCGTCACGCGCAATGCCGTGATCGGCAAAGTGCACCGTTTGGGACTGTCCAACCGTGCGACTGGCGGCACCAAGCCCGCAGCCAAGGGCAAACCCGCAGTCAAACCCGCCGCCAAGGCGAAACCCGCCGCCAAGCCAAAGGTCGCCGCGGCCCCTGCGCCCGCACCCAAACCAAACCTGCCCGCCCGTAAGGTTATCATTCCGGCGGGTCAGCCGCTGCCACCACAGCCTTCAGCCAATGAAATCAGCCCAGAAGCCTTGGCCAGCGTGCGTGAAGTAGAAAAGAAAGCCAAAAAGATCGGCTTGATGGATCTGACCGAGCGCACATGTAAATGGCCTATCGGCGATCCTGCGACAGATGAGTTTTGGTTCTGCGGCCTGGATGCTCAAGCTGGCAAACCCTATTGCGAAGCCCATGTTGGCGTTGCGTTTCAGCCGATGTCGTCGCGCCGCGATCGCCGTCGCTAGCATCAAGCAGTCCGAGGTGCCATGCGTCCGATTTCTGAGTTTCCCACAACGGACGCCGCCAAGATCACAACTGTTTTCACAGACATTGACGACACCCTAACAACGGATGGCTATTTGCCCGCCGCCACCTACGCGGCGCTCGAAAACCTGTGTGGCGCTGGCATTCAAGTTGCCGCCATCACAGGTCGGCCTGCTGGATGGTGCGATATGATTGCGCGGTTTTGGCCAGTCAGCGGTGTGGTCGGTGAAAATGGTGCCTTCTATTTCGCCTACGATACTGATTCACGCAAAATGCGCCGCGCCTACTTCGCCGATGCGGCGACACGGGCCAAAAACGCGCAAAAACTAGATCACATTCGCGCCCGTGTTTTGTCCGAAGTCACCGGTTCGGCCATTTCCGCCGACCAAGCCTATCGCGAAGCCGATCTGGCGGTGGATTTTTGCGAAGACGTGCCGCCGCTGGAAGACAAAGCTGTTGCCCGCATCAAACAGATTTTCGAAGACGAAGGCGCGGTTGCCAAAATTTCATCCATTCATGTTAACGGCTGGTTCGGGGACTATGACAAGCTGTCGATGTCACGCCGCTTTACCAAAGAGGTGTTGGGCTTTGACATGGATGTGCAAAAACACAACATCGTTTTTTGCGGCGACAGCCCAAATGATGCGCCTATGTTCGGGTTTTTTCCGAACGCATGCGGTGTGGCCAATGTGCTGGACTTTCGGCACCAAATGGAGGCCACACCCCGTTGGATCACCACCCAAAAGGGCGGCGCCGGTTTTGTCGAGATTGCCAATACGCTACTTAACGCACGGGCGTGAGGGGCTAGGCATTAGGCAGCAACTTTTCTTCGCTGGGCCACTGGCAAGCTGACCAGCCCATTCAACGGAATGGTTAAAAGATGACTGATATCTTCGCGGGCCATCCACACCATAAAGCCTTCCATGACCTGATCAGAGTTGTTGCGATGTAAATTCATCGCGCCGGGCTCTGAATGCATATAACCCTCACGCTCGGCCAGACCTCTGAATGCAAGTGGGCGCTCCATGAACCCCACCACATAATCAGGTTCCCAACGCAACAACGCAGTCGCAAGCGAAAACCGCGCCAATACATTTACCAAACCAGTGCCTCGGTAATCCGAACTCAGCCACAGGTCGCCGTGATAACAAACATTTCCTTTGATCCGCAGTGCGGCAGGGCCTGGATTGTAACTGGAATTCCGGCGATCCAGATCAAAATCTTTTGGCAAAAAATCTGTGTAATTTTGTGCCATATAGGCGGCCAAAGGCCGACCTTCCAGTTCAACTTTTCGCATCGCTTGTTTGTGAACAAGAACGCCTTTCGCGTTCCAACCAGCAATCCAAAATCCGCTATTCGAGGTGAATTTGTTCAGTCTGTAGTCAAATGGCTGCCCAACCAAATGCTCTGGCAAATGAGTTGAGATAAGCTGCCCGTACTCGGCGAAACATGTACCAATTCGTAACGATATGCCAATTTCTTTCGAAATGTCAGCGGTTTGGGCGATAAACTGTGCGCCCTCAAACGTGTTATGAATTCCCATGATCTAATCCCTTTTGGGTTGCGACGCCTTATTCTTATCGCAAAGATTCCCTTAGGGGGGAGTAAAATCAAATTAATTCAACCCCCATGATATATTCTTTAGGCATTGATTTCGCCTGTTCTTCACTTAAACCTGCGATATCTATATTGTGCGTTCTGTCGATCAAAGTGGCCAAGGCAAAGCTGCCATCCGGAAAACGACACCCTAACAATAAGCGCTGGTATGTGATTGGGATTAATTCAGGTCCGTGTTGGCCGATGATCTGTGTGTGTATATGATCCAGCCGCCCGCCACCCTGGTCACACACCTCCATAAATGGCTTCGACAGAAGTTTACTAAAGCCAATTCCGCCGGGCATATCGACAATCGCCCGGCCGACGCTGCTGCGTTCAGCCTGCCAACCGTACCATGTGGCGTAAGACGATTGGCTGCCAACTTCGGCGCATATCCAGTCGTCGTCAAGCAAACGGAAAACCGTGATATATGGCCTGATTGGCGCAAAAGCTTTGGCCTCTATTTCACCTTTTGCATCCGCCCAGCATTGAAACCCTTGCTGCAACAAAGGTGTACCTGTATTCCAGATATTCCCAAACGGGTGCTGTTGCATATGATAGGAAAAATCCTCTACGCCTTCATAGGTCAGGCGAGAGAGCCCATTGATGTGATCCGACTGATTGTTCAGCCAAGCCTCCCCTCTTGCCAGCAGTTCTTCGGCTTCTGTAATAGAGTGTCGACCAGCGTCGGTCAGATGGTATTGTCGGTCTTCCAACACGAAAAGTGGCAAGCCCTTACTTTCCTCCAACAAACTAATATGGCGCCGAACAGTTTGCCTGGTGCTGCCTAATTCTCTGACAGCTTTAGACAAATTTAGCGTTCGCGCCAACGTCGTGAAGGAGCGCAGGAGCTCAAACAGAATCGCTGAATTTTGATTACGTGCCATAAAACACCTATTATTCAATTGCATACACCGAAACAGGTGAAATCCTTCTGTGGCCTCCGATGGTAAACAAATCACCCATGCATGTCTAGATTGGAAGCCAAACAGCGTTGCGAGTAACGGATTGATAGATGTTTTAAACTATAGATACTCGTTAAGCGAGAAACATCAAAAGGACATCACATGGCCCACCCAGTAGATATACACGTCGGAAAACGCATCAAAGAGATTCGCACCATTCGCGGCTTAACCCAGTCAAACGTTGCCGACCATTTGGGTATTTCGTTTCAGCAATTGCAAAAATATGAAACAGGTGCAAACCGCGTATCGGCCAGCCGGATGTTTGAACTCTCAAAACTGCTGAATATTACGCCTTCATTCTTCTTTGAGGGTCTAGAAGGGCAAAATTACGACTCTATGCCGCCGATGGACATGGAAACGGCACGCATCGCATCGGCCCTGTCGAGCATCAAAAACAAGAAGCTGAAAAACCGCATTAACACGCTGATCAGCGAAATTGTTCGCAGTACACCTGCGTCAAACGAAGCCGAAACACCCGCGTAATCGGCTTCATTTGTGTGCGGGTCAATCTGTGGTGAACAAACGTGCAGCGTCGGCTTTGCTATAACGCCCTAACCGCACGTCTTCCTCGACCAATGCGGGGTCTCGTTTCGCGGGATCCCCATAGCCACCACCACCAGGCGTGCGCACCAACACGCGGTCGCCAGGTGCAAGTGCGATGTCTTGCTCTTTTGACAGATGGTCCGGAACATGGACCTTGCCACTGCGACGCACTTCAACCTCATTCACAGCCCCGTCTTTGCCGCCGTTAGCGCCTTGTGGTCCAAACCGTCCATGGTCCATGACGAAACTGGCATTGGCATCGCCTCGCAACAGTTCCAACTCGTATTCCAATCCGAATCCGCCGCGGTGCATCCCTGCCCCGCCCGAGCCTTCCCTCAGGGCATAACGGTGGTACATCACGGGGAACATTTGCTCCATAATCTCGATCGGCGGGGCTTTGGAAATGCCGATGGTCGAGCACCCGTTTGTCAACCCGTCGTGGCGTGCGTTGCCGCCGTAACCACCGCCAGACAATTGATACATAACAAAATTTCGGTCCCGTTGCGGATCATAACCGCCCAACGCAAAATTGCCTGACGTGCCAGCAGGGGACGCCGTGACACGGTCCGGCAGCACCTCAACCAATGCCGCGAACACAGCCTCGGCTATGCGCTGACTGACTTCGGCCGCACAGCCCGACACGGGGCGCGGATATTGGGCATCCAAAAACGTGCCAGTTGGCCGGATCACGTTCAACGGCTCGAACGCACCCGCGCTGATTGGCACTTCTGGGAATATGTGGCGCATCGCGAGGTAAACGGACGAAAGCGTGGTCGCCAGAACCGAATTCATTGGCCCGATACACGGCGGGCTGGAGTTCGAAAAATCAAACGTCAGCTCCTCATCCGATTTGGTGATTTTCAGATCAATTACCAAGGGTTCATTCACCACCCCATCGCTGTCGACATAGGCTTTGGACTTGTATTCGCCATCTGGAATTTCGGTAACGTAGCTGCGCATTTGCTCTGCCGCACGGCGCTTCAATTCCTCGATCGCCTCGCGCACGGTGTCGTCGCCATAGCGATCCAGCATTTCGTTTAGACGCATTTCGCCGACCTTCAGCGCCGCCGCTTGGGCTTTTACGTCGCCAATGCGTTGGTCCGAAACGCGGATATTGGAGCAAATGATCGAATAGATCTCGGTGTCGAGCACACCTTGCTTGAACAGCCGCACCGGTGGCAGGCGCAATCCCTCTTGCTCGACCGATGTGGCGCTGGCCGAAAATCCGCCGGGCACAGAACCACCGGTGTCAGGCCAGTGGCCGGTGTTGGACAGCCAGCAAAAAATCTCGCCGTTGCGATAATAAGGCCGCGCGAATCGCACGTCCATCAGGTGAGTGCCCCCGAGGTAGGGGTCATTGACGATGTAGATATCGTCGGGTTGCGGGGCGGCAACTTTGCCGTCTGCAATCATTTCGATCAGCACGCGGGTGGAATATTGCATGGTGCCGACGAACACAGGCAAGCCACCTGCACCCTGCGCAATCAGCGCGCCATCCGTGGCGCTGTAAATCCCGTCGGATCGGTCGTTGGCTTCGGCGATTACAGGAGAAAATGCGGCCCGTGAAAACGACAGATCCATTTCATCGCAAACCTGCTGCAGGCCTGCCTGAATAACACCAAGTGTGATCGGATCAAGTGTCATGTCACAGCTCCTATGGTGATGATGATATTGCCCTCAATGTCGCCTTTTGCCCTGTCACCCGGCTCGATCACGGTCGTTGTGTCCATCTGTTCAATGATGGCGGGGCCGCTGATTTCGGCATCAATCGGCAAGTGGTCGCGCCAGTAAATCGGCGTGTCGTACCAGCGGGCGTTGAACATCACTTTACGGGTGCTTGTCTGCGCTGCCGTCACTGTTTCGCGGCGCTCTTGCGGGTCAATCAACAGGGACAGGTCCAGCGGAGGGCGGGTGCCAATGACCGAAGTGTTCACATTCACCAGATTGGCCTGAATGTCATCCAGCTCGACCTGAAAGCGATCATAGTAAACCTGCTCAAACCGCGCTTGCAGCTCTTCCACAGTGGGTGTCGCGTTGTCCAGATCGACCCGCAGCAAATGGGTTTGACCAATAAATTGCATATCGACACTGTAAAGATGCTTGATCCCAGTCAGAGTGATTTTTTCCTTGTTCACCAGTGCCTCGCCATGGGCAATTTGTTCTGCAAAAACGGAGTGAACGTCGGTTGCATCCACGGCACTCAGTGGGCGGTTCACGGTGCGCACATAATCATGTCGAAGGTCCGCCACCACACAACCCAATGCGTTGGTGATGCCAGGACGTGCGGGGACCAAAACCTGCGGCACACTCAACTCTCGGGCCAAGGCGCAGGCATGCAATGGTCCTGCGCCGCCAAAGGCAAACAGCGCATAATCGCGCGGATCAATACCAAGCGAGACCGACACCATGCGGATTGCCCCCGCCATATGGGTATTGGCCACACGGATCACAGCCTCGGCCGCCTCGATCATACTGATCCCAAGCGGTTTGGCCAGTGTTTGCAAACCAGCCTCCACCCGAGTCATCAGATCATCCGCCGCCCCTGCCCGCTGCGCCATCCGGCCCAGCATCAGGTTGGCGTCCGAAATGGTTGGCAGCAACCCGCCTTTGTCATAACAAATCGGCCCCGGCGTGGCTCCGGCGCTTTCGGGTCCGACTTCAAGCAAGCCCGCCGCATTCACATGCGCGATCGAGCCACCGCCCGCGCCTACCGTGCGAACGTCAACCATCGGCACGTGGATTGGCATGGCGTATTCGATCTCGATTTCATTCGAAACGGCAGGTTGTGCATCCTTAATCAATGCAACATCCGTCGAGGTGCCGCCCATGTCATAGGTCAACAGGTTGCGCATTCTCGCCCGCGCCCCGGTATAGGCTGCGGCCATCACGCCCGACGCAGGGCCAGACATGACGGTTTTGGCGGCCTCGCGGGCCACCATGCCAGCCGACACCATGCCGCCATTGCCATTCATGACCAGTACATCATGGGCATAGCCTTTGGCCGCCAACTCACTGGCCAACCGGTCCACGTAGCGCTGCAACAACGGCTGCACGGAGGCGTTCACGGCGGCCGTCACGCCGCGCTCATATTCGCGGCTTTCGGATAACAACGCATGGCCCATGGTGATGTAGTCATTCGGCCAAATTTCAGCCACCAACTTTGCCGCTGCCAACTCATGTTCGGGATTGGCATAGGCATGCAAGAAGTGGATCACGACAGATTCGCACCCCTCCGCCAACAGCGCTTTGGCCGCCGCTTGAACCGAACTCGCGTCCAACGGCGTATGTACCGATCCGTCAGCCAACATGCGCTCCGACACCTCGAGCCGCAAATCCCTTGGGATGATGGGTGTGAATTCCCCAAACATACCATAGGCTTGCGGTCTAGTACGGCGCCCCAACTCCAACACATCGCGAAACCCGTGCGTGGTGATCAGGCCGGTTTTACACAGTTTTCGTTCCAACACCGCATTGGTGGTGGTGGTGGTGCCATGTACGATCAAATCGACATTTTGTAGATCGGCATCGACAGCGTTTAGCGCGTTCAAAACCCCAAAAGCTTGGTTGTCCAGCGTGCTGGGTACTTTGGACAATCGCACCTGTCCAGAAGGTGAAAGCAGCACTAAATCTGTAAAGGTGCCACCCACATCAACACCAACGATTTTGCCATTTCCTGTGTTTGCCATTTCGCAAGTTCCTTGACAGGTTCCAATTTATTCATTTGTATACAAACTAATTTACATCGGTCCATCTTTATTTTCGGGTGGACATTTGCGGCCACGGATTACTTAACTGCACAAAACGAGAGACCGAACATACGGTCCGTTAGATTAACACTAAGGGAGATACTCGAATGACAAATAGGACCTTACCAACACGGCGCAAAATTCTGACCGGTATGGCGGCTGTCGGAGCGGCAACAGCGCTGCCAGATGTCACCAGATTTGCTCACGCAGGCGGCCACAGCGCACCGATTAAAATCGGTTTCCAAGTCCACCGAACCGGCATTGGGGCCGCTTATGGGCGTTGGTACGAGCGCACCACAAATGCCGCCGCGAAGGTGATCAATGACTTTGGTGGCATCAACGGACGCCCCATCGAAATTATCGCAGAGGATGACGGAACGGACCCCAAACGCGGTGCCGAAGTGTTGGAAAAATTCACCAACCAGCATGGCTGCGACATCGCCTATGGCACGTTGTTTTCCCATGTTGTGATTGGCTCCGCCCCCCGTGCGGCGGAACTGAAGCTGCCCTATTTCGTGGTTTCCGAAGGGCATCACGTGGCCAGCGGCATGTTGAACCGTTACACATTGCAGCCTGGCATCACGGATGTGAAAAGCCAAGTCCAGGCGATGGCCCCTTGGGTGGCCAACAATCTAGGTAAAAAAGTAACGATGATCTTCCCCGACTTTGCTTTCGGTCACAATCACCGTGATTTCTTTTCCGAGGCTATTGAAGCACAGGGCGGCGAAGTGGTTGCCAAGATTGCTATCCCACCAACTGAGACATCATTCACCAAATACTTCCCGCAAATCCCGCGTGATACCGAAGTGATTTACCACGTCATGGTCGGCCCGGCTGTTTTGACATTCGTCAAAGAATTGGGCGAATTTTTTGGACCAAGCGCGCCGCAAATCTTTGGGTTTGTGGATTCGCTCGAGGCGGTTGATTTCGCTTCGCCCGGTCTGGAATTCTTGGAGGGCACCCATTTCTGGGAAGGCATGCCGCGCTATGCGCAGCCGAACCAAACATCATATGACAAGTTTTACCGCGAGGCGATTGGTATTGATGAAAACGGGGCCGCTGTGGAGGATTCCAAAAACGTTTCCACCTATGCCCACATGTTTGGCTGCTGGGAAACCCTGTTCACCATTAAGGACGGTATGGAAGCCTCAGGGTACAAAGGTCCAGAGGATCGCACCAAACTGATCGAGGCCGTTGAGGCCATCGGCGCGATGCCCGAAAGCAACGAGCACCCGCAAGGTGAAAAGATGTTCAACGGCAAGACCCATCAGGTGTTCGGCCCTCAGTACATCAGCCAAGTCGAGGGTGGAAAAATGATCGTCAAGCACACCACATCGCTTGAGGATGGTTATTACCCTGACGAAGTGGATTACACCACTCAGTCGTTCTAGGCAGCCGTTCTAAAACAGACTCCTCCCTTCCCCGAATTCGGGGGAGGGAACACCGTTTTCTCAAAACCAAAGAGCAGTTCACACCACATGGAATTCGGCCCCCATCTCATGCTTGCCATGCTTGAAGGCTTGGTACAGGCGTCTGTTTTGACGTTGACCGCGCTTGGCTTGTCGCTGGTGTTTGGCGTCATGCGGGTCGTCAATGTGGCGCATGGCGAATTCTATATGTTGGGGGCAGTTTTGGCATGGTGGATCACAATGATGCTGGGCGGCTCGGCCGCCATCGGATTTACCGCAGCGCTGATCCTAGCGCCCCTATGTGTGGGCCTATTGGCGGTAGCTGCGGATTGGTTGATCTTACGTCGTATTGATTACGACCCTGAACGCACCATCGTGGCCACGATCGGGCTGCTTTACATCATTCAACAGGTCACCTTAATGACCTATGGCCCCGACGCGCACCCCGTCGCGCCGCCATTCAACACGCGATTTGCTTTGCCGTGGTTTGAATTTGGCGAGAACGGATTTGCGCTCTATTGGCCATGGGGGCTTAGCACCACCAGCTATAAATTATTCGTCATTGTTGCGGCTATTGTCACGCTGATTGGCGTGTGGCTGTTGATGGCGAAAACCAAAATCGGTTTGATCCTGCGCGCCACCCAATTGGACAGCGAAACGGCGCAGGCCTTTGGCATTCCGGTTGAACGTGTTTACGCGCTGGTGTTCGGCATGGGCGCGGCGCTCGCGGCCCTTGGGGCTGTGTTGGTCGTGCCAATCCAGCAGGCGCATTACCTGATGGGGGCAGACCCGTTGTTGCTGTCGTTCATCGTGGTGATCATCGGCGGCTTGGGCAGCCTGCGCGGCACCGTGTTGGCCGCCATTTTAATCGGCATGTCTGACGGCATCATATCAGTGTTCTTCACGCCGACCTTGGCCAAAATGCTGGCCACATTGCTGGTGGCGATGGTGCTGGTTTATCGCCCACAAGGCCTGTTCGGAGCCAAACCAGCATGAGAAAAACACTTGCCCTACACCTTGGGCTGATCGCCCTGCTGTTCGCATTGCAGTTCTTCTTGCCGGCCTATCACCACGGGAATTTGGCGCGCATTATGGTGATGGCCACCTTCGCGATGGGTTATAATATTATGTTTGGCTACACAGGATTGCTGAGCCTTGGCCACGCGATGTTCTTTGCTGCGGGCATGTATGGCATGGGTCTCGCGTCCACCCAATTGGGCTTGCCGATTGGTCCTGCCTTCGGGGTTGGGATTTTATCCGCATTGGTCTTTTCCGTAATCGTCGGATTGCTGGCCCTGCGCACCATTGGTGTAGCCTTCATGATCGTCACATTGATGTTTTCGCAAACCATTTTCTTGACAATCCTTTACTTTGGGGGCGTCACCCGTGGCGACGAGGGCTTCGTGATCAAACAATCCGCCCGCCAAATTTTCGGCTTGGATTTAAGCGACGCCACAACGCGCTACTTCGCGGCGTTGTTCTTGTTCTCAATGGTATTTTTGGGCATCCTATGGTTGGTCAAATCTCCCTCGGGCCGCGTGCTGATCGCCATTCGTGAAAATGAGGAACGCGCCAAAATGTTGGGCTATGATGTCTGGCGTCACAAGCTGGCAGCGGTGGTGATGTCTGGCACAGTTTCGGGGGCGGCGGGGGCAGCTTACGGCGTTTTATTCGGCTATGTCGGGGCCAGTTTTTCTCAAGTTCCTTACTCAATCTTCCCGCTGTTGTGGGTGCTGTTGGGTGGAGCTGGCACCGTGATCGGCCCCTTCATCGGTACATTGTTCATGTTCTATCTGATTGATTTATCCAGCGCCGTCACCGACGCCTATATGTTGGTTGTCGGTGTTATCTTGGTGTTGCTGACAATGTTTGCGCGCAACGGATTGATGGGTGTTGTTCGGGAAAGGTGGGCGAAATGGTTGCCGTAAACCTGCTGTCCACCCATGGCCTCAGCCGTAATTTTGGCGGCATGAAGGCCGTGCAAAACGTGGATCTTACCCTGCAACAGGGTAAAATACGCGCCTTGATCGGCCCGAACGGGGCTGGCAAAACCACTTTAGTTTCAATGCTTTGTGGTCGCATTCCTGCCAGCAGTGGGACCGTGACGTTTTTGGGTCAAGACGTTACTGAACTTCCGGCCCATAAACGTATCTCAATGGGGATGGCCTATACGTTTCAGATCACCTCGATTTTCGCAGACCTGACAGTATTTGAAAACGTCGCATTGGCGGTGCAGCATCGTTTGGGACGCTCCGCCAAGCGGCTTAAATCCGAGACCCTTGCAACCCTCACACGCGTCGGGCTTGAAACCCGCACCGAACAGATCGCGGGGGATTTGGCCTATGGGCATCAACGCCTGCTAGAGATCGCGATGGGATTGGGCCAGGAGCCCAAACTACTCATTTTGGACGAGCCGACACAGGGCTTGTCGGATGGCGAAATCGATGAATTCATCGCGCTGATCCGCGAGGTTTCAGCCAACACAACCGTGCTGTTAATCGAACATAACATCGCGGTGGTAATGGCGCTTGCCGATGATATCACCGTACTGAATTTTGGCGAGATCATCGCCGAGGGCACACCGCAAGAAATTCACGAAAATTCAGCGGTGCAAGCCGCGTATCTGGGGGGCTGATGCTAAAACTGACCGGTATCAACGCCTCTTATGGCAAGGTGAAAGTGCTGCGCGATCTGTCGTTCGAGGCTAAGGCCGGTGAGATCTTATGCCTGCTGGGGCGTAACGGGGCTGGCAAAACCACGGTGATGAAAACCATCATGGGGCTGGTGCCAATGACGGCAGGCTCATTGCAGCTGGAGGGTCATGAAATCAGCGGCTTACCGACGTATAAAGTGCCCAAATTGGGGATCGGATACATCCCCCAAGGCCGCCGGCTATTTTCGGAAATGACGGTCGGGGAAAACCTGCAAATCGGATTGATGACCCGTGGCAAAGGTGCGGATGTGCGCGAACATGTGTTGGAGATGTTCCCGCTGCTGCGCCAACGTTTAAATCAACGGGCCGAGACGCTATCAGGCGGCGAACAACAGATGTTGGCCACCGCCCGCGCCCTATGTTTGGAGCCCAAAGTCCTGTTGCTGGACGAGCCGACCGAAGGGTTGCAACCGTCAATGATTTCCCTGATCCGCGACGTGGTTGTGCGCCTGAAAGAACAGGGTGTCGCGATCATATTGGTTGAGCAACGGGTCGACGCGGTTTTGGAAGTCGCCGACAAGGTCGTCTTTGTCGAGAACGGGCGCAGCGCAATGACCGTGACCCCAGCCGAGCTGAAGGCCGACAGCAGTTTGTTACAGCGTTTTGTCGGGGTCTAAGACTAGGTCAGTTTTCGCAATAGATGCAAGAAAATCGCCTGTTCACTGTCGGTCAGCGGTCTTAGGGTGTCGTCAGTGATTTGACGCGCCGTGTCGGTCAGATCGGCAAGCAGCTCTCGCCCCTGCGACGTAAGCGATACAATCGTGCGCCGCCGATCCGTTTTGTCGCTTTGCGTCTGCACCAACTCTTGTTTCTTTAGGCGATCAACCACGCCTTTGATCGTTGCACCGTCCATTGCCGTCAGCCGCCCCAAGGCGTTTTGCGACAGGGCACCGGCCTCGGTCAATTTGGCAAGGGTTGCGAATTGCATCGGGGTCAGCGCATTTATCGCCTGCCCATAGATCGACAGATGGCGTTGGGTGGCACGCCGTAGCAAATGCCCAATCTGGTCATCAAGACGATAAGGTGGCACGCCCGAGGTTTGGCCTGCATCGGCCGAGGGTTTATCTGTTTTGTTCACGAATTGAAATTGACGCAAAATGATTTGACAGTAAAGCGAAATACCCGCAAAATCCGTTTGTATACGAATGAATTTATGATCCCAACCTCAGAGGCAATATGGCGTACCACAGACCCACAGCATTGACCGACGCTTTTGGTCTCCTTGCCACATCAGACCTGTCCATATTGGCTGGCGGAACCGATGTTTTTGCGATGGAAACAGGGCGCGAGTTGCATGGGGATGTGCTCGACATCACTGCAATTTCACAGTTAGGCGGCATTTCGCAAACCGGTGACGGCTGGCGGATCGGTGCAAACACGACATGGTCCGAGGTCGCCAACGCGCCTTTGCCTGATGCGTTTTGGGCGCTGCAACAGGCCGCCCGAGAGGTCGGCTCGTTGCAAATTCAAAACAGTGCCACAGTTGCGGGCAACCTGTGCAACGCTTCGCCCGCGGCGGACGGGGTGCCACCGCTGTTGGTTTTAGACGCCTCTGTCGAGATCGGATCGCAAAGTGGCACGCGCCAAATACCCTTGTCAGACTTCATTACAGGTGTGCGTAAAACCGCGCTTCAATCGGGCGAAATGGTTACCGCGATCTGTATTCCCTCTTCTGCAATGTTGGGCGCATCGGCGTTTCAAAAACTAGGGGCGCGTAAATATCTGGTGATCTCAATTTGTATGGTTGCTGTGCGGCTAGCCATCAAAAATAGGGTGATCATTGAGGCCGCTATCAGTGTTGGGTCTTGCAGCCCAGTTGCTTGTCGGATGCCTGCACTGGAGAGCGCCATGATGGGGCAGCATTTTGATGATCCCGAGGCTTGGCAGGCCGTGTTGGAGCAACAAGTGAACCACCTGTTGACGCCAATCGACGACATCCGCGCGGATGCCGGATACCGCAGCGCCGTCGCCGTTGAAATGATCAACCGCTGCATCCAGGATGCGAAAGCAAAGGCCCGAACATGACCCGTTTGCAAATCAACGGCAGCACGCAGGAAACCACCGCTAGCCCTGCCCGACGTCTGAGCGAAGTCTTGCGCGAAGATTTGGGATTGCGCGGCACCAAAGTCGGCTGTGACGCAGGCGATTGCGGGGCCTGTACGGTGTTGTTGGATGGGGCGCCAACCTGTTCCTGCCTGACCACATTGGCACAAGTTGATGGCAAGTCCGTCACCACGATTGAGGGGTTGGAAACGCAAAACCTGCAAGCTGCGTTCTTGCATTTTGGCGCCGCACAATGTGGCATTTGCACGCCCGGCATGTTGATTTCTGCGGCCGCGTTACTGCAAGAGCACCCACACCCCACCAAACAACAGGTCAAGGATGCTTTGGGCGGCGTCTTGTGTCGCTGCACAGGGTATACCAAAATTATTCAGGCCGTGATGCATGCCAATGAACCGCTGCCAAAGGCGGTGAACCCTGCGGCCGGCAGCGCCATCGGCAGTGCCGTTATCCGGCTGGATGGCCAGCCCAAAGTTGACGGATCTGAGGCGTTCGGCGCGGATTTTGTTCCGGCCAATTGCCTCATTGTACACGCGCTTCGATCGCCACACCATCGTGCGGAATTCACCATAGGAGATACGGCAGACTGGGTTGCTCAAAACGGCGGCACCATTTCGGTTTTGACGGCCAATGACATCCCCGGTGAAAATCGTTTCGGGGTTATTCCTCCCTTTGCAGACCAACCTGCGCTGGCCCAAAACCGCAGCCGTTTTCGTGGCGAAGCCGTGGCTCTGATCGTAGGTGAAGCACAGGCGGTTGAGACATGCGATTTGGCCAACTTTCCAATCGAATGGACCGTCCAAACCGAGGTAATGGACCCTATCCAAGCCAAACAAACCGACGCGCCACAGCTCCATGAGGGACGCGAAGGCAACCTGTTAATTACAGGTCTTGTGCGGCACGATGATTGGGCCGCGGGGTTGGAAAAAGCCGCGTATATGGCTGATACCGCAATTGAAACCGCTTATGTTGAGCACGCCTATATTGAGCCCGAAGCGGGAGTTGCATGGATGGACAACGGCGTGATGAACATCCGCGCCTGCACCCAAGCGCCAGTGATGGACCAAGAAGACGTGGCCAATATTTTGGACCTCCCCAAAGCGCAAGTGCGCATCCACGCCTGCGCCACAGGCGGCGGGTTCGGCTCCAAGCTTGACGTCTCTTTGCAGCCGCTGATCGGGCTGGCTGCGATGAAAACCGGCAGGCCATGCCGGATGACATATTCACGCAACGAGTCGATGTCCTCGAGCACAAAACGCCACCCTGCGAAAATGACAGCCCGGATTGGTTGCGACGAAAATGGCCTATTGACCGCGATGCACTTTGATGGCGATTTCAACACGGGGGCCTATGCATCTTGGGGCCCAACGGTGGCCAACCGCGTGCCGGTTCACGCCTCGGGCCCTTACAAAATGCCCGCCTATTTTGCCGAGGCCCGCGCGATCCACACCAACGGCCCGCCATCAGGGGCTTTTCGTGGATTTGGCGTGCCGCAAGCCGCGGTCATTCAAGAGATACTGTTTGACGATCTGGCCGCCATGTCCGGTTTAGATCGGCTGGAGTTTCGCAAACTTAACGCGATGGTTGATGGTGACAAAACCCAAACGGGCCAGGTGTTAAGTGCCGTCGGTATTGGCCAATGTTTGAGCGCACTTGACAGCGCTTGGCAACAGGCACAGATCGAAAATGCCAAATGGAACGCGACCGACAGCCACATAAAACGCGGCGTTGGAGTGGCCAGTTGTTGGTACGGTTGCGGCAACACGTCCCTGCCCAATCCATCGACCATTTTGGCGGGCATCACACCAGAAGGACAGCTGGTGCTGCATCAGGGGGCGACCGATATCGGCCAAGGCTCCAATACGGTAATTTCCCAGATTTTCGCAGACGCACTGGGCTTGCCGATTTCGCAAATTTCACTGGTTGGGCCTGACACGGCCCTTACGCCGGACGCCGGAAAAACATCTGCTTCGCGCCAAACTTATGTGAGCGGAAAGGCAGCTGAACAAACGGGCCGCCTGTTGCGTGCAGATATTTTGCAACGGCTGAATATCGGCGATGACGCGGCCCTAACGCTTGCAGATGGTCGGATCATTTCGGGGCAATCGCAGCTTGAGTTGAACACGCTCACGACGGATGAGCACGGCTATGCGATCAGCGCGATTTCCAGCTATGATCCCCCCACCGCCCCGCTGGATGAAAACGGCCAAGGCACGCCCTATGCGGTTTATGGCTACGGTGCGCAGATGGCCGAGGTTGAAGTCGACACCCGTCTTGGCACCGTGTCTGTGCGGCATATCCATGCGGCCCATGATCTGGGGCGGGTGATCAATCCTGTGCTGGCGACGGGCCAGATCGAGGGCGGTATCGCGCAAGGGCTGGGCCTTGCCTTGATGGAAGAATACATCCCCGGACGCACCGAAAACCTGCATGACTATTTGATCCCGACGATTGGCGACATGCCTGAGATCACATCGATTTTAATCGAAGACCCTGACCCGCATGGACCGTTTGGCGCCAAAGGGTTGGGTGAACATGTTTTGATCCCAACTGCACCTGCAATCCTAAACGCGATCCGTGATGCAACAGGCGCGCGGATCACCAATCTACCAGCCCTACCTTACCGCGTTCTAAACGCAATCAAGGAGGCAAATTCTTGACTGATAAGCCTGTCAAAATCCGTTGCGACGCTTGCCCTGTGATGTGTTACGTCGCCGAAGGTCGGCTTGGTGCTTGTGATCGATATGCCAATATGGATGGCAAAATTATTCGTTGCGATCCGTTGACAATTTTGGATCAGCGCATTCAAGCAGGCGACGAAATCAAACCGTTTCTAGGGGCAGATTGGTCTGATGATTTGGCAGATGACGCCAGTAAAGGTGAAGCGGGAAAATTCGTCACCGCCATTGGCTCTGGCACGACCTATCCTGACTACAAACCAGCGCCCTTTATTGTCAGCCAACAGGTTGATGGGGCCGATATGATCACCGTGGTGACCGAGGCGATATTCTCCTATTGCGGCGTCAAAGTGAAGATCGACACGGACCGCCATCTGGGCGCCGAGGCCGCGGTTGTACGCGCAAACGGTGAGGCCATTGGCCATGTGATGACCAGCGAATATGGCTCGCAAATGTTGTCACTGGGCGGCGTTCATCACTTAACGGGCGGCACCAAGGCCGAAGGACGTGTGACCTGTGATGCGTTGTTAAAACTGTGCAACCGCGAAGCAGTGGAGCTGACCATCGACGATGGGTCGACCGTTGTTGTGCAGGCGGGGCGTGCACCAATTGTCGACGGCCAAACCGAGGTGCGCATGCGGGTTGGTTGCGGGTCGGCCACCATCGGGATGTTTGCGTCCCAGTGGCAGGGATTGGTCGACGAAGTGGTGGTGGTCGATGACCATATCACCGGCGTTGTTTCCGAACATCAGGCCGGCAAGGTGCTGGGATGGGAGGGCACCGGCATCAAGATACTGGGGCGGCGCTCGACCCCTGGGCGCTATTTTCAGGTCGCCGCTCCGGGCCTTGGCTGGGGCGGCACCAACATCGAGGACCCGCTGGATATTCTGGGCCCTTGGAATGAAAAAAAAGGCGCTAAATCCGGCCTGCGTATGTTGATGGTTTCAACGACCGGTGAACAGTTCGGCTATTACGTGTTGGACGACAATTTGCAGCCCCAAGAACAGCCCCTACCCGACAGTTTGAAACGCTCGGTCGCGTTGATCGACGAGAATTGCGAAGACGCGCTTTGCACTGTTTTGTTCATGGGTGGTGCGGGCGGCAGCCTGCGGTCGGGTGTCACCAACAATCCGATCCGGCTTACCCAATCTGTCAGCGCCAATGATACCCAACTGACCTGCGGCGGCGCGCAAACCTATATTTGGCCCGGCGGTGGCATTACCATGATGGTGGATGTCCTAACCCTGCCTGAACACGCCTTTGGTTATGTGCCCACACCTGCACTGGTTGCACCGCTTGAGTTCACCATGAACCGCAAAGAATATGCCCGTTTGGGGGGGCACACTGGCAGCATTCGCAGCGCCAAAGACATTCTGGACAAAGGCGGAGAATACGGCGATGACAGCCGCGCCATCGCGCCAGAAAACGGACTACCTTGGAGGGCGTACTAATGCCACAGGCCAGCCTTTTATCTGACGGTCGCCTGCATCTAAACCACGGCCCGATTGATCTGATCATACAGGCATGGGGAGCGGATCAGCACAAAGGCTATGCGCAAGCCACCACGCGGTTTCAATCAGTGTTAGGCGAGCTGGCCGATGAGTTGCCAATTTTACGCCGCCCCATTTCCAGCATCCGACCTACCGGTAAAATTGCCGCCGCGATGTGCAACGCTGTGGCCCCCTACACCGGTACATTTGTTACCCCAATGGCAGCCGTAGCGGGGGCGGTTTCCGACGAGATTTGTTGCGCAATGTGCGATGGTCTGCGGCTGGACAAAGTCGTGGTGAACAATGGTGGCGACATCGCCGTTCATCTGCAGGCGGGTCAAAGCTTAAGCTGCGCGATCCATGCGGGAACTGATGCCGGAAAGGTTATTCTAACGGCAGAACAACCCGCGCGCGGGATCGCCACTTCAGGTTGGGGTGGACGCAGCCATTCGCTAGGGATTGCGGATGCAGTGACGGTTATTGCACCTAGTGCGGCACAGGCCGACGTTGCTGCAACCCTGATTGCCAATGCGGTAAATCTACCTAATCATCCGTCAATTACACGCCAAGCGGCCAACGCGCTTAGCCCTGACAGCGATCTTGGCGCACGCAAGGTCACCACCGGTGTCGGCCCGCTTACAGAAGCCGAAATCCTAAGTGCGTTAACTGCGGGACAACATGTTGCCCTCGGTATGGTTCGTACTGGAAAAATCACTGACGCCGCCTTGTTTTTGCGCGGCCAAAATTGTTATGCAGGCGAAACGCTCGCCGCCACAGGAGAACACTATGCTCGACTTCAAACTGCGTAAGACTATGATATTTATCGAGGAGATCAACCACGATGGCGGCCCAACAGCAGAAAACCCTCGGGTAAGGGCGGCGATTGTCGCGGTGGTCAACAACCCATTTGCCGGCAAATACGTTGAAGATATTCAGCCCGCAATGGAGGTTCTAAAACCGCTTGGCTTGATGATGACTGACAAGTTGATCGAGACCTTGGGCGGTATCGACGGCATTGACGCATTCGGCAAATCAGCGCTGGTCGGTGAGGCGGGCGAGTTGGAGCATGCAGCCCTTTGGCATGTACCTGGCGGCTATGTGATGCGCCAACGGCTGGGCGAGGCCCGCGCGATTGTGCCGTCCTCCAAAAAGGTCGGCGGGGTTGGCACGGCTGTGGACATTCCGATCGCCCATATCAATGCCGCCTATGTGCGCGGCCATTTCGACGCCATGGAAGTCCGCGTGCCAGATAGTCCTAAAGCCAACGAAATCATGTTCGCGCTGGCGATGGCCAAAGGACCGCGCATACATTCACGTCTTGGCGGGCTCGAGTTGAAGGACGTAGTCGGCAAAGACGGGCTCCGCTAAGCCGCAGGAGGATAGCCAAAATGCCTGGATTCTTATCGTCGGCCCGACCAAATTGACGTGAAGGGATTGCGAGGCTGGTCTCATGATCGGTGCGTAAAAGAACGAGAGCCATCGTAATACAAACCAGTTTCCTTACCGAGGAAATTTGCATCCCTATGTCGACCATTTCATCGATCAATACGGCGATCCGGTCACGGGTAGAACGAGCTATGACAATGATAATTTCACCACCATTTTGGGAACTGACCTTCATTCTGGTGCGGCGGAAAATGAAATCTTTGGCACATTTCTGGGTTGACCTACCAACTGATTTCATCTCACCTTACGCGCCACATTTTGAACTTGTTGAGGGACAGGAAAGCGAGAGCTTTCCATTCTTCGACCGGACCGGTCATACACGACATCCGGCTGAAGAGATTAATGGTCAGCTTGGTGTGCGCAGAAGTTTCCTCCATCACGATTCAAGGCAACGGCGCCTGTGCGCCAGCCTTGTGCGGTGATGAAATGACGGCCGGCACAAATGCGTTTGATCGGCTGAAAACAAGCCCGTAGATACAGGTGGCCGTGATTGATAAAGTCGAAAAAAGAGCGTGGTCAAACCCGATCTGGCTTGACGAATAGAGTGATTTGCTGCCCCATGTGGGCATGACAAAAAACATCCTATTTATCATGTTCGATCAGCTGCGTTTTGATTACCTCAGCTGCGCGGGCCACCCGCATTTGAAAACCCCGCATATTGACCGGATTGCTGAAAAAGGTGTGCGGTTCACGCGCTCTTATGTGCAGTCACCGATCTGCGGCTCATCACGGATGAGCACCTATACAGGCCGCTACCCTTCCAGTCACGGCGCGCAGTTCAACGGTTTTCCGTTGCGCATAGGCGAGATTACAATGGGCGACCATTTGCGTGGGCTTGGGATGGGCTGTTGGCTGATTGGCAAAACCCATATGCGAGTTGATAAGGCCGGAATGGAGCGCCTTGGGCTGGAGCCCGACAGCATCATCGGGGCGCGCCAAGCTGAGTGTGGTTTTGATGTTTGGCAACGTGACGACGGGTTGTGGGCCGAGGGGCCGGACGGGTTTTATGACAAAAACCGCTCGCCCTATAATGCATACCTAAAATCCAAAGGTTATCCCGGTGAAAACCCATGGGCCGACTTTGCCAATGCCGGGGTTGAGGGCAACGATATTGCCTCGGGTTGGTTTATGACAAACGCCAACAAACCCGCCAACATCGCCGAAGAAGACAGCGAAACGCCTTGGCTGACCACGGAAGCGATCAAGTTCATTGATCAGGCCGAGGGGCCGTGGTGCGCGCATCTTTCCTACATCAAACCGCATTGGCCCTATATTGTACCAGCACCCTATCACGACATGTTTGGCCCAGAACATGTGCCGCCGCCGCTGCGCGACGATTGCGAGCGGGATGATCCGCATCCGGTTTATGACGGGTTCATGAAGGGGCGCGTTGGCCAAGCTTTTTCCCGTGACGAGGTTCGCGAAAAGGTGATCCCTGCCTATATGGGCCTGATCAAACAATGCGACGACCAAATGGGACGGCTATTTGACCACCTTGAGGCCACCGGGCAAATGGACAACACGGTGATTGTGATCACTTCGGATCACGGCGACTATTTGGGCGACCATTGGCTGGGCGAGAAAAACCTGTTCCATGAGCAATCCGTCAAAGTGCCTTTGATCATTTGCGATCCTTCGACGCAGGCTGATGCCACCCGAGGCACAACCTGTGACGCCTTGGTCGAAGCCATAGATTTGCCCGCGACGTTCATCGAAATTGCGGGTGGTGTGGTGCCTGGAAATATTGTTGAGGGGCATTCCTTACTGCCATTCCTGCGCGGCGAAACACCGGAAGGCTGGCGTGATTATGCGGTTAGTGAATATGACTATTCGACCAGTCCTATTTCAACAAACCTGAAAGTTTCGAATGCGGATGCGCGGCTGTTTATGATCACTGATGAGCGTTACAAGTTCATGCACGCCGAGGGTGGGTTTCGACCCATGCTGTTTGACCTTCAAACCGACCCCGATGAATTTCACGATGTGGGCGGCAACGCCGACTATAAGGACGTCATTGATTTGATGTATGAACGGTTGGGCAAATGGGCGCGGCGTCTTTCGCAACGGGTGACCATGTCGGACGCGCAGATTGACGCGGGCAAGTCAGATCCCAAAGGGCTCGGCATCGTTTTGGGGGTTTATGACGAAGCCGAAATTGACCCCGCCCTGACCGTAAAATACCGTGGCCAAACACCAGAGAAACAGGATTAAAACGATGGATGTTCTAAGCGAACTCGCCGAAATTGCAGGCCCTGAGCATGTGCTAGAAGGGCAAGATACCACCCGCTATGCCCATGATGCCACGGGTAATTACAAAGGCACGCCGATTGCTGTGGTGCGCCCTGCCGACACCGAACAAGTCAGCGCCGTTGTCAAACTGGCGAACCGCACGAAAACCCCGGTTGTCCCCGTTTGTGGCAACACCGGTTTGGTCGGCGGCACCTATGCAAACGGCGCAATCCTGATCTCGCTTGAACGGCTAAACACCATCTATGAAATACGCCCCGACGCCCGCATCGCCATCGTTGGTGCTGGCGCAATTATCGCCTCGGTTCAAGACGCAGTTGACGATCACGACCTGATCTTTCCGCTGCTGTTTGGCGCGCGTGGCTCGGCCATGGTGGGGGGCGCTTTGTCCACCAATGCGGGCGGCTCGAACGTGGTGCGCTATGGCAATACGCGGGCATTGTGCTTTGGATTAGAGGTCGTCACCCCGTCGGGTGATGTGATGGATTTGATGTCAGAATTGCACAAAGACAATTCCGGCTATGATCTAAAGGATCTGTTCATCGGGGCCGAGGGCACCTTGGGCATCATCACCAAAGCGGTGCTGAAACTGTCACCGAAACCAACTTCATATGCCACCGCGATGGTGGCCGTGCCCAGCCTTAAGGATGCGCTGAACCTATTGAACCGTTTGCAAAATGAAACGGCGGGTGCGGTTGAGGCATTTGAATATATGCCGGGCATTTACATGGACCGCCATAAGGAGCATTTTCCAGAGGCGCGAGCGGTGTTTGACACCAATTACGACGTCAATATTTTGGTCGAGGTGGCGACAACTTCGCCCAATATGTCCGTCGGTGACATTCTGGAAACCTGTCTTGGCGACATGCTGGAAGACGAACGTGTGTTGGACGCGGTGATCGCCCAAAATGAGACCCAACGCGCTGAGATGTGGGAGCGCCGCGAGGCCGCCGCCGAGGTGACATTTGCAATCACGCCGCGCGTTGACAGTGACATCTGCGTGGCCGTCGACAAGGTGCCTGAATTCTTCGAGTTGATCGCGCCACGCATCACCGCACTCGACCCTGAGGCCGACACGATGTACGTCGCGCATCTGGGCGATGGGAACATGCATTTCTCGGTCTATCCGACCCGTGATGACGCCGACCTGAAGGGGCAATTTATTGAGGAGATCGAAGGCGTGGTAAAGTCCCTTGGCGGCAGCTTTTCGGCCG
The DNA here is from genome assembly GCA_033851955.1 of Marinosulfonomonas sp. GTDB lineage: Bacteria > Pseudomonadota > Alphaproteobacteria > Rhodobacterales > Rhodobacteraceae > Profundibacter. Next base: position 446,086 of record JAWSVK010000003.1, read on the forward strand.
AGCACGGGGTCGGCCTGTCCAAACGCCCTTCGATGGCGCGCCGCAAAGACACCGTTGCGCTACAGGCAATGCGCCAGATCAAAACCGCATTTGACCCGAACAACATCATGAACCCGGGCAAGGTGCTGCCAGATTAAGGGGCTGCTTTCCTTGCATTCCTTAGTTCACTTTTCTTGGTAACCGATACAAATGAAACCCGAAAGAAACCCAGCTCTCGAAAACTTGTTACGTGGTATTTCCACGGGCCATATCGAAACCGTTCGAGACGCTTGGCGTGATCTTTTATCCCAAGCAGACGCTGTGGTGCCCGCAGTTTTGGACAAGTTGGATACAAAGGCTTGGGCCGACAAGCCACGTGGACCAATTGGAAGATATCTTGGGATTTTGCTGGCCTTGTTAAATGAAGTTGATTCGAAAACGTTCAAACAAGAAATTGCAGGGCTGCGTACCACAAAGCTGCACACGCTGCATCGCCGAACAGTCGATATCATGTCACACCGCTGCTGGGATCGCATTTATGCGCATGTCGGCCCAGGCATTCCCGTTTATATTTCAAATGAACTCGACGACCCAAAACCGCTATTCGAAGATCTCAAGCGCTGGGTACAGACGCCAAACTTGGATATGTCTGGCTTAACAAGAATCGATATCATCGCCAAACACGCGCATATGGATTATTTTGGGCTGTACGACTTGTTCTACTCTGGCATTGTATTGGCTTGGCCTCCTGCACCCGCACATGGATTGCGCTCGTGGGGGCGACGTATGAATGGCGAGTTTACCTTCTATCATGAGGTTGGGAATCACACCTGTGGGCATCTAGAAGGGGGCCAAATTGCCAAGCAAGAAAGAGAAGCCAATAAATACGCTTTAGAAATGTTTCGTTTGGCGCATCCTCGACTAATTGGAACTTTATATGTGTTGGTTTTCCCTTTCGCGCCCTTGCTGCGCAGATACTTCAAAAAGAAGGGAGAGCAGCCGCCTACATCCAACTGAAGAAATCATCCGGTGCGCGGTCACGTAAACGACCCGCCAAGGTGCGGCCCAATTCGGCGGCGTCCTCAATCGGAGCGCGGCCTTCGTCGGTTAAACATTCAGACCCATCGGGCCGCAGGATTTCGCCGCGCAGATAGATGTTGCCATCTTCCAAAATCGCCAAACCGCCAATCGGCGTTTCGCAAGACCCGTCCAAAGCAGCCAAAAACGCTCGCTCTGCCGCCAAACGTTGCCCCGTTTGCACATCATGGATGGCGGCCAACATGTCCGCGACAAAAGCGTCATCAACACGTCGCTCAATCCCGATAGCGCCTTGGGCCACGGCGGGCAGCATTTCTTCCACCTCAACAGGGGATTGCACCACGTCCATGCGATCCAGCCGCACCAGTCCGGCCATTGCCAAAAACGTGGCTTGGGCCACGCCATCGGCCAGCTTTTTCAACCGAGTTTGCACGTTACCACGAAATTCAACGACCTGCAGGTCGGGGCGAAAGTTTAGCAATTGCGCACGGCGACGCAGGCTGGAGGTGCCGACAATTGCGCCCTGTTCCAGATCGGTCAGCCGCTTGACGTTGGGCGACACAAACGCGTCACGTACGTCTTCGCGTGGCAGATACGTATCTAGAACCAACCCTTCGGGCTGTGCTACGGGCATATCTTTCATCGAATGGACAGCAATGTCGATCTTGCCCGACAGCATGTCTTCTTCGATCTCTTTGGTGAACAACCCCTTGCCGCCGATATCTTTGAGCGGGCGGTCCTGAATACGGTCGCCGGAAGTGGTGATCACCACCACCTCAAATGCGGCCTCAGTTAGCCCAAAAGCCTTCATCAATCGGCTGCGCGTCTCATAGGCTTGGGCCAACGCCAAGGGCGAGCCACGGGTGCCTATTTTCAGGGGCGAAGCGGGGGTTGGTAATTTCTGCGTCATAGCCCCTGTTTAAGCGCGTCAAATGCGCCTGACAACGGCAATCATCGCCCAGAATGCTTGACATCATGTCGCTGGCAAGGGACTTGATCATGCAAGCGAACAAATAGGGGAACGACATGGCCGAACAAAAGAAACTGCTGCGCGCATTGAATGGTGAAACACTGGACACCCCGCCGGTTTGGATGATGCGTCAAGCTGGGCGTTACCTGCCGGAATACCGCGCGACCCGCGCTGTGGCTGGCGATTTTCTATCGCTGTGTTACAATTCAGAATTGGCCGCCGAGGTCAGCTTGCAACCGATCCGCCGCTACAACTTTGACGCCGCAATTATGTTCGCCGACATCCTTTTGGTGCCCCAAGCCTTGGGCGCAGATGTCTGGTTCGTCACCGGCGAGGGCCCGCGCCTGTCGACCATCACCACACCGGATCAAGCCGCCGCGTTGAAACCAGCAGACGCGATCCATGACACACTGTCGCCGATCTATGAAACCCTGCGAATTTTGCGCCGCGAATTGCCGTCCGAGACCACATTGATTGGTTTCGCGGGCGCACCTTGGACCGTCGCCACATACATGATCGCAGGCCGCGGCACCCCCGACCAAGGCCCAGCGCATGCGCTAAAAGACACGGACCGCGCCACGTTCGAGGCCGTGCTGGACCGCATCACCGAGGCCACCATCGAGTACCTGTTGATGCAGATCGAAGCCGGTGCCGAGGTAATCAAACTGTTTGACAGTTGGGCTGGCTCGCTGAAAGGCGACGATTTCAACAAATACGCGCTAGAACCCACACGCCGTATCATCGCGGCGCTAAAGGCCAAACACCCGACCATCCCCGTCATCGCTTTCCCCCGCGAAGCTGGTCCGGCCTATGTAGGTTTCGCAAAAGCCGTCGGCGCTGATTGCTTGGCGCTGGACACCAAGGTTGATTTGAAATGGGCCGCTGAGACCCTGCAAACAGACGGCTGTGTGCAGGGCAATCTGGACCCTAAGCTGATGGTCGAGGGCGGCGATCGTCTATTTTCAGAAACCCAACGCATCGTCAAAGCCCTGTCCGGCGGGCCGCACATCTTTAACTTGGGCCACGGCATCACACCGGACGCGGACCCCGAAAATGTGCATGTGATGCTGGAAGCTATTCGGGGGTAGGTCAGTAGGAGACCGTCAGTTTCGAGCAAAGTTTGTTGTGAAGCTGCCGCATAATGGTGCACACGTGAAATGAGGAAATACGCGGAGACATAATAGGCCACAAATTTCTGCGTTGCCTTAATCCTATTCCCAATTGATAGTTGCGTTCGATGATATGACTACACTTTTGGAGTCATACCGCACAGCAATGGAAACGCTGCGTTCAGCCTGATGGGCAAGCTTGAACACCAAGCCTTGAAAATACAAATCGCCTTCAACGCCGAGCTTATAGCTCGCATGAATTGTGCCCGCATTTTCGCTGGGCCATATTCCGATCTGGTCGTGCAACGCAGTGGAAAACCCGGAAGCTTTTAACCACAGTATGAGGGCGGCGGGCGTTTCAAGGTACTCGGCCAGCAAGAAAAAACAGATATCAACCTGTTCTTTGCTGCGAATTACATTCCAGTTGAGGCTGGGGGACGCATCTGAGGAACCCGTTTCCCTGCAGGCTGAGAAATCAGAGAAGTTTGCAATAGCTTTATCATAGGCGCGTCGTTTGGAACGACTCCAACTGTCTGGCAGTTTTGAATAAGGCCTGTTTGCTATATGAAAACGGTCGGCCAGCGAAGGCGAGACACCTATGTCGTCCACTTGTGCAGATGGTCCTGACAAGCCCATAAGTGTCAATCCAAGTGTGAGAACATATACAATAACTACTCTCTTCATCTGACACCTCTCACCCAAAGCGCATGAACTAAACCCACTTCGCCATCGGCGGCAGGCTCATCAATACCGCATCCGGATTGTGGCCGGTTTCGAGGCCGAATTTCGTGCCGCGATCGTAGACCAGATTGTATTCAGCATAGAGACCGCGATACACCAGTTGGGCGTCTTTGTCGGTTTCTGACCACGGGGTGTTGCGGCGGTTTTCGGTGACGGGCAGGAACGCTTGCAAAAACGCGCGACCAACGTCCTGAATGAACGCGAAATCGGCGTTCCAGTCACCGGTGTTGTGATCGTCCAAAAAGATGCCACCCACACCACGGGCGCGTTTGCGGTGTGGCACGTAGAAATATTCGTCTGCCCATGCTTTGAACTTGGGGTAATAGGCGGGGTCGTGCAGATCGCATTGCTGCTTTTGCACGGCGTGAAAGGCGGCCGTGTCCTCGGCATATTCAATGCAGGGGTTCAAATCAGAGCCACCACCAAACCACCAACCATGTGGTGTCCAAAACATTCGTGTGTTCATGTGAACTGCAGGCGCATGTGGGTTTTGCATATGGGCCACCAGTGAAATACCCGAGGCCCAAAACCGAGGGTCTTCTTTCATGCCAGTCAGGCCTTTGCGCGACGCCATCGCGTCAACAGCGCGTTCGCCCAAGGTGCCATAAACCGTCGAGATATTGACGCCGACCTTTTCAAAAACGCGGCCACCGCGCATCACTGACATCAACCCACCGCCCGCATCCGTGCCGTCATCGCTGTCACGTTGGGTTTCAGAAATTTCAAACCGGCCCGCAGGTTGATCAGCAAACGGGCCTTCGGATTGACTGTCTTCCAGCGCCTCAAAGGCGGTGACAATCTGGTCACGTAAATCGCGAAACCAGTCAGACGCTTTGGCTTTTTGGGGGCTGAAATCGTCCGTCATCACGTTCTCCTGAATGTCTTAATGCGCGGGCGCTGCAACCGGGTCAAGCAGGCTGCGCCCACCATCCACCGTCATGATCTCGCCTGTAATGAAACCTGCACTGTCAGAGGCCAAAAATTGCACCACTTCGGCCACCTCATTGGCGCTGGCAATCCGGCCAAGCGGCGTGTGGGCCACCACATCAGCGCGGCATTCCTCGTCGCCTTTTAACATATCTTTTAGGCTGGCGCTCATCACGGAACCAAAGGCAACCGCGTTCACCCTGATCCGTTTGGGCGCCAAGGCGACGGCCATGGAGCGCGTCATTTGGTTCAACGCGGCCGTTGAGACCGAATAGGCCATCAGTTTGGGGTGAGCACGTTCCGCCGCAATCGACGACAAGTTGATGATCGAGCCAACGGGCGCATCTTCGTTCTCATCGTTTTCGGACTGCGTGATCATCCGTTTGGCCACCGCTTGGCTTAGGCGCAGGCTGGTCATCAAGTTTTGCTCGATCAAACAATCCATGCCGTCGTCTTTTGGATTGAGCGGGTCTGACACCATAATCTGGCGCGATGCATTGACTAATATGTCGACCCGATCAAACGCATCAATGGTGGCCGACAATAGGTTGGCGATGGTCAGCTTTTTTCGCAAATCACCGGCGAAAAACCGGATGTTCGTTTCTTTTTCGACCTCTTTGCCCAATTCGGACGCCAAACGTTCTTCGTCCATATCGGCGAACATTACATTCGCGCCCGCTTCGGCAAACCGGCGTCCGATGGCCAAGCCAATCCCGTTTGCGGCCCCTGTCACAATCACTGTTTTTCCTGCAATCGAAAAAGACATCTCAATGCTCCTGATTTTGGCTCAGATAAGAGGGCGGCAGCGCTATGGGCGCTTGCCACGCAACGGTTTGGTGGCCCGAAGGATTTTGAAGGAATTGTCGCCGGCGACTTCCTCAACAAAGCGAAAGGTCTCGGCCAAGGTACGCTCGTAGGGCAAGTGGCGGTTGGCAACCAGCCAAAGTTGCCCTGAAGGCGTCAGCATGCCTGCCGCCGCAGAAATAAAGGCGCGGCCAATATCGGCGTCGGCTTTTCGGGTGGTGTGAAACGGTGGGTTTGTGATGATGGCGTCAAAGGGCTGGGCTGGCGTCAGGCGGGTGGCGTCGGCCCAGTGGAAATGGGCGCGCTCGTCGGTGACGTTTTTGCGAGCGCACTCAAGGGCGTTGTAGTCTGCCTCAATGATATGCAACTCGCGGATTTTCTCGCGGGTCAGAATGTGGCGTGAAAGGTAGCCCCATCCCGCCCCCAAATCAGCCAGCCGCTTGGGCAGCTTTTCCGGCAAAGCCGCGATCAAGGCTTGCGAGCCACGGTCAAATTTTTCAGCGGAAAACACGCCAGCCACGGTCTGGAAACCATCACCCACCAAAATCGGTCCCTTGTCGGCCCAATCATCAAATGCGGCCTCGGCTGTGAACCAGAACAGTTTGCCATGCGCCTTGGAAAACGCCTCCGACACAGTCAGCCGTTTGCGGCATTCCTTATAAAGCCCATCCGCCCCGTCGGTTTTCAACCCGTCAATGATGATCAACCCGTTTGGGGTTTTTGCCACGGCCTCGGCAATCATCATACGTGTTTTGGCCTTGGAGCGGTCCAGCATCACAATCGCGGCCGCATAGGGGCCATTGGCCGCCACAGCCACCTGAAACCCGCGGGCCTCTAGCGCATCAAAATCAGGTTTGAAGCCTTGGATGATCTCAAGGCGTTCTTTTGGCAGGGCGCGCAGATCATCATCAGCGCCTGCGCCATAGACAGCGATCTGCCCAGCCTCTGGCAAGGTCAGCGCGCCATTTTCTAGTATCAGGGATATGCGGGATGCTTTCATCGCGAACATAAGGCCAAAGGCCCTATTCCTTTTCCATCGTGCATTGCAGCGGATGTTGGTTGCGCAGCGCAAGGTCCATTACCTGCGCCACTTTGGTTTCCGCCACCTCATGCGAGAAAACGCCGACCACCGCCAGCCCCTTTTTATGCACTGTCAGCATAATTTCGACCGATTGGGCCTCAGACAGGCTGAATATCCGTTCTAAAACGTGGGTGACAAACTCCATTGGGGTATAGTCGTCATTCAACAGCAACACCTTATACATCGGTGGCCGCTCGGTCTTTGGGCGGGTTTTAAGCGCAAGATCGGTATCGTTGTCGTCATGAGTGTCCTTGCCGGACATCATCTGCAACGGGTATATCTGTTTCGAAATCAAAGGGCGTATCCATAACCGGTTCAAGACGTCATATATAGGCACATCATTGGGCAGGATAAAGGGGGACATTTACAGATGACGTTAAAACCAACCACAATTGCCTTCGATGCAGATGACACCCTGTGGCAAAACGAGCAGTTTTTCCGCCTGACCCAAGATCGTTTCAGCGATCTGCTGGCGGATTACGTAGAAAAAGACCACCTGCACGACCGCTTGCTTGAAGCTGAACGGCGCAACCTGGGTCACTACGGGTTTGGCGTCAAAGGGTTTGTATTGTCGATGATCGAGACCGCAATTGATGTCAGCAATGGGCGCGTACATGCAAATGTGATCCGCGAATTGATTGATGCAGGGCAAGACATGCTGCAACACCCGATCCATCTAATGCCGAATGCTCAGGAAACTGTTGCGATTCTAGCAGCTGATTTTCAACTGTTGTTGATCACCAAGGGCGATCTGCTGGATCAGGAACGAAAACTGGCACAATCTGGTTTGGGCGACTATTTTGACGGGGTCGAGATCGTTTCAAACAAAACTCCCAAGGTTTACGCCGACATTTTCACACGCCACGGCGCGGGCGCTGGCAAGGCAATGATGGTCGGAAACTCGATGCGTTCGGACGTTATTCCGGCACTTGAGGCTGGCAGCTGGGGTGTTTATGTGCCGCATGAATTGACGTGGGATTTGGAACGCGCCGAGGCCCCGGAAAACCATGCAAAATTCCGCGAATTATCCCATCTGGGTGATTTGCAAAATTTGTTGGACACGCTTTAGGCCGCTATTGGGTCGAATATTTCAATTCTTACATGTTGCGGTGAAATCTGTCTGCGCCACAATATCTGCCATTACACCCTAAAGAACACCCGCAAACTTATTGAAATTAGGGTATTTTCTACGAATCACCCTTATGCTATGGTTAATGTAATAATAATAAACTGACCGAAAAATCGGCAGCATGAGGCAGAGTATGGTGAACGACGTGAAACAACGTCTGGGGCAAGTCGTCCGTGATGGGTTATTCTTGACAGTTTTGTGCTGTTTGATGGCGTTTGCGCCAATCAAAAGTGTGGCAGCACCCTATGCGGCATTTGTGGTCGATGCGCGCACCGGCAAGGTCTTGCATTCGCGCAATGCCGACACCCGCTTGCATCCGGCTTCTCTGACCAAGATGATGACGCTTTACGTCGCGTTCGAGGCGATCAAGCATGGCGAAATCTCGCTTGATACCAAAGTGCGGATCTCTAAACATGCGGCTGCACAACCTCCGTCGAAACTGGGTCTAAAACCCGGCCAACGCATTAAACTGCGCTATTTGATCCGCGCGGCGGCCGTAAAATCGGCCAATGATGCGGCTACAGCGATTGGCGAAGCCATTTCTGGATCAGAAGCCGCCTTTGCGCGCCGGATGAACCGCACGGCCAAGGCGCTTGGCATGTCGCGCACCACCTTCAAAAATATGCACGGATTGACCCAATCCGGTCACCTGTCAACGGCCCGCGACATGACCACGATGGGTCGCCACGTGTTTTATGACTATCCGGAGTTTTATAACCTGTTCTCGCGGATCACAGCGGACGCTGGCGGGAAAACGGTTTCACACACCAACCGGCGGTTCTTGAATGCTTATCGCGGTGCGGATGGTATCAAAACCGGATATACCCGTGCGGCAGGCTTTAACCTTGTGGCCTCAGCGCGTCGCGGCAATGAGCGCATCATTGTGACCGTGTTTGGCGGTCGCTCGACCTCTACCCGCAACGCAAAAGTCGCCGAGTTGATGGACCTTGGTTTTCGCCGCGCCCCCACTCGTGCACGGGTGAACAAGCCTCGCAAACCCCGCTATGCTGGGGCTGGGCGTAAGGACATCGTGGTCGCCAGTGCACCGTCCACAGAATTGGCACCCTCTACCGCTCCAGCTTATGTACCCGGCACAGCGGGCAAAACGCTGCGCATCATACGAGCCGTCAAAACCAGCCCACGCCCGCCACAAAGACACATCATAGCGCCAGCGCCAGAGCTGTTGGTCGCGATGAAATCCGAAATTGAAAGCGCCGTGGAAGAAGCCCAACAGGAAATCGCCACTGAACAGGTTGCCGCAACAGCAACCGCAGAGCCCACCAGTCCAGCCCCAGAAGTGACATCCACCCCAGCGCCGCGTCCCGCAAATGTAATTCTGGCTTCGGTTGCCCCAAAATCCGCGCAAGCGCCGATTGTTGTCACTCGAATTTCGACATCCGGTGGACGCCTTTGGGGTGTGAACGTTGGACGCTACGCCTCGCAACATCAAGCAGAACGCATCTTGCTCAAAACCGCGCTTAAGGAAATGACCACCCTAGATGGCTCACTTCGTAAAGTGGTGCGGCACAACACTGGGTTTGACGCCAATTTTGTCGGTATGACGCAGCAAACGGCTGAACTGGCCTGTCGTCGCCTGCAAGCGCGCGACATCACCTGCAATACCTTGGGGCCAACCTAGGTGACGCAGTTCATTCTACCCGCACCGAAAACCCCAAGTGTTGCGATCCATGACAGCGCCACACGGTTTGCTGTGCGTCGCATTTTTTGTGTCGGGCGCAATTATGCAGAACATGCTCGTGAAATGGGCGCTGATCCTGATCGCGAACCGCCGTTCTTTTTCACCAAGCCAGCCGATGCGGTCATAGACGATGGCGCCATCCTGCCCTACCCGCCGCAAACTACAAACCTGCATCACGAGGCCGAGCTGGTTGTCGCAATCGGAATTGGTGGGGCGCAGATCGAAGCGGGCCAAGCCCTGGACCATATTTGGGGTTATGCAGCAGGCAATGATTTAACACGCCGCGATATGCAGGCCGCCGCCAAAGACGCGCGTCGCCCTTGGGATATGTCCAAAGGGTTTGATCAATCCGCAGCCTGTGGCATGCTGCATCCGGTTTCTGCGATTGGCCATCCGTTGAGCGGCCGTATAACGGCTCATGTCGATGGCGATCTGCGCCAAACCGGCGATATTGCCGATCTGATTTGGCCTGTGGCCGATGTGATAGCCTACCTGTCAAACAGCGTCACTCTGGCGGCAGGTGATTTGATCTATACGGGCACGCCTGCGGGCGTTGGGCCGATCAAGCGTGGCGAAAGCTGCACAGTTGCGATTGATGGATTGAGTTCAGTTACAACCACCTACGTCTGATGCCTAGGGCGCTGGCTCATCGCATTGCAAATTGCGGTTGTGCAAGAAAACATTCAAAACCTATTGGTCGGGCCGCGGCTTGTCGTCCCATTCATCACTCAGAATTCGCTGTGCGTCGCCTTCGGGGTCTTCATACTGTTTGGTTTTCAGGGTCCAGAAAAAAGCCAACAGACCTATGCCGCCCAAGAACAGCGAAATCGGAATAAGGTAGAGAATGACTTCCATACTGCCGCCCTACCGTAACCGCAGGGCGTTCAGAGACACCGTGATTGAAGACGCCGACATGGCCAAAGCCGCCATCAAGGGGGTGGCGAAACCAAGCAACGCAATTGGCACTGCGATCATGTTGTAACCAGCCGCAATGGCAAAGTTCTCCATGATCCGCCTCGTGGCTTTGCGAGCGACCACGGTCGCATCTGTGATCGGGGACATGTCATTGCCAAGCAACACAATGTCCGAGGCAACACGGGCTGCATCCAGCGCGGTTGCGGGCGAAATCGAGACATGCGCCGCTGTCAGTGCGGCGGTGTCATTCAGCCCGTCGCCGACCATCAAAACCTTTGCGCCTGCGTCGGACAGGGATTGGATGCGAATGGCTTTGTCTTGTGGCAGGGCCTCGGCGGTCCAGTCGTCAAAGCCCAAACGGTTGGCCATATCCTGAACGGCTGCTGGCGCGTCGCCCGAAATTAGAACCAGCGACATGCCTTGCGCTTTGAGGGTTGTAATAGCCTCCCTCGCGCCGTCGCGCAGTTGGTCTTTGAAAGTAAACGCCATTGGCGCGGATTGGCCGATTTGCAGGTAGGTTGCGGTTAGCGCACTGGTTTGCGCCCCAACCCACGCCGCGCGACCCAGACGCACGGATTGGCCGTTCCATTGGCCTTTAATCCCGTAGCCCGGCACCTCGCGCAATGCCGTAACTTTGGCTGGCTTGCTTCCAGCCAAGGCTGCGGCAGTTGCCAGCGACACGGCCAGAGGGTGGGCGGAGGCCGCGGCCAAGGCTTGGGCTACTTCCAAATCCGTGCGGGTAAAATCACCCAAATTCGTCAGTTCGGGGCAGCCTTCGGTCAGGGTGCCCGTTTTGTCGAAAACCACGGTATCGACTTCGGCCAAACGTTCAAGCGCAGTGGCATTTTTGATCAACATCCCCTTACGAAACAATCGTCCGGAGGCCGCCGTTGTCACCGCTGGCACCGCCAAGCCGAGCGCGCAGGGACAGGTGATTATCAGCACGGCAACGGCGACATTTAGCGAGGTACGGATGTCACCACCTGTGACGATCAACCAACCGACAAAGGCCATCAGGGCCAACAAATGTACACCGGGCGCGTAGATGCCCGCGGCTTTGTCCGCCAAGGATGTGTAGCGGTTTTTCGAACTTTCCGCCATCGCCACAAGGTCCGCCATGCGGTGCAGGGATGTATCTTTACCAGCCGCTGTGACGCGTATGGTAAGGGGGCCGGTCAGGTTGACTTCGCCTGCGCTGATCACAGTATCGGGACCTGCAAACACAGGTATGGTTTCGCCGGTTAACAAGGATCGGTCCAGTTCGCTTTGGCCATCTGTCACGGTGCCGTCAACGGGCATCCGGCCACCTGGTTTGACACGGACCAAATCGCCAACGGCCAGTTCTGCGATTGCGATCGTCTCGACCACCCCGTCGATGATCCGATCAGCGCGTGGAACCTCCAACGCGGCCAATTCTTCGGCGGCAGAACGCGCAATGGCGCGGGTGCGGTGGTCAAGGTAACGCCCCGCCAACAGGAAGAACGTCAGCGACAAAGCGGCGTCAAAATAGGCATGCTCGCCGCTCTGGGTGATCTCATAAAACGACATGGCGCTGGCCAGTAGGATCGCCAACGAAATGGGCACATCCATGTTCAGATGGCGGGTTTTCAACATGCCCCAAGCGCTGCGAAAAAACGGCTGCGCGGCAAAGGCGATGGCCGGCAGCGCGATGGCAGCCGACACCCAGTGGAGCAATTCGCGGGTGGTTTCCTGCGCCCCGCCCCATACAGCTACCGACAGCATCATCACGTTCATCGCGGCAAATCCTGCCACTGCCAGCCGCATCAATAGATCGCGCCCAAGCCTGTCGGTTTGGGTGGACCGCAACGTGCCTGCGTCCAACTCGTGGGCCTCATAACCAATGCCTGCCAAAATCGCCGTCATATCGTCTGCGGTTGTGTCAGCCTCAGCCTCGATGCTAACCCGCTTTAAGGTCAGGTTTACGCGAGCCGATTTGACCCCGTTTGTACGTGACAATTCACGCTCCACCGCTGAAATACAGGCTGCACAATGGATTTGCGGCAAGGATAGCATAATGCGCGCCTCAACCGGCTCACTCATCCGCGCCATTTCTTCGGCGGAGGGTGCAACGGCGCAGGCAGGGCAGGCAGCAATTTGCGCGCACATGGCTAATCTTTCACCTCAAACGTGAGCCGCTGTTTGAACGGCGTACCATCAAGCGAAGTCGCTTCTAGGCGCAAGTTCCACAGGCCCGACGCCAATGTGACGCGTGCCTTAAACATACCGTCGCGTTGTTGGAACTCTGGCGTCTGATCATCACGCACATGGGTCGGACGACCAACCAGGGCAGCAAGCTTGGCCACATCTGCAGGGGCACCTGCAGCGTTCAAAACGGCAACCTGCAATTCACCGTCCACATAGGTCACCGAAACGTCCCAGCCCAGCGCTGTTTGCGCCTCGCGCTCATCGTCAAAAGTCTGGCTGGCGATATAGCTGTTTTTAACGTCCAGACCTGGGAATGTGCCAACGGCCATTGAAGCCATGAAAAGGTTCACACCAATGATGACGCCAAAAAAAGCGACAACAATCAGCAAGACCTTGCGGCCCGTAAGGGGTTTAGCCATTATTTTTCCTTCCCGTTGAACACGGTGTCGGTGTGGACCACTTCTTGGCCCAGTTTATCTTCGAGCCACAACCGAAATTCGGTGCGGTCAGACGTCGCAGGGGCGCTGCCTTTGGGGGCGGTTATATAGACCCGTTGCAGCAATGTCTCGTTGGCGTTCACCACCACACTGCCGGCAGCCATACCTTCTAGCGAAAGGGTCATGCCAGTGGTTTTATCGACCGACAATTCAAACGCGCGATCATCGCCGTGTTTGTTACGCAGCCGCACATCATAGGTGTTGCGGATGGTGCCGTCAGACAGCGTCACAAAGGTCGGGTTGCGGATGGGCGACACGGTCATGTCGATCTCAGGTCGTATCAGCAGGGCAATCAGCAATCCGATGCCAACCAGCGACCAAAGTGTGGTGTACATGATGGTGCGCGGTCGCAGCGCGTGTTGCCAGATTTTACGCGGTTCAGCCCCTGCCCGCTCAGCCGGTTCATCCGAAAATGCCAGATAGTCGATCAAACCACGGGGCTTGCCGATTTTTTCCATCACATCGTCACAGGCATCAATGCACAATGCACAGGTGATACATTCCAACTGCTGCCCATCGCGGATGTCGATACCCGCAGGACAAACATTCACGCAGGCCATGCAATCAATACAATCGCCCAGATTTTCGGCGTCGGCCCCTTTGCGACGGTTGCCACGCGGTTCGCCGCGCCAATCGCGGTACCCGACGGTCAGCGTGTCTTCGTCCATCATAGCGGCCTGAATACGCGGCCAAGGACACATGTAGATGCAGATTTGCTCGCGGGCAAAACCACCGAACAAGACTGTGGTGATGGTCATCACAAGAATCGTCAAATAGGCTATGGCAGGGGCATTCAGGGTCGCAAGGTTAATCAAAAGCGTTGGCGCATCCGCAAAATAAAACACCCAAGCCCCCCCTGTAGCGACACCGATCAAGAACCAAACAAACCACTTAAACAGTCGCAGGCGCCATTTTCTTAGGTCCCATTTGGATTTCCACAATCGCACCCGGGCATTTCGGTCCCCCTCAATCCAGCGTTCGGTCAAGATAAACAGGTCCGTCCAAATGGTTTGCGGGCAGGCATAGCCACACCAAACACGGCCCAGCGCCGAAGTGAACAAAAACAACCCAAGTCCGGCCATAATCAACAGGCCCGCGATGAAATAGAATTCATGCGGCCAAATTTCGATCATAAAGAAATAAAAGCGCCGCCCAGCCAGATCAATCAGGATTGCTTGATCCGGCAAATTTGGTCCACGGTCCCAGCGAATCCACGGGCTGAGATAATAAATCCCCAATGTGACAATCATCAACCCCCATTTCAGGCTGCGAAATTTCCCCTTTACCTTGCGTGGGAACACAGGTTCGCGGGCGGCATATAGGCTTGGGGCTTTTTCTTCGGAATTGCTCACGGGATCATCTCCAACCCTCGCTGCTAACAGCGGATTTTGTTCAATGTGGCGGCCAATATATGACCTGCCCTAGACCGATAATTGACTGCTATAGGGGTTTCCATGTGACCAAGCGTATCATGCTATCCACTAACAGGCGATATCACGACTTGTTAGAGGTGGTTCTAAAGAGGTAGGGTGGCACCGACCCCCAAGGAAACGCGCGAACAGGACGGGCGTCGGTGCCTTTGACCGAGGGCTGGAGACCCTCGGAACTTTGTTACTCACCGCCACCAAGTTGGTGGACGTAAGCGGCGACGGCATTGATATCAGACTCAGACAATCGTGTCGTCCAAGAGGGCATCACGCCGAAGCGGGCATTTACTACGGTCTCGCGAATCGTTGCCTCATCACCACCGTAAAGCCAGATTGCATCCGTTAGATTCGGCGCGCCTTGATCTCGATCACCTTTTGCGTCGTCAGCGTGACAAGATGCACAATTATCTTCAAAAATAACCGCGCCATCTGTGGCCAAAGCCGCATCGGCTTCTTGACCCGAAATCTTTAGGACGAAATGCACGACCTGATCGATTTCGGCGGGCTCCAACAACTCGTCCGCGCCAAATTTTGGCATTTCCGAGAACCTTGCGTCATCGTCGTCTTCGTTACGCACACCGTGGGCAATCGTGGCGTGGATCGATGTAATATCGCCGCCCCACAACCAGTCATCATCCAACAGGTTTGGATACCCCTTGGCCCCTTGGCCACCCGTTTGGTGACACTGGATGCACCAAGTCTGGAAAACAGCTTTGCCCGCGTTGTTCGCATATCGGTTTAGATCGGCGTCAGCGGATATTGTTGTCAGATCCGTCGCGGCCAGTTTGGCTTCGATTTCAGCATTGGCAACATCCACGGCTTTGATTTCGGCAGCAACATCGCCGCGTGTTGACCATTCCAACACACCCGGTGTGGCCCCTGTTAACATTGGCCAAGCCGGATAGGCGATCGTGTAGCCGATGGCCCAAACAATCGTGGCGTAAAGCGTGTACAACCACCAGCGCGGCAAAGGATTGTTGAATTCTTCGATGCCGTCCCATGAGTGGCCGGTTGTTTCAACTTCGTCTTCTTTAAGCTCTGTTGGTTTCTTACTCATGACCGCGTCTCCGGTGTGACATCTGCCTTGGGGGCAGGCATGTCGTCATTGCGAAAAGGGATGTTTGCGATGTCGTCGTGCACCTTGCGGCTGCCGGGGCGGAACGCCCAGAAAACCACAAAGATAAAGACCGAGAACAAAAACAGCATTCCCCAGCTGTCGGCTGCTTGCCTCAAAATGGAATAGGTATCCATCATCGCCTCCTAACGGCTGGCGTCAGGCTGGAAGGTCGAAAAATCAACCAACGTGCCCAACATTTGCAGATACGCAATCATCGCATCCATTTCCGAAATCCCGGGTTTACCGTCAAAGTTACGAACCTGTGATTTGGGATAGCGTGCTTGCAAGCCATCATAGTCACTGTCTGGATCGGCTTGCGCGGTAAAGTCGGCAGCGGCATTTGCAATCATCTCGTCTGTGTAAGGCACACCAACCATCTGGTGTGTCGACAACAATTCGGTGATGTACTTGGGCTCGATCATCTTGCTGGATAAAAAGCCGTATTTTGGCATGATCGAAACCGGCACAACGGATTGTGGGTCGGTCAAGTGATCGACGTGCCATTCATCTGAATAACGTGCGCCAACACGGGCCAAATCAGGACCTGTACGTTTAGATCCCCACTGTGCCGGATGGTCGTACATCGATTCAGCCGCCAATGAGTAGTGACCGTAGCGCTCTACTTCGTCGCGCAGCGGGCGGATCATTTGGCTGTGGCAAACGTAGCAGCCTTCACGAATATAGATATCGCGCCCGGTCAGTTCGAGCGGGGTGTAGGGGCGCATGCCGTCTACATCCTCGATCGTGTTTTGCAGCCAGAACAATGGGGCGATTTCCACCGCCCCGCCGATTGTCACAACCAGCAGGGATAGAACCATCAAAAGGGTTGCATTTTTCTCGATTACTTTGTGTTTATCAAGGAAGCTCATTGTCTATCCCTCCTTATTCTGCAGGCACAGCTGCGGTGGTATCAGCTTTTGCTGCACCCTTCGCAACAGTGGCCCAAAGGTTGTAGCACATGATCATTCCGCCCAGCAGATACAGGGTGCCGCCAATTGCGCGCACAACGTTCATCGGGAATTTGGCTTCAACAGTGTCCGCGAAGGAGTTCACCAAGAACCCATTGGCATCGACTTCGCGCCACATCAGGCCTTCCATGATGCCCGACACCCACAAAGCAGAAGCGTATAAAACGATGCCGATTGTCGCCAACCAGAAGTGATAACTGACCAAGCGCAGGGAATACAGGCGTTCGCGGTTCCATAGACGTGGCACTAAGAAGTAAAGCGCGCCAAAGGTGATCATACCGTTCCAACCCAGCGCACCTGAGTGCACGTGGCCGATGGTCCAGTCTGTATAGTGCGACAGCGAATTCACAGCGCGGATCGACATCATCGGACCCTCAAATGTGGACATGCCGTAGAACCCGATTGACACCACCATCATCCGAATAATCGGATCGGTGCGCAATTTGTCCCACGCACCAGACAAGGTCATCAGACCGTTGATCATCCCACCCCATGAAGGCATCCACAGGATGATCGACATCACCATGCCCAGCGTGCTGGCCCAATCGGGCAGCGCTGTGTAGTGCAAGTGGTGAGGGCCGGCCCAGATATAAAGAAAGATCAGCGCCCAAAAGTGGATGATCGACAGCTTATACGAGAACACAGGACGGCCAGCTTGCTTTGGTACAAAGTAGTACATCATGCCAAGGAAGCCGGAGGTCAGGAAAAAGCCCACAGCATTGTGGCCGTACCACCACTGCACCATCATGTCCTGAACACCCGAGAACACTTGGACCGATTTGGAGCCGTAGATCGACACTGGGATCGACAGGTTGTTCACAATGTGCAGCATCGCGATGGTCACGATGAACGACAGGTAAAACCAGTTGGCGACATAGATGTGTTTTTCTTTGCGTTTATAAAGCGTACCAAGGAACACGGCCAAATAGGCAACCCAAACGATGGTCAACCAAATGTCAGCGACCCATTCAAATTCAGCATATTCTTTGGACTGTGTGGCGCCCAAAATGTAGTTGGACGCGGCCAGAACGATTGCGATTTGGTAACCCCAAAAAACGAACCACCCCAGATTGCCACCCCAAAGGCGGGCGGCAGAGGTGCGTTGGACAACGTAGAATGACGTGGCAATCAATCCGTTGCCACCAAAGGCGAAAATAACCGCAGAGGTGTGCAGTGGGCGCAGGCGACCAAAGTTCAAATAGCCCTGAGCCCATTCAAAATTCAATGAGGGGAACGCCAGTAAAGTGGCGATCCAGACCCCAACCAAAAACCCGACAACACCCCATAGGGCGGTCGCGATCACACCGGCGCGAATGACACCGTCAGCGTATCCATCGGCTGACGGTTTCGGATCACCCAGACCACGCATCGTCCAGATAAACAGGCCAGCGGCAGCCAGCATGATGGTCAGAGCATTGACCATATAGGCCAAATCCCTAGCGTGGCTTGCAGCAATTGCAGCCAAAACTATGACTGCGCCAACCACAATAAGTTTAATATAGTCCCACATTACACGTCCCTTCGTCTTTTCCTGGCACGACTCACACATCGGCCAGTTATTTACGGCTAAATGTCGTATGCCGAGGTTGGCAGCAACCCACCTTGATCTACATCAATTTTCAGAGTTGTAACTGGTCTCGTCGTCTTGATCGACATCAAAGTCACGGCATTTATTCGAAACTATACTGTCGACAGTTGAGTTTCAATTTTGGGAGACTGCCTGATGGCCTACAAATCTTTGCTGACCGTTGTAACCGATACAAAAATTGCCAAACCGGCGCTTGAAAAAGCGATTGCAATTGCCGCCGCTGAAGACGCCCATCTGGATGTTCTGTGCGTTGGCGTCGATCGCACCCAAACTGGGTACTATTACGCGGGTGCCAGCGCCGTGTTCCAACAAGACGTTATTGAAAAAGCCAAAGAAGAAGCCGTTGAGGCAGAAGCATTTGCCAAGGGGATGCTAGAAAATAGCATCGTCAAATGGTCGACCGATAGAGCGGTGGCACAAATGGCGGGCCTGGGGCGCTTGGTGGGGTATCGCGCACGGTTCAATGATTTGGTTGTTTTGCCACGCCCGTATGGCAAAGGTTGCGGACCGGAACAGGAAATTATTGTCGAGTCTTCCCTATTTGAAGGGCATGTACCGACATTGGTTGTTCCGCCAAAAGCCAACCTCACGGCTGAGGCCAATCATATCATTGTTGCTTGGAATGAAAGCAGCGAATCTATGTCTGCTGTGCGCGTGGCTTTGCCTGCCTTGATCAAGGCGGACTCTGTTAATATCGTGGTGATAGACCCGCCTCAACACGGGCCAGACAGATCAGATCCTGGTGGGGCACTGTCGCAGATGTTGGTGCGTCACGGGGTGAAGGCTGAAATCACAGTGCTGGCTAAAACCATGCCACGGGTGTCAGACGTTTTACTGCGCCATGCCCGCGATCTGGATGCCGATATGGTGGTGATGGGTGCTTATGGCCACTCACGGTTTCGCGAAGCGATTTTAGGTGGTGCCACACGTAATATGTTAGAAAATGCAACTGTGCCGATCTTGATGGCGCACTAACGCGAGTGCCGATCTAGCCAGATTCCTAAACTCGGAGTTAATTTAGCATCCCGCCATCAGAGTCGTCCCCGGCTTCGTCCAGCAATTTCTGGAAGTTGGGGATGGTGACATGGCGCTTGCCTTCTAGTTGGATGATACCATCTTTACGCAATGCCGAAACTTGGCGGCTGACGGTTTCCAAGGTCAGCCCCAGATAGTCAGCCATAGCCACGCGGGTCAGCGGCAGATCAAACACGATCGTGCTCTCTGGGCCACTTAGATGCAGGGACGCATCTCGGCGCGCAATAATAACGATCAGACTGGCGATTTTCTCGCGGGCAGTTTTGCGGCCCAGCAACAGCATCCATTCGCGGGCTGCATCCAATTCGTCCAGCGTCATCTCTAGCAACCGATGCGCGACATGCGGTGTCTGCTCCATCATTGTCTCAAACGGTTTTTTGCGAAAACAACACATCACCAAATCGGTGGTTGCAACAACATCATAGGGGGCATGTTCACGGCCAGGGCGTCCGACAAAATCGCTGGGCAACAACAGGCCAACCATCTGGGTGCGCCCGTCTTCCATTGTTTGCGTCAATGTCGCGATCCCTGAAACAACCGACGCAACGAAATCCATCCTGTCACCTGACCAGACAACAGTTTGCCCCGCCTCATAGCTGCGGTAATACTTCATTTCATCCAGAACGACGCGTTCGTCATCATCGCATCGCGCACATACGGCGCGATGGCGAATTGGGCACTCCCCACAAGAATCTTTCGTCAAGTTTATTACATTCATATTCTGTTCGCGCGCTGTTTCTATATTGATCTCGATCAAAGTGACCAAGTTCAATCACATGTAACCCTACCCGAATGACTGAACAATCACAACTTGCACGCCTTGGCTTATTTGACGCACGCGTCCCGCGATACACCAGCTATCCGACGGCTCCGCATTTCTCAGGATCGGTAGGCCAGAGCCATTTCACCAAATGGGTGTCCGAAATTCCTGCAGATTCCGAAATATCGCTCTACCTACATGTGCCGTTTTGCAAGCATTTATGCTGGTTTTGCGCCTGTCGCACCCAAGGCACCCAATCCGAAGAACCTGTGCGGGCCTATCTAGAAACACTGAAATCCGAGATTGCGCTGCTTAAAGAAATCCTCCCGGATGGCTTGCGCTTATCGCGATTGCATTGGGGCGGTGGCACGCCGACTTTGATGAGCGCCGATATGATCACTGATCTGGCTGGCACCGTCTTAGATGTGATTCCCATGGCAGCGGGTGGCGAGTTTTCCGTTGAAATAGACCCAAATGAGATCGACGAAAACCGCATCAAAGCACTTGCAGTGGCCGGTATGAACCGCGCCTCGATCGGGGTGCAGGATTTCGATGCCGAAATCCAAAAAATCATTGGCCGCATCCAAAGCTATGAGGTGACCCGCGACGCAGCCGATATGATCCGTGCTCATGGCATCACCAGTCTGAACGCCGACATTCTATATGGGTTGCCGCATCAAACCGATGCGCGCATTGCCGAAAGTGTGTTGAAACTGCTCACCTTAAACCCCAGTCGCGTGGCGCTTTATGGATATGCCCACGTGCCTTGGATGGCCAAACGCCAACAGCTGATCCCGACAGACGCCTTGCCCGTGCCCCAAGAACGGCTTGGGCTATATGAAGTCGCCCGCAAATTGTTCATGTCAGATGGCTACGATGAAATCGGCATCGACCACTTCGCGCTGCCAGACGACGGTTTGGCGGTTAAAAAACGCCAAGGCGCGTTGCGACGCAATTTCCAAGGTTATACGGACGACACATCGAACGTGTTGATCGGGCTTGGTGCGTCTTCGATCTCGAAATTCCCACAAGGGTTTGCACAACACGCCTCCGGCACCTCGCAATACACAACTGCGGTGCGCGAAGGTAGGTTCGCCACCGTGCGCGGCCACGAATTCGCGGGTGAAGACCGCCTGCGCGCCCGCCTGATTGAAATGATCATGTGCGATTTTCGCATTGATACCACCGAAATCCTGCGCGATTTCGACATTTCTCGTACTGACCTTGAAGCGATGTATCAGCTCGCCTCGGACGCGTTCGAGGGTCTGCCAAAAATCACCCCCCAAGGCTTCACCCTGCCCCGCAAAGCCTACCCCCTCACCCGCATGATCGCCCGTGGTTTTGATGCTTATGATCTGTCAAAAGCAGGACATAGTTCAGCGGTTTAGCAGGCCTTCACCAATCGAGCGCCGCGCATGGACCTCGGGGTGGGTGCAAAGCGCCCTCCCCATGGGGGTTTGATCCGTCTAGGAAACGATCTGGGGGATCGTTTCAGGTTCAAGCGGGCGGAGCCCCGGAATGGTCCGGGCGCTGCCTTTGCTATGCAAAGGCGCGAAAATGCCTGAAGTTGTCAGCTATTTTTGGTGTTTTTCGTTTCGTTGACGCACCATTTTAAACGCTCGAAACGATGGGCGCGCTGTTGAAAATTCCACATCCTCTGAAGGGCTGAGGACATGTTGCACTCGACACGTCGAAAGCCGCGATCTCGCCCCAAAGATCACTTCTTTAAGAACAAGTTTTTCGTCAAATGAGTTATAGAAAAGTAAGTTTGGGTCAGCGCGTTTTTGCTCCGGCCCGTTACCTATTAAGGAAAACCAATACCGCCACTCTTTTTCATATTTCCAATGTTTGCTTTTTGTTTTGCTCGCAATCTCTCTCATTTTCTGTCGATATGCTTCGTCTGTAAAAACCCGACTATCCATAGGAATTAGTTTTTTCTTGTATTTGATTTTGTAAGCGTAAGGGTCACCATCTTCCGAACCGATTGGCAGATCAAAACCAAGGCAAATACCTTTATGGTTATCCGCATAGTGGGCCCACATCGTTGGAACACTCCACGTCTTTGAAAACGAAATAAATCCTTCCTACATCGAATATTCTTTGATGGCCTGCCCCCATACATTCCGGAGTTCCCTCCCCTTCTCGCCCTTACCAAAATCAAATGGTCTAAACTCAAACAAGTCATTAACTTGATCAGGGAAAGCCACTTTCAACTGGCGTTTTGAAATGCTTTCAAGGCCCCACTTGTCACTTATGAAATGGTATAAACGAACTGTATTCGACATTCCGAAAATCCTAAACTGGTGAATTTATTCCCGAACCTTCAAATCAAACGCCGCCGCCATCAACGCCCGTGTATACTCGGTCTCCGGCGCATCAAATATCTTATCGCCATCGCCCATCTCAACAACATCGCCTTGTTTCATTACCATCACCTGATGTGACATCGCCCGCACAACCCGCAAATCATGTGAAATGAACAGATACGCCAGCCCGTATTTGCGCTGTAAATCCCGCAGTAAGTCTACGATCTGGACCTGCACCGTCATATCCAATGCCGAGGTCGGTTCGTCCAGCACCAACAGTTTGGGCCGTAGGATCATCGCCCGCGCAATGGCGATCCGTTGGCGTTGGCCGCCGGAAAATTCATGTGGGTAGCGATCCATCATGGCGGGGTCCAAACCGACCTCGATCATGATCTCGGCCACCATTTGGCGCTCATCACGGCCAGGTTCCAACCCGTGCACACTCAGCCCCTCGGCGATGATTTGTTCAATCGACATCCGTGGTGACAATGATCCGTATGGGTCTTGGAACACGATCTGCATATCGCGCCGCAGGGGGCGCATTTGGCGGGGTTTCCAGCCGTCAATCGCTTGGCCCTGAAACACAATCGACCCTTCAGAACGGAGCAAACGCATGATCGCCAATGCCATCGTGGTTTTGCCCGACCCGCTCTCTCCAACGATGCCCAAAGTCTCGCCCTGACGCACTGAAATCGTCGCCGCATTCACAGCTTTGACGTGGCCAACCGTGCGGCGCAGCAGGCCTTGATAGATCGGAAACCAAACCCGCAGGTCTTTGGTGTGCACAACCTCTTTGGCCGTGTCCGCCACCGGCTCGGGTTTGCCCACAGTTTCGGCGTTCAGCAGGGTCTTGGTGTAGTCGTGCTGCGGGTTGTCAAAAATATCAGCCGTGTTCCCCGCCTCGACGATCTCGCCGTTTTTCATCACATAAACACGGTCAGCGATTTTGCGCACGACGCCCAGATCATGGGTGATGAACAGCAAGCTCATCTGCTCGGAGCGTTTCAGATCGTTCAGCAGCTCCAATATCTGGGCTTGGATGGTCACGTCCAGCGCCGTGGTTGGTTCATCCGCGATCAGCAATTCCGGCTTGTTGGCCAGTGCCATCGCGATCATCACCCTTTGGCGTTGACCGCCCGACAATTGGTGCGGGTAAGAGCCGAGCCGAGATTCAGGATCATGGATGCCGACCTTACGCATCAGCTCCAAAATCCGCTCGACCGCGGGGGTGCCGTGTAGACCCTGATGCAACGACAGGCTCTCGGCCAGTTGTTTTTCAATGGTGTGCAGCGGGTTTAGCGAGGTCATCGGCTCTTGAAAAATAAAGCTGATGTCGTTGCCGCGCACGCGACGTAGTTCGGCCTCATCGGCACCGATCATCTCGGCCCCGTCATAGGTGATGCTGCCGGTTAGATCGGCACTGTCAGGCAGCAGGGACACCGTCGACAGCGCTGTTACAGATTTGCCAGACCCGCTCTCGCCAACAATCGCCACGGTCTCACCACGGCCAACCCGCAACGAGACCTGCTTGACCGCATGGGTGGCTTTGCCATCTTGGCGAAACGTCACCGACAGGTTTTGGATGTCCAGAATATCGCTCATTCAAAGGTCTTTCTGGGGTCAAACGCATCGCGGATACCTTCGAAGATAAACACCAGCAACGACAGCAAAATGGAAAAAGTGAAAAACGCCGTGAAGGCCAACCAAGGCGCTTGCAGGTTTTGCTTGGCTTGGCGGGTCAACTCGCCCAATGACGGCAGGGATGACGGCAAGCCAAAGCCCAAGAAATCCAATGTCGCCAGCATCGCGATTGCGCCCGTGATGATGAAGGGCAGGATCGTCAGCGTCGCCACCATCGCGTTTGGCAACATGTGGCGGAACATGATTGTGCGGTCCGACACGCCCAATGCTTTGGCCGCGCGGACATATTCAAAATTGCGCGCCCGCAGGAACTCGGCTCGCACAACGCCGACCAAGGCGGGCCAGCCAAACAGCACGGTGATAAACACCATCAGCCAAAAACTTCGGCCCAGAATTGAGAACAAAATGATGATCACATAGATCGACGGGGTCGAGCCCCAGATTTCCAACACCCGTTGAAACGCCAGATCAACCCAGCCGCCGAAATAACCTTGCACGGCCCCCGCGATGATGCCGATAACAGAGGCGATTGCAGACACAATAAGGGTGAACATCACCGACAGGCGGAACCCATAAATGACCCGCGCCAACACGTCGCGTTTGGTGTCATCCGTGCCGAGCCAATTGTGGCGATCTGGGGCCGATGGGGCAGCGCCGGGGATGTCGACAATGGTGTTGAACGAATAAGGGATCAACGGCCACAGCATCCAGCCAGCCGCTACGGCCTCGCCCTCAACATCACCGTCCGCAGCATCCGCGATCACCCCTTCGGGGTCATCGAAACAGACCTCAAGCCCACCGCTTTTGATCAGGCATTTCACCTCGATATCGCGATAGACCGCTTCGGTTTTGAAATCGCCGCCAAATTCGACCTCTGGGTAGAAGTTGAAAACCGGCATGTAGTATTCGCCGCGATAATTCACCACGATGGGTTTATCGTTGGCGATGAATTCGGCCAGCAGGGTCACGCAAAACAGCACCGTAAAAATGATCAGAGACCAAAAGGCGCGTCCATTGCGGCGGAAATTTCGCCAACGGCGCTGGTTCAGGGCATTCAACGCCATCAGCTGTCCCTGCCTTCAAAATCAATGCGCGGATCGATGAAGACGTACATCATGTCCGACAGGATATTGACGATCAGCGCCAACAGCCCGAATGAATAGAGCGTGCCAAACATCACCGGATAGTCGCGCTCGACCACGGCCTCGAACCCTAAGCGTCCCAAGCCATCCAGCGAGAACAGCGTTTCGATGATGAGTGACCCGCCAAAGAACACGGCCACAAACAAAGCAGGGAAACTGGCGATCACGATCAGCATCGCGTTGCGAAAAACATGGCCATATAACACTGCGTGCTCAGACAGGCCCTTGGCCTTGGCGGTGATGACGTATTGTTTTTTGATCTCGTCCAGGAACGAGTTTTTGGTCAGCAAAGTCAGGGTGGCAAAGGACGCGATGGTCGAGGCTAACACTGGCAGGGTAATGTGCCAGAGATAATCCAGCACCTTGCCGATCATCGTCAGGTCGTCGAAATTGTTCGACGTTAGGCCGCGCAGAGGGAAGAATTTCCAATAGGAACCGCCCGCAAACATCACCAGCAACATGATCGCGAACAAAAAGCCCGGGATCGCATAAGCGATAATGATCGCGCCCGAGGTCCATGTGTCAAAGCGGCTGCCATCCCTCACGGCCTTGCGGATGCCAAGCGGGATCGAGATCATATAAGCGATCAGCGTGGACCAAAGCCCCAGCGTGATCGACACCGGCATCTTCTCGATCACCAGATCAATGACGCTGACACTGCGAAAATAGCTTTCGCCGAAATCAAAGCGCAGGTAGTCCCACATCATGTTCAGGAACCGTTCAAGCGGTGGCTTATCAAAACCAAATTGCTTTTCCAAATCGGCAATGAATTCCGGCGGCAAGCCGCGCCCACCCAGATACTGATCATCGCCACCAATACTGCCACTGCCAGCGTCGCCGCCGCCCGCGATGGTTTGAAACGCGTCGCCATCGCCTTCGAGATTGGCCAATATCTGTTCAATCGGCCCACCTGGGACAAACTGAATCAATGCGAAATTGACGATCATGATCCCGATCAACGTCGGAATAATCAGCAGCAATCGCCGAAAAATATATGCGCCCATTTTACCTGTTGCCTGTTATTATTGAAAGGCACCTGCGGCCTTTAGGGCCGCGGCTTTTTCAGGGTTATACCACCAAATGGACAGCTCCCCCAAGTCGGTTTTTGGCGGCGTGTCGGTATAGGGGCGCTCGTAGATGTCGTAATAGGCGATATTGTGGAATTTATTGTACCAATTGGGCACCCAGATGTGCATGCTGCGCAGCACACGGTCCAGCGTCTTGACGGCAACGTCCAGTTCTTCGCGGGTTTTGGCACCCTCGATGATGGTGAGCAGCGCATCAACGGCCGGGTTACTGACGCCTGAGATGTTGGACGAGCCAAGTACGTTGGCGGTTTGCGAGCTGAAAATACTGCGCAACTCGATCCCTGGTGTTTCGGACATCGCATAGCGCCGCGTTGTTATGTCAAAATCGAAGTTCTTTTCACGGTCTTTGGCTTGGGCGGCGTCGACGAAATTATGCACCGCATCCACGCCCAGACGTTTCAAGTTTTCAACATAGGGGTTGATGATCCGGTCTGACGAGGGGCTGTCATTCAGAATTTCGATCCGCAGCTTTTGCCCCGCCGCGTTATAGCGCATGCCGTCATCGCCAACTTCCCATCCGGCCTGATCCAACAGTTTGCCAGCACGGCGCAGGGCCTTGCGGTCACTGGATTTGTCGGGGTTTGAAATGGCGGGGGTGAATGCAGGTTCAGAGAACACCGTTTCTGGCAGATCAGCGCGCAAAGGTTCCAAGAGGGCCAGCTCGGCAGCGCTTGGCATGCCTTCTGCCTGCATCTCGGAGTTTTCCCAAAAGCTGTCGGTGCGCTCATAAAGCCCGTAGAACAGGCTTTTGTTCGACCATTCGAAATTGAACGCCATAGAGATGGCTTCGCGCACGCGCACGTCTTTCAGGTGGTCGCGTCGCAGGTTGATAAAGAACCCTTGGGTACTCGCAGGGTTACCATCTGGCAGCTGTTCTTGTTTTACCCAGCCCTTGTCGAGAGCTGGGAAATCATAGGCCGTGGCCCAGAGTTTGGATAGGAACTCCTCGCGATAGCCATATGCGCCACCCTTAAAAGCCTCAAAGGCGGCGGTGTAATCGGCGAAATATTCGATCTTGATCACGTCGAAATTGTTCTGGCCAACGTTCACGGGCAAATCGCGCGCCCAGTAGTCGTCGCGGCGCTGGTAGGACACGGAGCGGCCGGGATCGGCTTTGAGCAGTTTATAGGCGCCGGACCCCAGTGGCGGCTCCAACGTGGATTCGGCGAAATCGCGGTCCGCGTAATAGGCTTTGGAGAAGATCGGGATGCCCGCCGCCAACATCGGCAATTCGCGTTTTTCACTTTCGGCAGAGAAGGTGAACTTTACCGTCAACTCATCCAGCGCTTCAACGGTTTCGATGTCCTTGAACAAGGCTTTGTAAGTAGGTGCGCCTTTGTCGCGCATGATTTGCAGCGAAAAGGCCACGTCTTCGGCCCGCAATGGGCTGCCGTCGGAAAACTGTGCTTCGGGGCGCATGTGAAAGATCACCCATGAGCGATCCGAGGGATATTCGATCGTGTGGGCAACCAGTCCATAGAGCGCGTCTGGCTCGTCCAGATTGCCGGTCATCAGCGAGTCAAAGAACACCGAAGACAGGGTGGCTGCGTTGCCTTTGAGAATAAACGGGGTCAGGCTGTCATAGGTGCCAAAACCCCATGTGGAGAATTCACCGCCTTTGGGCGCGTCGGCATTCACATAGTCGAAATGGGTAAAATCAGCATCGTATTTCAACGCACCAAAGGTGGAGATACCGTGGGATTTGATGATCACCTGTTCGGCACGAACCGCCGTGACCATCAGAACTGCCAATGCGAGTGCCATCATAACGGTTAAAAATGTGCGGCACCTCGCGGCCCAGTTTTGCTGCAGAGTTTTCGCAATAGCCCGTTGTTGGCGTATCGACATACTATCGTGTCTCCCGATCATGTGTTGGTCACTATTCGTCTGGATACAGCTAAGTATGCCAGACGCCAACAAGCAAGAGCCGATTAAGCGAGCTAACGCCAAATTGACCGCACAAACAGTCAGGCACAAAAAACCCGCCCGAAAAAATCGGACGGGTCAAATTCTGTGTCAGCCGGATCAGCCGCCGATTGTGGCCAGATAGGCGATCAGGTTGGCGCGCTGTGCTGGTTTCTTGAAACCGGCAAAGCTCATCTTGGTGCCAGGCACCATGGCTTTTGGTTTGATCAGGAACTCGTTCATGCGCTCTGGTGTCCAAGCGCCGCCCAGTTCTGCCATTGCGCCGGAATAGCCGAAACCATCCACTGCGGCGACGTCGCGGCCAACAATGCCAAACAAGGAGGGGCCAGTCGCTGTGGCACCGTCTTCAAGTTTGTGACAGGCCTTGCATTTCTTGAACAGTTTTTCACCCGCGGCAACATCAGCTGATGCATAGAGCTCTTCAAAGGATGGGCCTTCTTCAACCGCCGCTTCTTCGGTGTGACCATCGGCAGCATCTGCACCATGCTCGCCACCAGCCATAGCTGTTTCGCCGTGGCCGCCGCTGCCTGTGGAATACAGCTCGTCCGCCGCCCAGCTGCCCAAAAGGAAAATCAACAGCGCACTGCCGACGCCGCCTACGATCTTTGTCATTGTCATTGTGTCGAACATGTCGCTATCCATCCCGTTCAAAAGTTTGGGGTTATCTATCCGCTTCCCCTACCATATCGCAAGGTGTAGTTATCGCGACAACACTTCTTTTTCCCATTTTTTGACCAGAGGGGCTCAGTATGACTGCAAAAATCGCTTTTCAAGGTGAGTTAGGTGCCTATTCGCATCAGGCTTGCGTCGAAGCACGCCCCGGTTTTGAAGTTGTCCCCTGCCGCACATTTGAGGACGTGATCGACACTGTGCGCACGGGCAAGGCCGATTTGGCAATGCTACCGGTTGAAAATTCGACCTATGGGCGGGTGGCCGATATTCACCATCTGCTGCCGGCTTCTGGTTTACATGTCATCGACGAGGCCTTCGTGCGGGTGCGGATCAACTTGCTGGCTCCCAAAGGCACAAAGCTGAACCAAGTGAAAAGCGCCATGAGCCATGTGATGCTATTGGGGCAATGCCGCGAGTTTCTGGGCGAGCATGACATCCACCGTGTTGTTGGTGCAGATACGGCAGGCTCTGCTCAACATATTGCTGAAGTGAACGACCCCGCGCAGGCCGCATTGGCGTCCGAGCTGGCCGGTGATATCTATGGGTTGGATATTTTGGCCCGCCACATCGAAGACAATGACAAAAACACCACGCGGTTTTTAGTGATGTCGCGCGACATTGATCTAAACAGGCGCGGCAAAGGTCCGATGGTTACATCGTTCGTGTTTCGGGTGCGCAATATTCCAGCCGCGCTGTACAAAGCGATGGGCGGGTTTGCCACCAATGGCGTCAATATGACAAAGTTGGAGAGCTATATGCTGGAAGGCTCATTCACCGCGACGCAATTTTACGCCGAGATTGAAGGCCATCCAGACGACAGGAACGTTCAGCTGGCGATGGAAGAGCTGGACTATTTCACCGACAAGATCACATTGCTAGGGGTTTTTCCGGCGGATCAGGCCCACCGCTAGGCCCACATAACAACTGCTTTTTGTAGGGTCACCGATCAAACATATTGATCGGTGCTTAAGCCAGTCGTCCTTCTTTGTAGCGGTCCTCAATGTCAGCGGCAAAGTCTGCGACCTTAAAGTTGAACCGCCGTGACAGCTTGGTTTTGGCCAGCCGCAAAGATTGGACCATCAGGCGCGCTGACAGGGATTTGGGTCTGACCTCAAGATCAATCGCCATGCGCGTACGGTTCTTTGAAAGCGCGACCAAGTCCACGGAAACTTCGCCTTCTAGGCCGCCGGATAAGGATTGCACCAACATGTGGTTGGGGGCTTCAAGTTTTGTCAGTTCAACCAGCATATCGCGTTTTTTACCACGGAAGGTGAAGCCGACATCCCAGGCAATAAGGGTATCGGCGCGTGTTTTACGATCCACCCGTTGAACCCTTGCGCCACGGCGCAACGCAGAACGCTCGATGGTGCTGAAATTTGACACGGCGCGAAACACCGCATCAATTGGGGCTTCGATGTCTTCTTTACTGGTGAATTTCATTCTGGCTGCCTGATTGTTTTGGTTGCTTGCAGTGTTGCCCTCATTCCAGACTATCCGCAAGCCAATGCCGCATAATAAAATGTGCAATTGCACCTATTCGTGCGGGCTTTATCACAGGGTGTGTGCCCGCAAACATGTCCAACATCTCTTCTCGGGTGACCCAGAGCGCGTGCTCTATCTCGACGGGGTCAATGGTGATGTCAGTGTTCAGAGCCTCGCCGCGACAGCCAAACATCAGACTTGAAGGGTACGGCCAAGGCTGGCTGGACAGGTATTCGACCTCGCCTACGCGTATCCCTGCCTCTTCAAACACCTCACGCCGCACGGCCGCCTCGATGGTTTCGCCGGGTTCAACAAAGCCTGCGAGCAAGGAATACATGCCTTCGGGCCAATGCGGGCTGCGCCCCATCAAAACAGAATTTCCGTGCGTGATAAGCATGATCACAACAGGATCAGTCCGCGGAAAATGCTTGCGATCACAAGATGGGCAATCACGTTGCCATCCCGCCATTGTCATCGTGCTCTCTTGGCCGCAAGCGGAACAAAACCGGTGAGTGCGGTGCCAATCCATAAGCGATTTCGCTGTGGCGATCAGTTCGGCGTCTCGCGCGCTAAGTTGGGCCATCACGCTGCGCAATTCACAAAACACTTGCCCTTGTGGTAAATCAGGGTGTTGTTGGGTGCTTGGGTCAAAAAATTGCACCATCTCTTCGGCGTCCAATTCTTTGGGCTTCCAGCCAGATACATCCAGTGCAAAGACCGGCGCGTCCTTGTCCATCCCCATGAAAATGGCGCCCCGCGCGCCGTGGTCCAAGACGCTGTGACCAACCGGCAGCCTGATTGCAATACCATCTTCAATCAAAGGCTTCCCACGCCAGATCGGCAAGACACGCGTATCATCGCGGGCCCAAAGCACTGCGATCACGCTTTCATCCATGCGCATATGCGCAGCCCGATCCAGGCCAGAGCCGCCAAATGTCACTGATTCAGAATTTCGCATCGTTCCCCCATTTTCCACATGTTTGGCACGGTCCTGGGGACAATGGCAATTCATAGACGTGATTGTTCAGGTTTATACAACCTTAAGGGGATGATTTTCTCTTTTATCCCCCTAAAGAAGAGTGGCGGTATTCCGCCGCCCGTTCTATCATTAACCATAAGCCATGCTACGTTTCTCCTCTAACCCACATTTGGAATCGAGGAGGCCGCCATGTCTTGTGAGATAAATACGACTATGAATCGCCGGAATTTTCTGGCCGGAACTGCAGGATTATCCTTGATCGCCCTTCACCCCTTCTCAGCGCATGCCGCCAGCAATCAGGCCCATTTGCGTCTCATGGAAACCACCGACTTGCATATGCATGTCTTTCCCTATGATTACTACGCCGACAGGACCAGTGATACCGTCGGCCTTGCCCGCACAGCCTCGCTGATTAAGGGCGTACGCGACGAGGCCACCAATTCGATGCTGTTGGATAACGGCGATTTTCTGCAAGGCAATCCGATGGGGGATTACATCGCCTATGAGCGCGGCATGAAAGACGGCGATATGCATCCGGTCATCACCGCAATGAACACATTGGGGTTCGATGCCTCGACCATGGGCAACCACGAATTTAACTACGGGCTGGATTTTCTGCTAAAGTCTATTGCCGGTGCCGCTTTCCCCATGGTCTCGGCCAATATCGCCACAGAAATGGGCGCGACTCCGCGTGATGATAAAACCATGCTTAAACCCTATGTGCTGTTGGACAAACTGCTTCGGGATGGCAGCGGCACCGCGCACCCGATCAAAATCGGCATCATCGGCTTTGCCCCACCTCAAATCATGAACTGGGATCGTCGCCATCTGGAGGGCAACGTGATGACCCGTGACATCGTCGCCACTGCCCGTGCTTATGTTCCCGAAATGAAAGAGGCGGGCGCCGACATCATCCTCGCGCTGTCGCATTCAGGCATTGCGGCCTCGCAAACCGAAGAAGGTTTGGAAAACGCTTCGCTACAACTGGCGATGGTCGACGGCATTGACGCTATTATGGCAGGGCACCATCATTTGGTGTTCCCAGGACCGAAATATGCGGGCATCGACGGGGTCGATTCCAAAAAGGGTACGCTGCATGGTAAACCCGCTACGATGGGCGGTTTTTGGGGCTCGCATATGGGGCTGATCGATCTGATGCTAGAACGCTCTGGCACGGATTGGAAAATCATCAGTTTCACCACCGAGGCGCGGCCAATTTCCAAGCGCAATGAAGATCGTTCAACCACCGCATTGGTCGAGAGCCAGCAGGATGTGTTGAATTCTGTGCAGCAACAGCATGATGAAACGCTGACGTATATCCGCCGTGCGGTTGGCAAAACCGCGACGCCTTTGCACAGCTATTTCGCGTTGGTGGCAGATGATCCGTCTGTTCAAATCGTATCAATTGCGCAGAAATGGTACATCGCTGAAATGCTGAAAGGCACTGAATATGCAGGCCTGCCGATCTTGTCAGCGGCAGCCCCGTTTAAGGCAGGCGGGCGTGGCGGGCCTGAATACTACACTGACGTGGCAGTGGGCAACGTGGCAATCAAGAATGTTTCTGATATGTATCTATACCCCAACACCGTTCGCGCAGTGAAAGTAACGGGGGCCCAAGTGAAGGGTTGGCTGGAACGTTCGGCAGGTATGTTCAATCAAATTGAGCAGGGCAAGACCGATCAGATCCTGCTGAACCCCGATTTTCCCAGCTACAACTTTGATGTGATCGACGGGGTGACCTATGAAATCGACCTTAGCCAACCATCGCGATATGATGCCAAAGGCGGTCTATTGGACGCAGGCGCGTCGCGCATCGTCAACCTGATGTTTGACGGTAAACCTGTCATTGATGACATGGAATTCGTGATCGCCACAAACAATTATCGCGCCTCAGGCGGCGGCGACTTTCCGGGTGCGATGGGGGAAACCACCATCTTTGAGGCGCCCGACACCAACCGTGATGTGCTGGTGCGTTATATTGTTGAACAAGGCACGGTCAACCCACAGGCCGACGCCAACTGGCGCTTTAAATCTTTGCCTGACACCACGGTCCTATTCGATACCGGCCCAAAGGCAATAGACTATATCGATGACGTTAAGGGCGTTTCAATAGAGCCTGCTGGCGATGGCCCCGATGGCTTCGCACGCTTTCGCATCAAGCTTTGATTTTGCGCGCCTTGGCGGGTGGCTAATATCACCAGTGGCCAGACTTAATAGCTGGTCTATGCGCATGCCAAAATTGCCGACCTCTCCGGCGCGGTGAAAATTTCGCGCGGGATTTTTCTCCCTTTCAAAGTCAAAAACAATAACTTGCAAAGTTTGATCACCCATTGGGTGCGCATACAGCCAAGCCTCCTAGGGAACAGGAAGATGACGTTGCCGCGCCTCCTTTGCTTGATTAAGCCAGTCAGCCAACTCTAAGCGTCGACCTACCACGCATCTGCGACCAGATCAGTGCCGCCATGATCATAGCACCGCCTACCACCGCGGCCCCCGTCGGAATCTCACTCAGCAGCAAAAACGCCCAAATTGGTGCCAGAGGTGTTTCCAACGCGCTTAGCAATGCGGCCTCCGTTGGCGGTAAAATTCGTGCACCCATTGTGAAGGTCACCGAAGCCAGCGCAAACAACACGCCAAACAAAAGCAACAGCATCAATTCCGTGCTGATCACCTGCATAGGGGTTGTGAACCAAAGCGCAACGGGCAGCAACGCAATTGAGGCCAGCGCATTGGGCAGCAACACAGGCGTTTGCGGATAGCGCCGATAAAGCACCATCATTCCCGCAATCATCAAGGTCATCCAAAACGCCAGCGCATCCCCTAACAACGTACCGCCACCAAGCGAGCCGCTGATCACCACGAATACCCCGATGATCGCAACACAGCTCGCCAGTACCACCCGTCGGCTTGGTCGCTCTTTCAGCAACACCCAGGCCAGCAACGCGGTGACAAACGGCGCACTCGCCCAGATCAGCGCCACATTGGCAATGCTGGTCAATTTAAAAGCGGGGATAAACGCCGCTGTGCCTGACACATTCAACAGGGTCGATCCCCATGCAGCGGCGCCAAACCCGCGTAACTCGCGCCGGAAATCCCCACGCAACAGCGCGTAACCCAGCGTGAAAAGGGCCGCACTGACCCCACGCCAAAAAATCACCGTCCAAGCATCAGCGCTCACACCCTTGGTGAACAGCCCCGCTGTGCTAAACGCGATTGCCGACACGCAAACCAAGGCAACGCCGCGTGCATGTGTTGATTTCATTCCTCACCCCCTCTTCCAGTCGCCTGACGTGTTCCACCACCGATTTGGATTGCCCCGACCATCCAGTCCACGCGACCGGCTGCTAGGATGTGATGCACCCGAATGACGGGTTCCTGATAGGAATGAGCCTGAAATATGCTTTCCACAACCCTCGCTAACACATCTTGATTATCCGGCAACTCGAAACTGACATGCACGACACCTGGTCGCATCCGGATATCGTCCTCGGCCCCTGCTGCAGCACCCTGGCGCGGGCGATATCGCTCAGTTCCTTTGGCATACTGATAGGCGTTGCGGTCGTATTTCAAACCTTGGGCCAGCGGGTCAACATGGCAGACCTGCTCCATGATGCGGTCGACATCCTCATGCGGCGCATAGGTATCGACAATCAACAGCCGTTTCATGTGAGCCTATTTTGTATCAAACTGAGCAAGCTCCATTCTGCAATTCCTTGGTGGTTTTCCATGCCCTAGCACTCCCCCGCTGGCATGTATCCGTCAGCATTGATCTGACAGGCTGCAGTATAAACCGGTAAAGAGGTTGATATGGCGCGCTCATCCAGAATGTTTTAAGTCATCCAACTGTTGCGCGTGGCCAAGCGCCCCAGCACCGTGCAAACGGTTGCGGAAGAACTCGAAGTTACCAAGCGCACGAAGTATCGCGACGTTGCCTCACTTCAAACAATGCACGTCCCAATTAGAGGCGAAGCAGGGGTTGGATACATCATGCGCGCAGGGTGGGGTTATCGATGATCGCCCGCACAGGGGATCACGGGTTGGTACGCGCAGGGCGTCGCGCGGCTCGCAAACTCTCAGAGGCAACGGCCCTAAGTGAAACTTTATTTTCCTCATCTTGGGGGCCAGAGGCACCGGCAACTATTGATCTAACCGACATCCGGACGGTCATCCGCCAGCCCCAAGTGATCCAAATCAGCTATCTTAACGATTGCGGCGCAAAGACCAGCCGCAGCATCCCGCCTCTCGCGGCGATATACTACGCCGCCTCCATCGTGCTTGCGGCATGGTGCTCTTTGCGACTGGGGTTTTGCCACTTCAGACCGGACCGGATATCCAGCCACAAAATCGGACCGGAGATATTCGCAGATCGAGCGGCAGCTTTGTGCTAAGAATGGACCAAAATCACGCCACAAATCTGTAAAGCGCTGAATATACCTGCGCCGCAGGCAACGCACCGTTAGGTGCATCACAAGCCAGCAGCCCGAACGGGCTTCATTTTAACAACACACCCTTGAACCCAAACGCAATAACGACAACATATAGCAGGCAATAGGAGACGCAGATGACAAACCAGACGAAAACCGTACAAGACTTCCTGCACACTCGGCGCTCATATCCTTACAGAACCCTGACCACACCAGCCCCGAGCACCGACGAATTGGCACCGCTTTTGACGGCCGCCGCGCGGGTGCCGGATCATGGCAAGTTGGAGCCCTGGCGCTTTATCGTTCTGGTAGGCGACGCCCTGCCCCGCCTTGCCAAGCTTGCTTTGATGCGAGGTGCTACTCTGGGTGTTGATCCTGACAAAATCACCAAATCCGCCGATACTTTTGCGAATGCGCCGTTGATCGTTGCCATTGTCACCTGCCCGCAACCTTCTGGTAAGGTTCCCAAAATCGAGCAGCACTATTCTGCGGGGGCTGTCTGTTTATCACTGCTCAATGTTGCGCTGGCCTCGGGTTGGGGGGCCAATTGGCTGTCAGATTGGCCCAGCCATGATCGCGAATTTCTGTCAGCAGGTTTGGACCTTGCCCAACACGAAGGCGTTGCTGGGTTTATCCATATCGGCACCGGAAAAACACCACCGTCCGAGCGCCCCAGACCTCAGATCGACAACTTAACGACTTGGGTTACCAAATGATATTTTCAGATTTCAGCAAAGCCGTAAGCCAACTGACAGACCGGCGTTTCATACGTGTGCTGTTCTTTGGGATTGCCCTGACCGTGGCCCTGCTGTTTGGTATCTACGCCCTGTTTTTAACCGCCATAAGCAGCTTTGGCCCAGATGTTCTGACGCTCCCAATTGTTGGTGAAATAACTTGGGTCAAGGACTTGCTAGGCTGGGGGTCCGTGTTGATCATGTTCGGCCTGTCGTTCTTTCTGATGATCCCTGTGGCCTCTGCCTTTACGGGGCTTTTCCTAGAAGACGTCGCCCGCGCGGTTGAGCAAAAACATTACCCCAACCTCCCGCCAACCTCGCGCGTTCCCTTTGGCGAAACCTTGGTGGATACGCTTAACTTTCTCGGGTTGCTGATCGGGGCAAATATTTTGGCCGTCATACTCTATACCGTTTTAAACGTGTTCTCGCCGCTCGCGTTTTGGACGATCAATGGCTATTTGCTTGGACGCGAATATTTTCAGATGGCGGCCATGCGACGTTTGGGGCGGATCGGTGCCAAAGCCTTTGGCAAAAAACATCGATTTGAAATTTGGGTGGCTGGCGTGTTGATGACAATTCCGCTGACGATTCCGCTGGTGAACTTGCTGATACCGGTGCTAGCGGCCGCCACATTTACCCATATGTTTCAGCGGCTTGAGGGTGGGGTGAAATGATCAAACCAGTCGAAATCCTCAACAGTGATCACACCGCTTAAGATCACCGTCATAAGAATCGACCACACCACAATGGTAATTGCAGTAACGATTAAAGCTCGCTTTTTGAGTTGCGGGTCGACTGGCGCAGACGCAGGTGTGCCGCGGGCAACCTTGCCAACATCGGCCTGGGTTTTCAGGCGCAGCGGCAACACGATAAACAGCGTCATAAACCAGATGATTGCAAATAAAACGAGTGCGGATGTAATCGCCATAGCGGTTTAAACCTGTTCCAGTTCAACCAGCGTACCGGTGAAATCTTTGGGGTGTAAAAACAAAACTGGCTTGCCATGTGCGCCTATTTTTGGCTCGCCAGTGCCCAACACGCGCGCGCCTGCGGCCTTCAGTTTGTCGCGGGCTGCGATGATGTCGTCGACCTCGTAACAGATGTGGTGAATGCCACCCGACGGATTCTTGGCCAAAAACCCGTTGATTGGGCTGTCGTCACCCAAAGGATACAGCAGCTCGATCTTAGTGTTGGGCAGTTCGATGAAAATCACGGTCACGCCGTGGTCCGGCTCGTCTTGAGGGGCACCTACTTTGGCGCCCAAAGTGTCACGATATAGGTTCGCGGCGGCCTCAAGGTCTGGCACGGCGATGGCAACATGGTTCAAGCGTCCGATCATCAGGGTATCCTCTTTTTCACCGGTTCAAGGGCGTTATGAAGCGGCAAATGGGCTTGTGCAAGTCAACACTTGTCGAATGTGTCGCTCTGTTAACCTCCCCTTAGGCAATATTGGGATTAACTGTAGGTCATCACTTAATCGGGAATAGGGCAAGACAATGGATGAATTCGGCGAAATGACACTGGATCGATGCGCCACCGCAGCGCGGCCACTTTTGGGACTGACTGTGTTGGTTGTAGAGGATAGCCGCTTTGCAAGCGAAGCGATGCGGTTGTTGTGTTTGCGTTCAGGCGCGCGCATTCGTCGGGCAGATTGTTTGGGTTCTGCACATAAACATTTGCAACTCTACCGTCCTTCCGTAGTGCTGATTGACTTGGGGCTGCCCGATGGCTCTGGCGCTGACCTGATTGAAGAACTGGCACATGCTACACCACGCATCGACGTTATTCTGGGCATCAGTGGCGACACGGGGCGTGAGGCAGAGGCAATGGCGGCAGGGGCAGACGGATTTTTGGCCAAACCGTTTGATGGCCTTGGGGTGTTTCAGCAGGCCATCTTGACCCATCTGCCAGATACGGCCCAACCGCCGGGCCCACGTGTGGTGCCGAATGAAACTAT
Source organism: Marinosulfonomonas sp. (assembly GCA_033851955.1). Lineage (GTDB taxonomy): Bacteria > Pseudomonadota > Alphaproteobacteria > Rhodobacterales > Rhodobacteraceae > Profundibacter. The sequence goes on from JAWSVK010000003.1 coordinate 484,387, forward strand.
CACGCCAGATCCAATTGCATTTCTTGACGACATTGCACATGTGGCCGATGTCCTAAAGACGGGGCCTGATGGCAAGATGCTGGACTATGTGGCCCAATTCACTTCGGGCATTGCCCGCAGCGCCCATGATGCGCCGCTAGAGGCCGCGGCGATCGCCTTAGCCAGTGATCGCGCCACCGGACAACCGGTGCGAGGTGATGTGCAACGCCTGAACGGTATGCTTAAGGAGCGCCTCGCCGAAAACCAAGTGATCTAGGCCGCTCATCAAGCCTCACGGCTTTCTTCGCAGGTGGCGAAAAACGCCGTAAGGGGTGATGAGCCACCGTTCAGCCGAATTCAGCCCTCTAACTCAAAGCGCAGGATCGTCAATCACCCTGACCAAGCGGGTCATATCAGACAGGCTCTCTTTTTGTTGGCCCTCTGCATCAAAGTTTTCCACCGCAAGCCAAGTGGAAAACGCAGATTTCAACGCCGGCCATTCACTGTCAATCGAGGCATACCATGCCGTATCCCGATTGCGCCCCTTGGACAGCCCCGCTTGGCGGAAAATCCCCTCATAGCTGAATCCTAACCGTTGAGCAGCGCGACGTGAGCCCATATTCAAGGCGTTGCATTTCCATTCATAGCGCCGATAACCTGCTTCAAATGCCCATTGCATCATCAAAAACATGGCCTCTGTCGCGGCGCGGGTGCGTTGCAACGGCTTGGCATAATTGATGTGACCCACCTCGATCGACCCCGCCTCGGGTGTGATTCTCAGGAAACTGGCGACCCCTTCAAAATGACCGCTTTCAAGGTTTTTGACCGCGTAAAACACCGGATCACCCCCCGCAATCGCATCGCGAACCCAGCGGTGATAGCCAGCAGCCGAAGTATACGGCCCATAGGGCAGAAAATCCCAAATTTCATCGTCCATCGAATTGGCGCGGTGAATTTCCGCAGCATGCGCATCAGCATTTAGCAATTCCAAACGCGCATATTTGCCCAAAAGCACGTGTTCGTTGGGGCGTTTTGGTTCGGTCCACCCCTGAACCACTCTGCCCAATCGCATCTCATCCGACATTGCATATTCTCCCAATTGTCCGTCGATACTAGGTCAAGCCCTGCAGTGGCGAAACCCTGAAAACGTGCCATTCACACCCAAATCCCGCCACATTCGAAAGGCACAATAAAAGACAAGCCCAATCACGAAACCCCAAAACCGGAGTCGTAACCATGTTAAAAAAGCTAATTCATATTTCCAATGATGACAGCGGCAATGTCGCGTTTGATTGGGTGGTTTTGACGGCGGGTATCATTTCACTGGGCATGGCCGTCACCCTGACGGCAACCCACAATGCCAATGCTGCCGCGTCGGACAGGACCACCGTCGTGGTCATATCAACCGCGCACTAACGGGTGAATTTCATCGTTCCGGTCATATCCAGACCCGGAAAAACCGCGCCCTCCAAAACCGATTGATCAAGCCCAAACAACCCCTGCATCACACCCGCTGACACATCTCGCACATCCATCAAAGGGTGCAAATCACGTCCCTGATAAAGATCAGCTTCTCCCAAGCCAGGCCATTGCCCATAAACTTTGCCCCCCGCAATCGCTCCGCCCGCCAAGACCATCGCGCCGCCTGTGCCATGGTCGGTTCCGCGGGTGCCATTTTCGCGTGCCGTGCGGCCAAACTCCGTCATCGCCACCACCGCTGTTTTTCCCCAGACCTCACCCAACTGGTTTTCCAAAATCAAAATCGTATCTTGCAGGCGTGACAGCCCACCTTTTAGCGCCTGATGTTGATTATTATGGGTGTCCCAGCCGTTGATCGAAAAGGCCGCCACGCGCGTGTCTTCTCGCAATCGATTGGCGGCAAATTCTGCCACCCGTTTGTGCGCCCCGCCCCGCATCGAGGCCATCATCTGCTGCTTCATCATAGCAACATCATCGTCATCATCCGCGGCCCCAACCATCTGGGGGTCCAACACTTCGGCCAGTTCAATAGCTTCGGACACCGAAGCATTGAACAATGGGTCTTCATGATAAATTTGCTCAAGCAATCGACGTGATTGTTCGGACAGGTTTAGATGGGTATCAGGCGACCAGTTTGAAACCGGCACTCCGCCCGTTAACACCAACATTTCCTCGCGGCCAATGGCAAATCCAGTGTGTGGTCCCACCCCTGCCATCGCATTTAGCATACGGTTCAACCAGCCATCGCGTACCCGTCCAAGCCCATCCATCCCAAGGCCTGCTTCCAACAGGTCTTGGCCATCAAAATGGCTGCGTTTATCGCGGTATGGGGTCGACACGGCATGGGCAAAAGCCAATTCGCCTTTGGCCCAAAGCGGCATTAATTTCGACAGGCCCTTATGCAACGAAAAGAAGCCGTCCAGATCGGCAGCCTCTGCCGCTTCGCCAAATTTCAATGTCGGGCGCAGGCCTTTTAGGGCCGTATCGCCATAAGGCTGCACCACATCTAGCCCATCCATGGCGCCGCGCAAAATAATCACCACCAGTCGGTTGTCGCTCGGCAACGCGGCAAAACTCATCGGCGTCAACAGCGGGCTGGCCGCCGCTGAGCAGCCCAATATGCCGACCCGTTGCAGGAATTTACGCCGTGATACACTCATACTTTACACCTTTAATTTCGTTGGAATTCGGGGGCGGCGAACACCAGCCCAACCCCATCCGCCTTGTCATCACTGGCATCACAGGCCTGTAGCAATGCCAAACTCAAGCGGTCGCCAAGCGCTGTTTTAGCCAATGCCGCGGGCTCAGGCAGTTTGGGGCGCAGCAGTTTTGGCACCGTCATCGCCCATTGAATACGTGCCGCCAATCCCTGCGGGGTGATCCAATGTTCCGCGGCCTCGGCCCAGCCATCCGGCCCTGTCGGATTTTCCCACATCTGCCCCATCAATCCCATTGGGGCGACCACATGAGTGCGGATGCTCTTCCATTTCAAATCCGTGAACTTTTGCTCTTTCACGCCAAGCGCACGCAGGGACGAGGTTACAAAATCGATCGGTTGCTTAGCTTTGGTCGCAGGCATCGCCCATGCCGCATCATGAGTTAACATCGCACGGTAGGTCGTCATCAGATCGCCACCACTGTCGCGATAGGCCGCTGCCACATGGGCGACAAGCGCCTCGTCTGGGTCATCCGACACAAAATGCACCACCAGTTTACGGGCCAAATGGCGGGCTGTATCGGGATGCACGGCCAGATCATTTAGAAAATCAGTGACATGGAACAGGTCTTGAATATAGCCACCATAAGATTTCCCCAGCACGGTTTCTGGGCCGGGTTCGGACATTCTGGCATCATACGTGAATCCGGTTTTGCGGCGATACGTCAGGCCAGAAAACAGTTTAGCCAACTCATAAACGTCGTTTTGAGTATAGGCACCATCCACGCCCAAGGTGTGCAGCTCTAACACTTCACGGGCCAGGTTTTCGTTGATGCCACGCTTGGGCGTGCGGGCCGCGATCACCGATTTTGGACCGACCGAGTTGACCTGATCCAAGAACATCAACATCATCGGATGGTAAGTTGCTGCCTTTAGCAGCTCGGCAAAATTACCGGAAATATTTGGCCTAATCGCGTCCTCAACGTAAGTCGAAACCGCATAGCGCCACATGCTCTTCTTGCCTTTTACGGTGAAATGGTCCGCCCAAAACCGCACCAAACGCTCGCGCAGACCATCCTCGGTGTAGATGCTACGCGCCATTTGAGCACGCAACCATTCAACCTGTTGGCGCCGAGCTTGCGCGCGCAGTTTTTTGATCTGCTGCTGGATTTCGACGCCTTTAGAGGGATCAGCGCGGCGAATTTTGTTCAGCTTGCGGACCTTTTCCATCACGGCCTCGACCTGATCAAAACTGCCGACGACAAACCGATCGGCCATTTTATCTGGGCCCTTCAAGCGATTCAGCATCTGGTCCACACTGGTTGGCGCGGGCAAGTTCGCAGACAGGCCTGTTCCAAACCGAATAGCAGCTGTTTCAGGATTAAACGCCACGATTACCTCATACATTCGTCAACGAATGACACGTTAGCAGACCTGACACACAATGGAAAACCCCGCACAAATTTGTACGGGGTTTTGGGCATTTTTCAGCGTGTGACTGGGTTAATCCTGTGGAATTACCCGCAGATGCAACTCGCGCAATTGCTCATTCATCGGCTCGTTTGGAGCACCCATCATCAGGTCTTCTGCGCGTTGGTTCATCGGGAACATGATGACCTCGCGGATGTTGGCCTCATTGGCCAGCAGCATCACGATGCGGTCGATCCCTGCCGCGCAACCACCGTGGGGTGGGGCGCCAAATTTGAACGCGTTGACCATGCCGCCGAAACGTTTTTCGACTTCGTCTTTGCCGTAGCCAGCAATTTCGAACGCTTTGAACATGATCTCGGGCTTGTGGTTCCGGATCGCGCCCGACACCAATTCATAACCATTGCAAGACAGATCATACTGGTAGCCCAGCACATCCATCGGATCGCCCTGCAATGCTTCCATGCCGCCTTGGGGCATCGAAAACGGGTTGTGTTCAAAGTCGACTTTGCCGGTTTCTTCGTCACGTTCGTAAATCGGGAAATCCACGATCCACGCAAAAGCGAAGCGATCCGTATCTGTGAGACCCAGCTCGTCACCAATTACGGCACGGGCTTTACCCGCCACAGCTTCGAACGCCTTGGGTTTGCCCGCCAAGAAGAATGCAGCATCGCCAACCTCCAGACCCAGTTGCTGACGGATAGCCTCGGTACGCTCGGGACCGATGTTTTTGGCCAGTGGTCCGGCGGCCTCCATGCCTTCGCCCTGATCGCGCCAGAAAATGTAACCCATGCCGGGCAGGCCTTCGCCTTGGGCGAACTTATTCATCCGGTCACAGAACTTGCGACTGCCGCCTTTGGGAGCTGGAATAGCACGGATTTGGGTGCCTTCATTTTCCAACAAGGAGGCGAAAATTTTGAAGCCGGAGCCGCGGAAGTGATCCGAGACGACCTGCATTTTGATCGGGTTGCGCAGATCGGGTTTGTCGGTGCCATACCAAAGTGCCGCGTCTTTATATGAAATCTGCTCCCATTCTTTGTCGACCTTGCGGCCGCCGCCGAATTCTTCGAACACGCCGCCGATGACGGGTTCGATGGTGTCGAACACGTCTTGTTGGGTGACGAACGACATTTCCAAATCAAGCTGGTAAAAGTCGGTTGGCGAGCGGTCAGCGCGTGGGTCTTCATCGCGGAAACATGGCGCGATCTGGAAATATTTATCATAGCCAGACACCATGATCAGCTGCTTGAACTGCTGCGGAGCTTGAGGCAGCGCGTAGAAACGGCCCGGGTGCAGGCGCGACGGGATCAAGAAGTCGCGCGCGCCCTCGGGGCTTGATGAGGTGATAATCGGCGTTTGGAATTCGCGAAACTCTTTGTCCCACATCCGTTTGCGCATTGAGGCCACAACGTCGGAACGCAGCTTCATATTGTTTTGCAGCTTTTCACGACGCAGATCGAGGTAGCGATATTTCAGGCGGGTTTCTTCGGGGTATTCCTGATCGCCGAACACCATCAAGGGCAGCTCTTCGGCAGCGCCCAAGACTTCGATGTCACGAATGAACACTTCAATTGCACCAGTAGGGATTTTCGGATTTACCAGACCTTCGTCACGGGCCATCACATTGCCATCAATGCGGATGCACCATTCGGAGCGCACCTTTTCAATGTCGGCGAAAACGGGGCTATCTGGGTCGGCCATGACTTGGGTGATGCCATAATGGTCGCGCAAATCGATGAACAATAGCCCGCCGTGATCACGCACGCGATGCACCCAGCCGGACAGCCGCACGGTGTCGCCCACGTTGGATTTGTTCAGTTCGGCGCAAGTATGGCTGCGATATATGTGCATTTTTCGCCCCTTCAGGGTAAATTTTTGATCTGTCGTGATACACCGCGCAAACGCGCCAAAGTCAAGGGCGTGCAGGTCCATTCCCGCCTTATCTACCGTTAATCCGGCAATAGACGACACGCTTTTTTCGCGCTATCCATATATTTGCGTAAATTTTGGGGGAAATTATGTGGGATAGGTTGCTAGATCGGCTGTTGGGGCGCTTGCTGAAACAAGGCGCGTTGCAGGTTACTTTTGTGGATGGCACCGTGAAACACTATGGCGACTCGACAGGAATACCTGTGGCAATCGCCTTTACCTCCATGAACGTGGCGCGCAGGTTGATTTTGAACCCTGAACTGGCCTTGGGCGAGGCCTATATGGACGAGACCCTTATCATCGCGGATGACGATTTGCACGGGATGCTAACCTTGCTGATGCAAAACGCCAAAGGTGCCGAATTGGGCTGGATTCAAGCCACAGCGACAGCGGCGCGGCGTTCAATGCGGCGCTGGGCCCAACATAATCCGCTGCACATCGCCAAACGAAATGTAGAGCATCATTATGATTTGTCGGTGGAGCTGTATGATTTATTTTTGGATGCGGACAAACAATACACCTGCGCCTATTTCCCAGAGCCGGGCATGACACTCGAGGCCGCACAAGAGGCCAAAAAGGCGCATATTGCCCAGAAATTGTTGATCAAGCCGGGTATGAAAATCTTGGACATCGGCTGCGGTTGGGGCGGAACCAGTCTGAGTTTGGCGCGTGATTATGGAGCCAAAGTGGTCGGCGTCACCCTGTCCGAGGTTCAATTAAAACACGCCCGCGCACGTGCCAAAGCTGAAGGGCTGTCAGACCGTGTCGAATTTCGTCTGACCGATTATCGCGACGTGACCGAGGCGTTTGACCGGATTGTGGTGGTTGGCATGTTGGAACATGTCGGACAGCCGCAATACCGCACTTTTTTCAATCAAATCCGCCGCAATCTAAAACCCGATGGAATCGCCTTGGTCCACACCATTGGCCGTTCCACCCCGCCGGATGCCCTGTCGCCGTGGTTTAACAAATATATTTTTCCCGGTGGTTATTCCCCTGCGATGTCCGAAGTGATGTCCGCCATCGAAAAATCCGACCTGTTTGCCACCGACGTCGAAGTCTGGCGGATGCACTATGTCCAAACCCTGCAACATTGGCGCAAGCGCTTTGAATCAAACATTGATCCGATCCGCGTGCTTTATGATGATCGGTTCTGTCGGATGTGGCGTTACTATCTGATTGCCTCTGAACTCAGCTTTTCGGTGCTGGGCATGGTGGTTTTCCAATTCCAAATCAGCCGCGATCAAGAGGCCGTCCCCCTAACCCGTGACTATATGTTTGACGCATAGGCCTTGCGCCCCGCGACGGCATGACTATAACCCCCAATAATTTGCCTTTGGGGGTCTGCCACATGCCAAAAAGAACCGACATAAAATCCATCCTGATTATCGGCGCAGGCCCAATCGTTATTGGCCAAGCCTGCGAGTTTGACTATTCCGGCGCCCAAGCCTGCAAAGCGCTGCGCGAGGAGGGCTATCGAGTCATCTTGGTCAACTCAAATCCCGCCACCATCATGACCGATCCGGCGCTGGCCGATGCCACTTATATCGAACCGATTACGGCCGAAATGGTCGCCAAGATCATTGAAAAAGAGCGCCCTGATGCGTTACTGCCTACCATGGGGGGGCAAACGGGTCTCAACACCGCGTTGGAGCTTGCCGACTTGGGCGTTTTGGAAAAATACAATGTCGAGCTGATTGGTGCCAACCGCGAAGCCATCGAAATGGCCGAGGATCGCAAGCTGTTCCGCGAAGCTATGGACCGGATCGGGTTGGAAAATCCACGTGCCGCCGTTGCCGAAACCCTCGAGGAATGTATGACGGCATTGGATGATATCGGCCTGCCCGCCATCATCCGCCCCGCCTTTACGCTGGGTGGGACCGGCGGCGGCGTTGCGTATAACCGCGAAGATTTCATCCATTTTTGCACCACTGGCCTGGATGCATCACCTGTCACGCAAATCTTGATTGATGAATCGCTGCTGGGCTGGAAAGAATTCGAGATGGAAGTGGTGCGCGACACCGCCGACAACGCGATCATAGTTTGTGCGATTGAAAACATCGACCCAATGGGCGTGCACACGGGTGATTCCATCACCGTGGCACCGGCCCTAACCCTGACGGACAAAGAATACCAAATGATGCGCACGGCCTCTATCGCGGTGCTGCGTGAAATCGGCGTCGAAACTGGCGGCTCCAATGTGCAATGGGCGGTCAATCCGGCCGATGGGCGCATGATCGTGATCGAGATGAACCCACGCGTGTCACGCTCCTCCGCGCTGGCCTCCAAGGCGACGGGTTTCCCGATTGCCAAGATCGCGGCCAAACTGGCGGTCGGCTATACGCTGGATGAGTTGGACAATGACATCACCAAAGTCACGCCCGCATCGTTTGAGCCCACAATCGACTACGTTGTCACCAAAATCCCGCGCTTCGCGTTTGAGAAATTCGCGGGCTCTGCCCCGTTGCTGTCGACCGCAATGAAATCGGTCGGCGAAACTATGGCGATTGGCCGCACCATCCACGAATCCTTACAAAAGGCTTTGGCCTCGATGGAAACCGGCCTGACCGGATTTGATGAAGTCGAGATTGAAGGTGCCCCCGAAAAAGCCGCCGTAATCAATGCGATCAGCGCCCAAACACCGGACCGGATGCGCACCATAGCGCAGGCAATGCGTCACGGGTTGTCAGATGATGAAATCCACGCTGTGACCAAATTTGACCCGTGGTTTTTGGCCCGTATCCGCGAGATCGTAGAGATGGAAGACGTTGTGAAGAACGCGGGCCTACCGCGTGATGAACATGCCATGCGCAAGCTGAAAATGATGGGCTTCTCTGATGCCCGTTTGGCCATCCTAACCGATCAGTCCGAGGCCGCAGTGCGCAACACCCGCTTGGCCGCAGGCGTGTCTGCCGTGTTCAAACGCATCGATACATGTGCTGCCGAGTTTGAGGCCCAAACCCCCTATATGTACTCCACCTATGAGGCCCCTGCGATGGGCGACGTGGAATGCGAAGCAAGGCCTTCTGACAAGAAAAAAGTCGTGATTTTAGGCGGCGGTCCGAACCGCATCGGCCAAGGCATCGAGTTTGATTATTGCTGTTGCCACGCCTGTTATGCTCTGACGGATCAGGGCTATGAAACCATAATGATCAACTGCAACCCCGAAACCGTGTCGACCGATTACGACACCTCGGATCGGTTGTATTTTGAGCCTGTCACATTCGAACATGTGATGGAAATTCTGCGGGTTGAGCAAGAAAACGGCACCCTGCACGGCGTCATCGTACAGTTCGGCGGCCAAACTCCGCTGAAACTCGCAAATGATCTTGAGGCTGCGGGCATCCCGATCCTTGGCACCACGCCTGACAGCATCGATCTCGCCGAAGACCGCGAACGGTTCCAAGCTCTGGTCAATGACCTTGGCCTGTTGCAGCCCAATAATGGCATCGCTTCCACGGACGCGCAAGCGCTAGAAATTGCTGGTGAAATTGGGTTCCCACTGGTGATACGCCCTTCCTATGTGCTGGGTGGCCGCGCCATGGAGATCGTGCGCGACACGGCCCAGTTGGAACGCTACATCGCCGAGGCCGTGGTGGTATCTGGCGACAGCCCCGTGCTGCTCGACAGCTACCTGTCCGGCGCCATCGAAATGGACGTGGACGCATTGTGCGACGGCAAAGAGGTGCATGTCGCAGGCCTGATGCAACATATTGAAGAGGCTGGCGTGCACTCGGGTGACAGCGCTTGTTCCTTGCCGCCATATTCGCTGTCAAAGGACATCATCACCGAGGTCCATCGACAAACCCGCGCCCTTGCGCTGGCTCTGAATGTGGTTGGTTTGATGAACATCCAATTCGCGGTCAAAGACGGCAAGGTTTACCTGATCGAGGTCAATCCCCGCGCATCGCGGACCGTGCCGTTTGTGGCCAAAGCCACCGACAGCGCTATCGCGTCGATCGCCGCGCGGATCATGGCGGGCGAACCTTTGTCCAACTTCCCGCTGCGCCCCGCCTACCCCGAAGGTGCGACGCCTGACACCACGTTACCGTTCGCCGATCCGATGTCGCTGGCCGACCCTGACATGCCATGGTTTTCCGTCAAAGAGGCCGTGCTGCCGTTTGCTCGCTTCCCAGGCGTCGACACGATCCTGGGCCCAGAAATGCGCTCGACCGGCGAAGTCATGGGCTGGGATCGTTCGTTCCCCGTGGCCTACCTTAAGGCGCAGATGGGCGCTGGCGTTGTTTTGCCAACTGAGGGCGCTGTGTTCATGTCGATCAAAGACATGGACAAAACGGCTGAAATGGCCGAGGCCGCGCAGATGCTGACTGACCTTGGCTTCAGCGTGATCGCCACCCGTGGCACCGGTGCTTGGCTGGCTGAAAACGGAGTCGAATGCGAAGTGGTCAACAAGGTTTATGAAGGCCGCCCCAACATTGTGGACCGGATGAAAGACGGCGAAATCGCTTTGGTGATGAACACCACCGAAGGCGCTCAAGCGGTCGACGATAGCCGCGAGATCCGTTCCGTGGCGCTAAATTCCGGCATGCCATATTTCACCACAGCCGCCGCCAGCCATGCGGTGACATTGGCGATGAAATCACGCGAAGAGGGTGAGTTGGGTGTGCGGTCGTTGCAAGGGTAAGCATTTCTCGAAAATAGTCCGTTGAAGTATTTGGAGATGTTTGAATGCACCGCCAAGATTACCCGTCAATGCATCGAAATGTACGCTGTCTTGGCCGCTCCAGTGCCCTATTTTCATTCCTATAGGGAATATATGTAATTCATATTTCCAAGCTTCACCCATCGCTTGCCTCTTGTATTCCGTCACACATATCTATAATTATGAATATGTAGTGAGAGCCGACACCCCGTCGCCGCTTAACCAAAAGGAATCCGTTATGTCTTCTGAACGCGCTGTATTGGCTTTTGCTGGCTTTATGGTCATCGCATCCTTGCTGTTGACCCATTATGTCCACCCAAATTTCGTCTGGTTGACGGTCTTTGTCGGGGCGAACCTGTTTCAATCCGCTTTCACTGGATTTTGTCCAGCCGGATCGTTTTTCCAGAAACTAGGTTTCAGATCGTCACGCGGCACCTAAGCTAATTTGGCGTCGTCAAGTGCGTCGATTATTGCGAATCGTCTTCCAGATGCAGCTTCATGTCCATTAACACATGTTGCAGGGCAGAGGTTTCGCGCAACAGTCTTTTGGCCTCGTTTATAGTGATAACACCGTCCTCAATTGACTGGCCGTATTCGGTCATCAGCATGGCAAACCGTTGCGACAATGCAATCACATCCGCATTTACGCCGCCGCCCGCCGGGGCGTTGCGTTTCTCGACGTCAAAACCAATCGTCACCCCGCCCAGATCGGCCAAAGCCGATGTAACATGCGGGTATTTAGCCTCTTTTTCCAATGCGGCAGCGGCGTCGATTGGCATAAACCGGTCTGCGTGCTCCTCTGCGTGAGAGTAGTAACGACCAAGCGTTGCCTTTGATTTTCCAGTCAATGCGCAAGCGGTTTCGATGCCGACATCCTTGACCAAGGCTTCGGTGTGTTTCTTTAGATAGGTTTTCACATCAACCATTTAACCATCCTTTTTGGGCAGCCGCCTCTATTAGGGGGAAATACCCTGTCCTTTTCCCATTAATCAATTTGCAAAGCTTTGTCATAACTAAATCATATCCCGTGTATTGGGATTGTAGTGAGTGACTGGCGCACCCAGCGTTGGTTTGGGTGGGGGTTCATCGTGCTTCTGTTGTGTGGGAGTGATAGAGCCAGAGCAATCTGGCAACCGCGCGATGGCCCTTTTTAGTTTGTAATAGTTTCCGAGGCTCGGATCATCCCCAGGCTTTTTGCCGGGTCCGGGCCTCATTTTGTTTTGATCTGTTAAGCGCCTAAAACAACGGACGCAAAAATGCACCTCACGGAATGTGCCCCCACCTAAATCACCGCTCGGAAATACCGCATCTGGGCTTGCGCATAGATCAAAGTGCGGGCAAAAATGCGCACATGGCAAAGCTGTATTTTCACTACTCAACAATGAACGCTGGCAAGTCGACGATTTTGTTGCAGGCCTCGTATAACTATCGCGAACGCGGTATGGACACTTATCTGTTGACGGCCCGTTTCGACAACCGTGCGGGTGATGCAAAGATCTCGTCGCGCATTGGCATTGAAGATCAGGCTGATACCTTTGAGGCCAATGAGGATTTGTTTTCCAAGATCCAAGCCCGTTTAAATGCGGGGCCAGTGGCCTGTGTGTTCATTGACGAGGCCCAATTTTTGCAAAAAGATCAGGTTTGGCAATTGGCCCGTGCAGTGGATGATTTACGCATTCCGATCATGTGCTACGGGTTGCGAGTTGATTTTCAGGGCGAACTGTTTCCGGGTTCTGCCGCGTTGCTGGCTTTGGCCGACGAAATGCGCGAGGCCCGCACCATTTGCCATTGCGGCAAGAAGGCGACGATGGTTGTGCGTCAGGATGATGATGGCAGAGTGTTGATGGACGGCGATCAGGTGCAGATCGGCGGCAACGAAAGCTATGTGTCGCTGTGCCGCAAGCATTGGCGCGAGGCCACCGGCGATCAGGCGTAAATTCATCAAGCCTTACGGCTTTCTTCATCCCCACGCGCGGAGCGTTACACTTTGTTCGGCACTGCTTCTCCGCTGAAAAACGCCCGCAAGTTCTCAAACGCGATCATCCCCATATTGCTCCGGACTTCTTCGGCATTGGTTCCCAGATGAGGCAACAGTGTAACGTTGTCCAGCGCGCGTAATGCTTCGGGCACATGCGGTTCTTGCTCAAACACATCCAGCCCTGCCCCCGCGATTTGGCCCGCCTTGAGTGTCGCGATCAACGCGGCTTCATCCAGCACATCGCCCCGCGATATATTGACGAGGTAAGCGTGCGACTGCATAGCGTCCAGCGCCGCCGCGTCCATCAAGTGATGCGTTTCGGGGCTGCCCGGGACAGCCAACACGACGACGTCCGCCGCCGCCATCACTTCGACCAATGAGCCAAGTTGCGTTGCCGGCACCCCGACATCCGCCACCTGTGAGCGGTTGTGAAACACCACCTTCATCCCAAACCCAGCCTGACAACGCCGCGCAATCGCTTTGCCGATCCGCCCCATACCAACAATCCCGACGGTTTTGCCGCCAATATGCATCCCCAGCATTTGCACCGGATGCCAGCCCGTCCATTTACCACTGCGCACCAATCGTTCGCCCTCGCCCGCGCGGCGTGTCGCCATCAGGACCAGCGTCATCGCAATGTCAGCTGTCGCATCGGTCACAGCCCCTGGCGTGTTGGTCACGGTCAGCCCTTTGGCCGTCGCAGCCGTCACATCAATGTGATTATATCCAACACCAAAGTTTGCCAGAATTTTGCAACGTGGAGCAGCAACACGCTCGATGGCATCTGCTGTAAATCCGTCGCCAAGCGTTGGCAAAATGGCGTCATATGCCGCCAGCGCAACCGTAGCTTCATCCTCGCTCATTGGTTGCGTTGTTGGGCGCAGCGTCACTTCAAACTCAGCTTTTAGCGCGTCCATAACCGTTTCAGGCAAAGCCCGCGAGACCAGTAGATTTGGCATCAGTGCATCCTTTCGCCCAAGGGGACATCTTTGTCAGGGGTCATCAAAACAATGCCGCCACCGGCATCAGAAATCCCCAGCACCAATATCTCGGACATGAATTTTCCAATCTGGCGCGGTGGAAAATTAACCACCGCCATTACCCGCTTTCCAATCAGGCTTTCGGGCGAGTAATGGGCTGTGATTTGGGCCGAACTTTTCTTTTCGCCCAGTTCACCGCCAAAATTCACCCACAGTTTAATCGCAGGTTTGCGGGCCTCCGGATAGGGCTCAGCCCGCACCACTTCGCCAACTCGAATATCCACCTTTAGAAAATCATCTAATGTCAAATCATCGCTCATTTGGACAATTCCCGCGATCGGTCAGCCGAAGCCGCCACCGCCTGTTTCATCAGCGGCGTCAATCCGGTTTTGACATCCATCAATACTTCAAGTGCGGCCGCTGTGGTGCCTTGGGGGCTGGTCACATTGACCCGCAATTGGGCTGGATCTTCGTCCGCCATTTCGGCCAAATGCCCAGCGCCACCAACAGTCGCCTTGGCCAACCGCATCGCCAACTCAGGTGCTAAACCTTGTTCAATGCCCGCCGCCGCCAAGGCTTCAATCATCAAGAACACATAGGCAGGGCCCGACCCCGAAACCCCCGTGACAGCGTCAATCTGTGCCTCGTCATCCAAACGCACAGTTTGGCCAACAGCTTGCAATAACGCTTCGGCCAAAGCCGTCTCGGTCTCACCCGTGTTGCTATTGCCGATCAACGCCGTGATGCCGCGCAATACGGCCGCTGGCGTGTTGGGCATCGCCCGAACAACAGGCGTATCCGCGCCCAAAGTTGCTTCGTAAAATGACATCGGCGTGCCCGCGGCCACCGAAATAAACAATGTCGGCCCATTGCCAAGCGGTTTGAGCGACGGCAAGGCCTCGGCCATCATTTGTGGTTTGACCGCGACCAACACGATCGCAGGCGCTGCGGGTAAATCCGTGTTTAAATGCAACCCGTCTGCCACCAAATCCTGAACCCAATCGCTCGGATGCGGATCAATAATCCAGACTGATGCGGCTGGCATGCCGTTGCCCAACCAACCCTTCAACATGGCTGACCCCATCTTGCCGCACCCCAGCAAAACCAGACCGCGTTCATAGACATCATTCATGTTCATTATTTTGCCCCTAGCCAAAAACTATTTGGGGCGAGGTTATGCGCGACCGTAGGCCTCTGCAATGGCAACTTGCAGGGCTTGTTCAACAGGTTGATCACCATAGACCACCAGTTGAAACGCCGGATAAAACCGCTCGGCTGAACTGATGGCTGCCTCGATCATTGTCGAAATCTGCTCTGGCCCGGCGATTTGCCCACCTGACAAAACCAGCCCATAGCGATACACCATCAAACGCTGTTCGTTCCAGTAAGTGAATGCGCCCGCCCAGCACCGGTCATTCACGGCATTCAAGGCCTCATATAGCTGTGGCAGCTTCTCATTCGGCGGCTCCATCTCAAAGGTACAGATCAGACGCAAAGTTTCGTCCTGTTCGGACCACGCCAAAGTGATCGAATAGCTGCGCCACTGCCCCTCAACCGCCATCGCGATCTGATCATCCGCCACACGTTCAAAATCCCATGCGTGATGCTCGGCCAATGTTTCAACGATATCGATTGGATGCAGGTCATCTACGTCCATAAACTGTTCGGATAATGACATGTGCCTGACCTTCTACTGCTATGGCCTATTCGCGGAAAAACCCGCAACGCTTAGACCTCCATACCAGAGCCAGTGGATGTTACCGCAGCTCTTACCACATATGGTGGTGCATAGGGTGGACTCTGTAAAGAATTATCTTAAGGTTATCCCCAGATATTTTACCTGCCCGCAGAAAGTCACCGATGCCCCAAAAACCAGATGCCGAAATTTTCAAACGTGGAAGATTTCACAACAAACCGCCGTTTTCGAAATTGAATCGCGAGATCAGCCAATTGGATTTGGTTCGAAAACTCCTGTTTCAACGCACCCCCGATGCCACCCCCGCAATGAACATACCAGTGTGCCCGATTGATGCTCAGACCTTAGATGCACAACGCGAAAACGATGATGTACACATCTATCGGCTCGGCCACTCAACCGTTTTAATGAAATTCGGCAAGGACTACTGGCTCACCGATCCGGTCTTTTCCAAACGCGCGTCCCCCAGCCAACTGGCGGGACCCAAAAGGTTTCACCAAACCCCGATTGCGGTTGCTGATTTACCAAGGCTAACAGGCGTGGTGATTTCCCATAACCACTATGATCACCTTGATCGGGCCGCTATTTCGCGGCTGATTAACAAGGTCGATCACTTTGTCTGCCCGCTTGGCGTGGGAAAATATCTAACCAGCTGGGGCGTTCCCAAAGACCAGATCACCGAACTGGGCTGGTGGCAATCGACCCAACGCGGGGGAACTAACATCACCGCCACCCCAACCCAGCATTTTTCTGGCCGCGGAATTCTGGATGGTAACAAATCGCTCTGGGCATCTTATGCTTTCAAACATGCGGGTCAATCCCTGTTTTTTGGCTCAGACTCTGGGTATTTTGACGGCTTCAAACAGATCAACAACCAACTTGGGCCTTTTGACATCACCATGCTGGAAACCGGTGCCTACAGCTCTGCTTGGCCAGATGTGCATATGACACCGGAACAAACCGTTCAGGCGCATCAAGATCTAGGCGGCGGCGTCTTAATGCCGATCCATAATTCCACTTTCAAATTGGCATTCCATCCATGGCGTGAACCGTTAGAACGCGTTGCACGTTTGGCGGCCGCCGCAGATATTTCTTTGCTGACACCTCAGATCGGCGAACGCGCAATACTTGGCGCACCGGTGCTCTCCAACCCTTGGTGGGACAAAAGCCTGTAAAAACTTCTGATGTGAAACATCAAAGCCAAATCCCGTCGCCTCCCCCTTCAGGGGGATTGAGGGGGTTTTACCAACAATAGAGAGCGTCAGCTCCTTAATTTCAGGGTTTCTTAGCGCGGCTCGCAGGCTTTTTCTTCGGGGCCGCCTTGGTTTCCAATGCATCTAGCCGCGCTTTGAGCGCCTCATTCTCTTCGCGGGCCTTTTGTGCCATCGCCCGCACCGCATCAAATTCTTCACGCGATACAAAATCACGGTCTGCCATCCAGCGATCAACCCAGCTCTTCATAGCCGTGTTGGCCTCATCCTTGGCACCTTGGGCAACACCCATCGCGTTGGTGAAAACACTTGAAAGATCGTCGAGTACTTTATTACGGGTTTGCATACGGGACTCCTGCATTTGCTGTTAATGTCTATATGGGGGGCAACGGCGTAAATCTCAAGGTTGACTTTGCCCTGATATGAAAGGCACTTACCGAACATGCAGTATGTTATCCCCTTCCCCGGCTTTGGCAACGAAATCTTTAGCCTTGATATTGGCACGTTTTCATTCGCCCTGCGGTGGTATGCGCTGGCCTATATCGTCGGCATCATCATTGGCTATCGCATCGTGTTGCGAGCCGTGCGCACCGCGCGCCTTTGGCCAAATGAATCAGCCCCCACCAGCCCCGAGCTGCTCGAGGCTTTCCTGACATGGTCCATCATTGGCATTATCCTTGGCGGACGGCTTGGCTATGTGCTGTTTTATGACCTAGACAGATACCTTCAATACCCTGCCGAAATCCTGCAAGTTTGGAATGGCGGCATGTCATTTCACGGCGGCTTTTGGGGCGTGGTCATTGTTGGTCTGATTTTTTGCAAAAAGCACGGCATCAAGATGTTGCCCTTTGGCGACCTTATGGCGATGGCCGCCCCGACCGGCTTGTTTCTGGGCCGTTTGGCCAATTTCAACAGTGCTGAGCTTTGGGGCCGCCCCTCAACCTTGCCGTGGGCTGTGATCTTTCCCGGGACCGCTGCGCAGGACTGCGCCAACGTGGCAAATCTTTGCGCTCGTCATCCTTCTCAACTTTATGAGGCCCTCCTCGAAGGCCTGATCCTCGGTGCCGTGATCCTTTATCTGGCGTGGCGTCGTGATTGGCTGAAAAAACCGGGCCAGTTGATGGGCCTATTCATCGCGGGTTACGGCCTGTCGCGCTATATTGTGGAGTTCTTCCGCCAAGCTGACGCGCAATTTATCACAGCCACGAACCCGATGGGCTATGTGATGCAATTCGGCGACTTCGGCCTGACCAAAGGCCAGCAGCTTTCGATCCCGATGATATTGATTGGTCTGGGCTTCATCATCATGGCGCGGCGGCGCGCATGACTGCGCTTGCTGACCTGCTGATCGAGACCATCACCAAGACAGGCCCGATCACGCTGGCAGAATACATGCGCGAATGCCTGCTGCATCCAAAATTCGGCTATTATTCCACCCGCGATCCGTTTGGCACAAAAGGCGACTTTACAACCGCACCCGAGATCAGCCAGATGTTTGGCGAACTGTTGGGCCTGTGTCTGGCCCAAACATGGATCGAGCAAGGTTCGCCCAAAGGCTTTGTGCTGGCCGAGTTGGGTCCGGGGCGCGGCACCCTGATGGCCGACGTTTTGCGTGCCACCAAAAGCATCCCCGGATTTCACAAAGCGGCACAGATCATTTTGGTCGAAGCCTCGCCAACCCTGACAAACATCCAAGCCGAAACCTTAACCGATTACGACGTCACATGGGTTGGCAATATTACCGAAATTCCCGATGCGCCGCTGTTCCTGCTGGCCAACGAGTTTTTCGACGCCTTGCCGATCCATCAATATATCTTACACGCGGACGGATGGCGCGAACGGCTCGTTGGCGTTGCGGATGGGGCGCTGACCTTTGGTGCATCAGCCGCGGCTGATCTGCCGCAGCTTGCCCATCGCCGCACAAGCGGACGTGAGGGTGATCTGGTTGAAGTTTGCGGCGCGGCCACAGCCATTGCCACCGAGGTTTCGACCCGTATCGCCTGCCAGGGCGGCGCAGCAATCATAGTTGATTACGGAGGATGGCGCTCGCTTGGGGACACGCTGCAAGCCTTGCGCAACCATACGTTTGACGATCCCCTTACCCACCCCGGTCAAGCGGACATCACAGCACATGTAGATTTTGAGGCCCTGGCCGTGGCCGCCGTCAGTCAAACCAATGTCAGTAAAATGGTCCCTCAGGGTGAATTGTTGCAAAGGCTGGGCATTGACCAACGCGCCCAAGCTTTGGCCCATGGTTTGGAGGGCGAGAAACTACAAAACCATCTGGCCGCGCATCACCGCTTGATTGACGCCTCTGAAATGGGCACTCTGTTCAAAGCAATTGCTTTTTATCCGAACGGATCCACACCACCTCCGGGGTTCAACCAATGACCTTAGAAATACTGACTGCCGACAGCCTCGCACAGCAACGCCATGGCTTTTTCACCCGTCACGGCGGGGCCTCTAGCGGTATTTTTCAGGGGTTGAACTGTGGCTTTGGCTCATCCGATCAGGCCGAAGCCGTCGCCTTGAACCGGCAACGCGTTGCCGATGCAATCGGCGTTGATCTGGAAAACCTTGCCTCCGTCCATCAGTATCATTCCCCTGTGGTCCTGACCGTTGACGGCGCGCTTGGGACGGACCGCCCCAAGGCGGACGCTATGGTCAGCAACACCCCTGACACAGCTTTGGGCATTCTGACCGCCGATTGCGCCCCCGTTTTGTTTGCCGATACCGACGCGGGTGTCGTCGGGGCTGCCCATGCTGGCTGGCAAGGCGCGCTTGGCGGAGTGCTCGAGGCCACGCTTGACGCAATGGAAACGCTGGGTGCGGATCGCAGCACAACCACAGCCGTCATCGGCCCTTGCATCAGCCAAGCCGCATATGAGGTCGGGCCCGAGTTCATGGACAACTTCATGGACCAAGATCCCGACAACAGCCGTTTCTTTGCGGGCGGCGTTGGTGATCGCGTTCAGTTTGATTTGCCCGCCTATACGCTGCACCGTCTGCGGTTGGCCAATGTTGGCGCTGCCGAATGGACCCGCCACTGCACCTATAGTGACGCGGCGCGGTTCTATTCCTATCGGCGCTGCGTGCATAACAAAGATGTCGACTATGGCCGTTTGATTTCGGTGATCCGAACTTAGCCCGATTGGGTCTGTATTGTGACAGGTTTTGCCCAAGTTTCGCCCATGTTTTGGAAACAATCCGTGTTTTTGCAAGGTATTGGCGTAAAATTTCGCCCTAATGACCTTAAAAACAACACCCTATAACCGTTCCGCAGATCCATGCTCCGCGCCGCGCAAAAACTCTGATTTTCTTTAAATTAAGTTAAACTTTGCCATTCTACCGCCAGAATGCCCCGCCATATTAGGTCTTGTCAGCGGATGTTGACCAAATGAAAGACACAGATTTTCGCGGCAAGCGCAGGCAACAAAAACAGCGCACCGCATGATATGAGCGAATGGAGCAGTGAAATGAAAAAGCAAACACGTATGATTAAGAGCATCATTGATGAGGCCGCAAAAACCGACGTGGTTATGCCTTGGGCTCGCGGAGCACGCCGCGTCGAGTGGATCGCAAAACGCAGCACACAGACGGCTTCGCTGAAAGCTGCCCGCGGCTAATCCTGCCAAACCAACGACCGAACCTCCTGACATAGGGGAAGCAGGCCACCGCCACAGGTGGCCTGAATTATTTTCGGGGTGCTCCGAATCAAAATAAGGCACTATCCGCACCGATTTGGAAACAATTTCCTCCACTGCGCTGCATTAAGTGCCATTCAGCATCCATTAAGCGCTATTTTTTGACAATGGTCGGTGATTGCGATCATTTACCCTTAACAAATACACTATGCATCTTCGGTGGGGACCGAAGGAAGATGTGCCACCAAATAGGGACGCATCATGAACTACCCCCACCGCACCAGATCTACGGGCATAGAAAACAACAATACGGTTCCTCATACGTGGACCGCTCGACCAGACAGGCGACCTCTGCGTGCCATGCCTCGGACACGCCGTTACGAGGTCGCCTATCTGGGCCACGATTCCGAAATCAACGAGTTTACCCGCATCGCGCCCGCCATGCCGACCTTTGAAGACGCGTTTTGCGCATTGGCACGCGGCAGCATCATTGCCACCGATGAAGGCCCGATCGCAGTCGAAGATTTGTTTCCCGGCACCCGCGTATTAACTCGCGATAATGGTGCGCAACCGTTGCTCTGGGCCGGATCGATGACTCTTTTGCCCAGTATTCCTGACCAACCTGACAGCGCTGGAAAATTGTCACGGGTTACTGCTGACAGCTTTGGCTTGGGGCGCCCGATGCCCGATCTATTGCTAGGCCCGTCTGCACGCCTGTTTCGTCGAGATGCCGTTTTGGTTTCGGCCATGGGCACCAAAGCCGCGCTTGCCCCGATTACCGCGTTTATTGATGGCGATACGGTGTTGGAAATCACCCCCGTGACGCCGGTGCCTGTCTATCATCTGGCATTTGAATGTCACCAGATCATTTTCGCCAATGGTCTTGAGGTCGAGAGCTATCACCCTGGAAACCGTAACGAAATCCCTCTGACGGGGCAGATGCGCGCCCTGTTTTTAGCCATGTTCCCGCACATCAAATCCCTGAGCGAATTTGGCCCACAGGCTTATCCAAGGATGTCACTGGATGAAACGCTGGATGTTCTGGCCGCTTAGGCCAACATCGTCTTAGGCTGATTTTTCTAGCCGTTTTTCCAAGACATCAAACGGCACGCCCGGCTCGTCTTTGGCGCCTCGGATGACCAAAGAGGTTTTAACGCTGGCCACATTGTCGGCCGAGGTCAGGTCCTCGGTCAAAAAGTTCTGGAATGTCGACAGGTCAGGTGCCACGCATTTCAATACGAAATCAACTTCACCATTCAGCATGTGGCACTCGCGCACCAGCGGCCAGTTTTGGCATTTTTCCTCGAATGCCGACAAGTCGACCTCGGCCTGAGACAGCAAGCCGACCATCGCAAACACCTGCACTTCGAATCCCAACGCACGTGCGTCCACATCTGCATGATACCCACGGATGTAGCCGCTTTCCTCTAAGGTGCGCACGCGGCGCAAACAGGGCGGGGCCGAAATACCGACCCGTTTGGCCAACTCAACGTTGGTCATTCGCCCATCAGCTTGCAATTCAGCCAAAATCATTCGGTCGATCGGATCAAATTTGATTGCAACCATGATGGCCCCCAATTTACGTTTTGCCGGATTGTAGGCCTGCGTCGTTGTGCGCGCAACAATATTTCACAACTTCGCAATATTCTTTCGGCATCGGTAAAATCTCGTGTCATTTCCCCTAGATGCGCCTGCTGGGGCTTTTCCTGCGCGGCTTGCCTGACTATATCACCTGAAACAACTTTTCCCAAAGGAGCCTGTTATGGCCGAAGCACGTCACACCAAAGTATTGATCATCGGCTCTGGCCCCGCAGGATACACAGCAGGCGTTTATGCCAGCCGCGCCATGCTGAATCCATTGTTGGTGCAAGGGTTAGAGCCCGGTGGCCAATTGACCACCACCACGGACGTTGAAAACTACCCCGGCTTCACCGAGGTCCAAGGCCCTGATTTGATGATCAAAATGCAAGAACACGCGAGCGCCATGGGCACCGAGATTGTCAGCGACATCATCACAGATCTGGACCTGTCCAAACGCCCTTTCACCGCCAACAGTGATAGCGGCACGGTCTACACGGCGGATGCGATCATTTTGGCCACGGGTGCACGCGCAAAATGGCTGGGCTTAGATTCGGAAGAAGCTTTTAAAGGCTTTGGCGTATCGGCCTGCGCGACGTGTGATGGGTTCTTTTACCGCGGTCAGGAAATCGTTGTGGTTGGTGGCGGCAACACCGCCGTTGAAGAAGCGTTGTTCTTGACCAATTTTGCCAGCAAGGTGACCTTGATCCATCGACGTGATGAGTTGCGCAGCGAAAAGATCCTAGAAGATCGCTTGATGAAAAACCCCAAGATCGAGCCGCTTTGGTTCAATGAACTGGTCGAAGTCGTTGGCGATGACATGCCAAAGGGCGTCACGGCCGTGCGTACAAAAAACGTCAAAACCGGAGAGATCACTGAGACCCCATGCAAGGGCGTGTTCATCGCCATCGGCCACGCGCCTGCCAATGAACTGGTGAAGGATGTGCTGGAAACCCACATGGGCGGTTATGTCGTCACCGCCCCCGACAGCACCGCAACCTCGATCCCCGGTGTGTTCGCGGCGGGTGATCTGACCGACCACAAATATCGCCAAGCCGTGACATCGGCTGGCATGGGTTGCATGGCCGCACTCGAGGCCGAACGGTTCCTTGCCGAGCAAGACGACTAAGAACCGTCCTGTTTCAAGGCGTTTTGTTGGAATCAAAGGCGCGGCGCTCAAGTCTAATTTGCGAGCGCTCGCCAGAAACCTAGCGCATTTTGACACGGTTTCTCTGTTGGCGTTCCGCAAACCAAGAATGTCTAAATTGGTAAACACATTTAGCACGGAATATCGTTCTGTTTCCCAGTAAAACTGGGGGATTTTTGCCTCACTTGCCAAAACAAACGATGTGCAGCTTGATATTCACCATCGACCCGCCCTATTTGCACACAGAACACAGTCATTTCCAATCAGATCGAGAGTACCCATGTCACAGCCTATCCTAGCGCCAATTCCAGAGTTGTATGTTTCCCACGAAAGCGCCCTAAAGCTTAAATCCGAGGCAGCCGAGCTGA
This sequence comes from Marinosulfonomonas sp., assembly GCA_033851955.1. Taxonomy (GTDB): domain Bacteria; phylum Pseudomonadota; class Alphaproteobacteria; order Rhodobacterales; family Rhodobacteraceae; genus Profundibacter. The sequence continues at coordinate 507,623 of JAWSVK010000003.1, forward strand.
CCTCTTGGGACCTAAGCCCGCGTCAAACTTGCGATCTAGAGTTGCTGATGAATGGTGGCTTCAACCCGCTTAAAGGCTTCATGAATGAGGCCGATTACGATGGCGTCGTCGAAAACATGCGCCTTGCGGATGGGGCCCTGTGGCCTATGCCGATCACACTGGACGTTGGCCAAGACTTTGCCGACGGCGTTGAGGTTGGCCAAGACATTGCCCTACGTGACCAAGAAGGTGTGATCCTTGCGATGATGTCGGTCACCGATAAATGGGAGCCAAACAAATCGCTTGAGGCTGAAAAAGTATTCGGCGCTGACGATGACGCGCACCCTGCGGTCAACTACCTGCACAACACAGCTGGCAAAATCTATCTGGGTGGCCCGATCACCGGCATCCAGCAGCCAGTGCATTACGACTTCAAGGCACGCCGCGACACGCCAAACGAACTGCGTGCCTATTTCCGCAAATTAGGCTGGCGCAAAGTTGTGGCCTTTCAAACTCGCAATCCCTTGCACCGCGCGCACCAAGAATTGACGTTCCGCGCCGCCCGCGAAGCCCAGGCCAACCTATTGATCCACCCGATCGTTGGCATGACCAAACCGGGCGACATTGACCACTTTACTCGTGTGCGTTGTTACGAGGCTGTTCTAGACCAGTACCAAGCCTCCACAACTACAATGTCCTTGCTAAACCTTGCCATGCGTATGGCGGGCCCTCGCGAAGCCGTTTGGCACGGTTTGATCCGTAAGAACCACGGCTGCACCCACTTCATCGTTGGCCGCGACCACGCCGGCCCCGGCAGCAATTCAGCAGGCGAAGATTTCTACGGCCCCTATGATGCGCAGGACCTGTTCCGCGAGCACCAAGAAGAAATGGGCATCGAAATGGTCGATTTCAAACACATGGTCTATGTGCAAGAACGCGCCCAGTATGAGCCCGCCGACGAAATTAAAGACAAAGAAAACGTCACCGTGTTGAACATTTCCGGCACCGAGTTGCGCCGTCGTTTGTCCGAAGGTCTGGAAATTCCGGAATGGTTCTCTTTCCCGACTGTGGTTGAAGAGCTGCGCAAAACCCGCCCAGCTCGCAACAAACAAGGTTTCACCGTGTTTTTCACTGGTTTCTCGGGGTCCGGAAAATCCACAATCGCCAACGCATTGATGGTAAAATTGATGGAAATGGGCGGCCGCCCTGTAACGCTACTCGATGGTGATCTGGTGCGTAAAAACCTGTCCAGCGAGCTTGGATTCTCCAAAGAGCACCGCGATTTGAACATCCGCCGCATCGGCTATGTCGCCAGCGAAATCACCAAAAATGGTGGCATCGCCATCTGCGCACCCATCGCTCCCTACGCCACCACACGCCGTGCGGTACGCGAAGACGTTGAAAACTTCGGAGCCTTCATCGAAGTGCATGTTGCGACCTCGATCGAGGAATGCGAACGCCGTGACCGCAAGGGGCTTTATAAATTGGCCCGCGAAGGCAAGATCAAAGAATTCACTGGTATTTCAGATCCTTACGATGTGCCAAAAGACCCAGAACTCTCGGTGGAAACAGAAAACGTCGACGTCGACAACTGTGCCCACCAAGTCCTGCTCAAGCTGGAAAGCATGGGCCTGATTGCTGGCTAAGCCACACCAAAATCACCACTGTCAAAGGCCGCGCCCCATGGGACGCGGCCTTTTTCTTTGGCCACACAGCACACAAAAGAGGGGCCTCACAGATCATCCGTGAAGCCCTTTTTTCTTCTTTTCCTAAATATCCGCCCGCCGCAGGCGAAATCCCGAGCGCAGCGAGACGTCAAGCAGCCCGCAGGGCTCCCGCTTTCTTAGTCTTCATAATCCGACAATGGCGGACAAGTGCAAACCAAATGGCGGTCGCCATAGACATTATCCACCCGCCCAACAGGTGGCCAATATTTGTCCACCTTAAACGCACCGGGTGGAAAACACCCCTGCGCACGGCTATAGGGTCGGTCCCAATCCGCCACCAGATCGCTCACCGTGTGCGGCGCATTCTTAAGTGGATTGTTCTCAGCGTCCATAGCCCCGCTTTCGACCTCGCCAATTTCGGCGCGGACCGACAGCATGGCTTTGATGAACCGGTCCAACTCGGCTTTGGTTTCGCTCTCGGTTGGCTCCACCATCAACGTGCCCGCCACGGGCCAGCTCATCGTTGGTGCATGAAACCCGCTGTCAATCAACCGTTTAGCGATGTCATCCACCGTTATCTGGGCGCTTACCTCAAAGGGCCGTGTGTCCAAAATGCACTCATGCGCAACCCGCCCGCCTGTGCCGCGGAACAAAACATCAAACGAGCCTTCCAACTGCTTGGCCAAATAGTTGGCGTTCAAAATCGCCACTTTGGTGGCTTGAGTCAGGCCCGCCCCGCCCATCATCATCACGTAGCCCCAACTGATCACCAGTATCGAGCCCGAGCCATAAGCCGCCCCCGAGACAGCACCTTCACCGCCAACAGGGTTGCCTGGCAAAAACGGAGCCAGATGTGATTTCACACCAATCGGCCCCATGCCAGGCCCGCCGCCGCCATGCGGAATAGCAAAGGTTTTATGCAGGTTCAAATGGCTGACATCGCCGCCAATTTCGCCGACTTTGGTCAGACCCACCATCGCATTCAAGTTGGCACCATCGATGTAAACCTGCCCACCAAATTCATGGGTGATCTCGCATATCTCGCGAACGGATTCTTCAAATACTCCGTGGGTTGACGGGTAGGTTATCATACAGGCCGCCAGATCGCCGCCTGCGGCCTCTGCTTTGGCGCGGAAATCTTCAGTGTCAATGTCGCCATTTTCAGCAGACTTTACCACCACCACTTTCATGCCCGCCATCTGTGCGCTGGCCGGATTGGTGCCATGCGCCGAGACCGGAATCAGACAGATGTTGCGGTGCCCTTCACCGTTAGAGCGGTGGTAGGCGTTGATGGTCAACAAGCCCGCGTATTCACCCTGCGCGCCGGAATTTGGCTGCATCGACATGGCATCATAGCCAGTGATCAGGCACAGTTTCTCGCTCAGATCCTCAACAATTTCGGTGTAACCGGCCACCTGATCATCAGGCGCCAACGGGTGGATATGCGCAAATTCAGGCCAGCTTAGCGGCATCATTTCAGCCGCGGCATTCAACTTCATCGTACAAGATCCAAGCGGGATCATCGAGCGATCCAGCGCCAGATCACGGTCTGCCAATCGACGCATATAGCGCATCATTTCGGTCTCGGCGCGGTTCATGTGAAACACAGGGTGCGTCAAATATTCCGAGGTGCGCAATAACGTTTCGGGCACGCGGTATTCTGCATGCAGCGCCTCGTCCGTGTGCTCGATCCCGAAGGCGCGCCACAACCGGTTCAAGGTGTCCGAACGGGTGGTTTCATCCAGCGTGATGCCCAGTTTGGTCTTGCCGATTTTGCGCAGGTTGATCCGTTGATCAACCGCCGCCTGCATGATCGCGCCTTGCAGAGGGCCGACCTCAACGGTGATGGTATCAAAAAAGACTTCCGGCTCGATCACAAAGCCTGCGTCCTCCAACCCGCGCACCATGCGTGCGGTTTTGCGGTGGATGCGTTGTGCGATGGCCTTTAGGCCTTTTGGTCCATGGAACACAGCGTACATAGACGCCATAACGGCCAGCAAAGCCTGCGCTGTGCAGACGTTCGAGGTGGCTTTTTCGCGGCGGATATGTTGCTCGCGGGTTTGCAGTGACAACCGGTACGCAGGATCACCATGGCTGTCGATCGATACCCCAATGATCCGGCCCGGCATTGAACGTTTCATGTTGTCTTTGCAGGCCATATAGGCTGCGTGCGGGCCACCGTATCCCAGCGGAATACCAAAACGTTGAGTCGAGCCAACCGCAATGTCTGCCCCCATCGCACCCGGTTCTTTCAAAATGGTCAATGCCATTGGATCGGCAATCACAATACCGATGGCTTTGGTCGCGTGCAGCGCGTCCATTTCTGCGGTAAAATCACGCAGATGGCCGTAGGTGCCGGGGTACTGGAATACCGCGCCAAACACAGCACTGGCGTCCAGATCATCAGGGTTGCCGACGATCACCTCGATGTCCAATGGTACGGCCCGTGTTTGGATCACGCTGATATTTTGCGGATGGCAATTTTCATCCACAAAGAACGCCCCCGCCTTTGATTTTGAGACCCGCTGCGCCATGGTCATGGCCTCTGCGGCCGCGGTTGCCTCGTCCAACAATGACGCGTTGGCAATCTCAAGGCCTGTCAGGTCGGCGATCATTGTTTGATAGTTCAGCAGAGCCTCAAGACGGCCTTGGGAAATTTCGGGTTGATAGGGGGTGTAGGCCGTGTACCACGCCGGATTTTCCAAAATATTGCGCTGGATCGCGGGCGGCGTGATTGAACCGTGATAGCCCTGCCCGATCATAGTAGTGAACACCTTGTTCTTTTTGGCCACCTGCCGAATATACCACAACCATTCGCGCTCGGATTTCGGGCGGCCAAATTCCAGCGGCTCTTTGGTGCGAATGCTTTCAGGGACGGTTTGGTCGATCAACTCGTCCAATGTCTCGACACCCAACACTTTGAGCATCGCTTCCATTTCCTCGGGCGAGGGGCCGATATGGCGACGGTTGGCAAAATCATAGGGCAGGTATTCGGTGGGTGTAAACGGCATGTTCGACTCCGATTCAGTGGCGCGTTAGTCGCGTATATGGGTCAGGACGTTGATGAGCGTGCCAGCAGGGTCGCGGACATAAAACCGTCGCACCCCCCATGGCTCGTCACAGGGTCCATATTCGATATCTATCCCAAGCGAGACCGCTTGGGCGTGCGTTTCTTCAAGGTTATCAACCTCAATCGACAGGGACGGAACGGCCGTTCCAGAGCCACCTTGCGAGGCGGCGCTTAACTGGATCGACTGCGTGACCGTGGATTGCAGTGTCGTGATCCAGCCCATATCCATGGCCAGATCAAGCCCGAAAAGCGCCGTATAAAACGCAGCCACCTCTGCAGGCGATTGCGTTTCAATGTTTGCAACGATGCGCTTAACGGCCAACTGTCCGCCCCTATCCGATGAATTTCTTATAGGCGGCTTCGTCCATCATTTCGTCCATTTGGGACAGATCGGCTGGCTTCATCTTGATGAACCAAGCCTCACCTTGTGGGTCGTCGTTCACCTTGCCCGGCTCGTCCACCAGCATGGCGTTGACTTCGACGATTTCACCGTCAATCGGGGCCAAAATGTCAGAGGCAGCTTTGACGCTTTCGATCACCACAACTTCGTCATCCTTGGCGACTTCTTGGTCCGTATCTGGCAGTTCGATAAACACCACATCACCCAGCTGTTCTGCCGCGTGCTCGGTGATCCCGACCACAACAAGATCACCCTCAATGCGTAGCCATTCGTGCTCTTCTGTGAATTTCATCAGTCTTCTCCCTTTAGGTTTTAACGTTTATAAGTGGACGGCCGGAACGGCATATCAGCCACGGTGGCGGGCAACCTTTTGCCGCGCACCTCAGCATAAATCGTGGTGCCTGTGGTGGCAAATTCTGTGGTGACATAGCCCATAGACATCGGGCGCTCAATCGTTGGGCCAAAGGCGCCTGAGGTGATTTCACCGATGGCTGCGTCGCTGGTCTCATCGGCAAACAACATAGTGTGGGCCCGCATCGGGGCACGGCCATCGGGCAGTATTCCAATGCGGCGCCGTGACGCTCCGTTTTCGAGTTCGCTCAAAATTCGGTCCGCGCCAGGGAACCCGCCGGCCCGTTCGCCACCTGTGCGGCGGACCTTTTGAATAGCCCATTCAATCGCGCCTTCAACAGGGCTGGTGGTTTCGTCAATGTCATTGCCATAAAGGCACAGGCCAGCTTCAAGCCGCAGACTGTCGCGTGCACCAAGGCCGATCGGCTCGACACCATCCGTGGCCAGCAGCGCGCGAGCAAACGCGGCCGCTTGATCATTGGCCACCGACACCTCATAGCCGTCCTCGCCGGAATAGCCTGAGCGCGACACCCAGAGATCACCAAACGCCGAGGCGACCACGGCAACGTCCATGAATTTCATATCGGCCACGAGCGCGATGGCCGCCAAGGCGGCTTCGGCCAGTGGGCCTTGCAGCGCCAGCAGCGCGCGGTCCTCAATGATTTCGATGTCACAGCTGTCTGACAGGTTGGCCTGCATATGCGCAATGTCAGCACCCTTGCAGGCCGCGTTCACGACCACGAACAGGTGATCGCCGCGATTGGCGACCATCAAATCATCGGTGATGCCGCCCGCGTCATTGGTGAACATCGCATAACGTTGGCGGCCCTCTTTCAAAGCCAACAAAGAAACCGGCACAAGGGTTTCCAACGCCAGCGCCGCATCCGACACGTTGCCAGATATCGGACGCAAAAGCACCTGGCCCATGTGACTAACGTCGAACAGGCCCGCCGAAGTGCGGGTGTGAATATGCTCTTTCATCACGCCAAGCGGATATTGCACGGGCATCTCGTAGCCAGCAAAAGGCACCATTTTGGCCCCCAATTCCACATGAAGATCATAAAGACCAGTTCGTTTTAAATCAGACATATCTCGCCCCTTTTTTGCATCGACCGGTTTGGAAAAATCCGGCACCAATCCAACAACCAACTGGCTGCCATTTGATGCCCCCTCTGTCCCGATGCCTGAGATCGCTATCCCTTCGGCGGACGCGTGTGGCGCCTCTCTCCAGAGTGTCGTCGTATCAATCATCGGTCCCTTGGGCCTGAGAGTTTAGCGGGGCGCATGCTCCTTCGGCACTGGTGTTCACCAGATTCTCCCGATGTTGATGGCGTTAGGGTAGACCAGCCCCGCCGCCCTCGCAAGGGGTTGTATTCAACTGCATGCAATTGCAAGATCAAGAACATGAATGATCCGTTTTTCTTTGGCTATGGTTCGCTGGTGAACCGCAGCACCCATGATTATGAACAGGCCCACACGGCCCAAATCAGCGGCTGGCGGCGCGCATGGCGGCGTTCACTCAGCCGCGATATCTGTTATTTAACAGCCGTGCCTGATCCGGACAGCACCATTGATGGGCTGATCGCAGCGGTGCCAAAAAGCGATTGGGCGGCCTTGGATATTCGCGAGCAGGCCTATGCACGCTGTGACGCCACTCATCAGGTTCGTCATCAGATTAAGCTTGAACCCAAAATTGCGATTTACGCCATTGAAACCGATGCACACCATCCGCCAACGCCCCAAACTCCGATTCTGCTGTCCTATCTTGATGTGGTTGTGCAGGGCTACTTAAAGGAATTTGGAGCGGCTGGTGTGACCCGATTTTTTGAAACGACCGATGGCTGGGACGCGCATGTGCTGGATGACCGCCACAACCCGGTCTACCCCCGTGCGCAGATTTTGAGCAAAAGCGAAACCGCGCTGGTTGATGACCTGCTTGCGGATACCAATGCAAATATAGCGAAAAAACTGCCCTAAAAAACTGCGCAAGGTTCAGCCGAACGTATGCCCCACAGAACCGAAACCAAAACACACAAACAATTGTCTTTTGGGTCTGTGCCCTGTAAAGAGCGTGACTTAACCCTAACAGCATCGGCCGCGCAACATGACGAAACACCGTTCTGAATTATTGATGCCCGCAGGCAATCTGCGTAAACTGAAAATGGCGATCCTGTATGGGGCCGACGCGGTTTACCTCGGCACGCCCGATATGTCGTTGCGCACCAAATCAGAATTCTCACTAGAAGACGTAATCGAGGGCGTTGAATTTTGCCATGCCAATGGCAAACGCGCCTACCTGACGCTGAACCTGTTTTCGCACAACAAAGACGTGCCGAAACTAAAGGAATACATCGAAACCGTGCGCAAGGTGAAACCAGATGGGTTGATCATTGCGGACCCTGGTGTGTTCCAATACGTCAAAACGCACGCGCCTGAATTGCCGCTGCACATCTCGACCCAATCCAACGTATCATCCTATCTGTCGGTAAATTTCTGGCATGATTTAGGGGCTGAATTGGTGGTAATGGCCCGCGAGGTTTCCTTTGGTGAATTGACTGAAATTCGCGAAAAATGTCCTGATATCAAGATCGAAGCCTTCGTGCATGGTGCGATGTGCATGACCTATTCGGGCCGCTGCCTGCTGTCGAACTTCATGGCCGAGCGCGGTGCCAATCAGGGCAATTGCGCCAACTCTTGTCGTTGGAATTACAAATTCCGTATGCGGATGAAGGACGGCAGCCACCAAGAATTGCACATCACCGATGACAATTACGACATGTTCGAATTCCTGCTTGAGGAAGGCTGCCGCCCCGGTGAGCTGCTGCCGATTGAGGAAGACGAGCGCGGCTCATACATCCTGAATTCCAAAGACCTGTGCATCATGCCTAAGCTCGACGAATACCTGCGCATTGGCGTTGATAGTCTTAAGGTTGAGGGACGCGGCAAGTCTGAATATTATTGCGCCGTGGTGGCCCGCGCCTACCGCATGGCGATTGACGATTATTATGCCGATCCCGAAGGTTGGACGCCTGAGCGCTACATGCAGGAGCTCGAATCTGTTGGCAATCGCGGCTATACGTTGGCCTTTCACAACGGCCGCCTAGACAACACTGCACACAATTACGAACACACCGCCGCCATCGCCCAGTGGGAATACGCGGGCGTAGTAACCGGAGTTACCGATGACGCGCTGTTGATTGATGTTAAGAACAAACTCGAAGCTGGCGAAGTGTTGGAATTCATCTCACCCGTGACACGCGAACCGGTTTTGCTGCGCCTTTATGAGTTTGAAGTTGCTGACACCGGCGAGAAACGTGACGTGATCCACGGCGGCACCCGCACCACGATCCGTATTCCGTTCTCGCTGTTTGATCATGAAAACCCTGCCGACATCCGCGCGCGTTTCCCCGAATTTTCGGTGATGCGCAAAGAACGCGCCCTGACCGAAGACCAATGGGCCCGCATCAAACTGGACAAGTTGGTGCAAGGCATCGAGGTCACAGGAAAACCAAACGAAAAAGCCTATACCAAACGCCGCGACGAGCTGGTCGAAGCCATTGGTGATGGGGCCGAAACCCGCCGTTTTAAGACCAATCGTGTTGGGGTGGACGGGTGTTGTGGCAAGGGGTGCAACGGCTGCATGATGTTCTGGGAAGATCCCATTTATGCCAAAGCCCGCGACATGGTTTTGCAACGCAAACAAGGCGAGATGTTAACCCGCGCCGAGGCGACCGAACTTAAACTGCCCGCTGCGGAGTAGTCTAGGGGAAAACTACGGCGAATGATTGTCAAACACACCGGTTCTCATTTTTAGAGATGTATAAAATTGGCTTTTTGTCGAGCCGCTGCCCACATTGTGATGCACGCGTCAAACTGTGGACACTTGGTTGATCCATTTTCCTATCGTCACTTATCGCCCCACTTTATTTTCTAACAATTTCCATGTCGCCTTTTGGCCACTTCCCCACGCTCCTGCTGAATGATGCTGGGTTTCCAGTTTACCCGTCCCTTGTCATCGGACTAATTGCCATCATTATGGTGCTAGAGGTATTTTTCACGCTCAGTGACCACATTTCCCCAAAATAGAGCACTCCACATCCGATCCACCCTAATGGCCGTGTCATCCCATTACATCACAGGCAAAGCGACGCGGCCCAGCCGCACAGACGCGCCTTAGCTTAGGATGTCTTTCGAAATAAAAGGGTTAGAAAAACGCAGCCTGCCATTTCTAACAGGCAATCAGACAACTGGGGATGGGACGAGGCATTTCCTGATCAACCAACCCCATAGCAACTGCCAGCAATCGTGCCTGTTTGAAAGTCAAATCCATCCGTGCAGTTTGCGCGCGATCTGCCCCTAGGTTTGAGCCAAGCTGGGGAAGGTATTGCGCTACTTCTGCTCTGGACTCGGGGCTTAGTCGGGCACGCGCGACATCACCCAGATACAGGCTCTCGCATGGGGCGCCTTCAGCCATAAGCACCTCATGATTGGGTAATAAAAGGTGGTGATATGACACCTGCCGACGTGTCTCAGTATAGATGCTGGTTCCATTGACCAATGCCTTGGCTGGCACAAAAACCTCATGTTCAGCAAAGTACAATTCTGCCCATGGTGACGCGAGCATGATCCTATGATTTTGCGAAACCGCAAGACGTTGGTCGTTGCCAATCGTTCCGGCTTCAAAGATCACGGGGGCTGAGACCCCAGCCCCAAGTAATGTTCTATCCCCCACCCACTGAATAGGGCAATGACCGTTGTCGAACGTGATAACCTGCTGGTCTGGCCTGAGCTGTTCAACAGGGATCATCCCGCTTGGCGTTGCGATTAGGGTTCCCGCTACAAAGCACACCATCTGAAAAGTCTCGGCCGTGTTGGTGTCGCTGGTCCAAAATGCGTTTGGGCTGGACGGGCTGCCGCCGTTATCCCAGTACCATTGCTCCAGATCGAAACCAGGGGTCCAAACCATTTGAAATGGCTCGCCGGTAATCGAGTTGGTGCCCTCAAACACGATTGCGCCCTGCCCCGGCCCCAAATAGTCGCTGCGAACAACAACCGCGTCTTCCATGATGCCGCCACCGCCGTTCCCGCTCCATGTCAGGTCGTATGTCTCGCCAACCTCAAATAAGAACGGCTCGCCGTCGTCAACATTTGCAGTGATTGTCAAATCGGTGGTGGAGTTTGGCGGGTGGTCAAAATAGCTGAAGTCGTCAGTCACATCTATATTGGTGCCAGAAGAGGCCGCAAATTCATTGTCTTGTGCATAAATAGTAACCGTCATATCTCGCCCCTCATTCGGTGCGAAACTAAGTGCAATCTATTTAGAGATGATGAAGCGGCACTTACAGTTAGCGCCAACTTTAAGGCTATTTTTCAATATGTTATAACCGAATTTTTTCTAACCCTGCATTAACCAAGCTAGTTTTGTAACGCTCGTTAACGGCGAAAGGTAAACAACCCCATGAGCCGCCCCTGACGTTGGAACGGCTGGCGTTTATGGTGCTGGTCTCCCCCGTCTGAAATGACCCGGCGCACCAGAACCACGGCCAGTAATGCAAACGCAAATCCGCCGACGGCCTGTCCAATCAGAACGCCCTTGGCCCCGAACCACATACCACCCAAAATCACAAATGGGATTGTGCCAAGCGTGTGACGGCCCCAATTGATCCAAGTGGAGTAAAACGGGCGCCCAAGATTGTTAAACGCCGCGTTTGATACAAAAATCACCCCATTGAAATAGAACGCCAACGCCAATGGGCCGCAAAACAATATCACGATTTCAGCGGTAATTCCGTCAATCTGAAACAACGCCACTATGGGCGTGCGCAAGCCATATAGAAGCGCAGACATTATCACTGACACGATCGCAGCAAACTTTAATCCATCCCAAAATGAGCGCTGCACCCGTTCTGGCAGGCCAGCCCCTGCATTCTGTCCGATGATTGGTCCAACAGCTCCCGAAAGCGCAAACAAAACGCCAAAGGCCACCGGTGTTAAACGTCCGACAATCGCCATGCCTGCGACGGCTTCTTCGCCAAAAGCGGACATCGCTCGCGTCACATATGCCTGCCCCAAAGGTGTCGCTATTTGTGTCAGGATCGCGGGCATAGCTATGGCAAATATCGCGGTGGAATCCATCCGGATCTCAAGCAATGTCGGGCGGCGCAAACCGCCGTAATGCCGATAAATCGGGATAAGAGCCGCGATGCCCATCGTGACACGCGCCGCCACGCTGGCAATCGCAGCACCGGTCAATTCAAGGTCCAGCCCAAAGATCAATATTGGGTCCAAAACTGCATTGACCAGCCCGCCATAAATCGTCGCCATCATCGCCAGTTTCGCCGCGCCATGAGCACGCAAAATTGCCCCGCCAATCATGCCGATCATTAAGAACGGCATGCTTGGCACAATGATTTTGAGGTAATGTGTACCCAACAACAAGGTCTCTCCGCTGGCCCCGAGAAGCCGCAGAAGATTGTCAATATTCAACCAAACTACGCCGGCAAAAATGGCCCCTAACGCCACGCCGAATGTCATCGCTGTCGCGGACCGGCGGCTGGCCATTTCACCATCGCCTGCCCCCAGCGCACGGGCCACCAACGCCCCCGCCGATATCGACATGCCGATGCCGAAGCTCGAGGTGAAAAACAGCACAGCGCCCGCGTATCCGACGGCGGCGGCCAGCTCGGCTTTGCCCAGCATCGAGATGAAAATCATATCGACCAGATCGACCATAAAGATCGCCATCAATCCAACGGATGCGGTCAATGTCATGACTGATATATGTTTGAAAATATTACCGGTGGTGAACTTGGGTTGCTCGGACGTCACGCGGATCTCCATTCCTGTTTGGACATAGCCTAACCGAACGCACCGCCCTCAACCAGCTTTGCGTTCGCACATAGCAGACTGCGCAATTGCACAGTTGATCATTGAGAACCGAGGTTTTTTGTTCAACCCCGTTTTACATTCCGCAATAACGGCAGCAAATTGGACATGTCAGGCCCGTGTTCCATTCCCGTCAGCGCTTTGCGCAACGGCATGAATAGTCCACGACCCTTGCGGCCTGTGGCCTCTTTGACGGCTTTGGTCCAAACGCCCCAAGTGTCAGCATTCCAGCCATCATCTGGCAACAATGCCATGGCCTGTGCAATGAATTCCTTGTCCTCGGCGTCGACAATAGGGTCGGCCCCATCACGGCACAATTCCCACCAGCCCTTTAGGTCATCCAAAACTGTAATGTTGGCACTTGCGACAGCCCAGAAATCCTGGGCCACGTCGTCCGGCACACCAAGGGCTTTGATGGTTTCAGCCACGTCGACAAACGCCAGTCCTTGATTGAAATGCGCGGTCAGGGGCAGCAGATCATCAACGTCAAATTTGGTTGGAGCCGCACCAAAATGCGAAATGTCAAAACCGTCGACCAATTCAGCCATATCGGTGCGCAATTCAACAGGATCAGACGTGCCGATCCGCGCCATATGTGACAACAGCGCCATCGGTTGAATGCCTTGTGCCCGCAGGTCACGAAGTGCCAATGTCCCCAGACGTTTTGACAGAGCTTCGCCTTGCGGCCCGGTCAACAGTGAATGGTGCGCAAAGGACGGAACGGCGCCGCCAAGCGCTTGAATTATTTGAATTTGTGTCGCTGTGTTGGTGACGTGATCCGAACCGCGCACCACGTAAGTTATGCCAAAGTCAATGTCATCGCAGACGGACGCCAAAGTGTAGAGGAACTGCCCATCTCCACGGATCAAAACAGGGTCCGAAACGGAGGCCGCGTCAATCGATAGGTCACCCAGAATACCGTCGTTAAACTCGATCCGTTCTTGATCCAGTTTGAAGCGCCAATGCCCTGCGCCACGTTCTTTGCGCAACGCGTCTTTTTCGACGTCAGACAGCTCCAGCGCGGCGCGGTCATAAACCGGTGGCTTGCCCATGTTCAGCAATTTCTTGCGCTTCAGGTCCAGCTCGACGGGCGTTTCGAAACACTCGTACAACCGCCCACTGGCCCGCAACTGATCGGCCGCCTCGTTATAACGATCCAGCCGTTCGGATTGCTTTTCGGTGCGGTCCCAATTCAGGCCCAACCACGTCAGATCCTCTTTGATCCCATCAGCATATGCCTGTGTTGAACGCTCTGGATCGGTGTCATCCAACCGCAGCACGAAAGTGCCGCCGGATTTTTGGGCGATCAGATAGTTCATCAGCGCGGTGCGCAGATTGCCAACGTGAATATAGCCGGTTGGCGATGGGGCAAAACGGGTTGTGGTCATGATTTCGATCCAGTGCTTGCGTGTTTAGCAGGCACATACGCGGATTCTGTGCTGTGTGAAAGGGGCCAGTCCGAAACAGTCCCTTTTCAGCGCTCAAACCGGCTAGTTTACACTTGATACGAGACCACCTCGACCTCGACCGCGTCGGAGTCATCAAAATAGAACCGTCGCCCCGGCTGGTAGTTAGCGTGGCTGCGTGGGTTCATCCCAGCGGCTTTGACCCGTGCCTCAACGGCCTCCAGATCATCAACGACGACAGCAATGTGATTGAACCCGCCGATATGGGAATAGCTGTCAGGTGCCTGCGCTTGATCGCCCTTAGAATACAGCGCGACATAGCTGTTTTCACCTCCAACATGCAGCGAAATGCCGTTGTGGATCGACGCGCCTTTCCAACGGATTTTCCAACCAAACAGTTTGCAATACAAGTCAGCGGTTGCTTGTGGATCGCGCACCGTGACGTTGACATGTTCAAGATATACTTCTGACATTTCTTTTCCTTTCGTATTGATTTGCTTTTTGTAATTCCTCAAGTTAACTTTAGGTCAAGAAAAAATTTCGGGAGCAAAAGATGCGCAGTACGGACGCGTTATCCATTGGGCAATTGGCGCGGCGCACAGGATTGGCTGTGTCCGCCATTCGTTATTATGAGACCCAAGGGTTGATCCACCCCGCACGCAACGCTGGCGGGCAACGCCGGTTTTTACGCTCGGACATCCGGCGGCTGTCGTTTGTGCGGATTGCGCAGCAGTTTGGCTTTACCCTGCCGAAAATCAGCGCGTTGATGGCGGGACTACCCGATGGGCGCACCCCGACAAAACGAGATTGGGAAAAGATCAGCCGTGTGTTTCGCACCACGTTGGATGCGCAAATTCAAACGCTCGAGCAGATGCGCGACAATTTGGATGGCTGCATTGGTTGCGGCTGCCTGTCGCTGAAAAAATGTCGGCTGTATAATCCCGATGATGGTGCCGCCCGCCTTGGACCTGGCCCTAGGTATCTGATGGGCGACCAGCCCGTGGCGCTTGACTAGCTGTTATCGCGCCAACGGTTCACAATCGGATAGCGTCGATCCAGCCAGAATGACCGTTTGGTCAGGCGTGGGCCCAGCGCGGATTGAAAGCGTTTGTATTCCGAGATGTAGATCAGGTGTTCGACCTTTTTCACCATATCGCGTTCAAACCCGTCTGCCACCAAATCGGCCACGGATTTTTCATCATCCACCAATCCGGTTAGAAGCGGGTCCAACACGTCATAGGGCGGCAGGCTGTCGTCGTCGCGTTGGTCTTCGCGCAACTCGGCCGTTGGGGGTTTGTCGATCACGCGGTCCGGAATGACTTCGCCTTTGGGCCCCATCATCCAATCGCGGTGGTTGACGTTACGCCAGCGACAAGTTTCAAAAACACGGGTTTTATACATATCTTTTATAGGGTTATATCCGCCAGCCATGTCGCCATAGATGGTGGCATAACCCACGGCAACTTCGGATTTGTTGCCTGTGGTCAGCAACATCTCGCCAAATTTGTTGGACAGTGCCATCAGCAGCAAGCCGCGCAGACGTGATTGGATATTTTCTTCGGTCAGGCCCTCTTCGGTGCCCTTGAACAAGGGGGCGAGCGTGTTGGTGATCGCGCCACGGCCCTCGGCAATGGGGACGAAATCATAGCCTGCGCCAAGGTTTTCGGCGATCTCTTTGGCGTCATCCAGCGAGGACTGCGATGTATATTCAGAGGGCAACATCACACAGCGCACGTTCTCGGCGCCCAGCGCGTCGGTCGCAATGGTCGCGACAATGGCGCTGTCGATACCGCCGGACATGCCCAGCAGGATTTTCTTAAATCCGGTTTTGCGCATGTAGTCGCGCAGTCCCATAACCATGACGTGGTAATCCTGCTCCCAGACATCGGGCTGTGGGGTCAGATCGCCCTTAACGGCGCGCCAACCATCATCGGTGCGAGTGAAATCAAGATGCGTGATGGCCTCGTCAAAGGCTGGCATTTGCAGGGCCAATTCGCCCCCTGGGTTCAGCACAAAAGACGCGCCATCAAAGACTTGGTCGTCCTGCCCGCCAACCATGTTCAAATAGACCAACGGCAATTCAGTCTCAATAACACGGGCAACCATGTGGTTCATCCGAACCTCGAGTTTATCACGGTAATAGGGCGACCCATTGGGCACCAACAAGATTTCAGCGCCCGTCTCGCCCAGCGTTTCGCAAACCGCATCCGCATGCCATGCGTCCTCGCAAATTGGCGAGCCGATCCGCAATGGGCCGACTGAATAGGGCCCTTGCTCGGGGCCAACGTCATACAAACGGACCTCATCAAACACGGTTTCATTGGGCAATTTTTGCTTCAAAACGCGGGCTTTGATTTCACCGCCCTCTAAGATGTAGTAGGCGTTAAACAGTTTGCCATCATGGGCATAAGGCCCACCAATGCCAAGCGCCGGACCATCAGCGCATTCAAGCGCCAGCTGTTCAATATGGGCCATCGCGTCGGCTGTGAAGGCGGGTTTCATCACCAAGTCTTGGACCTGATAACCCGTGATGAACATTTCGGTCAGGGCGACCATATTCGCCCCCGCATCACGGCCCTGTTGCCAAGCATCACGTGCTTTGGCCGCATTTTCGGCCAGCGCGCCCACTGTGGGGTTCAACTGGGCAAGTGTTAGGCGAAATTTGTCCGACATCGAGGCATTCCTTATGGTCACAGCGGTTTTATTAGCAGAGTTACGCCGAAGTGAAAGCCACAAGCGTGCAAAAAATGTTGTCAGCACGCCTGCGCTCTACTAGGTTCTGGACACAACAGATGTATGGGGGCTGATGTGTTCAAGACCAAAACCGTGATGCAGAATTTGCGTGCCACAACCGCTGGGCTGATAATCTCCTTTGCCGCAGTGGGGGCGTTGACGGGTCAGGGCTTTGCCCAGAACACCGGCGCTGTTGAAACAAAACAATACGATGACGGCGGCATCTACGAAGGCACCTTCAAGGATGGCAAACAGCACGGCACTGGCACGTTTCGCTTGCCCAACGGGTATGAATATAGCGGCGCATGGGTCGACGGCGAAATCAAAGGTCAGGGTGTGGCCCGGTTTCCAAGCGGGTCCTCCTATAGTGGCACCTTCATCAAGGGCAAACCCGAGGGGTTTGGCAAAATCGAGTTTTCTGATGGCGGCAGCTATGAGGGTGATTGGATCAATGGCTTAAGAACCGGAAATGGCATTCTCGTGCTCGCGAACGGGGTGCAATACGAGGGCGAGTTTCGCAACGGATTGCGACACGGTGTCGGCACAATGAAGAGCCCCAACGGGTTCATTTATCAGGGCGAGTGGAACAACGGCGAAAAAGAAGGGCAGGCCAAGATCACCTACCCTGATGGCTCAGTTTTTGAAGGCGCATTGGTGAAAGGAATGCGCACCGGCGCAGGTTCAATGGTCATGAGCGATGGCAGCACCTATGATGGCAACTGGAATGACGGCAAGTTCAATGGACAAGGCAAGCTGACGTTGGCCAATGGCGACATTTACATTGGTGAATTTGTGGACAGCAAACGCCAAGGGACGGGCAGCATGACCTATGTTGGCGGCGAAACCTATCAGGGCGGGTTTAGCAACGATACGCGCCACGGTATCGGCACCTTTAATTCCACCGATGGGTATCAGTATATCGGCGGCTGGGTAGAGGGGCGCATTGAGGGCACGGGCGAGGCCACCCATCCGGATGGATCGCTTTATACCGGCCAATTTATTGACGCCATGCCTCAGGGCGCTGGCAAAATCACTTATCCAGATGGTGGCACATACGAGGGCGATTGGGTTGCGGGCTTTCCCGAAGGCCAAGGCCAAGCCACCTATGCCAACGGGATGACTTATGTCGGGCAATTTAAGGACGCCAAATTTGACGGCCAAGGCAAGGCCGTTGAACCAAACGGATACCAATATGACGGCGGCTGGAAAAGTGGCCAGCGTCACGGCACTGGCACCGCAAACTATGAGGACGGTGCGGCCTACACTGGTGGATTCGCAAACGGACAACGCGCAGGCCAAGGTGAAATGGTGATGACCGACGGGTTTCGTTATTCCGGTGGCTGGAAAGCGGGCAAATTTAGCGGCACCGGCGTCGCCACCTATGTGAATGGTGACGCTTATGAAGGGCATTTCGTTGATGGTAAGCGGCAAGGCCAAGGCACCATGCGCTATGCCACGGGTGACGAAAGCACGGGCAACTGGACCAACGGAGCTTTGGCGCTCGTTGGTGGCGATGACACTATCGCGCCGGATCCAGAACAGCCTGCCGATGGCGGCTCGGACTAGCGGCCGCTTTCAATCCTGTCAGTAAACTACGCCGTGGTGCGGGGGTTTGGTCACGCCGGGTTTGGGCATCGGCATCCTTGGCGTCCTGATCGGCGACGTCGAGCCATTAACGCAACATGTGCTGCCATAATTTTCACGGATCACATTGCCAGTTTGGCTGGTGACCCATCACGAACCGAACGCAAGCCGCCGCATCAGGTTGGTGTATGATTTACTGGCACGCGGCATGGCAAAGCACGAATAAGAAACGGGGCACCGAATATGTGCCCCGCTTTCCTTCATTCCTGCAGCTTGGTGATTTTCAACATCTTCATGATGCGTTTCTCGTACCAAGGCTCGGATACACCTTTTTTCACTTTGCGGATGAAGTACCATTCAAACGCCAGTTTGGCCCAATGCACCCAGCGCCCGCTTGAGGTCCAGTTTTTGTTGCGCGGTGGATTCTGCGGCATCGCCAAAAAGGCAAATCCACGATTGCCAAAGTCAGCCAGGCAGAACGCATTCCACGTCGCCATTTCTTTTGGGTCTTTACCGGCAATCATATTTGGAATGTTGTGTGCTGTGGCAGTGACCATGCTTTCGATCATAAACCCGGTTTTTGGAACACCTGTTGGCACGGGGGTGATCACAGGTGGCGCGATCGCGATGCACACACCGATAGCAAAAATGTTTTGGTATTTCGGATTGCGCTGAAATTCATCCACCATGACAAACCCGCGTGGATTGACCAACCCCTCGATCCCCATCAAGGCTGGGATGCCGCGAAAGGCGGGCAGGAACATCGAATAGCCGAATTCTTCTTCGTGTTTGGCCTTTTCAGAACCATCCTCATTGACCTCAGTGAAGAACACCTTGCCTGCTTCAAACTTGTCTACCTTGGAGTTTGTGACCCATTTGATATCGCGATCCCTCATCGCGCTTTCCAACATGCCTTTGGTGTCGCCAACGCCGCCCAATCCAAGGTGACCAATATAGGGTTCCGACGTCACAAAGGTCATCGGCACTTTGTGACGGATTTTGCGCCGACGCAGGTCTGTTTCGATGGTCAACAGATATTCATAGGCCGGGCCGAAACAGGACGCGCCTTGAACGGCACCGACTACAATTGGCCCTGGGTTTTCGCAGAACGCATCCCAATTTTCGCCTGAGATTTCGGCGTGTTCAACATGGCAAACTGACGATGTGTGCGCATCGGGTCCAAAGCCTTCGATCTCGTCGAACGCCAGATCAGGGCCGGTTGCGATCACCAGATAATCGTAGGTAACCTCACGGCCACTGTCCAAAACGACGGTATTTTCGTCGGGTTTCAGCTGTTTGGCACCGTCGCAAATAAATTCGATTCCTCGCTTGGCCATCACGGCGCCCAACTCTACGATCAGGTCTTTCTTTTTGCGCCAACCCACGCCTGCCCACGGGTTGGAAGGTGTGAATTGAAAATACGATTTATTGGAAATAACTGTTACTTTATCGCTTTTCGCCAGAGTGTCACGCAATTCATACGCTTGAATGGCACCGCCAAGACCGGCCCCTAATACGACGACATGTGTCATAGATAACTCCCCTAAACTGGATTAACTGAATTCCTATCTCTTGGATTATATCAAAAATAGAACTCACATTCAATAATCTAAATGTATGCAATCAATTGACCTTCGGTTAAATCTGCTCCACAGGGCTTTTCTTTTCAATTTCCCGACCATATAAACATGCGTAATGATTACGATAACACATATCCTTCATGATATTGCAGCCCGCCCAACTGGCCTGCCCCTATCGTCGATCCTACTGCTTAGTCGCCTCTGAGCGTGCCTGATGGCGCGACCGCTCAGAGGAGTAGAGACGCGCCGCACACATCAAAAACAACTAAGACGTAGAAAGGCCAACAGATGGCTCACACCCTAACAAAGATTAATCTTGCCGATAAGCTCGCGATGTTTGACACCCATTGGGATCCGAAGATCGTAACCCAGTATAATGGCAATGACATCATGGTGGTTAAATTCACCGGAGAATTTCCGTTTCATGTTCATGAAGACAGCGATGACTTTTTCCTAATCATCGAGGGCGAAGTGTCGCTGGATGTTGAGGGCGGCAACAGTGTCACCCTTGGGGCCGGCGAACTCTGCGTTATACCCGCAGGTGTCGTTCACCGACCCCGCGCTGAAACAGAAGCAAAAGTATTGTTGATAGAGCCCGCGGGCATGCCGAATTCCGGCAACGCTGAAACCGCTGCGGCCAAACCCTGGATTTAAGGTGACTGAGATGACCAAACAAGACCGTGTAATTATATTCGACACCACATTGCGTGACGGCGAACAATCGCCAGGCGCAACCATGACGCACGATGAAAAGCTTGAAATCGCCAGCTTGCTGGACGAAATGGGCGTCGATGTAATCGAGGCCGGTTTTCCGATTGCCTCAGAAGGTGATTTTGAGGCCGTCAGCGAGATTGCCAAGCGCAGTAAAAATGCGGTGATCTGCGGATTGTCGCGTGCTGTGATTGGTGACATCGACCGCTGTTGGGAGGCCGTGAAACTCGCGCCTCAACCGCGCATCCACACCTTTATCGGCACCTCTCCGCTGCACCGCGCCATTCCAGACCTGACCATGGACGAGATGGCTGATGTGATTCATGAAACGGTGACGCACGCGCGCAATCTGTGTGACAATGTTCAATGGTCTCCGATGGATGCGACCCGCACCGAGGATGATTACCTGTGCCGCGTGGTCGAGATTGCCATCAAGGCTGGTGCCACCACGATCAACATCCCCGACACAGTGGGCTACACCGCGCCTGCCGAAAGCGCAGATCTGATCCGCATGTTATTAGAGCGGGTCCCGGGGGCCGATGAGATCATCTTCGCCACCCATTGTCACAACGACCTTGGCATGGCGACGGCGAATTCCTTGGCGGCTGTGAACGCGGGTGCGCGCCAGATTGAATGCACCATCAACGGGTTGGGCGAACGTGCCGGAAATACAGCGCTTGAAGAGGTCGTGATGGCGATGAAAGTGCGTAATGACATCATGCCATATCGCACCCGCATCGACACCACCAAGATCATGAACCTGTCGCGCATGGTGGCAACCGTGTCCGGTTTTCCGGTGCAATATAACAAGGCCATTGTTGGCAAAAATGCCTTTGCTCATGAGAGCGGCATCCACCAAGACGGTATGTTAAAGAATGCCGAGACCTTTGAGATCATGCGCCCCGAAGATGTGGGTCTATCCGAAACCAATCTGGTGATGGGCAAACATTCGGGCCGTGCCGCTTTGCGGGCTAAGCTTAAGGATCTGGGTCACGAGTTGGCGGACAACCAACTGAAAGACGTGTTTGTACGCTTCAAGGCTTTGGCTGATCGCAAGAAAGAAATCTTCGAAGAGGATTTATTGGCGCTGATGCGTGACAGCTCATCGGACGCCGTGCATGACCACATCCAGCTGAAGAGGCTACGTGTTGTTTGCGGCACCGATGGCCCACAAACGGCGGATATGACGTTGGCAATCGAAGGGGTTGAGCATGAGGTTTCGACCACTGGCGATGGCCCTGTTGACGCGGCCTTTAACGCGGTTAAAGCGCTGTTTCCGCATGAGGCGCGGTTGCAACTTTACCAAGTGCATGCAGTGACCGAAGGCACCGACGCCCAAGCCACCGTCAGCGTTCGTATGGAAGAAGACGGCAAGATCGTCATGGGTCAATCGGCAGATACGGACACAGTTGTGGCCTCGGCCAAGGCCTATATCAATGCGCTGAATAAACTGCTGGTTCGCCGCCAAAAAACCAAGCCTGTATAGGGTTTAATGCCGCTGTGCGAAAGTAATTTCGCGCTGGCTTGGGGTAAGTACCAATTGTGATAATCGAACATTTCAAATGGTATTTACCCCTTTTTGGCCTTGCGAGGCAGTAATTTACAACTATTTTTCCGGCTCCGGAAAGTGCAAACCTGCTCAGGCCGCTTTATAGAAGGCAAAAAGGTGCTGACATCAAGCCCAGCCCCCTTTACCCACACCATCAGCCAAGACTATAAGAGCTCTTGGCCTGCGCACCTAGAATCGGGGGCCTAATTGTGTGATCAAATTGGGAAGCTTAAGACATGTCCATTCTTTCGGGTTTATTTTCCTCTGACATGGCAATTGATTTGGGCACGGCAAACACGCTGGTCTATGTCAAAGGCAAAGGCGTCGTTTTGAACGAGCCAAGCGTTGTGGCCTATCACGTCAAGGATGGCATCAAAAAGGTACTGGCCGTTGGCGAAGATGCCAAATTGATGCTAGGCCGCACACCCGGCAGCATCGAGGCGATCCGTCCGATGCGCGAAGGGGTCATTGCTGACTTTGATACCGCCGAAGAAATGATCAAATATTTCATCCGCAAGGTTCATAAACGCAGCACATTCTCGAAACCCAAGATCATCGTTTGCGTCCCACACGGCGCCACCCCCGTTGAAAAACGTGCCATTCGCCAGTCGGTTTTGTCGGCAGGCGCACGTCGCGCTGGCCTAATTGCCGAGCCGATTGCAGCCGCCATTGGCGCGGGCATGCCGATCACTGATCCAACCGGTAACATGGTTGTCGACATTGGCGGCGGGACCACCGAAGTTGCGGTTCTGTCGCTGGGCGATATCGTTTACGCGCGCTCGGTACGTGTCGGTGGCGACCGGATGGACGAAGCCATCATCAGCTATCTGCGTCGTCAGCATAACCTGTTGGTTGGCGAAAGCACGGCAGAGCGGATCAAGACCAGCATCGGCACCGCGCGGATGCCGGACGACGGGCGCGGAACATCAATGCAAATTCGCGGTCGCGATCTATTGAACGGTGTGCCCAAAGAGACCGAAGTCAATCAAGCGCAGATCGCCGAAGCCTTGGCCGAACCCGTGCAGCAAATCTGCGAAGCGGTGATGACGGCGCTTGAGGCAACCCCGCCTGATCTGGCCGCTGACATTGTCGACCACGGTGTGATGTTGACCGGTGGCGGTGCGTTGTTGGGCGAGCTGGATTTGGCTCTGCGTGAGCAGACCGGACTGGCGGTTTCGATCGCAGATGAATCTTTGAATTGTGTGGCGCTGGGTACCGGCAAGGCGCTAGAGTATGAAAAACAGCTGCGTCATGTAATTGACTACGACAGTTAGGCCATATTTGGCCACGGGAACGGGAACGCGAACGGGAGCCTCCCTTGGCAAGAGATCGAAACACCCATGCACATTATGTCCGCCCGATCCGGCGTATTCTGGTCGGGTTGTTGGTGTTCGTGTTGCTGGCCATCTTCCTGTTATGGCGTATCGATAGCCCAAGGGTCGAGCGGTTTCGCGCAGCCTTGGTGGACCGCGTAGTGCCCAATTTCGAGTGGGCCTTGGTGCCCGTCACGGCCGCCTCTGGAATGATCGAGGATTTTCGCTCGTACCAACGGATATATCAACAAAACCAAGAATTGCGCCGCGACCTTCAGAAATTGAAGTCGTGGAAAGAAGCTGCCGTTCAGCTGGAGCAGCAAAACGCAAAGCTGCTGGCGCTGAACTCGGTGCGGTTGGACCCGAAACTGACGTCTGTATCGGGCGTGGTTCTGGCCGACAGCGGGTCACCCTTTCGCCAATCGGTTTTGTTGAACATCGGTCGACGCGACGGGATTATGGATGGCTGGGCCACCATGGACGGGATCGGGTTGGTTGGGCGCATTTCAGGCGTTGGTAAAAACACAGCCCGCGTGATTTTGCTTACCGATTCAAACAGCCGTATCCCTGTGACGATCCAGCCCTCGGGCCAACGTGCTTTGTTGGTTGGCGACAACTCTTCGCGCCCGCCGGTCGAGTTTTTGGAAAAGCCCGAGCAGGTCCGCCCTGGGGATCGGGTGGTCACATCGGGAGACGGCGGCGTGTTTCCGGCAGGGTTGTTGGTGGGTCAGGTCGCCAAGGACACAGACCGACGGTTACGGGTGCAGTTGACGGCCGATTACGAGCGGTTGGATTTCTTGCGCGTTCTGCGCAGCCGCTCTTCTGAAGCCATTACCGACGCTGGCGCTTTGTTGATCGCGCCACAACCGGATTTGACGGAGCCTGACGCAGCAAATAGCGCCGAGGCCACAAATGAGTGATGTCAGCCCCAGCAGCAAATGGGCCTACCGGTTTTTGTTTGTCTTGCTGGTGGTGCTCATTGTTTTTGTCCGGCTGATCCCGCTGCAAACGACCCCATCTGTTTGGGCCATGCCGGATCTGCTGATGTGCATTATCTTTGCTTGGGTGTTGCGCCGACCTGATTATGTACCGACCTTGTTGATCGCAGGCGTTGTGCTGACGCTGGACTTTCTATTCATGCGCCCGCCGGGATTGATGGCCGGGTTGGTCGTGCTGGGGGCTGAATTTTTACGCGCCCGCATACATACTGTGCGGGAACTGCCCTTTTCTTTGGAATGGGGAATGGTTGCCAGTGTCATAACAGGCATCATGATTGCCAACCGTGTCATCTTGATCGTGGTGATGTCCCCTCGCCCGCCACTTGGCCTGTCGTTGTTTCAGTTGTTTGTCACATTGGCCGCCTACCCCTTGGTAGTGGCGTTTTCCCGGTACGGGTTAGGAATTCGCAAATTCTCGCCTGGTGAAACGGATGCATTGGGGCACAGAATATGAGACGTGCCAACAAAGACGGCGCCAAAAGCCAGCGCCTCATTACCCGCCGCGCCCTGTTTTTGGGGGCGTCTCAATTGGCCTTTGTCGGCGCACTTGGGGCGCGAATGCAGTACCTGCAATTGGATCAAGCCGATCAGTACCGTTTGCTGGCCGATGAAAACCGGATCAACATTCGTTTACTGCCTCCCGCACGCGGCCTGATTTACGACCGCAACGGAATTGCATTGGCCACCAACAAACCCGTCTACAGGATCACCATGATCCGCGAAGATGCAGGCGACGTGGAGGCTGTGGTCGCACGTCTGACCGCCCTAGCTCCAATTGACCCCGAGGAATTGGCGCGGGCGTTGGATGAGCTAAAGCGGCGCAGCCCTTTTGTACCTGTTACAATTGCCGACAATGTAACGTGGCAAGACATCGCCGAGGTCGCGGTGAACGCACCTGCTCTGCCCGGTGTTACCCCCGAGGTTGGCCTGACTCGCTACTATCCGATGAGCGATGATTTTGCGCACATTGTCGGCTATGTCGGGGCCGTGAACGAGGCAGACCTGAACCGCGTCAATGACCGCGACCCGCTGCTGCAAATCCCCCGATTTCAGATCGGCAAAATCGGGGTTGAGGCAAAGCTGGAAAAGAGGTTGCGTGGCAAAGCCGGCACCAAACGTATTGAGGTAAACGCTGTTGGCCGCGTGATGCGCGAACTTGGGCGCGAAGAAGGCGAGGCAGGAGCAAATCTGCAGCTGACCATCGACAGCGCATTGCAAAACTACGTGCAAGCTCGGCTCGCGGGCGAAAGTGCGGCGGCGGTGGTGATGGATGTTGTCACCGGTGATTTGCTGGCCATCGGATCAACCCCGGCGTTTGATCCGAACAAGTTTGTAAACGGCATTTCGCAGGCGGACTATTCCGCACTGCTCGAAAACAAATACCGTCCCCTGCCCAATAAAGCCATGCAGGGCATATATCCGCCCGGCTCGACCTTCAAAATGATCACGGCACTAGCCGCGCTTGAGGCTGGCGTTGTCAGCTCTGAGGACACCGTGAAATGCAAAGGCCATGTCGAGGTTGGCGGGCGCAAATTCCATTGCTGGAAGCGCTCGGGCCATGGCAACATGAACCTGTTGGACAGTCTGAAAAACTCTTGTGATGTTTTTTACTACGAGATGGCACAGCGGGCGGGAATTGAAAAAATATCGGCCATGGCCAAACGGTTCGGCTATGGCACCAAGTTTGACATCCCGATGTCTTCTGTCGCCAAGGGGTTGGCCCCGACCAAAGCATGGAAGCGAGAAAACCGCGACGCGGATTGGGTGATTGGAGATTCTTTGAATGCCTCCATCGGGCAGGGTTTCGTTTTGTCGTCGCCCCTGCAGCAAGCCGTTATGACCGCCCGCCTGGCCACCGGCAAAGCCGTGATCCCTCGCTTGGTTCGATCCGTAAACGGCGCCGAAATCCCACTTGAGGGTGGAGAGGCGCTCGGGATCAACGAGAACGATTTACGGCTGGTGCGTAAGGGCATGTTCGCGGTGTCCAACGTCAGTGGTGGCACTGGATATCGGTCGCGCATTCTGGGTGACGAATACCGCATGGCGGGCAAGACCGGCACCAGTCAAGTTGGCAACAAAGTGGTGCGAAATTCCGACGTTGTGTGGGAAAAGCGTGACCACGCCTTGTTCGTTTCTTTCGCGCCCTATGACAACCCGCGCATCGCGGTTTCGGTGATTGTTGAGCATGGCGGCGGTGGCTCAAAAGCCGCCGCTCCAATCGCCCGTGACATCGTTTTGCAGGCCCTATATGGTGGTCTGCCGCCGTTGTCAGCCTATCCAAAAGCCGACCGCTGGCGCATTCAAAAAGAGCAACGCGCCTTGCCGTTACGCGACCCGAATGCGGATCAAGAGAAAAGCGATCAGGCATGAGTTATCTTGAACACAACGTCAAAACAGTGCCCTCGGGGCTGCATAAAATCCTGCACCTGAACTGGGCGGTTATACTATTGATCACAACCATTTGCGGCATCGGATTTTTGATGCTGTATTCGGTGGCTGGCGGTTCCTTGTCACCATGGGCCGAGCCGCAAATGAAGCGCTTCGCTCTTGGCATGGGGTTGATGCTTTTTATTGCAATGGTGCCGATCTGGTTTTGGCGCAACATGTCTGTTTTGGCCTATGGCGTGGCGGTGATATTGCTGGTGGGGGTCGAATTTTTCGGAACCCAGCACATGGGTGCAAAACGCTGGATCAATCTTGGTTTCATGGAATTGCAGCCCTCAGAGCTGGCAAAAATCGCTTTGATCATGGTGTTGGCTGCCTATTACGACTGGCTAGACCTTAAGAAAACATCACGCCCTGTCTGGGTGTTGATCCCTTTGATGATCATATTGGTCCCGACCGCACTGGTTTTGAAACAGCCTGATCTTGGCACCGCAATCCTGTTGGTTACGGGCGGCGGTATCATCATGTTTTTGGCAGGCGTCAGCTGGTTTTATTTTGCCGCCGTTGTAGGTGCAATCGGCGCCACGATCACGGCCGTTTTCCAATTTCGAGGTACCGCTTGGCAGTTCCTGAAGGATTACCAATACCGCCGCATCGACACATTTTTGGATCCGGCGTCTGATCCGTTAGGTGCGGGGTATCACATCACCCAGTCCAAGATCGCGCTAGGATCTGGCGGCTGGACAGGTCGTGGCTTTATGCAAGGCACGCAGGCGCGGTTGAACTTTTTGCCTGAAAAACACACCGATTTCATATTCACCACCTTGGCCGAGGAATTTGGCTTTCTTGGCGCGTTTTCGCTGCTTGGTCTTTATACACTTGTCATCCTCTTTTGTGTGGTCTCGGCGCTCAAAAACAAGGATCGGTTTTCGTCGCTGATCATTCTTGGTGTTGCGGCAACACTGTTTTTGTTCTTTGCTGTCAACATGTCGATGGTCATGGGGCTGGCCCCTGTAGTTGGAGTGCCGCTGCCGCTGGTGTCTTATGGCGGCTCGGCCATGTTGGTGCTGTTGATCGCATTTGGATTGATGCAAAGCGCGCATGTGCACAGGCCGCGCTAAGCGAGCGCTCTAAAAGGAAACGACCGATGTCGATATTTCATCTTGCCTACAACGTTTTGGACCTTGACCAAACCCGCGCCTTTTACGGCGATCTTTTGGGCTGTGTTGAGGGTCGCAGCACAGTAACATGGGTTGATTTCAACTTCTTTGGCCATCAGTTGTCCTTGCATCTTGGTACCCCATTTGAGACCCGCGCCACGGGCAAAGTTGGGGACCATATGGTCTTGATGCCGCACCTCGGGGTCGTGTTGCCGATGCAGGAATGGCAGGATTTGGCCAACCGTCTGACCGCAGCAGATATCGCCTTCACCATCCCCCCGACATTGCGCTTTGAAGGACAAGCTGGCGAACAAGCCACGATGTTCTTTTGCGATCCATCCGGCAACCCGATCGAAGTCAAAGGCTTTGCCGATATGTCAGGAGTGTTCGCCAAATGATCAATATCCTTTTCGCCGCAAAACCCGCCAGTTGGTCTGCCTACGAAGCCCCTTTGCGTCGTGCCTTGGATGATATCGGCCATGACTATACCTTGACGGCACAGATTTCTGACCCCGCCTGCATAGACTATTTGATCTATGCACCCAGTGGGCCAATCAGTGATTTCACCCCGTTCACCAGGGCCAAAGCTGTGTTAGGTCTTTGGGCGGGGGTTGAGGGCATCACCGGCAATGAAACCCTGACGATACCACTAACACGTATGGTAGATCATGGGTTGACCGAAGGCATGGTTGAATGGGTCACGGGCCACGCGCTGCGTCACCATTTAGGTATGGATCAGCATATTCTTGGTCAAGACGGACAATGGCGCGATTTCGTACCGCCACTCGCCAGAGACCGCACTGTAGCCGTTCTGGGACTGGGTGCTTTGGGCAGAGCCTGTGCAACAGCTCTAAGTGCGCTGAATTTCAATGTTCTGGGCTGGAGCCGCCGAGAAAAAAGCATCCAAGGCGTCCGTTGTTATTTTGGTGATGATGGGCTGGAGCAGGCCCTGTCACAGGCTGAGATCGTGATCACCTTATTGCCATTAACGGCGGACACCAAGAACCTGCTGAACGCCCAGCGCTTGTCAAAAATGCCCAGGGGGGCTTTCATCATCAACCCTGGCCGTGGGCCATTGATTGACGACAATGCACTTTTGGCCGCTCTTGGAACTGGTCAAATCGCGCACGCCACATTGGATGTATTTCGCATTGAACCATTGCCAGTGGATCACCCCTATTGGGCGCATCCTCAAGTCACCGTAACACCGCACATTGCATCTGAAACTCGCCCTGCCAGCTCTTCGCGCGTGATTGCTGAAAATATCCGCCGCTCCGAGGCCGGTGAGCCGCTCTTACATCTGGTTGACCGAACTGCGGGGTACTAGTTTTCGCGCCCTTCTTCTTGCCCTAAATACCTCCCGCGCGGAGCGCATAGAAGCTCTTAGGCGCGATCTCTAGCGCAATATCGGCGGGCTATTCGGGTCTCGCCCCGGGGCTGCTGGTGCATAGGCATCGGCTTCGCGCTTTGGCAGCTCAAATCGTAACCCGACCTTTGCCAACGTCGCACAAACGGGCTCTGACGCTGCAAAAAACGCTACATCTATACCATCATTATTTGCGTCTCCAAACAGAACAACCTCGCCAATTGCCTTGGCCAGTGCGCCTTGGGCAGCGGGCAGTGCGTCGATGATGGCAAGCATCAATCCGTGCCCGTCCTCATACTGCGCTGTCACCAGATAGGCTGCATCAGCCAATCCAGCGGCAGTTGCCAATTTGGTATCAATCGCACCCAATAACGTTTCCGACACGCCAATTGGCGCTTCAACCGAGACAGGTCGTGCCATCACCTCGTCCGGCGTGTTTTTCAACATGTCTGCCAGCCAGACCATAGCTTCGGCTGGCAACAATATGGATGAGGGCGCAACCCCAAGGTTTACCCCAAGCCCAATACCCTGCCCCGCCAGCATTTTGGCAATCACACGTCCTGACAAGGCAGCGTGATGTGCGCCGCCCTCGGCAAATTCAACCAACCGTTCTTCGCGGTCGAACACCAAAACGTATTTCCCGTCCTCAAGTTCGAAAACTTCGGGCGTCAGACTGTCACCTGCGGCCTCACCCTGCAACAGCAAGAATAATTCACTGTCGGCTAGCCGCTCAAAGAAGCGCATACGCAAGGCAGCGTCATCAGGGGCCGCGTCCATTTGAGCATGGGCCGCATCAAGTGGCGTCAGGTCAGTCATGCAGCACCTCATTAACCCTTGCGCGCAAGGATGGTATCAGTTCAGATTCGAACCATTGGTTTTTCCTAAGCCAACCTGTATTGCGCCATGACGGATGGGGCAAGGTGTACACTTCGGGTGCAAAATCTCGCCACTCTTGAACCGTGCGCATTACGCCGCCCTTCGCGGCCTGACCTAAATGCCATTTCTGCGCGTAACCACCGACAAGTATTGTCAAACGCACATTACTCAATTGGTTCAAAACGACATTGCGCCACTCGTCAGCACAGCGCTTGGGCGGCGGCAAATCGGCACCTTTGCTGTTAAACCCGGGAAAGCAAAATGCCATCGGTACGACTGCCACCTTTGATAAATCAAAAAACGACGCCTTGCTTAGCCCCATCCATCCTCGCAACTTGTCTCCTGGGGGATCGGTAAAGGGTTTACGGGAGTGATGTACGCTGGCGCTGGGTGCGCGGCCTGCAATCAGAATTCGCGCAGAGGGTTTGAACCACAACACTGGGCGTGGTTGATGTGCTGTTGTGGTGGTTGCCAATCGCTCGGCGCACAATGTGCAATCACGTAGGCGACCAATGATGCGGTCGAAATCAGTGCCCATCCTTTCAATCTATCATGGAATTTCCCGCGTCGCAAATCAGGGCTTGCATTCATTTCGATAATTCTAGTAATATCGAATCATGAAACAAGAACCCATCATAGACTTGAGCGTCGAGCAAGCGGCTTCGACTTTTGCGGCCCTTGGGTCGGAACAACGCCTATCAGTGCTGCGCATTTTGGTGCGTGCCGGTGGCGAGGGAATCCCGATTGGCAAATTGGGAGAGCGTTGCGGGATAACAGGTTCAACCCTGACCCATCACGTTAAAATCCTGACCCAAGCCGGATTGGTGCAGCAAACCAAACAAGGCCGCTCGATCATCTGCGCCGCTGTTGCCTATGACCAAATCTATGCCCTGTCGCAATTTCTAATTTCCGAATGCTGCGCCGATTGCGCAGACCCTCAAGAGGACCACCACCATGTCTGATCACACACACAACCCCGTCGTCAACGTTTCGATATGGAAGCGCATGGACAAGGCCGTTCTGGTCATACTGTTGATCCCTGTCTTGCTGGCGATTTTCGATTTTCCGCAGTTGCTCCCGACCGTGATCTTCGCTGGCAACGCGATCCTGCACACGGGTGTTTTCATCATTTTTGCGGTTCTGGCAGTGGGCTATCTTAAGGCCTCTGGCGCGGAGGCCATTTTGGCCAAAGCCTTTGAAGGCCGCGAGATGCGGATGATCGTGATGGCGGCGCTGCTGGGTGGCATGTCGCCGTTTTGTTCATGCGAAGTGATCCCGTTTATCGCGGCACTTTTGGCCTTGGGCACGCCGCTGTCTGCGGTGATGGCGTTCTGGTTAGCGTCGCCATTGATGGATCCTGCAATGTTTTTCATCACTTCGGGCACCTTGGGCATTGATTTCGCCGTGGCCAAAATGTTGGCCGCTGTCGGGGTTGGCCTGTTGGGCGGCTTTACCGTCAAACTGTTCGCCACCAGTGCAGTGTTCGCAGACCCATTGCGCCCCAAAGCGCCCACGTCGGGCTGCAACGACAGCTGTGGTCCATCCACATTTTCAGGCAAACCTGAATGGGCTTTCTGGCACAGCACTGAACGGCGCGAGGTTTTTCGCGACACTGTGATTGAGAACGCTTTATTCTTGGGCAAATGGTTGCTGCTGGCTTATTTGTTTGAGGCGATGATGATCCACTATGTGCCCGCCGAAATGGTCGCCTCTGTTTTGGGCGGCGAAGGGATCAAGCCGATATTGCTTGGCGCATTGGTTGGCGGGCCTGCTTACCTGAACGGCTATGCCGCCGTGCCGCTGGTCGACGCCTTGCTGCAACAGGGCATGAGCAATGGGGCCGCCATGTCGTTTATGATCGCTGGCGGTGTCAGTTGCATCCCTGCGGCCATCGCGGTTTGGGCACTGGTGAAACCCCGCGTGTTCGCGGCCTACATCGGCATCGCCATGACCGGTGCAGTTTTTGCCGGAATGTTGTGGAATATTGCGGCCTAAGGATTGCACCCCCGCGTTGCCTAGCCTATTCGTAGGACATGGAAGGCCACATTAAGTGGCACAACGCGAACAGGGGGATGAATAAATGCGCAGCATTGCGATTGTGATCGTCTTATTCGCCCTGTGGCTGTTGTTGTCCGGCATTTACACCACGATGATTATTGGCCTTGGCTTTGCCTCATCTCTGCTGGTTTTACTCATCGTCAAACGCATGGACACGCGGGATGGCGACAGTGTTGAAATCCGCCTGTCCATATTTGGGTTCGCGAAATATTTGGGCTGGCTAATGGTCGAAATCGCTCGCGCCAACTGGGCCGTCACCAAAACCATCCTGTCGCGCAATATGAATATCCGCCAGCATTTGTTTACGGTGCCATACACCCAAAAAACCGATCTGGCGCAGGTGGTTTTTGCCAATTCGATCACCCTAACCCCTGGCACCATCACAGTTGAGACCGAAGACGGCCATTTTTTGGTGCATGCCGTGTCCTACAGTGACGATGACCCAGCCGCCATTGCCGATATGGATGCACGGATCACGGCTTGTGAAGTAGGGGCGGCTTGATGTTTGTTGTCGCAATATTTGCATTGTTCGTCGCCATGATTTTGGTGCTGATCCGATTATATGCTGGACCGACACTTTATGATCGTGTTTTGGCCGTCAATTCTTTTGGTACCCACACCGTGTTGTTCATCGGTGTGCTGGGATTCTTGACAGGGCGACCCGAGTTTCTGGACATCGCGCTGCTTTACGCGTTGATCAATTTTGTCGGCACCATCGCGATTTTGAAATACTTCCGCTACCGCGGCATTGGTGACATCCACCAGATGCCCACCGATCAGGAGATCGGCAAATGAGCGGACTGGAATTGATCGTTGAAGTTCTTAGCTGGATTTTGATCGTGTCGGGGTCGGTATTTTCGATCATCGGTGCCGTCGGCACGTTGCGGTTTCCAGATTTTTGGTCACGGCTGCATGCAGCATCCATCACGGATTCTGCGGGCATGATTCTGCTCGTGGCGGGCATGTGTTTGCAGGCTGGCCCAACACTGATCACCGTAAAGCTGTTGATCATTGGCATTTTCCTTTTCATCACTGGCCCAACATCCACCCACGCGATTGCCAATGCGGCGCTGGTCACCGGCCTGCGCCCAGCTGAGGGCAAGGGCTTGGTTGGCGATGAGCCTGAACCCTTGACGGCAAACGAGGACGACGATGCTTGAAACCATAATCAATCTGGTCTTGTTCGCTATGTTGGTTGCCACCGCAGTGGCCATCACCCGTATGCACCGCCTGTTTGGCGTCACGATGATGGCGGGCGTGTTCAGCCTGTTGTCGGCTATGTTGTTTGTCACACTGGACGCTGTTGATGTCGCCTTTACCGAGGCCGCCGTGGGGGCTGGCATTTCAACCGTCTTGATGTTGTCGACCCTGACGCTGACATCGCGCATTGAAAAACCATCGACGCGCTCACCGCTTATTCCATTGATTGTGGTCACCATCACAGGTGCGGCGATCATTTACGGCACGCTTGATATGCCAAATTTTGGCGACGCCAATGCGCCCGCCCAGATCGGCGTTGCGGCGCGGTATATGGCCGAAAGCCCTGCGGACATCGACATCCCCAATGTGGTGACAGTCATTTTGGCCAGCTATCGAGGGTTTGATACGATGGGCGAAACGGCTGTTGTATTCACAGCCGGTGCTGGCGTGCTGATGTTGATCTCTGGCCTGCGCAGACGTCGTCGCAAGGATAGCGATGCCGATGAAAAGAAGGAGGAGACCAGCTGATGCGTCACCACCTAATCTTGCGGGTTGTCACAAAGCTGTTGATCGGCCCGATCGTTCTGTTTGCACTATACGTTCAGTTTCACGGTGATTTTTCACCAGGGGGCGGCTTTCAGGCGGGGGTCATCATGGCCGTTGCGTTCATTCTATATGGCATCGTGTTTGGGCTTGAGGCCGCGCAGCATGTGTTCCCGTCTTGGTTGGTGCATAAATTGATGGCGCTGGGCGTTTTGATCTTTGCCGGCACTGGCGTTGTGTCGCTGTTCTTGGGCTATGATTTTCTGGATTACGGCGCCTTTAGCCCGCATCACCCGTCGCATGGCCAGCATTGGGGCATCTTGGCGGTTGAGTTTGGCGTGTTGGTCACTGTGACTGGCGTGATGGTGGCTATTTACTACGCCTTCGCCATGCGCCGCCCCGCCATCAGCGACGAGGAATGGTGATGCTCGATATGGATTTCATCCTTGGTCACATGAACTATTGGCTGTTCACGGTTTTGATGATGACGGGCCTGTATATCGTTGTTGCCAAGGGCAATCTGATTAAGAAAATCGTCGGGTTGAACCTGTTTCAAACGGCGGTTTTTATGTTCTATATCTCGCTTGGCAAGGTCACGGGCGGCACGGCCCCGATCTTTCCCGTTGATATGGAGATTGATCCGAGCGTGGCCTATTCCAACCCGCTGCCACATGTTTTGATCCTCACGGCCATTGTGGTTGGCATCGCCACCACGTCGTTGGGGTTGGCGCTGATTGTGCGCATCCGCGAGGAATTTGAGACCATCGAGGAAGACGAAATTCTGAAGATCGAGACCAACTTGACGCATATGGATAATAAGGTCTTGGGCGAAGCGATGGGAGGGCGCGCATAATGGCCACAGAACACGTCCATGTCGCCCGCACCCTAATAGATCACCTGCCCATTTTGGTGGTGTTGGTACCGTTTTTGGCAGCGCCCCTGACGGTGCTGATTGGCTCACAACGACTGGCTTGGCCGATTGCATTTGCGGCCAGTTTAGCTTCGTTTCTGATTTCAATAAAACTGCTGATGCAGGTCATTGATGGTGGGGTGATTTCCTATCACATCGGTGGCTGGGCACCGCCCTTGGGTATCGAGTATCGTATTGATGCGGCCAATGCGTTCGTGTTGCTGCTGGTTTCAGCGATTGGTACAATCGTCATGCCCTACACAGTGCAGAGCATCAAAGCCGAGATACCCGAGCGCCATCACACGCTGTTCTACACCATGTATCTGCTGTGTTTCACGGGCCTACTTGGCGTCGTGGCCACGGGGGATGCGTTCAATGTCTTTGTGTTCCTCGAGATCAGTTCACTGTCCACCTACGTGTTGGTCGCGATGGGGGCCAAAGCCGACAAACGTGCGCTGACGGCGGCCTATGATTACCTGATCATGGGCACCATCGGGGCGACGTTCTTTGTGATTGGAATCGGGTTCCTTTATGCGGGCACTGGCACGCTGAATATGGCCGACATTGCCGCCCATATTTCCGCCAACGACGCGGACCGCACGATTGAAACCGCTTTCGCGTTTATCGTGGTTGGCATGGGCCTAAAGGTGGCGATCTATCCGCTGCATCTGTGGTTGCCCAACGCCTATACCTACGCGCCGTCGGCCGTGACATCGTTCTTGGCGGCCACGGCAACCAAGGTCGCGATCTATGTGTTGCTGCGCTTCATGTTCTCGGTGTTCCAACCAGACTTCTTGTTTGAAATGAACGCTTTGCGTTGGATCATGATGCCGCTGGCCTTGGTGGCCATGTTCGCAGCGTCATTGATTGCGGTGTTCCAATCAGACCTGAAACGTATGTTGGCCTATTCCAGCATCGCCCAAATCGGCTATATCCTGCTGGGCATCGGGCTTTTGTCATCAACAGGTCTGTCGGCGGCCATCGTGCATCTGTTCAACCACGGCATCACCAAAGCTGCATTGTTTATGGGCGTTGGTGCAATCGTGCTGCGTTCGGGCAGCTCGTTCTATACGCGGATTGAGGGCATGGGCAAAGTGATGCCTTGGACCAGTTTCGCCATTGTGATTGCAGGGCTGTCACTGATCGGTGTGCCTGGAACCGCAGGGTTCATCAGCAAATGGGTGTTGGTGCAGGCTGCGATTGAGCAGGGTTGGTGGTGGATTGCACTGGCCGTGGTTGGCTCTTCACTATTGGCGATCATCTACGTGTGGCGCGTGATCGAGGTGCTTTACATGAAGCAACCGGTTGATGCGACTCGTCGTGAAGCGCCGCTTTCAATGTTGGTTCCGTTGTGGATCATGGCGCTCTCGACCATTTGGTTTGGCTTGGACACTGAAATGACAATGTCCGCAGCCCGCGCCGCTGCTCACGGGCTTTTGAACGGATTTGCGTCCGGAGGTTCACAATGAGCATGTCTCTTTTTAATGAATTCCTCAGCCAATCCGAACGCCATTACTGCGCAATCGCTGCCTCGGATCATCTGAGGAACGCTCTGTTTTTGGCCAAACGAGGCACGCTCTGATGGACACTAATACAGCAATCCTGCTCACCATGATTATCCCTGCGGCCGCCTCTGTGGGCAACCTGCTGCTGCGCAACCACGCCAATTTGCGCGATGGCATGACGCTGGCATCTGCCATCGCGACCTTCCTGACGGTGCTGGTGATTTTGAGCAATGTTGGCAATGGCACCACCGAACCGATGGAGCTGTTCGAGGTCTTTCCGGGTCTTGGCATCGCCTTTAACGTCGAGCCATTGGGCCTGATGTTCGCGATCATCGCGTCGGGCTTGTGGATCCTGACGCATATCTACGGCGTCGGCTATATGCGCGGCAACAATGAAGACAACCACACACGGTTCTTTGCCAGTTTCGCGCTGGCGATTGCCGCCGTCATGGGCCTCGCATTTTCAGCCAATATGTTCACGCTGTTCTTGTTCTACGAAATGTTGACACTGTCGACCTACCCGCTGGTTGCCCACAAAGGCACGCCCGAAGCCCTATCAGGCGCGCGCACCTATCTGGGCATCTTGATGGGCACCTCGATTGCGTTGTTGTTGGTTGCGGTGATCTGGACCTATACGGTTGCGGGCACATTGGATTTCACGCAAGGAGGCATTTTGCGAGGTCACATCGCGGGCCCGATGGTGGCCTTAATGCTGGGGCTATACGCGTTTGGCATCGGCAAGGCGGCGTTGATGCCGTTCCACCGCTGGCTGCCGGCCGCTATGGTTGCACCGACACCCGTGAGCGCGCTGCTGCACGCGGTCGCCGTGGTCAAGGCGGGTGTGTTCACCATGCTTAAGGTCGGGATTTACATCTTTGGCATCGATTTTCTCGCCGAAACTGGCGCGTCCGAATGGCTGATGTGGCTGGCGGCTTACAGCATTATTGCGGCATCAATCGTGGCGATGACCAAGGACAACCTAAAGGCCCGTCTGGCCTATTCCACCATCAGCCAGCTTAGCTATATCACATTGGGCATGGCGCTCGCGACCTCGATGGGCGCGCTTGGCGGCGGTATGCATATTGCGATGCACGCGATGGGCAAGATCACGTTGTTCATGTGCGCGGGTTCGATCTATGTGGCGACACATAAGACAAACATCAGCCAAATGAATGGGCTGGGGCGG
Source organism: Marinosulfonomonas sp. (assembly GCA_033851955.1). GTDB lineage: Bacteria > Pseudomonadota > Alphaproteobacteria > Rhodobacterales > Rhodobacteraceae > Profundibacter. The sequence goes on from JAWSVK010000003.1 coordinate 545,038, forward strand.
ATCATGCCGATCACCTATGGTGCCTTCCTGATCGGGGCGCTGTCGATCATCGGCTTGCCGCCTTTGGGTGGATCGTGGAGCAAGTGGCTGTTGATGGTTGGGGCGGCGGATGCGGGCCACCAAATCATGATCGCCGTGTTGATGCTCAGCTCGCTGCTGAACGTCGCCTATTTGCTGTCCATCGTCGGGCGCGGGTTCTTTTGGCCTGCCGAGACTGATGCGGCACCAACCAAAATCGCGGAATCTCCAGTGTTGGTTTGGTTGCCGCCAGCAGTCACGGCCTTTGGCTGTCTGGTTCTATTTTTCTACGCCACAGACATCAGAGATTTCCTGATGCCCATTGTTGAAAGCGCCCAATGACTGATCACATGACAGACACCCCCGATGAGGGGGAGAGCAAAACAGCCTACGGCAAACGTTTGCAAAAAGAGGGCCAGCGCGAATTGTATATCCGCAAAGCCCTGCGCGAGCATTTTGGCCTGAGCATTGACGAGACCATTCGCCAATGCAAAGAACTGCCCAAAGCACGGTTGTTGGAGCTGAAAGAGCTGCGCAAACGGTTCCCTGACCTGAACGAAAACCGTCTGGCGTGGAAAATTTCCAAATCCCTGACGATCCCCAAAGAAGACGCCTTGAAGTGGGCCCAGACATTGACCGCCAAAGAAGGAAACGCCTAGCCATGTCACAGCGTGAAACCGATCCAACCAAACTGCCGCGTCTTGGGCGGATGCTGTTGTGGGTCGACAAGCCAGGCAGCGCGACCAAGATATTTTGGGCGCTCGTCGTGGTTTGCGTGCTGCTTGTGTTGGCGGATTTCACCTATGAAAAGCACGGCCATTTCGACGTTGAAAACCTGCCCGCGTTTTTCGGAATTTACGGATTTGTGATGTTCACGGGTTTGATTTTGGCCGCCAAGGGTTTGCGCGTCCTGATCAAACGGCCCGAAGATTTCTACGGTGACAAGGCTGTGGATCGCGAAGACTATCCTGAGGCGGGAACACAAAAGGTTGATCATGATGTTTGACCAAATCCCCACTGCGTTGTTGTTCTTTGCCGGCGCGCTTGCGCTGTTCGCCCTGCCTCAAGGCCGTTTGCGTGGTTCCTTGCTGCTGCTTGTACCCGTCATCGCAGCCTTACAGGTTTGGGGCTTGGAACTGGGTTCTAGCCATACAGCGTCGTTCTTCAACTTTGAGCTGGAACTGATGCGGGTCGACAAGTTGTCGCGCATCTTTGGCCTTATCTTTTGCCTCGCGGCGTTTTTGGGCAATCTATACGCTTGGCACGTGCGCGATACAGTGCAGCAGGTTGCGGCGCTATTATACGCAGGATCGGCCATCGGGGCCGTGTTTGCAGGCGATTTGATCACCTTATTTTTCTACTGGGAAGGCACCGCGATTGCCTCCGTGTTCCTAATCTGGGCGCGGCGGACTGAGGGCGCGTTTCACACTGGCATGCGCTATTTGATCATCCAGATCGCATCGGGCGTTATTTTGATCGCAGGCGTGGCACTGCACTACCGCGACACGGGTTCGATCGCGTTTGAGCACATGACGCTTGGCTCGCTTGGCACATGGTTGATCTTCTTGTCCTTTGGCATCAAAGCGGCGTTTCCTTTGCTGCACAACTGGTTGCAAGACAGCTATCCAGCGGCCACCATCACCGGCACCGTGATCCTATCCGCCTTCACCACCAAACTGGCGATTTATGCGCTTGCGCGTGGGTTCGCTGGCACTGAAATCCTGATTTACATCGGGGTTATCATGGCCGTGTTCCCGATCTTTTTCGCCGAGATTGAAAACGATCTGCGCCGCGTCTTGGCCTATAGTCTGAACAACCAGCTGGGGTTCATGGTGGTCGGCATCGGCATTGGCACCGAAATGGCGATCAACGGCACTGCCAGCCACGCGTTCGCGCACATACTATATAAGGCGTTGTTGTTCATGTCGGTGGGGGCTGTGATGTTTCGCACTGGTACCTCCAAGGCGTCTGAACTGGGTGGGCTGTACCGCACCATGCCCAAAACCGCGATGTTCTGTCTGGTGGGGGCAGCGTCGATCTCGGCCTTCCCGCTATTTTCAGGCTTTGTGACCAAATCGATCATTCTGGACGAGGCCGCCGCGGGCCACATGTATATAGTTTGGCTGGCGCTGGTGTTTGCTTCGGCTGGGGTGTTGTCCCATTCGGGCATCAAAATCCCGTTCTTCATGTTCTTTGCCCATGACAGCGGTATGCGCCCAAAAGAAGCCCCGACACATATGTTGCTGGCCATGGGCATTACGGCCGCACTTTGCATCGCGATCGGCGTGTTCCCTGCCCCGCTCTATGCGCTGCTGCCCTATGAGGTGGATTTCACTCCCTACACAACCAGCCACGTTGTCGGTCAGTTGCAATTACTGCTGTTCGCGTTGCTGGCTTTTGCGATCTTGATGCGCACCGGTATCCATCCGCCAGAATTGCGCGCGGTCAATCTGGATACAGACTGGACGTACCGCTGGCTTTTGCCGCGGATGATCCGCAAAATTGCTACCCTTGTGGCGGCAATCTGGACGGGCATTTTGTCATTCGTAACCCAACGGTTGAAAGACATCATCGCAGGGCTTTATCACTCGCACGGGCCAGAAGGGCGCATGGCAAGTTCATGGCCGACAGGCGCCATGGTGATCTGGCTTTCGATACTATTGGGCGCAACTTTGATCGTCAGTTTATTTGTATAATTAGCCGTAATTTGGAAACAATCCCTATCGCATCACTGGTAATTCACCCTCATTGTTCACATATTTACAGCAATACAGCGGATTCCATCAAACATTGATGGAGTCTTGGAGGAATTTGGGACATAATATAGCCGTAAAGCCAAAATACAGTGGCTGTTAACCAAAACCCGCTAAGGGTAACGGCAACAAGAGGCAGCGCCGGAGCGAAAATGCTCGAGTTTTTAAATGTGAGTAAGTCTTTTTGGACAGGCACGCAGCGCAAGGTAATCCTTGACCGCGCCTCGTTTCGCGTGGAATTGGGCAGTTCAATTGGCATCTTAGCCAAGAACGGCACAGGCAAGACCACAATCATCAATATGATGGCCGGATTAGAAAAACCTGATGAGGGCCAAATTACCAAAACCTGTCGGGTTTCGTTCCCGCTCGGGTTTATGGGCGGCGTGATCAACAAGCTGTCAGCGATGGAAAACTCGCGCTATATCGCGCGGCTTTACGGGCTTGATCCTGACTATATCGAGGCGTTTTGCCGGTGGTTGTGCGGGCTGGAAGAGTATTTTGACATGCCAGTTGGAACCTACAGTCAAGGCATGCGCTCTAGGTTCAGTTTTTCACTGATGTTGGCGTTGGATTTTGATCTCTATCTGATCGATGAGGGGATGCCGTCGACAACGGATGCAGAGTTCAATAAAAAGGCAGGGGATATCCTGAAGGAGCGCCTGCAAACGACAACCGTGCTGATCGTGTCGCACGACCCTGCTGTGCTGGAAAAATTCTGCCGCTCGGCGGCGGTGCTGCGTGACGGTCGGTTACACATGTTCAATACCTTGGAAGAGGCGAAGCAACTTTATGACTACGAAGCCTAAAGCCAAAAAGTATCGTATCCGTCGCAGCGGATCCCTAAGTGCTGCCCCAAGTGTGGGCGCGAGTGCGGGGTCGAATGCGGCTGCGGACGTGGCACAGCCCGTTGTCCAAACAGCGCAACAGGTGGTTGGCAGTGATGTGTCTGACGCGCGGGAAGTTGCGACCGAGCAAAGCGTTGATGACATTCGCAAAGAAGGTTTGACTGGGCGTCAATTGCGGATGGCAAGACGAGTTGCGCAAAAACATGGGTTGGCACCGATATCAGATTTTGACGCGGTGCGCCTGTTGCGCGCCAAAGGTGTGGACCCGTTTCAGCGGGCCAATGTGCTGGAATTGGTTCCAGATGGCAGCGCAGAACCGGTACCGACCAAGGTGCAGCTGCCGCAGACCATTCCGGTAGGCCAGACCAACCTGCCCTCCACCGAAGTGGACACAGCCGGTGCGCGCGCACAAGAGATAATCAATATTCAGCGCGACATTGCCAAACGACGTCGCCGCAAACTGACGCTGTTGATGTCGCGTCTGTTGTTCTTTGTGGTGCTGCCAACCTTGCTGGTTGGTTATTACTATTATGCAATTGCCACCCCAATGTACGCCACAAAATCCCAGTTTGTGATCCAAAAGGCAGATGGTGCGGGTGGCGGCGGCGGGCTTGGCGGTATGTTTAGCGGTACGGGTCTGGCAACGTCACAAGACTCAATTTCGGTCCAAAGCTACCTGCAATCTCGCGATGCTATGCTGCGTCTCGATCAAGACCACGGTTTTAAAGCACATTTTTCGCAAGATTGGATTGACGCCATTCAGCGCCTTGAGCCGGATGCCAGCAACGAGGCTGCTTATAAATTTTATGAGCGGCGGGTTAACATCAGTTATGATCCGACAGAAGGTATTATCAAAATGGAAGTCGCGGCGGCTGACCCAGCGGTAAGCGCGACCTATTCCAACGCTCTGATTTCCTATGCTGAGGAACAAGTTGATCAAATGACATCTCGTTTACGAGATGACCAGATGAAAGGCGCACAGGAAATTTTCGGCCAAGCCGAAGCACAAATGCTGGCGGCGCAGCAAGAAGTTCTGCGGCTTGAAAAGGCCGCCAATGTTGTGGACATTGTGACAGAGGTTGGCTTGCTGTCCGGGCAAATCCAACAGATGGAGTTGGAGCAGACCCAAGATAGATTGACACTGGTTGAGTTGAAATCAAATGCGCGGCCCAACAAAACCAAGGTCAATCAGATTGAAGGGCGACTTGCAGCCCGCGCAAACGAAATAGCGGGGCTTCGATCGCAATTGACCATAGGGATCGACGGAGCGGATTCCATTGCCGACACCAAAGCAAAACTGACGATTGCCAACATCAACCTTGAGACACGGACCATGATGATGCAGCAAGCCCTGCAACAAATGGACACGGCACAGGTCGAGGCCAATCGCCAAACCCGCTACCTGTCGCTGGGTGTGAGCCCAACACCGCCCGATGAGGCCACCTATCCGCGCAAATTTGAAAACACCATTTTGGCGTTTTTGATCTTTGCCGGGGCCTATTTGATGATGTCGTTGACAGCGTCGATCTTGCGTGAGCAAGTCTCGGCCTAAACAATCAGTAATCCAATTAAAAGTGAGACTATGCTGTGAAAAAACCAAGCCAACAGGTTCGTGAAAACACGTGGGAATTTCTGCGTGATCCAATGATTACCCCAACCGGGTTTCGCGAATATGACGCGCGCTGGAAGTATCCTGACGATATTAATCTGGCAGGCATTACTGCACTTGGTTTGGGCTTGGGCACGCAAATGCGCAAACGCGGTATTGAGCCCGTGATCGCGGTTGGCAATGACTACCGAGACTACTCGCTATCGATCAAAAACGCGCTGATGTTGGGCCTGATGCAAGCTGGCATCCACGTCAAAGACATTGGTCCAGCCCTGTCGCCGATGGCCTATTTTGCCCAGTTTCATTTGGACGCACCTGCGGTGGCGATGGTCACGGCCAGCCACAACCCGAATGGTTGGACCGGCGTAAAAATGGGCTTTGAGCGCCCATTGACCCACGGCCCAGACGAAATGAACGAATTGCGCGACATCGTTTTGGGCGGCCACGGCCAGGCCCATGAAGGTGGTAAATACGAATTTGTTGAGGGCGTGAAAGAAGCCTACCTCGACGATCTGGTCGGCGATTTCAAAATGTCTCGTCCGCTCAAGGTGGTTTGCGCCACGGGCAACGGCACGGCTTGTGCCTTTGCACCTGAGTTATTCGAACGCATGGGGGTTGAAGTTGTGCCATCGCACAACGAGCTGGACTACACTTTCCCGCATTACAACCCGAACCCCGAAGCCATGGAGATGCTGCACGATATGTCGGCCTCGGTCAAAGCATCTGGCGCCGATTTGGCGCTTGGGTTTGATGGCGATGGCGACCGCTGCGGCGTCGTGGACGACACTGGAAACGAGATTTTCGCCGACAAGGTTGGCGTCATCATGGCGCGGGATTTTGCCAAGATTTATCCTAACTCAATCTTTGTGGCGGACGTTAAATCAACCGGCCTGTTTGCCTCTGATCCTGAGCTAAAAAAACACGGCGCTAAGGCAGATTACTGGAAAACTGGTCACAGCCATATGAAGCGCCGTGTCAAAGAGATTGGCGCGCTGGCAGGGTTTGAAAAATCCGGCCACTACTTTTTGGCCGAACCCATTGGACGCGGCTATGACTGCGGCATGCGGGTGGCTGTCGAAATTTGCAAAATGCTGGATCGCAATCCCGACAAATCCATGTCCGACTTAAACGGCGCATTGCCCAAGACATTCGCCACTCCGACCATGTCGCCCTATTGTGGTGATACCGAAAAATACGATGTGTTAGACCGGCTGGTCGCCAAATTGGTCCAGATGTTTGATGATGGTGGCACAATCGCTGGGCGCAAAATTGCGCAGGTTGTCACGGTGAACGGCGCGCGGGTGATTTTGGACAATGGCGGCTGGGGTCTGGTGCGCGCATCGAGCAACACGCCCAACCTGGTGGTGGTTTGTGAAAGTCCCGAAAGCGACGCCGAAATGCGGGCCATTTTCAAAGATATTGATGCAGTGGTCAGGACAGAACCCAGCGTTGGGGACTATGATCAAACGATCTAAAATCGGGAATATCTGACTGGTATTGTAAATTTGGCGCGGGTAAGCTCGGGCCAAATTTATTTGCACGGACTTTTTACAATGCGCCTAATTGCCAGCCTACTGATACTCTTATTGCTTTCCTTCCCGATCTTGGCCCAAGACAGCTCGGAGGCGCAACCAACCGGCACGATCGAAGTCGAAGACAGCGCCCAGCAAGACGCCGCAATTGCGGTGCGCATTCGCGACATCCTAGGGGAACTTGACGGATATGACGACGTTACTGTCACCGTTACATCGGGAATTGTTTCGCTCAAAGGCAGCGCGTTGGATCAAGGTACAATCAGCCGGTTAGGCGAATTGGTGAGCCGTGTCGACGGCGTGGTCACCATTGAAAATGGCGTCTCCGAAACCACTGATTTGGTTGAACGACTGAACCCCGCCGTGGAGCGGTTCAAGACGCGCATACAACAGGCCATCGCTTTTATCCCATTGGCTATGGTGGCGCTTTTGGTCTTTGGCATAATTGTGTTTATCGGGTTTTTCCTTGCCCGCCGGAAACGCCCTTGGGACCAAATTGCCCCAAACGCCTTTATCGCCGATATTTACCGACAAATGATCCGCGTTGGTGCCGTCATTGCCGCCATTGTTGTTTCGCTTGATATCATAGGGGCCACAGCGCTGTTGTCGACCATTCTGGGGGCGGCTGGCATTATCGGCTTGGCTATCGGGTTTGCTGTGCGTGACACGGTTGAGAACTTCATCGCCTCAATATTGCTCTCTATGCGCCAACCGTTTCGCCCCAATGATCTGATTGAGATCAACGGTGATCTGGGCAAGGTGATCCGCTTAACCTCGCGCGCAACAATCTTATTGTCACTGGATGGGAACCACATTCGCATACCCAACGCGACCGTGTTCAAAAGCCGCATCATCAACTATTCGCGCAACCGCACACGACGTTTTCATTTTGACCAATCCGTCGACATCAACAAAGGGTTAAGGCACCAACGACGCATCGTGCTGGAGCGACTAAAATCTCTACCGTTCGTGATGGAAACCCCTGCCCCTAGCGTCTGGATCGAATCTTCTAGCGGTGACAAAGCAACCCTGCGTCTGTCAGCTTGGCTTGATCAACGAGAGTCTGACTTGTCATTGGCCCGCGGTGAAGCGATCCGCAGCATTCGAGAAGCCCTGATAGAATCCGCCAAAAAACCAGCGAATTCTAAAAAGGCGCCAACCAAAGCCTCCAAATCTCGCGTTGCGGCCAAACGGGACATGGAGGATGCCGTTGAAGACGTGGGTATTTCAAATGACCAGGATTTGGAACGCATGATCGAGGCAGAGCGTAGCGATACAGGCGTAAGCGATCTACTGAACCACGAAGCCCAAGAAGAATAGCTGCGAAAGATGTGAAATTTTTCCACTTTCGGGGCTTGAAGAGTCTCGCAGAGCATCGTATCTACCCGCTTAGTTGGGACGTGGCCTAGTGGTAGGGCAACGCTTTTTGGTAGCGCAGATCGTAGGTTCGAATCCTACCGTCCCAGCCAAACACTTACCTGTTTTCGAGAGCATGCGTTTCAGCGCGGATAAACTGCGTGTTATCCGCGGGTTGGCTATGGTTGTTGTGCGTTGACAGAGAGTATTACAGTGATGCCGGAAGACCCCGATCAAGGCGGGAAGTTACCGGATGGGCCAATAAAATAAGGCGATTGGGGCCGAAATGGTGCAGGGAGCCGTACTTTGCGCATGTCTTTCAGTATGGGTGAAAATCGCAAGTTTTGACAGCTAGCAAAGTTTCCAGCGTGGCGATGGGGCTGAATTCGACATGGCTTGAAGCCTTTGTAAAATAGGGCTTAAACGACTGTTTAACGGCGCTTTGGTCCTGTCACGGTTTGATACCGCTCCTTTGATAGCATATTATGCAA
>JAWSVK010000024.1:0-58618 GCA_033851955.1 Marinosulfonomonas sp.
TTCAGTACATCAACGGGTTCTATAACCCACGCCGCCGCCATTCATCACTCGGCGGCAAAAAACCTAGGCTTTCGAGCGAAAGGCAGCATAAATGTGTTCAGGGACCGGAACTAAACGGGACAGGCCAGAGGGGCACTGATGCGAAAACAGTTCATAATTTTTACGACGGCTTGCCTCGTGCTGCTTGCTCATGCGGCTCCGCTGGTCGCAGATGAAAAATCATTTGATAACCGCTTAGAAGCCCTTGAGAGTGTCTCCAGCGTGCCTCCTGGACTGTTCGTTTTGTGGAATCAGATTGCGGGCACCGCCTATACGACAGACACAGTTAAACAAAAGCTGATGGCCCAATTTCGATCGAATGATGTTGACGGTGAGGCGGGTATTTCCGCGGCTGATCGTTCGCTGTTAATCGACAGAATGGCCGCCAAGATACGCGCAAGACATATCCAGAAATGGCTGTTCAACGATCTGGATGGCGATCTGGTCGTGACCCCAGCAGAGTTGCGGGTTGGCTTGGTGCCTGGTGCCTACAAGTCCCTGCGTGCTTCGGGATTAGATGTTTTCCAACACGCGCCCAAGCCGAGGCGATTATTGCCGATAAAATCACCAAGAAAATGCGCATCGATCTCAACAACGATGGTGTGGTGAGTTTCACCGAGATTTTAGACAGCGTGGCGGCAATTTTGGCGGGCACACCTAATCTCGATCCTCAAGCCAGAATATTGCCGCCGCCAGCGCTGGATTTTGATGGTGATGGCGTTGTCTCGGATAAAGAAATGGAAATTGGCATCGCCGAACTTTTCAAATTGGCGGATCGTGATGGCAATGGGCGTATCTCGGCCGAGGAAAGCAATCAAATCAAGAGGCTCACAAAAACACCACAGCCGGGAACGGCCCTTAGATACATGATAGATGTGCTGATAAAACGCCGGAATTGCGCCTTACCTCGGCCCGATCAGGGCACCATCATTGCCGTGATCGGTGGCTACGAGGGCAGTGGTATGAGTGACATCCACTTTGGCGACACTGGAACAAGTGTCAAGGTGGCTGACTTGGTGATTGCGCACGACGGCCCTCCGATATTTCTGGTGGCCTCTTTTGAAAATTCGGTGGTGCTGCGTGTAAATGATCCGGCAAAGCGTCTACGCCGTGTTTTCATTACAGGCAGCGAAGTTGCCCTGACTGGGGATGGCAAAGTCACACCTGAGCGGGTTCATTCTGATTGCCACATCCTGGGGTGGAAAATGTTCACAAGCGACAATCCCGATCCGCGGGTTTTCTTTGAGGAACGGTTCGGACGCCCGCCTAAGTATGTGGTGTCGAGTTATACCCTCGGCACGGTGAATTTGCGTGCCGAAAGCAATGAAACAACTGGGCGGTTACCGGGCGCACAAGAGGCACCAACGCAGGCCGGTGCCGCATATGCTTGGGAACGATTTGAGCTGTTCAATCCTGGCGGGCTTATATCCTTCGAGCTTAACAACGTAAGGTCTGAGCGGCTTGTGTATATTCACGAACAACCGCCGCAAATGGCGGGTATTGCCCGACTGCTGGAAACAGGTGAATTGGTGCGATTAAGGGGCGGCGAGGCGCGGCGGCAAGTCACCGAAACCGGTAATGGCGTGGTCCGGCTCGGGGAAAAGGTTTTTCGGCCAGGTGATGGCGACGATTCAATCAGGTTCAGAGGGCTACGTTACACCGAGGAAAGGCCCCGCATATGGATCGGGCGCGAGGAGGATCTATATCTGGCGATGGCTCCATTCAGCTTCCCTGCCGATTTGTTTGGGGCACATGCGGTCACTATTTTGGTCCCTGAAGAAATGGAAGCACCATCGGGGAATCCCGGTCATAGCCGAATTCGCAAACTCGACAAGGATGCACTGGTACCAGAAATTGCAGAGGAGTGACTAGAGCATCCGACCCTGCGTCTTTTGGGTGCCGTTCGCATCAGTCGATAGGCAGCTAAGCTTATTGTCCGCTTTTAGGACCCGCAATCTGCGTAAAAGCTCCCGAGATCTAATGGCCGCTTTGTCCTGTGGTTTCAACGGGTCGACGCAACACTTTAATCTTTTGAAAAAGATGGAGTGTTTATCATGAAGTATCGCAAACGGACGTTTTATACGGACAAACAGAAGTCGGAAATGTGGGACCGGTGGCAACGCGGTGAGTCGATGAGTTCGATTGGGCGTCACTTCAATCGTGCGTCGTCTTCGATTTTCCCTCATTTGGCGCGAACTGGTGGGATTCGGCCCGCTGATCGCACGCGGTCGCGATGTGCCCTGAGCCTCATTGAACGGGAGGAAATTTCCCGTGGGCTTGCCGCAAAACAGTCGTTTCGTTCAATCGCCCAAAGCCTGAACCGGTCGCCTTCGACGATCAGCCGAGAGGTTCGCAGGAATGGCGGGCATCAAGTCTATCGCGCTGCCCGCACAGACCAGCGAGCCTGGGGCTGCGCAACCCGGCCCAAATCGTGTAAGCTTTCGTTCAACGATGCTTTGTGCCAGTTGATAGCGCGCAAGCTGCGTCGGAAATGGTCACCGCAGCAAATCACAGGGTGGCTCAAACGCAAATATCCTGATGAAGAGCAAAACCGCGTGTCACACGAAACGATATATCGCAGCCTCTATGTTCAAACCCGAGGGGTTTTAAAGAAGGAATTGCAGGAATGCCTGCGCAGTCCGCGTGCGATCCGACGTTCCCGATATGCAACTCAAAAGGCCTTGAGTTGCGCAAAATCGAAAATGCTGTTTCGATTAGCGAACGCCCAGCGGAGGTCGAAGATCGTGCCGTTCCGAGGCATTGGGAAGGTGACTTGATTGCAGGATCGAACAACAGCTACATCGCGACGCTGGTTGAGCGCCATTCCCGCTTCGTGTTGCTGGCCAAAGTTGGGAATAAGGACACACTGAGCGTGACGACAGCCCTGATCAAACAAGCTCGAAAACTTCCTAAGGCACTCTACAAATTTCTGACTTGGGATCGCGGATCAGAAATGTCGGGGCATCAAAAATTTACCATGGCCACGAATATAGATGTCTATTTTTGTGATCCTCAATCTCCGTGGCAACGTGGTAGTAACCGCCTTCTCAGGCAGTATTTTCCAAAAGGCACCGACATATCCGGATTTAATCAAGCTAAACTCAGCGCAGTTGCACGCCAACTTAACGAGCGACCGAGAAAGACCTTGCAATATCAAACGCCGGCAGAGAAATTTGAGACCTGTGTTGTTGCGACCCGTTGAAACCGCAAGCTGGGAGCGGTCATTTGATGCGGCAAATCTGAATGGTGGGTATCATTGGGTCTGAGGTGCTTGGCATTTGAGCCAAGCCGTCTAGCAGAATTATACCGCATAGGTTCAGGAAATATCGAAAATCGAGTCAGAACCTAATAGGCGTTTGATACGCGCTTTACATAAAGCCAAGTTCCAGACGCGCCTCGTCAGACATCATGTCCATGCCCCATTGCGGCTCCCAAACCAGTTGCACGTCAACGGTTTTCACACCGGGCAGGGGTTCAATCGCATCGGCAACCCAGCCCGGCATTTCGCCCGCCACTGGACAGCCGGGTGCTGTCAGTGACATCAGCACCAAAACGTCGCCCTCATCCGACACATCAATCGTGTAAATCAACCCCAGATCATAGATATTCACCGGAACCTCGGGGTCATACACCGAACGGCAGGCCTCAACGAGTGGCTCATACAATGCATGATCCGTGCTGGAGGGCTTGATCAGGGGTGTGCCCTCTAAAGGGGCCGTATCGGTGCCCGTTTGAGGGGCGTCTGGGGTGGCGTTCATGATGTCCTCGCGCAATTACTTGACTGAATATATAAGGATTGATGCCGCCATCGTCCAGAGCCGAAAATGCCGCAGCTTCAGAAACCCGTTTTCACCGCCACGCAATTGAATTCACAATGCGTTGCCGCACATTTTGGGCTGGACCATTTGCGGGAATTACATAGACTTGCGAGCAGGGCGCGGGTAGCTGCACCGTATATATTCGGAGAGACCAACGTGACGAATGCACTAGGCGACCAGCACTGTGAACCCTGCTCGGGTGCGATAGAACCCATGAGCGCCGAGGCCGCCAGCGCCTTGATGGACCAGCTACATGTGGATTGGCTACTGGCGGATTCGGGCGCAGCACTGGTGCGGCGGTTTGAATTTATGGGCTTCGCTAAATCGGTGTACCACGCCAATCTCGCGGCCTTTCTGGGCGATCAAGAAGGCCACCATCCTGACGTCCGCTTTGGCTGGGGCTATTGCGAGGTGGAATTCACCACTCATGATGCGGGTGGGCTGACGCAAAATGATTTCATCTGTGCGGCCAAGTTTGATCGGATGCTTGGCAAAACAGCCGTTCTTGCGAAATGAAGCGTATGCCTGCTTACAGCTCAAAGTGAAAATTCATCTTTGGGTAAGTGCCACCGCCATAAGTGACACAAAGATCAGGGACGAACTGCCAAGGAAAATAAGCTTAGCAATTTTTCCGGTGCTGTAGAAATTGCGCATGATCAGCGCGAGGACTGATCCTATAAGAACGATCAAGCCACAGAGCCACGCGCTGATGACCAAGCCCAAGACCGGTTGTTGTCGGGTAAAACCCTCTTGGTCAAATGAAACGGTGAATGCGAGATAGCCAAGCAATACTAAGGCGAGCGCTGCAGTCGGCCCTTTCCACCAAGCTGCGTCCGACTGCAAAAACGCGATCAAGGCCAGCATAGAAGAAACAAAGAGAGAGATGGTTATATATAGGAACATGTATCACCAGAACCACGAGCGGTAATTTCGCCCCAGATAGCAATTGTTACGCGGATTGACCCACAATGACAAGAGGCCACACGACCGAATTCAACACCAGATTGGGTTGCTCTGGTTGGTCTGCCCCACCAGTCTTGGACACTTATTCTCCTCGCGTTGCCAGGCCAAAAGGCTCGAATGCATTCGATTGGCCAGAAAGTTCCTTTTTGATAAGCAAAAGCCCTGCGGGTGCAGGGCCGCTGGGGTGTCGACATGTGTTGTGTTGCCTCCATCCGAGGTTGATGTTTCCATATCCGAGTAAGATTTGGGGTTGCGGTCTCTGGGCCAAATATTGATACTAATTTTGCACCAGTTTTCTCCTGTTTGGAGGCTTTGGTCATACATATAGGAGATCATTGAATGATTAAACATAAGGCCCTTGTGGCACTCACGCTCTCGACCCTTTTGTCAGGGTGCTTTGAAACAAAAGAAGACATAGAAGCGCGGCAAAGCCAGTTTAACGGCAGCTCAGTTGCGCAAGTCTCAGCGGTTATCGGCAAACCGATCGCTCAGGATCGAGCAAAAGCGATATGGCAGTATAAGAACTCTTATCGCAATCGCGTGCCAATCCAACACTACATGAACGGTAAATGGATCACGTCAGGATATCGCACAGAAACCGTTAAGCAAATTTGTACCTACACAGCTACATTAAGCGCAGGCCGTATTACAGCCAGCACATATGTCGGTAACAGTTGCACGCGTTTGGCACCTAAACTACGTGATAAAGAATAGGCAGCGCACAAAAAAAGGGTGCGACCAGCGCACCCTTTTAAACACGTCGAAAGACAGCTTTATTCAAGAATTTCCAAAGCTTCCTTTGCAAACAAATCTGCCAAGCTGGTGTAGCGTTTTTCTGGTGAGGTGGACGAGTTGACAGCCACCGCAACAAGCACGAAAACGCCTTGCCCCCTAAACGATGGGCGATCTTCAACATTGATCCGAGACGTGCGCAAAATGGCCCCGGTTTTCGCGTCTTTCATTGTTACAATGCCGCTCATATAGCTGGACACTTGCATAAGGATCACACCGCCATTTGTCGCAATTTGAACCCGCGTGATTTTCGCCTCGATGGTCACCGGCCTTGTCCCGACAAATGCCGTCGCAACAGTTTTTCGCATCGCATTATTGACGTAGGATTTAAGCGTGCTCACTGTTTTTTCTTTTGGTTCATTTGTGAACCGTGGCAACTCATTTACGCGTACGTCTTCCGTAACCGAAACGGTCAGTGATGAGACACGGTATTGGCCCGTCAGCGGCGCGGCGGCTGTTTTGTTGGGATCGGTGCCACTGCCTACACAGGCCGCTAGGGCCAAAGGTAGAACAATCAGGGCAAACAAGTTTCTAACTATTTTCATATATCAAACAGCGATTTCGCCGCTCCATTTAAAGTTGCAATAAATACTTGGCGCCAGCGAGCACTAGGAGCGTTGAAAGGCAATGCGCTGCCCTGCGCATGTATTGGCCACGGCCATTTATCGGTATTTCAATTCGGCGCCCCAATGGGCGGGCCGGCGATTGCTCGGCGGCTTCGCCCAGATTCTGAACAATTCACAGCATCGCATTGAGGGTCGCTTGTCCATTGCGCCGCCACTGGTCTTTGTTTTGCTGAAGCTATTAGACTAAAAGACTTGGATGACGGAAAAAGACCATCCGAGTTGGGCCCTATTTGATAGAAGGTTCGAGACGTGCATAACGTACAGTAGCCGCAATGGCAGGATCGAGATTGAGTAGTCTTTTCTATACGGAATCTACCGCAGCCGAACTTTAATAGCGACGTAACGAAAGAGTTGGGTGGTTCGAGGCGCGGGTCGGGTTTGAGTGGGAAAAGCCGACATTCCTCACCTGCCCAACGACTGACCCTTTGCAATCCTGCGCGGCGTGGCCTATGGCGGCGCTATGACAAAATTTACCTTTGATCTGGCCGCGACAGACGGCAAAGCCCGCACCGGTGCAATCTCCACCCCGCGTGGTGAAATTCGCACGCCTGCTTTCATGCCAGTTGGCACTGCCGCCACCGTTAAGGCGATGATGCCCGAAAACGTGCGCGCCACCGGCGCTGATATCTTGCTGGGCAACACCTATCATCTGATGCTGCGCCCCACAGCCGAGCGGATCGCCAACCTTGGCGGCTTGCACAAGTTCATGAACTGGGAACGGCCCATTTTAACGGATTCAGGTGGGTTTCAAGTGATGAGCCTGTCTGATCTGCGCAAAATGTCGGAAAACGGCGTGATCTTCAAATCGCACATTGATGGCAGCGAACACGAGATCACCCCTGAACGAAGCATGGAAATCCAACGCCTGCTGGGCAGTGACATTGTTATGTGCTTTGATGAATGCACCCCGCATCCAGCCGCTGAGGACGTGGCACTGAAATCCATGCAAATGTCGATGCGTTGGGCGCAGCGTTCGCGCGATGCTTTTGGTGACAGGCCGAGCCATGCGCTGTTCGGTATCCAGCAAGGCAGCGTGTTCAAAGACCAGCGCGAGGAAAGCGCCGAGGCGTTGAAATCCATCGGTTTTGAAGGTTATGCGGTTGGTGGTTTGGCTGTGGGCGAGGGCCAAGAGGTCATGTTAGACGTGTTGGACTACGCCCCTGACATGCTGCCATCTGACAAGCCGCGCTATCTGATGGGGGTTGGCAAACCAGACGATTTGGTAGGCGGTGTGAAACGCGGCATTGATATGTTTGATTGCGTTTTGCCAAGCCGATCTGGGCGCACGGGTCAGATTTTCACCCGCAACGGTGTGCTGAACATCAAAAACGCCCGCCACCGTGACGATCCGCGCCCGCTGGATGAGGCTTGCACATGTCCGACCTGCAGGAACTATTCGCGGGCCTATCTGCATCACGTGTTTAAATCCCAAGAGATCATCAGCTCGATGCTGATGACATGGCACAACCTGCATTATTATCAGGAATTGATGGCTGACATGCGCGCCGCTATCGCTGCCAAAGATTTCGCAAAATTCGAAACCAAGTTCCACGCCCAGCGTGCGCAGGGCGATATTGAGCCAATTTAGCCGATTTGCACAAAAATGGCCCTGAAATGTACATAATTCATCCGTAATTCACGAATCTGACGCTTTTTAATGATAAAACACAATTGTTTGCTTGCCCCTGCCGCCCCAGAAAGGCACATTGCCCCAAAATCTGTATGGCAGGTTAATGGTTGAAAGATTGATGGGGCATCCCCACGTCTATTGACCAAAGACCGGAGACAGGCAGGCCGCCTATAAAATCAGGGACCTGTGGTTGTCGGCCACATAACAAGGATAAAAAATGACTGAGCAATTGAGCACATCCTACCCCGTCCTGCCGCTGCGCGATATTGTGGTGTTCCCACATATGATTGTGCCACTGTTTGTGGGCCGTGAAAAATCCGTTAAAGCGCTGGAAGAGGTGATGGTGGACGACAAGCAGATCCTGCTGTCGAGCCAAGTTGACCCTTCGCAAGACGATCCAGATTCAGATGGCATCTATAACGTCGGCGTTTTGGCCAATGTTCTGCAACTGCTGAAACTGCCCGATGGCACCGTTAAGGTGCTTGTTGAGGGGCGCATGCGCGTCAAGATCACCGACTATATCGAAAACGAAAACTACTTTGAGGCCCACGCCGTGCCGTTGGAAGAAACCCAAGGCGATGCTGACACGGTTGAAGCGCTGGTGCGTTCCGTCGGCACCGAATTTGAGCGTTACGCCAAAATCAAGAAAAACGTCCCCGAGGAAGCCCTGTCCGCCGTGGCTGATGCAGTTGAGAGCGA
Source organism: Marinosulfonomonas sp. (assembly GCA_033851955.1). Lineage (GTDB taxonomy): Bacteria > Pseudomonadota > Alphaproteobacteria > Rhodobacterales > Rhodobacteraceae > Profundibacter. The sequence goes on from JAWSVK010000024.1 coordinate 8,568, forward strand.
CAAGCTTTCTGATTTGGTTGCCGGTCATCTGGGCATCGAAGTCGAACAAAAACAGGAATTGCTGGAAACCTTGTCGGTCGCAGAGCGCCTTGAGAAAATTTACGGTCTGATGCAGGGCGAAATGTCCGTGCTAAAGGTCGAGAAAAAGATCAAGACCCGCGTCAAAAGCCAGATGGAGCGCACCCAGCGCGAATACTATTTGAACGAGCAAATGAAGGCGATCCAAAAGGAACTTGGCGATGGCGAAGAGGGCCAGAACGAAGTTGCCGAATTGGAAGGCCGCATTGCCGAAACCAAGCTGAGCAAGGAAGCGCTGGAAAAAGCCAACGCCGAAATCAAAAAGCTGAAGAACATGTCGCCAATGTCGGCCGAAGCCACTGTTGTGCGCAACTATCTGGATTGGATGTTGAGCATTCCGTGGGGCAAGCGTTCGCGCGTGAAAAAGGATTTGTATGCGGCGCAAAAGGTGCTGGATGACGATCACTACGGGTTGGAAAAAGTTAAGGAACGCATCGTCGAATATCTGGCCGTTGGTCAGCGTTCGCGCAAACTGAAAGGCCCGATCCTGTGTTTGGTCGGCCCTCCTGGTGTGGGTAAAACCAGCCTTGGTAAATCGGTGGCCCGCGCCACGGGCCGCGAATTCATTCGTATCTCGCTGGGTGGGGTGCGTGACGAAAGTGAAATCCGCGGCCACCGCCGGACCTATATCGGCTCCATGCCCGGTAAGATTATTCAGGCGCTGAAAAAAGCAAAAACCACCAATCCGTTGATTTTGCTCGATGAAATCGACAAAATGGGCCAGGATTTTCGCGGCGATCCGGCGTCTGCAATGCTCGAGGTTCTGGACCCCGAACAAAACAGCACCTTCACGGATCACTATCTTGAGGTCGAATATGACCTGTCTGATGTGATGTTCCTGACCACGGCAAACAGCTATAACATGCCGGGCCCCTTGCTGGACCGGATGGAAATCATCCCGTTGTCAGGTTATACTGAAGATGAGAAAAGCGAGATCGCCAAGCAGCATTTGATCGACAAACAGGTCAAAAATCATGGTTTGAAAAAAGGTGAGTTCACGCTGAAAAGCAAGGCGTTGAAAGAGATCATTCGCACCTACACCCGTGAAGCCGGTGTGCGTAATCTGGAACGTGAAATCGCCAAATTGGCCCGTAAAGCCGTGACCAAAATTGTGCGTGATGAGGAAGAAAAAGTCGTCATCACAACCGATAATCTTGAGGATTATCTGGGCGTTAAACGGTTCCGTTACGGCTTGGCCGAAGAAAAAGATGTGGTCGGCGTGGTCACCGGACTGGCTTGGACATCGGTGGGCGGCGAATTGCTGTCGATTGAGGCGCTGAAACTGCCAGGCAAGGGCCGGATGAAGACCACCGGCAAACTGGGCGACGTGATGAAAGAGAGCATCGATGCGGCCAGCTCCTTCGTGCGCTCTATCAGCCCGCAAATCGGCGTCAAACCACCGCAGTTTGAGAAAATCGATATCCACGTCCACGTGCCCGAAGGTGCAACACCCAAAGACGGGCCGAGCGCCGGGGTTGGCATGGTGACCTCGATTGTTTCGGTTCTGACAGGGATTGCGGTGAAGAAAGACATCGCCATGACCGGCGAAGTCACCCTGCGCGGCAACGTGTTACCCATCGGCGGTTTAAAAGAAAAACTGCTGGCGGCTTTGCGCGGTGGCATCAAGACAGTGCTGATTCCGGCTGATAACGAAAAGGATTTGGTTGAAATCCCTGACAATGTGAAAGAGGGGCTGACGATCATCCCTGTGTCACATGTGTCCGAGGTGTTAAAACACGCCTTGGTGTCTGAACCTGTGCCCGTTGACTGGGACGAAGCGGCGGAAGAAGCGGCAGCAGCTAAAGCAGCATTGGGCAGCAAGGCAGGGGACGCAGGCGCAACCGCGCATTGATCTTTCGCGCCTATCCTTTGGCATGATTTTTTTGAAAGGGCACCTTTGCGGGTGCCCTTTTTGCATTTTAGGCACATATCCACTTAGATTGCGTTCAAAGCTGGTGCAATTAACCTTTTTAAGCTAGGTTGTTTCCAAACTAGAAACAAAAAGGGCTACCAGAGCAATGGCAACCACACCAAAGAAAACAACCACCTCAGTAAAGAAAAAAGCACCCGTAAAGCGGGCCGCGATAAAACCTATCAAAGCAGTCGCGCCGGCTTCTGCGGTTACTGCCGTGGAGACTGAAAAAGAAGTTCCGACACTGCGCAAGAAAGAACTGGTTGATCGGGTCGTTGCACGCTCTGGCATCAAAAAGAAAGACGCCAAGCCGACGGTCGAAGCGATGTTGGCGGTGCTGGGCGAGGCTTTGGGCAACGGCGAAGAGTTGAACCTGCACCCGTTTGGCAAAATGAAAGTCACCCGCGTGATTGATAAACCAAACGCCACCGTGATGGTCACCAAAGTGCGCCGCCACAAAGAACCCGAGGGCGGTACAGTCGTGAAAATGGACCCAAATCCCTGATCAAACACAGTTCAAACGCCGGCCAAGCACTGGCCAAACACTGGCAGAACCAATAAAAAACAAAGCGCACCTCGAAAGAGGTGCGTTTTTCTGTGAAAGGGGCTTGCGCACCCCAACCAAGTCGCGCTAAACCGCGCATCGATACGGGTGATTAGCTCAGTTGGTAGAGCGCTTCGTTTACACCGAAGATGTCGGGAGTTCGAGCCTCTCATCACCCACCATTCCCCTTATTTTTCGTGTGAAGGCCATGGCTGACAAATACCCAGAAATATTTGTATTGCGCCACGGTCAGACCGAGTGGAATCGCGACGGGCGCTATCAGGGCAGCCTGAATTCTCCGCTGACCGAATTGGGCCAACGCCATGCGGCTACGCAGGGTGAAATATTGCGTGCCTCGGGCAACACCACCCTGCCGGTGTTCAGCAGCCCACAGGGGCGCACCTGTCAGACGGCAGACATTGTCACCAAGGTTTTAGGTTGCGAATACAAAACCGACGACCGATTGGTGGAGCTGAGGCAGGGCGCGTGGGAAGGGCTTTTCGAGCATGAGATCAAAGCGGGCTGGCCCGATGCCTATGCGCAGCGAGATGGCGGTGTTGCTTGGTATTTTGCCAATTCATCGGCGGAAAGCTTTGATGACCTCAGTGCGCGGTGCGACTCGTTTCTAAAGGCGTTGAGCGGGCCTTGCATCATTGTCACCCATGGGGTCACGTCCCATGTCATGCGCGGGCTTTGGCTGGGGCTGGATTTGGCGGGCAGTGCGGCCCTAACGGGCGGGCAGGGCTGTGTTTATCACCTGCGCAAGGGCCAACAAATCAAGCTGGGTGCATAATCTGGCCGGCGGCAAAAACTATTTTGCTAAAAGCTGTCGGAACCGCTTGACGCCTATCGCCCGTAGCCCTAGAACGCCCAAACAGATTGTTGATAAGATGATTTGTTAAAGTGCGCGGTTGTAGCTCAGTTGGTTAGAGTACCGGCCTGTCACGCCGGGGGTCGCGGGTTCGAGTCCCGTCAACCGCGCCACTTATTCCCCCAGCCCCAGCAGATGTGAGACGTGAAATGGCTTGGCTTGACAAAATCTCGATGAAGACGCTCGTTATAGCGGCAATTTTTCTTGGCTTGTCGCCTTTTGTGCCAGAACCACATCTTTGGCAAAAGTTAAAGATGTTGGGCGCGGGAGATCTGGGGCAGCCTTCGGATATGTTTGATGTTCTATTTCACGCTGCTCCTTCGGTATTGCTGATCGCTAAAGTGATGCGCAACAAACGGCAGGCAAGCGTTGACTAGACCTTTGGGCGTTGCGATTGGTGAAAAATGTGCGGATCGCTGTCGGTTGGGGCCGCACCAAATATTTTTGGAAAATATTTGAAAAATCCTTTGAAAGGATTTTGGTCTGCTTGGCGTGGTATGCCTGCGCCACAACCGTGCATTTTATCCGGAGAGGTGAAATCAACGTTGATTTGATCCAGCCGCGCTCTTTATAGCTTGAGCGTGGGTTTTATAGTGCGGAGTGGAACAATGCAGGCAATGGAAATCGCGAATGATGCTTTGGACAGTGTTCTTGGTAATCTCAAAGCAGCGCTTAGGTTCAGCATTCCGATTCTGTTGCTTAATATCGGGGTGATCGGGCTTTTGAGTTATGATTTTTGGCAAGTTGCGCTTTCTGGTAATAGTTTTGGCGCGCAAGCTATACTGAATGATCCGTTCGGCACCACGCGCGTTATTGTCATTCCACTGCTGGTGTTGGTGATCAGTCTTTATTGGGTCACGGTTGCATGGCACCGATTTGTTATTTTGGACGAGCAACCCAACAAGATATTGCCAAAATTACAATTGGGCCGGATCTGGGCATATATCTGGCGCTTGTTGGTACTGGTAATCGTGATTGCATTCGTTGTCGGCGTGCCGATTGCTATTTTGGCCAACCTCTTTGGCGGTTCGGGTCGGATTAACTTTGCTGATTACTCCGAGGCGCTGGCAAGGGGGCCTGTCGATGTGGTGTTCAATGTCATAGGCACAACCGCATTTGCCTATGCATTTATGCGCTATTCGCCGTGGCTGGTGGCCGCAGCCGTTGGTAGGCCCATTAGTGCTGGTACGGCACGTAGGGCGACGTTTTGGGCCAGAAAGAGCATCTTTGTTCTGGCCATAGGTTATGCCATAGTGGCGCTGATTATAGGGGTGTTGGGCAGCGGTTTCCAATTTGGTTTTTGGCCGGTTGATTTACCGATTTCTTTTGCGCTGCGGTGGGTGACATTTATGTTTTCAATCAGCCTGCTCACCACGCTTTACCAAAAAAACGTGGCGGTTTATTCAAATGACGAAACAATATTTCTGGATGCCAAGGAAAGTCGCAAATTGAAACCAGAGTTTTATTCACGGTGGTAAGATTGCTTCAATCCGACCAACAGGTCTACTTCGCCAGCGCCGCCAGAATGCGCGCCCAGCTGCGTGTGCCCTTATGAAAACTCTCCATGTCGTATTTTTCATTCGGCGAGTGGATCGCATCGTCGTCTTTGCCAAAGCCGATCAACATCGCGTCCATGTCCAGCACTTCCTTGAACAGCCCTGCAATCGGGATCGAGCCTCCGCAGCCGCCATAGGCACCCGGTTGCGGCCACTCATCCGACAGCGCCAAACGGGATTTTTCAAACACAGGGTTCTCGGTCGACATTTGCGAGGCCGGTGCGCCGCGGTGCGATGTGAATTCAGCCGTAAAGTCATCCGGCAGCCCAGCGTTGATATAATCCTCAAACGCCGCATGGATTTTGTCGGGGTCCTGTTGCCCCACCAAACGAAAGCTGAGTTTGGCATGTGCTTGGGCGGGCAGCACGGTTTTGAACCCACCCCCTGTGTAGCCGCCCCAAATCCCGTTGATCTCGCAAGTCGGGCGCGACCAGATCATTTCAAGCGGCGTGCGCCCGTCTTCGCCCGCGGGCACCGTAAGGCCAACATCGCCAAGGAACGTGGCGTGATCAAAGGCAAGGTTTTGCCATTGGCTGCGCATCTCGTCTGACAGCTCTGGCACGTCGTCATAGAACCCCGCAAGCGTGATGCGGCCCGTGTCGTCGTGCAGACCTGAAATCAGGTCAGACAGCACATGAATAGGGTTGCCGGCCAAGCCGCCATACATGCCCGAATGCAGATCACGGCTTGCGCCTTTGATACTGAACTCTTCCGTCAACATGCCGCGCAACTGGGTTGTGATGGCGGGCACGGTGCTTTGAAACAGGCCGGTGTCGCAGATCAGCGCCACGTCAGCCGTCAGCTCGGCCGCATTTTCCTTCATGAAAGGCACCAAGGATGGCGACCCTGATTCCTCTTCGCCTTCAAAAAAGATCGAGACCTTGATAGGCAACGCCCCGTGGACCTGCACCCAGGCACGGCAGGCTTCAACAAAGGTCATCAACTGGCCCTTGTCGTCGCTGGAGCCGCGCCCGCGAATGACCACGCCCTTGTCGGTGTCCTCAATGGCGGGCTCAAACGGAGGGGTGTCCCAAAGGTCAAGCGGATCAACTGGTTGGACATCGTAATGCCCGTAAAACATGACATGTGTGCCCGTGCCCTGCGCATGGGCCATGACCATAGGGTGGCCGGTGGTTGGGCGTTTGCTGGCGTCAAAGCCGATGGATTTTAGATCCTCAACCAGCCAATCAGCTGCGCGGTCGCATTCCGCCACAAAGGCCGGATCGGTGGAAATAGAGGGGATACGTAACAAATCCAATAAACGGTCCGTGGCTTGAGGCAGGTTTTCATCAATTTGGCTAAGGACAGCATCAAGGGTCATTATGTACTCCATTGGTTGGTATTCAGCCCAGCCTAGCAGTCGTTTCCGGCTTGTCCATAGGGGCTGGTCAGATGCGGTGTTGCGGGGTAGTGTTCTGTGCATAAGGGGAGAGTATCATGAGACTTTTTTGGACATCGGTTGCGGTTTTGGCAATCAGTGTAACGGCGGGTTTTGGCGCCGAGGACGTGTTGGATGGGAAATCTGCAAAGAAGATGCTGTTTTCCCATAAAGGGTCCGAATTTGTGATCAAAACTCAGGATTTCATGAGCGATGCTGATCATGCAACGCTGAACGTGATGGCGGCGATGAAAGAGTTTAATTCGGTGCTGTATTACGGTGCGATTGCCGCATCCCCAAAAGACGGGCTTGCCCATAAGGCCACGGTGGCGACGTCAAATCACCATAGCGTTGAGGCAGCTGAAAACGCCGCCCTTGCCGAATGTAACGGGATGCGCGGCGGGTCTGCAAAATGCCTTGTCGTGGCGCATATCTTGCCCAAGAAATTCGCCGCTCAAACGTTTCAATTGTCGGCCAGCGCCACTGCGGCATTCAAGAAAACTTATATGCGTGGGAAAGGGCCCAAAGCCTTTGCCATATCGCCAGTAGAGGGCAGCTATGCGGCGTCAAAAGGTGACACAGCCGGTGACGCAGCGATAGAAGCCTGTGCGGCGGATGGAGCCAAAGATTGCATGATTGTCGTTCAGGACTAAATTCGGCAGTCGCGGCATTTTGTAACCTGTTCGCAGGTATCTTAGGCCGATACTATGCGCCAAAGACGGGTTTGGTGGTGATTCTGCACCGCTAACATCAAGGAGCGAAGCATTGGACTACACCGCCAAACTGGACGAAAGCCTGCAACGCCTGCATGACGAGGGACGTTACCGCACGTTCATTGACATCGAGCGGCGCAAAGGCGCGTTCCCACATGCGATTTGGCGACGTCCTGACGGCCAAGAGCGTCCGATCACAGTGTGGTGTGGCAATGACTATCTGGGCATGGGACAGCATCCGCATGTGCTCGAGGCTATGCACGAAGCTTTGAACGCCACAGGTGCTGGCTCCGGTGGCACGCGCAATATTTCCGGCACCACGGTTTACCACAAACAGCTCGAGGCCGAACTGGCCGATCTGCACCAAAAAGAGGCCGCGCTGGTGTTTACCTCGGCCTATATTGCCAATGACGCGACGCTTTCGACCCTGCCGCGCCTGTTTCCGGGTTTGGTTATCTTGTCGGATGAGTTGAACCATGCCTCGATGATCCAAGGTATTCGCAACGGGCGTGGTGAAAAGAAAGTATGGCGTCACAACGACGTCGCGCATCTGCGTGAATTGCTCGAATCATTGGAGCCAGGTCAGCCCTGTGTGATTGCGTTTGAATCGATTTATTCCATGGACGGCGATTTTGGCCCGATCGAACAAATCCTTGATTTGGCCGAGGAATTCAACGCCCTAACCTATATCGATGAGGTCCACGCCGTGGGCATGTACGGAGCGCACGGGGCAGGGGTAGCGGAACGCGACGGGTTGATGGGGCGTATCGACATCATCAACGGCACCCTTGGCAAAGCCTATGGTGTAATGGGCGGATATATCGCCACCTCGACCAAAATGGCCGATGCGATCCGGTCATATGCGCCGGGTTTCATTTTCACCACCAGCCTGCCGCCAGCGGTGGCGGCGGGGGCGGCTGCCTCGGTCAAACACCTTAAGACTGATCCGCATTTACGTGCACTTCAGCAAACGCAGGCGCAAATCCTTAAGGACCGTCTAAAGGCGCTTGGCTTGCCGATCATTGATCACGGAACCCATATTGTGCCGGTCCATGTCGGCGATCCGGTGAAATGTAAAATGCTGTCGGATCGATTGCTGGAAGACTATGGCATCTACGTTCAGCCGATCAATTTTCCGACCGTGCCGCGTGGCACTGAGCGGCTGCGCTTCACCCCATCCCCGGTGCATGGAGCTGACGAGATGGACAAGTTGGTTTCGGCGCTGGACCATCTATGGTCGCAATGTGCGCTGAATCGCGCCGAGTTAACCGGCTAGCGCACTGTAAACGTGCAATATTGGTTGTCCTGTGCTATGGAATGATCAATAGGTTGGCGCAGATCGAATCGCCAGCTGATTTGGGGATGATCAAGTGAGAGCGGAGTTGGGTGTATGATCAGGCGTTTTTTACCGTCTAAGGAGGCTAAAGTCAGCGCGCCCAGCGGCTTTGACGCCTACGATCTGCGACTTGGTGACGTGATGCGCGGCGAACGCGCCACCCTTGGAAAATCCCTGCTGGATGTACAGCGCGAGCTTAAGATCAAAGCTTCGTTCATCGCTGCGATCGAAAATTCTGACCCTGATGCGTTTGATTCCCCCAGCTTTATCGCTGGCTACGTGCGTTCTTATGCGCGCTATTTGGAGCTGGATCCAGAATGGGCCTTTCAGGAATTCTGCAAAGAAAGCGATTACCAAACAGCCCACGGCATGTCCTCAGAGGCGTCCTTTGCCTCCAAGATCGCCATCAAAACCAAACCGCAGGAACGCCGTGATCCGCTGTCTGACCCAAACGCTGCTTTCGTGCCGCAACGCGATGCGATGTTCGCCCATATTGAACCCGGTGCCATTGGCTCTGTGTTGGTTCTGGTGGCGCTGATCGGTGGCATTGGGTTTGGCGGTTGGTCCGTGTTGCAAGAAGTGCAGCGGGTGCAATTCGCGCCGGTTGAGCAATCGCCTGGTGTGACCTCGACGGTTGACCCCTTGGCGGTCAGCGATGATGTCGCCTTGGCCTCTGCCGCGCAATCCTCGGGCTTTGTTGCCCCGACACCGGATGCGCTGGACCGCCTGTATCGTCCGCAAGCCTTGGACGTGCCTGTGATGGTGGCCCGCGATGGCCCGATTGCTGCGCTGAACCCACAGAGTTTTGGCACGCTGGCACCCGACGACAATTTGAACGGCGCAGATCTGCGCCGCGTTATGGCGGGTTTGGACACGCCTGACGTGCCAACCACGGACACCGCCGGCACGGCTGATCCGACCTTGATCAAGGTGACTGAGGACGGCGTGCCGGAAGTTTCGATATTTGCCGTCAAATCCGCTTGGGTGCGGGTCAGTTCGGCCGACGGCACGGTGATCTTTGAATCCGTCATGGAAAAAGGCAGCAAATACGTGTTGCCCAAAACCCAACAACCACCAACCCTGCGTACAGGCAACGCTGGTGGCGTGTATTTCGCCGTCAACGGCAAGACCTATGGCCCCGCAGGCGAAGGCGCCTCGATTGCCAGTAAGGTGGCCTTGGGCCAAGCCGAGATCATGGACAAATACCAATTGGCCGATCTGAGCGCGAATGAAATCCTCGCCAAAGTGGTGGCCGAGCTTTCGGTGGATGCGCCGACCAACGACTAGTGACACGCTTAGTCGTTGCCACTGCGCGCATTGGTGATTATCTAATCCCTGAACACAGTTGAAACCGCCCATCAAGGGCTGCCCCATAAAGGCTGATCAATGACGCATAACCCCATTCGTCCGTGGCGCAATATCGAGCGTCGTAAATCGCGTGTCATCCATGTCGGCAACGTGCCCATCGGCGGGGATTCCCCGATTGCGGTGCAAACCATGACCAACACGCTGACCTCGGACGCCTCCGCCACCATCAAACAGGTCCAAGCCTGTGCCGAGGCCGGGGCCGATATCGTGCGGGTTTCCGTGCCGGATGTGGCGTCTTCAGCCGCGCTCAAAGAAATCGTCGCCGAAAGCTCCGTGCCGATCGTGGCCGACATCCATTTCCATTATAAGCGTGCCATCGAGGCCGCCGAGGCAGGCGCTGCCTGTCTGCGCATCAACCCGGGCAACATCGGCAAGCCCGAGCGGGTGCGCGATGTGATCAAAGCGGCCCGTGATCACGGCTGCTCGATCCGCATTGGTGTTAACGCCGGATCGCTGGAAAAGCACCTGCTGGATAAATACGGCGAGCCATGCCCCGACGCGATGGTTGAAAGCGGGCTGGAGCACATCCGCATCCTGCAAGACAATGATTTTCACGAGTTTAAAATCTCGGTCAAGGCGTCGGATGTTTTCATGACGGCCGCCGCCTATCAACAGCTGGCCGATGCCACCGACGCGCCCATCCATCTGGGTGTCACCGAGGCGGGCGGGCTGGTCTCGGGCACCATCAAATCTGCCATTGGCCTTGGCAATCTGCTGTGGGCAGGCATCGGCGATACCATCCGTGTGTCCCTGTCCGCGGATCCCGTGGAGGAGGTCAAAGTCGGCTTCGAGATCCTGAAATCTCTGGGCCTGCGCCACCGCGGCGTGAACATCATTTCCTGCCCCAGCTGCGCGCGCCAAGGCTTTGACGTGATCAAAACTGTCGAGACGCTGGAAAAACGTCTGGAACACATCAAGACCCCCATGAGTCTTAGTATCATCGGCTGTGTGGTGAATGGCCCCGGCGAGGCCTTAATGACCGATGTCGGGTTCACCGGCGGCGGGGCTGGCAGCGGCATGGTATATCTGGCAGGCGCCCAGAGCCACAAACTGTCCAACGATGAGATGGTCGAGCATATTGTTGGCCAAGTTGAAGACCGCGCCAAAATCATCGACGCCGAAATCGCCGCGAAAGAGGCCGCCGAGGACTGATAGTTTCTGAATGTCTAATACGTCGTTAAGACGTTGATCGTATCCTTGGATTTCCCTTAGGTGAGAGATACCAGAAACGATGCCGTATATAACATTAACTACAGGTGCAGCTCTTGGCGAAGAGGTTAGCGCCAGTCATTTCGGTGTAAACGCGACGTTTAACTTCCAGCGCTATTCAGATTTTGTGAATGCCTCGTCGGGCTTAAGCCTTACCAACACACGCTACCCTGGTGGCTCGGAAACCGAGCTGTATTTTGACTTTACGCAGCCAAATCGTGATTTCATCGTGCATGCCCTTGGCAATCAAACCAATGGGGCGGGGCAGGTTGGGTTTAACCTTATCCCGATGGACCAGTTCTTGGTGCATTGTGTCGCCAACGCAATTCAACCCACCATCGTTGTGCCTATGACCCAACTTATCGGGGCTGACCGTGGATTTGATGCGGCCCAAACCCAAGCGTTGCGGGACTTCATAACATCGGTATTGGAGCAGATGGGACCAATTGGTGTGGCCGCGTTTGAGCTGGGAAACGAGTATCAAGCGCAGCACGACAACAACCCAGAAGCCCCGCATTTCAACACCTCAGCAGAATATGGCGACGTTTCTAGCGCTGCGGCTTTGATTATTCAGGAAACAATCGACGCGTATATTGCCGCGAACGGCTATGATAATGCATTCGCTGAACCGCGCATTGAGGTCCAAATCTGGGGATATGCCACCAATCCTGAAATTGATCTGGTTGCTCGTAACAGCGTTGTTTTGAGTGAATACAATGCAGATGAGCTGGCCGCCATTGATGGGGTTGTCAGCCACTATTACTACAATTCGGACCTATATGGGCTGGATGGCATAGGCGGCGCGATTTCAGATATTACCACGATGATGGCGCTTTGGCAGGACAGTACAAATCAAGATCTGACATATGCGATTACCGAATGGAACGTTAATTTCCGCACCGATGGCTACACGGGGATGCGCCAAGTTGCGCCCATATTAGAGCTGTTTACTGAATTTACCACCAGTGGCATCGACACCATGGAATTTTGGTCGATGCAATACCAAAACACATCGCTCGCCAGTCCGGGAAACCACTTGACTTTGATCGGTGAGTTTATGGAATTGCTTGAGGAAACGACCGATGGCATGGTGGTTCTCGACATCGGCACAGCGCTTGCCGATTACGCTGTGCATGCCTTTAGTGACGGCGTGCGGGCGGTGCTATTCATCTCGGCTTTGACCGGTGGGGCAGGCCAAGATATCGTTCTGGATTTCGGGGCGCTTTTCCCGCAGATCGACGGCGTTACAGCAACTGTATTGGGATATGGCGGCGCGAATATTGACGGGGTATACCGCCCCAATGCGTCTGAAAACGTTGGTCGTGTCTGGCATGCTTATGACGAGCCAGACGCAGACCTCACCTCAACGGACTATGCCATCAGCGGTTATATGGACGGGGATATTTCATTCCAACTGGGCAGTTATGAAGTGATGATGCTCGAATTTGACCTTAGCAGTCTAAGCGCCACCACTGGCACGAACGCGGCAGATACGCTTATCGGTTCTCATTACTCAGAGACCATCAACGGGCTGGATCAAGACGATACCATTCATGGCGACGGGGGCGATGACAACCTTAACGGCGGCAATGGTGAAGATAGGCTGTGGGGTGATCAAGGCGATGACACGATCAATGGTGACAACGACAAAGACACGTTGAAAGGTGGCTCTGGCAATGACAGCCTGTTTGGTGGCGCTGGAATAGACAAATTGGATGGCGGCACCGGTGATGATTTCCTGAATGGCGGCGACAACAGCGACAAGCTTTTTGGGAAAAACGGCAACGATGTTCTGAAGGGCGCGGCGGGGCATGACCTGCTTTTGGGCGGTGCTGGCAATGACGTTCTAAGGGGCGGTTATGGCAACGATGTTCTAAAGGGGCAGGACGGCAATGATGACCTAAAGGGGCAAGCTGGCGCAGACACGCTCAACGGCGGCAATGGCAGTGACATATTGCGGGGCGGCGATGGGACGGATATTTTGATCGGTGGGGCGGGGGCGGATCGATTTGTGTTTGATCTAAACGACGACACAAACACCATCATGGACTTTGAAGACGGCTTGGATGTGGTTGAAATCATTGGTGGTGCTGGGTTCAGCTACAGTGATTTGAATATTTCGCAATCCAGCGGCGCGGTCCATATCCAGTATCACTCCACGGTGATTGTATTGGAAGACACCAACTTTGCCGAAATCGACATAGACGATTTTATCTTCAGTTGAGAAAACCCATCGCCCGCTTGCGAAAAGCGCCCGTCAGGGGGCGATGAGCTGCTGTTTAACTGGGTTACTCGGTGCGGAGTTCGTCCACAAAGGCCCGCATGTTCTCAAGCGGCAAATAGCCCCGTACCATTTGATCGCCCATGATAAAGGTTGGCGTGCCTGAAATGTTCAGAGCCTGACCAAGTGTGCGGTTGTCCGCAATTACTTGCCTCACTTCGTCGCTCTCCATTTTGGCCATCACCGCTGCGACGTCCAAATCATGGGCTTTGGCCAAATCACGCAGCACTTCTGGGCTGGGCCCGCCGCGCATGCTCATCAGCGCGTTGTTGATATCTTCATAGGCATCAGGGCCCGCAACCATTAGGGTGGCAACCGCGAAATTGGCCAAGGTCAAGGAATCCGGTCCCAAAATTGGGAACTCCTTATAGATCAGGCGGATGTTGCCATCGGACGTGACCAATTCGGCTATTTCAGGGTGCGCCTTTTTGCAATAGCCACACCGGTAATCGGCAAACTCGACAATTGTGATGTCGCCATCAAGATTGCCGCCAACAAACGAAACACCGTCATCGTAAATTGCGTCGTTATTTTCCAATAACAAGGCCACATCATTGTTGGTCGCTTCAGCAGCTTGGCGTTCTTCCAAAACCGCAATCGCTTCCAGCAAAACCTCAGGGTTGTCCATCAAGTAGGCCCGCACTTCGGCTCGAAAAACATCGCGCTCGGAGTCACTCATCGTGATGATATCGGTGGCAAAAGCAGGGGTCACAACTGTGAATGCGGCAAGTGCTGCCGACAGGATTAGGCGTTTCATATCAGGTGTTATCTCCGTTTGGGTGCGGTCTTGGCCGCACGTATCACGTCTTGTGCTCTGTTCCAACCAACCGAGCCACGCGGCAACAGCCCCGCGGCACGGGTGGCGTGAAGCCCAGCATCCGATAGGCGACCTTGTATCGCATAACGTTCGGCCGTGGCCAGTGAGGCCATGCCGTTATTTCCCAGTTTTGCATAAGTCACTGCCAGATCGCGCATCATCCGCGCATCTTGCGGGTCGCGCGCACGGGCTTTTTCCAAAACGCCAAGCGCCTTTCTGATGCTAGGACCCGTGTTTTGCGCCAGCAGAGCGCGGCCATAACCGGCCAGGATCAACGCCTCACCTGGGGCCAATGAGACCGCTTTTCCATAGGCAGCGGCGGCCGCTTTGGCTTGGCGGGATTCCAGCAATATCTGCCCTTTAAGTTCATGCGCATAAGGGTCATTGGGGCGCGCCGCAATCAACGCGTTCACGGCCTTTAGCGCCTTTTTTAGGTTTGGCGTTTTATGGTGGGCAACCGCCTGCATCATCAACGTGACATCGGTGAATCCAGCCTTTTTGGCCTCGCGTAGACCCCATTTTGGGTTGCGGATAAAAGCGCCCAATTTGCCACGGGTGCGCGCATACCAATAAGCCGAATTGGTGTCAGCTGTACCTTGGGGGCTGTAGGCGGCGGCATAGCCTTTGACGGCGCGCAGCCGGTCGCGCGACAGCGGGTGGGTTAACGCGTAAGGGTCGCGGCGCGACACAGACAGCGCCTCTTGGCCGCGAAACAGGTCCAACACTTTAACCATGGCGGTTGGGTCAATCCCCGCGCGTGACATATAACGTGCGCCCGATTGATCGGCTGAATTTTCCTCGGACCTTGTGTGTGACATCAAGACCCGTTGTGCGCTGCTCATAGTGCCAACAGCAGCCCCGCCAGCCGCCGCCGCATTGCCCGATGCAACACCTGCCGCCAACGACAACAATATCCCAAGGCCCGCAGCTGTCCTTGCGGATTGCATGTTCAACAGGCGCCGCGAAATATGGCCATTGGCGATATGGGCGGCCTCATGGGCGATCACGGCTTGCAGTTGTTCTGGGGTTTTCAACTTTAGGATCAGACCGGAGTGAATGAACATATGTTGGCTATCAATCACAAAGGCATTCAGGGACGAATCCTTAATGACCAGAATTTTGATCCGGTTCGCATTTAGTCCCGCAGCTTGCAGGATGGGTTGGGCCAAACGGCGCAGAGCATATTCGATTTCAGCATCGCGGATCAAGGTTTGGGCCCGTAAAGGCAATGCCGTCACGGCCAAGGATACAATCAACATGATTGCGGTCACTGATAGACGTTTGAATTGAGTAACCACCATTGACCTTCAATCGTTGAGTTGGGACAAAGCCCTGAATATGGTCGCAGTTTGTGAGGGTTGGATGAAAACATCAAGTCGAAGCGTCGTTGATCCCTTTATCGTGATGGATGTGATGGAGGCCGCACGTCTGGCCGAGGCGGCAGGGCGCCACATCATTCACATGGAGGTCGGCCAACCCGGCACACCAGCGCCCGTCAATGCGCGCGCGGCCTTGGCCACAGCGATGCAAGATCAGCCGATGGGCTATACCGTGGCCTTGGGGCTGCCTGAATTGCGGGCGCGGATCGCCCAGCTTTATATGGATTGGTACGGTATAGCGCTGGATCCGGCCCGCGTTATTGTGACACCGGGCTCGTCCGGGGCGTTCATTTTGGCCTTCACCACATTGTTTGACACAGGCGCGCGGGTTGGTTTGGGCGAACCGGGCTATCCGTCTTACCGGCAGATATTATCGGCGTTGGATTTAACGCCCGTCGGCATTCAAACCTCGGCGCAAAACCGCTTGCAACCGGTGGCAAATGATCTGGCGGGGTTGAACTTGGACGGGTTGATCGTCGCCTCGCCCGCGAATCCCTCGGGCACCATGCTGGACCACGGCGCGATGGAGGGGTTGATCGGGTCTTGCGCGGATCAAGGTATCAGCTTCGTATCCGACGAAATTTACCACGGCATCCAATATGAAAGCCGCGCGGTCAGCGCGCTTGAAATCAGTGACGATGTTTATGTGATCAATTCGTTCTCCAAGTATTTCTCAATGACCGGCTGGCGCGTGGGCTGGATGATTGTGCCGCCTGATCATGTGCGGGTGATTGAACGTTTGGCGCAGAATATGTTCATCTGCCCGTCGCATGCCTCGCAGCTTGTGGCGCTGGCGGCGATGGATTGCCGCGACGAATTGGAGAGCAACATGGTGGTCTATCGCGAAAACCGTCGCCTGATGCTGGAAGGGTTGCCAAAAGCCGGTTTTGACAAGATCGCGCCACCGGACGGCGCGTTTTACATCTATGCGGATGTGTCAGAAATCACCGACGACAGCCGCGCATTTGCCGCCGAAATATTGGAGGTTGCGGGGGTGGCTGTGACACCGGGCTTGGATTTTGACCATGAGCGCGGGGCAGGGACGTTGCGGTTTTCCTATGCACGGGCCACGGCGGATATTGTTGAAGGCTTGGCGCGATTGCAGGATTTCATGGCCAAACGCAGCGCGGGGTGAAGGCATGGATGCCTGCGGCGCGGAGTTCGAGCCGTCTTGGAAACGCTCCGGGGGAGCGTTTCAGGCGAGAACGGGCAACGCCCAGGGAACAAAAATGGGGAAGGTTGTTTTCGAATTGAAGGCGGGGCCCTATAGTTTGCGAAAAAGATCGGGTTTATGATGGGCAATTTGCGGATATTCTGGACGATCATCTTTATGGTGCTGGCGGGCGGCGTTCAGGCCCAAGAGCTGTCGGCTTTGGCGCGGCTTGATGCGACGCGCTCGTTTGTGCGCGATGCCGGGCGTGGCAGGTTGGCGATTGATCTACATATCACCCAAGCGGTGCCCTACCGTGTGTTTACCTTGGATGCGCCGCGCCGTTTGGTGGTCGATTTTCGCGAGGTGAACTGGAGCGGTGTCAAACCCGAGGATTTGCGCAGCGGCGACAACGCGCCGTCGGTCCGGTTTGGGCTGTTTCGGCCCGGTTGGTCTCGTATGGTCGTTGATTTGGCAGGGCCAATGCGGGTGCAAACGGCGGGCATGGTCACCGATCCCAATGATGGCGAGGCCACGGTGCAACTGCGATTAACAGCCGTGGATGCCGCTGAATTTACAAAAAGTTCAGGCATCCCAGAGGGGTTGCAATGGGGCCAGCCTCAAGTTGCGGATGTACCTGAATTGATCCAGCGGCGCACTGGCGAAGGCCCTTTGGTGGTGGTGATTGATCCGGGTCACGGCGGCATTGATCCAGGAGCCGAGCAGGGGGGGCAAAATGAAGCCGATCTTGTTTTGACCTTTGCGCGCGAATTGAAAGAGGCTCTGACGCGTGCGGGCGGATTTACGGTGGTGATGACCCGTAACGAGGACATTTTCGTGCCGCTCGAGATGCGCGTTAGCCTTGCGCGGGCGGCCGGTGCGGATGTGTTTTTGTCGTTGCATGCGGATGCGTTAAGCACGGGGCGTGCGGCGGGCACCACGGTATATACCCTGTCCAAAGAGGCCTCGGATGCGGCCTCACAAACGCTGGCGGAACGCCATGAGCGCAGTGACTTGCTGGCCGGTATTGATCTTGCCAATCATGATGACGTGATCGCGGATGTGTTGATGGATTTGGCGCGGCTTGAAACCGCCCCACGGGCCGATAAACTGGCCGATCAACTGGTCAAAGACATCCGCGACACCGTTGGGAAAATGCACAAACGCCCGCGCCAATCGGCAGGGTTTTCGGTGCTTAAGGCACCTGATATTCCGTCAGTGTTGATTGAGCTTGGTTTTTTGTCCAGCCCAAGTGATCTGGAAAACCTGATGTCGCCGGTGTGGCGCGGATGGGCTGTCGACGGGATTCGCAACGCATTGGTGAAATGGGCGGCATCCGACGCCGCTGCGGCACAAGTTTTACGTCAATAAGATACGAATTGCCGCCCAAACGGGCGCAATTTTGCTGGTTTTTGCGGAACACGTTTTGACCACAGGGGCTTGCGGGACTATATACTGTTTAAACCTTCGGTGGGAGAGCGGGCATTGCTCAGAGCAACACTATCATTTTTCGGCGCTATATTCAGTTGGCTGACGATCGCCGCCTTTTTTGGGGCGCTGACGCTGGGTGCAATTTTCTGGATGTACAGTCGTGATTTGCCAAGCCACGAGTCATTGGCGCAATACACCCCGCCCACGATCAGCCGAATTTATTCGGGCGAGGGACGGATCATTGACGAATTTGCCAAAGAACGCCGTCTGTTCGTGCCAATAGAAGATGTGCCCGATCTGGTGAAACACGCGTTCATTTCAGCAGAAGATAAGAACTTCTATGGCCACAAGGGCTATGATGTTATGGGCATCGGCAAGGCCGCGTTTGACGCGCTACGCGGCGGGCGGTTGCGTGGCGCATCTACCATCACACAACAGGTGATGAAAAACTTTTTGCTCAGTTCAGATCGCTCTGCGGAACGGAAAATCAAAGAATTGATCCTGGCGTCACGCTTGGAACAAACCCTAAGCAAAGACAAGATTTTGGAACTGTACCTGAACGAGATTTTTCTGGGGCAAAACAGTTTTGGTGTGGCGGCCGCCGCGCAGACCTATTTCAACAAAACGCTGGACCAACTTTTACCACAAGAAGTGGCCTATTTGGCGGTGCTGCCCAAGGCCCCGTCGCGGTATCATCCCGTGCGGCAAGTGGAACGCGCGGTGACACGGCGCAACTTTGTTCTCGAAGAGATGTTTGAGAATGGTTATTTGGGCAAACCTGACTATGAGGCCGCCGTCGCAGCGCCGCTGTTGTCCGTCCAAAACGGCGATTTCGACAGCTTCAAAAAAGCACTGCCTCCGCGTGACTATTTCACCGACGAAATTCGTCGCCAATTGACCCGCGACTTTGGTGAGGGTGAATTTTATTCCGGCGGTTTGAGCATTCGGGCGACGATTGACCCTGAAATGCAAGTGCATGCAGCCACCGCGTTTCGCCGCAAGCTGGAAGAATACGACCGTGGCACTGGGGTTTGGCGCGGTACCCGCAAAGTGTTGCCGCCCGAGGCTTTGGTCGATGAGGCAAGCTGGCGCGCCGCATTGGCCGATGTGCGAGTGGCCCGCGATGTTGATCTGGAGAGCAAATGGCACGTCGCCGTGGTGTTGGAAGTGGCCGACAAAGGCGCACGGGTTGGCATTGAGGGAGTCGATGCCGACGCCGATGGCAATTGGGTCCCCGCCAAAGATATGACATGGGCGCGCAAGCGGCTGGAAACCGGCAAGCTGGGCCCCAAAGGCAAACTGGTTGAGGTTGGCGACGTGGTGCATATCCGCGCCATGATCACCGACAGTGATGGCAGTTTCATCCGCTGGACGCTGCGCCAAATCCCTGAAATTCAGGGCGGGTTTATGGCGATGGACGTGCATTCGGGGCGCATCATCGCCATGCAAGGCGGGTTTTCCTATCAGCATTCGGTGTTTAACCGTGTCACCCAAGCCAAGCGGCAGCCGGGCTCTAATATCAAACCGTTCGTTTATGCCGCCGCGCTGGACAGTGGGTATACGCCCGCCACAATCGTGATCGATGCCCCGATCGAGATCGAGACCAATCAGGGCATCTGGCGACCCAAAAACGCTTCGCATAAATTTTACGGTCCAACACCGCTGCGCACCGGTATTGAGCAATCGCGCAACATTATGACCATCCGTTTGGCCAGCGAAATCGGCATGGATGTGGTGGCGGAATATGCCGAAAAGTTTGACCTCTATGAGCGGATGAACCCGTTTTTGGCAAACGCACTGGGCAGTCAGGAAACCAGCTTGATGAAGGTGGTCACAGCCTATGCGATGATCGCCAATGGTGGCGAACGGATCGAACCGACCTTGGTTGACCGCGTGCAAGACCGCTATGGCAAAACCATCTATCGCCGTGATCAACGGACCTGTGCCGATTGTCAGCGCGCCAACTTGCCCGAGGGGCGTGCGCCAGTGATCATTTCCAATCGCGAACGGGTAATCGATGCGATCACCGCCTATCAAATCCGTTCGATGATGCAGGGTGTTGTTGAGCGCGGCACCGCCAAAGGTCGCATCAATCTGGGGGTACCAGTCGCAGGCAAAACCGGGACCACCAATGACGCCAAAGATGTGTGGTTCACGGGCTTTACCTCGAACATCGTGGCGGGGTGCTACATGGGGTTCGATACCCCACGGACCTTGGGACGCGGCGCCTTTGGTGGCTCTATGTGCGCGCCGGTGTTCAACCAGTTTATGAAACACGCTACAGCCAAATATGGCGGCGGTAAATTTGCGGTGCCCCCGGGTGGCCATTTCATTAAGATCGACCGTTTCAGCGGTGCCCGCCTGTCGGATGACGCGTCCGGCCCGAATGTGGTTTCGGAATACTTCCGCGACGGCGAAGATCCGGTGTTTGGCATCACCTTTGACGGTGGCTTTGCGATGGGCGCCAACCTGCCGTTGTTCCGCGAGGCAGAGACCGTGAAATCAGTGACCACCTCAAGCGGCAATACGGTCAATCTGGGCGGCAAGGCCAGTTTCGGCACCTTGTCGTCGGGCGGATTATACTAGGCATGTGTCATATGGCTTTCGTGAAATTACCTCATAGGTAGTGCCCCCCCTCATTTTGTGCTAATTCCTTAAGTCAAGATTCTCTAAAATTTTAGTTTGTTTGTTGGCGAGGAAAATTAATGGAACTGTTTGCACTGCTTATTTTCGGCTCAATTGGGCTGGGCGCACTAATTTCGGCTACTTCTAATGACAATGCCGCTCCAGAAGAAGATGTGATCCCGCCAGAAGAAGATGTGGTCCCGCCAGAAGACGATCAGATCGACGGCACAGACGGTGCGGATGAAATTATTGGCGGTCTGGGCGATAGCACCCTAAACGGTTTTGGCAGCGCTGATCAAATTTTCGGCAATGCTGGTGATGATACGATACGTGGTGGGGATGGTGATGACCTGATTTATGGCGGTGATGGCGATGACGAGCTGTTCGGCGACAATGGCAATGACACCCTGTATGGCGAGGCAGGCAACGACAGATTGATCGGCACCTCATTTAGGTTTGGCGATGAGAACACCACAACGCTTTATGGTGGCGCAGGCGATGACAGCCTTCACCGTGCCAACATCATGTATGGCGGCGATGGCAATGATTCCCTTTCTTCGGGCCAAATTATGGACGGCGGCGCTGGCGATGATCATTTGTTTGGGGATATTTGGCACCTGAGATCTGAGGATGCTGCAAGCGGTGCGGTGATGACCGGTGGAACTGGCGCTGACGTTTTTCACGTAACATCATATTCTGCCACGTATGACGCAGAGGACCGGTATGATTCTTATCCAGAAATTATCACCGATTTCAATCAAGCTGAAGACGAGCTGCATGTCGCGGATGTTTATTATTCAGTGCCATATGGCACCACCTATAGCACGGTTATTGACGTGGTTGATCATGCCGATGGGGCGGCCGTTGTTACGGTGACAACTTTTGAAGATGGCAGCACAGACACAAGGACTTCGGCGATTCTGCAGGGCGTGGATGCGGCAAGCTTTGATATGTCGGTGATCAACGGCGACGCTACAATCAACGGGACCGAAGGCGACGATAGCATTACCGGATCATTTCGCAATGAGCTTATCTATGGTTTGGGCGGAGATGATACGATCAATGGCTTGCAGGGTGATGACGTCATATACGGCGGGACTGGTGATGATACCCTAAATGGATCCAGTGGAGCGAACACGCTTTATGGTGGCGACGGCAATGATCGGCTTTCGGCTGGCAGCAACAGCCAGCTGTTTGGCGAAGCCGGAGATGATATGCTTCATTCTGGTGGCTCTAACAGTATCTTAGACGGTGGTATTGGCAACGATCAGTTAACCGCAACCGGGTTTGGAAATGTGGTTCATGGTGGTGACGGGGATGACATTATCAACAGTGGCCGGGGTAGTACAAGCTATGGTGATGCAGGCAATGACACGCTTAGCAGCACTGTGGGCTTTTCATCCAGCGGCCCATTCTCTGTTGCCAGCACCCTATATGGCGGCACGGGTGATGATCTGTTGACGGGCAGCGGTTTGCTTGATGGCGGGGCTGACAATGATACGCTGCGTGCCTACTATAACCCGGATGCTGATACGGTCCTGACGGGCGGGGCTGGAGTTGATAGTTTCAGCGTTGGCCACGATCCTGCGGCGAGTCTCTACGCCGATTGGCGCGAATATGATTACGGCTACACCTTAGAGTACGATACCGTGACCATCACGGACTTTGATCCAGCGACCGAGGTTTTGCAGGTTGAAGTGATGCTGAGCACTCTTACCGAGGCCTCGTTTGTGACCGAGGACCACGGTGATGATACTTGGGTGGTTGTGACGGACTATGAGGGCATAGATTCCGTGGTTGCGATATTGCAAGGTGTCAGCAGCGCCAGCATTCAGGATGGCAGCATCACCCTGCATGACCGAGCTGCTTAGGCGTGGCACCATAACAATACTAAGTTTTCAACCTTAGATTCTTTTAAATTTAATTCTATATGCCGGAGAAGGAAAGCTCATGGGACTGTTTGCACTGCTAATTTTTGGCTCGTTGGGGCTGGGCGCGCTAATTACGGATTTACTTGACGAGGACGACACACCGCCAGAAGAAGATGTTCTGCCAGAAGAGAGTACCGTCCAAAATGGCACCGATGGTGATGACGAACTTATCGGCAGTTCAGTTAATGATACCCTGAACGGCCTCGCCGGTGATGATACCTTGCGGGGTGGCGCGGGTGATGACACGTTGAATGGCGGTGCCGGCGACGACTTGGTTCGAGGTTGGACCGGCGATGATACACTGCATGGTGATGAGGGAAACGACGCGATCTATGGCGGTGATGGCAACGATCATCTGGATGGCGGTGTCGGAGAGGATTATCTCCAAGGCGATGATGGCGACGACCTGATATATGGTGGCGCGGGTGACGACTGGCTTATTGGTGGAAATGGCAGCGATGAACTTCACGGTGGTGATGGCGATGATCTATTAACAGCCGATCTGGTCTTGCCTGGCGAGCCGCCCTTCGCTGAAGACACGGGGGCAACAGACACGCTCTATGGTGGTGCGGGCAATGATACCCTAGAGGGTGGTTTGGGCGGTGACACGTTATATGGTGGCGAGGGTAATGATCGTCTTAGCAGTGGCTATACGTATAATGGTAGTGGCTATAGTTCCGATAGCGGTGGCGTTACGTATGATGGCGGCGGTTACGATCCAAATGTTGGTAACCTATATGGCGGAGCTGGGGATGATGTGCTGTCCGGTGTCGGATTGCTAGATGGCGGGGAAGGCAATGATACACTGCAAGCCGTGGCGACGGTTGGGGCAGAGAGTGTCACGGTCCTAACAGGCGGCGCTGGCGCAGATACGTTTGAGGTGGGGCATGGCTTTGATCCGGCTGATCACGGGACTGACGAGGCGCCATATCTGGGGCTGTATGATCCCGTTACGATAACCAATTTTCAACTCGGCAGCAATACGTTGGTGATAAATGTACCCAGTGGCTATAGTGGGGGATTTTCAACATATGGAGGTGGGGAGGGCGGTGATCCCTACACCTTAGAGATCGTAATCGATGGCCCCGATGGGAATGAATATGTCGTCGCTATAATAGAAGGATACCGAGGAGTGTTCGATCCTACCCCGATCACCTTTGTGACCTTCTAATTAGCACTAACGCAAGCAAACCTTGCCCCTGACCTGTGCGATTGATATCAGGCGCTAACAATAAGGGGCAGGGACCATGCGCGCAGAAATTGAAAACACCGTTGTGGCGATTGAAAAATCGATCGATCTGTTGCGCCAGCGCATGGATTGGGACACGGCCAAGCACCGCATGGAAGAATTCGACGCCCGCGTCGAGGACCCGACCCTGTGGGATGACCCCGAAAAGGCGCAAAAATTGATGCGTGATCGGCAAGCTTTGCTGGATGCGATCAAGACCTATGAAGACATCAAGCAAGAGCTGTCCGACAATGTCGAGATGATCGAGCTGGGTGAAATGGAGGACGATCAAGAGATCGTCACCGAGGCCGAGAACGCCCTGCTAAAGCTGGCCAAACTCGCCGCTAAGAAAGAGCTGGAAGCGCTGCTGGATGGCGAGGCCGATGGCAACGATACCTTCCTTGAAATCAATTCAGGTGCGGGCGGCACTGAGAGCTGTGACTGGGCCAATATGTTGGCGCGCATGTATGTGCGTTGGGCCGAGAAAAAGGGCTATAAGGTAGAGCTGCAAAGCGAAACCGCGGGCGAGGAGGCGGGTATTAAATCCGCCGCCTACAAGATCAGCGGGCCGAACGCCTATGGCTGGCTGAAGTCCGAAAGCGGTGTGCACCGTTTGGTGCGGATTTCACCGTTTGATTCCGCCGCCAAACGCCACACCTCGTTTTCGTCGATCTGGGTCTATCCCGTGGTTGACGACGACATTGATATCGACATCAACCCCTCCGACATCCGCATTGATACCTATCGGTCTTCGGGCGCGGGTGGCCAGCACGTCAACACCACGGATTCCGCCGTGCGCATCACACACTTGCCCACCAACATCGTGGTGACCTCGTCGCAAAAATCGCAGCACCAGAACCGTGATATTGCTATGAAGGCCTTGAAATCGCGGCTCTATCAAATCGAGCTGGATCGCCGCAACCAAGCCATCAACGAAGCCCATGAGAACAAGGGCGACGCGGGCTGGGGCAATCAGATCCGGTCCTATGTTTTGCAGCCCTACCAGATGGTCAAAGATCTGCGCACCAACTATGAGACCTCGGACACCCAAGGTGTGTTGAACGGCGATCTGGACGCCTTTATGGCCGCCACATTGGCGATGGACGTGGCTGGCAAGTCCCGCGCCGAGGCCCAAGGCACGGACTAAGCGTCACACGTTACAGATTCCACTTGCCCAATGCTGTGCCCGCGCCTTAGCCTTTGGCCAAGGTTTGGGAGGACTATGAATGACACTGGAGAACGCGCCGGAACCCTCACGGGTGCCCGATATTTACACCGTCACATTTGCGATGCTGATCGCGGCTCTAAAAGCTGGCTGGAGCGACTTTCGGGCCTATCCGTTGTTCGGGTTGTTTTTTGGCGGCGTCTATATGATCGGCGGGCTGTTGATCTGGTATGTCACCCACCTGACGGGCAACACCTATTGGTTCATGATCCTTGGCTTTGGATTTCCGTTAATCGGGCCGTTCTTGGCTGTGGGGCTTTACGAAATCAGCCGTTGTCGCGAAAAGGGCGTGAACCCGACTTGGGGCCGTTTGCTGAGCATGGCGTACCGGCAAAAGAACCGCCAGTTCCCGTCCATCATCGTGGTGATCCTGTTCATCTTTTTGATTTGGACCTTTGCCGGACATATGATTTTCGCGGTGTTCATGGGCCTATCGACCATGACAAACGTATCCACGTCGTTTGAAATATTACTTACCGCGAACGGTATGACTATGTTGGCCGTCGGCTCGCTGGTGGGGGCCGTATTGGCGGGGTTTATCTATGCGATCACCGTGATGGGATTGCCGTTGCTGTTGGATCGCGAGTTGGATTTTGTCACCGCGATGATCGTGAGCTTTCAAACGGTGTTGCAAAACCTGCCGGTGATGCTGGCTTGGGGGGCGACCATTGCCGTGGTCTTGGCGCTGGCGATGTTACCCGCGTTTGTTGGGCTGCTGGTGGCGCTGCCGGTGCTTGGCCATGCGTCATGGCATCTGTACCGCGTGGCGCTTAGCCCCAGACGAACTGATCCCTATATGGATGCACCCGAAACCTGAACCAAACGTGCGCACCGAAACGAAAACGGGCGCCTGCATTTACTGCGGCGCCCGGTTCGTAATCCTATACTTTAAGCGTTTAGGCTTTGTCGGCAGGCTTTCCCGTAGGAAGGGGAAGCGCTTTGCCGGGTGTTGCGGCACTCAGCGGGTCATCCTGACGCTGAACGGAACCCTCAAAATGAGCCCCCGATTCAATTGCGATCGTTTTGTGGACGATGTCGCCCTCAACCCGTGCGCTTGATGTCAAACGAACTTTTAGGCCACGTACACGGCCAATAACGCGGCCATTGACCACAACGTCGTCAGCCATCACTTCGCCCTTGATCGTGGCACCTTCGCCAACGGTCAGCAGGTGGGCGCGGATGTCGCCATCGACCTTGCCTTCAATCAGGATGTCGCCTGACGTCTTCAGATTGCCAATGATGTGCAAATCTGAGGACAGCACCGAGGCCGGTGGCTTGGGCTTGGGCGCTGAGGCCTGAAAGTCGCCGGCCGCAGGTTTGGGCGCGTCTTTGACGACAGGTTTGTCCGTGGTGGCACCCGTTTTCGGGCCAGGTTCATTGATTTTGCTTTTAGAAAACATCTTTTGCTGCCTTGATATAAGTCATCGGGTTTACGGCTCTGCCGCCGACACGTACTTCATAGTGTAGATGCGTGCCTGTAGAACGTCCAGTGCTCCCCATAGCACCAATTTGCTGCCCGCGCGAGACCCTTTGCCCCGGCTTCACTAGAATTTTAGACATATGGGCGTAACGGGTCTCGATCCCAAAGGCGTGCTGGATCTTGACCAGCTTGCCATAACCTTGACCCCAACCGGCCGAATAGACCACGCCATCGGCGGTGGCATAGATCGGTGTGCCGTGGGACGAAGCAAAATCAGTGCCCTTGTGCATTCTGCCCCAACGCATGCCAAAACCGGAGGTGAAGCGGAACGCAGATTTAACCGGTAGGGCGAAGGGTGCCTTTTGGGCGGCGATACGATACAGGTTCAAACGATCCAGATCGCTTAGGATGCGGTTGGCCCGCATGGTCTCGCCGTCGGGTTCTTGGCCCATGGTCGAGAAGGACAGCGGCGTTAACGGGCCGCCTTGGCCTGAATAACCGCTGCGCA
This sequence comes from Marinosulfonomonas sp., assembly GCA_033851955.1. Lineage (GTDB taxonomy): Bacteria > Pseudomonadota > Alphaproteobacteria > Rhodobacterales > Rhodobacteraceae > Profundibacter. Next base: position 35,528 of record JAWSVK010000024.1, read on the forward strand.
CTTGGGAAATGAGGCTCTTGCTCGACAGGCCAGCCGCGTTGAACATCTTGTCCAATGGCTTGACCGAAATTGTCATCGCATCTTCAAGCTGGGTGAAAATACGTTCGTTGCGCTCTTTGACCAACTCGGCCTGAAACTCCAATTCGCTGGCGTAATCGAGCGCATCTTGCGCGCCTTGGGCGATCTGGTCCCGTTCAGTTGCAGTGCTCAGCAAGGCGGCGGTCAGAAAATCAACGGTGCCCACTGCATCATCAACACGGCCAGCGGCGGTTTTGCCACCTTCTTCGGTGCCGTTCAATTGCAGCGACAGGGCGGTAGATTGCGCGCGGGCTTCATCGCGGTCGCTCATGGTGTGACGCAAAGTGCTCTGAATCACATCGATGCCTTTTTCCAACTCGGCGCGACGATCTTCCGAGGCCAGCAAGGAAGACTGCATCTGGGAAATTTGTTCCAAAGCAACACTAAAGCGCTGATGCGCCATCTCGGCTTCTTTGGCCCGCATGTCGCGTTCGATAGACAACGCATTCAGGCGGGTTTCATAGGAAATTTGTTCGCGGCGGACTTGGTCACGCACATTGCCTGATCCGATATTGTCCATCAGCATCACAGCCGTGGCGATGATTGCCCAAGCAAACAACGCCGTGCTTCCAACCCAGCCCAGCAACTGTGTGCTGGGGGCCAGACGGATGAATTTCGTTTCAGTATCGGAGCGTAAAAACATGCGGCGTTCAGGGAACCAGCGCCCAAGAAAACCTTCGATCTTTGTCATTGTACGAGACGTCAAAACCATTGCCCTATCGTTTGTTTTCACATGCGGGCAACGTCCCCATAACGCGGACCCGCAAAAGAGCATTAACGAGATCAGCGCTTTGGGGCAAGAAATTTGATTCGTTTTGATGAAGTTTCTCGCCTAATCGCCTGATAAATGGGCGGTTTTACGCCGATTCGCCGAAACAGCCCCGTTCCGCCAAATATTAACACCACCACAACACCACCACAGGATGTCTGGGCGGCGAATTTTGCCCGCCCCAAGGGTGCCGTTAGATCAATTTTGCGTCGGCAAATCACGCACCGCCGCCAAGACCTCTTCCGCGTGTCCCTCGACTTTGACTTTGTCCCAAATCTGGGCGATTTTTCCGTCGCCTCCGATCAGAACTGTGGTGCGGGTTATGCCCATGAATTCCTTGCCATACATCTTTTTCAGGCCCCAAACCCCATAGTTTTCACAAACATCACCTTCGGCGTCGGACAGCAGCGGGATCGCCAGCGAGAACTTGTCGCGGAACTTGCAATGGCTGGCGATACTGTCTTTGGAAACGCCAAACACCTGCGCCCCAAGGGCGGAAAATTCGGGTGACAGGGCGGTAAAAGCGTTGGCCTCAATCGTGCAACCGGGCGTGTCATCACGTGGGTAGAAAAACAAAACCACGGGGGCTGGCCGCAAGCCAGACAGATGAATATCAGCCTCTGTGTCGGCGGGCAGGGTGAAATCGGGGGCGGTTTGGCCTATTTTTAGCATGTCATACCTTTATGTTCACTTTGCAGGTTCAATTTGTCTGCGTTAAAGGCAAATATACAGGCAAATAAAAAGATAGATAGGTCGCCGGACAAAACGGCCCCTACGTAAAGGCACAAAACGGGCAATGACTGACGAAAACCCAATCAAAGCGCCAAAGCGCAAGAGCCGCCGCAGGCGCGCAGGGTCCGGCCTGTGGAAGTTGCTCAAACTGGCGATCTTGTTGATTGCGGCCGGATTGGTGATCTTTGCCCTATCAGGCAAGCCGTTCAAGGCGCCCGATTGGATGCAAGCACGCCTATTGGAGCAGTTGAATTCCGCGGTGTCGGATGGAGATGTGCAGTTCCAAGGCATCGCGTTAAATTTCTCAAAAAGCCTGAAACCAACTGTGACCGTTGAAGATTTGGTACTGAGCAACGCAAATGGCGTTGTGGTGGCCTATGTCTCATCGGCCAGCGCGTCCTTGCTGCCGGCCGCTTTGATCAAGGGGGAGGTGCGCCCAACCAATGTACGCGTCGCCGAGGCCACGATCAATCTGCGCCGCGCTCGAAATGGCCAATTCGATTTGGGGTTTGGTGTCAAAGTTGGCGATGTGGATGCCCCGACTGAAACCATGGGCCAAGTGCTTGACAGTATCGACCTCGCGTTTGAGGCACCGGGCCTGTCCACCATTGAGTCTGTCGATTTGAACAAGCTGACCCTGAATTTCACCGATGCGCGGGCGCGGCGCGGCTGGTTCTTGACGGATGGCACATTGCGGCTGGTGCAGGACGCGCAAAAGGTCGGCATCAGTCTGGGGTTCGAGCTGGATTCAGGGGGCGAACAAACGGCGAAGGCTGAGATGACCTTTGAAACCCAAAAAGGATCAACCAAAGCCAGCTTCGGGGCCACAGTCACGCAGGTCGCTGCGCGGGATTTGGCCAGCCAGATACCGGCTTTGGCCTGGCTTGAGGTGCTGGACGCGCCTATTTCAGGCGCGATCAGGGCGCAAATCGGCGAGAACGGTCTGCTGGGCGATATGAACGGCACGTTGGAAATCGGCCAAGGGTCATTGCGACCGACGGATGATGCGCGCGCCTTTGGCTTTCAGTCGGCGCGGGCCTATTTCGGGTTTGACCCCAAGGCGCAAAAAATCCGTTTTGACGAACTGTCAGTGCACACCGAAGCTGGAATGCTAAAGGCCGAGGGCCAAGCCTATCTGCGCGAACTAAGTGACGGCATTCCAAAGGTGATGTTGGGGCAATTGCGCATTCTGGAAGGCCTGATCCAACCAAAAGGTATTTTCGCGGCCCCCGTGGCAATCACCGGCGGCGCGATCGACCTGAAACTGCGTTTCGATCCCTTTGCCTTAACCATTGGTCAAGCCGTGGTTGAGGATGGCGAAAACAGCTATTTGATCAAGGGTGATATCAAGGCTAACAAAACCGGCTGGCACGTGGCGATGGACGCCATCGTCGACGAAATAACCCCGAAACGCCTGATCGACCTATGGCCCGTGGCAGCGATCCCGGGCACCCGTAGCTGGATCGATGAAAACGTGATCAATGCCCGAATATTCAATGTTAACGGCTCCTTACGTGTGAACACAGGGGTTAAACCCGTCTATGCGCTTGGCTATGAATATGACGGGGCTGAAATTAAGTTCTTGAAAAAACTGCCACCGGTGAAGGCCGCGTTTGGCCACGGCGCGATAGCGGCTGGGTTGTTGACAGTGGTTGCCAACGGCGGGCAAGTGAGCGCGCCAGAGGGGGGCGAGCTTGATGTGACCGGAACGGTTTTCCAGATCCCGGATGTTGATATCAAGGGCCCGCCAGCGGTGGTCACGCTAAAGGCACGCGGCCCAATCCACGCTGCCCTTTCCCTGTTAGATCAGCCCCCGTTCGAGGTGTTGAGCAAAGCCCAGTTGCCCGTAGATTTGGCGACGGGGATGGCGGAAATATCCGGCAAAATTAAGTTGCGTTTGGTTAAGAAAATTTTGGTTGAAGACGTCGATTATGACGTGACCGCCTCCCTATCAAATGTGCGCAGCGACAAGTTGGTTGAAGGGCGTGTGCTGGCGGCGCAAGAGCTTTCGGTCAGCGCCACACCAAGCGAGGTTGTGATTTCGGGCGCGGGCAAATTGGGCCAAGTGCCGGTGCGTGGCAGCTGGGTTCAAAAGATGGGAGCCGAGCATGTCGGAAAGTCACGACTTGAGGGCACGGTTGAGTTGTCACAGCGCTTCGTTGACGAGTTTCGCATCGGACTGCCCAAGGGCAGTATTTCAGGGGCTGGTCTGGGGCAGATAGGCATTGATTTTCGGCGCGGGCAGGCCTCGCGTTTCAAATTGGCGTCGGACCTGAACCGCGTTGGCTTGCGCCTGTCCGATTTGGGCTGGTCACTGCCTAAAAACGGCAAAGGGGTACTGGAGGTCGTCGGCACTTTGGGCACGCCGCCAAACATTGAAAAATTGGTGATCAGCGGGGCAGGTTTGCAGGCCACCGGCAAGGTCAGCCTGACCCCCGCGGGTGATCTGAAATCGGCACAGTTCTCGCGGGTTAGACTGGCAGGATGGCTGGATGCGCCGATTGAATTGGTCGGCCGAGGCCGCGGTGCCACGCCGTCGGTCAAGATATCGGGCGGCTTGATTGACACCCGCAAAACCACCTTTGGCAGCGGTGCCAGCACCAACACAGGGGCTGGCGGCGCGTTGACGGTGGCGCTGGATCGTTTGGTCGTTTCCGAGGGCATCACCCTGACAGGGTTCCGCGGAAATTTCACGCGATTGAGCGGGTTTACTGGCGAGTTTACGGCGCGTGTGAATGGCAAAGCTCCCATTTCAGGCGTGGTCGTGCCCTCTAAGGGCGGCAGCTCGTTTCGAATAAAATCCAAGGACGCGGGCGCGGTTTACCGCGCGGCGGGCGTGTTGGAGACGGTGCGCAGTGGCACGATGGACCTGACCTTGATCCCGCGTAGCGGATTTGAGGGGCAATATGATGGGCGCCTAAGCGGCGAGAATATTCGCGTCAAAGGCGCCCCCGCGATGGCGGATTTACTGGGGGCGATCAGTGGCGTTGGCCTGCTTGAACAGCTCAATGGCAAGGGCATCGTTTTCTCAAATTACCAAATGCGGTTTCGGATGACGCCGCGCCAAGTGATTATCACTTCGGGCAGTGCTGTTGGGGCCTCGATTGGGGTGTCGATGGACGGGGTTTACAATTTGGCGGCCAGCACGCTGGACATGCAGGGCGTGGTGTCGCCGATCTACTTTCTGAACGGTATTGGCCAGATTTTGACCCGCAAAGGAGAGGGGCTGTTCGGGTTCAACTACCGAATGACCGGCAAAGCTTCGGACCCAAAAGTGAGGGTGAACCCGTTGTCAATTTTAACACCGGGGATGTTTCGCGAATTGTTCAAACGTCAACCGCCAAAGGTTGACAAGACGCCAGTAAAGCCTGATCAGACCGCACCGGCGACAGGTCAGCCAGCGCCAAAGCCTGAAACCCCCAAGCCCAACCCAACACCATCAGGAGGCGATCGGTGAAGCTATCCGACTTTGATTTCGATTTACCCGAGGGGCTGATCGCCACCCGGCCAGCGCAGCCACGGACGTCTGCCCGCCTATTGGTGGCGGTTGGCGATGACGTCCGTGACCTAAGTGTGTCGGATTTGCCTGACATTTTGCAGGACGGTGACCGGCTGGTTCTGAACGACACCAAAGTGATCCCCGCACGCCTGTTTGGCAAGCGGCACCGCGACAGCGCCCAGGGCGCGGTTTCGGCCAAGATCGAGGTGACATTGCTTGAGCCGCGCGCAGACGGCAATTGGCTGGCGCTGGTCAAGCCGTTGAAAAAGCTGAAAATTGACGAAGAGGTCGTGTTTTCAGATGAGCTGCGTGCGACATTGGTAGAAAAATGCGATGGCACTGCTATTTTGCAATTCAACCTAACAGGCGATGATTTTGACGCCGCTTTGGCAGAGGCTGGCGCTATGCCGCTGCCGCCCTATATCGCGGCCAAACGTGCGGCTGACGAACGGGACAAACACGATTACCAAACCGTTTTCGCCCGCAACAAAGGGGCAGTGGCCGCGCCCACGGCCTCGTTGCATTTTGACGACGCGCTGCTGGCACAGATCGCGGCCAAGGGCGTGACATTCAGCCATGTAACGCTGCATGTCGGGGCAGGGACATTCTTGCCGGTCAAAGTGGATGACGTCAGCCAGCACAAAATGCACTCCGAATGGGGCGAGGTCAGCGAAAAGGCCGCCGCCGAGGTTAACACGACCCATGCCGCAGGCGGGCGTGTCATTCCGGTTGGCACCACAGCGCTGCGGCTGATTGAAAGTGCCGCCGACGACCATGGCCAGCTGCAACCATGGCGCGGCACCACCGATATTTTCATTCGCCCCGGATACAGATTTTTGGTGGCGGACGCCTTGATGACCAATTTCCACCTGCCCAAATCAACCTTGATGATGTTGGTGTCCGCGATGATGGGCACACAGGTGGTGCGCGACATTTATTGCCATGCGATTCAGCAGGGCTACAGGTTCTTTTCCTATGGCGATGCGTCGATTTTGTTTCCCACGGACCAAACACGACGTTAATGCGTCGCCTTCGAAGCTGCGGAGCGGATTGGAATCTGCTACCTATGCTATACGAAACCTCACAATGTTTGACGGAGAGATCACATGTTACAAGTGCTGAAAAGCTCATGGGCATTGCTGCTGGGCATGCTGTTGTTGATGATCGGCAACGGGTTGCAAGGCACATTGCTGGGTGTGCGTGGCGGGATTGAGGGGTTTTCACCCTTCACGATGTCGGTGGTGATGTCGGCCTATTTTGTGGGCTTTCTTGGCGGCTCACGCATGACGCCAGAACTGATCCGGCGGGTTGGACATGTGCGGGTGTTTGCGGCACTGGCGTCCTTTGTGTCGGCTGTGCTGATCCTTTATCCGGTGATCACCGAGCCCATCGCATGGGCGCTTGGCCGCGTTGTGATCGGGTTTTGTTTCTCGGGTGTCTATGTGACGGCAGAAAGCTGGCTCAACAACTCTTCCACCAATGAAAACCGTGGCAAAGCCCTGTCCCTTTATATGATCGTACAAATGGCCGGGATCGTGACCGCACAGGGCATGTTGGCGATGGGTGATCCGTCGGGTTATGTGCTGTTTGTAGTGTCCTCGGTGGCGGTTTCGATATCCTTTGCACCGATTCTATTGTCGATCAGCCCAACCCCAGCTTTTGAAACCACCAAACCAATGAGCTTGAAAGAACTGTTCGAGATATCACCACTGGGCTGCGTTGGCATGTTCATGATGGGCGGGGTGTTTTCGGCGCAGTTCGCCATGTCGGCGATCTACGGAACACAGGTTGGCATGACGCTTGGACAAATCTCGGCATTCGTGGCCTCGATCTATATCGGTGCGCTATTATTACAATACCCGATCGGCTGGATTTCCGACCGTATGGATCGCCGCCGTTTGATTATGATGGTGTCCATTCTCGGCGGGATCGGAGCGGTTGTTGGATATGTATACGGCAGCAACTTTACCATATTGCTGGCAGCGTCCTTCCTGATTGGTGGTATGGCCAACCCACTTTATGCGTTGTTAATCGCCTATACCAATGATTTCCTAGAGCATGAAGACATGGCCGCAGCATCTGGTGGGTTGATATTTATCAACGGGTTAGGGGCCATTTTAGGCCCGGTTAGCATTGGGTGGTTGATGGGGGCGTTTGGGCCTGAGGGGTTCTTTTTGTTCCTTGCAGGGTTGATGTTTTCACTGGCCCTATATGCGGCCTATCGAATGACACAGCGCGCCGCAACGCCGGTCGACGAAACCGGCAGCTATTCACCTGTGACGCCAACCGCCTCGCCGGTTTTTGTTGAGCTGGCCCAGGAGGTGTTCATTGAGACTGCACTGGAGGAAGAAAGCAACGCATTAACTATTGATTAACTTTAGGATTGCCAAAGCGCAAAAGTTTTGCAACGCTCGACATATTAGGTAAGCATAATACAAAGGGGACTCTTGTCATGCTTGACCCAATTGAAGTGACGAATTTCTGGCTTAACGACGTTGGGCCAAGTGGATGGTATCAGGCGGATGATGCGGTTGACGCAACGATCCGAGAGCGATTTTTATCAACATGGGAAGTGGCACGTGACGGGGGGCTGGCTGATTGGCGGCTGCGCCCAGATACGATGCTGAGCTATCTCATTCTGACGGACCAGTTTCCACGCAATATGTTTCGCGAAGTGGGTGATGCATTTGCCACCGACAAGATCGCACGCGGCGCTGCCAAAAAGGCAATCGACAAAAAGTGGGACCTGAAAGTGGCCGAGCCACAACGGCAGTTTTTCTATCTTCCTTTGATGCATTCCGAATGCCTGGCCGACCAGGAGCGTTGCTTATGTTTGCTTAAAACACGAATGCCCGACACCGGTGATGGACAATTGTTGCATGCCAAGGCGCACCGTGAAGTGATCCGTCGATTTGGGCGATTCCCTTATCGCAATGCCGCGCTTGAGCGCCGTGATACCGAACCTGAAATGGCCTTTATGCAGCAAGGTGGTTATAGCGTGGCGGTCCAAGCCGTTCAGGCCTGACAAATATCAACTTAATTTCAACGGATTAGATGTTTTTGAAGCGGATTTTAATTCGCCTCATTGATGCTGCTTGAAAGATAGTTTAATATCAAACTAGTTTTTCAGCCCATTTTAAGCCGGAGATATGCCAATGCCTGCAGATGCGAAATCGAACAGCTATGATGTGATTGTTGTCGGGGCAGGGCCGGGGGGCTATGTGGCCGCGATACGTGCCGCGCAGCTGGGCAAAAGCGTTGTGATTGTGGAGCGCGAACATCTGGGCGGCATTTGCCTGAACTGGGGGTGCATCCCGACCAAAGCGCTGCTGCGCTCAAGCGAAGTTTTTCATCTGATGGGGCGGGCCAAGGAATTTGGCCTATCTGCCACCAAGATCGACTATGATCTGGACGCCGTTGTGAAACGCTCGCGCGATGTGGCAGGACAGCTGTCAGGTGGTATTGGTCACTTGATGAAAAAGAACAAAATTGACGTGGTGATGGGGGCGGCAACACTGCCCGCTAAAGGCCGTGTTTCAGTCAAAACCGACAAAGGCGTGATTGAACTGACCGCACCGAATATCGTGCTGGCCACTGGTGCACGGGCACGAGAGTTGCCGGGCCTTGAGGCCGATGGAAAACGCGTTTGGACCTATAAACACGCGCTGAATCCACCGCATATGCCAAAAAAGTTGCTTGTGATCGGGTCCGGCGCAATTGGCATTGAATTTGCAAGTTTTTATAACACTCTAGGGGCAGAAACCACTGTGGTCGAAGTGATGGATCGCGTGCTGCCCGTCGAAGACGCCGAAATTTCCAAATTTGCCAAAAAGCAGTTTGTAAAACAAGGCATGAAGATCATGGAGAAATGTATGGTCAAAAAGCTGGACCGTACCAAGGGCAAGGTGACTGCTCATATCGAAACCGGTGGCAAAGTTGAAACCCACGAATTTGACACGGTTATTTCGGCCGTTGGAATTGTCGGCAATACCGAAGATCTGGGGTTGGAGAAACTGGGCGTCAAATTAGACCGCAGCCATGTGGTCGTGGACGCGTTTTGTCGCACGGGCGTTGAGGGGCTGTTCGCAATTGGCGATATCGCGGCCCCGCCTTGGTTGGCCCATAAAGCCAGCCATGAGGGTGTTATGGTGGCGGAATTGATTGCAGGGCAAAAACCACACGCAGTACGGCCCGAAAGCATAGCGGGCTGCACATATTGTACACCCCAAGTGGCCAGCGTTGGCTATACAGAGGCCAAAGCCAAAGAAATGGGCTATGAGATCAAAGTCGGGCGATTCCCATTTATTGGTAACGGCAAGGCGATTGCTTTGGGCGAAGCCGAGGGCATGGTTAAGACCATTTTTGATGCCAAAACCGGTGAATTGTTGGGTGCGCATATGATTGGTGCTGAAGTCACCGAGCTTATTCAGGGTTATGTAGTTGGGCGTCAGTTGGAAACCACTGAGGAAGATTTGATGCAGACGGTATTTCCACATCCAACCCTGTCGGAAATGATGCATGAATCTGTGCTGGATGCCTACGGGCGGGTAATTCACATGTAACGAGGTTGAGGCAAAGGATTTTCGAAAAATCCTTGAAAAATTCTTTCAAAGAATTTTGGGCGCCGTTGCTGTCAATTTTTATACGTTATGGGCTGCCTGCGTGGATTGGCAATCCCTACTCAACATCGCATGGCCGCCATCCTTAAACGTGCTACTGAAGCTCCGCAAGCACCTCTATGGTCTAACCTCAATCCGCCCTGCATCGGCTCTGCGATGTCCAGCACCGGCAATGGTCTGCTTGTTGTTGTGGGTAAATAGCAAAGCGGCTAATAGGCAAATGGGGCAGCAACAATGACTCCGATTGCAAGCCAATTACATAAATACTGAACGTCGGGGCCGACAGCTTGGCATTTTTGATAGATGACGACAGGTCGAGTAACCCCAATTGGAAAAAGTTCCACTTTTGTTCTCATTTTTTGATTGGCCTTTGGGTCGGATTGCTTTACCCCGTTAAGAATTGGTGAACGGGTGGATTATGGCTGAGCAAAAAAATATCGAAGTACGTGGCGCACGTGAGCATAACCTAAAGAACATTGATGTGGATATTCCGCGCAATGAACTGGTGGTGATCACGGGCCTGTCTGGGTCGGGGAAATCGTCGCTGGCGTTTGATACGATCTATGCGGAGGGTCAGCGCCGCTATGTTGAATCGCTCTCCGCCTATGCACGCCAGTTTTTGGATATGATGGAAAAACCGGATGTGGATCACATCACCGGCCTGTCGCCCGCCATCTCGATCGAGCAAAAAACCACCTCCAAAAACCCGCGTTCCACCGTTGGCACCGTGACTGAAATCTATGACTATCTGCGTCTGTTGTTCGCGCGCGTTGGCACCCCCTATAGCCCAGCCACAGGTAAGCCGATCGAGGCCCAGCAGGTTCAGGACATGGTTGACCGTGTGATGGGCATGGAGGTCGGCTTGCGTGCCTATCTGCTGGCCCCCATTGTGCGGGACCGTAAAGGCGAATACCGCAAAGAATTCATGGAGTTGCGCAAACAGGGCTTTCAGCGGGTCAAGGTTGACGGCGAATTCTACGAGCTGGATGAACCACCCACTTTGGACAAGAAATTCCGCCATGATATTGACGTGGTGGTTGACCGTTTGGTGTTGCGCGAGGGCATGGAAACGCGGCTGGCCGACAGCCTGCGCACCGCCCTTGACCTGGCAGATGGTATCGCTGTTTTGGAAACCGTCCCAGCCGAAGGCGAGATTGAACGCTACGTGTTCAGCGAGAAATTTGCATGTCCCGTCTCAGGTTTTACGATCCCTGAAATCGAGCCAAGACTGTTCTCGTTCAACGCCCCATTTGGTGCTTGTCCTGACTGCGACGGGCTCGGGGTCGAGCTGTTTTTTGACGAACAACTGGTGGTGCCGGATAAGACCCTGACGCTTTATAAAGGGGCGTTGGCGCCTTGGCGCAAAGGCAAATCACCGTATTTTCTGCAAACGATCGAATCTATCGCCAAGCATTACAAATTCAACAAAAGCACCCCGTGGAAAGATCTGGATCCCGCCGTTCAGCAGGTGTTTTTGCGTGGCTCTGGCGACGACGAAATTAAGTTTCGCTATGACGAGGGCGGCCGCGTTTACGAGGTCACCCGTGCCTTTGAGGGCGTAATCCCCAACATGCAGCGTCGCTACCGCGAAACTGACAGCAATTGGATCCGCGAAGAGTTCGAGCGCTACCAGAACAATCGCCACTGTGCGGCCTGTGGCGGTTACCGTTTGCGCCCCGAAGCGCTGGCCGTGAAGATCAACGGTCAACACGCAGGGCAGGTGGTTCAGATGTCGATCCGCGAGGCGCTGGATTGGTTTTCTGAAGTGCCAAAACATCTGGGAAAACAGAAAAACGAGATCGCCAAAGCGATTTTGAAAGAGATCGTCGAGCGGCTGGGGTTCCTAAACAACGTCGGGTTGGACTACCTGACCCTGTCGCGTAATTCCGGCACCCTGTCCGGCGGCGAAAGCCAGCGCATCCGGCTGGCCAGCCAAATTGGTTCTGGCCTAACCGGCGTGCTTTACGTGCTGGATGAGCCGTCAATTGGCCTGCACCAACGCGACAATGGCCGCCTGTTGGAAACGCTAAAAAATCTGCGAGATCAAGGTAATACGGTGATCGTGGTGGAGCATGACGAAGAAGCCATCCGCACCGCCGACTATGTGTTCGACATTGGACCTGGCGCTGGTGTGCACGGCGGGCAGGTGGTGTCACATGGCACGCCTGATGTCGTCGCCAATGACCCGGCTTCGCTGACCGGGCAATACCTGACGGGGGCGCGCAAAATCGAAGTGCCCGCCAAACGACGCAAGGGTAACAAGAAGAAAATCAAGGTGGTCAAGGCGACGGGCAACAACCTGAAATCCGTCACCGCCGAATTCCCGCTGGCCAAGTTTACCTGCGTGACGGGCGTGTCGGGCGGCGGCAAATCGACCCTGACGATTGAGACCTTATTCAAGACCGCCAGCATGCAGCTGAACGGCGCGCGCCAAACCCCGTCGCCCTGCGAAACCATCAAAGGACTTGAGCATCTGGACAAGGTGATCGACATCGATCAACGCGCCATCGGCCGCACGCCGCGCTCGAACCCCGCGACCTACACGGGGGCCTTTACGCCGATCCGCGACTGGTTCGCTGGCCTGCCCGAAAGCAAGACCCGCGGCTATAAACCCGGGCGGTTTTCCTTCAACGTTAAAGGCGGGCGTTGCGAGGCCTGTAAGGGCGACGGTCTGATCAAGATCGAGATGCATTTCCTGCCCGATGTTTACGTGATGTGCGAGACCTGTCAGGGCAAACGGTATAACCGCGAGACGTTGGAAATTCGCTTTAAAGGCAAGAGTATAGCCGACGTTCTTGATATGAATGTCGAGGACGCTCAAGAGTTTTTCAAAGCCGTCCCAGTGATCCGCGATAAGATGGATGCCTTGATGCGGGTCGGGCTGGGATACATTAAGGTTGGCCAGCAAGCGACCACGCTTTCGGGCGGCGAGGCGCAACGGGTGAAGCTGTCAAAAGAGCTGTCCAAACGCTCCACGGGACGCACGTTATATATCTTGGATGAACCCACCACGGGCCTGCATTTTGAGGACGTTCGAAAACTGCTTGAGGTGCTGCACGAACTGGTCGATCAGGGCAACACTGTGGTGGTGATTGAACACAATCTAGATGTGGTCAAAACCGCGGATTGGATCATTGATATCGGGCCTGAGGGCGGTGATGGTGGTGGTGAAATTGTGGCCGTTGGCACACCGGAACAGGTGGCCGATGTGGACGCCAGTTATACAGGGCGCTACCTTAAGGACATGTTGAACGCCTAACGAAAAGCCCCGCGCGCAGAGTGCGGCGGGGCTGATAAAGTTCGGTTTATTAAAGGCTTAGTCACGCGAACGCTTTTCAAAGCGCGGCAACATTGCGCTGAAGTCCATGCCTTCACCGCCTTCATTTTCAACGAATTTCGCATAGAGTTCAGTTGCAGAATGTCCCATCGGGGTGTCAGCATCTACTGCTTCGGCGGCCTGTTGTGACAGGCGCAAATCTTTCAGCATCAATTCAGCCGCGAAGCCTGGTTGATAGCTGTTGTCAGCGGGCGATTGCGGCCCAACGCCGGGGGCGGGGCAATAGGCATTCATAGACCACGAATATCCGGACGACGTGCTGACCACATCGAACATTTTCTGACGATCCAGCCCCAGTTTGTCGGCCAAGGCAAAGGCCTCGCAGGTGGCGATCATCGTGACGCCAAGGATCATGTTGTTACAGATTTTCGCCGACTGACCCGCGCCTGATGCCCCGCAATGCACGGCCTTTTGGCCCATGATATCAAACAAGGGGTCCACCTTGGAAAAACCAGACTCGGTGCCGCCTGCCATAAAGGTCAGCGTGCCGCCAGCAGCCCCGCCGACGCCCCCTGAAACGGGCGCGTCAACAGCCAGCAAATTCGCGGCCTCAGCTTGTGCTGCGACAGCCGTGGCGCTCTCGACATCGACGGTCGAGCAATCCAGCAGTACGGCGCCATCGGTCATCACAGGGATGATTTCATCCGCCACCGCGCGCAGTATCGCGCCGTTTGGCAGCATGGTGATCACCACGTCTTGGCCGCTTGCCGCTGCCGCGCCGCTGGCGGCTTTGATCACGCCTTCAGGGCAGGGTGCATGTAGATCGAAACCTGTCACCGCATGACCCGCTTTGGTCAAGTTTGCCGCCATCGGGCCGCCCATATTGCCAAGACCTATAAATCCGATTTTCATTTCAGTTCTCCTCAAATTTCAGTACGTCCGCGCCGAGCGGTTGAAGCATTTTGGCGACGGCCGGATAGAGCACATCGTCAAGGCCATGTTTCCATGTCGGGTTGCGGTCTTTGTCGATGATCGCGGCACGGATACCCTCAAGGAAATCTGCCTGTTCCATAGAGCGGTGAGTGAAACGGTATTCCAACTCAAGAGCTTTGCGAATGTCGGTGGCTCCGCGCAATCGATGTGTGATTTCAACCGAGCAAGCCATTGAAAGAGGTGCGTTTCTGCTCAATGTTTTCAAGGTGTTGGCCGTGAATTCAGTGTCTTCAGACTTCAGGGACTGGATGATATCCGCCAAAGTTTCACCCGCAAAATGATAAGCAATGGCGTCGCTTTTTGACTTTAGATCCCCCTCTGGGGGCAGTTTGGCGAGTTTGCTGATCTGCTCAACATCTCCGGTTTCTATCAGGGTTGAAATCAGCGCGGGCCAGTCGGATTCGGGCACGAAATAATCGGCAAATCCGGCAAAGATCGCGTCCTCGGCCCCAAGCCGTGCACCTGTGATGCCGATGTATTCGCCCAGCCGTCCAGGGGCCGCCGCAAGGATCAGCGAGCCACCCACATCCGGCACCAAACCGATGCCGCATTCGGGCATGGCTATCTGGCTGCTTTCGCCCACAATCCGGTGGCTGCCGTGACAGCCCACACCAACGCCGCCGCCCATTGTAAAACCTTGCATCAGGCTGGCCACGGGTTTGGGAAATTCAAACAATTTGGCATTCATGCGGTATTCGTCGCGCCAAAACTTACGGCCATAGTCAAAGTCGCCTTGCTGCCCGCTCGCATACATTTCGGCAATGTCGCCGCCTGCGCAAAAAGCCCGCTCGCCCTCTGCGTCAATCAATAGGATTTCGACGCTGTCATCATCAGCCCAGCCATCAAGTGCGGCCTCGATGGCCAGACACATGGGATAGGTCAGTGCATTCATTGCCTTGGGGCGGGTCAGGGTGATCCGGCCAACTTTGCCCTCAATCCTGATGTCGATATCAGCCATTAATTACGTTCCGCCAGCAGTTGGCGCGCGACGATCATGCGCATGATTTCGTTTGTGCCCTCGAGAATCTCGTGTACCCGCAAATCCCGCACCAGTTTTTCGATGCCGTAATCCGCCAGATAGCCGTAGCCGCCGTGCAGTTGCAGGCATTGGTTCACCACGTTGGAACCCGTTTCGGTGACAAAGCGTTTGGCCATCGCGCAGTGCTTGGTGGCGTCAGGGGCGCCTTGGTCCAGTTTCCATGCGGCTTGGCGCAGAAATACGCGGGCGGCTTGCAGCTCGATCTCCAGATCGGCTAGACGAAATTGCAGGGCTTGGAACTGATCAATACTGCGCCCGAATGCCTTGCGTTCGCCCATGTATTGCAGCGTTGCATCCATTGCAGCCTGCGCACCGCCCAAGGAGCAAGACGAAATGTTCAAACGCCCGCCATCGAGCCCTTTCATCGCATATGTGAAACCTTGACCAGCTTCACCCAGCATGTTCAGGGCAGGAATGTTGCAATTGTCCAATTGTACTTGGCGGGTCGGTTGGCTTTTCCAACCCATTTTATCCTCAAGCCCGCCAAAGCTTAACCCCTCGGTGCCGTCCTCAACCACAAATGCGGAAATGCCTTTTGGCCCGTCGCCATCGCTGCGCGCCATGACGATATAGGCGTCAGAATAACCACCGCCCGAGATGAACGCCTTGGTGCCCGTCAGCGCATAGCCTTGGTCGTTTCGCACGGCTTTGGTTTTCAGTGCCGCGGCATCCGACCCTGAACTGGGCTCGGTCAGGCAATAAGAGAATATGGTTTCCATTTTCAGCGCACTTGGCATGTATTTTGCCAGCAATTCGGGTGATCCAAATTTGTCCAACATCGCCATGCACATATTGTGGATCGACAAAAATCCGGCCACAGAAGGGCAGGACATCGACAAGGCCTCAAACACCAATGTCGCGTCCAACCTTGTCAGACCCGAACCGCCATTTTCCTCGGATACATACAGCCCGCCAAAGCCAAGTTCAGCCAGTTTGGGCCAAAGGTCTTTGGGAATGGTTCCATCCCGTTCCCAGTCGCGTGCAAATGGGGCGATATGTTCTTGGGCAAAACCGCGCGCCATGTCGAAAATCAGGCCCTGTTCCTCGGTCAGTGCAAAATCCATTGTATCCCCCCACAAAAATAAGAATTGAACGTTTGTTTAGTTCCCAATTCTTACAGGAGTTTTGCAGGTTCTAAAAGAAGTGTCACCTAGGTTTTTGCTCGGCTCAGTGATCTATCAGGTCACCGAAATTGTGCCCTTCATTGAAGGGTGGAATTTGCAAACGTAATTGAAATTTCCGGCCGTATCGAAAGTGACCTTGCCAGAGTTGCCACGTTTAATGGTGCCTGTTTTCCATGTCCTACCTTTGTCATCGGCAGTGTGCGCCGCATCGCCACGGTTGGTCCATTTCACGGTGTCGCCTGCTTTGATGGTCAATTTGGACGGGGAAAAAGCGCCATCGGAAATGCTGACCTTATGAAGCGTGGCGGCACGGGCCGTGGTTGCGCTGGCGGCGACGAGCGGCAGGGCGGCGAAATAGCTGAGGAATTTACGACGGGTTTGAACAAGCATGGAATAATCCTTTTGATGAAATTTATCCGCAAAGTTTGGGGCATTTGCCGCCAAAGTTCAAGTATTCGACCCCCTCACAAATCCGTGTGGTGGTTTCGAGCTGAAAAGGCCCCCGACGTTCATCGAGGGCCCTTTCGTTCGTTCATCGTCAAATGGATCAGTCGTCGATCGCTTTGAAGTGGAACTCACCGCCTTCGCGGATGCCCGAAGGCCAGCGCGAGGTGACGGTTTTTGTGCGGCTGTAGAATTTGAACGAGTCATGCCCATGCTGGTTCAAATCGCCAAACATCGATTTTTTCCAACCGCCAAAGCTGTGATAGGCCAATGGTACAGGGACGGGCACGTTGATGCCGACCATGCCGATATTGACCCGAGACGAGAAGTCGCGTGCCGTGTCGCCATCGCGGGTAAAGATCGCGGTGCCATTGCCATATTCATGGTCCATCACCATTTTCAACGCGTCATCATAAGTTTCGGCACGCACGGTACAAACAACAGGGCCAAAGATTTCGGTCTTGTAGATGTCCATGTCGGTGGTGACATTGTCAAACAGATGTGGGCCAACGAAAAAGCCGTTTTCATAGCCCTGCAGTTTGAAGTCACGGTTATCAACCACCAGATTGGCGCCTTGGTCGACGCCGCTTTGGATCAGGCCCAGAATGCGGTCTTTTGCATCTTGTGAAATGACCGGACCATAGTCAACGTCAGCCCCGCCAGTGTAGGGCGCAACGCGCAGTTTTTCGACCCGTGGAACCAGTTTCTCCAGCAGGCGATCCGCCGTGCCTTCACCCACAGGTACGGCAACTGAGATCGCCATGCAGCGCTCGCCCGCGGCCCCAAAACCGGAACCGACGATCGCGTCAGCGGCTTGATCCATATCGGCGTCAGGCATGATGACCATGTGGTTTTTCGCGCCGCCAAAGCACTGGGCGCGTTTGCCGTTGGCTGTTGCACGGCTGTAGATATACTGCGCAACAGGGGTGGAGCCCACAAACGAGATACCTTGAACAGTGTCATTGTCCAGCAACGCGTCAACAGCTTCGTTTTTGCCGTTCACCACTTGGAAAACACCTTCGGGCAGACCTGCTTCGACGAACAAAGCCGCCAACATCATTGGCACGGATGGGTCGCGTTCTGACGGCTTCAAGATGATGGCGTTGCCACAGGCCAGCGCAGGCGCGACATGCCACAGCGGCATCATGGCGGGGAAGTTGAACGGCATGATCGAGCCAACAACACCCAGCGGCTGTTTCATTGAATACATATCAATGCCGGTGCCGGCGCCAACAGTGTATTCGCCTTTCAGCAATTCGGCGGCACCAATGCAATACTCCACGACTTCCAGGCCGCGCTGCAGGTCGCCCTTGGCGTCAGGTATGGTTTTACCATGCTCGCGGGACAGGGCCTCGGCCAATACGTCCATGTCGCGGTTGATCAGGCCAACCATGGCCATCATCACACGGCCACGGACCTGTGCGTTTTTCGCGCCCCAAGCGGGTTGTGCAGCTGCAGCAATTTCCACGGCCGCGTCCATTTCGGCGGCCGAAGCCAGATCGACCTTATACTGAACTTCGCCCGTGGCGGGGTTCATGATGTCACCCTGTTTGCCCGAGGTGCCTTTGACATTCTTACCGTTGATAAAGTGTCCTACGTCCATAATCGAATCCTTAGGTTGAGTTTGGGTTGAGGTCAGTTTAGCCTTGCATAAATGCCATGAAAAGGGTCAGTTTCCCAAAGGTGTTTTGCAAAAATGTAGGTACTGAATGAGGTCTGCCAATGAGCTATGACTGGGATGACATGCGGGTGTTCTTGGCTGTGGCGCGGGGCGAGAGCCTATCCAAGGCGGGGAAAACCCTGAAACTGGACCCTGCCACAGTTGGGCGCAGGATTGCGCGGTTGGAAGATCGGTTGGGCGCGGCCTTGTTCGCCAAATCGGTTCAGGGCTATATTTTGAACAGCGAAGGCGAACGCCTGCTGGCCCATGCAATGCGGGCCGAAAGCGCGTTGGCGCAAGGGGCCGAGGAAGTCGGCGGAGAAGCGGGGCAGTTGTCGGGCGTGGTGCGGATCGGCGCGCCGGATGGATCGGCCAACTACCTGCTGCCACAGGTCTGCGCAGCGATCTGCGACGAAAATCCCGGGTTAGAAGTGCAGATAGTGGCGCTGCCACGTGTCTTTAATCTGTCCAAACGCGAGGCCGATATGGCGATCACGCTGTCGCCACCAACAGCTGGGCGACTAATGGCGCAAAAAATCGCTGACTATAAACTGCATTTGGCGGCCACACGGGGCTATTTGGACGCGCATCCGCCGATTAAAACCCTGAAAGACCTAAAGGGACATCGAGTGATCGGCTATATCCCCGACATGATTTTTGACAAAGAAGTCGACTACTTAGGCCAAACTGGCGTCGATCGAGTGACCTTGGCCTCCAATTCGGTGGCGGTGCAGGTCAATTGGGTGCGTCAAGGGGCAGGGCTGGCCATTGTGCATGATTTTTGCATGCCGACGGTGCCGGATATCAGCCGCGTTTTGGCAGACAAAATATCCCTAACCCGAACCTTTTATCTGGTGCGCCATCTGGATGACCGGCGCGTCGAGCGGCTGAACCGTTTTGCCGAGGCCGTGACCCAGGGGTTAAAGCGAGAAGTCGCTCTGCTTGAGGCCGCCGCCTAGGCGCTTTCTGGGGCTTTGCCTTGACACATTGTCGTGGGTGGAGGACGGTGGGGGTTCACGAAACTGTTAAGAAGAGGTCTGCCCATGCTCGTCCAACAAATTCTGAAATCCAAATCAACTGACGGTGTTTTCACCATTAAACCAGGCACAAGCGTGGCCGATGCGGCGACTATATTGTCGAGCAATCGGATCGGGTCCGTGGTGATTTCGGCGACAGGGGACACGGCTGAGGGGATTTTATCTGAACGCGATATCGTGCGCGAACTTGGTAAACGCGGCGCTGGCTGCATGGCGGACATCGTGGATGATATGATGACCAAAAACCTTGTGACCTGCGGGCTCGGAGACAAGGCGGACGATATTTTGGAGAAAATGACCAACGGACGTTTTCGCCATATGCCAGTGATTGAGGATGGCAAAATGGTTGGTCTGATCACGCTTGGGGACGTGGTCAAATCCCGTTTGACCGAGCTTTCGATGGAGAAAGAGGCGCTTGAAGGTATGATTATGGGGCACTGAATTTGGGTTGCGCCGCCTATCGGCGGCGCCCCAAGCGCTTTGCCCCCGATGGGGTCAAAGCGCGGCTGACTGTGAAAAATGCCGCACTGCAACATAATGCCCGATAAACGCTTGCAATTGGCCGCGCAATATTGTTGCGTGCGCGTGATAGAAAAAGGGGAAAATCATGCGCACCGCACTTTATCCAGGAACTTTTGATCCGATCACCATGGGTCATGTGGATATCATCAGACGTGGGGCCGCCTTGGTGGACCGCTTGGTCATTGGGGTTGCGATCAACCGTGACAAGGGGCCGATGTTCACGCTTGAGGAAAGGGTGGCAATGGTCGAGGCAGAATGTATTGAACTGGCCAAGACATCGGGCTGCGAAATCATTGTGCATCCGTTCGAGAACCTGTTGATTGATTGCGCCAATGACGTTGGTGCAACGACCATCATCCGCGGTTTGCGGGCTGTTGCAGATTTTGAATATGAATATCAGATGGTTGGCATGAACCGCGCGATGGATGACAGCATTGACACGGTGTTTTTGATGGCGGAACCCAAAAATCAGGCCGTGGCGTCAAAACTGGTCAAGGAAATTGCTCGTCTGGGCGGCGACATCAGCAAGTTTGTGACACCCTCGGTGCAAAAAACGCTGCTCGCTAAGTTCGCCAAATAGTCAGTTTGCCGAATAGGTTCAGCTAAATTGGCAAAACGCCCGCCCCAAGCGATTGGGGCAGGCGCGTTTAGCTTATAGAAATTTCGCCATCGCAACGGCTGTGTCGGACATGCGGTTCGAGAAACCCCACTCATTGTCGTACCACGTCAGGATGCGCACCATGTTGCCGGCAACCACTTTGGTTTGATCCATGTGGAAGATCGACGAATGTGGATCATGGTTGAAATCAATCGAAACATTCGGCACATCCGTATAGCCCAAGATACCTTTCAACGGGCCATCAGCGGCGGCGCGGATCGCGGCGTTAACTTCTTCAACCGTGGTGTCGCGGCTGGCTTCGAACGTCAGATCAACAACAGAAACATTCGGGGTTGGCACGCGGATTGAAACACCGTCCAGTTTGCCGTTCAGTTCTGGCAAAACCAGACCAACAGCCTTGGCGGCACCGGTAGAGGTTGGGATCATGCTCATGGCAGCGGCACGGGCGCGGTAAAGGTCGCCGTGCATTGTGTCGAGCGTTGGCTGATCACCTGTGTAGCTGTGAATTGTGGTCATGAAACCGTGGTTTAACCCAATGGTATCATTCAGAACTTTAACCACTGGCGATAGGCAGTTGGTGGTGCAAGACGCGTTGGAAACCACGCGGTCGTCTGCATCCAATGTGTCATGGTTCACACCGTATACGATGGTCTTGTCAGCGCCAGCAGAGGGGGCCGAAACCAGCACCCGCGAGGCACCGTTTTCGAGGTGAACGCTGGCTTTTTCCTTGGAGGAAAAGATACCGGTACATTCCATCACAATGTCCACATCAGCCCAAGGCAGATCGGCAGGGTTACGGATCGCGGTTACTTTGATTGGGCCACGGCCAGCGTCGATCGTGTCGGCGGTGGTTTTTACATTGACCGGAAACCGACCATGCACAGAGTCAAATTGCAAAAGATGCGCGTTGGTTTCAACCGGGCCCAGATCGTTGATGGCAATCACTTCGATATCGGTGCGACCCGATTCAACAATTGCGCGAAGGATGTTGCGGCCGATGCGGCCAAAGCCGTTGATGGCTACTTTTACAGTCATGTCGAGACACTCCAGTTAATGATGCCCCACGGGATGACGGGTCTGGGGCTGAATATGCGATACCTTGGGGTTTTTGCGGCAAAGGTCAACCGTGTTAGCGCCAGCAAATACGGCTTAACGCCAGAAGGCGATATATTCGGTCAATATGGCCAGCTTTTTACCCAAGATCACAGGGATTCCCCACTGCAGCAGGAAATGGTCCACAGCAAAGACTGCGATGAACACAATGCCGAATATGATCGCGAGTTGGTTGGTCATAAGGTACCTATATACCGAGGGTATTTACGGAAAGTCAAAGGCGTGAATGCCCATCAAATCTGTTCGCAAAACTGAATAGCTGATTTGGACGCGCAATACCATCCAGATAAAAATCACCTTAGCTATGAGCGGTTTTGTCAAAGGTGCGCTTGATTGGGCGGGGCAAACTGGTCAGGCGGTGAACCTGCATAGTTCGAGTGCCATATTTAAAGCTGTGTACAGAAAGGTTTGTTGTTACCAATAATTGGGTTATGACAAAGATATGTAAGAGTATTTAACTTTAAATTTTTCCCAATTCCAATTTCAGGAGCTGTTAATATGACCATCACCCTTATCACCACATCCGGCCTTGTCGCTGGAGCTGCCCATACCTTTGCCGTTGCTGGCGACGATCTTTTTGTTGCCCAAGGTGTGACTTGGGGGTCTTCAACCACTAGGGTTTTCTTTACAAACTTGGACAACGTGACCGCAACTTTTGCTGGCGATGTTATCGCCGGTAGTGAGGGCGCGATATTCGGTGGTGGTGACGCTACCTTGCGGATTTTGAGCACCGGCAGCTTTACCTCATATGAACCAAACTCCGGAAATGCTGCGATCTATTTTGCAGGCACTGATAGCAATCTGATTAATGACGGCCACATAACGGCATCCCAATCCATTGGGGTTATTTTGTCCGGTGGCAGTCATATCGACAATCGTGGCAGTATTGACGCAGCCTCAGGGGTGTTTCTTGGTTTGTTTGGCGCTACCGGCGATACGTTGGTGAATTCCGGCCTTATTTCCGCCAACAATTACAGCGACGATATTAAAGACACGCGTTTCAACAATGGTGTCATGAGCGAAGGTGGCGACACTGTGATCCTCAATTTGGCCAGCGGGGTCATCAGTGCCACTGGTAGCGAAGGGGCAGGTGTGCGGTTAAATGCTACGGCTGGCGGCTCAACGGTTGAAAACCACGGCACAATTATTTCGGTAAACCATTACGGCGTTAGTTTTGATGATATGAGCGCGGGTCATACCGCCACACTCTTGAACACAGGTGTTATCACGGGTGCGACGGGGGCCTTTGTTGGCTCAGATCAGGCGGATGTGGTCACCAATCAAGGTCAGATGAATGGTGATGTGGTGCTTGGTGACGACGCAGATGTCTTTGACGGGCGCGGCGGTACGGTGAACGGCATTGTGAGTGGTGGCGCAGGAAATGACACTTTCATCATTGATGATGTGAGCATCCAACTTTCAGAAAACAACGCCGAGGGCACGGACCTCGTGCAATCCCTCGTTGGCTGGAAGCTCGGTGATAATTTCGAGAACCTGACCTTGCTTGGGGATGCTGACCTGCGCGGTGTCGGCAACGCTGAAAGCAATGTGATCACCGGCAATATC
>JAWSVK010000041.1:0-1400 GCA_033851955.1 Marinosulfonomonas sp.
CTATGAGTGGGGCCCATTAAAAATGGGGGGGTACCAATCAATGTCCGATTTATTAGACGCACCATTGCGGAGCTTCTTGATCGTCGTCGCCTTGTTCCCGAAGGCTTCGAGAAACGTATATGGGAACTCAGCCGCATCAAATGGTTGTTCGGCCAGATCGGTGATGGCCTGTTCAATTTCAACTGCGTTCATGATTGCTGCCCCAGTGCCCTACTGGCCATAGCAATGCAGGACGGCCCGAAGGCGCTGCTGGAAACCATAGGCACCCGAAGGCGCGATACCGCGACCACTGCAGAGCGTACAGCCTGTGGCTTGGGGCGTATGAACAGTTGCAGTGTGATCCATTCGATCGATTCAACGACGGCCCTAAGGCGGTTGAAAATGGTCAGCGTAGGGGCGGTCAATGTCTTCCCCTCGAACATGCTAGATACCGAGAGGTCGTAGGCAGAGGCGATGTCCACGAGCCATCGGGTATCCACATTGATTTCGCTATACTCCCAACGCCACAGTGTAGACTTGGCAACAGACAAGGCTTCGGCGACGTGGCGGAGAGGGAACCCTTTGGTTTCACTGGCATCTTGAATAATTTTCCCAAATGTATTTGCGCCATCTGATTTCATCCTCCCTTCATTTCATGGCGTGGAACAATTTGAAAGTTCTAGCTGGTTTTCAGTCGGATTTTATTACGAATCCTTCTGATAGAAGTTGTCGCAGAAATTCAGACCAGTAGTTAAGGTGGATCGTCTTATGAGAAAGACGATTCAAAATGACGAAACGAAAGAACCATTCGCCAGATTTTAAGGCCAAGGTTGCGCTTGAGGCTATCCGCGAGGGCATGACAATGGCGGAATTACCGAAGAAGTATGGTGTGCATCCGACGCCGATTGGAACTTGGAAGCGTGCTGCTATCAAGAATATGGCGGTGGGGTTTACCAAACGAGGCAGTGATCCAGCACAGGTCGATGACGCTGCGATAGACAAACTTCATTCCAAGATTGGTCAATTGGTGGTGGAGCGTGATTTTTTGAAACGCGCCTGGGATCGTTGAGCAAGGATCGCAGGCAAATGTGCATTGAGAGAAACCACCCGAAGGTCAACGTGCGGCGGCAATGCCAGATGTTATCGTTGGCACGTTCAAATCTGTATTATACCCCAAAAGGCGAAAGTGCTGAGAACCTGCGCTTCATGGAACTGATCGACAAGCAGTTTCTTGAAACACCCTGGTATGGGTCTCGGCAAATGGCGCGGCTCATGCCGCGACAGGGTCACAAATGTGGTCGCCATCGTGTGCGCCGCTTAATGCGGCTTATGCGATTGATGCCTATTTATCAGACGCCAAACACCCGTTGACCGGCAACACATGCTTGCATGTGTGAGAGGGGCAAGAAACATGCCCAGCA
>JAWSVK010000042.1:0-1496 GCA_033851955.1 Marinosulfonomonas sp.
ACAGGATCACCGCGGTTTCGCGCCCCTTGTTGGACAACACAAAGTCGCGATGCTCGGGCGTGCCGAAATACCCCAGATGGCGGGTCTTGGCGAAGAGCTGCAATACAGACAGATCGGCGCCGATGACTTGGACTTACGCAGACAGGCGACAAGGTTCAGAATTTTGGGCTCGATTCCGGTGCTCGGGGCGATGTGTGACGCTTGGGTGATGTACTGCTGCGACGGCGAAGGCTTGGCTATGAAGCACCGAGGAGGGCCTGCCAATGCTTACTTGGTGGAGCCGATGTAAACTGGACTTGAAGGGGAATGACCCTATAAAGACGTAACAAACTTCAATCTTGGATGGACCTAAATCATGGCAACCACCCCACAGGCCCTGTCGGAAAAAATACAAACTTTGTTGAATACCGCGCAGTTCGCCCGCGCCGCCAAAGCTGCCAAGCTGGCCCATAAAAAATTCCCAAATGAGGCCTATTTCGCCAATATCGCCGGCATGGCGCTGGCCCAAGCGGGGCAGGACCGCGAAGCGGTCTCGCTTTTTCACAAAGCCTGCCGATTGCAACCAAAAAACGAAGACTTTCAAAACAATCTTGTGCAGGCTTTGGTGATTTCAGCGCAGCATGAAAAGGCGCGAGATCTGATAGCGAAATTGCAGCCCAAACGAGCGAGCCCATACGAATTGCAGTATCTGCACGCCCTATCGTTGATGCAAAACAACGAGGGTGCAGCGGCGTTAGATATGGTGGCTAAGGCTATTTCAACCAACCCAAAACAAGCCAAATCCTATAACCTGTGTGGTATGTTACTGAGCGATCAGGGCCGCGATAATGAGGCCATAGAAAGCTATCAGATTTCGTTGGACATAGCCCCCGATCGCCCAGACACCCTGTCAAACCTCAGTTTACCCTTGTCGCGGGTTGGGCGCGGTGACGAGGCTCTGAGCCTGCTGGAGCGGGCGATTGAGATCAACCCCAATCACCTAAACGCACAACACCGCTACGCTATCCAGCTGAATGAGGCTGGGCGCAGCACAGAGGCAAAGCAATCCTTTCACGCGGTCCTGAAAATTGCGCCAGACCACGCCGACACTTTGTTTGAACTCAGCCTGTTGCAGTCGGACAAGGAAAATACCGCCCTGGTGCCTTTGATCAAAACCAACTTGTTGCATACGTCCAAAAACACGCCTGATAAGGCGCTTTTAAATTTCGCTCTGGGTGCAATCTATTGGCAAAAAAAGGACTTTGAAAAATCCGCAAAGGCGCTGGAGATCGCCAATGCTCAGGAGGCCCGCTCACGCCCTTTTGATGAGGTGCGAGAGGCCCGGCAAATGGAAACGATCCTAGGTCTGTTTCCGGCTGCGAAACAAGCGGAGGCCCTATCAGATGCACCGACCCCAATATTTGTACTGGGCTTGCCCCGTTCCGGCACCACATTGGTTGAACAAATAGTAACCGCACATAAGGATGTCACTGGGTTTGGCGAACTGGCCAGCGCAG
>JAWSVK010000043.1:0-720 GCA_033851955.1 Marinosulfonomonas sp.
GCATCGCGACTTTGTGTTGTCCAACAAGGCGCGCGAAACCGCGGTGATCCTGTGCCAATCGCGCGCCGCCGTTCAGAACGGTGTGATCGAGATCGATCTTTAGTCCAAATCCGGCCAATACGACTTGTCTAGGGCTTGGGTGAATGGTGCCAATTGCGTCTTCAATCGCGTCCAGCCACCCACCGAACGGGTGTGAACCACCTGTCGCACTTGCGTCAGGCTCGCGGTGCGCACGGCCGAAGTGTTTTGTTCAGGATGCGCCATTGCCGCGTCCCATTCCAAGCCACAAAACTGTGCTAAATCTCGGCTGGCGGTGTCAATATCACTGACAATATCCTCATATTTGATCTGTAAAACCCGATCTGGAAACAGCTTGTGCCAATGGTTCATATAGGTAACGAAATTATTCATAACATGGGCGATAGCCCCGAGATCAAAGGTGAAATCCATGCCGTGATTAGGGAAGTAAGATCGCCACATTGACAGCGCAACATCGCGTGGGTCACGCTTTAGGCAAATAAACCGCGCATCGGGAAAGGCCTCGGCCAAAAATCCGATGTAGCGGTAATTGGCGGGCATCTTATCCACGAACATTGTGCTGTTATTCTCGAGCTTGGGCAGCGCTTGGCGATAGAGCGCTGCAAACGCGTCGGGATCAAATACCGCACCCTTATCAATAACTTCCGCCGCCAGACGCCCTGCGCTGGCCAGTTCGCCAAA
>JAWSVK010000004.1:0-93379 GCA_033851955.1 Marinosulfonomonas sp.
TCCTTAGCCATGATGGGCTCCTCGTATCTTGGGGGCTCACAGGCCCAGTTCACATATGCGGGCATTTAGTGAGTTTACGATCAAATATCAAGCCCAGATTGCCTTGGCTCAGTTGTTTGCACCGGTTGTTGTTGATGCGTCATCCGAACGATCGGACAGCGGTGGCAGGCCGAACCATTCGGGATTTTCCAACAAGTATCTCTGGATCATCCGCGCGGCGTTGTTTGACAGATTCTCAATCTGCGCGGCTTTGGAATTGGTCAAACCTGATCCCAAAATAAACGTATTCTTTTCTGAGTGCTCAAATATGGTCAACTGCTTGGGCTCAACCGTCAGCTTTTCACCAGTCAAATCGTCCCACACATTGATGGTGACGATCAAAATCGACTTGGGTGCAGCCACCAAGGGAATGCCCGGAATTGCTAAAACATAGGCGTCAACATGGGTGCCAATATGGTAGAATTTTCCACCATCATAGCGCCCAAAACGGGCAGCCATGGCTGACTTTAGCGCAGCCTCCCAAACATCTGCCTCTGCATCACGCGACAACGGCCCTTTTTGCGCTTTATCCGCTACGACAATATTATGCCCAAACACGAAATTCCCCATTGGAACGGGTGGCTCAGACAAATCATCCTTGCTGGTGCAAGCACCAAGCAGGCCCAACACACATACCAATACAGTCACACGAACGGTTGAAAACGCAGAAATTACCGACATTCAAAGATTCCCCAAAACACTTATACCGCTTGGGATATAGCAGCATCCATGAATGCGCAATCATCAGGAATTGCCAATCCAGCGCAGCGCAGTATAATTCTCCCTATCATGGCAATCCAATCCAAAACTGAGCCCGTCAAAGTCCCGTTGGTCACGGAGCCGTGGGGCATTTTCCGTTCGCTGATGACGGCGCGGCGCAACGTGTTGGAAATCCTACCTGACGTCACCACACGCCAACCGATTGTGTCCGGCAAAACCGGCAAACGCTGGCATATGGTGATGGACCCAACCGCGCTGCGTCATATCCTAAAGGACGGGCTGCGCAATTACCCAAAGTCCGACGTCACCAAAAACATCCTGCGCCCAGCGATTGGTGACAGCCTGTTCATTGCCGAAGGCGCACATTGGCATTGGCAACGTCGCGCCGCAGCGCCCGCATTTTCGTGGCGCAACATCAGCAACCTTGCCCCCGTCATGAGCCTTTCGGCCGATCACGCCACAGAACGCCTTAACGCGGCTGATGGTAAACCGCTTGATCTATTCGACGAGATGACGGCCACCACATTCGAGGTGATCTCGGAGGTCACATTTTCGGACGACGAGGGCTTTGATCGCGCCGAGATCCACAAGGCCATCGACAGCTACATCGCCCAAGCTGCCAAAGTCTCGCTGCTCGACATACTGGGCGTGCCGTCATGGGTGCCGCGCCCGTCACGGATGCTGCCCTCCAGCGGGATGAAACAAATGAAAAAGGTGGCGGACAATGCGATTGCCAACCGCACCAAACCCCGCGCCATTCCAGATTTGTTGGACCTGTTGCTGGCCGGCGAGGACCCTGAAACCAAACGCCAGATGAACACGGCTGAATTGCGTGACAACCTGTTGACTTTCATCGTTGCAGGTCACGAAACCACAGCCTTAACGCTGGCATGGGCACTCTACCTTTGTGCCTTTGACCAAGCCGTCCAAGCCCGCGCCCGTGACGAAGCCCAATCTGTTCTGAACGGCCGTACCGCAACCGCAAATGATCTACCTGCCCTGCCCTACATCCGGCAAATCGTTGATGAAACCCTGCGCCTGTATCCGCCCGCCGCGATGCTGTCACGCACCGCCCAAACGCCTGACACCCTGTGTGATCGAGAAATACGCACGGGCGATACCGTGATGCTGCCAATCTACACGCTACACCGAAATCACCTGTTGTGGGACAAGCCCGACACGTTCGACCCCGACCGTTTTGCCGACCCGTCCAAGATCGACCAATTCGCCTACCTACCCTTTGGCGCAGGGCCTCGTGTCTGCATCGGCTCTGGCTTCGCGATCCAAGAAGCCGTGATCATCCTCGCCACCTTGTTGTCGCAGTTCCGGTTCACCCAGATTGCAGGCCGCGATCCGAAACCCGTTATGATCCTTACGCTACGCCCAGAAGGCGGGGTTTGGTTGAAAGCTGAGCGGCTTTGAAACACGCAACCGTGTCGTATGCGGAACTATGGGTGTAGAACGTCGGCTGTGCAGATTTAGCTGCCGTCCACCGAAGACAACTACCTGTCTTGAGGCTCAATTATTTTCGCTTTGGCCTCGTCACCGTCAGCTCCATAAATATCAAGGTCAAGAGAAATCCCTCGTGATCCAAGCATCATCATTGTAGCTCGCGAGATTTCCAACCCTTCGTTAGATTGCTTTAGAAATAGTCCGCAGAAAATTTCGACCTTTAATTCCCCAGATATCTGAAGCCAAACGGAAGTATCGGCGTTTATCCCTTCCAGCAATTTTTCTACCTGAGTACCAATATTACCTGGCATTTCGCGTTCGGTACGTATGCTCCACATCCCAGTACGCGCAATCCGGAAACCACGGCCATTTCTAAGCGGCACCTCGTCACCTTTTTTATGGGCCACGCTAGGTTTTTTACCTAGTAGGCGCGTTATTTCACAGGGGTCGAGAGTCGCTCCCGAGATTCTAAGAGTGGCGGCTGTTTCGTTTAACTTTGCCATTTCGAATCCTTAAAAATAGGACGATGGCTTCAAGATCAGATAAAGTGGGCAAGATGTCAATTTGGGCTCAAACCAAACCATGGCTGCACCTCCTGCCAGTTACAGAATTGGCCAAACATCAACCCAAACACATCTGACGTTTCACCTTAAGTAAACTGGTTGTCCCTCGGAAACCCACGCGGGGCCATCCGCCCAGCGCTGGCGCGTTTGCCAGTCCATTCACCCAGTTCCGTTTCAGTACGGGTGCGCCCGGCGGGGTCAAGCCAGCTTAGCCCTTCGGCCATCGAGAATGTAGTCACGTCGCTCATGCCGCCGTCTTTGTATTTTTGCAAACGCACACCTTTGCCACGGCCCAGTTCGGGCAACTCAGAAATCGGGAACACCAGAACCTTGCGGTTTTGACCAACGCAAGCGATGTGATCGCCCGTCACCGGATGACAAACAAGCGCCCGCACGTCGCCGCGCACATTCAGCACCTGTTTTCCGGTCCGTGTCTGGGCCAGCACGTCGTCCTCAGGCACAACAAATCCGTCGCCAGCGGTTGAGGCCACCAGCAATTTACGCGCAGGCACGTGAATAAACAGATCGATGATTTCGGCCTCATTCGGCAGATCCACCATCAAGCGCAGGGGTTCCCCCATGCCGCGTCCACCTGGCAAATTGGAGGCCGACAGCGTGTAGAACCGCCCGTTGGAGCCAAACACCAACAAACGGTCCGTGGTTTCAGCGTGGAACATAAACCGCGCTTCGTCACCGTCCTTGAATTTCAACTCTCGGGCCAGATCAACGTGACCCGTCATCGCCCTGATCCACCCCATTTTGGAGCAAACCACGGTGATCGGCTCGCGATCAATCATCGCTTCAATCGGCACGTCGGCGACTTCTTTTGCCTCGGCAAACAAGGTGCGACGCTCGCCACCCTCATAGCTGCGGCCAAATTGTTTGCGGGTCTCGCGCAGTTGCTCAGAAATGCACGTCCATTGCAGATCATCACTGTCCAGTAAATCTTCAAGCCCCGCCCGCTCGATCATCAGCGCATCACGCTCGCGCACCAGCTCGATTTCTTCAAGACGGCGCAAAGACCGCAGGCGCATATTCAGAATCGCATCGGCCTGCACTTCGGATAATGACGGCTCTTCATCCTCGCCAATCGGACCGCGCCCAGCAAAAGGCGAAACATAGTCAGCCTCGGACGTGGCACGGCCACGCGGTGCCGACCAATCCTCAAACATCAAGGCGCGTTTGGGGTCGTCATCATAGCGGATAATATCAATCACCCGATCCAGATTGAGGAAGGCAATGATAAAGCCTTCCAACACTTCCAAACGGTGGTCGATCTTGTCCATGCGGTGCTGACTGCGGCGCAGCAACACATCGCGGCGGTGGTCCAAAAACGCGCGCAGCACTTCTTTTAGGCTGCACACTTTGGGCGTCAAACCGTCGATCAGCACGTTCATATTCATGCTGAACCGAACCTCAAGGTCCGAGGCGCGAAACAGCATGCCCATCAACACATCAGGATCAACATTTTTGCTGCGCGGCTCTAACACCAGCCGAATATCTTCAGCACTCTCGTCCCGCACGTCGCCCAAAATCGGCAGTTTTTTCAGCTGGATCAGCTCGGCCAATTTCTCAATCAGTTTGGATTTCTGCACCTGATACGGAATTTCGGTGACAACGATCTGCCACTGACCACGGCCCAGATCCTCAACAAAATAGTTGCTGCGCAACCGAAACGCGCCGCGCCCCGTGCGATAAGTTTCCAACATGCTTTCGCGGGGTTCGACAATCGTGCCGCCAGTCGGGAAATCGGGGCCGGGAATGTAATCGAGCAAAGTCTCGTCGCGCACATTCGGCGTCTTGATCATGTGCAAACAGGCGTTGCACAATTCTTCAATATTATGCGGCGGGATATTGGTCGCCATGCCCACGGCAATACCAGTCGAGCCATTGGCCAACAGATTTGGGAACGACGCCGGCAACACCACAGGCTCCGTCAGGGTGCCGTCATAGTTCTCGCGAAAATCAACGGCGTCTTCGGACAGACCCTCCAACAAGGCTTCGGCCGCGGCCGTCATCCGCGCTTCGGTGTAACGCGCCGCCGCCGGGTTATCCCCGTCGATATTACCAAAATTGCCCTGGCCATCGACCAAAGGATAGCGCACGTTGAAATCTTGCGCCAAACGCGCCATCGCGTCATAAATCGCGGTGTCACCATGCGGGTGATAGTTGCCCATCACATCGCCAGAAATCTTGGCAGACTTACGAAAGCCCCCCGTCGCGTTCAGTTTCAGTTCGCGCATCGCGTATAAAATACGCCGATGTACAGGTTTCAGCCCATCACGCGCATCAGGCAACGCCCGGTGCATAATGGTCGACAACGCATAGGTTAAGTACCGATCACCCAGCGCACGGCGCAGGGGTTCGGTTATTTCACCTGGGGTTTTATCATCTGAACTCGTATCACTCATAACGTCCGTGATAACCGCGCCACACCGTCAGGACAAGAAACAAAGCACGCTTTACGCAGGACATTTTTTTCCTATAATAGATGACTTGATAATAACGAGTTTTCGGGGCCTGCCAGCTCCTTGGGGTGGAATAATGATACGGTTAACAATAATTTTAAGTGGCTCAATTTGGGTCGCGATGGTGGTTGCACCCGAGCTGGACGAACCTGTGTTCGCCGAGCAGGTCGCCGTATTGGCTCCAGCTGAGCAACCAGCACCCGAAGTCACGCAGGCGGCCTTGGTCAGCCCCGTGAAAGTTGCAGCGGTTGCTGCACCGACAGAACCCGAATCTGCACCACTCAAAATTGTTTCAATCCCCGAAGCCGCGCCCGAACCAGAGGCCGCGCCCGAGCGCATTATCTGGTACGTCACCGGCTCCAAGGTCAATGTCCGCGAAGGCCCATCGACCAATTATTCGGTTATGGGCAACGTGACCTATGGCGAAGCCGCCGAAATCGTTTCGGAACTGGATGCGGATTGGATCAAAATCCGCATCGAAGGCGACGGCGTTGAAGGCTTCATCATGAAACGCTTCATGACGGATGTTGATCCGCTCGGATAACACCGAAAGCCTACTTTGACCCAGTCATTGTGCCCACTCTAACAGGCGCGTTTCCCAGATCTGTTTTGGATTCTGGAAAGAAGCGCAGAACTAGTTTAGGTGTTCGGCAAAAAGGGCGCATCAATGACACAAAAAACCATCCTTATCACAGGATGCTCTTCGGGCATCGGCTATGACGCGGCACGCACATTACATGACCGCGGCTGGCGGGTTTTTGCGACCTGCCGCCAAGAAAAAGACTGCAAACGCCTGCGGGACGAAGGGCTCGAGAGCTTCACCCTTGATTACGCCAATGAGGCCTCGATCAAGGCTGCCGTGGCCGAACTGCTGTCACGCACAGGCGGCACGTTGGACGCTCTATTCAACAATGGTGCCTACGCGATCCCAGGCGCCGTCGAGGACATGCCGCGCGACGCCATGCGCGCCATCTTCGAGACCAACGTATTCGGCTACCACGACCTGTCCAACCAAATCATCCCCGTGATGCGCGCCCAAGGTCACGGGCGCATCGTCAACTGCTCGTCAGTGCTGGGCCTTGCCGCTGCGCGGTTGCGTGGCGCGTATAATTCCACCAAATTCGCGCTTGAGGGACTGACCGACACGCTGCGACTTGAGATGCACGACACCCCCGTCGAGGTGATCTTGATTGAACCCGGCCCAATCACCACCAAGTTCCGCATCAACGCCCGCGCCCAGTTCGAAAAATGGATTGATTGGCAAACTTCGCCCCAGCGCAACGTCTACGAAACCCAGTTAATGCCTCGCCTTTATGACGACAGCGGCACGCCCGATACATTCGAGTTGCCCTGCGCCGCCGTCACTAAAAAACTGATCCATGCACTGGAGGCCAAACGCCCCAAGCCGCGTTATTATGTCACCGTGCCAACCTATCTCGTCGGCATTATGCGTCGTATTCTACCGACCCGCGCGCTAGACTGGATTTTACTCAAAGGGTAACCTCATCAAAAGGAAACGCTCATGTTTAGTGACCCTCTCTTTATAGTAGTTGTTGTGGCCTGTCTGGCTGTGCTGGTCATTTTGGCACTTGGAATCGGTGGGTTCGCCAAGGGCGGCGACTTTAATCGCAAACACGCCAACCGCTTGATGCGCTACCGCATCTACGCCCAAGCCATCGCAGTCGCGCTGTTGTTGCTGTTCCTATTCTTTCGCAGCACAGGAGGCTGACCCATGGTCGTTTTAAGCAAGATTTACACAAAAACCGGCGATGGTGGCGAAACCGCGCTTGGCAATGGCACCCGTGTTTCCAAAACCTCGTCGCGGGTGTCGGCCTATGGCACCGTGGACGAGACCAACGCCACCGTTGGCCTTGCCCGTCTGCACGCCAGCGGCGACATGGACGCCATGTTGGCCGCCATTCAAAACGATTTGTTCGATCTGGGCGCAGACCTGTGCCGCCCCGAAATGGACAAGGACGCTGACGCCGAATATCCACCGTTGCGCCTCGCCGATTCTCAAGTCACACGGCTCGAGAATGAAATTGACGTTATGAACGCCGATCTGGCGACGCTGCGTTCTTTCGTACTGCCCGGTGGCAATGCGCTTGCAGCGCATTTGCACCTGTGTCGCACCGTTTCACGCCGCGCCGAAAGGCTGTCAATCGAACTAGCGGGTGACGAATCGATCAACCCTGCCACGGTGAAATACCTAAATCGTTTGTCGGATTGGTTCTTTGTTGCCAGCCGTGTCGCCAACGGAAACGGGGCCAAAGATGTGCTCTGGGTGCCCGGTGCAAACAGATAATAGCGCTAACACGGCGTCGACATTGTGGTTCATGTCGATTTTACTCTGTTTTCCTGTCGCTTCGTCAGCTAACAAACCACTGAGAGTTTGATTGAAACCCCGATTTTCGGGACAATTTAGGAGAGATACGCTGATGAAGGTACTTGTGCCCGTCAAACGCGTGATCGATTACAACGTGAAAGTGCGCGTAAAAGCGGACGGCACGGGTGTTGATCTCGCCAATGTAAAAATGTCGATGAACCCCTTTGACGAGATTGCGGTCGAGCAGGCAATCCGCCTGCGCGAAGCTGGCAAAGTCGAAGAAGTTGTGGTCGTTTCCATCGGTGTAAAACAGTCTCAAGAAACCCTGCGCACCGCATTGGCCATGGGCGCTGACCGTGCCATTTTGGTTGTCGCATCCGAGGATGTTCACAACGACATTGAGCCGTTGGCCGTTGCTAAAATCCTAAAAGCCATCGTGGAAGAAGAAGCCCCCGGGCTGGTTCTGGCAGGCAAACAAGCCATTGATAACGACATGAACGCAACCGGCCAAATGTTGTCGGCGCTACTGGGTTGGTCCCAGGGCACCTTTGCCTCTGAGTTGGACATTGATGGCGACCACGCCACCGTGACCCGCGAAGTGGACGGCGGCTTGCAAACCATCAAAGTGAAGATGCCGACCATCATCACCGTTGATCTGCGTTTGAACGAGCCACGTTACGCGTCACTGCCAAACATCATGAAGGCCAAGAAAAAGCCTTTGGATGAAAAAACCGCAGCGGATTACGGCGTCGACGTTACACCGCGTTTGACCATCGTAAAAACCAGCGAGCCCGAAACACGCGCCGCTGGCGTCAAGGTGGCCGATGTGGCCGAACTTGTTGCGAAACTCAAAGAAGCGGGGGCACTCTGATGGCTGTACTTTTACTTGCCGAAGTTGTCGGCGGCGAATTGTCCGTTGATGCGACTTCCAAAACCCTGACGGCTGCCAAAATGCTTGGCGACGTGACCATCCTGTGCGCAAGCGCGAGTTGTTCCGGTGCTGCCGATGCGGCCGCCAAACTGGACGGTGTTGCCAAAGTGCTTTGCGCCGATGACGCGGCTTACGGCCATGATCTGGCTGAGCCGGTTGCTGATCTGATCATCTCGCTGGCTGGCGATTATGATCACATCATTGCACCTGCTACATCAGCCGCGAAAAACGTGATGCCACGTGTTGCAGCCTTGCTTGACGTGATGGTGATTTCAGATGTTTCCGGTATTGTTGACGGCGACACATTCGAGCGCCCGATCTATGCTGGCAACGCCATTCAAACGGTGAAATCCACGGACGGCAAAAAGGTTCTGACGGTTCGCACCACCACTTTTGATGCCTCAAACGACGGCGGCTCTGCCTCGGTTGAAAGCATTGCTGCGGTGGCAAATTCGGGTCTGTCCGAATGGGTCGAAGACAAAGTAGCCGAATCTGATCGCCCTGAGCTGACGTCCGCTGGCGTTGTTGTTTCAGGTGGTCGTGGCGTTGGGTCAGAAGATGACTTTGCGTTGATCGAAAAACTGGCCGACAAACTGGGCGCCGCTGTTGGCGCGTCCCGTGCGGCTGTTGATTCGGGTTATGCACCGAACGATTGGCAAGTGGGCCAGACCGGCAAAGTGGTTGCACCAGATCTTTATATCGCGGTTGGTATTTCCGGCGCGATCCAGCACTTGGCGGGTATGAAAGACAGTAAAATCATCGTTGCAATCAACAAAGACGAAGAAGCACCAATCTTTCAGGTTGCCGATTTCGGATTGGTCGCCGACCTGTTTGATGCAGTACCTGCGCTGATCGACGCGCTGTAAACTGCGTTCGGCATCGCGTTGAATAAATTAAGAAGGCCCGCTGTAACGGCGGGCCTTCTTCGTTGTCTATTGCCCTAAATCAATCGACTTAATGGCTCAAGCAAGGCTTGCGCGGCTTCTTCATGCGCCGCTGGGCCCATCACGTCCGCCGCGGCAGGTCGTTCCATCGAGGAAAATTTCATGCCCTCCGTACCCATCGCTAAAGCGGCTTCACTTGCCACGACTTCGACCACTTCGGTCACATAGGGCCGGATTTCCTCGATCATCCTGCGGTCCACAAATACC
The DNA here is from genome assembly GCA_033851955.1 of Marinosulfonomonas sp. Classification (GTDB taxonomy): domain Bacteria; phylum Pseudomonadota; class Alphaproteobacteria; order Rhodobacterales; family Rhodobacteraceae; genus Profundibacter. Next base: position 9,651 of record JAWSVK010000004.1, read on the forward strand.
GGCTCACGGCCCAAACCATTGGTATTGGTCGCGGCGTCCGGCGTCCGATCAGCGAACCACAACAAAACCGTTTTGCCCTCGATCTTGCCCAAAAGCAGCTTCATCCGCGCAATCCACGCTTCCTTCAGCTCGTCACAGACAATGTTAAACCGCTCTTCTGAGACCTCTTGCAAGGTGGTCAAAAGATGTTTTGTAAAACTGAAATCGGTGAAATCCACTTCACGGAACACGGTTTTCAGTAAGGTAGATGCCTGCAAAAAACGGTCGTTTCGCCGTGGATGCACCGCATAAAACCGGTTCGACATATTTTGTGCCCCGATGGCTTGAATCACCGTCACCCGAGCTTGCGAGCAGGCCTCAATCACCGGTATTTCATTGGAAAACACATCAACGCCTGCTGTCACGCAGCCAAAATTGACGCACTCCATTTCCATCGCTTCTCCGACCAACGTCGGAAACGGTTTTTCAATGAATTTGCCGTAGGTTTCTGTACCGCCAATCATGGCAATATATTCGCCCGCCATCTTTTTACGCGGACCTCGAAACAACAGTTTAGAATTCCCGTAACGACACGGGAAATAGTCAAGGGCACCTTGGCCCAGGTTTTCATAGGTCATTCCACCCACCTCTCTCATTTTAGTTCACCCAAGCCCAGATTCGCTGAAAGATGTTTCCAAATGGCTAATCAAACAATTTGAGAAGAGTTATTCGAACCTTACCCTCTTGCACCTGCCGCATATCGCGCCGTAAGGTCGCCAAGAAAATCAAAGGGGTTTGGGTATGGAAATTTCAAAAATCGGAATTGTTGGCGCTGGCCAAATGGGCAACGGTATCGCACATGTCTGCGCCTTGGCGGGCTATGATGTCCTGATGACCGATATGACCCAAGACGCGTTAGATGCGGCCAAATCCCTGATTCAAAAAAATCTAGAGCGCCAAGTCAGCCGCGAAAAAATTTCCAACGACAGCATGTTGCAGGCACTTGATCGCATTCAAACTACATTGAAATTGCCGGATCTTGGCCAAACCGATCTGGTAATCGAGGCCGCGACTGAACGCGAAGCCGTCAAAACGGCCATTTTTGAAGATCTGATTCCACATCTGAATCCCAACACAATCCTGACCTCGAACACTTCGTCGATTTCGATCACCCGACTTGCTTCCCGCACAGATCGCCCAGAAAAATTCATGGGGTTCCACTTTATGAACCCCGTACCTGTGATGAAATTGGTTGAATTGATCCGCGGTATCGCCACGGACGAAGAAACCTTTAAGGCCTGTCATGATGTGGTTGACCGTCTGGGTAAAACCGCGGCCACCGCCGAAGATTTTCCCGGTTTTATTGTGAACCGCATCCTGATGCCGATGATCAACGAGGCCGTTTATACCCTGTATGAAGGCGTTGGTTCAGTTAAATCCATCGACACGTCGATGCGGTTGGGTGCGAACCATCCAATGGGCCCGCTGGAATTGGCCGATTTTATTGGGCTTGATACCTGTCTGGCAATCATGAACGTGCTGCATGATGGGTTGGCCGACACGAAATATCGCCCTTGCCCGCTGCTAACCAAATACGTCGAGGCAGGATGGCTGGGTCGCAAAACGGGCCGTGGGTTTTATGATTACCGTGGCGAGGAGCCAGTGCCGACCCGTTAGGGTTTTAAGGCCAGTGTTTTATCACGCAGCCACGCCATAAATCCGCGCGGATTTTTCGACCATTCGTCCATTTCACTTGGCAAAATGGGTTCGCCAATGATGGGCGATTGCGGCTTTTTCAACGCATGCACCACCTCATGCAGCAACAACCCCTGTCGGATCGTTGCCGAAATTCTGTTGGCAATCAGATAGGTACGCGTGTTTCGCCCCGGGAAAAAGATCGGCAACACAGTCGCGCCTGATCGCTGGATCATTTTGGCGGTAAAGGGGTTCCATTCCGCCTCAATCGCGGGGCCAAACATTGTTTTTGAGGACGCCACAACACCAGCAGGAAACAAAACAATCACACCACCATCGTTAAGATGCGCCATCGCCTCTTTACGCATGTTGATGTTCAGGCGCTGCGAGTTTTCTTCATGTGGGAAGGCCACCGGCAGCATAAATTTTTCAATCTCGGGAATGCCGGTCAACAAGCTGCGGGTCAGGATTTTGTAGTCCGTGCGCACTTTGCCAATCAATTCTGCCAGAACCAGCCCATCAACCAATCCGTGTGGATGGTTGGCCACCACAATCATTGGACCGGTGGCGGGCATTTTGGCGATTTGTGCCTCTGGGGTCAGCACATCAATTTGCATCAATTGCAACGCGCGTGTGAAAAAAGGCTGCCCGCTCACCACGCCCTCATTTTCGAACTTGCGGATCAATCGCAGCAAAGGGATTTTGCCAGTAAGCCACTCCATGACCCGAATAATACCCACCTTGAACGGATTGGTGAAAGTATTGGCGTAAGACAGCTTTTGCTTTTGGTACGGCACATAGTTTGGATCAACATCTGTTGCCGGAGTGTCTTGTGATTGATCCACCAATGGTTTTCCAGTCAACATTGGGCGCATCAGCGCCGCTTAGAATTTCTCGCCGAAACGATCAGCGACCAGCGCCTCTAGCGCTACGGCCAGCTTGTCAGCCTCCGGCCCGCTGGTCTCAACCTCAATAGAGGTTCCTTTCGAGGCTGCCAACATTAAAAGACCCATAATAGAATCTCCCGATGCGTTCAAACCGTCCTTAGACACCTCGGCACTGGCATCATGTGCTTCTACCACTTCGACCAATTTCGCCGATGCCCGCGCATGCAAACCTTTTTCGTTGATGATATTCAAAGTCTGGCTGTTGCTCATTTTTACTGTCCGTTGTTACCGTCGCTACAATCAATATACTTGCGTCCCGCTATAAGAGCAGCTGCGACAGCTTCGTCAAATGGTAACTTGCGTGATTTGGCTAACTTAACCAGCATCGGCAGGTTCGCGCCATAAAGGATTTTGCGATTTTTCTTGCTGCAAGCCCCCAACGACAGGTTCGAAGGAGATCCACCGAACATGTCCGTCACGACGGCCACGCCATCGCCCTGATCAACCGCATCGGCGGCAGCATTGATTTCGGCTTTCTTGCTCGCGCGGTCACATTCGCTCTCGATTGCGATGGTCAGAATCCCCGCTTGTTTGCCGACAACATGTTCGACAGCGGACAGATATTCTCTGGCCAATCCTCCGTGTCCGACAATCACAATGCCGATCACTGCGCGCCACCCCGTTCACTTTGCGGCCCAACTTGGGCACGTCGTTCCATTTCTCTGTGTCGAATAGACACCCGCCACTCACTACGCGCAAGCGCATTCACCAGTTTTTCCGCCACGGCAACCGATCTGTGTTGCCCGCCTGTGCAGCCAAAGCCTATCGAAAAATGTGCTTTACCCTCGTCAATGTAGGCTGGCAATAGCATTTCAACCAATGCTTGGATTTTTTCAAAAAATTCGGCGAACCGCGCATCCGTTGCGACAAAATTTGCCACCTCGGCATCGCGCCCATCAAAACGGCGCAGCGTTTCCTCCCAATAGGGATTCTTTAAGAACCGGCAGTCGAAAATCATATCGATCCCGCGTGGCACGCCGCGTTTATATGAGAACGAGTGCACCGATATGGCCAACCGCTGTCCGGTATCGGGAGCGAACCAACGTTCAACCTCAGCGCGCAGATCATGCGGAGACAATTCAGACGTATCCAGCAGAACATCCGCCGTGGCGCGAATTGGCACCAATAGGTCCAGCTCTCGCTCAATACCCTGAAGGGTGGATTCGGCAGGGGCCATTGGGTGACGCCGGCGGGTTTCAGAGTAGCGCCGCACCAAAACATCCGTCGTGCAATCCAAATACAACAACTCGGCCGCGACTGTGTCCATACGCGCCAAAGTGTTCATCATTTCGATCATCGCCGAGACATTGAAATCGCGGTTTCGCACATCAATACCCAGCGCCATCGGATGATCCAATGGTGGCCCTGCCAACAGTCGCGGCAGCAGGCTTAGGGGAAGATTATCGATGGCTTCATAGCCGATGTCTTCCAACACATTGATCGCGGTTGAGCGCCCGGCGCCGGACGGGCCTGTAACCAGCACCACACGTTGGTCATTCGGAACCGATGTTTTGTCGACAACCGTCATTTAGGCGCTCCGTCCTCCCTTTAGATATTGAAGTATCGCCGCTGCGAAATGCGCCGCTGTAACTTTGTGCAACAACGGCAAGGTTTCGCCAAGCAAATTGTAGTTACGCTGGGGCGGTAAACGCTCTTGTTCTTCATGCTCCAGATCGACGACCAGTCGGACAAAGGCATGCACAGATGTCTCTGCCCTTAGCACCCCGACGCCACGTGCCTCAATCAGTCCTTTGATTGCCGTTGGAGCACTTGCAATCAATGTGCCTTCTTGCTGGCGCAACGATGTTCTGTCGTCCGAAACCAAAGCTGCCCCAAACCCCATCAATTGCAACGCCAAAGCCGACTTTCCGGCCCCAGACGGCCCAATAATCAACACCGCCGAATTTTGAAACGCCACGCACGAGGCATGGACAATACACGCTTCACGCTCCCCTTCGATACCATCGAAAAATTCAGGGGCGATTGGGTTCGTCATTTGTTAAACCTGCCTAGGCTGGCAGGCCCACGACAAATCGTGCACCCAGCGGCTCGGAGGTCAGGTCCATATCTGTTGGCCGAATGTTTTCAGCCCAGATCACTCCGCCATGCGCCTCGACGATCTGTTTGGAGATCGCCAAACCAAGGCCCGAGTTGTTGCCATAATGTGCTGCAGGGCGCTCGGAATAAAACCGGTTGAAAATTTTGTGCAAAGCTTGATCCGGAATGCCGGGACCAGTATCTTCAATCACCACCAAAATTCGATTTTCACGGCGTCGTGCCCAAACCCGAATGGCGTCACCCTCGTCGCAAAAAGAAATCGCATTGGTGATCAGGTTCACAAACACCTGCGCTAACCGCGCCTCCAATCCGCGAATAACAATCGGATCTTTGGGCAAATCGGAAATGAATTCGATGCCCTTACTGGTTGCATCTTCGCCCAGATATTCATTGATGTTGGCAACCGTCTTAAGCAGGTTAAAGCTCTCCTCTTCCTCTTTAACCAGCTCGCTGTCCAACCGTGACGCGTTTGAAATGTCACTCACCAAACGGTCCAGACGGCGCACGTCATGCTCAACCACATCTAACAATGTGTTACGTTGCTCGTCCTTTTTGACGATCCGCAAAGTGCCCACAGCCGAACGCAAAGACGCCAGCGGATTTTTGATCTCATGGGCAACATCTGCGGCGAACTGCTCGTTGGCGTCAATCCGGTCATAAAGTGCCGCCACCATACCTCGCAGCGCAACGGACAACCGCCCGATTTCGTCAGGACGGCCCGCTAGATCGGGGATACGAATTCGCTCAGGGCTCATTTTGCTGGCGTCCTTGCCTCGCCCGAACTCCGCTGCGGCGGCCAAATCAGACAGGGGGTTCGCAATGGTCGAGGCCAGCACAAGGCTGAGCCCGATTGAAACCAATATCGCAATCACAAACATCTGCAAAACTTGTTCACGCTCGATCCTCACGAGATAGTCAATCTCGCCCGCTGCGCTGGTGATCACAACCGCGCCCACGGCAGTGCCATTGTAATTCACCGGTGTCGCAATTGAAAACACAGTGTCACCAGCGCTGTCGTGACCAGTTTTCACATGGGCGTTACCAGCCAGCGCAAACGGAACCAGCGCCTGAGCAGATTCACTTATATCTAGATCCGGTTGAGAAATGTCGTTCGGCGCCAACAGCCCTGACACCCCCTCCCAAACCGTGTTCAAAAGGTCGGTAATAACTGTGCTTCTATTGTCTCTTTCCAACCCCGAAACATGGGCAGAAACTGAGCGCATCTGGCCTCGGGTATCACCCAGCAATGTGCTCGTTTCATCAAAAACAAACACCTCGATACCTTCTGGTAAATCAAGATTTCCCAAGGTTGGCTTTATCGTATCTCTTGCCGAAAAATCGCGCGCACCGCTGGCCTCGATCTGTGCTTCAAACACATCAGCAATCAGCTTTGCTTCGGCAACCAGACCACGTTCGCGCTGAAACACCAGACTGTCGCGAAACGGGTTTTGGTACAAAACACCAGCCACCAAAATGACCAGCGCCAGCAAGTTAAACGTGATGATCTTACGCGCCAACGGAGACCGATTAAGCGAAACAAGTCCGCGACGTCGGCGGCGTGCAGACAGCACAGTTTCCTCAGCATGGTTTGCACCATCCCAATCTTCACCCAGCACAATTTCTGCATTTCTTGCAGGTTCAGCGTTACGCACATCTATCCCCGATGCGATTGTCATTCTTCGTTGTATCTGTACCCGATCCCATAAAGGGTCTCAATCGCGGAAAACTCGCCATCCGCCGTGCGCATCTTTTTGCGCAACCGCTTGATGTGGCTGTCGATGGTACGATCATCCACGTAAACCTGATCATCATAAGCAACGTCCATCAGTTGGTCGCGGCTTTTCACAAATCCCGGCCGTTGGGCCAAAGCTTGTAGCAGCAAAAATTCGGTCACCGTCAGCGAAACGTCATTGCCCTTCCAGCTGACAGAATGGCGCAGCGGATCCATTCGCAATTCACCACGTTCGATCACTTTGGTTTCTTCGGTTTCGCCCACTTCGTCAGTGTCGATCGCCTCTTGGCGACGCAACAACGCACGAATGCGTTCCACCAGCAAACGCTGGGAAAATGGTTTTTTGACGTAATCATCAGCCCCCATACGCAGGCCCAAAACTTCGTCGATCTCATCGTCCTTGGAGGTCAGGAAAATCACCGGCATCTGGGTTTTCTGGCGCAGGCGCTGCAACAGATCCATCCCGTCCATACGCGGCATTTTTATGTCAAGTACAGCCATATCAGGCAGGCTTTTGTTAAACCCGTCTAGGGCGGCCTGACCATCATTATAGGTAACGACATCAAAACCCTCGGCTTCAAGTGTCATCTGGACGGATGTCAGGATGTTCCTGTCATCGTCCACCAGTGCGATTTTCGACATGGTGATTTCCTTATACTGCTCGGTTATATTCTTTTTTTATCATAATCCTGCTTCTATCCTTGCAAATCAACAGCTAACTGCGAATCACGCGGTGCAACTGCCTTTATTTCACCTCAAAATAGGTAACCAATGGCTAATATGTCTCACAACGGCCTCCTCACGACCAAACTAATTGCATTTGATTGCGCTAACTGCGTCAATCCAGCCTTTTGGTTGCGCTAACTATCCAAACCGCCCTATTTTTCCAATTCAAGCTCATGTTAAGACCAATTATCGGCCATGCAAAACCTTGGCCGGTCGGAGCGAAGTCGCGTTTTTGCGCCGGAATTTATATCGCATGGCCGCCAATGGCGGTGACAGGAGCTTGCAGATGAATACTGGCCGGGTGAACCCCGCCGCACGACTGGATGATCAAGGTATCACTGGTCTGGGCAACGTCTATTACAACCTTTTGGAGCCTGATCTTATGGAACAGGCCGTGACCCGCAATGAGGGCCGCATCGGCAACGGCGGCACGTTTTTGTGCAGCACGGGCCAATACACTGGCCGTTCGCCAAAAGATAAATTCGTGGTGCGCACGCCTGCCGTTGAAGACAGCATCTGGTGGGAAAACAACCAACCCATGACGCCTGACGCCTTTGACGCATTGCACGCTGATATGCTCGAGCACATGAAGGGCGGCGATTATTTCGTTCAAGATCTGGTTGGCGGCGCTGATGCCAGCAACCAATTGGATGTGCGCATCATTACTGAATTTGCGTGGCACAGCCTGTTTGCACGCACCATGTTCCGCCGTCCGGAACGTGATGTACTGGACACATTCGCCCCCGAGTTCACCGTCATCAATTGCCCCAGCTTTCAGGCCGACCCCAAACGTCACGGCTGCCGCACCGAAACGGTGATCGCCCTGAATTTTGAGCAAAAGCTGATCCTGATCGCCAACACAGAATATGCTGGCGAAATCAAGAAATCGATCTTCTCGACGCTGAACTACATCTTGCCCGGCAAAGGCATCATGGCGATGCACTGTTCGGCCAACCACGCCATCGGCAACCCTGATGATGCGGCTGTGTTCTTTGGCCTGTCGGGCACCGGTAAAACCACGCTGTCTGCCGACCCGTCCCGCACCCTGATCGGCGATGACGAGCATGGCTGGTCTGACAACGGCATCTTTAACTTTGAGGGCGGCTGTTACGCCAAGACCATCAGCCTGTCCAAAGAAGCCGAACCTGAAATCTATGCCACCACGCAGAAATTCGGCACGATCATTGAAAACATGGTCTATGACGAAGAAACCCGCGAGCTGGACTTTGAGGACGACAGCCTGACGGCCAACATGCGTTGCGCCTACCCGCTGCATTACATCTCGAACGCGTCGGAAACGGCGCTTGGCGGTCACCCCAAAAACATCATCATGCTGACTTGTGACTCGTTTGGCGTATTGCCGCCCATCGCGCGGCTTACGCCGGCCCAAGCGATGTATCACTTCCTGTCAGGCTTCACCGCCAAGGTCGCCGGCACAGAGCGCGGCGTGACCGAGCCAGAGCCCACGTTCTCGACCTGCTTTGGCGCGCCCTTCATGCCACGCCGCCCCGAGGCATATGGCAACCTGTTGCGCGAAAAGATCGCCCAGTTTGGATCAACCTGTTGGCTGGTGAACACCGGCTGGACCGGCGGCGCATACGGCACCGGCAAACGCATGCCCATCAACGCCACACGCGGGTTGCTAACGGCAGCGCTCGACGGATCTTTGAACAACGTTGAGTTTCGCAAGGACCCTAACTTCGGCTTTGAAGTGCCTGTCGCGGTACCTGGCGTAGACAACAGCCTTTTAGATCCACGCGGCACATGGCCCGATACCGCAGCCTATGACGCCCAAGCACAAAAGCTGGTGCAAATGTTTTCGGACAACTTTGGCCAATACGACGCCTACATCGACGACGCCGTACGGGCCGTCGCGCTGGGTTAAACCAAGCACAATATAAAAACAAAAGCGGGCTGTGTAGTTGATACACAGCCCGCTATTTTTATTTCTGCAATACGCTGCTAGTGCGTTGCAGGTGTCACCATGGCGTTGATTGTAGTCTGCATCGTAATGCCACCGATGGCTTTGCCATCCGCGTCCACAACCTTGGCTTCGGTCTCGCCCAGATCGGAAAACATCTTGGCGACGTTTTCCAGTGACGTGCCGCTTTGCACCGTATTTTTGGCGCGCTTGCCCTTTGAGGACATGACAGTGTCGACCTTGATCACGCGACCACGGTTCACTTCCTTCACAAAGTCGGAAATGTAGGCATCAGCTGGATTCAGAACGATCTCTTGCCCCGTGCCCTGCTGAATAACCGCACCATCACGCAAAATCGCGATCCGGTCGCCCAAACGAAGGGCTTCGTCCAAATCATGCGTAATGAACACGATGGTTTTGTGCAGCTCTTCTTGCAGTTCCAGAAGAATGCTCTGCATGTCCATCCGGATCAATGGGTCCAACGCCGAGAACGCCTCGTCCATCAACAGAATGTCGGCGTCGTTGGCCAACGCACGGGCCAGACCCACACGCTGTTGCATACCGCCAGACAATTGGTTGGGGTAGTTGTCTTCAAAACCCTCCAGCCCCACACGTGCCAACCAATGGCGCGCACGTTCTTCGCATTCCGAACGTGACACACCCTGCAGTTCGATTCCGAACAGCGTGTTGTCGATCACTGTGCGATGCGGCAGCAATGCGAACTTTTGGAACACCATCGCCGTTTTATGGCGGCGGAATTCCTGTAGGTCGGATTGTGACATCTTACAGACATCATTGCCCTGATAAATCACCTCACCTGCTGTCGGCTCAATCAAGCGATTGATGTGGCGGATCATGGTCGATTTACCCGACCCTGATAGCCCCATGATCACCTGAATTTTCGCCGACGGCATGTTGATGTTGATGTCTTTCAACCCCAACACATGGTTATGTTTGGCGTTCAGATCGTCCTTGGACATGCCGTCCTTAACCATCTGAATATAGTCTTGGCCACGTGGACCAAAGATTTTGTAAAGGCCTTTTACCTCGATGCCATTATCATCCATGAATCGTCTCCGAGTGTTTTTGCAGGCGTTTGCCGAATTTCTGTGAAACGCGATCGAAAACAATCGCAATGGCAACAATCGCCGAGCCGTTCATGATCCCCAGTGTTAGATACTGGTTGTTAACAGCCTTAAGCACATTCGAGCCAAGACCCTGCGCACCAATCAAGGACGCAACCACAACCATGGCCAAGGCCATCATGATGGTCTGGTTCACACCAGCAAACAGGTTGGGCAACGCAAGCGGCAACTGCACACGGAACATTTTCTGTGACGGTGACGCACCAAACGCATCGGCGGCCTCCAAAACATCTTTGTCCACCAAACGGATGCCCAGATCGGTCAATCGAATAACAGGTGGCATGGCGTAAATACACACAGCGATCAGGCCAGGCGCCTTACCAATGCCCAGCAACATCATCACCGGAATAAGATAAACAAAGGCCGGAATGGTTTGCATGAAATCCAATATGGGAACGACGACACTTTGTAATCGGTCAGATTTTGACATCAGAATGCCAATAGGAATACCAACGCCAATACAGACAAAGGTTGATACCGAAATCAGCGCAAGGGTTTTCATCATGTCTTCCCACATGCCGAGATAGCCGATCAGCAGCGAAGCCAAAACCGTTCCAACGACGATAATCCAGCTGCGTCCACCCAACCAGACCAACACAGCAAAGATGACAATCATCAATGGCCATGGTGTTGCCACGAGCAACCTCTCAAACCAGCTTAAAAATATCTTCAAAGGGTAAAAGAACCCCTCGATCACCTCACCGTATTCACGCACGAAATCCTTGAACGCGCCGTCGATACCTTTTTTGAAATCCCTAATGTCCGCGCGTCCCATTTCTGGAAACTCGGCCAAAGCTTCGGGTAGCATTTCCTTTAGTCCCATCATTATCCCCTGTTGTTTTTTATTTGAACTGCTGCGAAGACCCGGTTCCGGTTTTCAATTGATCGCAACATGTTCTTAAATAACAAGGCCCGCCTGTGAAAACAGGCGGGCCCAATTTAGATCAAAACATCAAAATTAAAGCGCGCCCTTAACCTTGGCCGCAACTTCTTCTGAAACCCATGTGGTCCAGATATCTTCGTATTTTGTCAGGAACTCAACAGCCGCATCTTCGCCAGCTGCTTGCTCGTCAGCCATGTACACCAACATCGCGCCCATAACTTCGCCAGGATATACCCGTGCCGCAAGGAAATCATTGATTTCGCCGCCGCTCTTCATGAAGTCGTCCGTTACAATCGTGAACACTTCGGATTTCACCCATGCAGATGGTTTGGGATCTGGGCAATCTTCCACAACGATACAGCTGTTCCAGTTTTCGTCACCGGCGTAATCAACGCCGAATGGAACGGACCGCATGTCGTATTTGCCGATAATGGATGTTGGAGACCAGTAGTAACCAAACCAGTTTTCGCCGCGCTCGTTGGCTTTGGCGATTGAACCGTCAAGACCAGCAGCCGAACCCGGATCGATCAATTTCCAACCCTTGGCTTCCATGTCAAAGGCGCGGAACAAAGCGTTGTTCACATGCTGACAACCCCAACCGGCAGGACAGCCAATAAAGGCACCTTTGGAAGGATCTTCTGAGTCTGGGAACAATTCAGGGTGCTCAATGATATCAAGCACAGTTTTTAGCTCAGGATTGGCTTCTGCAGTGTGTGGCGGAATCCACCAACCTTCACCCAGACCCAAAATCGGGCCCTTGTTCACAGCATGCAAACGACCTTCTTCCAAGGCAGGATCCAGAACTTCGCGCAGGGCGTTGACCCATTGCTCGCCAGCGATCTGCGGCTGACCTTTTTCGTTCATGCCAGCAAAAATCGCAGTGGTGCCGCCAACAATCAACTCAACGTTACAGCCGTATCCGGCCTCAAGAATAAATTTGTCCACGTTGGCCATCAATTCACCTGATGCCCAGTTAAATTCAGCCACTTGGATGTCGCCACATTCAGCAAACGCAGCAGATGCGCCCAGTGTCGCCGCCAGAACAGCGGATGTCGCTAATAGTCTTTTCATTTTGTGTCTCCCTAAGTTTCAAGCAAAGCTCGCCGCATAGTAAACCCTGCATGGTAAGGTTATGTAAAGCTATTAGGCAAAAAAGTTGCAATTCACCCGAGCCCCACGTCAATCTGACCGCTTGCTTGTTCGTTATCGACACTATGATGCGTTATTGCGCCCTTTTCCGACCCCAAATCGCGGGCGGATTCCTTGCTTTAACGCGACATTTTCATTCAGTCAGACCATTGGATGCGTAATTTTATTAGGCCAGGTCGCTAAAAATTCCACGGCTTGACGTTAGATTCGGCGCGTCTCTACATCAATCCGCGCCAAATCAGGTTCAGACCCGCGACCACCAACACCACCAATGTCGCTTTGCGAAACCCCTCTTGCGGCATCCGGTCGTGCACCTTCATACCAATCCACATCCCTGCCATCGCGGGCACCAACATCGCAATTGACAGCGGTGCCGTTTCGGCCCGCACCACGCCGGATTGAATATGTGCGAACAACAGCGCCACCGCTCCAAGTCCGTAAATCACGCCTTGGATGCGCACGTGTTCGGTCTTGGGCGTGTCCGTTGCGGTCAGATACGCCACTGTCGGCGGCCCCCACACGCCTGACAATCCACCGGAAAACCCTGCAATCGCAGCCAAAACCACTTCGGCCAACCTGCCGCTAAATTGCGGCCGCCAGCCCAACAACTGCGCAATCGAGAACGAAACGATCGGCGTGCCAATCAATAGGAACAACATATTGGTTGGTAAGATCCTGAACAATTGCGCGCTGCCCAGCATAAACACCAGTCCGACTAGCAAAAACCGCCAAACCCGTTGCACCGATTGCACAGCACGTGCCACCCCCTGCCGCAACGCCTGCCACATATTCGCCACCACTGTCGGTATAATCAACGCTGCCAAGGCAGTTTCAGGCGGCAAAAATGATCCCATACCCGAGATCATGATCATCGGCATTGCAAATCCGACCGCGCCCTTCACAAACCCACCAATCAAAGTGATCGCGAAAGCCAGCGTAAAAAATAACGGTGACATCCCGAATATTGTCTCTAATGCAGTCAATTTTGGCATCCTTAATGTTTCCACCTCACTATAGGCTCAGCCAGAACGCAACGCACCCAAGGATTACTTGCGATATTATCATTCAAAATCGGCTCATTCTGTGTATTTTTGTTGCGCGCCCAACCTATATTGCCTATGTCGTGCATGACACTTCAAAGGACCCAAAACATGCCTATTTCCGACCTCCTGACCCTCACAAATTCAGCCACAGTAACGGTCGACGCCTTGCTGAAACGCGCCACCGAAAAGCTGCGTGGCGAGGTCACCGAAAATGGGCGGGTCTCATCCGAAAAGCTTGAGGTTCATCAGGATGCCGCCCACGCCCTGTCATGGCTTGCCACCTACGCAATGGCCCTACGCCAGATGCACGCATGGGCGGACCGGCTGAACACAGATGGCAAATTCGGTGAAATGGAGCAGTTGATCCTGCAAATCGCTTTTGGCGAATATCTAGCCCAGATCGCTGGCGGCATACCTATGTCGCAAGGCGAAATTGCGCGGTTACATGACTTCGGCCTTACGATGCCCGACTCAGACGAGATCACCAACCTGATCGCAACAGGCAATACCACTGCCGCCAGATCAAAGCTCGTTGCCCTGATGCAAGACAACGCAGGCCACGCAACCTTTGGCGCAACCGGTCTGGATGACGAACTCGAAATGATCCGTGACCAGTTCCACCGTTTTGCGGATGAACGTATCGCCCCCCATGCTCACGAATGGCATTTGAATGACGAATTGATCCCGATGGAGATCATCACCGAAATGGCCGAACTTGGCGTGTTCGGCCTGACAATTCCCGAAAACCTGGGTGGCTTTGGATTGTCCAAGGCCTCGATGTGTGTAGTCTCCGAGGAACTCTCGCGCGGCTACATCGGTGTCGGTTCACTCGGCACCCGCTCCGAAATCGCCGCCGAACTGATCTTATGTGGCGGCACGGATGAACAGAAATCTCACTGGCTTCCTAAAATCGCCAGCGGTGAAATCTTGCCCACAGCTGTGTTCACCGAACCCAACACCGGCTCTGATCTTGGCGCGTTGAAAACCCGCGCTGTGAAAGCCGGCGACGACTACACGGTCACGGGCAACAAGACTTGGATCACTCACGCGGCCCGCACCCACGTCATGACCCTGCTGGCCCGCACCGACCCCGACACCACGAACTACAAAGGCCTGTCGATGTTTCTGGCCGAAAAAACCCCCGGCACAGACGAGGCCCCGTTCCCGACCGACGGCATGACCGGTGGCGAAATCGAAGTGCTGGGTTATCGCGGCATGAAAGAATACGAGCTGGCGTTTGATGGCTTCAAGGTCAAAGGTGAAAATCTGCTCGGCGGGGTCGAAGGCCAGGGCTTCAAACAGCTGATGCAAACCTTCGAATCCGCTCGCATCCAAACCGCGGCCCGTGCTATCGGGGTTGCTCAAAATGCGCTTGAGGTTGGCATGGGCTACGCCAATGACCGCAAACAATTCGGCAAATCCCTGATCAATTTCCCGCGGGTGTCAGGCAAACTGGCCATGATGGCCGTCGAGATCATGATCGCTCGCCAGATGGCCTATTTCGCAGCTTGGGAAAAAGACCACGACCAGCGTTGCGACCTTGAGGCCGGCATGGCCAAATTGCTCGGCGCGCGTGTCGCTTGGGCCGCCGCTGACAATGCCTTGCAAATCCATGGCGGCAACGGCTTTGCACTGGAATACCAAATCAGCCGCATCTTGTGTGACGCCCGCATCCTGTCAATTTTTGAAGGTGCTGCAGAAATCCAGGCTACCGTCATCGCCCGCCGCCTGCTGGGCTAATCTTTTCTTCTTTTCCTAAATATCCGCGCCGCAGGCATCTTACTTTGACATCCAATCCAACAGCAGCCCGTTGATCACCTCGGGCTGCTCCATCGACGACATATGCCCGCAATCAGCGATCACCTCCAACCGTGCACCGGCGATTCCGTCGGCCATTTCAATGGCCCATTCCGGCGGTGTTAATTGGTCCTCATCACCGACGACAACCAGTGTCGGGCAAGTGATGCCAGCCAGCAGTGGCACCGAATCTGCGCGCTTGATGATCGCCCGAACCTGCTGCGCCCAAACATCCGCACCAGTGTCGACCGCCATTTCAATGATTGCCGATTTCAGCGCAACGTCCTTATGGCGTGATGCGGCAATGCTCAAATCCAATGTGGCATGACATACGGCCATGAATTTACCCGCAGCAGCCAATCTCAACGCGTCCTGCCGCAGCCCGATCTTCTCAGCCGTGTCGGCGCGGGCGGTGGTGTCCAGCAACGCCAACCGCTCCACCCGTTCTGGCGCTTGGCGCATGATTTCCAAACTGATGTAGCCGCCCATCGACAACCCCGCCAAAGCAAACCTCGCGGGTGCCGTTGCCAAAATATGCGCCGCAATGTTAGGCATCGTGTCATGCTGACGATGATCACCAATGATCACGTCACGCGATCCCGCAAGCGCGGTGATCTGATCAGAAAACAATGCCTTGGTACAGGACAGGCCCGGGATAAGAACAAGTGGCGTATTAGACATTTTTGACCCTACCGTGATTTTACATCTCGCATCATAAGTATATCATCGCCAGATACCAGTTTCCTGAAAGGATGTTTGATGCGTTACCTGACTGCCCTGCTCATTTTCTTGACGATGGCCGCCTGCAAACAGGATGAAACCATATCAGGCTACACCGATGCTGATGCAAAATGGACGCTGGTTGAACTGGATGGCAAACCCTTCAACGCCCGCGCCACGATCGCGTTCCCTTCAAAGGGCAAGGTCTCCGGTCATGGGCCCTGCAACAGCTATGGCAGCAGCCAAACCTTGCCGCTGCCTTGGTTCAAACTCGGGCCAATTATGTCTACGAAAATGGCCTGCCCCAATTTGAAGACCGAACAGATATTTTTTGAAGCACTTGGCACGGTTTCCCTTGCCGAAACTCTGGGCAATACATTGATTTTGTCCAATGAGAATGGTCTTGAAATGGTTTTTAAGTCAGATATCTAGCCACCCGCTCATCAAGCCTGACAGCTTTCTTCGCTTTAGCGAGAAGTGCCCGCAAGGGTGCGACGAGCCGCCCTTCACATATGCCGTAAATATGAATCTACAAACCGCTGCCGCGCAGCAGGCAAGGGTCTATTCCCTAGTGAATGCGCCAACCAATGGGTCAAAAAATGCCCGGTCAAACGCAACCCGTCCGTGATCTCATCATCGGGTGCTGGCCCTTGCCCCAACAGACAAAGCGGCAATGGCAACAACCGATCTGCCCATTCCCCCGCCCCTGAAACACTGACCGCCCGACCGGATTTTGGCGACACATAGGCCAGATCATCGCGACTGCCATTCACCACACAATTGTGCAGGTCCAATCCGAACCCCAAGTCTTCTAACAAAGCCAACTCCCAACGCAGATAGGCCAACGGCCAGCCCTCAGTATTGCCCAGCAAATCAAACAAGGTGACTGAACGCTGATACAACAACGGATGCGCCTCGCGGTCCGGCAGCGCAAAGGCCAACATCGCGCAGGTTGAGTTCAGCGCCGCCAGCGCCACGCGATCCGACATCACAGCCGCCGCACGACTCCGGATCGGCTCGACCGTATAACCGCCCAAGTGGTCCTCAAGTCGCGCACGCCAAGTCACATCCAACTGCGCGCCGGGCTGTAAAACCGGTGCCATCTTACGCGATGCCCCGCCTCGCACCACACCGGAATGCCGCCCATGTTCGGACGTGAACACCTCGATGATGGCCGCGTTTTCACCATGTTTTCGCACCTGCAACAAGACACCCCGATCACGCCATTCCATAAACCCGACCTACTCAGTTTACCAATTGCCGCAGCTCGGCTGGTGGAAGGCCGTATTGCCGCTTAAAAGCGCGTGAAAACGCTGCTGCACTATTATACCCTGATGAGTATGCCACTGATTCAATTGTAGCCGAGCCCTCGCGAATGTTTTTCGCAGCCACACACAAACGCCACTGATTCAAATAGGCCATTGGCGTTTCCCCAACCAAAGCCGCAAACTGCCGTGCAAATGTCGCACGACTTTGGCCTGCGGTCTGGGCCAAATCTTCAACTGACCATTCGCGTGCCGGATTCGTATGGATCGCCGACAACGCTGCCGCTATCGGCTTATTCCGAGTTGCCGCAAACCAGTTCGACGAAATCTTTGGTTCTGAAACCAACCAACTGCGCAAAATGAATACCAGCAGGCTGTCTACCAGTCTCGGAATAACCAATTCGGTGCCATCACCAGAATCGTCGACTTCGGCGCGCATCAGCTGCACCAATAACTGCAATTGCGGATTGCGCACCGCATCAGCCGCCCGCAAATGAATCAAGTTTGGTAACTGGGTAAACAATGGGTGAGTGGCTGGCAGCCCGAAACGATATTTCGCACACAGCAATTGCGCCACGGCGCGCCCGTCAACCTCTGTGCCCTCTACCACACTACATTCCGACAGCGTATATTCCCATGTCGACAACAAGGTGCTGGGGGAATCAGACAAAGAATGTGGTGCCCCATGCGCGACCAGCGCAATATCGCCTTCCGTCAGAAGGAGTGGATCACGCTCTTCCATACCCAGCCAGCAAACCCCGCGTTGGACAGCATGCACAGCAATCTTGGTGGTTTCATCCACGGCAATCCCCCAAGGCGCCACAAATTGCGCCCGAGACATTATCGTATTGCCCATCTTTGTTACGCGCAGCACATCTGAAACAACATCCATAAAACCCTCCTGCGTTAAACTCTTTATACCAAAATGAGATTTTAGATCAACAGAACCTGATTTTCAATCATTCTAAGTCTCACTCCACACCGTATGTTGAAGTCTCTGTTTACCAATCAGGAGATTGCAATGATTACCCTATACACTCACGGAACACCAAACGGCGTCAAAATTGCCATCGCACTTGAGGAAATGAGCTTGCCTTACGAGGTTAAACTTGTCGATATTTTTGCCGGTGAGTCTATAACACCGGATTTCAAAGCGAAGAACCCCGCCGGAAAAATCCCAGTTATTCAGGATTCAGAAACAGGCCAAACGGTTTATGAATCCAATGCGATCCTGATGTATCTGGCTGAGAAGTCAGGCAGACTTCTGGCGCCAACCAAAACTACCGGCCATGAAATTAACCAACTCTTGTTTCTTCAAGCCTCTCTTCAAGGTCCAATGTTCGGACAGAGGGCACATTTTTCAATGTTTGGTCCAGAACATGTGCCCTATGGTATTTCACGTTACGAAGAACAAGGTACAATCATTGATGATCTGGTGGATGGGCTGCTGTCTGGGCGCGACTATCTGATGGGAGATGTGATCACCATTGCCGATGTTAGTTTTTACGGTTGGTATGTGTTTGCCCGTCGGTCTGATTATGTGTCAGTCAGGTGCAAAAACCTTGTTGCTTGGTGCGATCGGATGGCGGCACGAGACGGAGTCATCAAAGGGTTGGCGGCAACACCAACCAACCCACTGCCTGAACGTCGGACGGCCTAGCGCCTGTCAGCCTAAACCAGGTTCATTCAGCAAATGCCGACCTTGACGGTCTTCGACCTCGATCACCCAAAGATCGGGGTCGAAGGATTTTTGGCGGCGTACGGCCGCATCCACTTCTGCTTCGTCCCCCGCAGCTAATCCAACCCATGCTCGTTGTCCGGTTTGTAAGTCGAAGGAACGCTCAAACGCCTGCGCATTGCCGTCCAGCGTGTTAAGCTTGATCAAAATTGCACCCGCCGTCAAATCACCTTTCGCGGTTACAAACGCCGGAATATTCTCCAAAGTCAAACGGTGCAAATAGGCCTGCACCCAAAATTCCGAGGTTAGTCGGCTCACGTATTGCCGTCCTTGAAATTCAACCCCATCTCGGAATATCGTTCGGCCTCGTTCAGCCAGTTCGGGCGCACTTTGACCTGCAAGAACAGGTGCACTTTACGGCCCAAAAATTCTTCCAGCTCCTCGCGTGACGCCTTGCCCACTGCTTTGATGGTCTCACCTTTGTGGCCCAGCAAAATGCCTTTGTGCCCATCTCGCATCACATAGATCAACTGGTCAATCTTGACTGAACCGTCTTTGCGATCTTCCCAATTTTCAGTCTCAACCGTTAGCTGGTAAGGCAATTCCTGATGCAAGCGCAGCGTCAGTTTTTCACGGGTCATTTCGGCCGCGATCATCCGCAACGGCAAATCAGCGATCTGATCTTCGGGGTACAACCACGGACCCGCCGGCACCTGAGTGGCCAGCCATTCGCGCAGATCATCAACCCCATGACCGCGTTCAGCCGAAATCATAAATGTTTCATTAAAATCGTACAAACTGTTCAATTCCTGGCTCAAAGCGAGCAACTTGTCTGCTTGGACCTTGTCGATCTTGTTGATCGCTAGCGCCACAGGCCGATGACCTGCCCGATCATTCAACGCGCCCAAAATGACTTTGACACCTTCGGTCACGCCCCGATGCGCCTCGATCAAAAGCACCACCAAATCAGCATCCGACGCCCCGCTCCAAGCGGCCGCAACCATGGCGCGGTCCAGACGACGGCGCGGCGCGAAAATGCCGGGCGTGTCGACGAAAACCAGCTGGGCATTGCCCTCCATTGCCACACCGCGAATACGGGCACGCGTGGTCTGCACCTTATGCGTCACAATCGAAACCTTGGCCCCGACCATCCGATTTAGCAGGGTCGATTTACCGGCGTTCGGCTCGCCAATCAGGGCCACAAATCCGGCGCTTGTATCGGTCATTATCACTTCTCCAATCGGGCCAGCAACAGCTTGGCCGCGGCCTGTTCGGCCTGTCGTTTTGAATTCGCGGTTGCGGGTGCAACCTCGCCATTTTCCAACCGCGCTTCGATGGTAAATACCGGCGCGTGATCCGGCCCCGTGCGGGCCACTTCAACATAGTCAGGCGGCAGCAATTTACGTGCCTGCGCCCATTCTTGCAATGCGGTTTTGGCATCGCGTGCATCAGCGTCGACTTGGCCAACACGCTTGCCCCACATCCGCAAAACCAACGCTTGTGCTGCTACAAATCCACCGTCCAAATAGACCGCCGAAATCACCGCCTCCATCGCGTCACCCAGCAAGGCTTCTTTGCGCCGTCCACCTGACAACATTTCAGAACGACCCAATTTCAACACTGCGCCCAAATCAAATTCCCGCGCCACATCTGCGCAGGCTTCCTTGCGCACCAAGGCGTTGAACCGTGGAGCCATCTGCCCTTCGGTCGCAGCGGCATCGGCAGTGAACAAAGCCTCGGCCATCACCAACCCAAGCACGCGGTCGCCTAAAAACTCCAACCGCTGATTGTCATCACGGGTGGGCGATGACATCGACGAATGGGTAACGGCCCGATGCAAAAGCTCGGGCCGCGTAAATTCGTAACCAATCCGGCCCGCAAAGGCCTTTAGTTCAGACGATAATTTCACTCGACAGCCTTAAAGAACCGGTCCGAGCGCCACGTCCAAAAGTAAAACAGCGACTTGCCTGCCGCCGAAAACATGATCCGATCAGCGCGGCCAATAATGTTTTCGTACGGCACAAAACCAACCCCACCAGCGTTTTGCGCATAGCGACTATCAGTGGAGTTATCACGGTTGTCGCCCATAAAGAAAAAATGCCCTTCGGGAACTGTATAAATTCCCGTGTTATCCGCAGGTCGGTCACCAATATTCAAAATGCTGTGTGCCACACCATTTGGCAGGGTTTCGATCACCCGCGACTTTTCGCAAATCGCGCCCAAACCCGGATTGTTTTCACAACTCGGTTTACTGCCAACCGAACCTTGTGGTTCGAACACTTCTTCAAAAATCCCATCGGGTGTCAGTTGAACGGCTTGGCCATTTATATGCACCACGCTGTCTTTCAGCTGAACTTTGTCACCCGGCAGGCCGATCAAACGTTTGATGAAATCCTGACCATTCACTGGGTGGCGAAACACCACAACATCGCCGCGTGTTGGGTCTGAGCCCAAGATCCGGCCAGAAATAGGACAGGCCGAAAACGGGCAAGAATGTTGCGAATAACCATAGGCCATTTTGTTCACAAACAAGAAGTCGCCGATCAGCAATGTGTCCTTCATTGACCCTGATGGAATCCAAAACGGTTGAAAGAACAGGGTGCGAAAAACGCCCGCAATGATCAGCGCCCAAAACACCGTTTTAAAGAGTTCCCAGATACCTTCGGGCTTTTCTGCTGTGCTTGCCATAATGCTGAATTTTCCTGCTCGGGTTAATGTTTAGGGGTACATGGTCCTCGGGGGCGGCAGAGTCAAGTTTTAGGGCGGGATTCGATCAGCACAAAGGCCTGCGCCCACGGATGATCATCGGTCAGGGTGACGTGAATGATGGCTTCATGCCCCTCGGGCGTCATCGAATCGAGCCGCTCCTTGGCCCAACCTGTCACCTCCATCACGGGCTGACCCGTTTTCAGATTACTAACCGCCATATCCCGCCAACTGATGCCCATCCGCAGGCCGGTGCCCAGCGCCTTGGAACAGGCCTCTTTGGCGGCCCAACGTTTGGCATAGGTGCCCGCAACATCCTTGCGGCGCTCGGCTTTGGCCTGTTCAATGTCGGTGAATACCCGGTTGCGAAACCGGTCGCCAAACCGCTCGAGCGTGCCCGCGATGCGGTCTATATTTGCGAGGTCCGTGCCTATACCGAGGATCATGTCAACCGTATCGTCAGTAATTTCAGGCTCGCTGCGCCAAAAAACACAGCGAACAGGAAATCAAAACCGCGGCGCATGCGTTGGTAGCCGTGCACAATTCTGGGATTGGAAAATAACATCGCGTAGCCAAGGAAAATCATGATCGAACCCGCGAACAACAGACCAAACATTTGGAACACCTCTGCAGTGCCCGCCCCAGTGGGTAGAATGATGGAATAGATTGATCCCCATGTCAAAATCGCTTTTGGATTGGTAAGGTGAATGAGCAAACCTCGCGAGAATATCCGGGCAGCCGTGCCACCGTGGCCTGCGTTCGTCACGGTAGAACTTGGACGCAATGCAGACCGAAGTGCTTTGACGGCCAAATAAAACAAATAGGCCGCGCCAAAATACCTTATGACCTCAAACACCCAAGCGTTTGCCAACATGATCGCGCTCATGCCCGAGGCCGCCGCCAAGCCAAGTGTTGCGCTGCCAACCAGAATGCCCAAGGCAAAGATCAAGCCCGCCTTTCGGCCATGGTTCATCGAGGTGCCCGCGATAGACAACGTGGCGGGGCCGGGACTGCCTCCAGCCACGATCCAGCCGACATAGAACAAAGCGAATTCATAACCGCTCATGCTCGCGCCTCATCCATCAGATCACGCATCTTTTGGATCGCGGGTTGCAAGCCCATAAAGATCGCCTCGCCAATCAGAAAGTGACCGATGTTCAACTCTACCACTTCGGGGAATTCGGCGATCGGCTTGACGGTGTCATAGGTGATGCCATGGCCCGCGTGGACTTCAAGACCCAGCGAATGCGCAAATGTCGCCATCTCACGCAGCTTGGTCAGCTGGATTTCAGCCACATCAAAATGCCCCTCGGAAAACGCGTCGCAATAGGGGCCTGCATGCAGCTCGACGATGTTGGCACCGATGCGTGCGGCAGCCTCGATTTGGCGCATGTCCGTGGCAACGAACAGTGACACTCGACATCCCGCCTCGCGTATCGGTGCAATGAAATGCGCCAGACGGTTTTCCTCACGGGCCACTTCCAACCCACCCTCAGTCGTTAGTTCTTCGCGTTTTTCTGGCACGATGCAAACCGCGTGGGGTTTATGGCGCAACGCGATCGCCTGCATCTCGGCGGTGGCTGCCATTTCGAAATTCAGCGGCACGGACAGGATATCCATCAACCCGTCGATATCAGCGTCCGAAATATGCCGGCGATCCTCGCGCAAATGTGCCGTGATGCCGTCCGCACCCGCTTCTTCGGCCAGTTTGGCGGCGCGCAAAGGGTCAGGATAACTGCCGCCCCGTGCATTTCGTACGGTTGCCACGTGATCAATGTTAATCCCAAGCCGCAATTTGCCAGATGCTGTATCGTTCATCACAAATCCTTTAAGTGTCTATTTTAAAAGCCTAGACCTATTCTTCTGGCTCGTCAGCCCTTGACGCGGCTTTCTTTGCACGAATTTCAGCCAGCTTTTCCTTAAGGCGGCCTTTGCGTCGATTTTTATAAACCGTGATAACCGGCACACTTAGATAGTAGCAGACGATCGCCGCTATCGGGCCAAGGATCAAACCTCCAACAAGATAAGGCAAAAACACGGTGTCATAGAAATCGTACAAACGATCCCAATCGGCGGTTTTCTCGTTAAACATCGCGCCAAAATTATGCTTAAGATCACGCCACGCCCCGCCAAAATTTCGCATAACGGAGTGCGGGCTGCCTTCGTCATATGTAGTGCCCAACACCCAGTGACCCAACTGCAGACTGCTGACGGCGATGAATGGAAACGTGATCGGATTGCCGAAAAATGTCGCCATGACGGCGGCAATGATGTTGCCCTGCATCGCTTTGGATATCAGTGCGGCGGTGACAAAATGGAACCCGAAAAGTGGCGTAAAGCTGGTCATCACGCCGGCAAAAATACCACGTGCGATTCGATGGGGTGGATCGGGTAAACGACGCACGCGGTGTTTGACGTAGTGAAACGCACGCGTCCAGCCGCCCTTTGGATAGATCAATTCCCAAAGGATGCGCAGATATGATCTTTTGTCGCGGCGTTTGAAAACCAAACGAGTCATCCTTTATTATTGCCAAACCTAGTCTAGGGTTTGCGCGCCGGGTC
This sequence comes from Marinosulfonomonas sp., assembly GCA_033851955.1. GTDB lineage: Bacteria > Pseudomonadota > Alphaproteobacteria > Rhodobacterales > Rhodobacteraceae > Profundibacter. The sequence goes on from JAWSVK010000004.1 coordinate 33,657, forward strand.
CCGATAGCGTTCCAGTGCTGCCACATCGCTGTCGGCCTCTAGGGCCGTCATTACAGTATGCAGATGCTCAACATCTCTCAAGTCCACATCAATCAGAATTCGGTAAAAATCTGGTTTCCGGTCAAGAAAAAGTAAATCCGCGATATTGGCCTTTTGCTCGCCGATCAATGTGCAAATACGGCCCAGAACACCAGCATCATTGCTGATCGTGATGCGCAGGGTCACGGAATGGGCGGCAGGGTGTTTGCCGCTGTGCCAATGCAGGTCAACCCAGCGGTCATTCTGGTCCTCAAATTCAGTCAACACGGGGCAGTCGATAGCATGCACCACGACGCCTTTGCCACGGTAACTGATGCCAACGATTCGTTCACCTGGAACAGGCTGACAGCAGGACGCCCTTTCAAAGGTTTGACCATGCTCTAACCCGACAATCGCGCGGGCCACCTCGACTTCGTCACCCGTAGAAACGGTCAATTCGGGGTACAGTCCCTCGACCACATCGCGGGCATTGGTTTCAGCGCTTCCAAGCCGCGCCAACAGCTCATTGGAATCGGACAGGCCCATGTGTTTGGCGGCCGTCCTCAGCGCTTTGTCGCTGGCTTTTTTCCCGACATGTTCAAACGCAACGCGGGCCAATTCGCGGCCCAATTTGATGAACCGCTCACGGTCCTCTGAACGCAAGGAGCGCCGAATCGCGGATTTGGCTTTACCGGTGACAGCAATGTCTATCCAGGTGGCTTGCGGGCGCTGGCCCTCGGCGGTCATGATTTCAACAGATTGACCATTTTTAACACGCGTCCACAGCGGCACCCGGATGCCATCGACCCGTGCCCCAACGCAAGCATCCCCAATACGGGTGTGGATCGCATAAGCGAAATCCAGTGGCGTCGCGCCGCGTGGCAGTTTCACAACCTCGCCTTTTGGGGTAAAGCAAAACACCTGATCCGAATACATCTCAAGCTTAACATGCTCTAGAAATTCGTCGTGATCTTCGGCCGAATCCAGCCGTTCGGTCAGGCTGGCGACCCAGCCTGCCGGATCAACCGCGAACGGGTTGCTGGCCCGCACACCGTCACGATAAGACCAATGCGCTGCAACGCCGGCCTCGGCAACATCATGCATCAGACGGGTGCGGATTTGCACCTCGACCCGCTTGCCATCGCGCCCCGAAACGGTCGTGTGAATAGAGCGATACCCGTTGGATTTTGGCTGACTGATATAATCTTTGAACCGCCCCGGAACAGCGCGCCAACGCTGGTGGATCGCCCCCAAAACACGATAGCAATCGGCCTCGTTATCAGTGATAACCCGAAACCCGTAGATGTCGGAGAGGCGGGAAAATCCCTGCCCTTTTTCCTCCATCTTGCGCCATATTGAATAGGGTTTCTTGGCGCGGCCGTGGACATCAGCCGTGATATCACCTTTGTCCAACTCTAGCCGGATATCTGTAGTGATTTGTTTGACCACATCACCGGTTTCACGCTGCAACGTGATGAACCGACGCATCAATGAATTGCGGGCCTCAAGGTTCAGCACTGAAAAAGCCAAATCCTCAAGCTCTTCGCGCATCCACTGCATCCCCATGCGTCCCGCCAAAGGCGCATAGATATCCATGGTTTCGCGGGCCTTTTGCACTTGTTTGTCGTGGCGCATCGATTTGATCGTGCGCATGTTGTGCAAACGGTCGGCCAGTTTCACCAAAATGACACGCAGGTCTTTGGACATCGCCATGAACAGCTTGCGGAAATTTTCGGCCTGTTTGGTCTGGGTCGAGGACAACTGCAAATTTGTCAGTTTGGTCACACCATCGACCAGTTCAGCGATCTCTTCACCAAACATCTCTGTCACTTCACTATAGGTGGATTTGGTGTCCTCAATGGTGTCATGCAAAAGCGCCGTAATGATCGTCGCATCATCCAGTCGTTGCTGGGTCAGGATCGCCGCAACGGCCACTGGGTGGGTGAAATACGGCTCGCCTGAATGCCGGAACTGCCCTTCATGCATCGCCGTGCCATAGGCAAACGCCTTGCGGATCAGTTTTTCGTTTGTCTTAGGGTTATAGGTGCGAACCAGCGCGATCAGGTCATCAAGAGTGATCTTTTCCGGCATTCGCGTATTGCGCCCTTCAGAGTGTCGGCAGGGGCGTTATGGCTGCCCTTGCGCTTCCATCAATGCCCGCAGCAATTTTTCTTCTGACATATCGTCTTCTGCAGGCTTGTCTGCATCTGCACCCATCAGCAAGGCCATGGCATCCTCTTCGGGCTCGTCCACCTCGATTTGGGTTTGCTGGCTTTCGATCATCCGCTCACGAAGATCATCGGCTGCTTGTGTTTCGTCGGCGATTTCACGCAGTGAAACAACAGGATTTTTATCATTGTCACGCTCAACGGTGATCGCATCACCAGCCGCAATTTCACGGGCGCGATGGGCAGCCAGCATAACCAGCTCAAAACGGTTTGGAACCTTATCAACGCAATCTTCAACGGTAACGCGGGCCATAGGGCGACTCCTGATCTCGATTTAGGTGCAATACGAAGACGTCTATTTAGGGGCTTTGGTCCTTGTTGACAAGCACTAAAGCGGTTTGATTTGCGCAACCTCATCTGCGGGCAATTCATCCAGCATCTGACGCGTGGTTTGTTGCAGGATAGGATGCACCCAATCCGGCGCAACATCGGCCATCGGCACCAGTACAAATGCACGTTCCTGAAGACGCGGATGCGGCAAGATCAAATGCTCCGGCGCCTGCTTTAATTGAGCCTCAATCGACAAATTCAACCAATACTCGAACGCCCGTTGATTGGGCCTAACTTCTTGACCAAAAACCAGCAGATCAAGATCAGCAGTTCGCTGTCCCCAACGCACATTCCTCTCGCGCCCCAATGCTGCCTCCACGTCATGTAAACACAATAATAGTTCACTTGCGTCCAAGGAAGTATACACCAAAGCCGCAGCATTCACATAGTCAGGCCCCGCCCCAGCTGGAAAGCAAGGAGTCGCATAAAATCGGCTAACCGCTTCAATTTTCACATTACTTTGCGTCAAAAGGCGCAATGCTGCGCCTAAAATATCCTGTGAAGTCCCTTGGTCAGATGATAAATTTGACCCGAGACCGATAATTGCCGATACTTGACCTATACCCGCCTCCGAGGGTTGCAACATTTTTTGACAGTCCTTAAAATCATAGTCAGGTTTCGCATATTTGTATTAGGTAACCACACTCACTCACGGAAACGAAGTCGAAACCGCCTACCGGAAGGAAAATTCTATGTTCTACAAAGACGAACGGCTTGCGCTGTTCATCGATGGGTCGAACCTTTATGCGGCGGCCAAATCGCTTGGGTTCGATATCGATTACAAACTGTTACGAAGCGAGTTTATGAGACGAGGCAAATTACTGCGTGCGTTTTATTACACTGCTTTGCTGGAAAACGATGATTACTCGCCGATACGTCCTTTGGTGGATTGGCTGCATTACAACGGCTATTCCATGGTGACAAAACCCGCCAAAGAATACACCGATTCGATGGGCCGTCGTAAAGTTAAAGGCAATATGGATATCGAACTGGCGGTCAATGCGCTGGAATTGGCACCGCATGTTGACCACATGGTTATCTTCTCGGGGGATGGTGATTTCCGTCCTTTGGTTGAAAGCCTGCAACGTCAAGGCGTGCGTGTTTCAGTGGTCTCGACCATCCGGTCGCAACCACCGATGATCTCGGACGATTTGCGTCGCCAAGTCGATAATTTCATCGAACTGGATGATTTGCGTGACGTGATTGGTCGCCCACCACGCGAACCAATGCCAGAACCAGCGCGTACCAGCGCTTCTGACGACTAAATTAAAAGCCGAGGCAGATGCCTCGGCTTTTTCATTTATCCGATCTAGACGTCGCGTCCTGTTGGCTTTACTTCTTACTTCAACAGGATGGAACCGACATGACCAAACCACCGCTTACACTTTACCTTGCCGCCCCGCGCGGATTTTGCGCCGGCGTCGTGCGCGCCATTAAGGTTGTCGAAATGGCGCTGCAAAAATGGGGCGCGCCAGTTTATGTGCGCCACGAAATCGTCCACAATAAATACGTGGTCGATGGGCTGCGCGACAAAGGTGCCGTGTTCGTTGAAGAACTGGATGATTGCCCTGATGATCGCCCTGTCATTTTTTCCGCCCATGGGGTGCCAAAATCTGTGCCTAATGCCGCAAAGTCCCGCAATATGATCTATGTTGATGCCACTTGCCCGCTGGTGTCCAAAGTCCATATCGAGGCAGAGCGTCACTCGGAAAACGGGCTCCAAATGGTGATGATCGGCCACACCGGTCACCCCGAAACTGTCGGCACAATGGGGCAGCTGCCCGAGGGCGAAGTGCTACTGGTCGAGACCGCCGAAGATGTGGCCATCCTAGAAGTACGCGACCCCAACAAGCTCGCTTATATCACCCAAACCACCCTGTCGATTGACGACACAGCCGGCATTGTTGCAGCCCTTTTGGCGCGCTACCCCGCCATTGTCGGCCCTCACAAAGAAGACATTTGCTACGCCACCACCAACCGCCAAGAGGCCATGAAAGAAATCGCGCCGAAATCCGATGCGATTTTGGTGATTGGTGCGCCCAATTCGTCAAACACCAAACGGTTGGTCGAAGTTGGCGCGGCGGCAGGTTGTGCCTATTCGCAACTTGTCCAGCGGGCTGCTGACATTGATTGGCGGGCACTAGATGGGATCAAAACGCTGGGCCTGTCCGCAGGTGCATCCGCACCCGAAGTGTTGGTCAACGAGGTGATCGACGCCTTTCAGGCCCGTTTTGAGGTCAGCGTCGAATATGTGGAAACCGCGCAGGAAAACATCGAGTTCAAAGTACCACGCATCCTGCGGGAACCTGCATGAGCGTGGATGCCCGCACCATCCAAGTTTATGACGCCCGCGCCGCTGACTATAAACGCCTGACAGCCGAGCTGGATGGATACACCGAATTGGTCGCCTTTTGCGCGGCAATGCCAAAGGATGCGCATGTGTTGGATCTTGGCTGTGGCCCTGGATTGTATGCCGTGTTTATGGCCCAACACGGTTGCAAAGTGGACGCCGTTGATGCTTCGGTTGAAATGGTCAAACTGGCGGATCAACAGGTTGGCGTCACGGCCCGCCACGCCAGTTTCGACGACATTTCCGGTACGGCTGTCTACGACGGTGTCTGGGCAAACTTCAGCCTGCTGCATGCTCCGCGCGACGCTTTCCCCAACCATCTTGCCGCCCTGCATCGCGCCTGCAAAGCTGGCGCAAAATTTCATATCGGCATGAAAATAGGCTCTAATGCTGGCCGTGATGGCATTGACCGGATGTACACCTATTACCAAGAGGACGATTTATTGACCCATTTAACCACTGCGGGTTTCACCGTCGAAAATTGCAAACACGGCAACAGTCCAGGTCTCAGCGGCGAGCCTGCGGATTGGATCTTGGTGTCAGCCCATGCCTGATTTATTTGTCTATACCGACGGCGCCTGTTCGGGCAATCCCGGTCCCGGCGGCTGGGGCGCACTGATGATTGCACGTGAGGGTAAAACGGTTCTAAAGGAACGCGAGCTTTGCGGCGGCGAGGAACACACCACCAATAACCGTATGGAATTGCTGGGCGCAATTCACGCGCTTGAAGCCTTAGCGCGCCCCTCGATCCTGACCATCATCACCGATAGCGCCTATGTGAAAAACGGCGTGACCACGTGGATCCACGGCTGGAAGCGCAACGGTTGGCGCACCTCGAACAAAAAGCCCGTGAAAAACGTCGAGCTGTGGCAGCGCATTGATGAGGCGCAAGCCCGTCACACGGTGACATGGGAATGGGTAAAGGGGCACGCGGGCCATCCCGAAAATGAACGTGCGGATGAGTTGGCGCGGGCAGGTATGGAGCCGTTTAAGACAAGTTAGAACCTATTTCTGAATGTAGGTGCGATAGACCCAAATTAGCGCCATCGCGCCCAGTACTGCGCCGACAAAGCCAAAGGCGATGCCTGTCAGCATCAGAATGAACCGCAGAAGCAGCCCGCCGATCAAAGCCCCGAAAATGCCGATCGCAACTGTGGTAACAACGTCCGTTTTCACATGCATCACCCGCGTGGCTAAAAAACCCGCAGCGGCACCGACTATGATCAAAAATATGAAAGGCATAGTCCCTATATAGGGCTTCCAATCCGCTCATCAAGCCTTACGGCTTTTTTCGCTCAGCGAAGAGCGCCCGTAAGGGGGCGATGAGCCACCGTCTTAAGTCAGCCGATCCGGCATTTCGAACCCGCGCAAAACCACTCCGGCATCCATCGGCCGCTTGCCTTGACGTTGCGCCTTTAGGATCTCAACAGCCCCCGCGCCACAAGCGATGCGAAAACCGCCCAACACTTGACCCGCGTCGCCCACACCTTCAATCACACGGCTTTCCAACAGCTTGATTCGCTCACCATTGATCTCACACCAAGCACCGGGAAACGGTGACAATCCACGGATCAACCGATCCACCTCAACCGCCGCAAACGTCCAATCCACCCGCGCCTCGGCCTTGTCGATCTTTTGGGCATAGGTCACGCCGTCATTTGATTGAATATGTGGCTCTAACTCGGCTAAATTGACTAAAGCATGCACAATTAACCGCGCGCCCAGCTCAGACAAGCGGTCATGTAAAATCGCGGTGGTATCCAGTGCCTCAATCGGCACAGACTGACGTATCAGCACTGGTCCCGTATCCAAGCCTGCTTCCATTTGCATGATGCAAACGCCAGTTTCAGCATCCCCCGCCATAATCGCGCGGTGGATTGGCGCGGCTCCACGCCAACGCGGCAATAGCGACGCGTGAATGTTCAAACAGCTCTGTTTTGGCGCATCCAAAACAGCTTGCGGCAGGATTAACCCATAGGCCACGACCACGGCCACATCAGCGCCCAGCGCTGTAAATTTTGCCTGCTCAGCCTCGCCTTTCAACGAAACCGGATAGCGCACCTGCAAGCCCAATGCTTCGGCACGTGCCTGCACCGGACTTGGGCGGTCTTTCTTGCCGCGGCCCGCTGGGCGCGGCGGCTGGCAATAAACGCAAATCACATCGTGACCCGCCTCAACCAAAGCATCCAACACCGGTACCGAAAAATCCGGTGTGCCCATAAACACGATCTTCATTTCGCCCCCTTGCGAAATTTCCGCAGCAACATATCGCGCTTTACCTTGGACAGTTTGTCAAAAAACATCCGCCCATTCAGATGATCAATTTGGTGCTGAACCGATGTGGCCCAAAGCCCGACGAACTCTCGTTCTTCAACCTCGCCGCTCACATTCAAAAACTGAACCGTCACCGCACGCGGCCGCCTAATCGTCGCCGAAAACCCGGGCAGATTTGGGCTGGCCTCATCGTGTTCACGCAGCTTAACCGATGCATGCAACACAACAGGGTTGCCCATCAACACCGCTTGCCCACGAGCCTCGGAAGCATCCAAAACCGCCAACCGCTGCATCACCCCGATCTGGGGTGCGGCCAAACCAACACCAGGCATGGCCTCCATCGTTTCAACCATATCAGCCCAGATTTCGCGAGTTGCTTCATCCACCGAAACAATCGGCACGCAGACTGTTTTCAACCGTTTATCAGGAAATGGCACAAAGGCGCGGATCATGCCCGCGCCCGCTCGCGTTTCAGTTTAACCATCTTGCGAGTGATCATCTGACGGCGCAGCGGTTTGAGATAATCAATGAACAGCTTGCCGTTCAGATGATCAATTTCGTGCTGTACACAGGTCGCCCAAAGCGCATCGAATTTGGCCTCGCAGGCTGCGCCGTCGATGTCAGTCCACTTGACCATCACCTCAGCGGGCCGCTCCACTTCGCCGTATTGTTCGGGGATCGACAGACAACCCTCGTCATAAATATTCAACCCCTCCGAGGACCAAATCACCTCGGGGTTAAACAACGCCATCGGCTGCGGATCGGCACCTTCTTCTTTGACACAATCCATCACAATTAGGCGCTTCAAAATGCCCAACTGCGGCGCCGCCAAGCCAATGCCCGGCGCATCATACATGGTTTCCAACATGTCGCTCGCCAATTTGCGCATTTCATCATCCACACCCTCAACAGGTGCGGCCACCTTTTTCAGGCGCGGGTCGGGGTGGATCAGGATCGGTCTAATGCTCATAGGGGTCATGTAAGACATGATCCCCCGCGCTGCAACGCCCTTGCATCTGCAAATCCTATTGGTAACGTGGCGACAAACCAATTTAGGGGCAAATCACATGAACTTTGACGAAATGATCGACCGCCGGAACACCCATTGCGCCAAATGGGATATGATGGAACCGATTTACGGCGTTCCACGCGACACAGGCATCGCCATGTGGGTTGCCGATATGGATTTCCGTCCACCAGCCTGCGTGCAAAATGCGCTGCAAAACATGTTGGATCACGGCGTTTACGGCTATTTCGGCGATGACGGTGCCTATAAATCAGCGATCCAGTGGTGGATGAAAAATCGCCACGGCTGGGAGGTGGACTCCGACGCGATTTTCACCACTCACGGGTTGGTCAACGGCACCGCACTATGTGTCGATGCCTTTACAGATGCAGGCGACGGCGTCATCCTGTTCACCCCCGTTTATCACGCCTTTGCCCGCGTGATCAAAGCCGCAGGGCGCATTGTGGTTGAATGCCCACTGGTCAATAACGACGGCCGCTTTGAGATGAATTTCGACGCCTATGACGCACAAATGACAGGTGCCGAGAAAATGGTGATCCTCTGCTCGCCGCACAACCCGGGCGGCCGCGTTTGGACCCGAGATGAATTGCAAGGCGTGGCCAATTTTGCCAAACGTCATGATTTGGTTTTGGTCAGTGATGAAATTCACCATGACTTGGTGTTTGGTGACAATAAGCACACCGTCATGCCACTGGTTGACCCATCTGTAGCGGACCGTTTGGTGATGATGACGGCTGTGACAAAAACATTCAACATTGCGGGCGCCCACACGGGAAATGTCATCATCCATGATACAGTTTTGCGGGCCAAGTTCAGTGCGACCATGGCTGCCCTTGGCTTGTCGCCCAACTCGTTTGGTCTATTCATGACCACGGCGGCCTATTCACCGGAAGGGGCTGCATGGGTCGATGAATTGAATGCCTACCTAACCGAGAACCGCCGCATCTTTGATGAGGGCATCAATGCAATCCCCGGCCTGAAATCGATGAACCTAGAGGCCACTTATTTGGCGTGGGTCGATTTTTCAGGCACTGGTATGTCGCGGTCCGAATACGAAACGCGGGTCGAAAAAACCGCAAAAATCGCGGTGAACCACGGCGGCACTTTTGGCACCGGCGGCGAAGAATTTTTGCGCTTTAACATCGCCACGCCACGCGCGTTGGTTGTCGAGGCCGTTGACCGGTTGCAAAAAGCATTCGCTGACCTGCAATGATGCCTGCGCTGCGATGGCTATCTCGACGGGCGTTTTTTTGTTTGTTGGGGTGGCGACATTTGCACCATAGGATCGTTTCGCACCCTAACCACACTGCCACTGCTGGCCCAGTTAAGCGAACATAACGAACACATAATGATTAAAAAGCCTGCCCACCAACTGATCGGTGTTAAAAACACGGTACCCATACACACTCGCTGCCCTGCAATCTCCTTAACATTAGTGGTGTTCAAAAACGGATCATCGACCTTTTGAGGCAGGTTGAGGGTGGTGCACCAGGTCCAGGACTGTGCCGAGAACATGAGATGCCCTAATCGGCAGGTGTTGCGTGGCAATGTCCGAGAAGGGGCAACGCTAGCTTTTACAAATGGTGGGCAAAGTTTAGCGGTATGGACGCGTCTCTGATTTCCGAGATGAGCATGCAGAACGATCTGTTGGAGGAAGCCCTCGGAAGAAAGCGTTGAGGCCATCTCGGCGGCGAGAGATCGCTATGAACATAGTTGCTAGGCCTGGTGGTGTCAGCACTGCACCTACATGCTGCACGTTCTAAATCGGTAATATCCACCATCGCCCCAGCCCCTTTTTGATCTTTGCAACAGAACCAAATTGGTATGGCGAGCCAGGGCCAAATTGGTAAAGTGTTAGGGCGCAGGTCAGTTTCAGTAGTGCTAAATGGCGGCACGTGTTAGCCGTGCCGCCGTTATTTGCTATCGCGGTTCGACACCCGCTTTGCGATAGATTTCACCGTATTCTTTGTAAGTGCGCATCATCTCGCCTTTGGCGGCTTCTGAATTCAAATACATAATAGGAATATTCGCCGTTCCTGTGATTTTGATGAAGGTCTCGTCCGTTTCGGCATTTGCCAAAGCTGTGGATAAACGTTTCACGATCGCCGCAGGCGTACCTTTGGGCAGCATTAACCCCGCCCGCCCGTCCATGCTCAGTGCATAGCCGTATTCGTCGATTGATTTCACGTCAGGCCAAGAAGGTTGTCGAAATGTTGTCAGGACAGCGAGCGTCTTAATGTCATCTGGATATTTCGCGTGAATCCCGCCGGACATCGCCATGACGGCCTGTTTGCCGAGAATTGCGTTGATCATTTCTCCGCCGCCTTTGACGGGCATAAAGTTCGCATCTAACCCCTCTTTTTTGGCGATTTCGGACATGATCATCCGCGCACCCGGACTGAGCGTGGCATAGTTGAAACCAGGGTTTTCTTTGGCCCATTTCACGAAACCGTCAAGGTCATCAAAAGGCGCGTCCTTTTGGGTGATCAATCCGGCCTGATAGACGGTTATAAATCCGCCCCATTCGAAATCGTCGGGCGTAAAGGTGATCCGTTTCATCAAGAACGGAGCGTTGTTGACGACCGAATTGGCGTGAAACATGATGGTGTACCCATCCGGTGTCGCCTGGGTCAGTGTTTTCGCTGCAACACCACCACCTGCACCGGGTTTGTTGACGACATTGATCGGCTGACCAAGAGCGTCGGACATGACTTTGGCGGCTGCACGTGCCACCAAATCCGTCTGGCCACCGGCATTATATCCGACCAGCATGGTGATTGGTTTGGTCGGATAGTCCTGCGCAAAGGCCGCGCCTGTCAATCCGGAAAGGCCAAGGGTCAGGGCCGCAATAGCTGCGGCGATTGTACGTCTGTTAAGATGTTTCACGATTTCCTCCTGTCGTGGTGTTGGTCCCGGCCGTTTGGTCCGGGAGGGAATTGATATTGCGCGTGCGGCTTCGGGCTAAAACCACGAGGATCACCGCCGTCAGCGCTACAAAAACAAGTGCAATGGGATGGTCGAGTAGCCCGACCCATCTGTGATCAAGGATCTGAAGCGACTGGCGAAAGGACAGCTCCGCACTTGGCCCGATGACATAACCGATCAGGAAAGTGACAAAGGAAAAGTCGAGTTTTTTGGCTAGGAATCCGAAGACTGTGAAGGCCAGCATGATGTAGATGGCAAAGATGCTGCCAGTTTCCATGTACGCCCCTATGCAGCACAGAAATAGGACACAGGGGATAATGAGCCGGATCGGAACTTTTGTTACCTGCGCGAACAGGCGCTGGCCAGTATAGCCGATTATCAAGAGGATAAAGCTGGCGCAAAGCATCGAAGCATAAACAGCCGCAACCATTTCAGGTTGCTCTTGAAACATTCGTGGGCCTGGCGTCAGCCCGTGCAGGACAAAGGCGGCAATCAGGATCGCGGCGATAACACTTCCCGGTATGCCGAGCGCGAAAAGCGGTACAAAACTGGCCGGTACAACTGCATTGTCCGCGCTTTCCGCTGCAGCGATGCCTTCGATCCGACCGGTGCCGAACTCTTCTGGGAAATCCGAAGCGCGGCGCGTCGCGCCATAGGACAAAAACGATCCTACACTTGCGCCAAGCCCCGGCAGAACCCCAACAATGGATCCTATCAACGTGCCGCGTAGGATCGGCGCAAAACACCGCTTCCAGTCAGACCACAAGACAACGCGGTCTTCTGGTTTCGTGCTCTCAACGATCTGTGCAGTTTCCTTATCCAGTTGCCGCATGTTGCCGGCCTGAACAACCATTTCGGCCACGGCGAGCATCCCAATCGCTATCGGCACCAAGGGAAGCCCGTCGTCGAGTTCTAACAAACCAAAAGTCATTCGGGGAATGAAGGTTTCAGTTTCCATACCAACCGTGGCGAACAGAATGCCAAAGGCGCCCGCGATGAGCCCCTTGATCAATGACTTGCCCGACAACCCGCCGATAAAGGTCATGGAAAAGATCAGGATCGCGCACAGCTCAACCGGTCCGATCAAAAGGGCATAGCGCGCCATTGGAGCGGCCAAACAGATCAGAACCACCGTGGATATTAAGTCACCGATGACCGAGGCAAACAGCCCCATTTTCAGGGCTTTCTGCGCTTTTCCCTGCCGCGCCATCGGATACCCATCAAGGGCAGTTGGGGCCGACGAAGGTTCGCCTGGGGTGTTTAGCAGGATGGCGGATACCGCGCTGCCTGCGGCCGACCCCTTGGCTATACCGATCAGCATTGCGATGGCGGCGACGGGCTCAAGATAGAATGTCAGAGGGATGGATACGGCAATACCCGTGGCTTTTCCCAGCCCAGGAAGGACACCCAATACATAGCCAATCGTTACGCCTACACAAATCCAGAGGATGGTATAGACGTTCAAAACGTCAGCGAAACCGTTGATCAATGCTTGCATGGCCATTTCACATTATCGCTGTGCCAAGAAGTCGGTAGAACAGCAGATAGGTTCCGCCAATCAGAAAAAACGGGACGAATGCAATGACATGCGGACGCCGCTCCCCCAATACCACTTGCGCACCAATAATCAGCGCGATCCCAGCCCATAGAGGCCCTGAAGTTAAGAATAGAGAAAGCGCGACGGCAAACACCCCTCCGATTTTCGCCAATGCCAACAATTCCAGCAGCGAAATCGGTGTTACTTCGAATGCATTGGTGTTGATCCGCAAGTTTGATGCGATCAACAACATCGATAGCCCCAAAATGAGCCAGATCATCATTCGCGGCAACAGACGTGGAGACATCATTCCAGCAGGGCCTTCTTCGATTTGCATAGGAATGATCCACAGCAGCATGAACATCCCAAAAACTATCAGAATGACGCCTGACACCAGATTGGCTATGCGCATGAAATCCCCTCTCCCAAAATCAGTCACCCTAAGGGTATTTTCCCGTGCGTTGGCTTCTCAAGCGTAAAGCGGATCCTGATCATCTATCAAATGAACCAGACCGAGTGTGATAATAAAAGTCGAAAGTATCTTGCATGTGATTACTTATGGTTATTGCAGCGGCCCGATCGAAATTCTATTTGTCGCTCATACCTCGAGAGGAGAAAGACAATCTCGGGGTGAACAAATTTTGTTCATTGATGCGACCAGCGGAATCGCACCAGTATGAACCTTCGTCAGGATTGCGGAGCAGGTAGATGATAAGTCTAGCTTATCATCTTGTAGAAAGTTTTGACTATTTCTAATCACCCTTACTCAGGTAAAACATAGCCACAGATAAATTACGGGCAGGGAGGCCTAATATGACAATTTCACTACGAACACTCGTTTTTAGTGCACTGACCAGCACAGTATTTGGCACCATGCCAGCCGCTGCTGAGCCGTCAGGCACGTTCCATTTCGCTGATCAAGCGAAACTGATTACAATGGATCCGCACCAACATACCGGCGGCGGATCATCCTATCTGCGTCCGGTCTACGAAGCACTTTTTGACAGATCACCAGCTGGAGAAATTATTCCGATCCTTGCGGACAGTTATATCGCCGACGGCACAACGATCAAGGTGACACTGAAATCCGATATTAAATTCTCGGATGGAAGCGACCTGACCGCTGAGGTGGCCGCACAAAACATCAACAGGGTGATCGACCTGGGTGTGATCGCGTCAATGAAACTGGCAGACAAGGCCGAAGTCACCGGCGAGAACGAGATTACAATCACGCTTAAAGGCCCAGATCCGTCGATTATCGAGGCGCTGACAGGCACTGCGGGTATGATGGTTAGTGCTGAAGCACTGAACGACCCGGCGCTTGATCGCAACCCCGTTGGCACAGGCCCCTACATATATGCAGCGGATAAGTCTCGTGAAGGGGAATTGCGCGTTTATACGCCATCACCAAATTATCGAAATCCGGACGATCAGGGATTGGAAAGGATCGAAATTTCCGAGATCCCCGACAATACCGCACGCCTAAACGCGCTAAAAACCGGTCAGATTGATTTGGCGATTTTTCTATCATCACCGCAAGCGGCAATCGTTGATCGGACAGCCGGAATCCAACTGCTAAAACAACCAGGCGGCACTACCTATCACCTTTCAATTCTTGACCGCGAAGGAACGATAGTACCGGCTTTTGCCGACCCCAAGGTCCGTATGGCGATGAGTTATGCAATCAACCGCAATGCGTTTTCTAAGGCTATCGAATTTGGCCTATCTTCGCCTGCATCGCAACCCTATGTTGCCGGCTTATGGGAACATGATCCAGCCATGGAGGGGCGGTATTCCTACGACTTGGAAAAGGCCCGCGCCTTGATGAAAGAAGCTGGTTTTGAAGATGGCTTTGAATTTACCATTCCGTCGATCCCGATCTTTGCGTCACGGCTAGAGGCGGTTGCTGGTTTCTTTAAAGAAATCAATATCACCATGAACATCCAAACGGTTGAACCTGGCACACTTGCGCGACGCAGTAGAACAACGGATTTTCCTGCGACGAACCTTGTGTGGAACAATGCGATCGATCCAAAGTTCATGACCACCTACTATGTGGGCGAAGATGCCGTGTTTAATCCTTTCAAGATTAAGCCAGATCCCGAACTGATGGAGCTAAGCGCACGGGGTCTTGCCACTGCTGATGAAGCCGAGCGCGCACCAATTTACTACAAGATGTTCCAAAAGCTTGCGGATGAAAGCTATATGATTTTCATCACAACGACGCCAATCTTGTTTGGTGCCTCTGACGCGGTGGCGAACAACCCGACGATCCAGTATCGCCCGGGCACAGATACGCCGTATTTCCGCGGCATGCGCGTTGACAACTGAAAAAGGTAAGAGAGAGAAGTCATGATTAAACTGATTGGGCAGCGGCTGCTGGCTATGCTCCCGTTACTCCTGATCGTGTCGATCATGACTTTCTCGTTTACCGCACTTCTTCCAAGTGATCCTGTGGACCTGATTATCGGGGATCGAGGGTCAGAAGAGCAATACGAGATGGTGCGCGAACGGCTTGGTCTGAACCAGCCTTTCGTGACCCGCTATTTCGACTGGTTGGGGAGAGCCGTGCAAGGGGATTTAGGGACGTCTTTCTTTAATTCAGTCCGTGTCACTGATGCAGTTTTACAGCGCATGCCAGCGACGCTATCACTGACATTTTTCTCTGTCCTTATCTCGGTTGTTGTTGGACTAGGAGCTGGCGTTGCCGCAGCTTTGCGGCCGCGATCCTGGATCGACCGGCTGGCTACATTTGGTGCCACAATCGGACAGGCCATCCCCAATTTTTGGTTCGGGCTAATCCTTGTTTCGATCTTTGCAGTATCGTTACGCTGGTTCCCTGCAACAGGATATGTTCCTTTACAGGACTCATTCACTGGTTGGCTGCTCTCAATCACCTTACCCTCACTGGCACTTGGTCTGTCGACCAGTGCTGCGATTGCGCGACAGGTTCGGTCCGCGATGGTTGGTGTGCTGCAACAAGATTACATTCGTGCCGCAAGAGCGCAGGGTCTGTCCGCCCGGCGTGTTGTCTTGAAGCACGCGTTAAAGAACGCTCTGGTACCTGTCATTACTGTTCTGTCATTTCAGGTCACAATATTGCTGGGTGGAGCATTAATCGTTGAACAGGTCTTTGCTATCAATGGCATTGGATCGCTGGCAATCGCAGCCGTACGACAACAGGACATCCCGATGATTCAGGGCATTGTTCTGGTATTGGTATTGGTCGTCATGGCAGTGCAGCTCATCACAGATATCCTCTATGGTCTCATTAATCCTAAGGCGCGCCCTTCATGACTAGTCTAAGCACTCCATTGCCACGCAAACCACGGCCCAGTTGGATGAAACCATCCTCACTTGCTGTCATAGTACCTTCGGTCGCTGTCTTGGCAACGCTGGTGATTTGCGCGTTGTTTGCAGAATGGCTGACCCCATACGACCCCCTGTCGCAAAACCTAATTGCCGCGCTTCAGAGCCCATCCTCAGAACATTGGCTTGGCACCGATGATCTAGGTCGGGATGTGTTGTCACGTATGATTTACGGCAGCCGGATAGCCGTCATTGCTGCCAGCGAGGCAACGGGCCTAGCCGTTTTGATCGGCGTTCCGATAGGCTTGTTCGTTGGCTATCGTGGTGGCTGGTGGGACTGGATCACTATGCGTGTGGTCGAGGCCATTGTTTCGATCCCCGGCATCATGGTGGCCATTGTCATCATCGCTATACTGGGCACCGGGCTTCATCGCGCAATGTTCGCGCTTGGCATACTTTATTCAACTGCCTTCTTGCGGCTTGCCCGATCCATCGTTTTGACAGAACGAGAAGAGATCTATGTTAAATCTGCCCGCGTGGTTGGCGCTTCTCCAACCCGTATTCTGATCAGGCACATTTTCCTGAACATAGCCCCGCCGTTGATTGTGCAGGTTACTTTAACCGTCGGTGCTGTTCTTCTGGCCGAAGCCGGCCTTAGCTTCATTGGCATCGGTGTGCAGCCCCCACAGGCAAGCTGGGGAACGATGCTAAACACAGCGGCGGCTTATATGGAATTGAACGCCTTTCTTGCGATTCCCCCAGGGTTGGCCATCGTGGCGACTGTGCTGGCCGTGAACCTATTGGGTGATGTGTTGCGAGATTCGATCGGGAGAGGCGTACGCATGCCGCCACCCACCCCGTCCAGAAGCGTGATGCAGGTGCAATCCGCCACTGCGACTCAGATCACGGCACGTGCTGACGATGCGCTCGTGGTCGAAGGATTAGAGGTTCTGATATCCCCCAAAGGTGGGGCCGAAGTTCCGGTCGTCACTGATATGTCCTTTCGTATTGCCAAGGGTGAAACACTCGGGTTGGTTGGCGAATCCGGGTCCGGCAAGACTGTGACGGGCCTTGCATTGATGGGGTTGATCGGAGCAGGAGGCCGCATCACAAAGGGCCGCGTCTCTCTGGATGGAGTTAATCTTTTAGATCAGACGCCCAGACAACTGGAAAAGGCACGCGGTAACGATGTCGCTATGGTATTTCAAGACCCAACCACGAGTCTCAATCCAGCCTTTACCGTGGGCAATCAGATCGCAGAAGTTCTGCGCGTCAAACAAGGCCTATCTAAACGTGCCGCCTGGGATCGGGCCGTCGAACTGATAGACCGTGTCGGCATCCCTCGTGCTTCTGAGCGCGCGCGCTCCTATCCGCATGAACTTTCCGGTGGCATGGCTCAAAGAGTTGCTATTGCACGGGCATTGTCTTGTGAGCCAAAATTGTTGATCGCGGACGAACCGACAACTGCGCTGGATGTCACCGTGCAACAAGAAATCCTAGATTTGTTCCGCGACCTGCAAGACGATTTTGGCATGGCAATGCTATTTGTTACCCATGACTTGGCAGTGGCAGCAGACGTTTGCGACCGCATTGCAGTGATGTATTGCGGAGAAATCGTTGAAACAGCGCCTGTCGACGACCTGTTTGCGACACCCCAACACCCTTATACTTCGGGCCTGCTGTCTGCTATGCCGCACGGCTCTTCGGGTTCGCCACCGTTACCTGTAATTCCCGGTTCTGTGCCGATGCCAGGCCATTGGCCAACAGGGTGTAGGTTTTCTGCCCGTTGTCCTCACTCAACGGCGGCTTGCGAACATCCAGTACAGCTGTTGGGTCAAGACAGGATGACACGCTGTGTTCATGCCAGTGAAATTTCTCTGGAGGTTGCGCAATGACCGACCCGTTGCTGAAGATCGAAAACTTAACTGTCACTTACGGGGGCCGTTCTATTTTGGGTTTGAAGCCCAAAGGATTTAACGCGGTAAAGGGGGTAAACCTGACCATTGCAGCGGGTGAAACTCTTGGGTTAGTGGGGGAATCAGGGTCTGGAAAATCATCCATCGCCAATACTTTGCTTGGCCTTGTTCCGGCCTCAGCTGGAACCATGCAATTCGACGGCATTGACTTGGTTGGGCTGAAAACCAATTACCCTTCAAATGTGCGGCAGAAAATTCAGGCCGTGTTTCAGGACCCCTACTCTTCGCTTAACCCGTCGATGACCGTCGAGCAAATCATCACCGAGCCACTTAAGATTCACACCCAGTTGACCCGACCGGAGCGCCAAAAAATCGCCAGCGAATTGTTGCGACTCGTTAATCTTCCTGAAACCCACCTACCTAGGTATCCAAACGAGTTTTCTGGTGGCCAGCGACAACGGATCGCGATAGCAGCAGCACTTGCTTTGCAGCCGAAACTAATTGTGCTGGACGAACCGGTCAGCGCATTGGATGTGTCCACGCAGAACCAGATCATCAACCTGCTGTATGAACGACGGGCAGAACTCGGAATTTCCTACCTGCTGATTGCGCATGATTTGGCACTGGTACACCATATTTCCGACCAAATAGCCGTGATGTATCTGGGCCATATTGTCGAAGTAGGCCCCGCAGACCGTGTCTATCACCATCCTGCACATCCCTACACCAAGGCGCTGCTAGACGCCGTACCCCTGCTGGACCCCGACCTCCAACGCGCCCGACGCGCGCAACGCCGTGCGGCCCCCGTCAGTGACCTGCCCCGCGCGGCGAAAACCGGATGCCCCTATGCCAATCGTTGCACCTTTGCCATGGATCGCTGTCATCACCAACTCCCGCCTTCGTTTGCCATACAGGGTGGCGGTACGGCACAATGCTTCCTTATCGAAGACCATCCTGCAGGCGTTTCGGCCCTATTAAAAGGACCTCACAAATGAATATGCCTTGGAGTGCAAGCTGTGACACCCATCCGTCTGCGGTCACCCACATTTCAATTCCCGACGGAAAAAATCGCGATCTGTCGCTGACGGTACGCTATCCCAGCGATGGTAAAGCCAAAGCCATCGTCGTTTTCTGCCACGGCCTTGGGTCTAGCGGGGCAGCCTATGGCGGTTTGACACAGGCTTGGGTGAAACAAGGCTATCTGGTTATCCACCCAACATTTGCAGACAGTATTTTCGAGGTGGCCCGCGCAAACCCTGACCTTGGCCTTGATCCAGCAGATGAGGGTTTGACGCTATGGGCCAAAAATCATCCAGAAGCCCGAAAGAAAATGTTTCAGATTTTGCATGATCCCGACCATTGGGTGGACAGAATAAGAATTGTGCAGCAGGTGTTAGACAACATTCCCGACATAGTTTCAGCGACCGGAACACCGGCCCATGACTTGCCGAAGGTGATCGCCGGGCATTCGTTTGGAGCATATACAGCACAGCTTTTGGCTGGGGCCGTTGTTCATTTTCCTGATGGAGAGAGAACGTATCGCGACGACCGCTTTTCCGCCGCGCTTGTTCTAAGCGGCCAAGGGCGCGATCAGCAGGGGTTGCGCGACGGGTCGTGGAAACAGATGACTGGGCCTGTCTTGACCGTAACCGGTCAAAAGGATGGTGGCGCCAAGGGGCAAGACTGGCGATGGAAATGCGAACCCTACGAATTGGCCCCACCGGGTGGCAAGGTTTTGGCTGTTCTAAACGACGCCAACCATTACCTTGGCGGAATGACCCCCGAAGGGGACACCGTGCCCTATCAGTTCGAAGCCCTGTCATTGGTGACCACGGCTTTTTTGGAGGCCTATATCGGCCAACGCCAAAGCGCGCAAAACTGGTTGAGCCTGGTCGAAAACCGTATTGAGAATTGCCCGGTCATTTTTCGTCAAAAATAGAGGACAGCTTCAGGTTTCGATACGACTGGACGCTGAAATCAATGCTGCCCGAAACGCCTGAAGCCCGACAACGTGTTCATGCTCGACCAAGGTGAGGAAACCGATTTCAACTGGTGGAAGACGCAGGAAGCTGGTGTTCAATGCCACGATCTGCTTGTTGGCAATCGGGGCGGCAAGAACCAGTCGGGGCAGGACTGCCAATACGGGCATTTCATGTGCTATGCTTACCAAACCGTATGGATCAGCCGCAACCTCTACTGCAATTTTGGGTTCGGATAACCCATTGGTTCGAAAAGCAGAAGTTAAGCCGGCACGATTTTTTGAATCTTCAGGCGGAAGTGCCCAGGTTGCTTGTTCCAGATCCTTAGGCGTCAATGATGAGCGACTGGCAAGTGGGTGGTCGGTCGAGCAAACGACGACCAAATCAGTTTCGAAAAGATGATCGTGGCGCAGGCTATTCTTCATTTCTGGAGGCACAACTTCCCAGTCGATGCGGCCAACATAACAATTGGTTTCACCGTCCCAGAGTGCACGTGTCATGTCAGTCTCTAACCCTGTCCGCACTGCATATCTTACGGGCGTGTCACTATTGGTTGCGAGGTGTAGCGCCGAAGGGATCACATTGAACATCATTGCCGGGTTGGTCCCGATGCGTATTACGGGTGCCTCTTTTTCGTCCAGTTCTGCCGCTAACGTATGGAACGCTGCAAGGCCTGATCTGGCCCGTTGAAGTGCGAACCGCCCCATTTGGGTTAGCTCTACGCCACGGACAGATCGGTCCACCAAAGTAGCCCCAAATGCGAACTCTAGGTCTTTGAGCATTTGAGAAACGGCCGGTTGCGTCAAGCTAAGCTGTTCGGCAACGGCCCGAAGAGATCGATATTCCAGGATCAACTCAAGCAATCGTAGATGCCGCAAACGAAGCCGGTCGAGATGCTGAGGGGAATGAGGCATTAGTAAATCCTATCACGCTGCAGGTTTTTTGTATTTTTTTTATTGCGTGCAGCAGCGTATGGCAAGATAGGAAAGAAATTTTCTTTCCGTTTCACCTTGAGGCAGGAAGGCGCGATGAACAGCACTTTTGGAACTAGTCGTGATGAGAAAACATTGAGCAACAACACTCTTGGATTTCAACCCTTGGCAGGGATGCGCGTCGTCGACCTTAGTCAGGTTTTAGCTGGACCATTTGCGACCTATCAGCTTTCTCTATTTGGGGCAGAGGTTCTAAAAATTGAGAAGCCCGGCGAAGGGGATTGGACACGTAACGGTGGACCAGATCAGGCGCTGAGCGACATGGGCATGGGGTTAAACTTTCTTGCGCATAACGCCGCCAAAAAATCGGTGACGTTGGATTTGAAGGCTCCAGAAGGGCTGGCGGCCCTGAAACGATTGATCGCCACTGCCGATATCTTTGTCGAAAACTTTAAGCCGGGTGTGGCAGACCGCTTGGGGCTGGGTTTTGATGCAGTGCGTGCGCTGCGTTCGGACATCGTTTACTGTTCAATTTCGGCATATGGGCAGGACGGCCCGCTTCGGTCTCGCCCAGCTTATGATCACGTCATTCAGGGCATGTGCGGCATTATGATGACGACAGGTCAAAACGGCGATGGCCCAACCAAAGTGGGTGCGCCTTTCGTTGATTATGCCACAGGCATGAACGCAGCGATGGCAATCATGGCCGGTGTGACCGAAGTACGGCGCACTGGACGCGCCGTACAGTTGGATGTTGCGATGTTGGATACTGCCCTGATGTTAATGGCCTCTTTGGTCACCCAGCATCTGACGTCAGGTTGGGAACCCAAGCAAAATGGAAACGAAGCTTGGAGCCAAAGCCCATCGTCCGGGGCATTTCAAACCCTTGACGGTGTGCTCATGTTGGCCGCCAACAACGACGGCCAATTCAAAAAACTCTGCATTGCGGTCGAACGCACTGACATTTTGATGGATGTACGTTGGTCGACATCTGTGGCCCGAAGCCGTACTTCGATGGAGCTTCGCGAAGAACTGGTCGGCCTGTTCATGACACGCTCCGCAGCAGAATGGGAAGACATTCTAGCGGCCGCAGATGTACCTGCAGCCCGTGTTCGCAGTCTTGACGAAGTCGTTCAAGAAGACCAATTCTCGGCCCGAGACCTGGTTTCGGAAATGAAGATTCAGGGTCACGATAAGCCTGTACACGTACCCAACTTACCATTCAAAGCGAACGGATCCAGCCTGCATCCTGTCAGCGCCCCTTCTCTGCTGGGATCAGACACTGAGAGCGTCCTGCGCGCCGTCGGGATAACTGCAGAGGAAATTGCTGAAATGCGCGCTAACGGAATAATTTGATCAAATAGATCTTTATTGAGATGCGCAGAACCTTGGTGGCTTTGCCATGTGCATCAAATGCAAAATGGAGGACCCGATCATGACAGCAAATGGCCAGAAAAGCGGACAAGAAAATTCAGCGCCTATCGCAAAATTTCCAGCGGGTGCAGTTCAAGGCTTGAATGAGGATGGGTTGAATATCTATCTCGGTCTACCATATGCACTTGCGCCTACGGGAAACCGCCGATGGCGACCTCCTGTAACGATGCCTGACTGGGAAGACACGCGCGATGGCACTCGGTTTGGGCCTGCATGCCCTCAACCATTCCGACGTCAAGGAAGCGTCTACGAATGCGACATCCCAGTAAAAGATGAGGATTGTTTGAATCTGAACGTTTGGGCGCCAGAGGATGCAAAGGACCTACCGGTTTTTGTCTGGATTCATGGCGGTAATTTGCTACGCGGTGCAGGCAGCGAAGCGCTGACCAACGGCGCGGCCCTCGCAAGCCGCGGCCAGATAGTTGTGACTATCAACTACCGTCTGAATATTTTAGGATACTTGTCCCACCCTGAACTGGACAACGAAAGCTCGGACAATGTGTCGGGCAACTACGGTCTGTTGGATCAAATCGCGGCACTGGAATGGGTTAAACGCAATATCGCAGCAGTGGGCGGCAATCCCGAGAATATAACGGTTGCTGGTGAATCGGCCGGAGCACTGAGCGTGTACTACCTTCTCTGTGCACCGGCGGCAAAAGGGCTTTTTAACCGCGCGATTGCACAGAGCGGCCATATTTGTTCCGCCCAGGCCTTAAAGAAAGAACAATACGGTATGGGCACCGGTCATGCCACGGGTCAATCCATTCTGGCAGCGCTTGGCTGCAACAGTATTGCCGAACTGAGAGAATGGGACGCACAAGAATTAGCGCTTGCCGCGGATAAGGCGGGTTTCGCGGCTCAGGGGGTTGTGGATGGGGTCGTCCTGCCCGACCAACCCTTAAAAATGTTCGAAACTGGGCAAACGGCACAAGTGCCACTGATCACAGGGTTCAACAGTGGAGAAATCCTGACGCTTGAATTTTTCATGCCGCAACTACCAGACACGGCCGCTGAATACGAAACGATGATCCGCGCCCGTTACGGAGACCTCTCTGATCGGTTCCTTGCACGGTATCCATCAAGTGATATTAAAAGCAGCACAGAAGCCGCGGTTGGTGAGGCCCTGTTTGGCTGGACCGCGCTAAGCGCCGCCAAAGCGCAGGTCAAAGCAGGGTTGCCAGCTTATGTGTACTACTTTGATCATGGGTATCCGGAAGCGGACGAGCGTGGCCTGCATGGGTTTCATGCGAGCGAACTGGCCTATTTGTTTGATACTATGGCAGCGGCGCCACCGGCTTGGCCCAAGGCCCCAAACAACGCACAAGAATCTGAATTCACACGTGTTTTTGGAGATTACTGGACTGCGTTCACACACAACGGAACCCCAGAGGCTAAGGGCGCGCCGGGTTGGCCGGATTACAGCGAAGGCGGCGCAATCCTACATTTTTCCGATACGACCGAAGTGAGATATGACCTATTTCCCGACATGTATGCCCTTATCGAGGACGATTTCATTCGCCGTCGAAAGGCAGGAGATCGACCATGGAGTTGGAACGCAGGTGTCGGCGCTCCGTTGCCCGCCGGCGGTTGAACAACCTACCGGAATCCAACACCACAACAGCAAACAGTTTTTCGGGTTTCACTCAGAACTGTAGAAAAAAGTTAAGGAAGAAAATGATAGATTTGACAGGACGCGTGACCATAGTGACAGGTGCGGGCGGCGGTTTAGGGCGCGAACATGCGCTGCTATTGGCGGCGCGCGGCGCGCGGGTCGTGGTGAACGATCTAAACATTGAACAGGCGCAGTGTGTGGCAGACGAGATCAAAGCTGCGGGCGGTGAGGCGCTGGCTATCGCAGCGTCGGTATCAGATTTTGATACTGTCGAGCAAATGGTCGCTCAGGTGATTGAAACTTGGGGCCAGGTCGATTGTCTGGTGAACAATGCGGGCATCTTGCGCGATAAATCTTTTGCCAAGATGACACTGTCCGATTTCCGGTTGGTATTGGATGTTCACCTGATGGGCGCAGTTCATTGCTGCAAAGCAGTCTGGCCGCATATGCAAGCCAAGGGATTTGGACGGATTGTGATGACGACCTCTTCTTCGGGGCTTTATGGAAATTTCGGGCAGTCAAATTACGGAGCCGCAAAGATGGCGCTGGTTGGGCTGATGCAAACTCTTGCACTAGAAGGCGCACGCAATAACATTCGTGTCAATTGTATTGCCCCCTCGGCAGCCACCCAGATGCTTGAAGGCCTCTTGCCGCAAGCGGAGCTGGATCTATTGCAAGCTTCGCGTGTTAGCCCTGGCATTCTGACTTTACTAAACGAAAATTCGCCAACCCGTACAATCCTTTGTGCAGGGGCCGGAGCGTTTGCCACCGCTAATATCACTTTGACGTCAGGGACTTTTGTTGAAACTGGGTCTGGCGCACCCGAAGCCATTCTTGAACGCTGGGAAAGTATAGTAAATCGCCAAGAAGAATGTGTGCCAGAGTCTGGGGCCGCCCAAGGTCGACAGGAACTGGCTCATGCTGGATATGCCCGCACCGAGTTGGGTAACTGAAGATGGGGTCTCTGATCGCTAAAACGCGGACCAACACATGACTGGGTTAAAGACAACGCGCCCTGTTATGCGGGTGCAATCCATCCAAGATGTCCAATCTATCGAGGCACAGCCCTACGAAACGCATGTCACTGCAAGTAATCTTTACGATCTGTTTCGCGCGACGGCACAACACTGTGGTGACCTTCAGGCGTTGACCGTTCTGCGTTCACCGGACCCGAAAGATGTTGGAATTTCACTGACTCATTCTGAGCTGTTGCAGGCAATAACGGGGGCAGCCAACTTGTTCCGAGGTCTTGGACTCGCGCCTGACAAAGGCGTAGCCGCTTTCCTCACTCCGACTTTGCCCGACCTGCCTGCCCTATTACTGGGGGCGCAGGTCGCTGGAGTTGCCAGCACTCTTAACTATCTTCTTAGTCCAGAGGCCATAGCTGATCTTTTGATTGCCGAAAATGCTACCATCTTGGTCATCCCAGCCGCGCATCTTGACCAAACGTGTTGGGACAAGGCGCAGGGATTGTACCAAAAAGTTCCGAGCCTGCGACATGTTTTGGTTATTGGTGGTACTGATCTGCCCACCGAATTCACAGCACTATCGCAGGCGCTGATGCCCTGCGCTCGTGACGCATTGAACTTTATTCCAACGAGTGATCCAGACACCGTTTGTGCCCTGTTTCATACTGGCGGCACTACAGGGCGCCCGAAATTGGTTCCATTGACCCACGGCAACCAAATTCACGCCGCGTTCGGGTTTGGGCAGGTATTTGGGTATGACGAAACGGACACCGTTATAAATGGCTTTCCGTTTTTTCATGTCGGCGGCACAATGACGACAGGGTTGGCGGTTATCGCGGCGGGAGGCCACATGATTGTGCCATCACCCTACGCGCTACGGCCGCCAGAAGTGCTTCAAAGTTACTGGCATTTGGTTGAATCCTTTGCCGCCACTGTGGTCAGCGGTGTACCTACTTCGATCGCCTCAATGACGCAGGCGTGGCAACCAGAGTGCAATGTATCGTCTATAAGGATGGCTGTGACGGGCGGCGCGGTATTGCCAACCACTGTCGCAACCCATTTTCAAGAAACGACGGGTGTCCGGCTTTTTGAAACTTATGGGATGACTGAAACTGCAGCGGCAATAGCCTTTACGCCGGGTCAGGGAAATCCCATTCTGGGTTGTGTCGGCCTGCGCGCTCCCTATTCACAGACCCGGATTGTTCATGTCGATGCCACGGATACCGAATGTGGGCCAGAACAAAGCGGGCTGGTGCAGGTGCGGGGACCACAGGTTTTTTCTGGGTACCTCGAAGCTGACCAAAACGCTGGTGTTTTAGATGAAAGCGGATGGCTGACCACTGGCGACATTGGTTATCTCACCTCAGACGAACGGCTTGTACTCACTGGCAGAGAAAAAGACCTGATCGTACGCAGCGGTCACAACATTGACCCTAGCGCGATCGAAGATGTGGCCAATCGTCACCCAGATGTCCAGATCAGCGCGGCTGTGGGTATGCCAGATCAATACGCAGGTGAAGTGCCTGTGTTGTTTGTGGTGGCAAAACCTGACACGACACTCAATCTGGCTGACCTGCACGAAATGCTTGTGGCAGAGTTGCATGAACCCCCGGCGCGTCCTCGGCGTATTCTGGTTGTCGATGCTCTGCCGGAGACCGCCGTTGGCAAGATATTCAAACCAGCTTTGCGAGAGCAGGCCATAATTGAGAAACTGCGCTCGGAAGTCGCTCAGCTTTGTGGAACCTCGGTTTCATTGGACGTGTCCGTTCAGACAGACACGCAGAAACGCGCCCAGGTGCAAGCAAAGTTAACCGGCGCCACCAAAGATCAAATCGCCGCATTGACCGAGACGCTGGCATCACTGCCTCAGACCTATCACCTTATGCCAGTGGCTCCCTGCATTCGGCTTGGTGAATCTGAGGGTGTGGCTGTTCTGACCCTAGATCGGCCCGATACCTTGAATGCTGCGTCCAATGCGTTGATGCATTCGCTTGAGGTTCGGTTGCATGAAGTCGCGGCAATACCCAACCTGCGAGCCGTGATACTGACCGGAAAAGGCCGCGCTTTTTGCGCTGGTGGAGACCTGATCGAATTTGGTGAGGAATTAGAAGCTGGCACATTGATCGAAACGCTTTCCTACAACCAACGAGTGATAACTATGATTGAGGAGCTTCCAGTGCCAGTGATCGGGGCCGTTAACGGCATCGCCGTGGCTGGAGGTCTGGAAATATTGCTGTGTTGTGACATTTTGTTGGCCTCTGAAGATGCACGCTTGAGTGACGGTCACGCGAAATTCGGTATTCTTCCCGCAGGCGGCGCAACAGTGCGATTGGCTGAACGGATTGGCCCGGCAAGGGCCGCGCAACTTTTCTACACCGCAGAGGCGATAGATGCACAAACAGCACTTAACTGGGGCCTGATCAACGAGATTTTGCCGCAAGAACATCTTCTGGATCGGGCTCAAGAATTAGCTCGGAAAATTTCAAAGAATAGCCCTGAAGCAATCCGAAAAATTAAACAACTAACCAATCCAAATGTAGACAACCAGCTTCGCAAGACCCGTCTACGAAAAGAAATCAGTGCGTTTGTCACTCACCTTGAAAGCGACGACTTGAAAAAAGGGCTGTGTGCCTTTGGCGAAAAACGATTGCCCAAATATTAGTAAGGCCGGACCTGTTGCAATAATTTCTCGGGCTCGACGGTATGAATGTCAGATATGCCTGAAAGCAGGCATTCATGCCGAAGATGGAAAATGTCGGTCAGCAGACAAAGCACACTTTCGCTGTTTAGGCACGAAAGTGTGCAATTCAGTAATTCCCGAATGCAAAATAGTGTTGCGCGCGATTACCGCCAGTCGTCCACGCTGCGCGCCATTTTGTCCAGTAACCCAACAAGTGTTTCGCGTTCTTGGGTGTTTAAAGAACCCAACATCTTAGTTTCTGAAGCTGCGAAACTGGTCATGATTCGGTCATGTACGCCTTGGCCTTTAGACGTTATGTTGAGGACCTGACGGCGAGTATCCACAGTATCTTTTTGCCTTGTTAGACACCCTTTTTGTTCCAGTGAGGATACAGCACGGCTGACCGTATTGGATGGTTGTTCAGTGATTTCGCAGATGTCGCGTGCATTTAGATCACGCCTGAAACTCAAGCACATCAGCACTGTCAGTTCTGGACGGATAAGCCCGGTTTCACGTTCCATTTTCCGCAACTGGGGCTCTCGCCAGAAGTTCGTGAGGAACGCAATCCGGTATCCAATAGGAAATGGTGTGGCGTCGAGGATGTCGATTAATTTCATAATTTGACTGTACCCTAAAAAAAGAGGTTGCTCCATATGGAAATATATTGTTCCATGTGGAACAATCTTTGAGGGGAAATCTGTGACACTAAGAGAATGCACTATCGCGGGCCTAGCGTATATTTTGCTGATCTTGATGGCTGCGATCGTATTGCAGGTCGTCTTCAGCGCGCTTGACGTGAATCCTGTGCTCAGCTTTGCATCTGATCTCGCGCTGATTGGCAAAGCTGTTACGTTGAACTCGTTGTTAGACTTTCAATGGCACCTTCTGTTGATTGTGGGGTTGCTTCCGTCGGGCATCGTTTGGCTGTCGGACAGCCACGTGCGTGTCGATTTCATCTATCAAACCCAGACCGAGCAAGCCCGCGCACGGGTGAATTTGGTCGGAAATTTGATCTTCGCGGCACCGTTTTTGGCGCTCGCACTACCTGCGTCATGGGACTTTATGCTGCGCGCGTGGAATTCGGATGAAGGATCGCGCAATGGCGGTCTGAATGATCTTTGGTTAATCAAGGCTGTTTTGCCACTTGGGTTGGCGCTTTTGGCCTTGGCTATCAGTTTTGAAACCTTCCGCCTGATCCGGTCCGCACGATGAGCGAGAGTGTCCTTCCCCTTGCCATGGCCGCTCTGACCTTAACTGGCATTCTGGCCGGCTACAGAGTGGGTATGGTGCTGGCTGGTTCGGCTGGGCTGTTCATTCTGGTTTCAGACCTGCCAACAGCTTTTTTCAACCTGCTGGTCAGCCGGATTTATGCCAATGTACTGTCAAATTGGCTGCTGGTCGCAATCCCGATGTTCATTTTGATGGGCTTGATACTGGAAATTTCTGGCGTCGGCGAACGGTCACTTAGGGCGGCACAACGTGCGTTGGGTGGCAGCGCGGCGGGCATGGGCGTGTCGGTTCTGGTGATTGGCGTGTTGTTGGCGGCATCGTCAGGGATTGTTGGTGCGTCCGTCGTTTTACTGGCGCTTCTTGCGTTGCCCCGGTTGGAGGAAGCCGGTTATGACAAACCTACCTCAGCTGGTTTGGTTGCCGCCTCAGGGACACTCGCCATCCTGATCCCACCCTCGGTTATGCTGATTGTGCTGGGAGATCAGTTGCAAACACCCGTGCCGGATATGTTTGCCGGGGCCATTGGGCCGGGTCTGATGCTGGTGCTGATATACGGTCTTTACATTGTGTGGCGGGCGCGTGGGTTGCCTGCGATGCCCAAGAGAGAACGTGTTTCACCATGGAAGACATTGTTCGACCTTGGGCCATTGCTGGCATTGGTCATCTCTGTATTGGGTTCGATCATTGCAGGGATTGCAACCCCAACAGAGGCGAGTGGCCTAGGTGCCTTTGGCGCAATGGTGATCACCATTATATACGGTCAATTCAGCTTTAAGATGTTGATGGAGGCCGCAAAGAAAACGGTCGTGACCGTTGCCGTGGTCTTGTTTGTCATGATCGGGGCGACCTGCTTTTCCGCCGTTTTCAAAGGTGTTGGCGGCGACGATCTGGTCGAAGCTGGAATCATGGCTTTCGGCAACGAACCCTATACAGTTTTGATGGTTGTTATGGCCGCAATTTTCCTGCTTGGCTTCGTTCTTGACTGGCTGGAGATTACGTTGATCTTGATGCCGATTTTCGCGCCCATCGTTGCGGGCCTCGACTTTGGCAATGGGCTTGCGGGCCATGATTTGCTGATCTGGTTCGGCATCCTTGTGGCGGTCAATCTGCAAACCTCATTCTTGACGCCACCTTTCGGATTTTCGTTGTTTTACCTACGCGGCGCGGCGGGAGGCCGACTGACAACCCCACAGATTTACAAAGGCGTGGCACCATTCATCGCATTGCAAGTCGCGGTGCTGGTGCTGCTGATCTTATTCCCCTGGCTGATCACCGGGTTCACATCATGAAAGGGAGGAACCTCATGAAAACGACACTGATCGCCGCATCCATCGCGGCCCTAATGGCAACCGGTGCATTGGCCGACAGCTATACAATGCAAAGCGCCTTTCCCGGGCTGCCCGTACTTGACCCAACCGCAAAGCGTTTTGTGGAAAAGGTAACGGTGCTGACCGGTGGCGAGGTCGAGTTCGACTATCTGCTCGCCGGTGAACTGTCGCCCCCAACCGAAATTTTCGACAACGTTAGTGCTGGCGCGATCGACGCTGCATGGTCCTATGCAGCATATGCGGCTGGCAAAGAACCTGCGGCCGCGCTGTTCGGTTCGGTGCCGTTCGGCGGGGACGCATTGTCTTATATCAGCTGGCTACACCACGGTGGCGGTCTTGAGTTATGGCAAGAAATCTATGAGCCCTATAATGTTGTGCCAATGGCCTGCGGTGTAATCTTGTCAGAGGCCGGAGGTTGGTACACAAAAGAAATCAACACCGCAGAAGACCTGCAAGGCCTTAACATCCGCATCGGCGGTTTGGGTGGAACTATCCTTGGTAAGCTTGGCGCAAATGCAACAGGTATTCCTGTGGGTGAGATTTCGACTTCACTCGAAACAGGTCGGCTTGATGCGACGGAACTTAGCTTTCCACTGGTCGATAAACTGCTTGGTTTCGACAAAGTGGCCAAGAACTACTACTTTCCCGGCTGGCACCAGCCCGCAGGCTTTATCGAATTCTACATGAACAAAGATAAGTGGAATGCGCTGACCGATGCACAACGCACCGCTATTGAAGTCTCCTGTGCCGATGCGAACCTTTACGCCATGGGCATTGCGGCTGGCACGCAAAGCGCAGTGTTGGACGAGTTCCGCGCCAATGGCGTGAACGTCCAACGCTTTCCCGACAGTGTGTTGGATGCGTTGCGCGGAGCAGCTGACGAAGTTTATGCCGAGAACTCAGAAAGCGATCCAATGTTCAAACGCGTGATCGAAAGCTATCGCGCCTATGCTGCGAACTATAACGAATATCAGGCTCTTTCTGATCTGAATTAAGCCAACTGGCGCGCCCCAAAAACTGTGGGGCGTGCCGATGCAAAGGCATAGGTATGAGTTACCGTCTAAAAGATTTCGGGTCCTATACGGCAGGCGGACGCATCCATAACGTGACGTCTGGCACCCCGCAAACCGTGCAATTCACCCGCACAGCAAGCTATGAGGTTGACCCTCGCGGCCATTTCACGGTGGAGCATGCTTACGTTCAATATTTCATCCCGGAAAACCGCAACCCAGAGCCACCCGTGGTGCTTGTCCATGGCGGCGGCATGTCAGGAGCCTGTTGGGAAACCACGCCCGATGGGCGATCTGGCTGGTTGCATCTACTGCTTATGCGCGGCTACGAAGTCCATGTTATCGACAATGTGGAACGTGGCCGCGCAGGTTTTGCGCCTGGTCTTTGGGACGGCGACCCGATCTTGCGTAGCATGGAAGAAGCCTGGGTATTGTTCCGTATAGGGACCAAAGATGGCTTCATTACACGCACTCCTTTTGAGGGTCAAAAATTTCCAGCCGCTCATTTCGACGTTTTCGCCCGTAGTTTCGCACCACGCTGGTTGAATACGACACCGCTACACACCGCTGCCCTTTTGGCTGTCCTACGCAAAACAGGCCCAGCGATAGTTATCTGTCATAGCCAAGGTGGCGAGATCACTTTTGATGCGCAAATCCAAGAGCCTGAATTATTCGACCGCATCATCGCGCTGGAACCATCAGGGTTTCCCCAAGATATGACAAAGTTGGGCAACATGAAGCTCACACTCGTCGCAGGAGATTTCTTGGAAACTGCGAGCCATTGGCAACTGCGTTCAGACAGCTGGGCGTCACTCTCTGTGAACGCGGCAAATGTCGTATTGATTGACAAAGCGACCCTATCCCCAGGCCACAGCCACATGTTGATGATGGACAAAAATAACGATAAAATTCTTGAAATGCTGTTTAACGAGTGAACTGCCTTTTGCCTCCCGAAACGGACTTCCATGCAGCACGCAACGATCCAATGCTTCGGACATATCTTAGATCGCTGATGACAGCTCTCTCTGGCTGGGTTGGGTCAATGGGCAACTGAAAATCCTGATGCGCCACTGAAAGTAACAAATGAGATGTACTCGTCGAAGCTAACGCTAATTTGGCATCACCCTATGGTGCACCGGCGCACCTAATTCAGCGCCCCAACTTTTTGTAATGTTGCAATCTTTGCGTCGTCATATCCCAAAACTTTGCTCAAAACGACCTGTGTATCGCGGCCATAATCAGGCGCCGAAAGTTGTGTAACGGCCGGAGTTTGTGAGAGCGTGAACCGGCAAGATTCAACAATCGAGACTGAGCCGTCGCTGCGCGGCACCCGCACAAAATGGCCCCACTCGGTCAGTTGCGGATCAATCGCCAGATCGTGGGTCGAGGCCACAACATGCGCGGGGATGTTATTGGCTTGCAATAGCTTCTCGACCTGATCAGGGTCCTGCGTGCTGCACCATTCAGCCAGCGCCGCATCAATTTGGTCTTGCGCGGCAAGGCGTCCGGAGAGCACTGAGAGTTCCGCTGCAAGCAAATCAACACGCCCAATTGTCGCCGCCAAATCTTGCCAATTTCGATCAGTTACAGCGCTGATTGCGACCCACCGTGTTTCCCCTTCAGGGGCCGCGCATTTGTAAACATTATTGGGTACAATCTGCGGGTCATGGTTGCCAACAGGTTCGGGCAAACGCCCGTTGCATTGGTAATCGGCAAAGCCCTCGGCGACAAAATGCATACCTGCCTCAGCTTGCGAAACATCCAGCCAACAGCCTTTTCCTGTCTGGCGGCGCTGCTCAAGCGCCCCAATCAATGTGGGCAAAGCAAGGCGCGGCGCGACAAAATCGGTGTAGGGCCCATATGGTCCTGCAGGCGGTTGGTTCGGGCGTCCGGCAAGCTGTTGAATGCCTGACATTGCGGCACCAATATTGCCAAACCCCGCCAATTTACACCAAGGGCCGGACTGGCCCATAAGTGCGGTGGACAGCATCACCAGACCGGGATTGTCAGTCGCTAATGCCTCATATCCCATGCC
The DNA here is from genome assembly GCA_033851955.1 of Marinosulfonomonas sp. Classification (GTDB taxonomy): domain Bacteria; phylum Pseudomonadota; class Alphaproteobacteria; order Rhodobacterales; family Rhodobacteraceae; genus Profundibacter. The sequence continues at coordinate 66,779 of JAWSVK010000004.1, forward strand.
CCAACGCGCCATTTGGCCCGGCGCAAAGCTTTCGACCAAAACATCGGCTTTTTTCACCAGATCACGCAGCACACCAAGACCCTCGTCGGTGCCAAGATCCAGCGTCAACCCCAGCTTGCTGGCGTTGCAATTTTCAAACAACCCAGATTTATCTAGATCGCGCACCCCATCCGGATATGGCCCTGTCATCCGTGCGGTTTCGGGTTTTTTACGACTTTCAACACGAATGACCCGTGCGCCAAAATCCGCCAGACAGCGGCCAATCATTGGACCAGCGACCACCCAAGACAGATCCAAAACCATCAGTCCTTCAAACGGGGCAGCCACCGCAGAGGTGGTCACTGCAGGCGCAAAAGGGCGCGGCATTTTTGTCTGGGTCAGCCAATTCTGTTCGGTGGCTGCGCCACCCTCTCCCAATTCGGGGGCGCGGCTGGGCGTGGCAAAACCGCCTTCAAACCCGCGCGCGAAATCACCGGGCAATTGCAGATCGCCAATTAGCTGGAAAAAGTCACGCGCGTCGGCATGTGGGCTTTCGAGCAGGTCGGCAAGTGTCATGATCGGGGCCAGCATTAGCCGGTGTTCCAGTGCCATTTCAATCGTTTCGCGTTTGGTCATCGTGCCCAAGAACGCCGCAACTTCATCGCGGGCCCGCTCAAGACTCTCTTCGCTGATTTCGTCGTTTTCAATCAGCGGCGGCAAGGCCACCCAATCCCATGGGGCAAATTCAGGTGAACAGGCACCGCGCGCATGCATCAATGCAAACAGCGCATTGGTGAAACGCCCCGCCGCCGGGCCAATCGCAAGATGCATCTCCACCAGCCCATCACGTACCGGCCATTTTGAGCGCTGGGTACGCGAGCCGCTGCCGCTTAGGTCCAGCTGCGCTTTTTTCTTTGAGCGTATTTCTTTGCGAAACACATAATCATCGTGGCCAATAACCGCCGCTAAACTCAGGCTTAGCGTGCTTTGCGTCGCCGAAGCCTGCGCCGAGGTTACAATCCGTTGACCCTGTCCACTCTGCCGACGCGCCTCAAGCGCAACCATCGCGCCGCACACCGCATCCGCCGCCGCATGATGATAGGCCTGCGGTAATGCAATGCGTGTTGGCACACCACCGGCTTGGCTCTCGGTTGGGCCAAGCGGCCCTCCGGCTGCCCAAATAACCAGATCACTATCTGCGTATCCTGCCTTAGGGCCATCCAACCCAAACGGCGTTACGATGACATGTATCAGCCCCGGGTTGCGCACCAGCAACGCCTTAGTATCAAGAAATTCATCTGTGCCCGGACGCCCGCTTTCCAACACGATATCGACCTGATCTACCAATGCCATCAGCCGTTCTGGATCGGCTAACCGATCCAGAACCAGTGACGTTCGGCCGGTACCATAGGATGCCCAGAACAGTGATTTCCCAACCGTATCAAACGGAGCAAGACAGCGACTGTCCGTGCCAACTACTGGCTCGATCTGCAGCAGATCGGCCCCCATCAACCCCAACATCCGCCCTGCCATAACGCCGCGATGATCGGTCAGGTCGAGAACTTTTAACCCATGTAAAAAGCCGAGATTTGAATTGGACATCACTAAGCGCCTCTGTGAAATTGGCCAATTACCACTGATCTTCAGTTGTCATGACCACTGTTGCCGCCGCCGAGAACATACCACCAACGCCATGTACCACCGACAATTTGGCATCCTGAACCTGCGCCGGAGAGACGCCGCGCAACTGGCGTACCGCTTCTTGCAACGCATACATACCATACATGCCCGAATGCATGTAGCTAAGCCCGCCACCATTGGTGTTAAGCGGCAGTTTGCCACCGGGACGCGTGTTGCCCTCGGCGATAAAAGCACCACCCTCGCCACGACCAACAAACCCCAGATCTTCCAGCCCATAGACGGGCAGATGAGCAAAAGCGTCATAGATCATCAAGTGATCGACATCGGCATGGCAGATCCCGGCATTTTCAAAGGCCATTTTTCCCGACACACGGAACGCTTTGGAACTGGAAAAACTCTCCATTTGGCTGATCATTGGACCTTCGGAACTTTCGCCTCCCATGCCGCGTAAATAGACTGGCTTGGTTGGAAAATCCTTGGCGCGTTCAGCACTGGTCAAGATCAATGCACCACCACCATCTGACACCAAACAGCACATGAATTTGCGAAATGGCCATGCGATCATTTTTGAATTCAACACGTCTTCAACCGTTATCGGATCACGTGCCGTGGCGCGGGGATGGTGGGAGGCCCATTCCCGCTGCACCACGGCGACCATGGCCAATTGTTCCTCGGTCAAACCGTCGTCTTTCATCTTGCGTAACACAGGCAAGGTAAAGCGCGATGCGGGGAACAGCGGGCCATAGATGGCTTCGAATTCCTGCTGTTGGATTGAGGGGAAAAGCGGCCTTGGGCTGATGCGGTTGTTGGAACGCCCGCTTTCACCATGCGTGATTAATACTGTGGTACACAGCCCCGCTTGAATTGCAGCCGCAGCGTGACGCACATGGGCGATGAATGAACAGCCGCCAACGGATGTACCATCGAGCCAAGTTGGGGTGATCCCCAGATATTGCGAGATTTCGGCAGGATCATGTCCGGCTGTGGCTATCCCATCAATGTCGTTGATGGTCAGCCCGCAATCGGCCAGCGCATTCAAAGCGGCATCGGCATGCAATCCGGTTTGGCTCAGTTCTGGAACTTTGCCCATACGGGTGGTTTCGGCGGCGCCAACGATGGCAATATTGGCAAGGCTCATGTCTGATCTCCGGTCACGGGGCGAAATTGCGGAATGTTGATGTCACCGCGGGGTTCAAAGGTCACTTCAAGGGGCATATCCAGCACCAAGGCATCGGGATCGGCTGGGCACTCAAGGATGTTGCTCATCATGCGTGGGCCTTCTTCCAGTTCGACCACAGCAACCGTAAAGGGGGGCGTATAGCCAGGCGCTGGCATGTGATTGATCACATAGGAATACAGCCGACCCTTGCCGCTGGCCTCAAAGGCCTTGACCGCGCGACTGCCGCAGGCGGGGCAAAACGGGCGTGGCGGGTAATAGGCTTTGTCACAATCTGTGCAGGATTGCAGCATCAGTTTGCCTGCCTTGGCCCCATCCCAGAAAAACTGGGTCTCAGGGTAAATTGTTGGCACGGTTTTTTCGCTCATTGGTCTTTCCTTTGTATTCTGTTTGGCTGCTTAACCCAATCGGGCCAGCCCGTTGTTCAGCACCACGACATCGCGTTCAACAACGCGCGCCCTGAATGATATTTCATCGCTGCTGCCCCAAATTTCGGTGCGGATCGTTTCGCCTGGATAAACCGGCGACGAGAACCGCAACTGTAGATGTTTTAAGCGTGCTGAATCGCCGTCAGCAACGGCCTGTGTGATCGACCATGACGCCACGCCAAGGCTGCAAAGGCCATGCAAGATCGGCCTCTCAAAACCGGCGCCTTTGGCCACAGCGGGGTCAGCATGCAAGGGGTTATAGTCACCACTTAGCCGATATATCAGCGCTGATCCGGGCTCGGTTTTGTGATCAAAAATCATGTCGGGGGTGGTTTCGGGTAGTTTATGAACCGGATTGGCCGGGCCACTTGGCCCACCAAACCCTCCATCTGCGCGGGCAAAACTTGTGCCGGTCACTGTGGCAATTTTCTCGCCTGTGGTTTTGTCACTCAGGGTGCGTTCTGAGATGATCAATGCACCACGCCCCTCGCCTTTGTCGACAATTCCAACAATGCGGGTTTTTCCAATCAATGTGCCTTGGGTCGGCAACGTCGCATGCATGGTATAGCTTTGTTCGCCATGCAGCAGTTTTTGCCAAGTGATGCCAGTATCGGGTTCCATCGCCCAAAACCCCGGATAGGCAAGGACATTCACCATCGATGGTAAGGCACCAAAGCTCGGATCATTTTCATATACGGCCTGAAGCTGTGCCGAGTTCATCGGGTCCGCCCCCAGCCCTAGCCCCAGCGCATAAAGGATCGTATCGCGAGTGGTGTAGCTGTGTTCAACATCAGGAAACTGGCGGGCAAGCAGTGCATCGTAATCTATCAAACTAAGGCCTTTCTTGCTGTGTATTCATTTGGCTCACATAACGTTAGCTAGATAACTATATGCTGGATTATAAACATGCAAACGCTTTTTCAGGCTGACATTGTAACAAACCTTGCTATGGCGATGGCTAAGCTAGCAACCATATTTGGGGAATATGCATTAAGCTTGCAAAGCGCGAAGTGATTATCCTACCTGCTTCCAATAGGGCGCGCGCAATTCTCGTTTGAGGATTTTCCCGATTTCGCTGCGCGGAAAACTGTCGCAGAATGTGACCGCAGACAGGCGTTGGGTTTTACCAAGCTGGGCGTTGGCCCATTGACAAATCTCGTCTTCGCTGTCGGTTGCACCCGCTTTGCGCACCACAAGACCCAAAGGAGTCTCACCCCAGTCCGCGCTGGGAATGGCGATCACGGCGACATCGGCAACTGCGGGATGGGCACTTAGAACAACCTCAAGATCGGTGGCATAAATGTTGAAGCCGCCCGAGATGATCATGTCTTTCTTACGGTCCAAAAGTTCCAGAAAACCATCCTCATCAAAGCGACCCATATCGCCGCTACGGATAAAATCATTGCCCTCTTCATCTTGCCAGAGGAGTTCCTGGGTTTTTTCGGGTGCATTGTGATAGGCCTGCATCATCGAACCGGACCGGCCGATGATTTCACCAAATGAACCAAAGGGCAGCTCTCGACCTTCGTCATCAATAATGCGGATATCAGAACCTTCGGTGGGCTTGCCAACCGTATGCCATTTGTCCGGATTTTCCCGACAGTTCAGCGCCAAGGAAATACCGCCTTCGGTCATACCGTAAACTTCGATCAAATTGCCGGGCCAGCGCTGCATGACTTGTTTGGTCAGGGCAGCATTCAGCGGTGCCGAGGTCGAGAACTTGCAGATACATGCCGAAAGATCATAATCGTCAAAATCCGGTGCGGCCATCAACCGCATATATTGCACTGGCACCAGCATGGTGTGGGTAACCGCGTGCTTTTGACATATCTCTAGGTAGCCCGTGGCGTTGAATTTTTCCATCAGCACCAATGTCGCCCCAAGCGCAATCGTCGGCAGCACCGCAAATAGTGTGGTGTTTGAGTAAAGCGGCGTCGAGACCAGCATCCGCGATTCTGGTGTAATTTGGAACTTGACCGCACGTTGCAGTTGGCGCGAGCGGAATTTGTGGTCGTGGACGATACCTTTGGGCAGACCGGTGGTGCCGGAAGAATAGATGATGTTGTAATAGTCATCTGGTGCAATTTCGACCGAGGCTTCAGGCGAACATTCAACGCGTTCTTTGGCAATTTGGTTCAGAGTGACGAGTGCTTTGGCCTCTAGCCCTTGTGCCATTTCCAAATAGGTATCCGAGGTGATCAACAGCATCGAGCCACTGTCATCGACCATGCGGATCAGCGCCTTTGGCGTTGATGAAAACGGCAGCGGCACAACGCAGGCACCAGCACTTAAGATCGCGGCAAACAACACCACATGTTCAATCGAGTTTTCCGCAAGCGTCGCAACCCGGTCGCCGTGGGTTACACCATGTTGTCGCAACCATGCGGCACTGCGGGCCACGGCATCGCCAAAGGTCTGCCAGTCTATCTGATCTTCTCCAACAATGACTGCTGGTTTCACACCGTTTATCACGGCGTGTTTTTGAACTGCCGCACCGAAATCCAACAGGGTTTCATTTGGCAATACAGGCGCCGAGAATTTTCGGATCTGGTCAGTCATGCGATCTCTTTCTGATTTCAAACAAATGTGCGCATATCTAACGCATCAGGGTCGGGATTAGGGTTGAAATAATCGGAAAACCAATCAGCAGCGCGAGCACGACAATATCCATCATCAAGAACCGGATTAACCCTGCAAAAATCACGCCGATTTCCACTTTGCCTTCAAGCACGCCCGCCAGAACAAAGACGTTCAAACCCACCGGCGGGGTTATCAGCCCGATTTCTAGCAGTTTAACAATCACCACACCGAACCAAATCAAGTTCATGTCATAGCTTTCGACCATCGGGATCATCAACGGCAAGGTTAGGACCATAATGCCAATCGGGTCTAGGAACATGCCCAGCACCAGATAAATCACCGCCACCATGATGATAAACAACCAAGGTGCAAGATTGGCCTCGCCCAACATACCAACAAGGTTATTGGACAGGCCAGTCAATGCGATCAGTGCCACGAAGATTTTGGCGCAAGCCGCGATGAAGAAGATCGCGCCGGTTGTGGCCATGGTTGATGCCAGCATTGGGATGATTTCGTTGACTTTGATCAATTTGCGCGCAACGCCTAACCCAGTCGCGAACAACAACGCCAATGCTGCGGCTTCGGTTGCGGTAAAAAAGCCGCCATAGATACCGCCGATTACCATCAAGAACAACAAAACCGCAGGCCATGATCGAATGGCCGCCATGATCTTGTCATGCATGCTGACTTCGTCGGTTGAGGCCGGCGCAATTTCGGGTGATTTGCGCACCCAAAGCACCACCACCAAAGCATAGCCAACCATCGACAGAATGCCCGGCAAGATGCCCGCTAGAAACAGTTTGCTGATTGAGGATTCAGTGAAAATTCCATAGATGATGAACAGCACAGATGGCGGGATAAGCGAACCTAATGTACCACCCGCCGCGACGCTGGCCGTGGCCAGACGCGGGTCATAGTTCAGCCGCAACATTTCAGGCGTACATATCCGCCCCATAGTCGAGGCGCAGGCAATGGAGCTGCCGGAAATCGCCGAAAATCCGCCGCATCCAGCAATCGATGCAATCGCAACACCGCCGGGGATGCGTACCAACCAGACCCGTGCGGCCTCGTAAATCTCGGTGGTAATACCGGCCTTATAGGCGACATGCCCAAGCGCGATAAACAGCGGGATCATCGACAGATCATAGTTGTGAACCAAATCAAAGCTGCTGGTAAAGGCCAGCGACAATGTGGTGTGTATGGCGCGCGCAGGCATATAGGTGCCAGTGCGCCAAGCAAAGATGATGAAAATCGACACGACGGCAACGCCACCAATGGCATAGGCAATCGGCACGCGGATTGCCAAAAGGATGATGACTGCCGCACAGGACAGATAGCCAATTGTTACTGGATCCATGATCAGAAGTCCGAATTTGAGGGGGGAATTGGGGCGGGAATGCCCGTCACTGCAGCGGTCAGGTCCTGCCAGAGAACTTGCCCCAGCCGCAGTACGAAAAATATTATTGCCAGAACGAACACGGCACGGCTGGGCCATTTTGGCAAATCAAAATCGCTCGCGTATTTTGCACCCGAGGTAAAGTTTTCAACCAACTCTTGCCATCCAGCAACCAACAAGACTGCTGCCACAAGCAGACCAACAAGGCCCGAGAAAACCGCAACCCAGAAATTGACCCGCGCCGGAAAATACTGGGCAAAGAAATCAATAGCGACATGCGCTCGGTTGGCTGTTGCGGATGCCAGCGGAAACAGGATTGTCGGGATCATAAGTTCTTTGACCAACAGCGTGGAATCTGGCACGCCGCTGTCCAGAAATTGACGGCTGATGACGTTGGAAACGATCAGCAAGCACAATAGCACAACAGAAACTGCAGCTATTGAATCAAGGGCCGTCCCTAGGAATTTATTCATGATTTTTTACCGTGGCTCAGGGTTGGGAATGTAACAGCGGGGCAGCGGTTGGGCTGCCCCGCACTTAGATTAGCGAGTCCAAGGATAGCCTTGAGTATCGCGTACTTCGGTCCATTTTTCCAACAGGCCTTTGTATTCGGCCAGCAGCGCATCTGCGTCATAACCTTTGGCTTCAGCGTTTGACTTCCACTTGGCAAAAACCGGCATAGCGGCCTCTTCCATCGCGGCAATGTCAGCAGCATTCAGCTTGTGCACAATGATCGGATCATCGCCGGATGTCATTTTTTCCATCGCAGCAACGTCAGCCAACAGAATGTTTTCCGAATAGTAGTTGATCACGTCCAAACGCACACCCTGTATGATGCTCTGATGCTCGGCGGACAGACCGTCATAGCTGGTTTTGTTCATGAAAGTCGCCAGGCTGGCGGCATTCGAAAATTCCATCGGCGTTAGGCTGTCGATCAATTCGTCAAGTTTGGTGGCAACCGCGAAATACGCATAGGTGATGGTACAATCGATCAGGCCAGTTTCCATACCCTGGAACGCTTTGTAGATCGAGATATTGACCATATTGCCGCCGAGGTTGGAAAACATCTCTCCCAGAACAGCGCCAGCATAACGCATCTTGGTGCCCTTGACGGACTCAACCGATTTCATGCCTTCACCACGGCAACCCATTTGGGCCTGCGAAGTGGCGTATGGCCCGAGATAGACGATACCCATATCATCCATGCGAGCTTTGATCTGCTCGTTGGTGGAAAACAGCTCGTTCATCGCTTGCATCGAAATCCACGCGTCTGTGCCTGCCAATGGCAAGTCCCCAAGCGCAAGTGCTGGAAATTCCGATGGCGCGTAGGCGCCGATCACGAGCCCGATATCGGAAATGCCTGCCGAAATCGACGGTAAAGCAGCGGATGCTTTGAACAAGGCACCACCCCAATTCTGATCGATCACTAACTCACCGTTAGAGCGCTCTTCGATCAACTGACCAAAGTACTCCACCGACTTGGCACGCACGCCTTTGTTTGGGCCTGGCTCATTCGCGATTAGACGAATTTCAGCCGTTGCCGATGTTGATACGAAAGTCATCGCGGCGATTGCCGCTGCTATAATTGTGTTCTTCATAGTACCTCCCATTGCCACTTCTGGCGGTTTCGTGAAATTATGATAGCAAGATAATAGTTATCTTGCTATCATAATTTTTACAGTTAAAAACAAATACTTATGTATTTAACAAGGATTTGTGATTCGTGTGGCTTCAAAAACGCTTTGGTAATGCGAACAATCTTTTGCGCGCGGCTGTGTATTCAACTTCAAGACGCGCAACCACATCGGCAGTTGGCAAAACTTTATCGATTGCGCCGATACCCTGACCAGAGCCCCAAATTTCTTTCCAGCTTTTGGGCTTTTTTCGGCCTTCGCTAAAGTCCATCTTTGATGGATCGGAACGTTCAAGGTTATCAGGATCCATACCCGTGGCAGCAATCGACGGCTTTAGATAGTTCCCTGAAACGCCGGTGAACAGGTTGGAATACACAATATCCTCGGCACCGTGTTTGGTGATCATTTCCTTGTAACCTGACACCGCGTTTGCCTCATCGGTGGCAATGAACAATGTGCCAGCATAGCCGCCATCTGCTCCCATCGCCTGCGCCGCCAGAATTGAATCGCCACGCGCAATTGCGCCTGACAGAAATAACGGTCCATCAAACCAGCTGCGAATTTCCTGAATGAGGGCCAGCGGAGACTGCGCCCCCGCATGCCCACCCGCACCGGCCGCCACCGCGATAAGCCCATCAGCGCCCTTTTCGATAGCTTTGTGCGCAAAGCGATTGTTGATCACGTCGTGCAAAACCAAACCACCACAAGAATGGGCCGCTTCGTTTATTTCTGTGCGCGCGCCCAATGACGTGACCCAAACCGGCACCTCATGCTTTACACAAATTTCAATGTCACGATCCAACCGCGCATTGGATTTATGCACGATCTGGTTAACGGCAAAAGGCGCTGCGGGCCGATCAGGGTTAGCTTGATTATGGCGGTCCAGCTCTTCACGGATGCGGGTCAACCAGCGGTCCAACTCAATCGGATCGCCTTTGGCTTCTCGGGCATTCAGCGCTGGAAAGGTGCCGATGATACCGGCCTTGCATTGGGCAATAACCAGTTCTGGATTTGAAATGATAAACAGCGGGCTGCCGATCAACGGCAGTCTAAGGTTATTAAAGAGAGCTGGAAGTGCCATGTTTGTATGCCTCGGATATATGTTCAAGAAAGGATTTCGTTAGGTGCGTATCATTGCGGTGATTTCATCGTCAGACAGCCCAAGTTCCTGCAAAATTTCGCGACTGTCATTGCCGCGCATTGGGGCTGGACTGGGCAGGGGCGTGGATGCATTGGCAAAACGTGGGGCAGGCATCGGTTGTGTTGGGCCGTCGGGCGCAAATACACCGCGCTGCATATTTTGCGGGTGAACGGGCGCTTCGGCCGGACTTAGAACTGGGGCGAAACAGGCATCTGTGCCTTGCAAAATCTTGACCCAATGCTCGCGGTTTTGCGATTTGAACAGGGTTTCAAGCCGACCCCGCATCGCGGGCCATGTAGCCGGATCGGCACGGTCTCCGATCTCGTCTGTGGTCAGGCCAAGCAAATCGAGCAGCAATGCCCAAAACTGTGGCTCAAGCGCGCCGATGGTGATCCATTGACCATCGCTACATTCATAAACGCCGTACCAAGGCACGCCACCATCCAGTTTGTTCGCTTCGCGCTGGTCCTGCCAAACCCCTTTGGCGCGCATGCCGTAGATCATCGCCATCAGGCTGCTGGTGCCGTCGCTGATGGCAGCGTCAATGACGTCGCCCCTGCCGGTGCGGGCGGCTTGCAACATGCCGGTTACCATTCCGAACGCCAGAAACATGCCGCCGCCGCCGAAATCACCCAACAGGTTGAGCGAAAAACTGGGTGCGCGGCCAGCTTCGCCGCTGGCCCAAAGTGCGCCGGATAGCGCAATATAATTCAAGTCATGTCCTGCCGCATGGGACAATGGACCTTCTTGACCCCAGCCGGTCATGCGCCCGTAAACCAGACGCGGATTGCGGGCATGACAGACCTCAGGACCAAGCCCAAGCCGCTCCATTACGCCTGGGCGAAACCCCTCAATCAACCCGTCAGCGGTGTCGACCAACCGCAATGCGATATCCACCGCCTTAGCAGATTTCAAATCAAGAACCAGCGACTTACGACCACGGTTCATAAAATCAAGTTCGGGGTTTTTATCCGGTGCGGCAGGGCGATCAATACGAATGATCTCGGCGCCCATATCGGCCAACATCATGCCAGCAAAGGGGCCCGGTCCGATACCGGCGAATTCTATCAGTCGCACCCCCGCAAGAGGGGCAGCGTTTGCATGTTTGTGCAACGGACTATCCTTTAAAGAAGTATATATCTCCGGCAGGCCTGCCGCCGGAAAGTGCTCGTTTTAGCGGCGCGCAGCCGATTTGCGTAGGTTTTCCCGCATCACCAGCAACGTGTCTTTGACCGCATCCAGCTCGTCGTCACCGATGCCTTCGTTGGCGATCATATCAACGTCCTGAATGGTACGCGTCATGATTTTGACAACCGATTTAGCTGCATCCGTGGCATAAACCCGTTTGGACCGTCGGTCTCCCGGATCCGCCCGCCGCTCGATAAAGCCACGCACCTCAAGCCGATCGATCAGTTTGCTGGTTGTCACGGTTGCAATTTCAAGACGGCTGGCCAATTCCGACTGGTTCATGCCATTTTCGCGCAGCAGATGCACCAAGACCCAACCCTGTGACATAGTTAGATCATGTGGCTTGAGCAGATTGTCAAAAATGATGGCACGAAAGCGGGCAATATCCTGAAAAATAGGCGAATGCCTTTGAGTTAGTGAAACACTCGACCCTTTTTCCAAACCGCTTACTCCCCGACAGTTACTGCCCAAACCATTGCATCTCAGGTCTACTTATCAGCAAACCCGACGACATGTTCCAATCAGATTGGGTCCCAAGAAAACACGTCACCCGAGCGCTCAAGATCATAAAAATCAGCTTTCATTGCTGGCAATGCATGATCACGCACGGTTTCCGGCGTCCACCCTTCTGAACGGTGAACAGATCTAATCGGTCTTGGCTGGCTCATCAAGAAGATTTCGTTATTCCGAATACAAAAAACCTGACCTGTGACATCGCTATCGGGGGCCGCAAGCGCAACCACAAGCGGCGCGATCTTGGCGGGGGTCATTTCTTTGATCCGCTCTACCCGTGCTTTTTCGGCGTCGGTTTTCGCTGGGATCGTGCCAATCAGACGCGACCAAGCAAACGGCGCAATACAGTTTGACCGCACGTTAAAGCGCGACATATCCAGCGCCAGAGACTTAGACAGGCCAACGATACCCATCTTTGCGGCCGAATAATTAGCCTGACCAAAATTGCCGATTAAACCGGATGTCGAAGTAAAGTTCACAAACGATCCCGAGGCTTGCATTTTGAACTGCTGCGCCACCGCTTGAGCCATGTTGAACGAGCCCTTAAGGTGAACTGCGATCACCGCGTCCCACTCGTCTTCGGTCATTTTATGAAAGATCACATCGCGCAAAATACCGGCGTTATTAACGACGATGTCGATGCTATCAAACTCATCCATGGCCTGTTCATACATCGATTTAGCATCAGCAGATTTGGCGACATTGCCAAAATTTGCAACACCCTTGCCACCAGCCGCACGGATTTCATCCACGACCTGCTGTGCGGGCGCTTGGTCTTCGCCTTCGCCAGCCCCTGAGCCGCCAAGATCATTGACGACAACATTGGCACCATTCGCGGCCATCATAAGTGCGATGTCCCGACCGATGCCTCTTCCTGCTCCGGTTACGATGGCTGTTTTACCTTGCAGCATAGCGCTGTCTCCTTGGTTTACTTCGTTGCGCTATTATTAATTAGCTTGATCATTGATTGCAAGCTAATTAATAATAGCGCGAACATATCCGGCGCGATGTACCTCCGGATTGAATGCTGGGAGAAGCCACAAATGTTTAAACGAACAATTTTCACAGAAGAACACGAGATGTTCCGCGATCAAGTCCGCAAATTTGTTGAAAACGAGATCACGCCGTATCATGCAGATTGGGAAAAGACCGGTCGCGTCAGCCGTGAAGCGTGGCTTAAGGCAGGTGAAAACGGTTTGCTTTGTGCCGCAATGCCTGAGGAATACGGCGGCGCCGGCGCCGATTTTCTGTTCTCTATGGTGGTGATGGAGGAACTGGCCAGCGCGGGGGCAATGGGACCGGGGTTTTCGCTGCATTCTGATATTATCGCACCCTATATATTACATTACGGCACCGAGGAGCAAAAACAAAAGTGGTTGCCCCGCATGGCGCGGGGCGAAGCGATTGGAGCCATTGGCATGACTGAACCAGCCGCCGGATCGGATGTTCAGGGGATAAAAACCAAAGCGATCCGTGATGGAGATGAATACGTCATCGACGGCCAAAAGGTGTTCATCACCAATGGCGGCAATTGTGATTTCATCATTCTGGCCTGTAAAACCGACCCCAGCCAGGGCGCCAAAGGCACCAGTCTAATTCTGGTTGAAGCCGACCGTGAAGGGTTTCGCAAAGGTCGCTTGTTGGACAAGGTCGGCTGGAAAGCCCAAGACACTGCCGAACTGTTTTTTGATTCTGTTCGCGTTCCGGTTGGCAACCTGATTGGCGCCGAAGGGCGAGGCTTTTATCAACTGATGGAGCAACTGCCACAAGAACGCTTGATGCAGGCGGTGCGGGCGAGTGCGGCGCTTGAGGCAGCACTCGAATGGAGCGTCACCCACACCACCGAACGCAAAGCATTCGGTAAAACCATCGCCGATTTCCAAAACACCCGTTTCCGGCTGGCCGAGGTCAAGGCCCAGACTGTTCTGATGCGGGTCTTTACGGATCGCTGTCTGGAAATGCACATGAACAAACAACTTGACGCGGTCGATGCGGCGATAGCCAAAATGGTGACGTCCGAAACCCTATGCAAATGTCTGGACGACTGTCTGCAGATGTTTGGTGGTTATGGCTTTATGTGGGAATATCCCATTGCGCGGGCTTGGGCAGATGCGCGCGCCGGACGGATCGCTGGCGGCACCGGCGAGGTGATGCGCGAAATCATCGGTCGTTCAGTCACCGGAGGCCGGTAATGTTTCGCTATCCAGATTTGATCCATAAATACGCCTTTGCCACCCCTGACAAAAAAGCCACCCATTTTGAAGGCCGTGATTTCAGCTGGATCACATTTAAAAACCGTATTTTGGGCATGGGTCAATCGCTGATTGATCTGGGGGTAAGCCCTGGTGATCGAGTGGCATTTCTAGGCCAAAACTCGCAATGGCTGGTGGAAATGTACTACGCGCCCTGTGCTATTGGGGCGATCTGTGTGCCGATCAATTATCGGTTGGCGGTCGAGGAAATGGTGGCAGTGATTGCCGACTGCAGCCCCGAAGTGTTGATCGTCGATCGCCATTTTCAACCGCAAGCCGCAGCGTTAATGGCGCAGTGCCCAACGTTAAAGCATCTTATTTTCGCTGATTGGGACGGACCGGGTGAGGCTTTGCCCACCGGTACGTTGCACTATGACACGCTGGTTTTGGGTGCCGGTGTGGTGGCGGATAACGCTTTTGATGATCGCGCCAGCGCTTCTGATGAAACCATGATGATCTTCTACACGTCCGGCACCACGGGACTGCCCAAAGGCGTTATGCTGAGCCATAACAATCTGTTGGCCAATGCCGTGGGTTCGGGGCATCTATACGGGTACCAACCCACTGATGTTTTGTTGTTGTCGGGACCTTTGTTCCATCTGGGCACCGGATCGCGGGTCTATACATCCATCGCCTATGGCACGACCATGGTGATCCAGTCCAAATTCGAAGTCACTGAAACCATGGACCTAATCCAGCGTCAGCGTGTAACGACCATGACTTTGGTGCCGACGATGTTGCGGATGATTATGGACCATCCGGAGTTTGACAAGTTTGATTTCTCGTCCATCCGTTGCCTGACCTATGGGGCGGCGCCGATGCCGATCTCATTGATGGAGCAGGTCATCGCTGCAATCCCCGGCGTGGTGTTTTGTCAAGGCTACGGTGCGACCGAAACCTCGCCTGTGTTGTCGATACTTGTGCCTGCCGACCACGTGCCGGGCAACCCACGTATTGATAAACTGGGGTCAGTTGGCCAGCCAATCATCTACGGTGATCTGCGTATAGTTGATGAAAATGACAATCCCATGCCACAGGGCGAAACCGGTGAAATCGTCATTCGTGGGCCGCAGGTGATGCAGGGCTATTGGCGGCGCGAAGATGAAACTGCCACTGCTATACGCGGTGGGTTTTATCACACGGGCGATGCCGGGTATCTGGACGAAGACGGGTATCTTTATATCGCGGGGCGCACCAAAGAGATGATCATTTCAGGCGGTGAAAACGTTTATCCGATTGAGACCGAGAATTGCCTGACCAAACATGACGCCGTGGCGCAATGTGCGGTGCTGGGCATACCGCATGAGCATTGGGGCGAAACCGTTCACGCGGTGGTGGCGCTGCATGAGGGGGCTTTGGTCACAACCGAAGCGTTGATCGCTTATTGCCGAGAACATATCGCCCATTACAAAGCACCGCGAGGCGTCACCATTTGGGATGGGCCGCTGCCATTATCAGCCACCAATAAGATCGACAAAAATGCGCTGAAAGCGAGCCTATTACAGAAGGAATCCCCATGAACAATGCACTCAAGGTCACCCGTGACGGCGGCATCACCCTGATCGAAATGACCGAACCCAAGACCCGCAACGCCTTGTCTGAAGCTCTGCGCACGGCTTTGGCTAAAACGGTCTCTGATCTGTCGCAAGATACGGATTTACGCGCCGTTGTCCTGACCGGCAGTGGGGGCGTATTTTGTGCGGGTGGTGACCTTAAGGCGATGCTGGCACGCCAAACTTCTGAGGAACCCGACGGAGCCGAAGACCGGCTGGCGCGGATGAACGATCTCCATGTCTGGATCCGCCAACTTCGCGATTTACCGGTACCGGTGATCACTGCTGTTGACGGTCCGGCCTATGGAGCCGGCCTGGGATTGGCGCTGGCCGGGGATATGATCTTGGCCTCGGACCGCGCTACATTCAATGCGTCGTTTTGCAAGGTCGGTGCGGTGCCAGATGGAAATTTGTTCTATTCTCTGCCGCGTATGGTGGGCCTGCAGCGTGCCAAAGAAATGTTTTATACAGGCCGCACTGTCGCTGCAACGGAGGCGCGCGAAATCGGTATCGCAATGGAGGTCCTGTCTCCAGATGCCCTACTGCCACGTGCGATGGAAATGGTTCGAATGATGTGTGAGGCGTCACCACTGGCGTTTGGCCTGACCAAAAAAATCGCATCGCGCGCGATGGAGATGGACAGCGACGCCTTGCTCGCGCTTGAGGCCCAAGCCCAGGCCATCTGTCTGACCAGCCGCTATCACCTGGACACACTCAAACGCTTCACAAACAAACAACCTCCTCGGTTCGATTTGGCCTGAGCCCAAAACGGCTTTGTCAGCTTGTTCTGTCGCGAGGTGACTGAGAACTGCGTCTTGTTCAGTCAGCCGTTTCAACCGCAAAATTGTTCCACAGGCTGAATGCGTCAGCCCGAGATTGGCGGTAAGATACTGCCGAAAGACGATGACGCTTTGGACGAAAGATGGTGGCGGTTTGTTCGTTGACGGATAGAAAACGCTGTGCTTGGCGTGAGGATTTGAAACGCCCCATGATCTTTTCCCTTCGTCGTGTGTGCCGATGCGACGCCTCGGATCGGTTGTTCAACCCCTTGTGGCAACGATGATCAACGTTTGGGAAAAGGTCACGGACGGCCACGCCACAGCTGCGCAGTTTGTCTGTCACGAGGACGCGTGGCACACCCCATCGCTTCATCAACTTCATCAGGAAACGCATGGCTGCATGGGCGTTTCTAGGGCTTTGTTTCAGGATCTCCAGTACATCTCCGTTGGCGTCGACGGTATCGTCAAGTTGTTGGGTCTATTTTGAGTATTTCCCGAATACCCCAATTTTAACCGACGGCTATTTCGCGTGTAATATCGGCCCAGATTGCAAAAGCATCCGATCTGGCATGGCGGTATGAGATGGCTGAAAGTCTGTGGCGGCGGGGTCGAAAAAGTACGCTGCTTTGATCGTGGGCGGGCAGAAATTGTTGAGCATGGCCAGCTGATTTGAAACGGCCCATAATGCGCTCTCTGCGCCGGGTGGATTGGTGAGAAATTTCTGCTGCATTATTCAAACTCTTGTGGCTTCGATGTTCCATGACGTTGCTAAGGCCCGTTTTGCGGCACCATACCAGCGCAAATTGTCAGTAATGATTACCCTCGGGATGCCGTATTGCTTCATCAATTTACGCATGAAACGCTTTGCCACCTTCGTATTTCGACGGCTTTGCACAAGGATATCCAACGAGTTTCCGTCCTGATCCACCGCCCGCCACAGCCAATATTTCTTACCGCGGACCGAAAGGACTACCTCATCAAAATGCCATTTGTCACCAACTTGAGGTCAATCTCGACGGATAGATTTGGCATACTGCCGGCCAAACTTGTTTACCCAAAAGCGAATGGTTTCATGGCTGACGATAACCCCGGGCTCAGCGAGTAAGTCTTCAACATCCCGCAAACTCAAGCTGAATCGAAAGTAAAATCAAACCGCATATTCAATGATGAATGGTGGGAAGCGATGGCCTTTAAAGCCAGGGTAATTCTTACGTTTGGTCATGACGGATGTTTAGAAATGAGATGGCTGACCGTCAATTTGACGATGCCTCGCAACTTCTTCGCATCAGACGGCTCCATGCCACCATATCGGCTTTTGTATTTGTAGAATGTCGCTTGGCTTATGCTGTGACGCCGACAAACATCGGCTGCCCGTTCACCAGCTTCCTGATCTTTCAGTATCTGGATGACTTGTTCGTTTGTGAATCGCTTCTTCACTTGTCCGTCCTTTGCGTGGGCGGACTCTACATCATTCTGGAGGAGCTTTATGGGATCAGGTCAGTAAGCATGTGACCTGTTCGCCACACTTCTCAAAAGCAACCGCGTGCTTTCACGGCCAAAATCCAACCGAAAGAAGTCACCCGAAGACGGTGCGCAACGTGTTGATTTTATGTGGTTTTTGGTTGAGAGAGGACGAATTGGACAAGATCGCACCAAAAAAGAAATAGCAATACCAGTCTGATCGCCGCTCCCCGCAGTGCTAATGGAATTAGCAAAACCAGACCCAATAATTACAAACCGAAATAGGGCGGTTTCTCTGCATTTCTCCTGGCAACGCCATACCGCCATAAATGACTGTTATCAAACATTTTTTCTTAACCATCGCAGCGCCAATCCATCATCAGTAACGCTATGAAACGCTGCACGGTGCTTCCGATATGCTTCCGGATTTGCGCCCCTTACTGAGAATGAACGATGTCAAAACTAACAAAACGCCTTGTTGATAGCCTATTGCCAGAACCAAAGGAACGCATCCTTTGGGACGACGAATTGGGTGGATTTGGCATTCGGATTTATCCGTCGGGTCGCAAAGTCTATGTGGCCCAATATCGTGCCAATGGTCGCACCCGTCGCAAGAACATTGGGCAGCATGGCGTCTTCACCGCCGAGGAAGCCCGCAAGGAAGCGAAGCTGATACATGTTGATGTGGCGCGAGGCGCTGACCCATCCGCTGACCGAAAGGCACGCTTGCGCAGCCCCACGGTTCGGGAACTTAGTGAACGGTTTATCACGGATCATGTGCAACTGCATTTGAAGCCCTCAACGCAATATGACTACGCCAACATGTTGCGCAAAGTCATTTACCCAACACTTGGCTCGATCAAGGTGTCAGAGATTACGTTTGACGACATTTCCGCCCTCCATTTGAAACGACGTGAAACGCCATACCAAGCCAATCGCGGCGTTATGCTCATGTCAAAAATGTTCAATCTGGCGGAAGATTGGGGGTATCGCCCGATGAACACTAACCCCACAAGGCGGGTCAAAAAATACCCCGAAGTCGAAAAGAAACGGTACTTGGATGAGGGCGAACAGGAACGGCTTGGTCAAATTTTGGCGGACGCTTTGGAAAAGGGCGAGATCACGCGCTATGTGTTTGCTGCATTCTATTTGCTTTTACTAACGGGGTGTCGCCTCAGTGAAATTCAAAAGCTGAAATGGGCTTACGTGACCCGCACCCACCTCGAACTGCCAGACAGCAAGACAGGGCGACGGCGTATCCCCCTGCCCCGCGAGGCACACAATTTGCTTCAATCCCTAGAGCGACGCGAGGGCAACCCCTATGTGATTTTGGGCGACCACCAACATGGCCACTACAACGACCTACAAAAACCTTGGCGTAAAATCAGGGCCAAGGCTGGGCTTGAAGACGTGCGCTTGCATGATCTTCGCCACACTTATGCCTCTGTTGCTGTGATGAACGGGATTGATCCGTTTATGTTGAAAGAAATTTTAGAGCACAAGAACCTATCGACCACCCTGCGTTATGCACATTTATCAGATGATGCTGTTCAAAAAGCTGCGGGACAAATTGCGAATAGGCTTGCAGCTACCTTAGGTAGTGTGGCGTAATTCACCCAAGAAATTTACCCGCATACGAATACCCCCAAAAGGAAACGAAAGCTATGCACACACCGCTAGCTCGCTCGAACGAAGCTGACTATCCACGCAAAGATATATGGGAACTCCAAGCTAAAATTACTCCGGATTTAGTTATGGAAATGTGTGAGCAATTTGGCATGGTCGGTTGTTACGAAAAAATCAGCTTGGGCATCGCAAAAACTCTATGGCGTTATCAATCAGCAGCATTGCATGCTTTAGAGCAGACACCCCCGGCTCAGACCAAAGAGCTAAGTCAGTTGAAAAAGGCAATCGAACGAGCCTTGGGGGCCTTTGAAGCCATTACTGCAGAAAACAAAAGTCAGATTGACCACGAAATAATGTATCGCGACCCTTTCAACCCAAAATTTTTCTTCAAAGAGCAGTTGGACTATTGGGGAAAAAAACGAGAACTCTACACAAACCGCCATAAACAAACTTAAACAGGTTTCGTTCGCTCTAGATAAAGTCAAAACCAAGCGAACTGAAAACGCCTACATTCCTAAACCAACGATCAACACGCCCCTCGATCACCTCATCCAAGATCTTTCGCTCTATTTCCAAGACGGAACACATAGAAAGGCGAAGGCGTGTTGTTACTATGACCCACGCCAAGACAACTACACAGGTCAGTTCTTTGATTTTATTGTATTTATTTTAGATCACTTCACAGCAAATAGCTATCACAGTCACGTCGCGCTTGGTAAACGTATTCGGCGCGCATTAGGGCGCTGGGACGGTTAAGGACATCCGAAATTCAAATGTGATTTCAACTGTCCTTTGAATTCACACCACCAACGCTTCATTCTCCTCATTATCAAACATGAGGAAAAACACATGCCAAACGATCTTAATGCTAACAACCCATCCGCTCTTGTAGACGAACGCGAGGCCGCATCGATCCTTTGTTATTCGGTCCGCGCCTTGCAGAATTGGCGGTACCGTGGCGGCGGGCCACTCTTTGTCAAAGTTTCCAGCCGCTCAGTGCGCTATCGCCGCTGCGACCTGCCCAAATGGGTTGAAGACCGCATCGTGTCCAACACCAGCCAAGCAACCATCTAAACCAGAGTTTTGCCTCAAAGAGGTTGGTAGCGTCTTTGAGGATTTTGGGGCCGGACGGCTCAAAAAGGGGCGCGAGGTGTTCACCACTTCGCGCCCTTTCTATGTTTGCTGCCAATAACACTTGAAAGGACATCATCATGTCTAAATATCCTGCCCATAAATTCAAAATCGGGCTAACTACTGCAACTATTTGGGAAAATGGCAGCTTCTATTCCGTCGATATTTCCCGCGCTTACAAGAATGATCAGAGCGAGTGGCAATCCACAGCCAAGTTCTTCCATGCTGATTCGCTGAACCTCTCCAAATGCGTTGAGCGGGCAGAAACATGGATCGGGAGGCAGTTAAATGAACGCACATAACCAGCAATGCCGGACGCATGTCCGGCCCCAAAACCTCCGCTACCCCGCCGGAGGCACCACCAACAGCCAATTTGGGCAAAGGGGGGTGATAGTAGCACCCCCCTCTGGAAATACAGACCACAAGGATAATGACTTGATTGTCCTGCACAAAGGCTTTGATTATCTGGCCATGGCCATCCAAGCCAACATCCCGCCCAAGCTGTTTGACTACCTAGAGGCCGAAAAGAAGCGGGCCGATGAAGAGCGCCGCGACGTGTTGGTGGAATTCAACGGCGTTCAGCTTCATCTCAAATCCCACGGCGGTAACGGATACCGCTTTATCGCCAGTGGCGGGCCGGACGGGGCGGCGCGATTTCATTGAGGAGGTCAACAAATCCGTGCATGGCAAATCAGGGCGCACCACATCGGTTACCATCGGCAGCCCGCGCAATCGGCAGGTTATCATTTACGACAAACGCGCCGAGATTATCCATTCTGGAAAACCCTACTGGTGGGGCATTTGGAACGCTACATTAGGCGAAAAAGGCCTGCCTTTGCTCACGCCTGACAACCCCGATACCAGCCGTGTGTGGCGGGTGGAGTACAGGGCAGGCAAAGACCTGCTAAAAGATCGCTGGGGCATCCGTACATGGGCACAATTGCTCGAGCGATTTGGTGACCTTTGTCGGGAAACTGGCAACGTCGTTCGCTATACCATTCCCAGCCCAACCGACCCAAACCGCGCCCGTTGGCCAAATGATCTGTTGTGGGAACTGGTTTGCGCCGAAATGAACGATGATCTTTGTGAAATGCGCAGCGGATGCGACCCGAACCCCTTGAAGGAGGTGCATAAGGAAAACCATGTTTCCATGATGGTCCGCCAAATTCTGGGAAACGCCATTACCCTTGCGGCCTTAAACGGAAAATCACAGAAGGAGTTACCGGAATTTCTGCAAACGACCGCAAATGTATTGTCGCGAGAAGTAATGAAAAGTCCGGAAAATACACGTAAACAACTGCAATGCGCCAAGGACCGATATGTGTTCATTGACCCGCAAAGGCCGCCATCGGGATAGGGGCGTGTAAAACCATGAAAAAGCATGTAAAACTGTGACTTTTGATTACTTTGCTTCCCCAAATGTAATGGAAATGCACGGTTTTAGATGGTTTTCGAAAACCGTGAAATTGCATGGAATTTGGTGGATACTAATGTCTGTTTTAGGCGTATTCTGTTGAAAAACTCCGATTTCGGGCAAAATCGGAAAATATTTCCCAGCACGGAGCTGGAGGAGAATTTTGGCGAGGGGCTCGGCTAAAATGGGTTTAAAGCGCTGTTGCGGCGTCTTGGAACCTTTCGCTGCAATCCTCAATGAGTTTCAGCACAGGTATGCTTTTGGCGGGAATTTTTGAAATCCAAAATTTGGAGTTTTTCAACGAACTAGGCGGGTAGCTGCCGTTCAATCTTGACCGCCACAATCAGCGCCTAGCGGCGACATCAAGGTTTCTCTGCGATCAGCGCCAAGGTCAATAATGCGTAGAAAATGTGCTTTTCAAAGTCATTCGAACCGCTTGTCTCGGCCTATTGGTGACGTTCAAATATTGCTTGCACCTGTCACTGAGGCCTTGGTGCAGTATCGTTGAGGCGTATGGTCTTTTGTGTGGGACGAAATTACCGTCCCACACAAAAGACCGTTCAGCAGCTTAGCCTATGCGAATAAAAACTCCGTCTCGCCAAAATCTGTAACGAGTGAACTAGTAACTGTGACCTGATCCCCAGTCCCATATTCGATCAGAACATCGCTGCCAATTTGTGTAATCGTTAAATCGATAAAGCTAATACCCGTGAATTCCAGCGCATCGTTTGCCGCATCATAATCGGTGATTATATCATCCCCGTCACCAGCAGCAAAGACAAACGTATCACTACCACTTACACCGCTAAGCGTGTCGTTGCCTGTTCCACCTGTGATGACCTCGCTCTGGAACGATCCGGTGATGACGTCATCGCCAAAACTTGCCTGATCCGCAATTGCACGCGCGGCAATGCCTGCTTCATCCAATGTACCATCCGAGAAGATAATATTTTCGATATTCGAGCGTGCATGACCAAGTTCATTGCGCACCTGATAATCCAACTCGATACCGCCGTCAGGTGTATCAATGAACACATCATGGCCGACAATCCGAAAGCTCACTTGATCTGCGGTATATTGGCTCAAATCAAGCGTGTCAGTGCCATAGTTATAGCCCGTGTTATTGCCAATGATCACATCTTCGCCGGACGTGTAGATGATCGTATCATCGCCGGAATCGGCATAGATAGTATCGTTGCCCGCACCAGAAGAAATAGTATCAGCTTGATAGCTGCCGGTTACAATATCATCCCCCGCACTGGTTTGATCCGCGATTGCACGATCCCGAATTGCCGCATCATCCAATGTGCCGTCAGAGAAGATGATATTTTCGATATTAGAACGTGCATGTCCAATCTCATTCCGCACCTGATAATCTAGCTCGATACTGCCGTGCGGTGTGTCGATAAACACATCATGTCCGACAATGCGAAAACTCACTTGACTAGCAGTATATTGGCTCAAATCAAGCGTGTCGTTGCCGTAATTATAGCCCGTGTGATCACCTACGATCAAATCATCACCGGAAGTGTAGATGATCGTATCATCGCCTGAACCGGCAGAGATGGCATCGTTGCCCGCCCCAGAAGAAATGGTATCAGCTTGATAGCTGCCAGTTACAATATCATCCCCTGCGCTGGTCTGATCTACGATTGCACGGGCTGCAATGGCTGCCTCATCCAACGTGCCGTCCGCGAAAATGATATTTTCGATGTTAGAACGTGCATGCCCAACTTCATAACGGACCTGATAATCCAAAACGATACTGCCGTCTGGTGTATCAATGATTACATCATGGTCAACGATCCGGAAACGAACCTGATCCGCCGTGTATTGGCTTAGATCAAGCGTGTCGTTCCCACCGTTAATATGACTGCTATCACCGAGGATCACGTCATCGCCAGAGGTGTAAAATATTGTATCGTCACCATATCCTAGGTCAATTGTGTCACTGCCGTTTGTATCGGTTAGCGTATCACTACCTGTCGTGCCGGAAATGCTTTCACCCGGTGTCGTTAATTGGTCAGCTATCTCATCGGCTTCCAAAACAGTTCCGTCAGAGAACATAATCAACTCAATCGCGTTGTATGATGAACCAAGCGGTTGCAAAAAGTGGTTGTTGATTGTTACCGTCTCGCCATTTGGCATGGTGATAACAAGATCATGATCCGCATTTTGCGAGAATTGTACTTGGTCGGCGGTAACGTCCTCAAGAACAAGGATATCCTCCGCTTCGGTGTCGTCTCCATCATCATAAATTGTTATGCTGCCATTGCCCTGAGTGCCGCCATTGTCGTTAGTATAGGTATAGGCAGTAGCATCTTCAGCTCCAAGACGATCCCCTTCCTCATTTATTGCCCATGAAATTCGATATGCCCCACCAAACGACTCCCACATACCGTCGTCGTTTTGTTCTCCAATCTCTACAATGGCTGGCGAGGAAGGCTCCAGACCTTCTAGAAGGTCTTGGATTGCTTCTTCCAAAGCCTCAAGCGTATCAATTACACCTGACAAGGCAGAGGTTAGAGATTCCGCCACGCCTTGGTTTATGCCTAATCCATCGGTCAAGTCTCCGGTCAGAGCACTTAGATTATCAGCTGAGTAATACTCATGCGATCCCCCGATCTCTATCACAAACCCGTTACCAGAAATCTCAATACTGGCCAGATTAATTTCATACCCCAAAAATTCAGCGGTTATGGCACCGTCGACCGATACATTAGTGTCAAAGATTTGACCGTGCGGCCCATAATATGCCTCCACGGTAGCCCCACCTGTCGAGACGCTCCCAATGAGCGTATTGCCCAATCCGCTATTTTTGCTGATCGTTGCGCCGACAGGCCCAATGACGGGCACGTCAATCGTTAAGTTTCCAACTGGAATGTCGTCGTACAGGCCAAACGCTCCACCGCTACTTTCAAATCTTGCACTTGGCATCAATCATTTCCTCTTTGTTTTAGTTGTCTAATAATGCGAAAACCTAACTTATGGCGTATGTAGCTTTCCTTGCCATAACCGCGTGCAGCAGGACGTGCGTAATCCATTGCACCAGTAAAGGACCCCCCCTTGCTGACTCGCATGCATTCTTGTTGCGCTTGTGTGAGCGCCAGATATGCGCTGTCAGTCTCAAGCTCCAAATGCTCTTTCGACCAACAGGATTGGGTCCTCTCGCGAACATTCCCTGACATATGCCGCAGCCCCCAAGCGTTCGCTGCATCAAGCGCATCAACTGGAACAGGCAATTTTCGATTTGTAAGATCGGGCATTGCCACCCCACGCAGTTTTTCCGTACCACGACGCGAAAAATTCGCCTGCTCAGCAGTCAGATCATCACCTTGCGCAAATCGTGTTTGCGTTCCGGCCCGCGCGGCATATTCCCATTCCGCTTCTGTGGGCAGGCGATAGACCTCTCCCCCGACCCTCAAGTTAAGCCAAGCCGCGTATTCTTGTGCGTCAAAATAGGATACGTTGATGACTGGATGGTCAGGCCCCAGCGGAGCGAACCCAAGTCTATCACTACTAAGTTTTGTAAACACTCGGTGATCGGGCACATTCGAACAGCCATTATCCTGCACGCATGCCATCCATTCGGCATGGGTGATTTCGTTACGACCCATGGCAAAGGGTATGTCCATTTCGACCCTATGGCGTGGGTGTTCCGTCGGAATAATATTCATTTCGTTGGGCGCTCGCCGCCGCAGGCTCGGGTTTTCCCCGTATATATCAAACGGATTGCGGGACTCACCACGCTTGGCACCCATCATGAACGCGCCGAGCGGCAAAACGATCATCTCGGGGCAATGTTCACATTCCTGAAACATCTCCAGTGGTGCTACCACCCGCCCATCAACGAGCTCGTAGGACGGGGTATCGTCAGTCGCAAGCGCCGCCATAGGCATGACAAAAACACAGATCGCACCGACGGTTGAGCGAACTACCACTGAAAGAGAAGCCATCATTTCCTCACACCAACATAGAGCACAATCGTGTGCTGTCACCATTAACTATAATCAATGTATGGTTGTGGATTTGAGTTGTAAAGCCATGTTCAAAGACACCGCACTACTTTGCCTTAACAAAGGCCTGCAGTGGCACGCAAAACGTGATCGCCCGTTACATGGTACTCAATTGAGAAATCATAAAACTACGCGCGTTGCTCTTCTTGTATTGGTCTCAACATCGTAAGCAATCCCCTCAATCTAAAACGAAATTGAAACAGTCAAACGCACCAAAATGAACAAACGTTTTTCAATAGAATAGGCAGATTGTGGCACTCTTATCCATTTGGGGAGTAAGCAGCAATTTTGACACCTTTGACCTCCGTAGTAAGAATAAAGGAAAAGCACAGCTGGCATGGTCACTTCGGGTAAATTTCGACAACCACTTTATCACTTCGGGAAGTATCACTCCAAATCACTGTGTTTGCATTGCACAGGCAGTGCACGTCTTAGACAAAACAAACAAAACGAATCTGTGGCAAGCATGTCACAATCAAAACTGGTCATATAACTGCTTCCTATATGCTTCCGGATTTTTCGTCCGCTATTTCGCCGAAAATAAAATCGACGTAACCACTTGGCTATATTGACAAAATGGAGCCCACACGTACCCGCATTTAAGTGACCTGCCACCCGAAACTTCCCTCACTTTGAAGTAGAGTTTGCTCAACCTTTCGAAGGAGCAAACAAATGCGAAAGAGACGTTTTAC
>JAWSVK010000025.1:0-8460 GCA_033851955.1 Marinosulfonomonas sp.
TGAATAGCATGCTATAAGGTGGCAGATACCGCATCGCGATACCCACCCGTTATAGCGATGACGGGTGAGGGGGCGGAATCTTTCACAAGACTTAGCTAGCGAGCAAGGTTGGGACTTAATACTATTGATTGCGGAAAAGATTATTTAAACCAATTAACGAATACGAGGTCTGCGAAATAGAGGGTCGTTAGGTAGAGGACCAACAATAGCTTTAAGGTTATGGCGGAACCATTCAACCTCTGTCGTACAAAATGTGCCAGCCAAGTATACCACCACGTGCCCATTTCGGTTCTCTACCCTAAATTTCCGTTTAATATGTTCCATAAAGCCGATCTGAGTGCCCTTTAGATCTTCGCGTTTGATGCGACAGCTTGGTGAATCAGCTTGGCTATCTGAGCCCTCCACCAATACCGTAATGTTGTCTGTGAATGTTTGAGCTTGCTTTACTGCTCTATCCTGGGCAGATTTACCTCTATTTTTACCAATTGATACAGACAGGATCTGGATCGTCCAATCAGTTGCCTCAAAATCCGCCATGCAGAGGTCAAAATCCAAAAGGTTGTCGTAGCTTTTAATCGGTTTTGTTGAACAGTTTTGGGTAAATTTGGCAAGTGCCACCACATTATAAGACCGCGCGCGCCAGGCTCGGCACTCAGATTGTCTTCTCTGCAAGCCCGGCAAAAGGCGCTCCATGTAAATGAAATCGAGATAAGGTACTTTCCCATTGGTCCGGTCTCTAATATCTTTAACGGTCGCCGGAGGCACGAGCCCCGACGCATTTTGGCCGACCGGCTGGGCATCGATTAATGCATCTAGATCAAGGTGGTCACTTTCCCCACCAAGCCAAGCATAGAGCGCGGCATAGTATTCCAAATCTTCAACAAATCGCCAGTTGTTGCGCCTTTGCGTTGTGTCAAGCGATGTACGAAAATCATGCAGCCGCTTTGCCGTTTTGCTAAACTGTATCTGTGCTTGGCTCATATCGCCCGCCCATGCCAGTTCCACAGCGCGGGCGGCCTCCAGCATTGAAAGGCGGAGTTGGTTGCGCAAAGGGTAGTAGCTATAACCAACGTCGTTTTGCTTGCGCCCAGCATCTGTAGCTGCCTTTGAAATGAGTGCGTCACTGGTCGAATTGAAAGCTTCGACAGCGCTAATGACTTCATTCATGCGTGCAATATATTGTGCATCTAAGGTTCTGGCCGCATCGGCCTGATTTCCCGCACGGTTACACCATTCCTGACGCAGATTGAATAAAGGTGCGGAAGAATAAGCACGGTAACTACCTTGACGGTTGAACGTTGCGCAATCGGCGTTTCGAAACAGGTCAGTGTGTGGCGACGATTCAGCTACCATCACAGCAGCTAACTCACCTTGAAATGCAACATCGTCCTTTTCATTGCCAGTTGTCCAGGGCTGAATCGCACAGGTGAGAGCAAGAAAATCCAGAAATTCTTTTGGTTTTGGCCCGGCTGAAAGTTTAGCCCGAATATCTCTTATTACTTGTTCTCGTTCTCCGTCAGGCAGGTTGTCAACCGTGCTCGCCGGTGAATCTGCGCGCAAAATTACTTTGAGTTCTAGGGCAGCCATACGCTGCGGAAAACAGAAAATGGCAAAAAAGACAAATAGACTTATGATGCGCAGAACCAAGATTGTGTTGAATAATTTCATAATTTCACCTGTCTAGTCTATGTTAGAGCCCTTACGTTGCGCTTCACGTTGTACAGCCGAGAGTTCTGGTCCTTGTTGTGAATTACTTCGAACTGGTTCAGTTTGTTCTTTGGGAGGATGCAAAATTGAGTGGCAGAAACTGGTCATTGAGTGAGCATTCATATTGTCTACTGATAAAAGGCTGGGTTCGATTAAAACACGAAAATTGCCAGTTTCATCATCCAACCCACTCGTAACAACAGCCACAGTACGCCCACCCAAATTGAAATTGAGGGTTAATGTCGAAATTCGGGAAATTTCGACAAAATCAGAACCAAGAGTTGAAAGGCCTGTGGCTCTATCAACGGCCGTCCCGTTCACTTCAGTGGGATTTGTATCGGACTTAACCCATTCAAAACGTATTGTTTCATCTTTACCAGCACTTATGTCCTTGCAGCGCAAGGCGAACTCGACCTTGAATTCGCCATTGAGTGCAATATCCGTAATTGTTTGACTTAATGTATCAAATCGCGCTTCCTGTATTTCGGCTGTTGCGGTGTTGACTGTTTCAAGGGCGTCTTGAACGTGTAGCATTGGTCTGTGGAGACCAAATAATCCGGTGATTCCAGCAAAGCCGAACAGACAAAAGAATAATAACGCAATTGTGCCGGTGACTTGAATTGGGAGCTCTAGCGGCCCAATTTTCAATCCGCCTGAAGCTTTTGCGTTAACATCGAACAGTCTTGCGAACAGCATTGTTGCACCAATACACAATAGAATGCCGCCAAGTAGAAAGTTGGTTGTATTGTACAGTTCATAACCCACAAGTTGTGCTAATTTTCTGTACAAATCGTCGTTGACCTGCATCTCTTCATCTTTGATTTGCGCTGCCAAATCATTAATCACAGTTATAGCATCAGGTGAGTTGGCCCTCAGAATTAAGATAATCCCGCCTATAAAAATCGTTAACGCTAAGAGGTTTGTGAAAATGGCATTGAAAAAATGCGCCTTTTGTTCCGCGATTTCCTGGGGAGTGTTAGTGTTTTGATCAGACATTGAAGATACCCTTGGTCAGACACTATGGTGTGGTTTTAGGTTGGAGAACCTGCTGAAGGACTTTGTCAAAGCGTCGGCTCACCGAGCTGAAGCCTATTGATGTCCCGTGAATTTCGTCAATCCAATCTTCCAGATTAGGCAAGCTTCCGCGGCAATCGACAACATGAACATTACCGCCACCAACATCCTTCGCCACTCGTTCCAGCATGGCGTATAGGTCGTCAATAAGTACTTTTAGGATTGCGCGGCGTAGGTTCGCATCCATTATGCCTTTTGCTGAAAACGCACGGCCCAGCCATTGATCCTTGTCAGCGTGCTTGGGATCTCGGGCATCATTTGGATGGGCTGGAAAAGGGTAAGGTACATCATAGCCGTGGATCAAGATCGGTAGGACCGCCAGTTCAGGCACACCATGCACTAGGTCGACCATTTTGCGATAACCATCGTCGAGTTTTGACAAACGTGCTTTAACTGCAGGACGGTTTATGTGTCCTTTAATATCCGACGTATTGCCGTTGAACTGACAAATCAAGCCTGTAACCATTGGCTCCCCAGAATTTGGGTCATTGCCGATGACATCATTACCCGCCGCCGAAAACATGAAGGCTTGCACACGGGTTTTGTGTTTGAGAAGTTGGGTTAAAAATTCAAAGCCCTTTCTGCGTTGTGGGCTGTGAACAATGTTGTCCAACGTGTCACCCGCTGCCCCAAGTGACAAGATTGAGTAGCGATTCAACAGATGGTCGATTGTTTCTTTGATAAGGAAAGGGAATTGGAACCAGCTGTCGCCTTCGCTGACTATTACTGGACGATCTGGGTGGTTTGATAACGAGTTATGAAAAGCACTATAGCGATATAGTCGGGCAGCTCCATTACCAATCTTGAGAGCACTTTCAAGCTCTGTCTCGGTTTGGGTCATTTCGACGAGTTCGGGGTTTGCTCTGATCTCGAAATCTAAACCCTTCTCGCCAGGTACGACAACGACATAGGATGCCATGTCACTATCAGAGATATTAGGGTCTCCAATACGTTCCAAAAAATCTGAATACGAAATCTTTTCCATAACAATCCACGTGTTTAGAATCTACAATCAATAATTGTAAGTCTACAGATTTATTAGGACCTGTCACTATTGGAGGTTGCCATGCGTATTGATGAGATTGAAGATGATGCCGTTCGAAAGACACAGGCACGGTTTGCAAGTGTGTTGGAAAGCATTCAATATGGCGAGCGGCGAATTATGTCTGCGGCTGATGAAATCCTCGCTATGGGTGAGGCGATTTCAAGCGGTAAGTACATTGATAATGGTAACGATTTTACAACAGAGATACCCCAAAACACCTACGGAGGAGCGATTGAGCCGCGGGCGACCGTGAAAGATTGGCTTGAGGAGCGCTATATCGGGCGCAATGACACCGTTTCTATTGAATTCTTGGAACTCGGAATTTATGCAAAACGACCGGTCGGTCGAATTTCAAGTGATTATGGCCCAGGAACAGGTTTTTTGGTCGGCCACGACCTTATGATGACTGCCGCTCATATCGTCCGTGATCCTAAAATCGCGGGGGCCATGGAGTTCGAGCTAAATGTAGAAGAAAATCTATATGGTGGAATGCTTCAGCCTCGGTCTTATGGGCTTGATTCCAATAAGTTTTTTTGGCATCACCCACAAAGCGACGTTGTAATCATAGGGCTAACGGACTGGGCCGTATCTCAGCCACCGCTTAGTAGTTTTGGTTGGCATGTTCTCAAGCCCGTCCGCAAATTGGTGGAGGCCGCTGATCCTGTCAACATCATCCAACACCCAGAAGGTAAGGCAAAACGTCTGGCGGCACACAACAGTCGGTTTATGACTGTTTCGCAGGATCAAGACGGCGCAAAACATTGTTGGTATACTGGCGACACCTTTGGTGGTAGTTCAGGTTCGCCTGTATTCAACCTCAACTGGGAAGTTGTAGCCTTGCACCAACGGGCTGTGGCACGTACTGACCGAGAAGGGCGATTACTCCGCCTGAACGGTGAGTTTGCAGCCGACATGAACGATTCAAAACTAGCATACATCGCGAACCAAGGGTTGTTGACGACAGTTGTATATGGGCTGCTAAAAAACACGCCCTGCCCAGAGCCGAGGCATGAGCGGATGCGGCACAATTTGCTTGAAATGTGGGAACATCCCGGTGCCGATGCTCGTGCTTTGAAGGCAAGGATTGGCTCTCCCCAAGGTGGTATGGTTTAGCCGCAAATATCCGAACAAAGAAAGCCGCCCCAACCTATGGAGCGGTTTCTATTTAGTATTCACTTGCCAACATAATGGTAAGCACGCGATGCGTCACATCAGGATTGGCAGCATCTGGGGAATGGCATTTGAGCTTTAGGTCGAAATAGTCAATCTTCCAGAATATCTTATTCCCCGCCACTTCCAGACTACCAAAGCCATGTTCCCCATGGGGGTCATTGTCCTCAGAGAAACTATCAAACCGGCTGATCTGATCAACGATGGCGGCCCGCCATTCATCACTCAGGGACTGTGTGCCGACAGTCATAACAAGCGAGCCGTTTTTGAAATTCCCAATTCGCATTTCGTCATTCAGACGGCAGATGCGTTTCTTTCGGAACCCCTTGTCCAGCTTCCAGACCGGCGTGTTGCTTTCCCCGCATTTGTCACAGGCGTACTCATCAAACAGCGCTTTGAGCACCCATTCATGTGTTGCGTTACTCCAGTTGGCCCAGACATCGCGCACCACGTTTCTGGCACCGCATTGACTACAGACCGGATAGGAGCCAACAAGGTCTTCTACGTCGAGTTTTATGTATCCCATAACTTCATCTCCTTGCGTTAGGGTGGTCGCCCGAAAGGATTTCAGGCGCACCCAGCGCAAGGCGATGCAAAGAACTGATCTGGTTTCAGTATATCCGTTGTTGGAACTTGTCTAAGGCAGGGGAATATCCTGAAGGTCGATATCTGTCTGGCAGAATTCCGAGGCCTTGGGGTGAAGCATTTCGTGACAGACAATACCGTCATGAATTATGATCCAAACTATGTCACCAAGCTTGGCACGGCACACAGCCACCACCGTCCACAACCATTTGGCATTCGACTGGAAGATCGGTTGGCGCATTTGTATATCATCGGTCAAACTGGCACTGGAAAATCAACGCTGTTGTATAACCTTGCCATGCAGGATGCGAAGGCCGGTATCGGCTTTTGTCTGGTAGATCCGCATGGGGATCTTGCAAGCAACCTCTCACAGAACCTCGGTATAGAACACCTCTACTGGCAGGTTGCTGATCCAAAGAGCCCATACGGATACAATCCACTGACCCGTGTGTCTGCAGCCTATCGTCCTTTGGTGGCATCGGGTTTGATTGAAACGCTTAAGAAGCAATGGCCAGACGCTTGGGGCGCGCGTATGGAGCACCTACTACGTTATGCCATTCTCGCGCTGTTGGAAACGCCGCAATCTGATATCAAGGATATTGTGCGCCTGTATGTGGACAAGGACTTTAGGCGTTCAGTGTTACAGCATGTTCAGGATCCCCAGGTGCTTGCATTCTGGACCGAAGAATTCCCCCGAATGAATTATCAAAATGCAGCTGACGGTGTGGCCCCAATTGCCAATAAACTCGGCGCGTTCCTTGCCAACCCAGTGGTGCGCAAGGCCATATGTGAACCGGAAACACCGTTGCGATTTCGACAAATCATGGATCAGGGGCAGAGCCTGATTGTATCGCTCGCCAAGGGTCAGCTTGGGATTGATACCGCCAATGTTATTGGTGGCCTTATTGTCTCCAGCATCATGAATGCCGCCTTTTCTCGACACAATCAGCCCGAAGGAGAGCGTCGCCTCTTTATGCTCTATGTGGATGAGTTCCATTCCTTCACCACCTCGGCCTTTGCCGGAATGCTTTCAGAAATGCGCAAATATGGTCTTGGGATCACACTGGCGCACCAGCATATCGTGCAGACTGACAAACAGGTGTTTGAGGCGGTTATGGGGAATGTGGGCAGCTTGATGGTGTTTCGTGTTGGGGCGCAGGATGCACCGACCTTTGCGCGACAGCTGCATACCATTGAAGTGCGTGACTTGATCAATTTGCCCAACCACCGCGCCTTTGTGCAGTTAATGGTTTCTGGACAAAAGGCCAGGGTGTTTTCAGCGGATACATGGCCTGCAATTATCGGCAGGAAGGAAGTTTCAGCGTCTTTGTATGTGGCACAGGTTCCATAGAATAATACTATGACCCATGATGAACATCTCGAACGGCACTTGGAACTCTGCAAAAGCATCTTTGAAAAGATGAAACAAGAGGGGTCTTGGCCGTGGTCGGATTCGCATAATCCTGAGAATTTGGTAGAGTCCAAGGATAACTCTGATAATTCATGAAACCGTGCTTTGGATACATTCGAGTGTCTACCGTCAAACAAGGTGAAGATGCCTCACTCGAAGCGCAAAAAGATGCCATAACGGATTTTGCGAGTCGGAATGATCTCAAAGTGACGGAATGGTTTGACGAAAAGCAAACGGCGGCAAAGTCAGGCCGCCCCATATTTAATCAAATGCTGAAGCGATTAAGAAAAGGCGAAGCCACTGGCCTTATCATGCATAAAATTGATCGTTCAGCTCGCAACCTAAAAGACTGGGCTATTGTCAGTGAATTGCCCGACGAAGGCGTGGATGTATATATTGCCACTGAAACGCTTGATTTTCGTTCCAGAGGCGGACGTCTAACGGCAGATATTCAAGCGGTTATTGCTGCGGATTTCATTCGCAACCTTCGCGCCGAAACCCTCAAAGGGCTCAATCAACGGCTTAAACAAGGGTTATATCCGTTTCGTGCGCCCATTGGGTATTTGGATAAGGGGGGTGGGAAACCTAAAACACCTGATCCAATCAAAGCGCCGCTGATCAAAACGATGTTCGATCTGTATAATTCCGGCCAGCATTCATATCGTTCATTGCAAGTGGAAATGAAACGACGCGGGCTGCGCAATCATAATAATAGCCCACTTAGCTTGAGTGGCATTGAAACCATTCTCAAAAATCCGTTCTACACCGGCATTATTGAAATCAAGCGGACAGGGAAGACATACAAGGGGGTACATGACCCCATCGTGTCAGTACGGGTTTTTCAAAACGTCCAGAAAATGAAATTGGGGCGATCAGGGAAGAAGGCCACGCGGCACAACCATCTTTTCCGAGGACTGTTTCGGTGTGGTTTATGCAATTATTGGTTCCCGCTTAGGCAATCAAAATGACGATGAATTGAATAAGGTTTTTCGCCATGTATGTAAGGATAACTACCTAACTCAGGCATTGGTGGTAATGCGACTAGATGAAAAAGAATCTGGTTTTACTGCTAAGGGTGTCCATGCAGTTATTGCTAAAATTCTAAGCGTTACTATTCTGGTAATCTTTGTAATTTTCATAGGATTTTTTCAATATTTGACCATTCTCTATCTAACCAACACATTTTGGCTTTTAGCCGTACTTGCTGCACTGCTCTATCTTTCATATTATTATATGTTTTTTACAGGTCTAATTGTAGACGGGGAAAACGAGACTGACAGCGATGGCGCTTTAACCAGAAAACAGAATTTCAGTAAAAAGTTCGGCGCCGGATTTGCTATGCTTATGATTTTTAACATTAGTATGGCTATAGTTGGAGGATATGAGGGGTATTGGTTGAAGACACAAACAATAGTATCTTCACACATAGATTTAACCGAAATTACACCACCTTATAGCATGCTATTCA
>JAWSVK010000005.1:0-110205 GCA_033851955.1 Marinosulfonomonas sp.
CATTGATCTTGATGGGGATGGGGTCACCGACATGACCAGCCTTGTCGAAGGGGTGCCAGGGCTGACCGCGCAGGATTTCCTGCTGTAGCGCTGCGAAAATCAACGTCCGTGTGCGGCGGTAATAGGCCGCACACGGATTGGATGTCAGAGCAAGGATTTCACCTTGTCCGCCACGGCCTGCGCGGTGATGCCGAACTTTTCATAGAGCACGTCAGCCGGCGCTGAGGCCCCAAATGAGTCCATGCCAACAAATCCAGCTTTGGTGCATTTGCCACGTTCGCCAGTCAACCAGCGATCCCAACCCATTTGCACGCCCGCCTCGACTGCAACCCGAACCGGGCCACCTGGCAGGATGCGTTTGCGATAGCGCTCTTCTTGCTCGGCGAACAGCTCCATACAGGGCATTGAAACAACGCGGGTGCCGATGCCCTCGGCTTGCAACAGATCACGGGCGGCCAAAGCGATTTCAACTTCAGAGCCTGTGGCCATGATGATGGCTTGGCGTTTGTCGACAGCGTCGGCCAAAACATAGGCACCCATTGCAGATACGTTTTTGGTTTTATGCTCCAAACGCACCGTTGGCAGCCCTTGGCGGGACAGAGCCAACACCGATGGGGTTTCTTTGCTGGTCAGAGCGATTTCCCAGCATTCAGCCGTTTCCACCGTGTCGGCGGGGCGGAACACATAGGTGTTTGGCGTGGCACGCGAAATGGCCAGATGCTCAACCGGTTGGTGGGTTGGGCCGTCTTCGCCAAGACCAATGCTGTCGTGGCTCATCACATAAACCGTCGGCACCCGCATCAGGGCTGACAGGCGCATCGCGCCACGGGCGTAGTCGGTGAAACACATGAATGTGCCGCCGTAAGGGCGAATGCCGCCGTGCAACACCATACCGTTCATCGCCGCCGCCATACCGTGTTCGCGAATGCCGTAATAGACGTAACGCCCTTCGCGGTTTTCAGGGTCAAACACGCCCATGTCACCGGTTTTGGTCAGGTTCGAACCTGTCAGATCGGCCGAGCCGCCAACGGTTTCAGTGGTAAAGGCATTCACCACCTCCAGCACCATTTCGCTGGATTTACGGGTGGCAACCTTTGGCGCCTCATCGGTAATCTGCTTTTTCAGCGCCTTGATGCTGGCCGACAGTTTCTTGTGCGGATCCAAAGCATAAGCCCGCTCAAAGTCGCGCTGCTTGTTGCCCGGGATCGTCAAGAAGCGGGCTTCCCAATCGGCGCGTTCAGCCGCGCCACGTGATCCGATGGCTTCCCATTGCGATTTCACATCAGCCGGGATCGTGAACGGGGCCGATGTCCAACCATAGGCCTCTTTGGTGTCCGCGATCAGTGTGGCGTCTGTCAATGCGCCGTGCCCCTTTGAGGTGTCCTGCGCGCTGGAACCAATAGCGATGTGGGTTTTGCAAGCAATCATCGACGGTTTTTTGGTTTTCTTGGCGGCCGTAATGGCCTCGTCAATAGCAACCGGATCATGGCCGTCACATTCAAACACTGACCAGCCAGAGGCGCGAAAACGCATCATTTGATCCGTGCGATCCGACAGCGCAACCGTGCCGTCAATGGTGATGCCATTGTTGTCCCACAGAACGATCAGTTTGCCAAGCTCGTGGCGGCCAGCCAGACCGATGGCCTCTTGCGAGATGCCTTCCATCAAACAACCGTCGCCCGCGATCACATAGGTATGGTGATCCACAACCTTTTTGCCGTACCGCGCGCGCTGGATTTCTTCTGCCATCGCAAAACCAACCGAATTGGCAATACCTTGACCCAGCGGGCCCGTGGTGACCTCTACGCCGTCCATATGACCAAATTCTGGGTGGCCAGCCGTGCAAGCACCCCATTGGCGGAAATTCTTGATCTCGTCCAACGTGGCTTGCTTATAGCCGGTCAGATGCAACAGCGAATAGATCAGCATCGAGCCGTGGCCCGCCGACAGAATAAACCGATCGCGATCTGGCCAGTTCGGGGCGCTGGCGTCAAACTTCAAATGCTTCTCAAACAACACAGTGGCGACATCCGCCATGCCCATTGGCATGCCCGAGTGGCCGGAATTCGCCGCAGCAACGGCGTCCAGTGTCAGGGTGCGGATGGCGGCAGCGCGCATCCAGTGATCAGGGTGGTTTTTGCGCAAGCTTTGAATGTCCACGGCGGTTTGTCCTTATCTAGGGCTAAAACATGTAATGTGGTGATAGCAGCGCTGCCTGAAAATTCAAGCGCTCAAGGCATGGTATTGCTCCAAAAGGGGGGCGCATTTCCCTTGGGCATTGGGTAAACTTCTAAACAAGTTGATTTCCGCCCGATTCGCGGCTTTGTTAGGCGCGAAGGTCAGGGTGGCCAAGGAGGCAGGCATAGTGAGCGATATTGCAGAACTGGAACGTCGGATAACGACGGCGCTGGAACGGATAGGGGCCGGTGTTGACGCGATGGGCGCGACAGGCACTGCCTCGGATGGTGACGAAGCGCAAAGCCTGCGCGACGCGCTGGAGGCTGAAAAAACCGCCAACGCCCAGTTGGAAGAACGCGTCAGCGCCATCAAGGAAAAGCAGGAAACCACCATCAAAGACATGGAAGCTCGGATTGAGTCTCTGACGACAGAATCCGCCAAACATGAGGCCGACGCCAAGAAGTTGCTGCATGTGAATGCACAGCTGCGAGAGAGCAACGACGCGCTGCGCGAAAGCAATGAAAAAGGTGGCGGTGACTCTCATTTGATTAACAAATCCATGCAGACCGATCTGGAATCCCTAAAGGCCACCCGCAAGGCTGATTTAGCAGAGCTGGAAACCATCATGGCTGAATTGAAACCACTGATCGGGGAGGGCGCGTAATGCCAGAGACCGAAATCAAAATTGGTGGGCGCAGTTTCAGCGTTTCATGCCAAGAAGGCGAAGAGCATTTCCTGCAATCGGCAGCCAAATTGCTGGATGCCGAAGCAGCTGTTTTGACAGCGCAAATCGGGCGCATCCCCGAGCCACGCATGTTGTTGATGGC
Source organism: Marinosulfonomonas sp. (assembly GCA_033851955.1). GTDB lineage: Bacteria > Pseudomonadota > Alphaproteobacteria > Rhodobacterales > Rhodobacteraceae > Profundibacter. The sequence goes on from JAWSVK010000005.1 coordinate 3,006, forward strand.
AGGGTTGATGTTGGCGGATAAAACCGCGGGACTAGAGGAAAAATTACGCGATGCCGAAGGCAAACTGGGCACGCAAGAAGCGTTGCTGGAAGAGCTGCGCAACAAACCGGCACCCGACGCCGAGCGGGTCGAAGTGGCCGTTATTCCACCTGTTGTAACCGACACATTGGCAGAACTGGCCGCGCGTACCGAGGCGCTTGCCAGTAAAGTGGAAGAAAAGGCAGGCGTTGGCGCCGCTGATTAACCTCAACGCAAGGTATGAATCCTATGAAGGGGGTTCATTTTTCGTTTTGGGAAGTCATCAATGAGTTTTGTTGAGAAAAGAGATGAATTTAGGCCGGCAACAGGTGAGGCCCCCTTTGGTGTTGAAGAAAATTTCTTTTCACACACAGACAAACGCGGGGTTATTCTGGCCGCAAACTATATTTTCAAGCGGGTTTCTGGGTATGAGTGGGACGACCTGATCGGCGCACCGCACAAGGTGATCCGTCACCCTGATATGCCTAAAGGGTTGTTTTGGCTTTTTTGGGAGTCGTTAAACAAAGGCCACCCGATTGGTGCCTATGTTAAAAACAAAGCTCGCGATGGTCTACATTATTGGGTCTACGCCGTGGCGATGCCGTTTCAAGACGGTTTTTTATCCGTTCGGATCAAACCAACAAGTGATATGCTGGAAGTTATCGAGCGAGAATACGAAGCCCTGCGCAAATTGGAGAACGAGGACGGGATCAGCCCAGAAGAAAGTGCTGGCATTCTTTTAGAGCGGATCAATGCGCTGGGGTTTGCTGAGTATCCGATATTTGCCAGCGTTGCCATGATGGGCGAATTGCGATCTCGCGACGAAAAAGCGAACCAGCTGCCATATGATACGGCGGATCGCTTTGACAAAATGATTGCTGCGGCCAGTGATTTGCATGAGGAAACAGCGGCGTTGATCGTTAGCTTTGGTGCGATCAGCACAGTGCCCACCAACATGCGTATCATTGCAGCAAGGTTGGAGCCCTCTGGTGGTGCTGTCAGCTCGCTTTCGCAAAATTACTGGGAAATGTCTGAAGAAATGTCGCTCTGGTTTCAGAATTATGTCAGCGGTGAAGGCAGTAACTTCTCGGCAATTCGCAGTTCGCTTGTTGATTGTCAGTTCTTGACAGGGGCTGCACGCATTTTGGGCGAGGTTGCTGCCTCATTTCGAAAGGAACGTCGCGACTTAGGCGGCAAAAATACTGACGCCGAAAAAGACCACATGAGCGACATGGCAGATATATTCACCGAAAAAGCCAAAGTCGGACTGCAGCAGGTTTTCACTGAGGCCGAACAGATTCTACGCGCGGTTGCGATGATGCGTCGCTTTACGCTCGGTCTTAGTTCTACACGTGTAATGTGCAGTATCGAAAGCGCCCGTTTGCCATCTGGTGGGGGCAGCTTGATCGATGTGATCGGCCAGCTTGAAGTTTTTCAAAATGATTTGGTGCTTCAATTGGATCGGATCGAGGCGCAAAGCAGCACCATTTTGGAGCATACTGAAGAGCAGTTAAATGCCCTGTAGCAATGGAAAAAGGCGGGCTTGAATACCCGCCTTTTTATTACAGTCTGCCAAAAGTTGCGGCCTTAGTCGTTTGCCTCGCGAATTTTGTCAGCGGCCTCTTTGTTATAAGAAACACCTTCTTTGTCGAACATCTGGTCCAACTCACCCGATAGGGTCATTTCGGTGATGATGTCACAGCCTCCAACAAATTCGCCCTTAATGTAAAGCTGAGGAATAGTTGGCCAATCGGAATAATCTTTAATACCCTGACGAACGCCTTCGTCGGCCAGCACATTGACGTCAGAAAACTCGACGCCCATGAAATTAAGTACGCCAGCCACGCGGGATGAAAATCCGCATTGTGGCGCGTCTTTTGTGCCCTTCATGAACAGAACCACGTCATTTGCGGCCACGGTCTCTTTGATCTGTGTTTCAGCGTCGCTCATTTTTTCTCTCCATTTGTCCGCGGTTGCGGCGTGTCTTTTTTGCGGGGATGGCGTTGTCGTGTGTTTTTAGTCCAAAACTGCATGTCGCGTGCCCCCAATGAGGCGGCTGTTTTGTTGCCCTGTTCCGAGGCACGGATCACGGCCATATCGATTTCTTCCATGCCCAATTCAGGTTTGTCGTAATTCTCGTCACTCACTTCATCGCCCAAAAACTGTTCAACAAAACTGCGGCGCGGGCGGTTTCGTTTGATCAACAATTCAATCAGGATCGCAATACCAACTAACGCAACAATCCCCAATAGGATGCTTTGCCACAGGGAGAGCGACGCGATCATACGCCTTACTCCGGTGCTTTTGTGGTCAGGGCTAGGGCGTGCAAATCACCGGAAGGCCCGTCCATCTTGCCTTTAAGTGAAGCATAAACGGCGCGTTGTTGTTGCACGCGGTTTAGGTCCCGGAAGCTTTCGTCCACCACTTCGGCAGCCCAATGGTTGCCGTCGCCAGCAAGGTCAGTGATGGTGATCTTGGCCGCAGGAAATGCCGCGCGGATCAGGTCTTCAATTTCGTGGGCTTGCATGGCCATGGAAGGTATCCCTTATCTTTTGTTACCTAGTATTTAGGTCGGGAATAGGGGCGACGCAAGGGGGGCGGCGCTATTGTGGCCGCGCACCTTATGCACCCGAATGAATTTCACGTCTGCAATATGCCCTGTTTGCTGCTTTTGGTTTTGCCACAAGCGCATTCTAAGATCACGCCGTCACGCCATGTGAAACCGAAAGAGCCGCCAGTCCTATGGCGTGCATCTCAAGTTAGGTGACGGTCGCTTCAAAACTGCTGCGGAAAATGCCAGAAAGTTCGAGCAGCGGAGCGCTAGAGCTTCCAAAACTCACATTATCACCGCCAAATCGCCCGACAGTGGTGATCGGCACGCCAGCCGAGCTGGCCGCAATCATCAAAGCTTCTGCCTTGTCAAAGTTGCAAGCCACCAAATAGCGCGCTTGATCTTCGCCAAACAGGGTCGGGGTGTCAGAGGCCTCAAGGGTGACGCCAACGCCCGCGGACTCGGCCATTTCAAACGCGGCCACGGCCAACCCACCATCCGAAAGATCGGTCACGGCAGTGATCAACTCACCGTTGGTGCGAATGAACTCGCCGGCACGGCGCTCAGCCTCAAGGTCAACATAGGGCGCGTCGCCATCTTCACGGTTAAACACTTCGGCCAGCAGGGCAGATTGCCCCAGATGCCCCAGATGCCCATGGGTTTCGCCAACCAACAAAGCCACATGCCCATCGCGTGCTTCGCCTTTGATCAGCAAATCAATATGTTCGATCAACCCGACAGCGCCAATGGTTGGCGTTGGCAAAATGCCAGTGCCATCAGTTTCATTATACAGGCTGACATTGCCTGACACGATGGGCATATCCAGCGCGGTAACCGCCTCGGAAATACCTTTGATGGCGCCAACGAATTGGCCCATGATCTCGGGCTTTTCGGGGTTTCCGAAGTTCATGTTGTCGGTGGTGGCCAGTGGTTTGGCCCCAACAGCACAGAGGTTGCGGTACGCTTCAGCCACCGCTTGTTTGCCACCTTCAAATGGATTTGCCATGACATAACGTGGGGTTACGTCGGACGTGAAGGCCAGTGCCTTATCGGTGCCATGCACCCGTACAACGCCAGCGCCCAAGCCAGGCACAACAGCGGAATCAGCCATCACCATGGTGTCGTATTGCTCATACACCCATTGTTTGGCGGCGTAATTGGGCGATGAAATCAATCCGCGCAACCCGTCGATAGCATCGATCTCGGGCACTTCGCCCAGCGGTTCAGCGGCGGGCGTTTCAACCCATGGGCGGTCGTATTCTGGCGCATTTCCAGACAGGGCTTTCAGCGGCAAATCCGCCTTCAGCTCGCCGTTGTGCATGATGATGAAACGGTCCTCTGCGATGGTTTCGCCGACGATGGCAAAATCCAGATCCCATTTGTCGAACACGGCCTTGGCCACGGCCTCAAGCTCGGGGCGCAGAACCATCAACATGCGTTCTTGGCTCTCTGACAGCATCATTTCGTAGGCTGTCATGTTTTCTTCGCGTGCGGGCACATCTTCTAGGTTTAGACGCACGCCCAGATCACCCTTGTCGCCCATTTCAACGGCCGAGCAGGTCAAGCCAGCCGCGCCCATATCTTGAATAGAGATCACGGCCCCCGTGGCCATCAATTCCAAGGTGGCTTCCATCAGGCGCTTTTCGGTAAAGGGATCACCCACTTGAACCGTGGGGCGCTTTTCCTCTATGGTGTCATCAAATTCAGCTGAGGCCATGGTCGCACCGCCAACCCCGTCGCGGCCGGTTTTGGCCCCGAGATAAACCACCGGCATCCCAACACCAGAGGCAGCGGAATAGAAAATCTTGTCGGTGTCGGCCAGACCAGCGGCAAAGGCATTGACCAGACAGTTGCCATTATAGGCCGGGTGAAAGCGCACTTCGCCGCCAACCGTTGGCACGCCAAAACAGTTGCCATAGCCGCCAACACCCTCAACCACACCATGCACCAGCTGGCGGGTTTTGTGGTGGGCAGGTTCACCAAACGACAGTGAATTCATCGCCGCAATGGGCCGCGCGCCCATAGTAAAGACATCACGCAGGATACCGCCAACGCCGGTGGCAGCGCCTTGATAGGGCTCAATGTAGGATGGGTGATTGTGGCTTTCCATTTTGAAAACCACACATTGGCCATCACCAATATCAACGATGCCGGCGTTTTCGCCGGGGCCGCAAATGACTTGGGGGCCTTTGGTTGGCAGCTCGCGCAGCCACCGTTTGCTGGATTTATACGAGCAATGCTCGTTCCACATGGCCGAGAAAATACCAAGTTCCGTATATGTTGGCTCGCGTCCGATGATTTCCAGAATGAGTGCGTATTCATCCGTGCTCAACCCGTGGCTGGCGATCAACGCGTCGTCGATTTGCGGCTCTTGCATGTCTGTCCCCCGAGGCAGCTGTTGGCCGCCTTTTACGGCAAGAGAACGGGCAGGGGAATGCGAATTTTCAAAATTCTTCTAACCAATTGTCGAAAAACCGCATCCCTGTTCGTCTTTAAACCGTAACCAAGCCAAAGAGGGACAAAATGAATTTTGAAATTACATCACTATATACCGTGCCACTTGCCATTCTGATGTTTGTATTATGGCTGAAAGTCAGCAAAACGCGTGCGGCAATGGGCATATCCATCGGCAACAACGGAAATACCGATCTGCACGAAAAAATCCGCCGACACGGCAATTTCATTGAGTGGGTGCCGATGGTGCTGCTGATGATGATGATCGCAGAAATGCGCGGCGCCAACGGAACTGTGCTGCATTTGGCGGGGGTTTTGCTGGTGGTGTCACGCGCCGTGCATCCGTTTGGCCTGCGCCACGACAAGCCAAACCACGTCTTACGCATCGTCGGCAACACAGGATCGCTGCTGGCCTTAATAACGGCAACCGGGGCCAACATCTGGACCCAGTTTTACTAAGGGATTGATTATCCCATTCATCGAGGGGAAACTCTCATCACATAAAGAAAAGGAATTGCTATGAAATATCTTGCACTTATTTATTCGGCCGCAGGCGCGGGGCCAACACCCGGCACCGCTGAATTTGGTGGGCTTATGGGCGGTTATCAGGCGGCTGGAAAAACCTACAATGAGGATGGTGTGTTCTTGGCAGGCGAGGCTTTGCAATCAGTTGAAACAGCCACATCGATCCGCATCCGTGGCGGCAAGACCGAGTTGACAGATGGTCCATTCGCCGAAACCAAAGAGCAATTGGGCGGATTTTACCTGTTCGATTGCGACACACTGGATGATGCGATCAAATACGCCAAAATGATCCCTTCAGCGGAATTTGGCACTATTGAAGTGCGTCCCGTTATGACGTTTGACTAGGCCATGAAGCCCGCCCCCAGTGCTGTGCATGCAGCAATTGAATATACGTTGCGACAGGACAGGGGGCGGCTGATATCGGCGCTTACGGCGGTGATCGGTGATTTTGAGCTGGCCGAGGAATGCCTGCAGGATGCGATTGTTGCGGCACTTAAGGATTGGCCCAAAAGCGGCATTCCGAAATCACGCCGTGGTTGGTTGTTACAGGTGGGGCGTCGCCGCGCGTTGGACCGGTTTCGTCGCGCCAAAGGATTGGCCGAAAAAACTGCGCAAATTGCTGTGTTGGAGCAGGCCGAACTGGATGCTCCCGCCGATACGCATGACATTCCTGACCATCGTTTACGACTGATTTTCACTTGTTGTCACCCGACATTGGATGAAAAAACCCGTATCGCGCTGACGCTGCGCACCTTGGGCGGCCTCACCACCGACGAGGTGGCGCGGGCGTTTTTGGATAGGCCAACGACCATGGGGCAACGACTGGCGCGGGCCCGCACCAAGATTAGCAATGCCGGAATCAGATTTGATATCCCTGATGGCAGTGCCTTACACGAGCGAATGGGCTCGGTTCTGGCCGTGATTTATTTGATATTTAACGAGGGCTATGCCGCCACCAAGGGCGACAGCCCGATCCGCATCGATCTGTGCGAAGAGGCTATATATTTGGCCCGGTTAATGTCCAACCTCAGCCCCGAAACCCCTGAAATTGAGGGGCTTTTGGCGCTGATACTATTGACCCATTCCCGCCGTGCGGCGCGTTATGTGGAGGGCGGATATATTCCATTGGATCAGCAGGATCGTAGTCTTTGGGACCAAAAGCGCATCTATGAGGGGCAAAATGTTCTGGAAGCTGCGTTAAAGCGCGGGCAGGTGGGCCCCTATCAACTGCAAGCCTCGATCGCAGCGCTGCATTGCGAGGCGACATCATCCAAAGAAACCGATTGGACACAGCTCGCGGCGTTGTACCGCTTGCTTGGGCAGGTTGAGCCAAGCCCGATTGTCACATTGAATCTTGCGGTGGCGGTGTCCTACGGGGCAGGTCCGCAGCAGGCGTTGGATTTGCTGGCGCCGCTCGCGGATGAGTTGCGCGACTATCAACCCTATCATGCTGCCCGCGCTGATGTGTTGCGCCGTATGGGGCGTGAACAACACGCACTGGCGGCCTATCGCCGAGCCTTGGAGATGACGCAAGCGCAGGGCGAGGTGGCATTTTTGGAACGCCGCATTGCAGAAATTTGTGATTAGCCAAAAAAAAGGCCGAGCTCAAGGCTCGGCCAAAGTCCAACAGGGAGGTATGAAACCAGCAAGAATTGCTTCGATTACTGCCTTCATGATTATGATTTAGGCAGCGATGTTGACGTATTCAAGATAAATAGTGAAAATTTCTCGCAAAGCCGCTATGCGCCCAGTGCATGGCTCATGTAACGTTCTCTGAACGCAACCTTTTTCGCCGTGCAATGATCTCGTCCGTGACGAAATCCCGAAACACCGCGATCCGTTTGGATTGGCGCAACTCTTCGGGATAGGCCAAAAATACAGGAATTTCCGAGGATTCCAGCTCTGGCAACACCCGCACGAGGTTGGTGAAATCTTCGGTTACGTAATCAGGCAAAACGCCAATGCCAAGATCGGCCAATACCCCCTGAAGCACGCCAAAATAGTTGTTCACGGTCAGCAATGAACGCATGTTGTATGTCAGCAAATGCTGCGCAAAGCTGGAGCCTGCACTGACTTGGGCGGCTGTGGTGCTTTGACAGATCAGCCGGTGGTCGGGCAATTGATCGGTGGATTCGGGCGTGCCGTTGGCGTTCAGATAGTCCTGCGTTGCATAAAGCCGCATGTTGACGCCCATCAGGCGCTTGCGGATCAGGTCGGCTTGGCTCGGCTCTTTCATTCGGATCGCGACATCCGCCTCGCGCATTGGCAAATCCAGCACGCGTTCTTCCAACATCAAATCGATTTTCAGATCGGGGTATTTTTCATAAAGCTTGGACAGGCGCGGTGCCAACCAGAGCGAGCCAAAACCCGTCGTGGTGGTGACACGCAATTCGCCGAACACCTCGTCGGTGCTGTCACGAATGCGCGCGGTGGCGGCCTCTAGGCGGTGATCCATCGCACTGGTGGCGCTGAACAGCAACTCACCCTGTTCTGTTAGAATCAGGCCCCGGGCATGGCGGTGAAATAAGGTTGCATTCAGGCTTTCCTCAAGCGCGCGCACCTGTCGGCTGACGGCAGATTGCGACAGGTGCAACACCTCACCGGCGTGTGTCAGGCTGCCCGCATCCGCGACCGCATGAAATATTCTTAGCTTATCCCAGTCCATTTTGTACCATTCACTAAAATCGGCGTACCGCCGCGAAATAGAATTATCGACTGATCCATCAAGAAAGGAAATAGCAATATATTACTATTTTTCGCTTGGTAGGTCACAGTTTATGACCTAACCTTGTGCTACACTGCGCCTTGGGAGGAATTTACGCATGTCGGACCACTCTGTTAGCCTGTTTGATCGGTATGATTTGGATAAAACGACTGTTTTGCTGAACGGAACGCAAGCACTGGTGCGTTTGATGATGATGCAAAAGGCGCGAGATTCCGCTGCGGGCCTGAACACGGCAGGCTATTGCACGGGCTATCGCGGATCACCGCTGGGTGCGGTTGATATGCAGATGGAGCGGGCGCACAAGGAATTGGCCGCCTCAGACGTTACCTTTCAACCCGGCATGAACGAAGATCTGGCGGCCACAGCGATTTGGGGCAGTCAGCAAGCCGAGCTGCGCGGCGAGGGCAAATTCGACGGCGTGTTCGGTCTTTGGTACGGCAAAGGACCCGGCGTGGACCGCTCCGGCGACGTCATGCGCCATGCTAATATGGCGGGCACCAGCCCAGTGGGCGGCGTGTTGATGGCGATGGGCGATGACCACACCGGCGAGAGTTCAACCACGTTGCACCAATCCGATTGGGCGATGGTCGACGCATACATGCCGATCGTGTCACCAGCGGGCGTGCAGGAAATTCTGGACTACGGGCTGTACGGCTACGCGCTGTCGCGGTTCGCGGGGGTTTGGTGCGGGTTGAAAGTGATGAAAGACACCATCGAGGTGACCAGCGTGGTGGACGGCAGTTCCGACCGGATGCAGTTCGTTACGCCGGAATTTGATATGCCCGAGGGCGGCGTGAACATCCGTTTGATCGACACGCCCGTTGCCCAAGAAGCACGGATGATTGATTACAAGAGGGACGCCGCGCAAGCTTTTGCACGCGCTAATAAAATCGACAAACGTGTCTGGGGTAAAACTGGCGCAAAAATTGGATTTGTGGCTGCCGGCAAGAACTGGCTGGACCTGACCCATGCAATGGAATTGCTGGGGCTAAACGCTGTTGAGGCCGAGCCTTTGGGCATCACCACCTACAAAATTGGGCAGGTTTGGCCGCTGGACACCGAGAGCTTTAATGAATGGGCCGACGGGCTGGACCTGATCGTTGTGGTCGAGGAAAAGCGCAAGCTGATTGAGGTGCAGGTCAAAGAGGCGATCTTTGACAACCGGCAGGGACGCCGCGTTTACGGTTGGCGCAAGGGCGATGACGTTGAAGAATTGTTTCCGACCCGCATGGCGCTGGACCCGATAATGATCGCTGAAAAAATCGGTGGCATTCTGATTGAAGAAGGGTGCGATACAGATGGGGTCAAATCCGGATTGCAACTGCTCTCTTCGGCGCGCACCGCTGATAACGCGGAAGAAATCGCCGCCCGGCTGCCGTATTTCTGTTCCGGTTGTCCGCATAATTCGTCGACCAAAGTCCCCGAGGGCTCGCGTGCTTATGCGGGTATTGGTTGCCACTATATGGTGCAATGGATGGACCGTTCGACCACGGGTTTCACCCAAATGGGCGGCGAGGGCGCGAACTGGGTTGGCGAGGCGCTGTTCTCAAACACCGAGCATGTTTTCCAAAACATTGGCGACGGCACCTACAACCATTCTGGCATCATGGCGATCCGTTCCGCTGTGGCAGCAGGTACCACAATGACCTACAAAATCCTGTTCAATGACGCGGTCGCCATGACTGGTGGACAGGGCAATGAGGGCGGCTTGGACGCTGGACGCATTGCCAAAGAAGTTCAGGCCATGGGTGTGAAGCACATCGCTGTGGTCTATGACGAAGCCGAAGATGTGGACCGCGGCTTGTTCCCCTCAAATCTGGATTGGCACCCGCGCGACGAACTGATGGATGTTCAGCGTAAATATAGTAAAATCAAGGGCGTATCGGCAATTATTTATGTGCAAACCTGCGCCGCCGAAAAACGCCGCCGCCGCAAACGCGGGCTGTTTCCTGATCCGGATAAGCGGGTGTTCATCAACACGGACGTCTGCGAGGGCTGCGGTGACTGCGGTGTGCAATCCAACTGCGTGTCGATCATTCCGGTCGAAACAGAACTTGGCCGCAAGCGGGCGATTGATCAGTCGTCTTGCAACAAAGACTTTTCCTGCGTCAACGGGTTTTGCCCGTCTTTCGTGACCTTAAGCGGTGCGGTTGTGAAAAAAGCAGCCACCACTTCGATTGATCTGCCTGACTTGCCATCCCCGAAATTGCCCACAATCAACGGCACCCACAACGTGGTGATCACTGGCGTTGGCGGCACCGGAGTTGTCACCATCGGCGCTATTTTGGCGCAGGCGGCCCATATCGACGGCATGGGTGCTGGCATGATGGAAATGGCGGGGCTGGCCCAAAAGGGCGGGGCCGTGCATATCCATCTAAGATTGGCAAAACGTCCTGAGGACATCAGCGCAATCCGTGTTGCTTTGGGCGAAGCGCACGCAGTTTTGGGCGGCGATTTGGTCACAACGGCGGGCGCAAAAACCATCGGTTTGATGAAGACCGGGCGCACGGGGGCTGTGGTCAACAACCACGAGATTATCACTGGAGATTTCACCCGCGACACCGAATTTAAACTGCCGTTTGATCGGTTAACCCTGCAAATTGAGGCGCGCTTGTCGGGCAATATGGTCGAATTTGATGCCTCGGAATTGGCCCGTGCGCTGCTGGGCGACAGTATTTTTTCGAATATGATGATCGTCGGCGCGGCATGGCAACGCGGGTTGTTGCCGCTAAGTTATGATGCGATCATCGCGGCTGTCGAGCTGAACAAGGCCGCCGTCGCGGGCAATAAACGTGCCTTTGAAATCGGTCGTTGGGCGGTTGAACATCCCGAGGATGCAGCCAAGCTGTTGCAACCGGCAGAGGTTGAAGCGCCCAAAACGCTGGACGAAATGATCTCTTATAGGGCTGATTACCTTGTCGACTATCAAAATGACGCTTTGAAGCAGCGGTTTTTGACGCTGGTCGATCAAGTGGATGATCCCGCCCTCAAAAAGGCTGTCGCCAAGGGCTACCATAAATTGCTGGCCTATAAGGACGAATATGAGGTGGCCCGTCTGATGCTTGATACAGCCGATAAGGCGCGGGAACAGTTTGATGGAGATTTCAAAATGCGGTTTCATTTGTCACCGCCAATCTTGCCAGGCAAAGACGCCAATGGCCGTCCGAAAAAGCGTGAGTTTGGAGGCTGGATCATGCCTGCTTACCGCGTTTTGGCTCGCCTAAAGGGTTTGCGGGGCAGTGCGTTTGATCCATTCGGACGGTTTGCCGAGCGTAAAATGGAGCGGGCGTTGATCACGCAATTTGAGAGCGACATGACTGAGATTTTGGCCAATGTGACGCCGCAATCCATGGACAGCGCCATCGCCTTGGCCGAATTGCCGCTGAGCATTCGTGGCTTTGGCCCCGTAAAAGAGGCCAACGAGACCGCGGCCGCCAAACAACGTGAGGCATTACTGGCGCAATTTCGTGATCCGGCACCAACAGCAATGCAAGCCGCCGAATAAGGCATGGATTTTCATCCCAAAGCGCACTATTGCTCAGATGAAATTCAAACGGACACGAGGCGGATATGGCTGTAGGCATTTTTGATTCAGGGTTAGGCGGCTTGACCGTGCTGGACGCGGTCAGCAAACGCCTGCCGGATGTGCCCTTTGTTTATCTGGGCGATTCCGCGCATGCGCCCTACGGGGTGCGCGACGCCGATGACGTTTACAACCTGACCAAGGCGGCCGTTGAACGGCTGTGGGATGCCGGATGCGATCTGGTGATCCTGGCTTGCAACACCGCCAGCGCCGCCGCCCTGCGCAGGATGCAAGAAGAAGGCATGCCGCAAGGCAAGCGGGTTTTGGGCGTGTTCGTGCCTTTGATCGAGGCCCTGACCGAACGCCAGTGGGGCGATAATTCACCGCCCCGCGAGGTTGATGTGAAACACGTCGCGCTGTTTGCCACCCCTGCCACCGTCGCCAGCCGCGCCTTTCAACGCGAGTTGGCCTTTCGCGCCATCGGCGTTGATGTCGAGGCCCAAGCCTGCGGCGGCGTCGTCGATGCGATCGAGGATGGCGACGAAATACTGGCCGAAGCCATGGTGCGCAGCCATGTCGAAGCCTTGATGCGTAAAATGCCAAAACCTGAGGCCGCGATTTTAGGCTGCACCCATTACCCCTTGATGGAAAAGCATTTTCAGGCGGCTTTGGGCGCGGATGTAAAAGTCTATTCCCAAGCCAATCTGGTGGCCGAGAGCCTTGCACATTATTTGGAACGTCACCCCAATATGATCGGCGAGGGCACGGACACGCTGTTCTTGACCACGGGCGATCCGGCGGCGGTGTCCGACCGCGCCACCCAGTTCCTGCGACGAAAGATCGCTTTTATCGCTGCGTGATTGCAGTGCGTCCAAACACCTATTACACATTTCGCAACCTAATTGAGAGGTCTCATCATGACCCATAAAATCGCCATTCTTGGCGCCAGCGGCTACACCGGAGCCGAGCTGGTGCGTCTAATCGCCAACCATCCTGATATGGAAATCGTTGCACTTTCGGGCGAACGCAAGGCCGGAATGGCCTACCGCGACGTGTTCCCGCATCTGCGTCACCTTGATTTGCCTGATCTGGTGAAAATCGACCAGATTGATTTCGCTGACATTGATCTGGCGTTCTGCGCCTTGCCACATGCCACATCACAGGCCGTCATACGTGAATTGCCGCTGGATCTGAAAATCGTCGATCTGTCGGCAGATTTCCGGCTGCGTGATGTGGATGAATACGCCAAATGGTACGGCAAACCACATGGCGCGCCGCATATTCAGCCCGAGGCGGTTTACGGTCTGACCGAGTTTTACCGCGAGGAAATCCGCGCCGCACGTCTGGTTGCCGGCACGGGGTGCAATGCGGCCACGGGGCAATTGGCGCTGAACCCTTTGATGACGGGCGGGCTGATCGATTTGGACGATATCGTGATTGACCTAAAGGCGGCGGTGTCCGGGGCAGGGCGCGCGCTTAAGGAAAATCTGCTGCATGCGGAATTGTCCGAGGGCTATCACGGCTATGCCATTGGCGGCACCCACCGGCATCTGGCCGAGTTCGACCAAGAGTTTTCGCGCCATGCGGGGCGGCCCGTCAAGGTGCAGTTCACGCCGCACCTGATCCCCGCCAATCGAGGGGTTTTGGCGACCATTTACGTCAAAGGCGACGCCAACAAGATCCACACGGCCCTTACCGCGGCCTATCAGGATGAACCTTTCGTGCTGACATTGCCCTTTGGCGAGGCACCGTCAACGCGGCACATCCGTGGCTCGAATTTCTGCCATATCGGCGTGGTGGCCGACCGGATTGAAGGGCGCACGATCATCGTTGCTGCCTTGGACAATCTGACCAAAGGCTCGTCCGGCCAAGCCATACAAAACGCAAATCTGATGTTGGGAGAGGATGAAACTGCGGGCCTGATGGCCGCGCCTGTTTTTCCGTAAATTGCCATGAAGGGTTTAAAGAAACAACGCCGGATACAGGTTATCATCGCAGCCGTCGTGGCGCTTTCGCTCTCGACAGCGATGATCGGCTACGCGATGCGGGGTGGGATCAACTACTTCAAAAGCCCGTCTGAAATTTTCGCTGACACCCCTCCGGCAAACCAGGTCTTGCGGGTGGGTGGATTGGTCGAGGCCGGGTCTCTGGTGCGCGGTCAGGGAGAGGCAATTACCTTTAGCATCACGGACGGTGGAGCCACGATCAAAGCCAGCTATAGCGGTGTGTTGCCTGACCTGTTTAAGGAAGGCCAAGGCACAGTTGCCACTGGCAGCTATATTGAAGGTGTGTTCCAAGCTACTGAAATACTTGCAAAACATGACGAAAACTACATGCCTCGCGAAGTCATTGATGCCCTAAAGGAACAAGGCAATTACGTTGATCCTGATGCCGCTCCGAACGATGGTTAAGGGCTAAATTAACCAAATTGATACCATCCTCGCCGCAACAACCAGCGGGGATAAAATGCACACAGTTCACCAAATTGCTACCGAGATTGTCGCCCGTGAAGGTGGCTATGTGAATGATCCGGACGATCCGGGCGGAGCCACCAATTTTGGCGTTACAATTCACACCATGCGTCGTCTTGGTTTGGATCTGACCCGCGACGGCCGCATATCCGAGGCCGACGTGCGGGCACTGACCCGCAAACAGGCGGTGGACATCTTTATCACCCATTATTTCAAGCGTCCCCGTGTGGATGATCTGCCGGAACCGCTGCAGGCCACGGTGTTTGATATGTATGTCAACGCGGGCGCAAATGCCGTCAAGATCTTGCAGCGTTTGATGGTGGAAATGGGCCATGCGGTTGGGGTGGATGGCGGCATCGGGCCACAAACTATCACAGCGGCCCAATCAGCCCATGCCTCGGCGCCGAACCATTTGGCCGATGCTTACGGCATTGCGCGTCGTAACTATTACTATGCTTTGGCCGATGCACGCCCCGCCAGCCGCAAATACGCCCGTCGCCGCGATGGTGGCAAAGGCGGTTGGATCAAACGGGCCGAAGATTTTATCTCGCCGCGGTTTCACCTATCGGACGAGGAACATCGCAAGAGGATCGCAAAATGGGCTTGATCGACAGGATATTCACGATGATTTTTGGCGGCGGGCGCAATGTGGTCCGCGAAACCGCAGAGGTTTTCCGCGAAAACGCCGAAGCAAGTGCGGCGCGGACAACCAGTTTGCAAACCCAAGCCATGCGCCAGCACGGTCAAGAATTCAGCCACCCGCAAAAGGGTGGGTTTGATCAGTTTATGGACGGGTTAAACCGATTGCCGCGCCCGCTGTTGGCATTTGGCACGTTGGGGCTGTTTGTAACAGCGATGGTTGACCCGATCTGGTTTGCGACACGCATGCAAGGGCTGGCGCTGGTGCCTGAACCTTTGTGGTGGTTGCTCGGCGCGATTGTGTCGTTCTATTTTGGGGCGCGGCATCAGTTTAAGGGCCAAGAGTTTCAACGCTCGATCACTGAAACCATGATGCGCGTGCCGCAGGTTGTCGAAAATATTCGCACCCTGAACGCGCTCAGCCCCAGTGTTGCGGATCATAAATTGCCCAAGCTCGCACTTAAGATTGATGGAAACGCGGCCCTGTCAGAATGGTCTGTCCGGTAAGCGCCCCTGTCGCGGGGGCCGCTTATCGCTGGATTGTGACAAATCGCCCCTGCATAGGGGGTGAATTACCGTTGGCCTAGACGAATGATGCGCCTATGAAGGGGCATGATAATCGAAACAGGCCATTTCGCCCTGATCCTCGCCCTTGCTGTTGCCATCGTGCAAACGGTCATTCCTCTTGTCGGGGCGCACAAGCGTTGGCCCGGCTGGATGCAAGTTGCCATTCCCGCCGCCAACGCGCAGTTTTTTCTGACGGCCTATGCCTTTGGCGCACTCACCTATGCCTTTGTGACCTCGGATTTCTCGCTAAAGCTGGTTGTGCAAAATTCGCATACCGCCAAGCCGATGCTGTACAAAGTCGCGGGCGTTTGGGGCAATCACGAGGGCTCAATGCTGCTGTGGGTGCTGATCTTAACGTTGTTCGGGGCTTGTGCGGCGTGGTTTGGGGGCAATCTGCCGCCCACATTGCGTGCCCGCGTTTTGGCGGTTCAATCTTCCATCGGAGTGGCCTTCCTCAGCTTTGTTTTGTTCACCTCGAACCCGTTTTTACGCCTGCAAAACCCTCCCTTTGATGGCCAAGGTCTGAACCCGCTTTTGCAGGACCCCGGCCTCGCGTTTCATCCGCCGTTTTTATATTTGGGCTATGTCGGTCTGTCGATGTCGTTCAGTTTCGCTGTCGCCGCCTTGATCGAGGGGCGGGTCGATGCGGCCTGGGCCAGATGGGTGCGCCCGTGGACGCTGGCGGCGTGGATATTTCTGACCATCGGCATCGCGCTTGGGTCTTGGTGGGCCTATTACGAATTGGGTTGGGGCGGTTTTTGGTTTTGGGAT
The DNA here is from genome assembly GCA_033851955.1 of Marinosulfonomonas sp. Lineage (GTDB taxonomy): Bacteria > Pseudomonadota > Alphaproteobacteria > Rhodobacterales > Rhodobacteraceae > Profundibacter. The sequence goes on from JAWSVK010000005.1 coordinate 19,250, forward strand.
TCGGTTGAGAATGCCTCGTTCATGCCATGGCTGATCGCCGTCGCGCTGCTGCATTCCGCCATCGTGGTCGAAAAACGCGAGTCGCTGAAAAGCTGGACCATCCTGCTGGCGATCCTTGCATTTGGGTTTTCGCTGATTGGCGCTTTCATCGTGCGTTCGGGCATCCTGACCTCAGTGCATGCCTTTGCCACCGACCCTGAACGCGGCGTCTATATCTTGTTCATCACGGCGTTTTTCACCGGCGGATCGCTGATCCTATTCGCGATCCGTGCCCAAGCGCTTGAGGCCAAGGGGGTGTTTTCCATGGCCAGCCGCGAAACCGCACTGGTGTTGAACAACATCCTGTTGGCGGTCGCGGCTTTTGTTGTGTTCATCGGAACGGTCTGGCCTTTGGTGGCTGAGATGGCATTTGATCGCAAACTGTCTGTGGGCGCGCCATTTTTCAACATGGCCTTTACGCCCTTTATGGTGGCCTTGGCCGTAATTTTGCCGATTGGCGCGATCCTGCCATGGAAACGCGCCCGCCTATGGCGCGCCGTGAAATCCACGTCAGGCTTGATCGCATTGACCGTGGCCGTCGGCGTGTTGGTCTGGTCAATCCAATCCGGGCGCACAGCCCTTGGCCCGGTCGGGATCGCGCTTGGGGTCTGGCTGACAGGCGGCGCGATGATGGATTTGATGATGCGCACAGGGCGCGGCGGGTTTGGCGCGCGGGCGCGTCGGATGCTCAACTTGCCGCGGGCAGATTGGGGCAAAGCTTTGGCGCACAGCGGCTTTGGCATTGCCATCACCGGCATTGCCTGCCTGACCGCATGGTCCGAGGAAGACATTCGCATTGCCAACTTAAACGCACCCTTCACTGTGGGATCGCTAGAAATTACATTGCTTGATGTCAAACGCTTACAGGGCCCGAACTATATCACCACCATGGGCGAAATGTCGGTCACAGAAAACGGTCAGTTGATCACCACCCTAAGACCCGAAAAACGCGTCTATCCGGTGCAGGCGATGCCCACCACCGAGGCCGCCATTCACAACGGGTTTCTGCGCGACATCTATCTGGTGATAGGCGATCCCCAAGACGGCGGCGGCTGGGCCGTGCGCACCTATATCAAACCCTTTGCCAGCTGGATTTGGATGGGCTGCGTCATCATGGCGTTTGGCGGCATGATCAGTCTGACGGACCGGCGTTACCGCGTGGCGGCGGGGGCACGTAAACTGCGAAAAACCGTGATTGCGGCGGCGGAGTAATCTGAAATGAAGCATTTGATCTTGATCCTAACCTTGCTGGCCAGTCCCGCGTTCGCGGTGCAGCCGGACGAAGTTTTATCTGATCCTGTGCTTGAGGCCCGCGCGCGTGGACTGGGCCAAGAATTGCGCTGTGTGGTCTGTCAGGGCGAAAATATCGACGAATCCAATGCCGGCATCGCCCGCGATCTGCGCCTACTGGTGCGCGAACGTCTGGTGGCCGGGCAAACCGATCAGGAAATATTGGATTTCGTGGTGGGCCGCTACGGCGAATATGTGTTAATGCGCCCAACTTGGGCTGGCTCAAACATCATCCTCTATATCGCGGGTCCGGCGCTGCTGTTCTTTGCGCTAATTGCTGCATTCCTTTATTTGCGGGGACGCGCTGAGGCCCAAAATACTGTCGGTGCTGATCTATCAAAAGAAGAAGAAGCCCGTCTGGCGGAAATTCTAAAAGACTAGGTCAAAGAATTACGCAGTGTCGCCCTTTCAATTGCCAGCCAAAACGGTATTCCTATAGCCAAAGCTAATGGAGGCGCGAGATGAACTATTCAACAATCCTGCTCAGTGTGCGTGATGATATCGCTGTGCTGACCCTGAACCGTCCTGACGTTATGAACGCGTTGAACACCCAGATGCGGGCCGAAATCACCCATGCGGTGATCGAGGCTGGCAAGTCGGCGCGCGCGCTGGTGATCACCGGCAAGGGGCGGGCGTTTTGCGCGGGCCAAGATTTGGGCGACCGCGCCAATGCCGCTGATATTGATCTAGAGCGCACTTTGCGTGACGAATACACCCCGATGCTAAAAGCGATTTTTGACTGCCCGATCCCGACGATTGCGGCGGTGAACGGCGCGGCTGCGGGGGCAGGGGCCAACCTTGCGCTGGCCGCTGACGTGGTGATCGCAACGAAATCTGCGGCCTTCTTGCAGGCCTTCACCCGCATTGGACTGATCCCAGACGCGGGCGGCACCTATTGGTTGCCCCGTCAAATGGGCGCTGCCAAAGCCATGGGCGCGGCGCTGTTTGCCGAACCGATCACAGCCCAACAGGCCGCTGACTGGGGCATGATTTGGGAAGCGATCGAGGACGACACCTTTGCAGACCATTGGTGGGGGCGTGCAACCAAATTGGCCAGCGGCCCGACAGCCGCCTACGCCCGCGTGAAAGAGGCCATTCGCGGCACCTTTGACAACACAATGGATGAGCAACTGGCCCTAGAAGCGCGTTTGCAAGGCGAAGCGGGTAAAACCCGCGATTTCAAAGAAGGCGTGTTGGCATTCCTTGAAAAACGCCCAGCCAAGTTTGAGGGGCGGTAATCGCGTCTAATGTCAATTCTGGCTTGTCTGGCATTGCGCGTTTATGTGCAGCAATGCCAGACGTTATTTTAGATGGCAGAAATGGCTTTGATCAGTAGGACAGCTTCGGGCGGTGGTGTAATGTTTGTCCGCGTGTAGATACTGCCATCTTTTGTGCGCGTCATGAACTTGTGATCAATCAATGAGCGGCGCACCAATGGGTAGTCTTCAAACGTAATTCTAGCTTTGATAGCGGCATTCACGTCGCTTTCCGACAATTCCGTGTTGTTTTCCAGATCAAACCAAATCGGCCACAGACACATGCCTTGAACGGTGGTTGTGGCTGGCCAATGAGTCAATCTTGTGCCACCGTCAAAGGCACGGATCGCGCGTTGCAGCCGTTTGGACGTCTCTTCACCTAAGGGTTTTTGTCTGTCGGCAAGGCTTTGAAGGTGCTGAAAATTTCGAAATCCAGCAGCGCGGGCGATCATGCCAAGAAAGGCAAGATGGCCGGGAAATTCTTCGCTTTGGCTAAGGTGTTTACGTAATTGGCTGGCAAATCCCGAAAGATCGGTGATTTGTAGCTGGATGTGGTCGCGTGACATGACATGCCTTTCCTGCGCATGAACCTACAAGAGCCGCCCTTATCATATTGCGCAAAAAGACAATAAATTGGGGATTTCAAAGCAGGTTTAGCATGGTGAAATCACCGACGGCGTCTGGGTGAACTGCGGACCCTTCCCTTGTTTAGGCACGCTGGGGGTTAAGGGCAATAGAAAAGGGCCGCCGAGATGGTAGCCCGCGTTGTCGGAAAGCACCGCTCATGGACCTCGGGGTGGGTGCATAGCGCCCTCCCCATGGGGGAGGTCCGGGCGCTGCCTTTGCATAGCAAAGGCAATAAAGGTAAAAGTCAGATAAGCGGACTTTGTTGCCGTTCAAATCATTCATTCGTGTGTCCGTTTCATACTCACGCTTGTAGCCGGGGGCGACGAACAGCCAGCACTCCGGCAAGGACAATTAGACCAATACCGACAAGAGCAATGTTGTCGGGACGTTCTCCAAAGAACAGAGCACCCCAAATCAATGCGAACCCAACATAAGCGAAATCAAAAGTGCCTACTGTCGAAGCAGGTGCTGCTTGATAGGCGACGGCTGTTCCAACAGACGCAACGAGGATTAGACCCGCTAGAATGGCTGCTGTACGCCATTCTATTAATCCCATGTGCATCCAATCTGGGGACAGAAAACCTGCCACTTCAATCGGTAGAAATACTCCAATTAAAAGTCCCATAAATCCAACGATGATAAAGGTAGCGTTTAATCCGAGGGCGAGCGTTACGGGATGCTCGTTGCGACATTTGGTGCGGGCCAAAATCATTGCCAGTGCATAAAGGATGGCCGCAAGGATGGGTAGCACCGCAGCCCAATCAAATGCGTCGCCACCGGGTCTTAGGACGAGCACAATACCTACAAAACCGAGAACCACACCCGCCCATTGAGATCGCCCGACTATTTCTCCGCCGAACAGTGCGGCGAACGCCACAATGAACAATGGCAATGTGTAATAGGCCGCCGCCGCAATAGCCAATGGGAGTAGCGGGAGCGCAAGATAGTAGGCGATCCACATTGCGGTCAACAATGCGGACCGTAGCGCAATCCACGTGACTGATTTTGGCGCGAGATGCGCCCAATTGACGAAAACTAGCGCCCCCGCAAGCAAGACAGGGAAGGCCAGCAGCGAGCGAATGGCGAATAGTTGCCACAGGCCCATGCCTCCGCCTCCACCAAGCGATTTGATAAGCGCATCGCCGAGTGACAAGGCAAGTACGGTTCCAACAATCGTGGCGACGCCCAATGGCACGTTATCTGGACGATGGATTTCAGTATTACTTGTCATTCTTTGATGCTAACCCGCCCTAATCCCACTGACCACCAAAATGCGGACCTTCGTGCGGCTTGCAGCATCGGTGACTCTGGGCTCAAAGCAGCCAGTGATACTACATTGCAGTAGGGCCGCCCAAATGGACGGCCCTATTTACATTCTCAAACTCATCTGAACTTAGCGGTCTTCAACATTCACATAATCGCGGAATGTTTCGCCGTGGTACAGCTGGCGTGGACGGCCGATTTTCAGCTGCGGGTCGCCCAGCATTTCTTTCCATTGTGCAATCCAGCCGACGGTGCGCGACAGCGCAAAGATCGGTGTGAACATCGAGGTTGGAAAGCCCATCGCCTCTAGGATAATGCCGGAATAGAAATCCACATTCGGGAACAGTTTCTTGTCCTTGAAGTACGGATCCTCAAGCGCTGCTTTTTCCAGCGCCTTGGCAACTTGCAGTTTAGGGTTGTTTTCGATCCCCATCAGCTCCAGCACTTCGTCAGCGCTTTCTTTTAGCACTGTGGCGCGTGGGTCAAAGTTCTTGTAAACGCGGTGACCAAAGCCCATCAGGCGGAACGGATCATTCTTATCCTTGGCGCGGGCGATGAATTCAGGAATGCGGTCAACCGAGCCGATTTCCTCAAGCATTTCCAAGCAAGCTTGGTTCGCACCACCGTGAGCAGGGCCCCACAGGCAGGCAATGCCAGCCGCAATACAGGCGAACGGGTTGGCACCAGAGGAGCCAGCAAGACGCACAGTCGAGGTCGAGGCGTTTTGCTCGTGATCGGCGTGCAGCGTAAAGATACGGTCCATGGCGCGGGCCAGGATCGGGTCAACTTCGTATTCTTCAGCGGGCACCGAGAAACACATCCGCAAGAAGTTGGAGGCGTAATCCAGATCATTGCGCGGGTACACAAAAGGCTGCCCTTGCGAATATTTGAACGCCATCGCCGCAATTGTCGGCATCTTGGCGATCATCCGGATCGAGGCAACTTCGCGCTGGTAAGGGTCATTGATGTCGAGCGAGTCATGATAGAACGCGGACATTGCACCGACCACACCGTTCATAATGGCCATCGGATGCGCGTCACGGCGGAAGCCACGGAAAAAGTTCATCATCTGCTCATGCAGCATGGTGTGATGCGTGACGCGACTTTCAAAGTCTTCCAACTGCGCGGCTGTTGGCAGGTCTTCGTTCAGCAGCAAATAGCATACTTCCAAATAGTGAGAATTTTCGGTCAACTGCTCAATCGAATACCCACGGTGCAGCAAGACACCTTCATTGCCGTCAATATATGTGATGGCCGAATCACAGGCCGCTGTGGATGTGAACCCGGGGTCATAGGTGAAAACGTCACCCTGCGCGTAAAGCTTACGAATGTCGATAACATCCGGACCCACAGTCGGGGAGTGCATAGGAAGCTCAATTGTCTTCCCGTCAAAGGTAAGGGTAGCTGTCTTATTATTGTCGGTCATTTTTTATCCTTCATTGTCCAATCCGCGCGGATCGCGGGCAGGCGTACGGTGATCATTCTGACAAAAGCCAATGCTTTAGCCAATTGCATCAGTTAAACGGGCAATCGTTTCCTCGCGCCCGATAACCAGCATCATGTCGAAAACACTGGGCGTTGCGGTACGTCCCGCCAGTGCTGCCCGAAGAGGGCCTGCGATCTTGCCAAACTTGGCATCGTTGGCCTCTGCAACCTCGGTTGCCACCTGTTCCAAGGCGTCGCGTGTCCAGCTAACATCTTGCAGCAGGGGCGTCAATTGGTTCAGTATACCACGGGATACATCATCCAGTAGCTTGGCGGCTTTTTCATCCGGTTGAATTGGCCGAGATGTCAAAATAAATTCAGCCTTTTCAAGCAGTAACGGAATTGTCTTGGCGCGTTCTTTCAGGCAATACATGCCACGCAGCATAAGATTTTTTTGTTCATCATTTAGGGTGGGCTGATCCGTTGCGCCTAAATAGCCATTGATTTGATCGATCAGGGCCTCATCATCCGTCGCCGCAATATGCTGGCCCGAAATATTATCCAGCTTTTTGAAATCAAAACGGGACGGGGATTTGCCAATCCCGTCCAATCCAAACCATTCAATCGCCTGTTCGGATGTGAAAAACTCATCATCCCCATGGCTCCAACCCAGTCGGGCCAGATAGTTGCGCATCGCTGAGGCCGGATAGCCCATGGCCTGATATTCTTCGACCCCCAGCGCCCCGTGGCGTTTTGACAGTTTCTTGCCATCCGGTCCGTGGATCAGCGGAATATGTGCCCATACCGGCACGTCCCAACCCATCGCGGTGTAAACCAGCGTCTGGCGGGCCGCATTGTTCAAGTGGTCATCGCCACGGATAACATGGGTCACGCCCATATCATGGTCATCTACAACAACAGCCAACATATAGGTGGGTGTGCCATCAGAACGTAAACAAATCATGTCATCGAGCAATTTATTTTCAAATTTCACATCACCCTGCACCTGATCTTGGATCACGGTTTGGCCGTCACGCGGGGCTTTCATGCGGATCACATAGGGAGCGTCAGGCTGGTTGGCGGCATCAGCATCACGCCATGGGCTTTGAAACAGAGTGGACTTGCCCTCGGCTTTGGCGGCGTCGCGAAAACCGGCAATTTCGTCTTGGGTTGAAAAGCATTTATAGGCATAACCCGCATCCAGCATTTGGTGCGCCACTTCGGCGTGGCGGTCGGCGCGTTCAAACTGGCTGACCACTTCGCCATCATGGGTCAGGCCCAGCCATTCCATGCCACGCAGGATGGCGGCGGTGGCCTCTGGGGATGAGCGGGCGCGGTCGGTGTCCTCAATGCGCAGCTGGAATTCACCACCGTGATGGCGGGCGAACAACCAGTTGAACAGGGCCGTGCGCGCCCCGCCGATATGCAGATATCCGGTTGGCGAGGGGGCGAAACGGGTGACAACTGGACGTGAGGGCATGAATATTAACCTTTTGGAAACCATGAGGGGGATAACGTTAAGACTGTATTAAAGTGGCATGAAGGCAAGAACAAGAGTGGCGCAAATATCCAACCTGATTGACCTGGTGCCAGATCTGCTTTTGCGCCAGCGCGGACATTTGTCGGCTTGGGTGCCGGTCTGTCTGGCAATTGGCGTCGGCACATACTTTGGTTTGGGGGTTGAGCCTGGCAGCGGCGCCTATGCCTCGCTGGCTTCGGCCGTGGTTGGACTGGGGGCCGCGGCACTGTGGTTGGGGGAGCGCATGCGGCCGCTGTTCTTGGCGGTGCTTTTGATCATTGTCGGGATCTTGGCAGCCGGTTTGCGGGCAAATATGGTGGCTGAGCCGGTTCTTGGTTTTCGGTATTACGGCGCGATTGAGGGGCGGGTGATCAAGGTTGATCGCTCTCAATCTGACAAAGTACGCCTGACGCTGGACCGCGTTGTGCTGGAACGTACCCCCGATTGGCGCACCCCTGCCAAGGTGCGTGTGACCCTGCACGGTAAAGAGAGCCACATCACCCCCGAACCCGGCATGCTGGTGATCACGACGGGGCATTTGTCCGGCCCCCAAGGACCGGTCGAACCCGGCGGCTTTGATTTTCAGCGCATGGCGTGGTTCCAAAGTCTGGGCGCTGTTGGTTACACGCGGGTGCCGGTCCTAACGCTGGCGCCCGCCGAACAAGGGCAGGCGGGCCTGTTGGTTCAACGTATTCGCCGCGCCATTTCGCAAGGGGTTCAAACCCGAATGTCCGGCGATGCGGGGGCTTTTGCGGCTGCAATCATGACAGGGGATCGCTCGGGGATGCGGCGCGAAGTTTTGGGGCAATTGCGGGCCTCGAATCTGGCGCATTTATTAGCGATTTCGGGCCTGCATATGGGGTTGCTGACGGGCTTTGTGTTTGGGGCAATGCGGCTTGTGTTATCGTTGGTGCCGATGATCAACCTGCGCTGGCCCATCAAGAAAATAGCGGCCCTTGTGGCGCTTGCAGCTGCCAGCGGTTACTTGGCGTTATCCGGTGGTAATGTCGCGACCGAGCGCGCCTATATCATGGTGGCTGTGATGTTGGTGGCCATCTTGTTTGAACGTCGGGCGCTGACCTTACGAGCCGTAGCCTTGGCGGCGATCATCGTGTTGTTGCGCCGCCCCGAAGCCCTGACAGGGCCGGGGTTCCAGATGTCATTCGCCGCCACCACGGCTTTGGTCGCCGTGTTCGGGGCGCTGCGATATTGGGATGATTCAAACGTGCCAGCGTTTTTGCGCCCCGTGCTGGCGGTGTTGATTTCGTCCTTTGTGGCCGGCGCGGCGACGGCCCCTGTGGCGGCGGCGCATTTCAACCAAATCGCCCATTATGGGTTGCTTGCCAACATGCTGACGGTGCCATTGATGGGCGTGCTGGTGATGCCTGCGGCTGTGATGGCAGCGGTGTTGTACCCGCTGGGGCTGGCGTGGATCGGGCTGGCCGTGATGCGCTGGGGCGTTTTGTGGATATTGGGCGTGGCCGAATGGGTGGCGGGACTGGACGGAGCGTTGAGCCATGTGGTGACGCCAATGCCCGCCGTGTTACCGCTGTTTGCCTTGGGGATGTTGTTCTTGATCCTGTGGCAGGGGCGGCTGCGCTATGCGGGCATTGGGGTGGCGTTGATCAGCTTTGTTTTGTGGGCTAACACCGAGCGGCCCGCCGTGCTGATTTCGCCCAGTGGCGGGTTGGTCGGGCTGCTGGGCCCCGAGGGCCGCGCCATGAGCAAAGCCCGCGGAGACGGATTTGCGTCGCGTAACTGGTTGGAAAACGACGGCGATGGGCCTTTGGCGCAGGCCAAAGCGTTTGGCCGCGTCGGGTTTTCGGGTGCAAAGGGCGTGCGACGGTTTGAGGTCGACGGGCAGGAATTTGTGAACCTGACAGGCAAAGCCGCCGAGGGAAGATTGGCGGCGGAATGTTTGGCGGGGATCTGGGTGATCAGCACGGCGACATATGACGCCGAAGGAGCATGCCAGATGATCGACGCGCGCTTTTTGGAAAAGACAGGCGCCTTGGCTATCTATGTGGAGGATGCGGGTTTACGATTGGTTGGGGCCAAGGATCAGGCGGGGGACCGGCTTTGGAATATGGAATAGACCCTACGGCAACTCATCGTGCCCCTACGGGCACTTTTCGTTTGATGTGTCACTTTGATGAAGGCTGTAAGGCTCGATAAGCCCGCAATCATATTAGATTGGGTTCCCGCAAGCAATGCAGGCGTATACGTCAAGCGCTCTAATAGGTCCGGATCAACCCAACCAAACGGCCCTGAACCTTGACCTGCTCTTCTGGCAACATGCGTGTCTCATAGGCCGGATTGGCCGCCTCAAGCGCAATCATTGCGCCCTTGCGCCGATACCGCTTCAACGTCGCCTCATGGCCTTCAACCAGCGCCACAACGATATCGCCGTTGTCGGCGGCCGATGTCTCGCGGATCACCACGACATCTCCGTCGTTGATACCGGCGTCGATCATCGAATCGCCTTTAACTTCAAGCGCATAGTGGTGTGATTGGCCAGATACCATGCCGCCTGGTACCGACACATTATGCGACACCTCAGAAATCGCCTCGATCGGAGTGCCCGCCGCAATGCGTCCCATCACCGGCAGCTCGACCGCATGGCCAATCATCACCGGCATCGCGTCACGCGGCGCATCAACCTTGTCGCCGTCAATCACTTGCGGCGAGAATCCAGAAGCCGGACCCTTGGCCACGCCCCCCCCGCCCAAAGCATCCGGTAACTTGATAATCTCGATGGCCCGCGCCCGATGCGCCAAGCGGCGAATGAACCCACGTTCCTCGAGCGCCGTAATCAGCCGGTGAATGCCGGATTTGGACCGCAAGCTTAAGGCTTCTTTCATTTCATCAAATGAGGGTGGAACACCGTCACGCGCCACCCGTTTGTCAATAAAAGTCAACAGTTCCAATTGTTTGCGCGTCAGCATGCCCAGACTCCCCGAATTCACCCAATGGCCCCTATATGTGGGGCGTTCAGGTCCTGTTCTACACATGTTCTTGTTTTGTGTCAACAACCTCAACCCAGCGAAATTTCACATGCGCAGAGGGGGCACTGAACCCCGCGGCCAAGGCCAACCTTTAATTCCGCTGCGCCGCAATCTGCGCCAATAGCTGTTGCGCCATTGCTGCATAATGTGGTGCCGCCTGCTCAAACAGCTCTAATGCCGCCCGCACATGCGCCTCGGCCAAATCCAGCCTGCCTGCATCCTGCGTTTTGTCGAAATACGCCAGATGAACGCCACCCAGATTGAACTGCGTCCCCGCCCAATCCAGCGGCACCCGTGTTTGGGTGCGCTCTTGCAGCGCGTTTTCATAGGCCAGCACCGCTTGTTCCAACCGCGCCGTGCCGCTTTCGCGTTCGCCAAGGGTTGATAGCGCATTGCCAAGGTTGTTCTGCGTCATCGCCCATTGCAGCGGCACCCGTGTTCGGGTGCGCTCTTGCAGCGCGTTTTCATAGGCCAGCACCGCTTGTTCCAACCGCGCCGTGCCGCTTTCGCGTTGGCCAAGGGTTTGCAGCGCAGCGCCAAGGTTGTTCTGCGTCATCGCCCAATCCAGCGGCACCCGCGTTTGGGTGCGCTCTTGCAGCGCGTTTTCATAGGCCAGCACCGCTTGTTCCAACCGCGCCGTGCCGCTTTCGCGTTCGCCAAGGGTTGATAGCGCATTGCCAAGGTTGTTCTGGGTCATCGCCCATTGCAGCGGCACTCGCGCTTGCGTGTACTCTTGCAACGCGTTTTCATAGGCTTGCACCGCCTGCACCAACCGCGCCGTGCCGCTTTCGCGTTCGCCAAGGGTTGATAGCGCATTGCCAAGATCAATTAGGGCACTGCCCCTTTGATCACCATCAATGGCCCAATCAAAACAACGCTGTGCCAGTTCAATTGCCACCTCCAGCTCCAATGCCAACCCCATTTCGCGGCCTTTTTCGTACCATTGATCTTGAACAACACGCAGCGCCTCAAATTGCTGGCTGCTGTCGGGCATTTCAATTTGCAGCTTTTCAATCAGGCTATTGGCAATCGCCCCAACATCGCGGCTTTCGATCTCGTAACTCAGGGTTTCATCGATGATACGCAGGTATCCGGCTTTTTGCCGTTCCAGCTCGTCTTGCATTGCGGCCTTGGCATCGCGCCCGCGTTGCACTGCCATTTCAATGCCACTGTTCTGGGCCAGCGCGTCCATTTCTTGCAACAACACATCAACCCAATCATCAATGTTGGAGCCTTGGCTAAGACGTTCCTTGCGCTCAGTCAGCCTGTCGAAATGGTTTTCAAGCTCGCGGTGGGCGGCGTCAATATCAGGCACATCCGTTGCGACCCGCCGTGCCAGCGCCATGACGCGTTCTTGGGTGGCACCCAGTTCAATCGCGGTGTCGCGAAACTGTGCCGCGAGGATATCAGTGTTTACGACGATCAGGTTTAGATAGGTAAGCACCGAGGCCCAGATCGCAGGGGCCATATTTTCAACGAACTCAGGGTCATTCAGCAAATCCGTCAGGGGCGGGCGCAGCCAGTTGCAAAACGCTTCGGCCATTTCACCGGTGCGGTGTTCCGAATCGACATGGCGGTCTAACAGGCGACCCAAAATCAGGTCGGGGTTCAGCCCGCAATCCACCAGATCATTCGGCGTTAACATGGCTTGGTCCAGCATTTGCGGCAGCAACACAGGGCCTTTGGCGGGCATGTGGAAGGTGGGTTTCTTTAGGCTGGCTGTCAGTTTCTTTGATACGGTTTTCGTCAGCTTACGGGTGGCATCTGGGTTGCGTTTAAACACCTCGGGCAGGCTGAGCGCGCCTGTTGTCACAGTTGCAGCCATGGTCAGCCCGGACGGGTCCGCAACGCAAATTGCGGCGGTGACGACAATCTGGGCGGTATGCGCGATCTTTGGTGTAATATCACTGGTCACTAAATATCCCTCAACCTGAATGGTATGAGAGCCGGAGGATGGTTGCAACCGAAAGCAGATTTTGACGTCTCGCTTAATCTAGCGTGATATAGTCAACTTGTTCGCCCTTGCTGATCGCGGGCGCGTTAACGTCGCGGACCAGCAGCGCGTTGGCGTTGGCAAGGACCGACAACAGGGCGCTGTCTTGGCGGGTGGCGGGGGTGATTTGGCCGTCCTTGACGCTTGCCCGCATGTAATGTTCGCGCGGCCCATTGGCCCCCATGTCCGCGGTTAGAAACGCAGTTTGGCGCAGGCGTGGTTTGGCGTCAAAACCCAGCATCATGCGCAGAGCGGGTAAAATAAAGATGTGGCCGCAAACCATTGAGGACACGGGGTTTCCTGGCAGGCCAATCATTGGAACCCCGTTGATTTTACCTGCCATCAGTGGCTTGCCGGGGCGCATGGCGATTTTATAAAACGCGCGCTCCAACCCCAAATCACCCGCCACTTGGCCGACCAAATCATGATCCCCCACCGAGGCCCCGCCGATGGTGACAATCAAATCAACACCGTCACAGAGCGCAAATGCCGCCTCCAGCGAGGCTTGATTGTCACGGGCAATCGGCAGTATCCGCGCCTCAGCTCCGTGCTGCTCAATCAGCGCTGCCAAGCCGAAATTGTTCGAGGCAATGATCTGGTCCTGCCCCGGATTTTCGCCGGGCATCACCAATTCATCTCCGGTCGCCATCAACGCCACGATGGGGCGCCGCGCGACGGTGACTTTGGCGATGTTCATCGAGGCCAAAAGGGCGATGTCATTGGGTGTCAAAACCCGCGGGGCGGAGATGGTGTCGCCCGATTTGAAGTCGCCACCTGCTGGGCGGATATAATCGCTCTGGTCCAAGTCGCGGCCCAAGGTGATCAGATCACCCGTTCGGGTCACATCCTCTTGAATAACAACCCGCGTCGCGCCCTTGGGTACGGGCGCGCCGGTGAAAATCCGCACGGCCTGTCCGGCTTTGATCTCGCCGTCAAAACGGTGGCCAGCGGCGGATTCGCCGATCACCTTAAACATGACGTCATCCTCGACTTCGACGCCCTGAACGGCGTAACCATCCATCGCGGACGAAGCAAACGGCGGCTGATCGCGGGTGGCTGTCGCCGGTTCCGCAAGGGTGCGCCCAGCAGATTTGGCCAACGGGATGACTTCGGTTTGAAGCGGGGTTATCAGGGCGAAAATCTCGGTCAGGGCTTGGTCAACGGTGATCATTCTTTGGTGTCCAATTGTTCGGCTTCCCACTCGGCATAGGTGGTGTTGGTGCCTTTGAGTTTCCATTCGCGTGGGCTGGCTTTCCTGCCTTGAATTACTGTAGACGCAGCGGAGAAACTGGAGAATGCATAGTTTTCTTTGAATATAGCACTCCCATCTTCAACTGAGATGATACCAATTTCGATTAATGTATCTCGCAATCTTCTGTAGCCACTATCCCATGATGCTTTTCCCACCCACTTATCTCGTCCTACGGAGCCAGCTTGAATTATGGTGTCGCCATCAGAAATTGTTGCTATAGCCGCAAGCCCGAGTCGTGAGTTGTTAATTTCAAATTCTATGAGATTTTGATGTTTGGTGGGTAAAATTTCAACCTTTTTAGGTTGCACTTTATTCACAAACATATCAACCTGAATGGCTGGCAGAACCATCATCAGGGTGTCCAGAAACTCTTCCATATTGGCGGTGGCGGCCTCAGACAGGCTGCTGCGTGTCGGCGCATTGCCGTTTTCCAGCGGCATCCGTTTGGTCACCTGCGCCAATTCCACCAGCCGCGATTCCAGATATTTTACATGCGCCTTGTGCAGGTTATTGGCGGTTGAGGTAATCAGCACGGCCACCTCCCACCAATCCTTGCCCTTTACGTGGCCACGTAAACGAGTGCCCAATTCTTCGGCCTCGCCGATATAGGCCTGCGGTCCATCCTCGGTTTCACCCAACAGGATATAAACACCTGTATAGCCCGCTTCATCACGGCCCAACGCGTCTTTGATCCGCGTTCGGGGGATCATCAAAACATGACCCGTCCAATTGAACACTTCAGCCGTCAGCATCCCGTCCGGTTTACCGTCGATAAAGTACAGCTCCAGTGAACGACCCTTGCCCATCTACTCCACCTCGAACGTACCCGATTTGCCGCCTTCTTTTCGCAACAATCGAATGCCCGATATCTCCATGGTTTTCTCGACGGCCTTTAGCATGTCGTAAACCGTCAACCCAGCAACGGAGACAGCCGTTAGGGCTTCCATTTCGATGCCGGTTTGGCCTGTGGTTTTCACCGTCGCCTTGATCACCACACCCGGAATGCTGGCGTCGGGTGTCAATTCCAACGCGACCTTGGTGATGGGCAGCGGGTGGCACAGCGGGATCAGGTTGCTTGTCTGTTTGGCTGCCATAATCCCCGCCAAACGCGCCACGCCCAACACGTCGCCTTTTTTGGCCGAACCATCGGTCATAATCGCGTAAGTTTCAGCGTTCATTTTCACATGCCCTCGGGCCACCGCGCTCCGCGAGGTAACAGCTTTGGCCGAAACATCGACCATATGGGCTTGGCCGCTGTCGTCAAAATGGGTCAGCCCTGTGGTTGTTTGGTCAGCCATCTACATCCCTCCGGCGGGCATCAACGGATTGGCCAGCATCGCAAGCGTGGCGGCAGCCACATCATCCTGCCGCATCAGGCTTTCGCCGATCAAGAAACAGCGCGCGCCGTATTGGGCCAGCTCGGCCAGATCATCAGGGGTGCTCAGACCCGACTCCGCAATAATCGTGCGCCCCGCTGGCACCAGTTTGGCCAAGGTCTTGGTGGTATCAAGCGTGGTCTCGAAGGTTTTCAAATTGCGATTGTTGATACCGATCAGCGACGACTTTAGGTTCGTGGCGCGGGTCAGCTCGTCCTCATTATGGACCTCGATCAACACATCCAACCCAAGGCCAAAAGCGGCGTCTTCCAGCTCGGCGGCTTGCGCGTCTTCTAGCGTGGCCATGATCAACAAGATGCAATCGGCCCCCAGCGCACGGGCCTCAACGATCTGGTAGGGATCATACATGAAATCCTTGCGCAGGGTCGGCAAATCGACCGCCGTGTTGGCCGCGACCAAAAACTCATCCGCACCCTGAAAACTCGGAGTGTCCGTCAGCACCGACAGGCACGTCGCGCCACCGTCCTTATAGGCTTGCGCCAAGGCGGGCACGTCGAAATCCTCGCGGATCAAGCCTTTGGAGGGGCTCGCCTTTTTGATCTCGGCGATCAACCCGTAACCATCGTGAGTGGCCAGATTTAACGCATTCGCGAAACCGCGCACCGGCGCAGCGGCTTTGGCGGCGGCTTCAATCGAGGCGATCGGGACGGCCGCTTTGCGCGCCGCCACGTCCTCAAGCTTATAAGCTTTGATTTTGTCCAAAATGTTCATATCGGCTGTTTAACCCGATTGGAGCGCGGCGACAATTGTTATTGAAGCGGGCGCGCATTAGGATTGAGCCAAACAGGAGTGTGCATGCAAAACGAAGACGAAATCCGCGAGAGTTTCGCCAAACAAGCGGTCTGGTGCGCGCAGCTGGGCTCGCCTTTGACGGCGCAATTGATGGCGGGGCTGGGGCCGCAACTGGATCGCAGCTCCAAAACGGGTCAGCGGATTTTAGGCTGGGAAGGGCAGGCCGATGCTTTGGGCGATGCGGTGGCCTTGCGTTTGGCGGGGGCGCTGAATGCGCTGGTGCAAGCCGGTCGATTGCCCACTTTGGCGGCACTTTACCCACCGCACGATCTGCCTGATCAAGGCGTGCTTACAGGTGCTGCCATGGCGGCGATTGCGGATGCGGACGATGAGATCTGCGCGTTTTTGGATCATCCGCCGCAAACCAACGAGGTGGCGCGCTCGGGTGTGTTATATCCGGGCATGTGCGTTATTGCGGAGCAAACCGGACTGCCGTTGGCCCTGTATGAGGTCGGCGCGAGCGGCGGGTTGAACTTGTTTGTGGATAAGTTTTCCTACCTGTTTGGTGATCAACAGCGCGGTGATCCGGCTTCAGCGGTAAAGTTGTCGCCCGATTGGAGCGGGGCCGCGCCGCCTAATGTTGAGCCGCAAATCATCCGCCGAAAGGGGTGTGATCGAAAGCCACTTGATATCACACGCGCGGATCATCGAGATCGGATGCTGGCCTATATCTGGCCCGATCAAGCCGCACGCATCACGCGGATCAAAGCCGCCTTAGACATCGCAGAGCGCACACCGCCCGAGATGATCCAAATGGATGCCGCCGACTGGGTTGAAGCGCAGATTTCGCGTGAACCAGAGCAGGGCGTCACGCGGGTGTTGTTCCACTCGATTGCCTATCAATACTTCCCAGTTGATGTGAAGCAGAGGATCACGGCGCATATGGAAAGCGCAGGTGCAAAAGCCAGCAAAACCGCCCCGCTGGCGTGGTTGTCGTTTGAGCAAGTCTCTAACGCTGGCCCGCAGCTGACCCTGCGTTTGTGGCCACATCACGGCGAGCCTCAACACCTGGCTATTGCTGGCCCGCATGTGCATTCGGTTGAATGGTTGGGTTAAGACATATGCGAGCAAAGTCCAGCCAAGTACACAACCCAGTTTTGCGGATGATTTCCCTGACTTTGGCCCTCATATTTGCCGCTTGGAGTGGGCAGGCTACCCCCTCTGATTCGACTTTCTTGAGGCAGGGGCGAAGTTTGCCAGTGGTGTTTGTTGCAGGATTGGAACGCTTTGATCTGGCAGACCCTGTGGACATGGAAAACGGGTTTGACTGGGATGGCCAACCAATGGTGACGATGAAATTGGCAGAGAAGGATGCAAACGGATTTGCCCCCTTCACGGCGCGCCATATTGGCGAGACTTTGGAGGTGCGAGTCTGTGATAGGGTGTTGATTTCACCCATGCTTTTGGTCGAGATCACCAGTGGTGTTGTTGTGATCTCCGGAAGTGAGTCTTGGACGGAATTGCTCGAGTTGATCGCACACGGTTGCCCCTAAGGCTCGGCGCATCTATCGAATGTCGAGCCTGTGGTGTTGGGGGGAAGCCTCTATGCTTTCGACGTCAACGCTGCCAATTCGTCAAGTTTCTGCTTGGCGGCTCCACTATCGATGCTCTGCGCGGCCATCACGGCCCCGTCTTTCAGGTTTGTGACCTTGTCGGCCACCAACAGGGCTGCGGCGGCGTTCAACAACACGGCGTCGCGGTAGGCGGATTTTTCGCCATCCAACAGGGCACGAAAGGCCACGGCGTTCTCGGCAGGGGTGCCGCCAAGGATGTCCTCGAACGGGTGCACGGGCAGGCCCGCGTCCTTTGGATTAATCTCAAACTCGGTGACCTTGCCATCTTCCAGCGCCGCGACCCAGCTGACACCGGCGATTGACAGCTCGTCCGTACCGTCCGAGCCATGCACCAGCCATGCTTTGTCAGACCCAAGCGCAAGCAAAGTTTCAGCCATTGGCCGGATCAACGCGCGCGAAAATGCACCTGTCAGTTGGCGTTTGACGCCTGCAGGGTTGGTCAGCGGGCCAAGGATGTTGAAAATTGTGCGGGTGCCAAGTTCAGAGCGCGTTGGCATCACATGGGCAATCGCTGGGTGGTGCATGGGGGCCATCATAAAGGCGATGCCGACGTTTTTCAGTGCCTTTTCAACCACTTTTGCCCCGACCATCACGTTGATGCCCATCTCCCCCAGCGCATCCGCCGCGCCCGATTTAGACGACAGATTGCGGTTGCCATGCTTGGCCACAGTCACGCCAGCGCCCGCCACAACAAACGCCGTTGCGGTGGAAATATTCAGCGTGCCTTTGCCGTCGCCACCCGTGCCAACGATGTCCATCGCACCGGCAGGAGCCTTCACAGCGTTGCATTTGTCGCGCATCACCTTGGCGGCGGCTGCATATTCATCCACGGTTTCACCACGGGTGCGAAGCGCCATCAACAGCCCGCCAATTTGGCTCGGCGTGGCCTCGCCCTCAAACAAAATACCAAAGGCTTCTTCAGCCTGTGGGCGGGTCAGTGGCCCGTTTGCAGCGGCCTCGATCAGCGGTTTAAGTGCGTCACTCATGCGGCCACCTTTGTGTTCATTCCAGCGATTTCCAAAAAGTTTTGCAACAGCTTGTGGCCATGTTCGGAAGCAATCGATTCAGGATGAAACTGCACCCCGTGGATCGGCAATTCCTTATGTCGTAGGCCCATAATGGTGCCATCTTCAAGTTCAGCATTCACAGCCAGGCAATCAGGCAGGCTGTCGCGCTCGACGATCAGCGAATGGTACCGCGTCGCGGCAAACGGCGACGGCAGGCCGGCAAAGACGCCGGTGCCATCATGTTGCATCTGGCCCATTTTGCCATGCACGATTTCACCACAGCGCACCACTTTGCCGCCAAACATCTGGCCAATGCTCTGATGCCCCAAACACACCCCCATCAACGGCACCTGAGCGGCAGCGGCTGCGCGTGTCAATTCAAGGCAAATGCCCGCCGATGCAGGGTCACACGGCCCTGGCGAAAGCAAGATCGCCTCGGCCCCCATCGCCATCGCTTCGTTCACCTCAAGCGCGTCATTGCGTTTCACCACAACATCCGCCCCCAATTCGCCCAGATAATGGACCAGATTATAAGTGAAACTGTCATAATTATCGATCAGAAGGAGCATTTTTCCGCTTTCATTGCTAATTCGCGCAGTTTGGTGGTGATTGCGCGCATTTGTCAGGCTATACATCCCCTAGAGGCGTCAAAGGGTCAAGGCCTGAGGGGCATTGGCCCGGATTAGGTGCGGTACAGATAGACAAGAGGCGGAGCGAAACGTGTTACGTGGATTATTATTGGGCGCCAGCTGGGGTGGATTGATTGCAGCAATTGCTGTGACAACGGTATCACTGGTTTACAGCAACGCAAATCGCGCGCCGATTGCCGATCAAGCGCCGATAGCGGATACGCCGACAACAGTGCAAAACCCTGATGTGAGCGGTGAAGCAACAGATGCCGTGGCGAGGGAGCCAGTTTCACCTGCGATTGAAACGCCCAGCAGTAATGACGTCGCCGCAAAAGCCCCGGAAGTGATGATTCCGAGTGAGGAGGGCACTGCGGACGTCGCGACCACAAATGAAGCCGACACGCCAACCGTAGCGGCGACTGATGCGCCTCAAATACCCTCCGCCACCGCTGTTTTACCTACCGCACCCACGTCCGAAGTTGCGCCAGAGGCTGACACGCAGGCCGCCGCAATGACAGCCCCTGAAATGCAAGATGCGCCAGAAACTGGTGAATCTGGGCAGGACGATGCTCCGTCACAATCCGATACGCCGGATGTTCAGATCACAGCTTTGCCCCAAATCACAACGCCGGATCAGCCCCAGTCCACGCAACAGGACGCGACGTTGGAGGCGCCAAAAACTGCCGCCCCACCTGTAATTCAAGCGCCAACGGATTCGGCTCCAAAACCTGCACCAAAACCAGAGCCCGCTACTGAATCTGGGGCAGACTCCGCCACAAAAGGGCAATTTGATACGACCCGCGTTCCGGTGCCCAAAATCACCAACCTTGCTCCAAATGTTAAAACCAACCGTTTACCAAGCATTGGCGGCACAACCGATGCCGAGTCCGATGCCGTGGAAATTGGTCAGGAAACCACGCCTGCGCCCGACAAAAGCGCCTTGGTGGCCCATGCGATGACGTTTGAAAACCCTGACGCCAAGCCGATGTTCTCGGTGATCCTGATCGATGATCCGCAAAACCCCATTTCGGATGAGGCGCTGTCGCATTTGCCCTTTGCGCTGAGTTTCGCCATCGATGCGACGCGGGACGATGCCTATGCGACTGCGGCGCGCTATCGTGGCGCGGGCTTTGAGGTGTTGATGCTGACAAACCTGCCCTTTGGCGCAAACGCCACCGACATCGAAGTGGCCTTTGGTGCTTACGGTCGCGCGATCCCCGAGGCCGTCGGGGTGCTTGATTTGGGTGCCAATGGATTTTTGCGCGGACCTTCAACGGCCACACAGATCGCAGGCATCATGTCAGAAAAAGGCTACGGGCTGATCACGCCCAGCAAAGGATTGAACTCGGCGCAAAAGGCGGCACTGCGTGAAGGGGTGCCAGCGGCACTGGTGTTTCGCGTGTTGGATGAAAGTGGCGAAAAACCAACCGTAATCCGCCGATATCTGGATCGTGCAGCGTTTCGCGCTGCCCAAGAAGGCAGTGTGATCATGTTGGGTCACACGCGGCCTGACACGATCGAGGCCTTGGTGACTTGGGCGCTGGAAGATCGTGCCGCGGCGGTGGCGATCGCGCCTGTTTCGGCTGTGTTGCTGGACCAATAATTTGACTGTTTTGATTGCCACCAGCGCTGCGGATTTTGATCCGACCGAGGTGGCTGTACCGTGGCAGGTGCTGTCGGAGGCTGGCGTTCGGGTGCAATTTGCCACCGACAACGGGCGCGTAGGGGCGGCGGATGCACGCATGCTGGATGGGAATGGGCTTGGGTTGTTGAAACCTTTGCTAATTGCGCAACAGCCAGCACGTGTGGCCTATCAAGCCCTTTTGCAGGACACGGCGTTTCAAAACCCCATCGAGTATAGCGATATCAGCGTCAAAGATTTTGACGCGCTGATTCTGCCGGGTGGCCATGCCAAAGGGATTATTCCGTATTTGGAATCCAAAGTTTTGCAACAAGCGATCGCTGGTTTTTTCGCGGCGGGAAAACCGGTTGGGGCGATCTGCCACGGGGTGGTGGCCGCATGCCGGGCGATTGATCCTGAAACAGGGCAATCCGTATTGCATGGCCGCAAAACCACAGCGCTGTTGCGGCGTCAGGAACGGCTGGCCTATCAGCTGACGCGCCGCAAACTGGGAGGCTATTACCTTACTTATCCAGAGACAGTGCAGGATGAAGTCACGGCGGGATTGGCCTCATCGGAAGATTTTATCGAAGGACCAATGCCGTTGCTGCGTGACAGCCCACAACATCTGCGACGTGGATTTACGCAGCGTGACGGGAATTATCTATCGGCAAGGTGGCCGGGGGATGTGTATAGGTTTTCAACCGAGTTCTTGGAAATGCTACGAGAGCGAACGGCTCTTCAAGCCTAACGGCTTTCTTCGCCAATTTGAGGTTGCACCGTGGAGCCAGCGAGAAGCGCAAGCGACGAGCGTCCCAGCCCAATTGCGGCTGTGCGCAGACATGATTGGAGCTTTGATCAATCGGTCCTCGTGAGTTGGAGAGCCGTCCGAACTGAGAAATGAATCCGCCCTTTTTCATTATCGCTCCCAGGGCTCGTTAATGTCACCCTGCGCTGGAAAACCAATGGGCTTTCCAGCCTAGTGCAGAATGGCGGTGGCGGGGCGTATAGAGAACCGGTTGATGTATTCGAAGACTGCCATCACGGCTTGTCGCCGCGCCTCCGATGAATGTCGTCAGATCAGTTCAGCATTGTTGCAGCAATTTCTTGTGCAACATCACAGATATGTTGAAACCGCACTGGCGCTAAAACCTCCGGTAACCGCGCGATCAGTATTGGCTGCTCTATTGGTGGCACGCATAAGACTATAGGCCATGTTCTATGCCCGTACCACCGGATCATGTTTCACCTGATTGCTAACCATTGTCCAACAATCGATAGAATGTAGGGCCAGCATCACGGCTAGATAAAGCCGACCTTCACGAGGCTAAATGTAGGTGATGTCACCGGCCCGCTTCAGGTAGGGCCATCTGCTGCAAAGCCGCGATCCCGAGAATTGGGCGCGAAGTTTTACGTGTGGTTACGCCTCATCGTGGATTTTTAGTATTCCCAAGTCTTGACCCAAACACACCTGTTTTCCGAAAGGACACCAAGATATCGGTCGACGCGTGAGCGTTCGCTTGGGCGCGCGCGGCGAGCCAATCTCACGTTTTTTTGGTGTCGTTGATGATGTTCATCGTTGCCTTGCCACTTTGGCCCAAAGGGACCGCAGCGAAAGGGCCGCCTTGCCGTGTGTTGGCAAGGTCGAGCGGGCCAAAGGGCGCAGCCTCAGTGATAAATTCTGCGGCATATTGCTCGCCGTTGTCTTTGGGACGAAACCCAAGGAAGGACGCGCCAGAATTGTCTACCGTGGCGCGGTCATTATCTGAAACACCGTAAACAACGGTAAACCCCGTGACAGGCGCGGTGATAGATTTTTGCACCAGCTGGATCAAATCATCATAGGACAACCATGACCCAACCGCGCGGGCATTGCTGACCTGTGCGCATGATAATATGCGCAAACACACGCTTTCGATTTGACGTTTGTCCCAATAAAGCGATGCTAGATCTTCGGCAAAACATTTGGCCAGCCCGTAAAATGTATCCGGTCTGTGTGGCGCATCTGTGCCAATGAAATCGGTTGTTTTATGCATGCCAACCGCATGGATCGACGAGGCATAGACAACCCGCCGCACCCCATTTTGATGGGCCGCTTCCCAGATGTTGTAGGCGCCAATAAAATTTGGTCCCAACAATTCTTCAAACGGAGCCTCGTCACTGTTCGCGCCAAAATGAACCACCATGTCGGCGCCTTTTAACAGCGCGTTCATTGCGGCAAGGTCAGTCAAATCGGCCTTCACATAACGCTCGCCCTTATAAAGCGTGCCAATGTCGTCAGCCAGGTCGGTGCTGACCAGTTCGTCACACATTTTTAAGAGCGGTTCGCGCAGGTAAGAGCCGAGACGGCCAGCGGCACCTGTAAGGACAAGTTTTTTCATATGACTAGGCTTTCTTCATGGGGGCGAAACGGTCCCTTAAATGGCGTCTTTTACTGCTGCCAGTGCTGCGTCCGAGGCTTTGGCCAATAGTGCTGTGTCCAGCGCCACGGCCACAAAGGTAAAGCCTTCGTTCAACAGTTCTGCGGCAAATTTGGTGTCTAAAACCAGCGTGCCAACCGGCACACCTTTGGCGATTAGGGCCTTTGCGGCGGGCATGATTTTGGCCCAGACATCTTTGTGCATGGTTTGCCCGAGCAAGCCCATGTCGGCGGCGATATCGGCGGGGCCAAAGAAAATGCCGCTGACCCCATCCACGGCTGCAATGTCCAATGCACGATCAACCGCGCCGGCTGTTTCTATCTGCAAGATCACGGTGGTTTCTTGCTCGATGCGGGCCGTGTAATCGGTGACGCGACCAAATTTTGTCGCCCGTGTGGAGCCTGAAACGCCACGGATGCCCAGCGGCGGATAGCGGGTTGAGGCGACGGCTTTTTCGGCTTCTTGCACAGTTTGAATCATTGGAAACAACAAGCCCGGCGCGCCCAAATCGAGCAAGCGTTTTACAATCACCGGATCGTTCCATTCAGGGCGCACGATGGCCGTGGTCTTGGTAGGGGCAAAGGCCTGCAATTGGCCAAGCACGCTGAAATAGTCATTCGGCGAATGCTCCATATCAACCAGTGCCCAATCATAACCTGACGGGGCAACAACTTCGGCGGAAACCGGGCTCGACAATGTCACCCAAAGGCCAATTTGTTTGTCGCCAGCCGCAATTGCGTGGGTGAAATTGTTTTTTGCAAGTTTCATTAAATAATTGCCTTTTCGATGAGGGGTTTGTTTGCCGCGATGCGTTCAAAGCTGAACGGGCTCAGGTCTAGCGTTTTGTATCTGCCATGCACAAGCATTTCCGCAGTGCCGCGCCCCATTGCGGGGGATTGCTGCAAGCCGTGGCCCGAAAATCCGTTCAGAAAATGAAAATTCTCAACCACGGGATGGGGGCCGGAAATGGCGTTTTGGTCCAGCGTGTTATAGGCATAATGGCCGGTCCATTCGGACTGCACTTTGATCGCCTCAAATTGCGGGATGCGGGTCGCTAATATTGGCCAGATGTGGTCCTGCCACAGGCTGTGATCCATATTGAAATCATCATAATCAACCGCCGGATCAACGCTCGCGTGGCCGCCAACCTGATAGGTGCCACCGCCGTTTTCGCGCACATGCACGCCAGAGGGGTCAACCGTTAAGGGCAGGTCGCGGTCTAGCGGTTTTTCGGCAGAAAACACCCATGAATAGCGTTTGCGTGGCTCGACAGGCAGATCAATACCAGCCATGCGCGACGTCAAAACCGCGCGCGGGCCGGATGCGTTCACCACTTGGCCGCAAGAAATCACGTCGCCGGTTGCCAACGTGACGCTCTCAACCCGCGTGCCGCTTGGGTTTTTAGTCATGGCGACGGCTTGATTTTTCACGTATTCAACCCCGCGTTCGCGCGAAATGCGGCGCCACCAGTCAAACACCGCGTAGCCATCCCAAAACCCCTCATCCACGGTGTTGTGAGAACCGAGCAAAATGTCATCGACATTGTAAAACGGGTAGGCGGCTTTGATCTGCTCAGGGGTCATCAATTGCGTCGCGGCACCTGCTGCGGTTTGGATTTTATGGCTGTCTCGCAGGCTGTCAGCAAAGGCGTCACTGTCGGCCAGATACATGTAACCAAAATTGTGGATGGACAGCTCCGGAACGCGTTCATCATTGCCCATATTGGGACGAAGGTTTTTGACGAACTCCGCTGCGAACTGTGAAATCTGCACATTCAGGGTGCTGGAAAACTGCTGACGCATACAGGAATTTGTATGCGCGGTTGAGCTGTTTTCATAGCTGGGGTCTTTTTCAACGACCAGAACACGACCGTCGAAATCCTTGTCTTCGGTCAAAAACCAAGCGGTTGATGCGCCCATAATCGCGCCGCCAACAATAATCACGTCGTAGCTGTCGTGCTGAGGTGCCATGTTTGTCATACATCTTCTCCGTGTTGGACCGCCGCCAGCACCGCCGCAATATCGGCCGCGCTCAATCCATAATCCTGTGTTGCCGTTTTTGCCGAAATATAGCCGCGCGCCAGATCGCGTTTGATTTGTTTCACATCCCGATCTTTGGCGTCACCGTAACCAGCGCCGCCGGGGAACGCCATCACAACACGCCGTCCGTGGGGTACAAATTGTTTGCCCTTGCCCCTCATTTTGCTGCCGTCGTCCTGCGCGATCGTGGTGCAAGCCCCTTGGCCGCCGCCGCGACGTCCACGAGCGGGGTGATCGACCCGGTCAAACATCGCCTGAAAATCAAATTCATGACCCTCGCGTGCCCCGACTTCCATATATTGTCCAAGACCGCCGCGTTGTTTGCCTGCCCCCCCTGAATCGGGTCGTAATTCTTTGCGCCAAACTATCACTGGTCCCGCATGTTCTGTTGCTTCAATCGGCATGGTCATCACGCCGGATGGAAAGGCTGTTGCGTTCAGCCCGTCGTGTTTGGGCCGTGCACCCGAGCCGCCGGAATTAAAGGTCAAAACCTCGGAGCGGACTGCATCGGCGGGGGCTGGCGCGTCGGTGCGCGGGCGTAGGGAAAGCTGAAAATTGCAAAGGCACCCTGCACCCTCGGCAGGCACCACATCCGGCAGAATTTTGTCGAGCGCGGCGTATACCGTGTCGGGCACGAAATGGCCGACGATATGGCGCAACGCGACGGGCGCGGGATGCAGGGCATTTACGATGCTGTCCACAGGGGCATCAAATTCAAAGGGCGCCAAAGAGGCCGCGTTGTTGGGAATCTCTGGCGCGATGGCGCATTTCAGTGCGTAGCAGGCATAGGCTTTGGCATAAGTCTTGGGGCAGTTAATGCCCTTTTTGTCCAAGCCGGAAGAGCCAGCAAAATCAGAAATGATCCGATCTTTTTCTATGGTCAACTTGACCTTCAACGTGATCGGCGCTGAAAACCCATCGACTGTCATTTCGCCATGCGCGGTTTTACGGGGCAGGGCGTTAATGCGTTCAAGCGTGGCACGGCGCGAGTTCTCTAGAATGAAACCGCCAATGCCGCTCAGATTGTCCAGCCCGAATTCCTGCATCATGTCGATCAGGCGCCGATGCCCGATTTCATTGCAACTGGCCAAGGCGTAGATGTCACCAACCAGCTGATCCGGTTCGCGCACATTGCCACGCACAATGCGCACCAGGGTTTCATCAACTGTGCCGCGGTGGGCGAATTTCATAATGGGCAGGTACAGACCTTCTTCAAAAATGCTGGCCGCATCGGCCCCAAATCCGCGCCCGCCAATGTCAACGATATGCGCAGTACAGGCGAAAAATCCGACCAGCGCACCACCATGAAACGAAGGCGTCACCATGGTGATGTCGTGCAGATGGCCTGTGCCTTCCCACGGATCATTGGTGATGTAGATATCATGCTCAAATATGTTGTCGCGGCCAATGCGGCGGATGAAATGGGCCACAGCATCAGCCATCGCGTTGACGTGGCCCGGCGTGCCTGTGACAGCTTGGGCCAACATCTGGCCATCGACATCATAGACGCCAGCCGATAGATCGCCGGCCTCTCGGACCGAGGTTGAAAACGCGGTACGCACCAAGGCTTGTGCCTGTTCCTCGACCACCGAAATCAAACGGTTCCACATGACTTGGTAGGCAACGTTTGAATGTGCTATTGCCATGATTTAACCCTTCACGGTTATGTCGATGCAGCCGTCAGGCTGGCAGGTTGCGATGCGGCTGCTGGGGACGATGATCGTGGTTTCGTCCTCTGTGATTACGGCGGGGCCGGTGACGTGTTGGCCTGCTGCCATGTCGCAGCGCAGCACGGTGTTGGCGTCGACAAAGCTTGCGAGGGCGGGATCAAACACCTGCCGAATGACGTCGGTAGGTGCAGCGCCTTGGCGCGCTTGTTCGCGCAACCGCGCCACAGGTTGCGGCGGTGTTGTTGCATTCACAGACCAGACCGTTATTTCGATATCCATGCCCGTAACAGTGCGGCCGAACAGCTTGGCGTAATCCTCGTTAAAACGCGCCTCAAAGGTGGCCGCGTCGGGGTTCATGGCTTGGCTTTGGGTCAGGTTGATTGGGATTTCCCAGCCCTGGCCCGCGTAGCGCATGTAGACTTTGAATTCGGACAGAATGTCACTGGTGGCATCACAATTGCGCACGAAACCTGTGGCCTCATGTTGCAATTCGCTGAGCAGGGCTTTGATCGTACTGGGACTAAAGTCGGACAATTTCATATAGACTGACCGGTTGGCCTCAAAGCTGAATGGTGCACGCAAAAAACCAATGGCCGAACCAACGCCAGCGCCGGGTGGCACCAGCATGCGCTCAACGCCCAGTTTTTCACACAAGCGACCTGCGTGCAGGGGGGCAGCACCACCAAAGGCGATCATTGTATATTCGGCCAAGTCCTCGCCGTTTTCCACCGCATGAACGCGGGCGGCGTTGGCCATGTTTTCATCCACAACTTCGGCCAAACCAAAGGCCGAGGTGGTGGCATCCATGTCCAAAACATCGCCCAGAACCGTGGTCAGCGCGGTCTTGGAGCTGGCCGTATCCAACAGGATCGAGCCGCCCGCAAAATTGTCTGCGTCCAGCTTGCCCAGCACCAGATCGGCGTCCGTCACAGCAGGTTTCGCGCCGCCGCGCCCGTAACAGGCTGGCCCTGGTTCCGACCCCGCGCTTTCCGGTCCAACACGGATTTGGCGCATGGCGTCCACATGCGCCAATGATCCGCCACCCGCGCCAATTTCAACCATGTCAATCACCGGGATCGAAATCGGCATGCCCGAGCCTTTTTTGAACCGATAGGTGCGCGCCACTTCGAACACCCGAGAGGTTTTTGGAGTTTGATCTTTGATCAGGCAGATCTTGGCTGTTGTGCCGCCCATATCGAACGACAACACTTTGTTCAAACCATAGCGCGCAGCGATGTTGGCGGCGAAAACTGCGCCACCTGCAGGGCCGGATTCAACCAGTCGCACAGGAAATTCGGCGGCATTCTCAAGCGAAATGATACCGCCGCCGGAATGCATAAGGAAAATATTGCAGTGCACGCCTTCGTCCCGTAGCCGTCCTTCAAGGCGGCCCAAATAGGACTTCATCAAGGGTTTGATAAAGGCGTTGGCGACCACAGTGTTGAACCGCTCATACTCGCGCATCTGTGGTGAAACTTCGGATGAAATTGAAATCATCGCGCTTGGCATTTTCTCGGCTACAACCTGTGCCACCAACTGTTCGTGAGCTGGGTTCAAATAGGAATGGATCAGGCCAATCGCGACGCTTTCATAGCCCGCTTCAACCAGCTGATCGACCACGGGCTCAATGTCGGCGCGGGTCAGGGGGATCAGCTCTGCCCCCGTGGCGTCAATCCGGCCCGGCACCGTATAGCGCATTTGGCGCGGCAACAGGGGTTCGGGAAGATTAAGGTTTAAATCATATTGCTCGAACCGGCTTTCGGTGCGCATTTCGATGACGTCGCGAAACCCTTCAGTGGTGATCAGGGCGGTTTTCGCGCCGCGCCGTTCGATCAACGCATTGGTGGCCAAGGTGGTGCCATGAATGATCTGGCTGATGTCGTTTGGCTGCACACCAGATTTTGTGCAAACCTCGGCCATGCCTGTGATAATCGCGTTTTCGGGGGCGTCGTAAGTCGTTAAAACCTTGGCCGAAAAAACCTGCCGGCCTTTTTCCAGCACAACATCCGTGAAGGTGCCGCCAATATCGACACCCAGCCGAATAGATGGTTTTGTCATTGCGCATTCCCCCGATTATCCAGCGAGCATAAGGGGTTTTTGGGCATCAAAACAAATTCTATTTTTTAATACTGGTGATAGATTTTTGTTATTCATCTCGTAGATGTGCGGCCAACACTTGAGCCGCTAGATCGGCAGCGCGTTGCACAAACAACGGAGCCTTTGCGGCGTGGAACCGCGCCGAGAATGACAAGGGCGACGGCGTCCAATCCACGTCCAACTGTTGCAGTTTTCCGTTCTCCAGTTGCTCCGTGATCAACGCCTTTGGCAACAGGGCCACGCCCATGCCGTCTGAAACCATCTGGACACAGGACGACAGGCTGTTTGAGGGCGCAAATTTGGTGGTCGGTAAGCTGTGGCGCTTGGCGTATTGCATAAGCTCGGTAAAGGCTTGGGTGTCGCGGGCAGGGGTCAGGACGATGTCGTGCTCTAGGTCTTGCAACGAAAACCGCGTCCCGCGGTGGTCAATTTCGCCCGTCGTCACCCAAATATAGGGAAACTTACCCAAACGGATATTGCCATCGACGGGGGTGTCAAAGGGAGCCGTTTGGATGGTTAAATCGAGCGCGTTGCCGCCGAGTTCTTTGTCCAGATTGCGTGACAAATCGACGGTCAATTCCACGGCCATTGCCGGATATTCGTGTTTGAGCTGGCGCAGGTAATCGTGCAACCACGTGCAGGCCACCAACTCGGTGACCCCCAGCCGCAAGCGATTTTCGATCAGGTCTTTGCGGTTGGCGACTTCGACCAACCCCTCGGCCTCGCGCATAACTTTGCGGGCCGCTCGCAATATTTCGGCACCATGTTCCGTCAGGCGCACAGCGTTTTTATCGCGCAACATCAGCACGACATCCAGCGTATCCTCGAGTTTGCGAATGCGGGACGAAATATTTGGTTGTGTGGTGTTCAGATGCTGGGCTGCTTTACGAAAACTGCCCAGATCCACGGCCCAGACAAAGGCTTCGAGTTGCTTCAGGCTGTAAATACGGCTGATCATTTGGGGCGCTCCGGCAAGGTGTTCCACAGATCGCGTCTGTATCGCCCTAAACTGTTGAACCGGCGCCCGATTGTCAAAGCCCCTTTGACCAATCGGGCGCGACACTGTCTAAATGTCGAACTTCACGCCCTGTGCCAAAGGCAGTTCATCGGAATAATTCAACGTGTTGGTTTGACGGCGCATATAGCCTTTCCACGCGTCCGAGCCGCTTTCGCGCCCACCGCCGGTTTCCTTTTCACCGCCAAACGCACCGCCTATTTCCGCACCCGATGGGCCGATGTTGACGTTGGCGATGCCGCAATCGGAGCCGGTCGCCGAAACGAACTGTTCGGCCTCGCGCATGTTCAGCGTAAAGATGCAGGACGACAATCCTTGTGGCACCGCGTTTTGCATCTCAATCGCTTGACCCAGATCCGTGTAGCTCATTATATATAAAATCGGTGCAAAGGTTTCAGTTTCCACGATCGCGGATTGTCTGGGCATTTCGACCACTGAGGGACGCACATATGCGCCGCCTGCTGGCACATCGGCGGTGACCACTTCTCCACCATGCACGGTGCCACCTTGGGCGCGAGCATCTGCCAATGCTGCTTGCATCGTGTCAAGCGACTCCCTGTCTACCAGCGGGCCAACCAATGTGGCGGGGTCCAACGGCGAGCCGACGGGCAGGGTGGCGTAGGCCTTGATCAATTTCGCGACCAGATCGGCGCGGATACTTTCATGCACAATCAAACGGCGCAGGGATGTGCAGCGCTGGCCCGCTGTGCCGACCGCGGAAAAAACGATGCCACGCACGGCCATGTCGATGTCGGCGGACGGCGCGACGATCATGGCGTTGTTGCCACCCAACTCGAGGATAGAGCGCCCAAAGCGCGCCGCCACCACGGGTGCCACAGCGCGGCCCATGCGGGTGGATCCGGTTGCCGAAATCACAGGGATATCCTCGGAGGCCACCAAGGCCTCGCCGATTTTGTGATCGCCAATCACCACCTGTAATAAGTCATCCGGTGCGTCATCACCGAAACGCGCAACCGCACGCTCGAAAATCACCTGACAGGCCAGTGCTGTCAGCGGGGATTTCTCGGACGGCTTCCAGATCACGGGGTCACCACAGACCAGCGCCAGCGCCGTGTTCCAACACCAGACCGCAACCGGAAAGTTGAAGGCGCTGATCACGCCGACTGGGCCGACGGGATGCCATGTTTCCATCATCCGGTGGCCCGGGCGCTCGGAGGCGATGGTCAGACCGTATAACATGCGCGATTGGCCCACGGCGAAATCGCAAATGTCGATCATTTCCTGCACTTCGCCTTGGCCCTCGGACAGGATTTTTCCGGCCTCAAGCGACACCAAGGCGCCCAATTCATCCTTGGCGGTGCGCAGCTCCTCGCCCAACAGACGCACCAATTCGCCACGGCGCGGCGCGGGTAGTTTGCGCCATGTTAAAAAGGCAGTTTTTGAGCGGGAAATGACCGCTCCCATGTCTTTGGTCTGGGCCAATTGGGCCAGAATACTACCATCGACAGGCGAGGTCACAGTCAAGGTGCCGCCCGTCAAAACGTCAGCGGTCAGTCCCAGCTGGGCCATAATGGTTTCGGCGGTTTTGATCGGTTTGTTCATGCTGCATTTTCCAATGTTGTCAGATCACCTGGCGTGTAAAGACGGCCAAATTCGGTGGTTAAAAAGTCGGGGAGCTTGATGTCTTCTTGGGCGATGAAACCTTTGCTGGCCAGCATCCCACGGCGTACCATGTCCACCACACCGGTGACGCCGGCTGCCGTGGTGATCTGAATCGCGCCCCAGTGGATGCCGTT
This sequence comes from Marinosulfonomonas sp., assembly GCA_033851955.1. Classification (GTDB taxonomy): domain Bacteria; phylum Pseudomonadota; class Alphaproteobacteria; order Rhodobacterales; family Rhodobacteraceae; genus Profundibacter. Next base: position 50,937 of record JAWSVK010000005.1, read on the forward strand.
GATTTTGCGCGCCACAGTTTTGTTGATCAGGGAGCGTTCGCGAAACGCGCCGTTGATCAAACCGGTGGCCGTGCAATAGACCAGCACTACGTCCTGATCCGTGCGCGGCAGGGCGGTTTCAAAGATGTCTTTTAACACGTCGCGTTTGCGCCCCAGCCCCAGATCATGCAGCAACATTTTGACAATGTCGCGGTGTCCCGGATAGCGGATGGTACGATAGGAAACCGACTGGGCTTTGCCGTGCAATCTTTCGGCCAAAGTGCCCAAACCGCCCGAGGTGTTGAAGCATTCATAGTCGACGCCATCGACTGACAGTGTTTCTAAATCCTGCAGCGGGGCGGTCTTTACCAACTGCCCGTCGACCAGCGCATCGCAAGGGTTGCAGTATTCATTGATCAACCCATCCGTGGACCACGTTAGGTTATATTTTAACGCGTTGGTGGGATAAAGCGGCAGCGCGCCAACCCGCAACGACAGGCTGTCGATACTGTCAAACTGCGACGCCAAATGCGCGCCCGCGATGCCAACGAACCCGGGGGCAAGGCCACATTGTGGCATGAAAACCGTGTCTGCATCCTTGGCCAATTCGCGCACAATGTCGGTCGAGGCGACGTCTTCGGTCAGATCAAAGTAATGCGTGCCGCTGCGTTTTGCGCCCTCTGCGATCGTCGGGGTCAGGAAAAACGGGGCGGCTGAAATCACAGCATCAAAGCCTTTTAGGGTCTTGGCCACCGCATCCGCGTCTGATGCGTCAATCTGGGTGATGGCCACGTTCGGCTGGTCAATCGCCTTGAGCGCCTCAAGGTTTTGGTCTGCCACCGTTACAGAATAATTGGCGGAGTCCGCCAAGAACGCCGCGATGGTCTGGCCGATTTTGCCGCCGCCGATAATACAAATGTTCCACATGGGTTTTCTCCTGTTTGCCCGATTGGTCAAACAGTGCGCGTGTTGAACGAGGATTTTCAGGTGGAAAATTGGCGGAATTTAGGGAGTTGGCCGTCAAACAGGCGGTCTATCCGGCATTTTGGCTGGCGTCATTTAGGAACTGTGCCGCAATTCGCTGCGCGGTCTCGTTAAATCCACGGTCAAAACGTCTCCCAAACACCACAAACGTCTTGGTTCGGATCACGCCGGTGATTTCTGCGATCTCGTCCACCACCACGTCCAAATCTTCGATCCTTGGGGCTTCGATATTCAGGAACAGATCAAACTCTCCGTTGATCGACAGGCAAAGCCGGATTTCTGCATATTGGCCAAGTCGGCGTAGAATTTTTCGGGTTTCTTGTTGTTTAACTTCCATTAAAACAAGAACTTGAATGTTTTCTTCGGCCGGGTTTTTGCTCAAAACCACCGAATAGCCAGCGATCACCCCATCTCGTTCCATCCGCGTGATACGTTCATGTACGGTTGATCGCGCCACATTCAGCTTGGCGGCGATGTTTGTCGTCGACTCGCGGGCGTTGCGCTGGAGTTCGCGTACAATTCGCCGATCCAACTCGTCCTTTAGCCATTTTGATGATCTTTCCGTCATAATGGCGATATTGCACGGATTTTCGGCACAATGACAAGTGGTGTTGTGCTGAAAAACCAGCCAAACTCTCTGCAATGGAATGATTCCGCTAAAAAGACGGGGAAGTTATGGATCGCGCAGCAATAGTTCACCAGAATTTTTTGAATCGGGTGAAACAGGGGGATTTGCCGCTTGACGGGGCGGTGCAAACGGATTTGCCCGCTTCCAAATTGGTCGAAATCTTTCGCTCTCAGGTGTTGTCGCGGCAGTTGGACCGCACCAGCCGGGCCATGCAAAAAGACGGGCAGGGGTTTTACACCATTGGCTCCAGCGGACATGAGGGCATGGCGGCAGTGGCCGCTGCTTTGCGCCCCACCGATATGGCCTTTTTACACTATCGGGACGCAGCGTTTCAAATCCAGCGGGCCGCGCAGGTTCCCGGGCAAAACATAGCTTGGGACATGCTGCTGAGTTTCGCGGCTTCCTCAGATGATCCTATATCAGGCGGGCGCCATAAGGTATTGGGATCAAAAGATTTAAACATACCTCCGCAAACATCAACCATCGCCAGCCATCTGCCAAAAGCGGTGGGAACAGCCTATTCAGTAGGCCTCGCGCGTCGCCATGAGCCCGAACACCGATGCTTGCCTGAAGACGCAATTGTGATGGCCTCGTTTGGTGATGCCTCGGCCAACCACTCCACGGCCCAAGGCGCGTTTAACACCGCCTGCTGGACCAGTTTCCAATCCGTGCCCATGCCGATGTTGTTCGTGTGCGAAGACAATGGCATCGGTATTTCGACCCCAACGCCAGACGGCTGGATCAACGCCAGCTTTAGCGCCCGTCCTGGGATGAAATATTTCTGCTGCAACGGTTTGGACATGATTGAAACTCACCGAGTCGCCAGTTTGGCGGCGGACTATGTGCGCAAACATCGCAAGCCCGCGTTCCTGCATGTCGCTACGGTGCGCCTCTATGGGCATGCGGGTTCGGACGTCGAGGTGACCTACCGCGATGTGAAGGCGATCGAGGCCGACGAGCGTAACGATCCATTGCTGCGCTCTGTCGGGTTGCTGGTGGAATTGGGCGCGTTGACCTTGGATCAAGCCATTGGAATATATCTTGAAACTGAGGCGCGTTGCACGCGAATGGCAGCCCAAGCTGTGCAGCGCCCGCATTTGAAAACGGGGGCCGAGGTTGCGGCCTCGGTGATCCCGCCTAAACGCGAATGCGCGCCGACAAACGGGCCATCTGATGCCACGCGCAAGGCCGCCTTTGGCAGCGATATGCGGGCCATGGATGAGCCGCAGCCGATGTTACGGCTGATCAACTGGGCGCTGACGGATCTGATGCTTGAGCATGATGAAATCGCGCTGATGGGCGAAGATGTTGGCCGCAAGGGCGGTGTTTACGGGGTCACGAAAAAGCTGAAAAACCGTTTTGGCGCGGACCGCGTAATCGACACTTTGCTGGATGAGCAATCGATTTTGGGCCTTGCGATTGGGATGGCGCATAACGGGTTCATTCCGATGCCGGAAATCCAGTTTTTGGCCTATCTGCACAACGCCGAAGACCAAATCAGAGGCGAGGCGGCGACGCTCAGCTTTTTCTCGGATGGACAATTTACCAATCCGATGGTGTTGCGGATCGCGGGGCTTGGTTATCAACGTGGGTTTGGCGGTCATTTTCACAACGACAATTCGCTGGCGGTGTTGCGCGACATCCCAGGCCTTATCATTGCGTGCCCTTCAAACGGGGCAGATGCGGCGTGCATGCTGCGTGAATGTGTTCGGCTGGCCCGCGAAGAGCAGCGTGTTGTGGTGTTCGTTGAGCCGATCGCGCTTTACCCGATGCGTGATCTGCACAGCACGGGGGATGGTGGTTGGATGCAGCACTATCCGTCGCCTGACAAGCGGATCGGGTTGGGGCAGGTTGGCATCTCGGGACGCGGCACTGATCTGGCGATTGTGAGCTATGGGAACGGCTATTACCTGTCGTTGCGGGCCGCCGAGGTGCTAAAGGCCAAGGGGATAAAGGTGCGGGTGATTGATATGCGCTGGATTTCACCTGTTCCGAAGGGCGATTTGTTAAAACAAACAAAGTCTTGTGCGGCAGTGGTGATCGTGGATGAGTGCCGCGAAACCGGCAGCCAATCTGAAGGCTTGATGGCCCTGTTCATGGAGAACGGGGCAGATAACATTGCGCGGATTACCGGCGATGATTGCTTTATCGCCACGGGGCCAGCTTACGGCGCGACTTTGCCCTCGGTCGAGGGCATCACGGATGCAGCGCTGGCGTTGTTGGGGACAGGGAAATGAAGCAAACAGCCGTTTTGATTTGCCCAGGTCGTGGGACGTATAATGCGCCCGAGCTGGGTTATTTGGCCCGTCACCATGTTGGAAAGTTGGCCGAGTTTGACGCGTATCGTGTCGCACAAGGCCAAGAAACCCTGAGCGCATTGGATGGGGCCGCCAAGTTTTCAGCCCGCGTTCACACCAAAGGCGACAACGCTTCGCCGTTGATCTACGCGGCCTCACTGTTGGACGCGCGGGCGATTTCGGCGGATATCGAAATTGTCGCGGTCACCGGCAATTCGATGGGCTGGTACACGGCTATGGCCGCCGGCGGGGCGGTCAGTCCGATGGCGGGCATGCAGATCGTCAACACGATGGGCACTTTAATGCAGGAACGGCTGATTGGCGGGCAGGCGCTCTATCCGTTCGTGGATGAAAACTGGCGTCCGATTGCGGGCAAACGGCAAGAATTGCTGGCGCTGGTCGGTGATATTGATACCCGCAAGGACCACGTATTGGTTGCATCGATCCATTTGGGCGGCATGTTGGTGGTGGCAGGCAATGAGGCTGGTTTACGAGCGTTTGAGGGCGGTGTGCCGCGCTATGATCGTTATCCGATGCGCCTGCCAAACCATGCGGCATTCCACACGGCGTTGCAGGACCCTGTCGCGGCGCAGGGGCGCGCGATGTTGGGGGCGGATTTGTTCAGTACACCGGAAGTTCCGTTGATTGACGGGCGCGGGGCGATCTGGTGGCCGCAGGCAACAGATACGGCGGCGTTACGTGAATACACATTGGGCGCGCAGGTGGTTGAACCCTATGATTTCACCAAGGCCATTCAGGTCGCAGCGCGGGAGTTCGCACCTGATGTGTTCATTGTGACGGGCCCCGGCGGCACTTTGGGCGGTGCGATTGCACAATCTTTGATCTCGATTGATTGGGAAGGAATCAGTGACAAAGCGGCCTTTCAGGCCCGGCAATCAGAGCAGGCGATTTTGATCGCCATGGGCCGTGACGAGCAGCGCGCAGGCGCAACAAAGCGCAGCTAAAAGCCGCGCCATGTAGGAATTCATAAGTATTGGGTCGGGGGCTAGCTGCCCCAATTGCGGATTTGGCCGCAATCAAAATGCACAAAGTTGGAGCGTGAATATTTGCCAACGCCGCCACCGCCACATGACAGACCAGCCTTGAATATCTGGTTCACAGAGCGTGATTTTAGACGCAAGTCAGCGGCCTGACCTTTCATGTGCAGCGAATTTTTCGCCACACCGCGCGAACGCGACCGCAACATTGCATTGGTTTTGGGGGAACGGTACCCAGACAACAGCATAAAGGGCTCGGACACATCCATTAGATTGTGGGCCGCTGTCATGATGTCAAAATTGCGGGTGTCCATGCTTTTGGTCGAGTCTTGACGCCAGTCGCGCATGAAATAATTGATCTCTTTGACGGCATCTTTGATGTATTTGCCTTCAATCCAATAGACCGTGTCAATGTTTTCACCGGTGCGGCCATTGTACATGCGCAGGCGGCGAACATCGCCAGCACCGCGCAGAAAACCTGCGGCATTTGCATAGGTTGGTGCGGCAACAAGTGTGGTTGCGGCGAAAGCCCGCAAAACACCGCGTCGCGTGATCAAGGATTTATCTTTGCCCGTCATAGTCATAGTGCCCGTCCCGTAGCTCGATGGTTGTATTCAATACAACTCACTGCTCATGTCATCCCCAGATGCAGGGGTCTTATTACACATCTCGAATCAATCACCAAGTAAGGATTGCTCATAAACGTTTAGAAGCGATGAAATCGGCAGATTTTTGCTTAAATTGTGTTTGAGTTGTGAAAGCGCTGAATATTGGGGGGAATTATTGCCAACACACGACATTTTGTGCATTCTAAAGCAATTGTGAATGGACATGCTGTGATTTTTTAACGATTGTCCGCGACAATAAGTCCAAGAGTAAGACAAAGGGTTGGGAGTTCAGAATGAATAGGGCGTTTTTTCGGACGAGTAATTTACACAATTTTGTGGCGGTTTTGGCCGTTTTATTCGCATTTACACTATCAGGGGCCACTGCCGACGCGCAGGTCACGGCCTATAAACAGGCCGTCGCGCAGGCGGCCTCAAGTGACAAAGCACTGGCTGAGTTTTACAAAGCCCGCAAATATAAATCAATCTGGACGGGGCGCGTTGGCAAAGATGGCCAACGTCGCAAGGCGTTCTTGGCGGTTCTGGCCAAGGCTGCAAACCACGGATTGCCGATCAAGCGCTATGACCCTGCCGTCATCAAAGCCCAGCTAAAAGCTGCGAAATCAGGCCAAGACCGTGGCCGGATGGAAGTCGAAATGAGCCGGTTGTTTTTGCAATATGCGGGCGATTTGCGCTCTGGCATTGTGAATCCGCGCAAAATCGACAGCGGTTTGGTGCGCAGCGTTCAGCGTTGGGGCCGTATGGAAACCCTGGTGGCGTTTGAGAAAAGTTCACCCAAGGGGTTTTTCAAAGCCTTGGTTCCCAAAACCCCAGAATATGTGCGTTTGATGAAAGAAAAGCTGCGCCTTGAAAAGCTGATTGGACGCGGTGGTTACGGCCCCAAAGTAGGGGTTGCCTCGCTTAAGGCAGGATCGACTGGTGGCCATGTGGTAGCTTTGCGCAACCGTTTGATCGCAATGGGATATCTTAAGCGCTCGGCGTCGCAAACTTATGATGCAGCCATGAAGAAGGCCGTGCAACTGTTTCAGCTGAACACAGGGCTGCCAACCGACGGTGAAGCAGGCAAGGCCACATTGGCCGAAATCAACAAACCGGCCGCCTACCGTTTGCAATCAATCATGGTCGCAATGGAGCGTGAACGTTGGTTCAACCGCCCACGGGGCAAGCGTCATGTTCTGGTTAACCTGACGGATTTCACCGCGAAAATCTTGGACAATGACAAAGTTACATTCGTAACCCGCTCGGTTGTGGGTAAGAATGTCAGCGACCGTCGCACACCAGAATTTTCAGACGTGATGGAATTTATGATCATCAACCCGACATGGAATGTGCCACGCTCGATCGCGACCAAGGAATACCTGCCCTTGCTCAAGCGCAACCCGAACGCGGTGTCTCATTTACGCTTGGTCGATTCACGTGGTCGTACGGTTAGCCGAGGTTCCGTCAATTTTGCGCAATATACCGCGAAAACCTTTCCGTTTAACATCAAACAGCCGCCCAGCCGCCGTAATGCGCTGGGTTTGGTAAAGTTCATGTTCCCGAACCAATATAACATTTACCTGCATGATACGCCGTCCAAAAACTTGTTTTCCCGCAATGTACGCGCCTTCAGTCACGGTTGTATTCGCCTGCAGCAACCGTTTGATTTTGCCTATGCTTTACTGGCCAAACAAATGTCCAACCCGCAGGAGTTTTTCCAGGCTAAACTAAAGACCGGCTCGGAAACACGGGTTGATCTAAAAGAACCGGTACCAGTGCATCTGATTTACCGCACAGCCATCAGCAAACCAAAAGGTGGCATGGAATATCGCCGTGACGTTTACGGACGTGACGCAAAGATATTCAATGCCATGATCAAGGCTGGGGTGGTGCTGCGTTCGGTTGGCGGTTAAAACAAACCCAACAAAGTGAATTTGCGCCGCCGTTTGGCGCCGCAGTTCGCGCATAATGTTGGGAGCCGTGATGGGCTATACAGTTTTGGAAATAGCAACAGCGCTGGGGGCGAAAGCCGTTGGCGCTGTTGACGTCTTGATCAAGGGTGCCGCCGAACCTGCGGCGGCAGGACCGGATGATTTGGCCTTGGCCATGAGCGCACAATACGCCGAAGGGTTAAGCGCCGGTCAGGCCCGCGCCGCAATTTTGTGGCAGGACGCCGACTGGCAGGCCTTGGGGTTACAGGCGGCAATCTTTGTGCCGCGCCCACGCTATGCGATGTCGGGCCTGACCACATTGCTGGACCAAGGCCCAGAGATCGACGCGGGCATCCATCCCAGCACCCTTGTTCATGAAACCGCGGTGATCGGGGCAGGGGCGGCCATTGGCCCTTTTGTGGTGATCGGGCGCGATGTTGTGATTGGTGCCAACGTGCGGATCGCCAGCCATGTGAGCGTGGCCGAGGGCGCAGTGATCGGTGATGATGCCTTGCTGCTGGCCGGCGTTCGGATTGGCGCGCGTGTGCGGATCGGGGACCGGTTTATCGCCCAACCCGGCGGTGTGGTTGGCTCGGACGGGTTTTCCTTTGTGACGCCAGAGAAATCCACCGTCGAGCAGGCCCGTGAGAGCCTTGGCAAACAGGTCGAGGCCGTGGGGCAAAGCTGGACCCGTATCCATTCATTGGGCACGGTTGAAATTGGCGATGACGTTGAATTTGGGGCCAATGTCACCATTGATCGGGGGACCATCCGCGCCACCGTAATCAAACGTGGCAGCAAGCTGGATAACCAAGTTCACATCGGCCACAACGTTGAGATCGGCGAAGATTGTTTGCTCTGTGGGCAGGTCGGCATTGCCGGATCGTCACGGATTGGCGACCGCGTGGTGATGGCAGGGCAATGCGGCGTGTCGGACAATATTTTTGTGGGCAATGATGTGGTGGCCGGCGGCGCGACCAAGATCTTCACCAATGCACCGGCAGGGCGGATATTGCTGGGCACACCGGCTGTAAAAATGGAAAACCACGTCGAGATGCAAAAAGCCCTGCGGCGCTTGCCACGGATGACCAAACAACTGGCAGATATCAAAGCGGCATTGGCGGCCAAAGACTGATCCATAGATCACTTTGATGAATAAAAAACGCCGCCCAGATTTGGACGGCGTTTTTTCAATGTGTGACTTTTGATTTACTGCTCGGCCTTGAGCGCTTCATAGGCTTTGGTGAACCCTGTTAGGGACAGATTTACAACCAACACTTCGTCGGGGGCGTAGGCCGGAACAATGGACAATTTCACCTCGTTGCCGCGCTTGAATGAAGCAACCTCGGCGTTGGAAAATCCGATTTGCGCGTAACAACCGATGATGCTGCAAAAGCGGAACGGGTAGCGTTTTTTGGAACCCGAATCGACCGAAAGCGTCACTTGTTTTGTCAGCAGGGTTTCCAGTGGCGCGACGATCGTGCCGCCTGCAACCGCTTGACCGCCACCTGGCAAGATCAGGAAATTCATCTCGGCGATTGGATTGCCGCTGCTGTCTTTCATGAGCTGGAACAGGTGGCACGGCTCTTTTTGGCCAGGCTCAACGCGTGTGCAACGCAATTCCCAAGCGTCGAATGTGTCGGCAACAAAGAGCGTTCCTGGTGCGTTTGGATCGACCACTTCTTCGCCCATGCTCAACTCTTCGGAGGTCTCGCCTGTCGCGGTTTCGCTTTCGGTGGTGGCGGGGGCTTGTGCCGTGTCTGTAGATTCTGCGGCGGTCTCGGCAGCCTCAGTCACGGCAGTTTCTGCGTCCGTTTGTGGTTTTGGCGTTTCGCTGTCTTGGGCGATGGCGGTGCTGCCCAGAGCAACGACACCAGCAAATGTAATGAGTTTTAGAAAATGTGACATTTGTTTTTCCATAATGATCAGTGTTTCGCCTGCTCTATTATCACGACTTTTCAGGCATGTCAGGCCACAATTGTGACCGTTTTTGCGTTACTGCGCAAGAAAACGCCGCACGGGTATCAATGCGATAACGGTAGGCAAAAGAAAAAGGGTCTGAAAACAGACCCTTTTTCTCGCAGTGCTCCCTGTCGGACTTGCCGACTTATTATTATGTGGGGAGGCTAGGGCGTTTTGTCGCAGCGGTCAACTTTTATAATATGAAAGAATTCGCGATTTGGCACAAAAAAAAGACCGCACTCATCCGAGTGCGGCCAGTCTAACAGGGAGGAAGTATGCACAGACGAAAGAGGACGAGACGCCTGTACGCAATCTAACACTGGCACAAAACTGTTAATATTGTACTTTCACCCTCAGAATAGTCAAAATTAACGCAGGAGTCGTTGCCGTGAGTGAACTGAGTGATCGAATTTTTATTGGCGGTGGTGGTGATTCTTATAGCACAGCGCAGGAAATGTTGCTGAAATATGCCAACCGTCACGGTTTGATCGCTGGGGCCACAGGGACGGGTAAAACCGTGACACTACAGGTACTTGCGGAGGAATTATCCGCTGTTGGTGTGCCTGTGTTCATGTCTGACGTGAAGGGCGATTTGTCTGGCTTGGCCGTGGCGGGGTCGGACACGTTCAAACTGCACGAAGCTTTTAGCAGCCGCGCTGCCAAAATCGGCTTTGACGATTATGCCTACGACGCTTTTCCGGTCACATTCTGGGATCTGTTCGGTGAATCCGGTCATCCGATCCGTACCACAGTGGCCGAAATGGGCCCGCTGCTGATCTCGCGGCTGTTGGAATTGACCGAGGCCCAAGAGGGCGTTTTGAATATCGCATTCCGTATATCTGACGAACAAGGCCTGCCGTTGCTGGACCTGTCTGACTTGCAAGCCCTGCTGGTCTGGGTCGGGCAAAACGGTAAGGAATTATCTCTGCGTTACGGCAATGTCTCGCCATCCTCGGTTGGGGCCATTCAGCGCCGTTTGCTGGTGTTGGAAAATCAGGGCGGGGCCAATTTGTTTGGCGAACCGGCGCTGGAGCTGGCTGATATGATGACGACCGATCCTGACGGGCGCGGACGCATTAACATTTTGGCCGCCGACAGCCTGATGGCCGCGCCAAAACTATATGCGACGTTTTTGATCTGGTTGCTCAGTGAATTGTTTGAGGAATTGCCTGAGGTGGGTGATCCTGACAAACCAAAGCTGGTGCTGTTCTTTGATGAGGCGCATCTGTTGTTTGACGGCGCACCAAAGCCGATGATTGATAAGGTCGAGCAGGTCGCGCGTTTGATCCGTTCCAAAGGTGTCGGCGTGTTTTTCGTGACGCAAAACCCGGACGACATTCCCGAAGATATCCTTGGCCAGTTGGGCAATCGGGTGCAACACGCGCTGCGGGCCTTTACGGCGCGTGACCGCAAACAGCTGCGCCATGCGGCCGAAACCTATCGTGACAACCCGCGATTTTCGACCGAACAAGCGATCCGCGAAGTTGGGGTTGGCGAGGCCGTGACTTCTATGCTGCAAAGGAAAGGTGTGCCCGGCATTGTTGAGCGTACCTTGATCCGGCCACCGTCCTCGCAATTGGGCCCCATCAGCGCGGCCGAGCGTCGTGCGGTTATTGCGGGCTCGCCGGTGGCGGGCAAATATGAGACCAAACTGGATCGAAACTCCGCCTTTGAGATGCTGCGTAAGCGGGCCGAAGACGCCGCCAAGGCCGCTGAGGAAAGCGAGCAGGCCGAGGAAGAAGCCGATTTGGCTGAGCGCGAATATAAGGCGGGGCGGCGGTACACCGGCACGCGCGTTGAGCGCTCAACCTCACGTAAAACCCGCAAGGATTCGGGTTGGGGTTCGGCGATTGGCAGCGTTGTGTTGAAGGAGCTTAAAGGCACCACCGGCCGGCGCATTGTACGCGGAATTTTAGGTGGTCTGTTCAAAGGTCGCTAAGTTTTTAGGAGAGTTAATATGTCAAAACCCGATCTGTTTCAGGCCCTGCATGTCAGCGGTGATCCGGTGGTGTTGTTCAATGTTTGGGATCCGGGCAGCGCTGGTATCGTGCAATCCGCTGGCGCCAAAGCGATTGCCACTGGCAGCTGGCCCGTGGCGGCGGCGCATGGGTTTGCCGATGGTGAAAACATTCCATTGCCGATGCTATTGGACAATCTAACACGCATTGTGGCGGCGGTTGATCTGCCCGTTTCGTCAGATATTGAAGGCGGTTACAGCGCCACGCCAAAGGGCGTTGCGGACACGGTGGCGCAGGTGGTCAAAACCGGTGCCGTCGGGTTCAACTTTGAAGATCAGATCGTCGGCGGCCAAGGTCTGTATGATTTGGAAACGCAAATCGCACGGGTTGCGGGCGCACGTGAGGGGGCCGATCGGGCTGGGTCAAATATCTTCCTGAATGCCCGTACAGATTTGTTTCTAAAAGCAAAACCAGAGGACCACGCCGAACACCTTGACGCAGCGCTTGAGCGGGCGCAGGCCTTTGCTACAGCGGGGGCCGATGGGTTCTTTGCACCGGGTCTGATTGATGAGGGGTTGATCAAACAACTCTGCGCGGATTGCCCGTTGCCAGTGAACATCATCGCCCTGCCAAATGCACCGGCGGCAAGCACCTTGGCTGATCTTGGCGTGGCCCGCATCAGCCATGGCCCCGTGCCATACCGCAAAATGGCGGCGTGGTTGGAGGAACAGGCGCGGGCTGCCATTGATTTTCGATAAACAGGGATAGTTGAGTGCTGAGTATAGAACGGTGGCGCTGGTTCTGTCTTGTGTCTGGTATCATAGGTGTTGTGGTTTTTGGCATGGTATTACTTGCCATTCAAACCCAACGTGACGCCGTGGAAACCCATCTGCAACGTGTTGTCGTCATTGAGGTGGAACAGCAGGTTAGGCTTGTGCTTGAGGCGGAGGCTTCTGCTGGGACAGCCAAACAGGCCTTGCGTAAACTGGCGGCAAAATATCAAAGCCAAGCCGCTATGCTGGAAGACAATCTGGCTGATAATGTTCCAACAATTGTTGCTGGCCTGCTTGGGGAACGTTGCAAGGCCTCGTGCCAGACACGGGCGAACCTAAGCAGGATCATCGCGTCGGCGATGACCGAGCGCGCTGCGCAATTAAAGATTGGCGAGACGACTTTGCAAGGCTTTGTTGTGGAGCGTTATGATCGGACGGTGCAAAACCTGATTGCCGATGTCTCAATCTTTTCGCTCACAAATTTGATCGCTTTCGCCTCATTGCTGCTGCTGGCAGCCTTTAAAGGCAAGGCCGCACGCCATTTGGCGCCGTTTATGGTGATGTTGGTCGTCGTGGTCGGGCTGGCCACTTATTTCTATGTTTTTGGCCAAGACTGGTTTGCCACAATCGTGTTCAATGATTTTATCGGCTGGGGCTATGCTGTTTGGATTGGCATTATTTATGCCTTCATGTTCGACATCGCATTCCTGCATGGGACAGTCACAACAAGCGTGCTGAATGCGGCGGGTGGGGCTTTGTCACCTTGTTGAACTTGGCCTACAGCGGCCGGATTTTCAGCTTCATAATTCGGTTGTCTTGACGCTCCAACACTTCGAACCGAAACCCGTGGAACGAGAACACCTGACCCGTCGTGGGGATCATCTGCGCTTCGTGGATGACCAGACCGGCCACGGTGTGGGCCTCTTCGTCGGGCAGGGCCCAGTCTGTGGCGCGGTTCAGGTCGCGGATGGTCATCGCGCCTTCGATCACAAAATGCCCGTCCTCGGCTGCGCCGATCGTTGGCTCGTCATCGCGGTCAAATTCATCGGTGATCTCGCCGACGATCTCTTCCAGAATGTCCTCAAGCGTGATCAGGCCCTGCAAGGCACCATATTCATCCACCACCAGCGCAAAATGCGCGTGACGGCGCAGGAATTCGCGCATTTGATCGTCCAAAGTCGTGGTTTCGGGTACGAAATAGGGTTTTTTGGCGACGTCCATGACGTCAAAACCTTGCAAATCGGCAAAGCTCGCATCTTTCACACGCATCCGCTTGTACATCGCACGCAACAGGTCTTTGGCGTGGATGACACCGATGATGTTTTCGGGGTCATCACGATAAAGCGGCAGGCGGGTGTGGGCCGAATCCAGACATTGCGCCAACACCGCTTGCGGATCATCGCTCACATCAATCATTTCGATGTTTGATCTGTGCAGCATGATTTCCTCAACCGTGCGGTCGCCCAGATCAAGCGCGCCTAAAATCCGGTCGCGGTCTTCTTTTTGCACGATGCCCTCAGAGTGGCCCAGCGAAATGGCCCCCGCAATTTCCTCGCGCACCGCCAGCATTTGGCTGTCGGCGTCAATTTGCACGCCAAACAGCCGCAACACTTGGCGCACAAACCAGCGAATGGCAGCGACGATGGGCGAAAACAGCATCACAACCATTTGGATGATCGGCGACACCCGCGCAGCAGCGGATTCGGGGTCGGTGATGGCATAGGTTTTGGGCAGCACTTCGGCAAACACCAACACCAGCAACGTCATCACCAAGGTCGCCAAGGCCACACCGCTGTCGCCAAACAACCGGGTGAACAGCGCCGTCGCAAGCGAGGCCGCAAGGATATTCACAAGGTTGTTGCCCAGTAAAACAGCGCCAATCAGGCGTTCGGGATCTTCGGTCACCTCAAGCGCGCGTTTGGCGCCGCTGTTGCCTTTGTCAGCTTGGGCGCGCAATTTGCCACGCGATGCGGCGGTCAGCGCGGTTTCGGAGCCGGAAAAGAACGCCGATAAAAACAGCAACAGGGCAATAAACCCTGAGGTGATCCAGAAGGCTGCGTCAAAATATGGGGTCGTATCAGGCATTTTTTTCTCGATTAGTTGGAATTTGTGCCTTTATGAGGCTTGGGCGGGGTTGGATCAAGTGGGGGAGTTATGACACAATCCGCCAACAGATAAGGAAACCTGATGTCAAAACCCCCAAGCCAGCTCAAACTCGCCCCCTCAACCCGCGCCGCCCAAGCCCTGCATGTTATGGACAACCGCACTGGCGCTGTGGTGCCGGGCATTGAGCTGGCTTCGACTTTCGCACGGGATGCGGATTATGAGCTGCGCGACAACTATGTTTATGGCCGCCATGGCAACCCAACCACGCGGCACGCCGAAGCGGTGATCAGCAGCCTTGATGGCAGCGCGGCATCCTTGTTGTTTGCCTCTGGGATGTCGGGGTTTGTGGCGTTATTTGAAACGTTGAACCGCGGCGATCATGTGGTGCTGCCGCAAGTGATGTATCACGGTGGGTTGGAGTGGGTCAGGTGGCTTGAGACCAAGCGCGGCGTGCTGGTGACGCTGTTTGATGCCGAGCAGCCGGATGGGTTGCAAGGTGCGATCCGCCCCGAAACAAAGCTGGTCTGGATCGAGAGCCCAACCAACCCAAACTGGGAAGTGATTGATGTGGCAGCGGCGGCTGAGGCGGCCCATAATGTGGGGGCGTTATTGGCAGTCGATTGCACGGTTTCGCCACCGGTTACGATGGACACGCTGGATTTGGGCGCGGACATCGCGTTTCAATCGGCGACCAAATATCTGAACGGGCATTCCGATATCACAGGCGGTGTCATTTCATTCGCCAAAACCGGTGCGTTGTCGGAAGAAGTCGAATTGATCCGCCAAATGCAGGGCACCATGATGAAAGCCTTTGATGCGTGGTTGCTGATCCGCGGCATGCGCACGCTTTATTTGCGCTTCGAACGCGCCTCGGAAAATGCGCTGAAAATAGCGCAGCATTTTGAGGGGCACAAAGGCGTTGAGACCGTGCTTTACCCCGGCCTCGCCTCGCATCCCGGCCACGAAATTGCGGCCCGTCAAATGCAAAACGGTTTTGGCGGCATGTTGTCGTTGCTGATCAAAGGCGGTGAGCAGAAAGCGCGGGATGTGGCGCGCTTTACGCAAGTGTTTTTCCCAGCCACGTCTTTGGGAGGTGTCGAGAGCCTGATTGAGCATCGCAAAACCGTCGAGGGGCCACATTCGCTGGTGGCGCCAAACCTGCTCCGCCTGTCCGTCGGGATCGAAGATCTGAATGATCTGATTGCCGACCTTGAGCAAGCGATCGAGCGGGCAGGGTAGGCCTGTGCAGACCTTCAACGCCTTTCTGACCAAAAGCGGGTTTCGGCACTTTGCGATCTATTTGGGGATTGTGTTTTGGCTGGTGGCCGGATTGTACCTGGACGGCACTGAGGTCGCCAAAAATATTGATTATGGTCAATGGGTTACAAGCGCGATCACGGTGATTTTCTTTGGTTGGGTCTATGCAACGGCCAGCCGTAAAAACAAAAAGATCATCCTATATGGTGTGGTGATTGCCTTTTGCGGCGAGGTGGTGTTTTCGCTGGTTTTGGGGATGTATACCTACCGGTTGGGCATGCTGCCGATCTACGTGCCGCTGGGCCACACGATCATTTACATGGGGGTCTACTATTTCACCAAAGAGCCCATTGTCTTGGCCCATAAAGACCAAATCGTCAAAATCCTGTACCCATTGATGATCGTCTACGCCACTGGTTGGTTGCTTTTTCAAAGCGACGTGTTCGGGTTTCTTTGTACCATGGTCATTCTGTGGCTGTTCAAACGTCGCCCCAATGCGCGGTTGTTCTTTTTGGTGATGTTTTTCGTCATTGCCTATCTGGAATTGCTGGGCACCTATTTTCAGGCTTGGTCATGGCCAACGATCTGGTTCGACAAAATCAGCTTTGTTCCAAGCGCAAACCCACCCTCGGCGATTTCGGTGTTTTACTTTGCCTTTGATGCGGGGTGCCTGTGGGCCTACAGCCGCATGAACCGAGGCCAATGGCAGAGGTATCGCCGCCGACAGCGCGCTCAGCCGTTGGCAAGCGGGTGATGTTGCAGCACCAGCTCCTTGAGGCGTTCTTCAAGCACATGGGTGTAGATTTCGGTGGTAGAAATATCGGCATGGCCCAGCAGCGTTTGGATGACCCGCAGATCAGCGCCATTGGCCAGCAAATGGGTGGCAAAGGCGTGACGCAGGGTGTGCGGCGTGACCTTGGCGGGGGATACGCCTCCATGCACCGCCAATTCCTTGATCAACGTATAGAACCTGTGGCGCGTTAAATGCCCCGTTTTGGCTTTGGTGGCGAACAGGAATTTGCTGGGGGCTATGCCGTCTCGGCGCGCCGTCTCCTGCACCTCGTCACGCAGTTTGATCCATGCGGCCAAGGCCTCGCGGGCGGGTGGCGACAGCGGCACCATGCGTTCTTTGCCGCCCTTACCGCGCACCAAAATCATTCGTGGATCACCACGGGTGGCTGAAACCGGCAGCGACACCAATTCGGTCACCCGCATACCGGTGGCGTACAGCAACTCCATCAGGCATGTGTTGCGCAGGCGGTCGGATTTATTGCGCCCATGAGTGCGCGCGGCGGCCAGTAGCTGTTCAACCTCTTCAACACTCAAGGTTTTGGGCAGGCTTTTGGCGCGGCCCGGACCTTTGATTTGAATGGCTGGATTGTCTTCGCGCCAGCCCTCTTCAAAGGCAAAACGGTACAGCCCCTTGATGGATGACAACCGCCGCGCCCGTGTGGCTTGGGCCAGCCCTTGGGCCTCGCAATGGATCAGGTAGCCCTCGACATCGATCCGTGCTGCGTTTGCGAAATCTTGACCGTTGCGCGCCAGCCAATCAGCAAAATCCAGCAGGTCGCGGCCATAGGCGGTTTGGGTGTTGTCGCTGGCATCGCGCTCGGCCATTTGGGCGTCTAAATAGGTGCTGATCCAGCGCGTCGCCGTCATGCGGGCTATCCTTGACGATCCAACAGCATCAGCTGAAGTGCCGCGCGGCGCGCTGTGTCTTCTAACCCGACAGAGCGCAGTAAAACCAAGGCCTTGCGGGCGTTTTGTAGATCGCCTTGGCCGCCGCTTGCAAACAATGTGATGGATTGCAAAATGGCTGCGCCCAGTTTGTTGTCATCCAACAGGGCTTTGAATGTTGCCGAACCATTCGTGGCACTAAAGCCCGCCAAAATGGCGCGGGCTTTGTCGTTGGGGGCGGTGGCATCCGTCAGATCGCCCTGAGCCAGACTGATTAGAAACTTTTCGGACGCCGTGGTCGCGTTGAACTTGCCCGCGACGATCTCGTAATCCTCTGACAGCAACCCAATTGAAAACGCCAAGGACTGGGTTTGGGATGTGAGCGGCAAGCGTGCCAATCCCTTGCCATAAAGGGCAGCAAAGGGCACTTCTAGCTGCGCCTTTTTCATCTCGGCCCAAACCACGGGTAGAGTTTTGGCAATCGCGCTGGGGTCATCCGCCTGATAGGCCGTGTCAAAGGCCTGCATCGCGTCAACCCGCTCCCAGACACCGCCCGAGGCGGCCGGCAGCCGTTCAGTGTAAAGCCCCAGCAATTTGTTTTCATCAACCGCACCTGTGGTCGCCAGCCGCTCGGCGGCCTCGATTTGGGGTTTCCAGCCGGTGATGCTGCGCAGGTCTGCGTTGGCGAATGCACGGGGCAGGGCGGGGGTTGGCAGCGGTTCGCCGATCGCCTCGCGCATCCGGAAAATCAACGGGGTGACTTTGGCTTGGATCGGCAAGGGTGGCTGGCCCTCAAACAATTCGGGGTCCAAAAAACGCGCCAACAAGGCGTCCTCGTCTGCGGTCACATAGCCCAGCACTTTGGCGGTATCCAGCGTCACGGCGGCGGCGTGCCAGTCGCCATTGCGGGCCAGACAGAAAATGCGGGCTGGAAACGTTGGGGCGATGTCGGCGTTGGTGCGCAGGGTTTCACAGGCCGCGTCCTCGGTGCCTGTCAGCAAGGCCACGTCAAACCAGCGGCGAAACAACTCCGGCGTATGAGGGCCAGCGCGTTCCAACAGCGCTTGGGCCTGATCCAAAGTGCCCATGTCCAACAATTTGTCGATCCGTGCCAAAAACAGGCTCCCCGAGGCATCCGCGTCAATCGGTGCATCCAGTTCTGCCAGCAAAATCATTTTCAATAGGTCCTGCATGGCGGGCAGGTTCTGCGGATCTTGGTTGCGGATCAGGCGGGCCAATTCGGCGCTGCTGCTGGTGCCCCAAAAATCACGCGGCAATCCGGTGACCGAAATGGGCAACAGGCCAACTGCATCGGGGGTCGGGCCGTCCAATGTGGTGACAGTGATGCCCTCAACCGACGCACTGTTGGTGACAGCCGCTTCAGACGTTGCGTTGGGGATCGGTTTCAGAACCACAGGTTTTGCAACCGTGTCCGACAACCAGTCAATCGCCGACAGCGGCACCGATTGGGGTTGATCCGCTTGCACAAACCCGCCGTGACCAATCAAAAGGGCCGCTAAAATGAAAGTCTTACTATTCAACATCCAGTGTGACCGGTTGGTCAATCTCAGTTACATCGGGTGACAAATCCCCGATATATGCATAGCCCACAAAGGCCAAAATGCCCAGCACTGCCAGAAAAATTATCGCTTTCAGTAGTCGCCCCATTGAGTGTCTGCCTTTTTATGCATCTCGATTTGCGTCGCCTTATTAAAAGGTCTGTGGTTTTTATATATGGCCTTTTGCAGAAATTCACGCCATTGAATGAAAATAATACGAATTTAAGCGGGGGATGGCCGGTTTGGGGGCCAGATTAAAGAAAACGGTCGTGCTTGTGGGCATGATGGGGGCAGGTAAGTCCGCTGTGGGCAAGGCGCTCGCGGCGCGTCTTGATGTTGCGTTTTTGGATTCGGACGAGGAAATAATCAAAGCTGCCGACAGACCAATAGCAGAAATTTTCGAACGCGACGGCGAGACCTTTTTTCGCAACCGCGAATCCGAGGTGATCAAACGGCTGTTGCATGAGGAGCGCGGTATCTTGTCCACCGGCGGCGGCGCCTATTTGGCCGAACGCAATCGGGCCGAAATTTCCAAGGCGGGTGTGGCCGTTTGGTTGCGGGCGGATCTGGATTTGCTTTGGGCCCGCGTGCGCCACAGAAACAACCGTCCGCTATTGCAAACCGACAATCCGTTTGAAACCTTGCGTGAGTTAAGTGAAACGCGTGATCCGCTTTACGCGAAGGCTGATCTGACGGTTCAATGCCGTACTGATTATTCGATCGAGCAGATGACCAGCGCGGTGATTGAAACCTTAAAAACACGCCCCGATGTTTTGGAGATTCTAGATGAAGATTGAAACCCTGCGCGTTGAACTTGGTGATCGTGCCTACGATATTCGAATTGGCGCGGGGTTGATTGGCACGGCAGGGGCCGAGATTGCGCCTTTGTTGACGCGGGCCCGGGTTGCGGTGGTCAGCGATGAAAATGTTGCAGAGCTTCATCTTGAGAGCCTGCGGGCGGGCCTGCTTGCAGCGGGTATCGAAATGGTCTCTCTGATCTTGCCGGCGGGCGAATCCACCAAGGCTTGGCCGCAGTTTGAGCGTACAGTGGAGTGGCTGCTGGAGCAAAAAATTGAGCGCCGCGATGTGGTTGTGGCCTTTGGTGGCGGGGTGATCGGTGATCTGGTCGGCTTTGCGGCTTCGGTTTTGCGTCGTGGCGTGCGCTTTGTGCAAATCCCGACGTCCTTGTTGGCGCAGGTAGATTCTTCCGTCGGCGGCAAAACCGGTATCAACGCGCCGCATGGCAAAAACTTGATCGGTGCCTTTCATCAACCCGCCTTGGTGTTGGCCGATATCGCCCTGTTGGGCACCCTAACACCGCGTGATTTTCTGGCCGGATACGGCGAAGTGGTCAAATACGGCATGTTGGGTGATTTAGACTTCTTTGAATGGCTCGAACTCAACGGACCAGCGCTGGCCGCTGGCGATATGGGTTTGCGCGCCGAGGCAGTGCGGCGCTCTTGTCAGGCCAAAGCGGACATCGTGGCGCGGGATGAAACCGAGCAGGGCGAGCGCGCCTTGCTGAACCTTGGCCACACATTTTGTCATGCGCTGGAGTCCGCAACGGGCTACTCAGACCGCTTGTTACACGGCGAAGGTGTGGCCATCGGCTGTGCTTTGGCGTTCGAGGTTTCGGCCCGTTTGGGGCTGTGCAGCCAAGAAGACCCAAGCCGCGTGCGCGCCCATCTGCGCACAATGGGCACAAAGGTTGACCTGGCTGACATTGAGGGCGAATTGCCCGATGCTGACACCTTAATTGCGCTTATGGGGCAGGATAAAAAGGTGATGGATGGCACCATCAACTACATCATGGCCCGCGGTATTGGACAGGCTTTTGTCACAGATGCTGTGGATGCGGATGTGGTGAAAACTGTCCTAAAAGAAGCGCTTTCTTCCGGATAACAAACGGCCCGAACCGCACGCCAACCACACCCAATTTTTGTTCTAAAAATATCCGCGCCGCAGGCTAAAGCGCTGCCCCGGCAGGGGGCAGCGCTTGGGGCGACGCCGTCAGGCGGCGCAACCCTTAATCAATATACGCTACTTAAAACGGAATTTCGTCATCGATGTTGCCACCGCCGCCACCTTGGTTGCCGCCGCCTTGCTGACCACCACCACCTTGGTTGCCACCACCATAATCGCCACCGGAAGAGCCACCACCGTAACCGCCCTGTTGGCCGCCACCATAATCGCCGCCACCACCACCGCCGCCGCCAGAGCGACCGTCCAGCATCACCAAAGTGCCACCAAAACCTTGCAACACGACTTCAGTCGAATAACGGTCATTGCCGGATTGATCTTGCCATTTGCGGGTTTGCAACGCGCCTTCGATATAAACCTTGGAGCCTTTCTTGAGGTACTGTTCTGCGACCCGCACCAGACCTTCTTGGAAAATCGCAACCGTGTGCCATTCAGTTTTCTCACGGCGCTCGCCTGTGTTTTTGTCTTTCCAAGTCTCGGATGTTGCAATGCGCAGGTTGCACACTTTGCCACCGTTTTGGAATGTGCGCACCTCTGGGTCCGCCCCAAGATTGCCCACAAGGATCACTTTGTTAATTGAGCCTGCCATTATCACCACTCCCGTAGAATCTATTATTGCTGTTACACTGTGTTACATCACCCCATCATGGTGAATGAAAGGTAAATCTACGCAAATTAGATCGAAAATAGCCGCAAAACGGCCTCTGGTGTTGCATGGTTTGTGACCCGTTGATCGCAATCCGGCAAGTTTTTGCTAAGGGGTGAGGGCTGGCAAGCCAAGGAATGTGCCAAGGCTGGTGGTTTTGGGAAACATCCACTATATTGTGTCAAAGTGCGATCGATTGAGCGGTGGGGACTGGGTATGAAACGCGTTGTTGCGTCAGTTTTGATAGGGGGAATGGTTTGGGCGGCTGCGGCCAGCGCCAATTCGTTGAACCTATCGACCAAATCCAGAACCGGTCTGTTTCGCTCGCAAACAAGCGTTTTGGACGGACGGGCTTCCAGCCAGTATTCCAACTCGGTGCGATTGCAGCCCAAGCGGGTCATCACCCCCAGCAAAGAAGGCGATGGCGACCGTCGCTATGGCGGGCGCTACAAGGGCGAGTATTTGGGCATGGCACGCACGGCGGCGCGCAAACACGGGGTGCCGGAAGATTTGTTTTTACGTTTGATCCAGCAAGAATCCGGTTGGAACGCACGGGCCAAATCGCACAAAGGCGCGTTGGGACTGGCGCAGTTGATGCCGGCCACGGCGCGAAAATTGCGGGTGAACCCGCGAGTGCCGCGGGAAAACCTTGAGGGTGGCGCGCGCTATCTGCGCCAACAATATGACCGTTTTCATTCTTGGCGGCTGGCCTTGGCGGCCTATAACGCAGGGCCGGGCGCCGTGCTGAAATACGGTGGCGTGCCGCCTTATCGTGAAACCAAAAACTATGTACGCAAAATCTGGGGCAGTTGAGGCTCATCAGTCCCTACGGGCCTTTTTCGCCGTTTAATACCGCAAGTTTATTATACCGTGCCCAATTCTTTTTCATGCATCCATGCGGCATGTTTTGGGGCCTTTTGGGTACGGTCCCATTCCTCTAGCATGTCCCATTTCACGGCATCCAATTTGGCCAACATGGCATCCTCGGCAGGATCAGGGCAGGCCAGTTCCAGCCGATGACCGCTGGGGTCAAAGAAGTAGATCGAATGAAAAATCGAATGATCGGTCACGCCCAACACGTCAACGCCATTTGCCTCCAAATGGTCGCGGAACTCCAACAGGGCGTCGCGGTCTTTGACTTTGAAGGCGAGGTGTTGGGTCCAGATGGGGGTGTTTGGATCGCGCCCCATTTCGGGCATGGTCGGTAACTCAAAGAAAGCCAGCACATTGCCAGCACCCGCATCGAGAAAAACATGCATGTAGGGATCGGGGGCATGGGTTGAGGGCACATGGTCCTCAGCGATGGCCAATATGAAGTCCATATTTAGGTTTTTTTCATACCACTCAACGGTTTCTTTGGCGTTCTTACATCGGTATGCGACGTGGTGTATCTGTTCGATTTTCATCTCAGCTCCCCTTTTTGTGATGTGTTGGAGGGAGGTTATTCAATATTCGTTGCATATGCAATGAAATTAACGTGAGCATCAAAAGCTGGTGTTTAGGGCTAGGCAAAGCAGAGGTTTAACGCGCGCGGCGAAAGGCCGAGGGGGTTTGGCCGGTATGGTGCTGGAACGCACGGGTGAAATAAGCCGGTGAGGTGAAACCAAGGTCGGCTGCGACCTGTTGGATCGGCGTTTTGGTTTCTTTCAACATGCGCCGCGCCTCAAATATGATGCGATCATTCAGCAAAGTTGAGGCAGGGCGCCCACAGGCCTGATTGCACACACGGCTCAGGTGGGTTGGCGTCACCCCAAGTGCGGTTGCATATTGCGAGATGTTCATACCGCTTTGGTACTGTGCCTCGATCATTTCGGTAAAACGGGTGGTCAGGCGTTGGGCCGCATCAGGGGATTTGCTGTTTTCGGCGTGCAGCAGAATTTGGCGGTTCATCCAAACAGTCAGCAGTCCGGTATGGTGATGCACGGCCCGAATGCGTTCCGGTTGCGCCCCATCAAGTTCACGTTGCAAATTATCCAAGACGCCAGTGAGTTCGCTTTGTGGATTGGCGTCGCGAATGCGCAGGTGCTGCGGCAATACGGGCAGGGGATAGCCCAGATCTTTGGGGATGAACACGGCTGTACCAAACACCTGTGTCGACACCTCGAACCCGTGCATGACGCCAGACGGAATGAACACCGCGTTATGGGCCCCGTAACCGCGGGTGGTACCCGCAACCGTGATGCGCCCCTGTCCCCGTGTGAACCACAAAAACAGGTTGGAAGAATAGCTGCGCATGGCCTCAACGCGCCAACGCCCGCCTGCGGCCAGACGCGGAATCGGAGTCATACGGACTTCGGGGAGTTTGTAGTTCAGTTCTGTCATGTCATGCCTCGGCGGTGTGGGATTTTCCCATTCTGTCGCCAACTTACGCAGGCAACCCCGTGTCACCAAACAAAAAATGCGCAAAATCCATTATAGTGCGGATCGTGGCCGATGTGCTACGGACGCGTAAGCGGATGCCAGCCACCCATACGGGCACGAAACCACGAGCGTTGGCGTTTGGCATATTGATGCGAGGCAATGCGCGATGCATCGCGAGCTTGATCCAGTGTGATGTCGCCGCGGATATGCGCGATCAGGTCGGCCGCACCAATGGCTTTGGCGCTAAGGTGGGCGGGGTTCCAATGGGGTTCCATCGCGCGGGCCTCATCCAAAGCGCCGTTTTTCAGCATTAAGTCGAACCGCAGATCAATCCGACTGTTCAGCCAGTCCCGTTCGGCATTCAACACGATGGGATAGGCGCGTGACAGGGGCAACAGCGGTGGCGGCGTGCTGTCTTGCCATTCGGCCAACCCGCGCCCGGTGGCCTGCTGTACCTCCCAAGCCCGCTGCACCCGCATCGGGTTTTGGCGGTCAATCCGCTCAAGTGTTGCTGGATCAAGCGCGATCAGCAGCGCGGCTATGCCTTCATCGGCCAACAGTTGATCGGCGCGGGCGCGAATTTCTGGCGGGGTGAGCGGGATTTCGGCCAAACCTTCGGTTAAGGCCCTGAAATAAAGGCCTGTGCCGCCAACGATAATTGGGCGATCTGGCGATTTATCTAATATTTGCGCCACCTCGCGTAACCAGCGTCCGACAGAATATTCGCGGTTAAACGGCACATGGCCATAAAGCAGATGCTCGGCTTTGGCCAAATCATGATCGTCAGGGCGGGCGGTCAAAATGCGCCAGCCGTCAAACACCTGCAACGCATCAGCATTGACGATCACGCCGCCGCCTTGCGCGGCGATTTCAAGCGCCAAAGCTGATTTGCCCGAGGCGGTTGGTCCGGCGATCAAAACGGGGATATCCGCTGGTATGGATTTTATATCGACCAATTGTTGGTTCCCGTGATGTTTGCCGTTGTGCCTAACCCGTATTTGCGACATTTTAGGTGAAATGCAATCAGATAGATTTTCGCATGGAAGATCACATGAAAGATCACATGGAAAATCGGCGGGGCAAAACATCATGAACGACGCGGACACTTCCACAGCCGAAACCAAAGAACAGCCCGCGTTTGAACGCGTGATGCTGAAGATTTCCGGCGAGGCTTTGATGGGGGATCAAGGTTTTGGTCTGCATCCACCAACCGTTGAGCGCATTGCCCGCGAAGTGAAAACCGTGCACGACATGGGCACCGAAATTTGTATGGTCATCGGCGGTGGCAACATTTTTCGCGGCCTACAAGGCTCTGCCCAAGGCATGGAGCGCACAACAGCCGACTATATGGGCATGCTCGCCACCGTGATGAACGCACTGGCAATGCAGGCGGCTCTTGAAGGCATCGGTGTCTTTACCCGTGTGATCAGCGCCATTCCGATGGATCAGGTCTGCGAGCCATATATCCGGCGCCGTGCCGTGCGCCACCTTGAGAAAAAGCGGGTCTGCATTTTTGCCGCCGGCACCGGCAACCCCTATTTCACCACTGACACAGCGGCCACGCTGCGGGCCAATGAAATGGCCTGTCAGGCGATCTTTAAGGGCACCAAGGTTGATGGCGTCTATGACAAAGACCCCGCCAAGTTCGATGATGCCAAACGCTATGACCGGATCAGCTATGATGACGTGCTGCAACAACATCTTGGGGTGATGGATGCCAGCGCGATCGCCTTGGCCCGTGACAACAACCTGCCTATAATAGTGTTTTCACTGGACGAACCTGGCGGGTTTCGTGGTATTCTGGCCGGAGAAGGCACCTACACAACGGTTCACAGTTAAGGGCATTGGCCCTAAGGTGATAATTGACCGAGCAACACTAAAGAGAAAACATCATGTCAGACGAAATTGAAATCGACCTAGATGATATTAAACGCCGCATGGATGGGGCACATGGTGCTTTGCGCACCGAGTTTGCTTCTTTGCGCACGGGACGGGCGTCGGCGTCGATGCTGGATCCGATCGTGGTAGAGGCCTATGGCAACCGCACACCGATCAATCAGGTTGGCACCGTCAATGTGCCCGAACCACGCATGGTAACCATCAATGTATGGGATAAATCCATGGTTCAGGCCGTGGAAAAGGCGATCCGCGAAAGCGGCCTTGGTATTAATCCGCAATTGAACGGCACCATCATCATGTTGCCGATCCCTGAGCTGAACGAAGAACGCCGCCGCGAGCTGACCAAGGTCGCAGCGCAATACGCCGAAAGTGCGCGTGTTTCCGTGCGCAACGTGCGTCGTGACGGCATGGACCAGCTGAAAAAGGCCAAAGCCGACGGTATGTCCGAAGACGACAACAAAATCTGGCATGATGAGGTTCAATCACTGACCGATACGGCGATTGCGGCAATCGATGCGGCGCTTGAGAACAAGCAAGAAGAGATTATGCAGGTTTAATATCCACGTTTAACCAGTGCTCAGTGTAAATTTCGAAAGGTAAGATGTTGACCAAAGCGGATAAGTCAGTGCCGTCAGGTGGCCCGAACCATGTTGCCATCATCATGGATGGCAACGGGCGTTGGGCGCAGGCCCAAGGCAAGCCACGTTTGTTTGGTCACAGGGCAGGGGCCAAGCGTGTGCGCGAGATCGTCAACGCCTGTCCCGATCAAGGCGTGAAATACCTGACGATTTTTGCCTTCTCGACCGAAAATTGGAAACGCACCCAGACCGAGGTCGCGGGGCTGATGATGTTGTTTCGCCGCTATATCAAAAAAGAAACCAAAGATTTGATCGAGGAAAATGTGCGGGTTCGCTTCATTGGTGATCGTATTAAGCTGGACAAAAAACTGGTCAAGCTGATGGATGATCTGGAAAGTGCCACAGCAGAAAATGATTTGGTCAACCTGACGATCGCGCTCAATTACGGGGGCCGTGACGAGGTGGCCCGCGCCACCCAGCGGCTGGCCTATGAGGTCGCCGAAGGCAAGTTAAAGCCCGAAGATGTGGACGAAAGCACCCTGACGCGGCTGCTCGACACTTGTGTGTTGCCCGACCCTGATCTGGTGATCCGCACGTCGGGCGAGGCCCGCATTTCAAATTTCCTTTTGTGGCAGTCGGCCTATTCGGAATATGAATTCATCGACACCCTGTGGCCTGATTTCACAGCCGAGGTGTTTGCCGAAGTTCTGGCCGGATACGGCAATCGGGACCGCCGTTTCGGGGCTGTGCGTGCATGAGCAAGCGCAACTGGGATGATCTGAAACCAAGGGTTTTATCAGCCATTGTTATGGCCGTTGTTGGCGCTTTAGCGGTCTGGGCCGGTGGGATTTGGTTCATCGCGTTGATCGCGGTTTCCTGCGGATTTATGATGTGGGAATTGGTGCGGATGACCGCGCCGACTCAAATTACCGAATCCATACAAATGGGGCTGCTTGCGACCATCGCGGTTGCCCTCTCGGTGCTTTTACCTGCTGTTTTCGCAGCCCCGTTGCTACTGGCACCTGTGGCTGTCGGGCTTGGTATGGTCAAAACCAACCGTCCGTTGTTCGCGCCCTATGCGGTGCTGATCCTACTGGCCGGATACGGATTTATCTATCTGCGTCAAGACCTTGGCCTGATCTGGATGCTTTGGCTGTTGTTGGTGGTGATTGCCAGTGATATCGGCGGCTATGTGGCCGGACGTCTGTTGGGCGGGCCTAAATTTTGGCCAGCCGTCAGCCCAAAGAAAACATGGTCCGGCACAGTCGCAGGCTGGGTCGGGGCAGCGCTCATTGGCTATTATTTCAGCCTGACTTACGGGTTGACGGGCAGTTTGCCGCTGGTGTCGGTGCTGGTCGCTTTTGCCGCCCAAATGGGCGACATCGCCGAAAGCGCCATCAAGCGTAAAACCGGCATCAAGGATTCCTCCAATCTGATCCCGGGGCATGGCGGTTTTATGGATCGGTTCGATGGCATGTTGGGAGCGTCCTTGGTGGTGATCCTGCTGGTCGTGCTGGCGGGTTTCCCGTTCGGGGCCGGATAGCTTGCGTAGCATTAGTATATTTGGGGCGACGGGGTCGATTGGCCAAAGTGCCATTGATCTGATCCGCCGCGCGCCAGACCAATATCAAGTGGTGGCGCTGACCGGCGGGCGCAACATCGCACAACTGGCCAAAGACGCGCGCGACTTGCGGGCCGAATTGGCGGTCACGGCATTTCCTGAATATTTGGGCGACCTACAATCCGCGCTGAGCGGCAGCGGCATTCCGGCGACGGCGGGCGAGGCGGCGTTGATCGAAGCGGCAGACCGCCCAGCCGACTGGATACTATCCGCCATCGTTGGCGCGGCGGGGTTGGCCCCTGGTTTGCGGGCATTGCGCCAAGGCAGCACATTGGCGCTGGCCAACAAAGAAAGTCTGGTCGCGGCAGGCCCGCTGTTGATGCGCGAAGCCAAGGCGCATGGGGCCACATTGCTGCCGGTCGACAGCGAGCATTCGGCGATCTTTCAGGCGCTGGTTGGCGAAGACATCGAGGCGGTTGAACGCATCATCATCACGGCCTCGGGCGGAGCGTTTCGCGACTGGCCGATTAAAAAACTGGCAACTGCGACGCTGGCGCAGGCGCAAACCCATCCCAACTGGGACATGGGTCAGCGCATCACGATAGACAGCGCCAGTATGTTCAATAAGGCGCTCGAAGTCATTGAGACCAAGGAATATTTTGATATCTCGCCCGACAAAATCGAAGTCATCGTGCATCCGCAATCGATGATCCACGCTATGGTCGGCTTTGTCGATGGCGGCTTGATGGCGCATGTTGGCCCCGCCGACATGCGCCACGCCATTGGCTATGCGCTGCATTGGCCCAAGCGCGGCCATGTGCCGGTGGAACGGCTGGATTTTGCCAAGCTCGCCAAGCTGGAGTTTCGCGCCCCCGACGAGGAGCGTTGGCCCGCGCTGCGGCTGGCCCGTGAAGTGATCACGGCGGGCGGCCTAACGGGGGCGGTGTTCAATGCCGCCAAGGAAACGGCGCTGGATGCGTTTATCTCGGGCCAAATCGGCTTTTTGCATATGGCCGAGGTGGTTGAAGAGGCACTCTCACGAAATACTGATGCCGCGCGCCATAAAAATGACGATATCACCCTTGATATGGTGCGCAAAACAGACCATTTGGCACGACAGACCGCTAAAGAAATCATTCGCCAACAAGGCGCGTAGCGGCATCTTATAAAGGACAAGCAGTTGGATTTAGCAGGCCTCATCCCATCATTTGGCAATTTCGCCTTTACCATAGTGGCCTTTGTGGTCGCCCTGTCGGTGATCGTCGCGATCCATGAATATGGGCATTACATTGTCGGGCGTTGGTCTGGCATCCATGCCGAGGTGTTTTCGCTGGGCTTTGGCCCTGTGATTTATTCGCGCAATGATAAACACGGCACGAAATGGCAAATCGCGGCGCTGCCGTTTGGCGGTTTTGTTAAGTTTATGGGCGATTCCAGTGCGGCCAGCGGTAAAGACGGCGAAATGATCAGCACGCTGTCGGATGCGGAATTGCGCCGCACCATGCACGGCGCGCCTTTGTGGGCGCGTTTTGCTACGGTTTTGGCGGGGCCTGTGTTCAATTTCATTTTGGCGATCATTGTGTTCGCAGGGCTTGCGCTGGCCTCTGGCGTGGCCAGCTACCCGCCTGTGATCGAAACCGTTCACGAATTGCCGGTTAAATATGAATTGCAATCAGGGGACCGGGTGGTTGCCATCAACGGGATGGAAATCAACGCTCCCGAGGATTTTGCCAAAGTTTCAGGCGCGCTGCCAATCACGCCGACGCTGGATTACACCGTTGAGCGGGGCGGAGACCGGATCACGGTCCAAGGCCCTCCTTTATCACCAACACGCGTAGCACGCGTAACGCCGGGTTGGGCCGCTGAGGCGGCTGGCTTGCTTGAGGGGGATGTGATCCTGTCCATCGGTGGCCAAGAGGTGTTTGATTTTGCTCAGATGATCCCGATTATCAACGGCACTAAAGGCGCGCCGACCGTCTATTCTATATGGCGTGACGGCGAAGTGTCAGACATCACCGTGGTGGCCCAGAGCCGCGATTTGCCGATAGCTGATAACGGTTTTGAAACCCGCTATATCATAGGTGTTAGCGGCGGGCTGTTTTTCACCCCTGCCACCGAAAGTCGCGGTGTTGTGGATTCTCTGACCTTTGGCGCCAAACGCACATGGGGCGTTGTTACACAGTCGATTTCAGGGCTGTACCATATGATTGCAGGCAAAATCAGCTCATGCAACATGTCTGGCCCCATCGGGATTGCCAAAGTGTCGGGGCAAATGGCCAGCCAAGGTGGCGAGAGCTTTATCTATTTTATCGCGTTGTTGTCGGCGGCGGTGGGGTTGATGAACCTGTTCCCTATCCCGGTGCTGGACGGCGGCCACCTGGTGTTCTTTGCTTATGAAGCCGTCGCGGGCAAGCCGCCCAGCGACACAGCGCTGCGGGTCATGATGACCGTCGGGCTGGGTTTCATCCTGTTGCTGATGCTGTTTGCGGTTTCAAACGATTTGCTTTGCCCCTAAGGCCGCAACCCTCCGCAAATTAACGAATATGGTTGGGTGCCCTAATCCTGCCATATTCAATTGTTATTAATGGGTCCAACATAATCAACAACCACGGATTAAACCCATGCAAGCCATCCAAAACAGCTATCGCGGACTGTCGCTTTTGGTTGATATCAACTGGGATCGCATCCTTTATCCAGCCACGATCGCCTTTGCATTGTCAGCTGGCGCGTTTATCGGCTCGTTGATCCTCGGATAATCTCTTTAATATCACGTATTATTACAGGCTCCCGTCGAATTTCGCGTGGGGGTCTTTTGGCCTTTTGACAAGCCCTTGCTGACCCTATAGCAAGAGAACATCTGGGAAGATAAATCGGTGTTGGTAAACAAGCCATAATAAGCCGGTCGAGCTGTTGGGGACACGAACAATGAACAAAATATTTCAACGCATTTCTGTTGTTTTATTTCTTGCGATAACAATTGGTTACGTTGCATATCCTGCGACTGCACAGGCCCAAACCTATCGCTTTAACACCGTCAAGATCGAGGGCAATCAACGGATTGAGCCAGCGACCATCCTGACCTACGCTGGAATCGCTCGGGGCGAAACAGTGTCAGCGGCGGGGCTGAATGACGCTTATCAACGTGTTTTGGGCAGCGGTTTGTTTGAATCTGTTTCGATGGAGCCAAATGGTGGCACATTGGTGATCAAAGTCCGCGAATTTCCAACCATCAACAAAATTAGTTTTGAGGGCAACAAGCGCCTTAAGGACGAAGTGCTTGGGCAAATCGTTCAATCGCAGTCGCGCCGTGTCTATAGCCCATCGACAGCCGAAGCCGATGCGGCCAACCTAACGGATGCTTACAGCCAAGCAGGCCGTTTTTCTGCGACTGTGACACCAAAAATCATTCGCCGTTCCGCCAATCGCGTCGATCTGGTGTTTGAAGTGGTCGAGGGCAAGGTGGTCGAAGTTGAGCGCCTTAGCTTCGTTGGCAACCGTGTGTTTTCTGACCGGCGTTTGCGTCGGGTGCTTGAAACCAAACAGGCTGGTCTGTTTCGGGCGATTGTTGGTAAAGACACATTCATCGCGGATCGTGTTGATTTTGACAAACAAGTGATGCGTGATTTCTACCTGTCACGTGGCTATATTGATTTTCAAATCCTTGCGGTCAATTCGGAAATTTCCCGTGAACGTGACGGATTTTTTATCACGTTCAACATTCGCGAAGGCCAGAAATTCAAGTTTGGTGAAATCAGCACGACCAGTGATTTAGAAGAGGTTGATGCGCTTGATTATGAAAATGTGATCAAAATCAAATCCGGTCAAACTTATACGCCAACCCAAGTCGAAAACACCATCGCCCGTATGGAGCGGTTGGCCATTCAGCAAAGCCTGAGCTTTATTCGGGTTGAGCCACGGATCACCCGCAATGACCGTGATCTGACGTTGGATATTGAATTTGCAGTCGTGCGCGGCCCGCGGGTTTTTGTTGAACGTATTGATATCGAGGGCAACGCGACAACATTGGATCGCGTGGTGCGTCAGCAATTCAAACTGGTCGAGGGTGACCCCTTCAATCCGCGTCAAATCCGCGAAGCCGCTGAGCGCATTCGCAGCCTTGGTTTCTTTAGTAATGCAGAGGTTAACGCACGCGAAGGTTCTGCTGGGGATCAAGTCATCGTTGACGTGAATGTTGAAGAGCAGCCAACGGGCAGCCTGAACTTTGGGGCCTCTTACGGCACTGAAGGCGGCGTCGGCCTCTCTATCGGGTTTAAGGAAACCAACTTTCTTGGCCGCGGCCAAACGTTGGACTTCAAAATTGATACAGCCTCGGACAGCAAAGGGGCAGGGCTTACCTTTATCGAACCCAATCTTTTGGGACGTAACGTAAAATTCCGTTTGGGGGCTAACTATAGCATCACTGAATCGCTGAACTCGACCTATGACACTCGCAACGCAGAGCTGTTTACGTCGCTGGAATTCCCGATCAGCAAAAATGGACGACTTCAGGTAAACTATAACCTGTCTAACGATGAGATTTTCAATCTTACCACTGCGTCACCAGTTCTGACAGCTGAGGTCAATGAGGGCAAAGTCACGACCAGCTCGCTTGGCTATCGGTTCAGCTATGACACACGTCGCACAGGATTGAACCCGAACGCCGGGATAATTTTGCAATTTGGCCAAAAGTTTGCGGGCTTGGGTGGCGATGCGAAATTCATTAAAACCACGGCTCTGGTGGGGGGCGAAACAAAGGTTCTGAATGACGAGATCACTTTGCGTGCCGTTATTGAGGGCGGGGCGATCACATCTCTGGGCGGCACCAACAGCCGGGTCAACAATCGCTTTTTCTTGAATGGCGCACAGATGCGCGGGTTCGAATCCCTTGGTCTTGGTCCGCGGGTTGGTGGTGTGGCCAGCGGCAACGCGCTGGGGGGCAACATGTTTGCCGTGGCGCGGTTTGACGCAGAATTTCCACTGGGACTGCCAGAAGAATACGGTATTTCGGCTGGGGTGTTTTATGATGTTGGTACGGTTTGGGGCTTGGACAGCACGGGCGGCGTTGACGATTCAATGCATATCCGTTCTGCGGTTGGGTTTTCTATCCTTTGGACCACAGGCATTGGCCCCTTGCGCTTTAATTTTTCCAAAGCGCTGGAAAAGCAATCCTATGACCATGATCGTTCCTTTGAGCTGACCCTACAGACGCAGTTCTGATATGCGATCTCGGGGCGGTATTGCTGCGGCTCTTTTTGTAGTAGGCACCGCTATGGGGGCTGGGTTGGGCTTGCAGGACACGGCTTTCGTGTCTGCGCTGATTTCACCGGCCAATGCACAAGACAGTGCACCGACCCAAGAGCCTGCCAAAACCAGTGTTTTAACGATCGACCTAGAGCGTCTGTTCAGCGGATCATTGTTTGGCGAACGTGTGGTAAACCAGATCAACACCGACCTGGCCAATTTGGAACAAGAGTTCCAACGCCTTGAAGCTGATTTGACGACCGAGGAAAAAGACCTGACCCAAAGACGCGCGACGCTAGAGCCAGACGCATTCCGCCTGCTGGCCGATGCCTTTGACGAAAAGGTGCAAGGCATCCGCAAAGCCCAAGACGCCAAAGCCCGAGAATTGGATCGTCGCCTAGAGCAGGAACGCGCTAAATACTTTGGACTGGTCAATCCGGCGCTGTACAAGATCATGGAAGATCTGGGCGCAACCGTTATCATTGACCGAAGAGCGGTCCTGGTTGGGGTCGAGGGGGTCGACATCACCAAGGAGGCTTTGCGGATGATCGACGCCACATTAGGGGACGGCACTGCCCCCACCGTGCCAGTGGATGACTAGCGTTCCTTCATTCAGGCAGTTGACTTGTCGGCGTTGAAATGAGTTGATAATCAGAGGGTTGAGACCCTTTAGTAATAAAAACAAGACAAAGATATGGACGGGGACATGACAGAACCAAGAACAACAGCCGATCTAGACATCATTCAACGGATTATTCCGCATCGCTATCCCTTTTTGCTAATCGACAAAGTGCGTGACATCAAAGTCAAAGAAAGCGCCGTTGGGATCAAAAATGTCACCTTTAACGAGCCACAGTTTCAGGGCCATTTTCCGGGCGCGCCAATCTTTCCTGGGGTGATGATCGTCGAGGCGATTGCACAGACATCTGCTGTGCTGGTTGGTGTCACGCTTGATCTAATCGACAAGGACCTGCTGGTCTATTTCATGTCCATCGACAAATGCAAATTCCGCCGCAAAGTCATTCCGGGTGACGTGTTGGAAATGCACGTTGAGGTCCTGCGCTCTAGCAAGAAAATCTGGAAATTCCGCGGCGTGGCGTCGGTCGATGGCGAAGTCGCCGCCGAAGCCGAGATCGTTGCGATGATCGATCTGTTAGAGGAATAAGCCACAATGTCCATTCACCCCACGGCCAAAATCCACGCAAGCGCGGTCCTTGATGAGGGCTGTGTTATCGGCGAGGGCTGTGAAATCGGACCGTTTTGCTGCATCGGGGCGCATGTGGTTTTGGGGCCAAAGGTGCATCTGAAAAGCCATGTTGTGGTGACGGGCCACACTGAAATCGGAGATGAAACCGTGGTGTTCGCTTTTGCGGTCATCGGTGAAATCCCGCAGGATTTGAAGTTTAATGGCGAAGAAACCCGCCTTATCATCGGCAAGCGCAACCGGATCCGCGAAGGCGCCACGTTGAACACGGGCACACTTGGCGGCGGTGGCGTCACCCGCGTTGGCGATGATTGCCTGCTGATGACAGGCGCGCATGTGGCCCATGACGCGACCCTTGGTAATAACGTGATCTTGGCCAATCAAGTGGCGGTGGCGGGCCATTGTGTGATTGGCGACGAGGTGATTATCGGTGGCCTTTCTGGCATCCACCAATTTGTGCGCATCGGGCGTGGGGCGATCATTGGCGCTGTGACCATGGTCACCAATGACGTGATCCCTTTTGGTCTGGTGCAATCTGAGCGTGGCGATCTGGATGGGCTGAACTTGGTCGGTCTGAAACGCCGCGGCGTGCCGCGTGACGAAATATCGGCGCTGCGGCTGGCCTATCAAACATTGGCCCAGGGCGAGGGCACGTTTCAAGAACGGGCTGGCCGTCTGACCCGTGACAGCGACAGCGCCTATGTGCAAGAAATCACCGATTTCATCACCGGAACGACGGACAGATCGTTCCTAACCCCGAAATGAGCAACGTACTGGCCATTCTTGCAGGGCATGGCGCTTTGCCGCAAATGCTGGCAGGGGCCAATCCTGACGCTATGTTCGTCAGCTTTGAAGGCGTCGATGTGACTGTGCCATTGCAGCGTCACTTTGCGGCGTCGTTCAATGGGTTTGGCACGCTGTTTGAAACCCTGCGTGCTGAAAATATCACCACAGTCACCTTTGCTGGTGCCATGACGCGCCCCGCGCTGAACCCGGCCGCATTTGATGCGCAGACAATGGAGCTGGCACCGCGTTTGATGGGCGCGATGGCGGGCGGTGATGACGGGCTTTTGCGTGAAATTGTTGCGGTGTTTGAGGAACAAGGTTTTGAGGTTCTGGGCGCCCATCAGGTTTTGCCTGAACTGGTGGCGCAGGCGGGTTTGATCGCGGGCGCGGCCCCAGACAACACCAGTGACGCCAAACGCGGCATGGATATTCTCACAGCTCTTAGTGACATGGATGTGGGGCAGGGGGTCGTGGTGGCCAATGGGTTGTGTCTGGGCATCGAAACCCTTCAGGGCACCGACGCAATGCTGGATTTTGTCGCGGCAACGCCCTCGCATCTGCGTCAATCGGGCGGCGTCTTTGTGAAGGCGGCCAAAAAGGGCCAAGATCTGCGGGTCGACATGCCTGCGATTGGACCTGACACTGTGGCTTCGGTGGTGGCTGCCAATCTGGCGGGCATCGTGATTGCGGCGGATCGGGTGATGATCTTGGAACGCGCCAAAACCATTGCAGCGATTGAGGCGGCGGGCCTGTTCCTGCTGGCGCTCTGATGCGGTTCTATCTGATCGCGGGCGAGCCTTCTGGCGATGCTTTGGGCGCGGCCTTGATGGCGGGGCTGAAACAGCTGATACCGGACGTCGAATTTCATGGGGTGGGTGGCCCGTTGATGCAGGCACATGGGTTGGCTAGCCAATTTCCGATGGATGAACTTTCAATCATGGGCATCGCCGAAGTGCTGCCCAAATACCGCGCCCTGAAGCGCCGCATCGCTGAATGCTCGGACGCGGTTTCGCGCCTTCAGCCCGACGCGCTTATCACCATCGACAGCCCCGACTTTTCCCTGCGGGTCGCCAAACTGGTCAAGGCCAGCAGCGACATCAAAACGATCCACTACGTAGCGCCCTCGGTTTGGGCGTGGCGGGCAGGGCGCGCCGCCAAAATGGCCCGGGTGATTGATCATGTGTTGGCCTTGTTGCCGTTCGAGCCGCCCTTGATGCATGCCGCTGGCATGGGCTGCGATTTTGTCGGCCATCCGGTGGTCAGCGTGCCGCTTGCCGGCCCCGCCGAAATCGCTGCGTTTCGTGAAAAGCACGCCATTGATGATGCACCATTGTTATTGGCCCTGCCGGGATCACGCCGTGGCGAAGTCGAGCGCCTTGCGCCGATATTCGGCCAGACCCTTGCCCATCTAACCAAGGCCCGCCCCGATCTAAAAGTCGTGTTGCCCGCCGCAGGTGCGGTGGCGGAGCGGGTGCGCGAAATGGTGGCCGACTGGCCCAGTGCGCCGATCATCATAGCAGGTGACGCGGGCGAAAAACGTGCCGCCTTTGGTGCGGCCGACGTGGCGCTTGCGGCTTCTGGCACCGTGTCGTTGGAGCTGGCCGCCGCCAGCACGCCGATGGTCATTGCTTATGACATGAACTGGTTCTCGCGGATTATGATAAAACGTCTGCTCAAAATCGACACTGTGACGCTGGTGAACCTTGTGTCTGACACCCGCGTGGTGCCTGAATTTCTGGGCGCGGCATGTGTGCCAGATAAAATAGCAGCGGGGGTTCTGGCCGTGATGGACAACCCAGATGCGCAGCAAGTGGCGATGGATCTGACCATGGCGCGGCTTGGCCGTGGGGCCGACGCCCCGGGTATGCGGGCCGCCAAATCGGTGATCGACGCGCTCTAGCGCCGCATGATGCGCAGGAAGAATAACGCCAGAGCTGGCACTTCTCGAACGTAGGATTTCAAAGCGCGGTAGGGCGTTAGGCTTTTGTTGTCCGGAATGCTGACACGCGCACTCAGGCCAAAATGCTTGGCAATCAAACGGGCACGCAGGCTGTGTGAGCGATCCGTCACCAAAAGCACAGACTTCGCATCAAGACGTTTTAGGAAGGCCCGCGCATAGGCGACGTTTTGCAGCGTGTTGATCGACCTGTCTTCCAGAGAAATGGCCGCTTTGGGCACACCCTGTTCAACACAGATATCCCGAATGATCGAAGCCTCGGTTGGTGGGTTCAACCCAATGCCGCCACAGCCGATGATATGGCGGACTTGACCTTCAAGGTACAGCTTTGCGGCATGCAGGGCGCGCCTGCGCAGGGTGGGCGAGGGCATGCCATCCGCCCAAACGGCAGCCCCCAAAACCAAGGCCACTGGTTGGTCTAATACCCCCGCCAAATCCAACCCCCGCCAAATATCCGACTGCCGTCCTCTTGATAGAACACGCAAGCCTGTCCCGGTGACACGCCTTCCTCGGGCGTCAGCAGTTCAACTTCGGCCGTTGTGGCCGACAGGGGCCGCAGGATGGCGCTGCGCGGTGGACGGGTCGAGCGTACTTTGACGGCCATATGCCATGCTTCGCGGCCCTCAAACGGCTCATCCCCCAGCCAGTTGATTTCGCGCACGGGAATGATCCGTGTGGTCAGTGCCTCTTTTGGCCCAACCACAACTTCGCGCCGATCCGCATCCAGCTTGACCACATACAAAGGGTCCGTCAGACCGCCAATGCCCAAGCCGCGACGCTGACCTATAGTATAATGTATGACGCCCGCGTGCTGGGCCAAGACCTTGCCGTCCATATCCACTATGTCACCCGGGCTTGCCGCCTCTGGGCGCAGCTTTTCGATCAGCGCGGCATAGTTGCCGTCTGGCACAAAGCAAATGTCCTGACTGTCGGGTTTGTCCGCCACGGCCAACCCGTGTTTGACCGCCAATTCACGGGTGGCGGCTTTGGATTTTAGGTGGCCCAATGGAAAGCGCAGAAATTCCAGCTGCTCTTGGGTGGTCGGGAACAGGAAATAGCTCTGATCGCGGTTGGCATCGGCGGCCGCGTGCAGCTCAGCGCCGTATTCACCCATTTTGCGCTGAATATAATGCCCCGTTGCCATGCAATCGGCGTCTAGATCCCGTGCAGTGGCCAGCAGGTCCTTGAACTTGACCCGCTCGTTGCAGCGAATGCAGGGCACCGGCGTTGCCCCTGCCAGATAGCTGTCGGCGAATTCGTCGATCACGGTTTCCTTAAAAATATTCTCATAATCCAGCACGTAATGCGGAAAGCCCATTTCGTCGGCCACGCGCCGCGCGTCGTGAATGTCGATGCCCGCGCAACAGGCACCTTTTTTGGCCAAAGCAGCACCATGATCATAAAGCTGCAATGTGACGCCCACCACGTCATAACCTTCGCGGGCCAGCTCTGCTGCGACCACCGAAGAATCTACGCCGCCCGACATTGCCACAACAACGCGGGTTTCGGCAGGCGGTTTTGCAAAACCAAGTGAATTCAGAGCATGGGTCATTAGGAAGCCGTTCATAGGAGTTAGCGAGGTCTTTCGGAATATAGGAAAATGCGAACTACTAACAAGGGGCGGTTTCATTCCTAATTAAGAGAGTTGGCGCAAATTGGGCAAAACCGTACAAGGATCGAGCGATGTATTTGAAAAAAGTTGATGGGCCGCGCGCCGTGACCCTGCCGGATGGTACAGTGATGACCAGAGCCGATTTGCCTGATCCATCGACCAAGCGCTGGGTGGCGAGTCGCAAAATTGCGGTGGTCAGGGCGGTAACCTTTGGACTGATTCCCTTAAATGAGGCCCTCGAATCATACGATATTAGCGAAGAAGAATACTTTTCTTGGGAAACAGCCGTTAAAAAGCACGGTGCGAGCGCCCTAAAAACCACTTCTTTACAAAAGTATAGACAACTTTAAGATGTATTCATGAAATGTTCCTCATCGGTAACATGTGGTTAACCATTTAAAGGCAGTGTTAACCACAATGCAGATGGGAATTATTAAAATAGCGGAGAATACTGAAAATGCGTGTTTTGCTGGTTGAAGACGATCCAACGACATCGAAAAGCATCGAGATGATGCTCACTCATGCCAACCTGAATGTTTACTGCACCGACCTTGGTGAAGAAGGCATCGATCTGGCCAAACTATATGATTACGATTTGATCCTGTTGGATTTGGGGCTGCCAGATATGAATGGCAACGAAGTGCTGCGTCAATTGCGTTTGGCACGCATTGATACGCCCATTTTGATCCTGACTGGTTCGGATGATACCGAAAATAAAATCAAGGCCTTTGGCTTTGGCGCGGATGACTATCTGACCAAACCTTTTCATCGTGAAGAATTGGTGGCCCGTATTCATGCGATTATTCGGCGCTCTAAAGGACATTCTCAGTCGATTATCTCGACCGGAAAAATTGCGGTTAACTTGGATGCTAAAACTGTTGAAACAGACGGCAAGCCGATCCACCTGACAGGCAAAGAATACCAAATGCTAGAGTTGCTTTCGCTGCGCAAAGGCACGACTTTGACAAAGGAAATGTTCCTGAACCATCTTTACGGCGGCATGGACGAACCTGAGTTGAAAATTATTGATGTGTTTATCTGTAAATTGCGCAAGAAATTGTCCGAAGCTACAGATGGTGCAAATTACATCGAAACCGTTTGGGGCCGTGGCTATGTGTTGCGTGACCCTGTAGCGAGTGAAATGGATGAACCGCTGGCTATTGGCGCCTGAATGACCACCACTCTCTGGACCTCTTTGTAATCGCCGCCTATCAAGGGCAGGTGCATTGCGAAGAGGGCGAGATGGACAGGATACCAATTGATCAAATGAACACGTCACAGGCCAGCCAAGAGTTGGCCCGTTTGGCCGTTGTTTTGAGCCGTGCAAATACGGCATATCACAGCAATGATGCCCCAGACATATCTGATGCTGAATATGACGCGCTGAAACGGCGTAATGCCGAGATTGAAGCACGGTTTCCCGATCAAAAACGCAGCGACAGCCCCAGTGACATCGTTGGGGCAGCCCCGTCCGATGGGTTTTCAAAAATCAGCCACGCCGTGCCTATGCTTTCATTGGGCAATGCGTTTTCGGATGAGGATGTCGTCGACTTTGATGCACGTATCCGTAAGTTCCTTGGTCTGAGCGTGGACAGCGCATTGTTCTTCACGGCGGAGCCGAAAATCGACGGCCTGTCTCTTAGTTTGCGTTATGAAGAAGGGCGCTTGGTTCAAGCGGCCACACGTGGAGACGGCGAAGTTGGTGAAAACGTCACACAAAACGCACTGACCATTTCGGATGTCCCGCAACACATCGAAAATGCGCCCGCCCTGCTTGAAGTCCGCGGCGAAGTCTATATGGCGCACAGTGATTTTTCCGATCTGAATGTCCGCCAAATAGCCAAGGGCGACAAGCCTTTTGCCAACCCACGCAACGCCGCTGCCGGATCTTTACGCCAGTTGGATGCCAACGTTACAAAATCGCGCCCCCTGAAGTTTTTCGCCTATGCATGGGGCGCGCTTTCGGAACCACTGGCCGACACCCAATCAGGTGCTATTAAAAAACTTAACCATTTTGGGTTTCAGACAAACCCGCTCACAGTACTTTGTAATGGCCCCGCGGAAATGATCGCCCATTACGCCGAAATAGAGCGCAAACGCGCTACTCTTGGGTATGATATCGATGGGGTGGTCTACAAAGTCGATGATCTTGCCCGGCAAATCCGCCTGGGTTTTCGCTCCACCACCCCCCGCTGGGCGATTGCTCACAAATTTCCTGCAGAACTGGCTTGGACCAGGCTTGAAGGTATCGACATTCAAGTGGGCCGCACGGGGGCACTATCACCAGTTGCCCGCCTTGCGCCTGTTACGGTCGGCGGCGTTGTGGTTTCAAACGCCACACTTCACAATGAAGACTACATCAAGGGGCTGGATTCCAAGGGCAACATCATTCGTGAAGGCAAAGATATCCGCATTGGCGACTGGGTCCAAGTGTATCGCGCCGGCGATGTGATCCCCAAAGTCGCCGACGTTGATCTAACCAAACGCCCCGAAAACGCGCAACCCTACGGCTTTCCAACCCAATGCCCGCAGTGCAAATCCGCCGCCCTCCGCGAGGACGGCGATGCCGTTCATCGCTGCACAGGTGGTCTGATTTGCCCCGCCCAAGCAGTTGAAAAACTAAAGCATTTCGTGTCCCGTGGCGCGTTTGATATTGAGGGGCTTGGCGCCAAACAGGTCGAGGCATTCTATCACGACGACATCCTGCCCATTCATGAACCCGCTGATATTTTCACCCTGCGGACCCGCGACGATGCTAATCTGGCCAAGTTGAAAAACCGCGATGGTTGGGGCGAAATATCCGCCACCAAACTGTTTCAGGCGATCGATGAAAAACGCAAAATTCCACTGGCACGCTTGATTTTTTCGCTCGGCATCCGTCATGTCGGCGACAGCGCGTCAACTATGCTGGCAGATCACTACGGGTCTTGGGCGGTTTTTGAGGCGGCCATCAGCACGATCACACAACATGAGGGCCCTGAATGGGACGATCTGATCGCCATTGACGGGTTTGGGGCCGTGATGGCGGCCTCACTGGTGACGGCGTTTTCTCAAAAAACTGAACGCGCCTCGATTGATCGGTTGGTGGCCCAGCTGGCCCCTCAAGATGCGGTAAAACGCGCCCCTGTTGACAGCCCGGTTGCGGGCAAAACCGTTGTGTTCACAGGATCATTGGAAAAGATGAGCCGCGCCGAGGCCAAGGTGCGGGCAGAGGCCTTGGGCGCCAAGGTTTCAGGTTCGGTTTCAGCCAAAACCGATTTGGTTGTGGCAGGGCCGGGGGCCGGTTCGAAAGCCAAAAAAGCCCAAAGCCTTGGGGTCGAGTTGATCGACGAGGACAGCTGGCTTGCGCTGATTGGTGATGCATGAGCGGTCGCCCAGAAATCTTGTTCCCGCTGTTTTCGGATTTGGAGACCTTGCAAGGCGTCGGGCCTAAAACGGCCACCCATTTCGGGCAAATGGGCATCGAAAAACCGCGCGATTTGATTTTTACTCTGCCCCATAGTGGCATTGACCGTCAGCGCCGCGATAGCATCCGCGATGTTATTGCACCTGCTGTGGTGACAGTCGCGGTGACCGTCGGGCGACATATTCCACCGCCAAGCCGTGGGCGGCCTTATCGGGTTGAGGTGACTGATGCCAAAACCACATTTCAGTTGGTTTTTTTCCATGCGCATTCTGACTATATCCAGAAAATACTTCCAACTGGCCAGCAACGTATCGTTTCAGGGCGGGTTGAAATATTTGATGCCGTCGCGCAAATGGTGCATCCAGATCATGTGTTGCGGGTCGAGGACGCGGATGAAATTCCCGAGTTTGAGCCGGTTTATCCGCTGACGTCCGGTGTGTCATTGAAGTTGATGACCAAGGCTGTTGATGCCGCGATGGCGCGGGTGGTGCCATTGGTTGAATGGATTGATCCGGCCCAAAAAGAAAAGGCGAAATGGCCGGATTGGCGGGTTGCCATCGCAGCGGCCCATGCGCCTAAAAACAACGCGGATTTGGCACCGGCATCACCAGAACGCGAGCGGC
Source organism: Marinosulfonomonas sp. (assembly GCA_033851955.1). Lineage (GTDB taxonomy): Bacteria > Pseudomonadota > Alphaproteobacteria > Rhodobacterales > Rhodobacteraceae > Profundibacter. Next base: position 93,505 of record JAWSVK010000005.1, read on the forward strand.
TGGCCTATGATGAATTTTTCGCGCACCAACTGACATTGGCCTTGGCGCGCGCTGTTGAGCGACAAGGCAAAGGACATGCCAGCGTTGCGACAGGCGAAATGCAAAGCAAGGTTTTGGCGGCGTTGCCCTATCAGGCAACGGGCGCTCAGGCGCGGGCGATCGCCGAGATCGCGGACGATATGGGCAAACCTTTGCGGATGAACCGTCTACTGCAAGGGGATGTCGGATCGGGTAAAACGCTGGTGGCCTTGATGTCATTGCTGGTCGCAGTCGAGGCTGGCGGGCAGGGGGTGATGATGGCCCCGACCGAGATATTAGCGCGTCAACATCTGGCGGGGTTACAACCTTTGGCCGAGGCGGCGGGCGTTGTGTTGGAATTGTTAACGGGGCGCGACAAGGGGGCCGAACGCGTCGCGAAATTGGCCGCGCTCAAATCGGGCGATATCCATATATTGGTTGGCACCCATGCGGTTTTTCAAAAGGACGTTGAGTTTCAGGATTTGCGCCTTGCTATCGTGGACGAACAACACCGTTTTGGGGTGCGCCAGCGGATGGAATTGTCCGCCAAAGGTATACGCGCGGATGTTTTGGTGATGACGGCAACGCCGATCCCACGATCGTTATCACTGGCGCAATATGGTGATATGGATATTTCGGTGCTGGACGAAAAACCGCCAGGGCGCAAACCGATCAAAACCGCGATGGTGTCGACAGCACGCACGGCCGAGGTGGTGGATCATATGCGCAAGGCCATTTCCGAGGGACGGCAAGCCTATTGGGTATGTCCGTTGGTCGAAGAAAGCGAAGTTGTTGACATGGTCGCGGCGCAAGAGCGGTTCAAAACCTTGCGGGCGGCCCTAGGGGAAGGGGTGGTTGGTCTGGTGCATGGGCAGATGCCGCCGGCTGAAAAAGATGCCGCGATGAAACGGTTTAACGCGGGAGAGACCAAAGTGTTGGTCGCCACGACGGTGATCGAGGTCGGGGTCGACGTGCCCAACGCCACAATCATGGTGATCGAACGGGCCGAGAGCTTTGGGTTGGCGCAATTGCACCAATTGCGCGGTCGGGTTGGGCGCGGGTCTGAACAGTCGACCTGTTTGCTGATGTATCAAGCCCCGATGTCTGAAACCGCGGCGCGCCGGTTGGAAATCATGCGTGAAACCGAAGACGGGTTTGTTATTGCCGAAGAAGATTTGGCAATGCGCGGGGCAGGGGATTTGATCGGCACGGCCCAATCAGGTCTGCCGCGTTTTCGAATTGCAGATATTGAAAGTCAGGCTGGCTTGATGGCGATTGCGCAAAGTGATGCACGAAAACTATTGGCCGATGACGCGGATTTGAGCAGCAAGCGGGGCAAGGCAGCGCGCACTTTGTTGTGGTTGATGGAGCAAGACAAAGCAATTCGTTTAATTTCAGTAGGTTAGCGTTTTTTGTCCCCTTTTGTTCACAAATGTTCTTAAAAAGTTCTTTACATAGCGTTAATGATGTGAGAACAAAAGGGCAACAAATAGAACAAGTACGAAGGAGCCAAAAAATGCTCAGAGATATCAAAACCGTTTATGCGCGCTCCGGCGCAACGATCCTTCAGGACGCAATTGGGGCGGCAGCCATTATGGTGATGCTGACCGTGGGATTGTTCCTGCCCGGGTTGGGATGACGCACTAAATGAATTGAATTGCCTGCCGTCTATATGCCGGATCCTGCGTTGCAATATGTCCCCAACAGATGCACGCGACATGACACTGCCTGTACCATACACGCCGAGAAGATTGCCTCTTTCTTGATGTTAAATGTCCGGACCTACATAAGACATGGCCACTTGCCGCCGCCTTCTGATTCCAGAAGTGCGGCGGTTTTTTTAGTCGGAAACATATCCCATGCGCAAACCACCCCAGAGCACACCATTCACAATAATCGGTGCGGAAACGTCTTTCATTGTTGTGACGGCGCCAGCCCCCATATCTCGGTGGTAGGTTTGCAGCAAAAACGGTTCAGTGTTGTTCCCGGCCTTTAACCCCACAGTGTCATCAAAAATACGTCGGTTGCGGCAATAGGCCATGTTCCAGACCGGATCACTGCTTAAGGGTTGCGACACGTTTTTATTATGGGTGGGGATATAGCCGCTTTTGTCAATCGCAGCACAGAACACGACGCGCGAGTCAAATTCAAGCACGGGTTCTTGAAATTCAGGTAGAACTTTGTCCGTGAATCCTGTGAAGCTGGTCATCACCTGTTGCGGGTCACTGCCAACAATCGGTTTATATTTTTGACTGAACAGTTCAACCCTGCTGATTTCACCACTGGAAATAGCGGCCTCAAAGCGTGCGGTGATTTGGGCCGCGCGGCTTTGGACCTCTGAGATAAAGCGTGTATCCTGCGTTACACCACCAAGTGAAACACTGCTTTGAATAAGATATTCCGATTGTGAGACTAAGGTATTTGCACGCTGGCGCGCATGATGAATGCCGCTTGCGGTTTGTTCTAAGGACTCGCCCATGTGTCCAAAACTGACATCAAATGTGTCAATTGTGGTGCTGACATTGCTTGCGTTTATCTTGATTTGGCTGGCTTCAGAATTGATCAGGCGCACATGATCTGCGATTCCTGTGAGAGAAACGTTGGTTTCATCTGCCCCGGCCAGTACGCCAATGGCATCGGTGGCCGCATCGCTTGCCTCACCGCGCAGGGATTCAACCCAATCCCCCAGTGTCGCAATCGAGACATTGATGCCTTCTGCTGCTTTGGCCGTTTTGCGCGATAATTCGTTGATGGCTTCGGCGACAACGGCGAATCCAAGCCCTGCTTCACCTGCGCGCGCGGCCTCAATCTTGGCGTTGATGGCCAGAATGTTGACCTGTGCAGCAATCGAGGCAATGTCATTGTTGTTGGATCGCGCGGATTGAATGCTTTCCTCTATCACGGTGATCCGGTCATCCAGCGATTGCACCCAGGTTGCGAGTTTTTGCGTTCGAACACCAGCATTCTGGATGTTTTCAGCCGAGCTGATAACCGCATCTAGCGTTTCAACGGTGGTTTCATGGACTGTATCAATTGCGCTGCGCACACTGGCATTGCCTTCGAGCATCTGCTTGGCGTTTTCACGGACCTGATCCAATGTCTGAAGTTGGGATTTGGTGCTGGCATCGATTTGGTTCATCGCGGCGGCAAGATCCACCAGCTCTCCACCCAGACCAGAGGCAATTTGGGTCAGCTTGTCGAGCCGATCATCGGCAGGGCTGGAATTTTCAAAATCGGCGGATGGAATCATCGTGGTCTCCTCGTGAACCTGCCGAACGTTACCGCCACTTTATTACATCTTGATTAAGCACATTCCGTTTCGCGTGCCATGCCGATGGCCTTGACCAAGGCCTCGAGCGACAACATGATTGAGGCGTGGCGATTTTTATACTCGCGTGCCGCCATCAAGACCCGAAGCCCATCAAACGGCGCATCCGGCGCGGGGCCATCGTTGCGCAGCATGTCAGACAGCTGATCGCGGGCCTTGCAAACCTCATCAGGGCTGCGGCCAATGACATTGCTGGCCACCACTGAGGCCGCCGCTTGACCCAAAGCACAGGCCTTTACATCTTGGCCAAAGCCGGAAATGCGGCCCTGATCGATGACGACATCGACCGTCACGGTCGAGCCGCACAATGGCGCGCGCTCTTTGACGCTGGCCTGTGGGTTTTCCAACCGGTCTGTCAGGGGAATTTCCGCCGCCAATGCCAATATCTGGCCAGAGTATAATTTGATCAGATCTTGATCGTCGCTCATCGCAAATTCCTTTTGGGCTTTCAATCTTGGCCATCGGTATCCTAGATAGGCATATTAATGCAATTTGAAAAAGGTTTTCACATGGCTTTCGATCCCAAAACGCTCAAATTTGATGACAAGGGCTTGATCCCTGCGATTGCACAGGCCGAGGGCACGGGTGAGGTTTTGATGATGGCATGGATGAATGCCCAAGCTGTGGCCAAAACGCTTGAAACAGGGCGGGTGACCTATTGGTCACGCTCTCGGCAGTCGTTTTGGATCAAGGGCGAGACTTCGGGCCATGTGCAGGAGCTGGTTGAACTACGTGTCGATTGTGACCGTGATTGTTTGTTGGTGGTCGTGCGCCAGAGCGGGGCGGCCTGCCACACGATGCGGCGCAGTTGTTTTTACACTGCTGTTCAGGATGGGGATGAAGTCGAGATCATGGCGCCGATCGCCTAACGGGCCGCTCGTCGCCCCCTTATAGTGCAGGGGCTTCTCGCTATAACCCGACCATCGCGCGGATGTCCGCAGGCGTTGCCCCATCCGCGCGGTACTTGGCTATGGCGCGGGCGTCGTCGCGTTTGGCGAGGCGTTTGCCTGCCGCATCGCGGATCAAGGCGTGGTGATGGTAGGTTGGTGTCGGCAGGTCTAGCAAGGTTTGCAGCAGCACATGGATTTTGGTTGCGTCAAACAGGTCTTGGCCACGGACCACATCGCTGATGCCTTGGGCCGCGTCATCCATCACCACTGACAGGTGATAGGACGTGCCCATGTCGCGCCGCGCCAAGACGATGTCACCGACATTTTGGAGCAGTTCTCTGGCGGTGATCGGGTGCCGGCCGTTATCGGTAAAGAACAGCGGAAAGAAGGGCGCTAAATGCTTGCAGGCTTTGTCCATGTTCAGCCGCAGCGCAGCGCCCATGTCCCTGTCCATGTCCCTGTGACCTGCATCGCGGCAAGTGCCGGGGTAGACTAAGCCATCAGGGCCATAGACGGGCCCCACGCCCTCTTGGGGCGCGCTGATCGCGGTCTCGATGTCGCGGCGGTTGCAGGTGCAGCGGTACAGCAGGCCTTTGGAGTCAAGCCGCGTTAGGGCAGCCTCATAGACCGACAGGCGGTCAGATTGGCGCATCACGGGGCGGGTCCATGTCAGGCCGAGCCACGACAGATCATCATAGATCTGGGCCTCCCAAGAGGGGCGCGCGCGGCTTTGGTCGATATCTTCAATTCGCAGAAGGAATTCACCTTTAGAGGCCTTGGCCATGTCATAGGCCAAAAGCGCCGAGTAGGCGTGGCCCAGATGCAGCGGGCCGGTTGGAGACGGGGCAAAGCGCGTTGTAAAAGTCATGTTTTTACAATCGGGTATAGGGTATTTCTAAGGTAATAGCGTGACGGAAGAATGGTTCTCATGCTTGAAACCTAACGGATCGAGACCCTATCCGTCCAGCCAATCCAGCCATGCTTCTTTGGCGCGGTCTGTGTAGGCCTTGTAACGGGTCTTGCGGTTTTTACGGCCATGTTTGGCGTCGATCGGTTGAAACAGGCCAAAGTTGACGTTCATCGGCTGGAAAGTTTTGGCCGCGGCGCCGCCGGTGATGTGGCTGACCAATGCGCCCATGGCAGTGTCGATGGGCGGCGTTTCGAGCGGCTGGCCCATGATCTCGCAAGCGGCCATCCGACCCGCCAAAAGACCCATGGCGGCGGATTCAACATAGCCTTCAACGCCAGTGATTTGACCGGCGAAGCGGATGTTGGGCCGTGATTTTAGGCGCAGTTGATCGTCCAGCAGGGTGGGCGAGTTTAGGAATGTGTTGCGGTGGATACCGCCAAGCCGCGCAAAGCTGGCGTCCTCAAGCCCGGGGATCATTTTGAACACCTCGGTTTGGGCGCCGTATTTCATTTTGGTTTGAAAGCCGACGATGTTGAACAGGGTGCCAAGCGCGTTGTCATAGCGCAATTGCACCACGGCGTAAGCTTTGTCATCGGGGCGATGCGCGTTGGTCAGACCGACAGGTTTCATCGGGCCAAAGCGCAGGGTTTCGCGGCCCCTTTCGGCCATCACTTCGATGGGCAGGCAACCGTCGAAATAGCCAGCTGTCTCGCCCTCATGGAACTCGGTTTTGTCGGCGGCCAAAAGCGCGTCGATAAAGGCCTCATACTGCTCTTTGTCCATTGGGCAATTCAGATAGGCTTTTTGCTCGGCCTCGGTTGCGCCTTTGTCGTAGCGTGACTGCATCCATGCGATGTCCATGTTGATGCTGTCGGCGTAAACAATCGGGGCTATGGCGTCGAAAAACGCCAGCTGATCGGCACCGGTTTCGCGAGCGATCGATTGGCCCAAAGCGGTCGAGGTCAGCGGACCGGTGGCGATGATCCAGTGGCCGTCTTTTGGCAACTCGGTGATTTCACCGTCTTCCACACTGATCAGCGGGTGCGACCGCACATGTTTGGTGACGGTTTCCGAGAATGGATCACGATCCACGGCCAGTGCGGAGCCTGCGGGCAGGGCGTGTTCGTCCGCCGCCTGCAAGATGACGCTTTCACATTGGCGCATTTCCCAATGCAGCAGCCCGACGGCGTTGGCCTCGTGATCATCCGATCTGAAAGAGTTGGAGCAGACCATTTCGGCCAGATTGCCGGTGCGATGGGCAAAGGTTTCGACACCGGGGCGCATTTCATGGATCACCACGGTGATGCCCATATTGGCGGCTTGCCATGCGGCCTCGGCACCGGCCATGCCGCCGCCGATGATGTGGAGTGTATCTGTCATAATTAGGCCTATCATCTAGGGCAGGAGCGGGCGTTTCACACCCCCGCACCCCCGTGAGGTATTTGCGGCAAGAAGAAGTTGGAAGAAGGGCTTATTCTTCGGTGGCTTCGTCTTCGTCGTCGTCAGTTTCAGCGATCCAAGCGACCGAGACCACTTTTTCGCCTTTGGCGGTGTCAAAGACTTTGACCCCTCCGGCGGAACGTGAGCGGAAGGAAATGCCATTGATCGGACAGCGGATCGACTGGCCTTTGGAAGTGGCCAGCATGATCTGGTCTTCGATTTCGACCGCAAAGGAGGCCACCAGATCGCCGCCGCGCATGGCTTTGTCCATGGCTGTGACGCCCATGCCGCCGCGCCCGCGCACGGGGTAGTCGTGGCTGGACGACAGTTTGCCAGAGCCTTGTTGGGTGATGGTCAGGATCAGGTTTTCAACGGCTTTCATTTCGTTGAAACGCTCTTGGGTGATGGCGCCTTCGCCTTCGCCTTCGCCTTCGCCTTCGTCGTCAACCTCGGTCTCGTCCGCCCCGGCCTGCGCGCGGCGCATTTTGAGGTAAGCGATGCGTTCATCCGAGGTGGCCTCAAAGTGGCGGATGATCGACATGGAGACCACGTTTTCGCCGTCCCCAAGTTTGATGCCGCGCACCCCTGTGCTGTCGCGGCCCTTAAAGACCCGAACGGCCGTGGTTGGGAAACGGATCGCGCGCCCACCAGCGGTGAACAACATCACGTCGTCCTCTTCGGTGCAGATCCGCGCGTTGACCAGTTTCACGCCCTCAGGCAGCTTCATGGCGATTTTGCCGTTGGCGCGAACATTGGTGAAGTCGGACAGCGCGTTGCGGCGCACGTCGCCAGCGTCGGTCGAGAAGAAGATCTGCAGATCGCCCCAGTCATCCTCAGCGGCGTCAACCGGCATGATGGCGGCCACAGAAACCCCAGTGGGAATCGGCAGGATGTTGACGATGGCCTTGCCTTTGGCGGTGCGACCACCTTGGGGCAGGCGCCATGTTTTCAACTTGTAGACCATGCCATCAGTGGTGAAAAACAACAGCTGCGTGTGGGTGTTGGCGACAAACAGGTTGGTGATCACGTCTTCTTCTTTGGTCTTCATCCCGGCGGTGCCTTTGCCGCCACGTTTCTGGGCACGAAAATCGCCAAGCGGGGTGCGTTTGATATAGCCACCAGAAGTGACGGTCACCACCATGTCTTCGCGCTCAATCAGGTCTTCGTCGTCCATATCGCCGGACCAATCGACGATCTGGGTGCGCCGCGGCACCGCGAATTTATCACGGACTTCGATCAGCTCGTTGCTGATGATTTCCATGATGCGCGAGCGCGAACGCAGAATGTCGAGGTATTCGCGAATGGCGGCCGCCAGTGTTTGCAGCTCATCCGTGACTTCGTTGACGCCAATCGCGGTCAGGCGTTGCAAGCGCAGCTCCAAAATGGCGCGGGCTTGGGTTTCGGACAGGTTATAGGTGCCGTCGTCATTGGCCTTGTGGGTTGGATCATCGATCAGGGCGATGTATTCTAGGATGTCACCGGCGGGCCAGCGACGGTCCATCAGTTTTGCACGGGCCTCGGCAGGATCGGCTGAGGCACGGATGGTGGCGACGATTTCATCGACATTGGTGACGGCCACAGCCAAACCACACAGGATGTGGCTGCGTTCGCGGGCTTTGCGCAGCTCAAACGCTGTGCGGCGTGCCACGACTTCTTCACGAAACGTGATGAAAGAGGTCAGGAAGCGGCGCAGGGTCAGCGTTTCAGGGCGGCCACCGTTTAGGGCCAGCATGTTGCAGCCGAAATAGGTTTGCATCGGGGTGAAGCGGAAGCATTGGTTCAACACCACTTCAGGGGTCGCGTCGCGTTTCAGCTCGATCACCACACGCACACCGTTGCGATCAGATTCGTCCTGGACGTGGGCCACGCCTTCGATTTTGCCTTCGCGGACCTGCTCGGCGATTTTTTCGATCATCGCGGCCTTGTTGACCTGATAGGGGACTTCGTCGATGACAATGGCATAACGATCCTTGCGGATTTCCTCGACCCGGGTTTTTGAGCGAATGATGACGCTGCCGCGTCCCTCAAGATAGGCTTTGCGCGCACCAGCACGGCCCAGCATGACGGCGCCGGTCGGGAAGTCGGGGCCGGGAATGTATTCGATTAAATCTTCGGTGGTCAGGTCGGGCGTTTCAATCAGCGCCAGCGTAGCCTCAATGACTTCGCCCAGATTATGCGGAGGGATGTTGGTGGCCATGCCGACTGCGATGCCGCCAGCGCCGTTGACCAGCATGTTTGGGTAACGGGCGGGCAGAACGCTGGGTTCTTTGTCTTTGCCGTCATAGTTGTCTTGGAAATCAACGGTGTCTTTGTCGAGGTCTGCGGTTAGGAACGCGGCGGGCTTATCTAGCCGTACCTCGGTATAACGCATGGCAGCCGCGTTATCGCCGTCCATAGAGCCAAAGTTGCCTTGACCATCCAGCAGGGGCAGCGACATCGAAAAATCCTGTGCCATCCGCACCAAGGCGTCATAGATCGCAGAGTCACCGTGGGGGTGGTATTTGCCCATCACATCGCCAACTGCGCGGGCTGATTTACGGTAGGATTTATCGTGGGTATTGCCGCCCTCGAACATGGCGTAAAGAATGCGCCGATGCACCGGTTTTAGACCGTCACGCAGGTCCGGAATGGCCCGTGAAACGATCACACTCATGGCGTAGTCGAGATAGGATGTTTTCATCTCGTCAGTGATCGAGATGGAAGGGCCGCCATACACGTAACGTGGAGTGGCATCTTCTTCTTCGTTATCAGGTGTTTCTGGTGTGTCGTTCAAGTCGATTACCGCCCGTTCGCAATGCGTTATATTTGGTTGGTGTAACTATAGCGGATTGGGGGTGTTGTACGCAATGGTTTGCGTGGTTTTAATAGGGGCAAACGCTTATCAAGCCTCACGGCTTTCTTCGCTCGCTGAACTGCGCATAAACGAAGAAGGCTGTGAGGCCTGATGAGTGGCTGGTTATCCCTTGGCGCGCTGCACCATGCCAAACAGATCACGCGGATCGTCTGGATCTGCTACCATGTCCAAATCTTGATAGAAATTGCCGCCTTCCAGCTGGTCGTAAACATAACGCAGGGCGCTGAAATCTTCGGTGGCAAAGCCAACCCCGTCAAACAGGGTGATCTGCGCTGCCGAGGTGCGCCCAGCCGCCTGCCCATTGATCACCTGCCACATCTCGGTGACGGGGTGATCGGCCTCGAGTTGCTGAATTTCGCCCTCAACCCGGGTTTGCGGCGGGTATTCCACGAAAATATCACTGCGCAGCAGAATGTCGAGGTGCAGCTCGGTCTTGCCGGGGCAATCGCCGCCAATGGCGTTGATATGCACCCCAGCCCCAACCATATTGTCGGTCAGAATAGTCGCATATTGTTTGTCGGCGGTGCAGGTGGTGATGATCTGCGCGCCCTGAATGGCCTCTTGGGGCGTTTTACACACCGTCAGCGTCAACCCAAACCCTTCAAGATTGCGCTGGCATTTGGCCGTCGCGGCAGGGTCTACGTCGTAAAGGCGCACCTCGGTGATGCCGCAAATGGTTTTCATCGCCAACGCCTGAAACTCGCTTTGAGCGCCATTGCCGATCATCGCCAGCGTGCGCGCGCCCTTTGGGGCCAGATGTTTGGCCACCATCGCTGAGGTCGCGGCGGTGCGCAGGGCCGTCAAAATAGTCATTTCCGACAGCAAAACCGGATACCCGCTGGCCACATCGGCCAGCAGGCCAAAGGCCGTAACGGTTTGCAGCCCCTTTTTCATGTTGGCGGGGTGGCCGTTAACGTATTTGAACCCGTAAACTTCGCCATCGGAGGTCGGCATCAACTCGATCACGCCTTCTGTTGAGTGGGACGCGACCCTCGCGACCTTGTCGAACAGCTCCCAACGGCGAAAATCGGCCTCGATATAGCTTGCCAAATCGGACAAAACCCGTTCAATACCAATATGATGAACCAGCTTCATCATGTTATCAACCGATACGAATGGCACGAAAGCAAGGCTGGATGGGGCGGGAATGCTCATGTCAATAACTCCGTGTTGGGCGGTCAAACACCCGCCGTCCCAGCAGGGAGGCCGTTAAGTCAACCATCAGGCTTGCAGTGCGGCCGCGATCATCCAGAAATGGGTTCAGCTCGACCAAGTCAAGCGACGAGGCCAGCCCGCTGTCATGCAGCATTTCCATCACCAAATGGGCCTCGCGAAAGGTGGCGCCGCCGGGAACAGTTGTGCCAACAGCTGGCGCAATAGCAGGGTCCAAAAAGTCAACATCCAGAGACACATGTAGCAATCCGTTAACGCGGGCGACATCGTCTAGGAACGCCTCAAGCGGGCGTTTGATCCCACCCTCATCGATGGCGCGCATATCGACGACGCGGATGTTGTTTTCAACCAGTGCCGCCTGTTCCGCCGGATCGACCGACCGGATTCCAATCATACAGATATTGCCCATTGGCACGGTGGCTGGTAGCGCAGGAAAAGCATCAAATCCGGTTAGCCCGCTGACATAGGCCACCGGGGTGCCATGCAGATTGCCTGAAGTGGTGGTGTCGGGCGTGTGAAAATCACTATGGGCATCGAGCCAGAGCACAAATTGTGGGCGCTCCATCTCGGCGGCATAGGCCGTGACGCCCGCGACGGACCCCAGTGACAACGCGTGATCCCCACCCAAAAAGATCGGAAAACCTTTGTGCATGGCCTGCTGTGCCGCTTCTATCAGGGTTTTGGTCCAGCCGATTGTTTCGCCCAGCTTATAGGTGTTGTCATTGGGAGAGATCGGATCTGGCACCTTGGCGGCACTCAGATTTCCAAGATCGGTGACGCTGTGGCCAAGCCCTGTGATGGCCTCGCTTAGACCGGCGGTGCGCAGGGCGTCTGGCCCCATCAGGCAGCCGCGCGCGCGCTTGCCACTGTCGACAGGCGCGCCAATCAATTGGGTGTGTATAGGAGTCATTTCAAACCTGTCCGATTATTTCTGACCTTCAGTATTTAGACAAATCGGGGGGTGAAACACTGTACATAATGACTGTATCGGAGTTAGATTGCCCGATATGTAACTAATAGGTTCCAATATGGATGATGTAGACCAAAAACTAATTGCTGCCCTGCGGCGCGATTCTCGAACCCCGCTTTCTGGTCTTGCCGCCGAATTTGGTCTGTCGCGCGCCACCGTGCGCAGCCGGATTGAACGCCTACAAATGCGCGGTGAGATACTTGGGTTTACAGTGCGGTTAAAGGCCGACATTGCCCACGCGCCTGTGCGTGGCTTGATGATGCTGGGGATCGAGGGACGCGGGGCCGAGAAAATTCGCCATCAGTTGACGGGCATTGCGGCTGTTCAGGCGGTGCATTCGACCAATGGCAAATGGGATTTGATCGCCGAGATCGGCACCGACACGCTCGAGGCGCTGGACCAAGTGCTGTTTGACATAAGGCGCATTGATGGGGTGATGCGCAGTGAAACAAACCTGTTGCTGGCGACCCGCACTTAGAGGAAATCTTGACATTCTCCAATATTGGAGCTATATACCTCCTATACAGGAGTAGTCAATGCCTTTATCTCTTCTTAGCCCAGTGCCAAACTATGTCGCATCCCCCTTGATCGATCTAACCGATCGAGCCGAGCGCGAGCGGTTAAGTGATGGCGCAGTGAGGGCGTTTTTCAATATCATGGAAAAGTGGAAAATACCCGATGCCAAGGCCCGTGCGTTGCTGGGTGGCATTTCGAACGGGGCGTTTTATACACTGAAAAAAGGGCAGGGCGCGGTGCTGGATGAAGACCGCATTCGCCGTATTTCCTATCTGGTGGGCATCTTTAAGGCGCTGAACATTCTATACAGCGAGGCGCTGGCCGATCAATGGATCACCCGCCCCAACAGCAACCGGATTTTTGGCGGCGCCCCCGCGCTTGACTATATGTTGCGCGGCGGATTGCCCGCGTTTCAAACCGTGCGCCGATTGCTGGATGCCCGGCGTGGTGGGCGGTGAGTTTGCTGCGCCTGCCGCCGACCACCAGCATTCGTCAACTCGACACCCATCATCTGGTGCCCTCAAAATACTCTGACGGCGGCGAGTCCGTTTTAACGCGCATCGCCGATGATGACGCCCATCTGGCGGCGATTTTCGATCTGGATCATGCCGACAATGACCGTTTGCAGGCGGAAAACAATCTGCTGGCGGGTATTGGCATTGACGAATTGGTGTTTGGGGTGCCGCAGTACCGCATGGTAAACGCTGCCTTTTGCCATGCCGCCCCAACGGGCGCGCGGTTCAATGCACCGGATCGCGGCGCATGGTATGCGGGCTTTGACGTTAAAACCTCGCAGGCCGAAGTGGCGTTTCACAAAGCGGTTGAATTGGCCGAGGTCGATTGGTGGCAAGAGACCGTGACCTATGATGATTATCTGGCCGATTTTGGTGGCGCGTTTCATGATATTCGCGGGCACAAAGAGTTTGCGGATTGTGTGGCGGCCGACAATTACCGCGCGTCTCAAACCTTAGGCGCCAGCTTATTGGAGGCGGGCTCGGCAGGCGTGCTTTATCCGTCTGTGCGGGCCGCCACGGGCGACTGCATTGCCTGCTTTCGCCCCGCCATGGTTGGGAATGTCCGCAAAGATGCGACCTACCAGTTTACCTGGGATGGTGGGCAAGTGCCTGTGATCGAGGCTGTTTAACGTTTAAGCGCTGCCAACCAGATCAGCGCCAACACCAATGAGCCGAGCGCGTTCCACGTGGCCATCGACAGGGTAAACATTTCCCACGGAACTTCGTCGCAGCGCACCAATGGGGCGGCCATGATCTGTTCCAACAGATCCGCCGTTGAAATACCGTCGGTCCCTGACGAGGTGCAGGTGGTCGGACCTTGCCAGAATTTACGCTCGACCCCGGTGTGGTAGAACCCGATCGCAGATGTGGCGGCTGCTCCCAGAAATCCGACCAGAGGGAACAAACGCCCCCGTACCAGCAGCGCCAAGATGCCCGCAACAACTGCCACGCCATGCGGCCAACGCTGCCAAATGCACAGCTTGCAGGGTGGCATATCGCCAATGTATTGAAACCCAAAAGCGCCCAGCAGCAAAGCAAGTGATCCGCCCGCCGCGATCAGGATAAGTTGGTTGCGTGTCATATGTATTTCACCAAAAAGAAGCCGCCCAAAAGCAGGATTACAAACAACGTGAACATAAGCCCAAGGCGACGCTCAATAAAATCACGAATTGGTGTGCCGAACTTCCACAGCAACAACGCGATGATGTAAAACCGCAAGCCCCGCGCGATGATCGCTGAGAAGATGAACACCGCAAGGTTCAGGCCGGTCCAACCCGACATGATGGTGATCACTTTGAAGGGGAAGGGGGTGATACCAGCGATCAGCACCGCCCATGCGCCCCAGTCCTTGAAGCGTTCGTTAAACTGGGCTGCAGCCTCTGCTTTGCCGTAGAAATCAAGCAATGGCTGGCCGACCACATCAAACAATCCGGCCCCAATGTAATAGCCGAGCAATCCGCCCAGAACGGAGGACAGCAGCGCAATGCCCGCGATCAAAAAGGCGCGGTTGGGGCGGGCAATGATCATCGGGATCATCAGGATGTCCGGCGGGATCGGAAACACCGAGCTCTCTAAAAAGGCCACAACAGCCAGCGCCCAAAGCGCATGTTCGCTTTGAGCCAGCGAGAGAGTCCAGTTGTAAAGTCGCCTGAGCATTGGTTTTCCGTCTGTTTTTCCCCATCCACCATGGGCGCGGCGTAAGGTCAAGCACATCCGGTGTTGCGGGGGGCTAAAGATACCGTATTCTGGGGCAAATTGGTTCAGGAGTACGTGATGAAGTGGCAAGGTCGCCGAGGAAGTCGGAATATTGAAGATCGTCGTCGCATGTCGGCGGGCAAAACGGCTGGGGTCGGCGGTGTTGGCATGTTGGTGATTTTGGTCGTCGGCGCGTTGATGGACGTAGATGTCAGCAGCCTGTTGACCAATCCAAACATCAGTGGTGCGACACAAACCAGCAGCGAGGCTCTGACGCAGGCCGACAAGCAAGCCGGTGAATTTGTTTCGGTTGTTCTGGCCGATACCGAAGATATCTGGAGCAACATTTTCACGCAACAAGTCGGCGCGACCTATAATCCCGTCAAGCTGGTGCTGTTCAAAGGGGCGACCCAGTCACCCTGCGGCGGGGCCAATGGCGCAACTGGGCCGTTTTTCTGCCCCGGCGATAAAAAGGTCTATTTGGACACTGAGTTTTTCGCCACCATGGACCGCCAAATGGGCGCCGGTGGTGATTTTGCGGCGGCCTATGTTGTGGCCCATGAGGTGGCGCATCATGTTCAAAACGAAGTCGGTATTTTGGGCAAGGCCAATACCCTGCGCCGCCAGCTAAGCACTGTAGAAAGCAATGGTATTTCAGTGCGTATAGAACTGCAGGCCGATTGCTATTCCGGTATCTGGGCGCGCCATGCCAAAGAACGGTTTGGCACGCTTGAGCGCGGCGATATTCAAGAGGCGATGAACGCTGCCAAACAGATTGGCGACGATACCCTGCAACGCAACGCAGGCCAACGTCCAATGCCACACACCTTTACACATGGCACATCCGCGCAGCGTCAACGCTGGTTCATGACGGGTTATAAAGGCGCTGATCTGGCGTCTTGTGACACGTTCGGCACCGACAATCTATAACGCCACAAGGCCGCTCGGGCGCGCTCGCGAAGAAAGCCGCAAGGCTTGATGAGCGGTTGGGGTATAATGGAAATGCAATTTGCACGCCCAATGGCACTTTTCTTAAGGGCGCCCAGATTTGGACACTTGGACTCCGCTTCGTGATTTGCGTGCATTTTTTCACCCTAAGGTTTCTATCATTTGAAAACTTAAGGGGCATAGCGGTGGAGCCATTGCTAAAGACAACAGAAGACAAATTGAAAGGCCGCGCTCTCTTTGGCATCCATTCACAATTCCGCGAACTAAGTGGAGAATTGCCCATCCAACACACCTAATCTTGCCGCCCTTTCCAAGGTCTATAGATTTGAAAAAAACAGGCATAGGTTTGATAGATTTTGGTGATCCCCCCTGAACGGATCTCTGTCTTACTCCGAAGGAAAAGATACTTGTATGCGACGTTTTGGGAAATATTGTCATTGACGCTTAAGTTGGCCGTTGAGTGGCTTGAGAATATTAAAAAAAATATCTCGACTTACTTGACGATTACTTGGTTAGGACATAGTGACTTGCGAAGTGCCTGTGTGGTGGAATGGTAGACACGAGAGATTCAAAATCTCTTGCTTAACGGCGTGCCGGTTCGAGTCCGGCCACAGGTACCAAGCACTCTTTACCGAATACACAATTGCCAAGTCACTGGTGACGTTAACAGTGACTTACAGGTCACTCCGAGTGACTTAGAACTTGTCCCTTATCTAATAAAGTAAGGTAGTCCAGAATCGGTATGCCTTTCAAAATTCCCCGATGATAACATCGTGCGTGTTCGAGCCTCCCCGGGAACCACCAAATTTTTTAGTATCCACTCTTTGGTCTAAACCCCCCGTCTTTTAGACGGGAGTGCTTTAGCACGAAGAATCGTTACCACCTCGTATGGTCGACAAAATATCGATACAAAGTATTGCTTGGCACCGTTCAGATCCGGGTGCGCGATATTATCCGACAGGTTTGCAATGAGAATGGCGTCGAAATTATCCACGGCGTGTCGTCGTCTGATCACGTCCATATGTTTGTGTCGATCCCACCAAAGCTGGCGGTAAGCGATCTGATGCGCAAGATGAAAGGCCGCTCGGTAATCCCCCTATAAATTAGTGGTGTTCAGAAGTAGGATTTTTTCGACATAATATCTGAGGAGCTTTTGAATGAAGAATAAACGATATAGCGACGCACAGATCATGGGGATACTACGGCATGCCGAGAGCCTACAGAGGTGGTCCAAGTTGTTCGACCAGCTAGCAGCCAATTTAAGGTGGATCAGGGTTTCATTTAGGCTGCCGATCTCATTGGTTCCGTTTTTCTGTCATAGGCTTCATCTGGGGACATTATCCCGTGCGTGGAATGTGGCCGTTCGGCGTTGTAGTAGGTCATCCACGTTTCACTCCCAGCACGTGCCTCTGAACCGGTTTCAAATGCACTCATATTTCAAGGA
>JAWSVK010000005.1:110324-110505 GCA_033851955.1 Marinosulfonomonas sp.
CACCAGATACAGAAACCCGCGTCGCATGGGGATGTAGGTAATATCGACACACCAAACCTGATTTGGTCGGTCAATCGTCATGCCCCTAAGGAGGTAAGGATAAATCTTATGCTGGGCATGTTTCTTGCCCGCTCTCACACATGCAAGCATGTGTTGCCGGTCAACGGGTGTTTGGCGTCTG
>JAWSVK010000006.1:0-2736 GCA_033851955.1 Marinosulfonomonas sp.
GGGAGCCTTGGGGGGCAGGTCAGTAGATAAGTGATGTCGGATGGGAGACCCAAGCCATCTACAATTTTTGCACGTAAGTATGACTGTGCCCCATCCGCCACATGCTTCAAATGCATTCTGTTGGTTCCACAGTGCTTCCATGGCCAGGACCCAAACGCAAATAGCCGCCCAAAGGTAGCGCGTAGCTTATTGTGTTTAAAGGATAATTTTGGTTGCGGGAGTAGGATTTGAACCTACGACCTTCAGGTTATGAGCCTGACGAGCTACCGGACTGCTCCATCCCGCGCCAAAAACACCTCAGAGGCATGAAAAATGTATCTGAGGTCATCGAAAAGAGAGATACGTTTGAATTTCTTACTAGGTTTGGCGGTGACCTACTCTCCCACGCCTTAAGACGCAGTACCATTGGCGCAACAGTGCTTAACTGCCGAGTTCGGGATGGGATCGGGTGTTTCACTTGTGCTATAACCACCAAACCGAGAAAGAAATTCAAACATCAGTGCGGTGCTACCGCAACTATCCTGATCGTGTAGTTGTGTATATGTGTAGTATGCTTCGATTCAGATAAAGCAAGTCTTGCTTTTACTGGATCAAATCAAGCCTATCGAGCAATTAGTACCAGTCAACTGAACGCGTTGCCGCGCTTACATCTCTGGCCTATCGACGAGGTGGTCTACCTCGGCTCTCAGGGATACCTTGTTTTGAGGGGGGCTTCCCGCTTAGATGCCTTCAGCGGTTATCCTGTCCGTTCATAGCTACCCAGCACTGCCATTGGCATGACAACTGGTCCACCAGTGGAACGTTCACCCCGGTCCTCTCGTACTAGGGGCAACTCCTCTCAAGTATCCTACACCCACGGCAGATAGGGACCGAACTGTCTCACGACGTTCTAAACCCAGCTCACGTACCTCTTTAAACGGCGAACAGCCGTACCCTTGGGACCTGCTCCAGCCCCAGGATGAGATGAGCCGACATCGAGGTGCCAAACGGTGCCGTCGATATGGACTCTTGGGCACCATCAGCCTGTTATCCCCGGCGTACCTTTTATCCGTTGAGCGATGGCCCTTCCACTCGGGACCACCGGATCACTATGGCCGTCTTTCGACTCTGCTCGACTTGTCAGTCTCGCAGTCAGGCTGGCTTCTGCCATTGCACTCAACGACCGATTTCCGACCGGTCTGAGCCAACCTTCGCGCGCCTCCGTTACTCTTTAGGAGGCGACCGCCCCAGTCAAACTACCCGCCACACAGGGTCCCGGATCCAGATAATGGACCGCGGTTAGACATCAAGCAAAGCAGGGGTGGTATCTCAAGGGAGGCTCCACCAGAACTAGCGTCCTGGTTTCAAAGCCCACCACCTATCCTGCACATGCTTGGCCTGATGCCAGTGTGAAGCTGTAGTAAAGGTGCACGGGGTCTTTCCGTCTAACCGCGGGAAACCTGCATCTTGACAGGTATTTCAATTTCGCTGAGTCCACATTCGAGACAGCGGGGAAGTCGTTACGCCATTCGTGCAGGTCGGAACTTACCCGACAAGGAATTTCGCTACCTTAGGACCGTTATAGTTACGGCCGCCGTTTACCTGGGCTTCAATTCGGAGCTTGCACTCCTCCTTTTAACCTTCAGGCACCGGGCAGGCGTCAGACCCTATACGTCGTCTTGCGACTTCGCAGAGCCCTGTGTTTTTAGTAAACAGTCGCCACCCCCTGGTTTGTGCCCCCGAATAAGACTTGCGTCCTACCCGGGCCTCCTTCTCGCGAACTTACGGAGGTATTTTGCCGAGTTCCTTAAATGTGGTTCTCTCAAGCGCCTTGGTATTCTCTACCTATCCACCTGTGTCGGTTTAGGGTACGATCTAACGGAGGGCTATTTCCAGGAACCCCTTGGCAGCCCATTCAATCCGATAAGGATGAACTACTTCCGGGATCCGTCACATCCTCCTGGCCCAGGAATATTAACCTGGTTCCCATCGACTACGCCTTTCGGCCTCGCCTTAGGGGTCGGCTTACCCTGCTCAGATTAGCTTTAAGCAGGAACCCTTGGATTTTCGGCGAGAGGGTCTCTCACCCTCTTTGTCGCTACTCATGTCATCATTCTCACTTCTGATCACTCCACCGGATCGCTCACGCGCCGGCTTCACAGTAAACTCCGAGCCTTCGTAACACCCGAGGGCGTTAAAAAGGCGTGGAGTTATATCACAGAACGCTCTGCTACCATGCAATAAATGCATCCTAAGCTTCGGCTCATGGCTTGAGCCCCGGTACATTTTCGCCGCAGGACAACTTAAATTAGACCAGTGAGCTGTTACGCTATCTTTAAAAGATGGCTGCTTCTAAGCCAACTTCCTGGTTGTTTTGGTCGTCCCACCTGCTTTACCACTTAGCCATGAATTAGGGGCCTTAGCTGTAGGTCAGGGTTGTTTCCCTTTCCACTACGGACGTTAGCACCCGTAGTGTGTCTGCCGGATATTACTTCTCGGTATTCGGAGTTTGGTTAGGATCAGTAAGACTGTAGGTCCCCATTACCCATCCAGTGCTCTACCCCCGAGAGTATTCGTCCGACGCTCTACCTAAATAGATTTCGCAGAGAACCAGCTATCTCCGAGTTTGATTGGCCTTTCACCCCTAGGCACAACTCATCCCGACCTTTTTCAACAGGTGTGGGTTCGGTCCTCCAGTGCATGTTACTGCACCTTCAACCTGGTCATGCCTAGATCACTCGGTTTCGGGTCTGATCC
>JAWSVK010000006.1:7785-265051 GCA_033851955.1 Marinosulfonomonas sp.
TCGCCAGATGCACCGCGATGTAGAAGAACGTCAAAAGCCCCAGCGCGCGGCGAAATTTTATCAGGTTCAGCCCCGTCATTCGGCGCAGCGGAGTCACAAAAAGCGCCGCAATCATAAACTGCAATCCGATCTTTCCAACCCGATGTTCCAGCGCTTTTACAGGGTCAATTCCAAGCCCGCCATTGAACAGTAAAAACACCAACCAAAACAGAGGCAGAACACCGGCTATATATAGAGACACAGAAGGCACCCGTTTTAGGGCTGAATTTACGCGCTGCATTCTAGTAATTTACCTTCAAATCCATGCCGTCATATAGGCTCGCAACCTCGTCGCCATATCCGTTGAACATCAGCGTCGGCTGACGCTTGGCAAAAACCCCGCCGCCAAGCCGGCGTTCTGACGACTGCGACCAACGCGGATGACTGACCTCGGGGTTCACGTTGCTGTAAAATCCGTACTCGGTTGGGCCGATGTTATTCCATGTCGTCGGCGGCATTTCTGACACCAGCGTGATACCCACAATCGACTTGATTGACTTGAACCCGTATTTCCACGGCACCACCAACCGCAGCGGCGCGCCGTTCTGTTTTGGCATCTCTTCACCATACAGACCCGTCGCCAATACCGTGAGCGGCGACATCGCCTCGTCCAGCCGCAACCCCTCAACATAGGGCCACGGAAATTGCGGCGAGTTCTGGAACGGCATCTCCGCAGGCCGGTGCAACGTTTCAAACGCCACATACTTGGCCCCCGACTGCACCCCCACGCGGTTTAACAACGTCGCCAGCTCAAACCCGATCCACGGCACAACCATCGACCAGCCTTCGACACAGCGGAACCGATAAATCCGCTCCTCCATATCAACGCCCTTCACCACATCCGCCAAATCGTAATTGCCCGGCTTATCGACCAAGCCGCCAATCTTGACGCTCCAAGGGTCCGTGGTCAGTTGATGCGCATGTTGGGCTGGGTCCGTCTTTGATGTGCCAAACTCATAATAATTGTTGTGATTGGTGATCTCTTCAAAGGTGTTCGGAGTTTCATCGGTAGAATATCCACTCGACTTGGCCGCAATCTTGGCCATCACCGGTCCTGCGATCGTCGCCGCAGCCAAAGCTCCTGCACCCACCAAAAATTTACGCCGGTTCAGATAGTCCAACTTTGGGGTCACAGAGGACCACTTCAAATCAGTTTTAAAACGATATGTCATTGCACGGCTCCAGTTGTTTACATCAACCTTGCCTAAGCCAGCCCAATAAAGAAGCCAAAACAACTCACCTCACAACCTTGTTTGGTTTTTGTAACGTAGGCACTCGAATTATTTGGCTTGCTATGAACCATGGTTCATAGCCTAAGAGTTGGTTGGTCATTCAAGGAGATCAATATGACCAACACTTCTTCCCCCAATGCCTGCAGACTTCCCTCGTCATCTAAAGGTTCCGCTGATCCTGGTTGCGGCTGCGCGCCTGCTGGCAAGCAACCGAAGACAAAAACCGCAAAAAACTTTGCGGGGTTCGTTACCCTTTGTGCTATTTGTTGTGCTGTCCCACCGGTACTTGTCGCGTTTGGAGTTATTGGTATCGCAACGGGTGCCTATCTAAGCACAGGTGTCGAAGTGCTTATAGTAATACTGGCCATGATGGGGCTTGGCTTACTTCTAATGAAGTTCGTGAAAAAGAAACGATGAGGAGTCCCTTAATGAGAATATCAGACGTTGCTGATCAGACCGGAATTCCAGTGTCAACGATCCGCTACTACGAAAAGCGGGCGATCATCCCCAAACCCAACAGAAACGGGCGGGACCGGTCATTCTCATCAAAAGACGTACGTGCGATTCAATTTGTTCGAGATGCCCAAGCCCTTGGTTTGACGTTGGGTGAAATATCAACGCTATTGCAAGGGTCGTGGAGCACAGGAGAAATGGCAAAGATCGCCACAACCCATCGCCAAACCCTGCGCGAACGTATCAAGGCGCTCAAACGGGCCGACAAAATCCTTGCCGCCCTTGAATCATGTCGCTGTGACAGTTTCGCTGATTGCGATGTGAATGCTACCCAATGCAATCGCTATGATTGAGTTCATTGGTTTTCTAGCGGTCTGCTCAATGGTCGCATGCTATGCGTTTGAGCACTATTCCAATTGGCTCACGTTGATCTTCGCTGTCTCTTGCGCGGTTGCGGCCTTATATGCGTTTTTGATTGGGTCTTATCCTTTCATGTTAGCCGAAGGGGTCTGGGCACTCATTGCTTTGCGGAAATGGCACTACGGCATTGATCGAAATGAGCCTGCTGGCGAATGCGACTAATCTGAACGGGCTGCTGCCTCGGGTGTATCTGTGGTAAGAGTCCGTGTTAAATATAGGAGTATATTACTATGTGGTACATTTTTCCCATCACCACGTCATTGTTGATTTCCGTGGCTGGGGCCGCAATGGCCGCCGATGCGTGTATAGATCTGTGCAGCAATGAATTTTACCAGTCAGCAACCGCAGAAAGCATTCAACAAAAGATCGGCGAAGGTGTCGATGTGAATGCGCTGGACGGCGAACAGAAATCCGCATTGCACTGGGTTGCTGGAGCAAAACCAGAAGTGATCATCGCTTTGCTGGCCGCCGGAGCCGAAGTGAACGCCAAAGACTACCTAGAGCGTGCACCGCTTTTGTTTGTGGCCGCCTCGGGTTCTGTTGAGAACATCAACCTGCTTCTTGATGCTGGGGCAGACATAAATGCAAAAACAGCCAATGATTGGACTGCCCTGCACGGCGCCGCCAATTTCAACACAGCCGAAAGCGTCATTGTGTTGCTAGAGGCCGGCGCTGATCCTACCGCCAAAACTGAAATGGGCGAAACCCCATTCGCCCTAAGCCCCAACAATCAAAAGCTGGCAGAAACCGAGGCGCTCAAACTATTGGAAGAACGCCAATGACGGCATTGTCACCCCGCCCGTGGAAACAACTTATCCATCGGTATTGAACGCCCGTCCGCCTGAACCAGCCGCACATGTTTACGGCGCATCTGGCGCGGCTCACTTACGCCAACTGAATGGGCGATGGTCTCGACCTCTTTGGTCAGCGCCTTGGCGTATTTCGCGACCTTTATATACTTGTCCTCAACCACCAGCCCTTTTTGCAGACCCGCGTCGTGGGTGGTGATCCCGGTTGGACAGGTGTTGCGGTTACATTTTAGCGCTTGGATACACCCCAGACTAAACATAAACCCGCGTGCCGAGGTGACGAAATCCGCCCCGGCACAAATCGCCCAAGCCACATCCCCCGGATTGACCAGTTTCCCGCTGGCCACAATCCTGATGCGGTCCTTCAACCCATATTCATCCCGCAGGTTCACCACCAAAGGCAAAGCCTCGCGGATCGGCATCCCGACCAGATCAATCAACGGCATAGGTGCCGCCCCCGTACCGCCTTCGCCACCATCTATGGTGATAAAGTCCGGCGCGTGCCGTTCGCCACGTTTCGTGATCAGTGCGAACAACTCTTCAAACGGCTCCAATGATCCAACCACGGTTTTAAACCCAACCGGCTTGCCCGTAACCTCACGAATATGGGCGACCAAATCCAGCAGATCACCGAAATCGTCAACACCCGCGTGGCGGTTTGGCGAAAGGCTTGCCTCACCTGCCGAAATACCGCGAATGCTGGCTATTTCTGCGGTCACCTTTTCAGCTGGCAAAATCCCCCCCTTGCCGGGTTTGGCCCCCTGCGCGAGCTTGATTTCGAACATCTTGACCTCTGGATGGGCGGCAGCAACCCGTAGTTTATCATCCGACAATTTGCCGTCCAAATCACGGACCCCGTAGTTCGCAGTGCCAATTTGAAACACCACGTCACAGCCCCCCGCCAAATGATATGGCGACATGCCGCCTTCGCCAGTGTTCATCCAGATACCGGCCTTAGCAGCACCCCGGCTAAGCGCCTCAACTGCGGGGGCCGACAGAGCGCCAAAGCTCATCCCCGAAATATTCACGATAGATTTCGCGACATAGGGGATACGGGCGTTCGGTCCGATCTGCATCGGATCTGTCGTGGAGAATTGATCATCCAACGGCGGAAAGGCGGCATTCGCGAAAATTGGTGTGCCGACGACGGACAGATTGCGGGTCGACCCAAAGGCAACCGTGTTGCCATGCCCATCCGCTGCGCGCCCAACCCATTCACGTTGTGCACGGTTAAACGGCATTTCCTCGCGATCCATGGCAAAGAAATATTGCCGAAAGAATTCGCCAAGCGCGCTGAATAGCCCGCGAAACCGCCCAATCACCGGATAATTCCGCCTCACTGCATCACCTTTTTGCGACCGGTCGATAACAAACAGCCCGATGGTCAACAGCGTCAGCAGCCCGATAATAAACACGAACAGCAATGCCATGCTTTGCAATGCAAATCCGGCCCAATTCATAAAGCTCATACCCATTCCCCGTTTTGTCTTTTTGACATCTCTACCTGGCTGGCTAAAGGTGGTCACAGATTGCGCGTCTGTCCTGCGAGACGCAAGCTACGTTTTCGAGGACGTTGTCAAACACAGATCAAAACCAAAAGGACCAGCCATGCTGAAATCCCTATTCGTCGCGCTTTACGCTACTGTATTCGCCGCCCCTCTAATGGCAGGCGAGGCCATAACTTACATATCCAGCGACGATTTTGATGACACAGTGTTTTCAGTCGAAAGCGCAATCTTGGACGCCGGATTGGTGATCGACCTTATCAGCCATACCGGCGACATGCTTGAACGGACCCGCGCCGCAACAGGGTCAGACGTCGTCCTGTATGAAAATGCAGACATCTTCAGCTTTTGCTCGGCCAGCCTGTCGCGCAAGGTTTTGGAGGCAGACCCCATGAATATCGTTCACTGCCCATACCGGATATTTGTGATGCAGAAAGGCGGCACCAAAGGTGTTGTTGTTGGGTTCAAATCCATGCCCGAAGGTGCGATGAAAGAGGTCGAGACTTTTCTCGATGACATCGTCAAAGAGGCGCTGGGGTTATAAAAGATTTGATGCCTGCGGCGCGGATATTTGTGGAACAATAATGTGAAAAATCTATCGCCCTTGGTCATTGATTTTACATCTGGCACCGTTGCGCATCGTCGACAGTTTGGCGGCGGGCGCGGACAGGCTTTGCCCCGCGCGATTGGTATGAAAGGTGGCAAAACGCCCTTGGTTGTGGATGCCACGGCTGGGTTGGGTCGGGATGCGTTTTTGTTGGCATCCTTGGGTGCAACTGTCGTTATGATCGAACGCTCGGTGCAAATGTATGCGCTACTCGATGATGCCCTGAAACGGGCCGCAGATAGCGACGTATCTGAAATCATCGCCCGCATGAGCCTGTTGCAGGGTGACGCCAAAGACCTTCTGCCGGATCTGTCCCCAGAAGTGGTATTGGTCGACCCGATGCACCCTCCGCGTGGTAAATCTGCCTTGGTGAAAAAGGAAATGCGCCAAATCCGCGAGATCGTCGGGGTGGACGCAGATGCGCCCGCGTTGATGCAAGCGGCACTGTCAGCAGCCCGCAACCGCGTGGTTCTGAAATGGCCACAAAAGGCGGATTTGATGGAGGGATTGCCCAAGCCCTCGCATCAGATCACCGGTAAATCGACACGGTATGATGTGTTTCTGATAGGGTAAGCATCCTTTTGTTGAATTTTTTGACCCAGGCACTACACTGGGTTGAATTATTCATTTAGGTAATAAGCTGTGACATACAAAGCAATTCCAATTTCTCAACTTGTCGTTAACCCAAACAACGACCGCCATGGCCCACAAGGATCAGAAAAAGACGCTATCGCTTGGCTGTTCGAGAACAAGCCCACCGAAATGCGTGGGCTTGCAAAAGACATTGCCTATCAAAAAGAGATTTTTGACGCACCGCTCGTCAAGAAAATTGAGGGGAAATACGTTGTTTATGACGGAAACCGCAGAACGACCTGCCTTAAATTAATCCACACACCCACAAATACTCCTCAAAAGTTTGTTAGTTTCTTTGAAGAATTGCATTCTGAAGCTGCTTCTGAGCTTCCAAAGTCAATTGAGTGCCAAATTGAGGTGGATCAGGGGAAAATTGATAGAATTCTAGAACGCAGACACAATGGAAAGCTAAGCGGGGAGGGGCAAATCAAGTGGGATACTCGGGCAAAAGCCAATCATGCAAATCGGATGGGCGGGAAAACGTCATATCCAATTGTAGAAAAAGTCGAAACTTACTTAACAGAAAAAGGATACCCGAACGCTAGTAAAATTCAGCGCTCAACCTTTGCAAAGATTGCCGACACTGTAGAACGGAGATCTCGCATCGGAATTGATTTAGATTCCGATGGAAACTTAAGTTTTACCAATGACGAAAAATACGTCTACCCGCTGCTAGTAAAATTAGCAGACGACATAATCTCTGGTGATCTGTCGCTTGTACAATTACTGCGAACGAAAGACAAAAACGACTATCTAAGCGGCTTAGAAAAACAAGGTTTTACTCTTAGCGAACCAAATCCAAATCTAAACGGAAATAAATCGGGAGGGGGCCGCCCAGCTAGCGGAAAAAATCCGCCGACTAGAAAGCCAAAACTTCGGCGTACTCTTATCCCCCAAGATATTGAATACGGTATGGACTGGAGTGCCGGACAAGCCAAAATAAAGGAATTGTGGTCCCAACTGAATTACCAACTAAAATTTGATACCCATGATTTTTCCATTGCAGTAGTATTCCGTGTTTTCCTTGAGCAAATAACTGCAAGCGGGGTTAACAAGTTTAACCTCTCCGAAAAGGGAGCGTTACATAAAGATATTTCTGTCACCTCGAGCAAGTTGCTTGAGCTTGGGAAATATGATCGAAAACAACATGACGATATTGTGCGAAAAGTTGGAGACAAACAGTCTCTGTCTTCTATCGAAAGTCTCCAAAGAGCTCTTCACTCAAAGAGTGACATGCCTGCGAAAAGCGATTTAGTCTCTTTGTGGGACTGTTTAGAGCCATACATCCTTGGGCTCTTGAAACGATAAAACGCCCCACGTTTCCGCAGGGCGTTCTCTTAATCAATGCACCGTGTTCTGCCCAATCAGCAGCCCATCCGGACCTGCGCCGACTGTCACGGTGGAGCCGTCCATGATCTCACCGCCCAGCAGTTTCTCGGCTAATGGGTCTTGCAGATACCGTTGGATCACGCGCTTCAAAGGCCGTGCGCCGTAGACTGGATCGTAGCCTTTATCGCCTAACCACGCTTTCGCCGCCGCGTCCACGTCCAAAGTGATTTTGCGAAGCGCCAAACGCGCCCCAAGTAAGCCTAGCTGAATGTCGACGATGCCGGTCATATCTTCGCGGGCAAGCCGATCAAAGATCACGATCTCGTCCAGACGGTTCAGGAATTCAGGGCGGAAGTGATCACGCACAGCCCCCATCACCTGATCCTTGGCCACGCTTGTGTCTGTGCCCTCGGGCAGTTGCGAGAGTGCTTGCGAGCCAAGGTTTGATGTCAGGATAATCAGCGTCTGTTTGAAATCCACCGTGCGACCCTGACCATCGGTCAAAACCCCGTCATCCAACACCTGCAACAGCACGTTAAACACGTCAGGATGCGCCTTTTCAACCTCGTCAAACAGGATCACCTGATAGGGCTTACGCCGCACCGCTTCGGTCAGCGCGCCGCCCTCGTCATAACCCACATAGCCCGGAGGCGCGCCGATCAGACGGGCGACCGAATGCTTCTCCATGTACTCGGACATATCGACCCGAACCATTGCGTGTTCGTCATCAAACAAATATTCGGCCACCGCTTTGGTCAACTCGGTTTTACCCACGCCCGTTGGCCCCAAAAACAGGAAACTGCCCAGCGGCCGGTTCGGGTCGTTCAAACCTGCCCGCGCACGGCGCACCGAATTGGCCACCGAGGTCACAGCTGCGCGCTGGCCAATCACCCGTTTGCCAATCTCGTCTTCCATTTTTAGCAGCTTGTCGCGCTCGCCTTCCAGCATTTTGGAGGTCGGAATGCCGGTCCAGCGCTCAACCACCTGCGCGATCTGCTCTGGGCGCACGGCTTCTCCAACCATCATGCCTTCGTCCTTGGTTTCGGCCTCGCCCAGCTTGGCCTCAAGCTCGGGAATGACTCCGTAAGACAGCTCGCCCGCCTTGGCCAGATTGCCTTCACGTTTGGCAATATCCAACTCGGCCCGTGCGGCTTCCAGTGCTTCTTTGATGTCGCGCGCACCTGCCAGTTTGTCACGCTCGGCCTGCCACTGCGCTGTCATCTCGTTTGAGCGTTCCATCAGGTTCGACAGCTCTTTTTCCAGCGTCTCCAATCGGTCTTTGCTGGCCGCGTCATCTTCTTTTTTCAAGGCTTCCGCCTCGATCTGCTTTTGCATGATCTCACGGTCCAGCGCGTCCAGCTCTTCGGGCTTGCTGTCGACCTCCATGCGCAGGCGCGACGCGGCTTCGTCCATCAAGTCAATCGCCTTATCGGGTAAAAACCGATCCGTGATATAACGATGGCTCAGCGTCGCCGCTGACACCAATGCGCTGTCCGAAATCCGCACACCGTGGTGCAGCTCGTATTTTTCCTTAATGCCGCGCAGGATCGAAATGGTGTCTTCAACGGTGGGTTCTTCAACCAACACAGGCTGGAAGCGCCGCGCCAAAGCCGCGTCTTTTTCAACGTGTTTGCGGTATTCATCAAGCGTGGTGGCCCCGACGCAGTGCAATTCGCCGCGCGCTAAAGCCGGTTTCAACAGGTTAGACGCATCCATCGCGCCGTCGCCTTTCCCGGCCCCAACCAGCGTGTGCATCTCATCGATGAACAACACGATTTCACCCGCCGCCTCAGTGACTTCGTTCAACACAGCCTTTAGCCGTTCTTCAAATTCACCGCGGTATTTCGCGCCCGCAATCAACGCGCCCATATCCAGAGACAACAGTTTTTTGTTCTGAAGGCTTTCCGGCACATCGCCACTGATAATCCGCAACGCCAAGCCTTCGGCAATCGCAGTTTTACCCACGCCCGGTTCACCAATCAGCACGGGATTGTTTTTGGTGCGGCGCGACAGAACCTGCATGGTGCGGCGAATTTCTTCGTCACGCCCGATGATCGGATCTATTTTACCAGCTGCGGCAGCCTCAGTCAGATCATGCGCGTATTTTTTTAACGCCTCATAACCCTCTTCGGCGCTGGCCGTATCTGCCGTACGTCCTTTGCGAATATCATTGATCGCCTCGTTCAGCTTTTGAGCCGAAACATCGCCAGCCTCAAGCGCCTCTTTGGCCTTGGATTTCACCATCACCAGCGCCATCAGTATCCGTTCAACCGGCACAAAACTGTCGCCAGCTTTCTTGGCAATCTTCTCGGCCTCGGCCAAAACCTTGCCAGTTTGTTGATCCATATAGGTCTGACCACCGTCGCCTGTAACCTTGGGAATTTTACCCATGACAGCATCGACAGCTTCGACCACGCGAGGCGCATTGCCACCCGCCGCGTTGATCAGATTACTGGCCAGCCCCTGATCGTCATCCATCAATGCTTTTAATAGGTGCTCGGGCGACAGCCGTTGATGGCTCTCGCGCATTGCAATCGTTTGGGCCGCTTGTATGAAACCGCGCGACCGTTCGGTGAACTTTTCCATGTCCATCGTCATTCTCCTTATAAAGCGTCCAGCGAATTTGACTGCCCAAGATGCGGCACAGTCATTTTCCAGACCTCATAATTGATGTGGTTATCGGTAACCGCTGCTTCAAGATGTAAGCATTGAAAAACAGATAATAATCTAGCCAAAAAAGACAGGTTTAAATTTCTGAATAAGCTCTTACCTTAAGAAGGTAATTTATAAAAAGTTGGTCAAGTCATGAATATCTCCGAGATTGAAATCCAAAATATCCGTCCGAACCCAGTTGGCAACAAAATTCTGGGCAACGTCACCTTTTACATCAGCGGTGGTGTTGGTGATCGCTTTGATGTCCTAAATTTTGAATGTCTATGTGAATTGCCAGTCGGTGAAACTGCAGAAGTTCGGGCAGCAAACCTGAAAAATGATATGAAAACCGACGCGATCCGCCAAGCAAAGCGGATGCCAGAAATTAGGTCAGGCAATGACGCCTTGGTGTTTTTGTGTCCAAACGACTAGAATATTCGCATTCCGCACCATGCTGGCCAGTTAACACAGGACTTTGCGCGTAGCTTCTTATAGATTTGTGCTGAAACCGTACCGATAGATTGACCGCCACCTAGTTGAGTGAGCGTTTGGGCCCATGATCTTTGGAGAACTGTCGATGGCAAAACTAACCGATATTCGCAGCCGCAGCACCTGGGCGCAATTGATCGAGGGACAGCCACAGCATTTGGCGATTGTCTTCTTGATGGCACTTGGTGCGACCTCTCTCTTACAATCAGATCCGGATTCGCCCCGCGTGTTAGGGTTGACCTCAAAAAGCTGGGCGCTGACCTCGATCACTCTGGCAATCTTGCATCAAATCATCGTCGCCTTGGTTTTTCGCCTGCAACTGCATCGCAACATGATGACGCGACTGTTTGGCGATCGGGATATGAAAATCTGGGGAGCCATTTTCTTGCCGCTGCTGATCCTGCGCCCTGTTACCGTCTTGATGTCTGGTTGGGCTGACAACACCCCAATTACCAGCAGCCGCTCCTCCGAGGTCGTCATTGGCATCGCCCTGTTGGTTGCCGCAATCTGGGCTATGCATTCGGTCATCAAACATTTCACGATCCCGCGCGCCTTGGGTGGCGATCATTTTCGCAACAGTTTTGCTGAAATGCCCTTGGTCAATAAAGGTGCGTTCAAATACACCTCCAACGCGATGTATGGCGTGGCGTTTCTAGGGCTTTGGGGTATAGCCCTGCTGTTTGGCTCATGGAATGCGCTGATCGCGGCGCTGTTCCAACACGCCTATATCTGGGTGCATATGTATTGCACCGAGGCCCCCGATATGGCCCGCATCTATGCCGTCAAACCGGACATTGCCAATACCGGACCAGATGCGTAGATAAACTCGGACCTCATTGAACAGGAATACATCATGTCAAACGACCGCCTCATCGTCGCCCTAGACGTGCCCGACGCCCTATCGGGCCTAAAACTGGCCGAAGAAATCGGTGCTGATGTTTCGTTTTACAAAATCGGTTTGGGGATGCTGACCGGCGGCGGATTGGCCTTGGCACGTGAACTCAAAGACGAACGCGGCAAGCGCATCTTTTTAGACATGAAACTGTTTGATATCGGCGCCACGGTCGAGGCCGCTGTGCGTGGATTGGCGCAGTTTGATCTGGATTTCCTGACAGTGCATGGCGACCCTCAAGTGGTGAACGCTGCCAAACAAGGTGCCGCTGGCAAGCACATGAAAATCCTCGCGGTGACAATCCTGACGTCACTGGACCGCGCTGATCTGGATGCTTGTTGCATCAAATCAGGTACCATCCCCGACCTCGTTCTAGAACGCGCCGCCAATGCCCTAAATGCGGGGGCCGACGGCGTCATCGCCTCTCCGCAAGAGGCCGCTCTAATCCGCGCACTGCCCGAAGCCAAGGGCAAGTTGATCGTCACCCCCGGTGTGCGCCCCGCGGGTGCGGCCCTTGGCGACCAAAAACGCGTTGCAACCCCTGCCCAAGCGATCAAAGACGGGGCCGACCATATCGTGGTGGGCAGACCAATTTGGCAAGCCAAAGACCCGCGTGGGGCGGCACAAATGATCCAATCCCAACTTGCCAACCTCTGAAACGAAACCTGTGCTATACTGTGGTTGACTTGATATTTCCAAGTCGACAAATCCGTATTCAGCGCAGGAGCATTTCAAATGGAAGCCGGCAAGAAACAAGAAGAGAAAAACGAACTCGTCCAATCATTTCTATTTGTGCGCCAAGCCGTTGGGCTTATCGGGTTTTCACTGCCAATCTCGCTGCTGTTTTATTCATTCTACAGCGGCACAGGTATCCAGCCTTCAATCAGCGATTATTACCACACCCCGATGGGCGATGTTTTGGTTGGCTCGCTTTGTGCAATCGGGGTCTTTTTGCTCAGCTATAAAGGCTACAAAAAGAAGTCGGATGAATGGCTGTCAGACAAATGGCTGGCCCGCATCGCAGGCGTTTCGGCCATTGCGGTTGCGGTGTTTCCAATGCGAAACCCCCAAACAACCGACGCCTTCATTCCAGCCTCGGGGTTCACAGGCCATCCGCCCATTTTTCATTACGGCAGTGCGGTGATTTTCTTTTTCTGTCTCGCGCTGTTTTGCTTGTTCGTCTTCACCCGAGGCGATCGAACGGACGCGGGTAAAATCATCTGGACAAAGCGCAACAAAATCTTTGTTGCTTGCGGCGTGCTGATCGTCGGATCGATCATCGCGTTGACGCCCTATATGTTCATGTCAGAGCCAAACGCCCTGACCCAATATCACTACCTGTTTTTTGGGGAATCAATTGGCGTGCTGGCTTTTTCCATCTCATGGCTCACCAAGGGCCGCGCCCTGAGCGAATTCAAATCCATGATCACAGGGTTGCGAAGCCGCATCAGTCGTTGATGTCTTCTTCTTTACTCCAAGTTTTCACCTCGGCCATCTTCAGTCCGAAAATGCGGCGCATCACCAGCCATGCCACCAAGGACACCGCCGCGAAAAACGCCAGCGTATAAGGCAGTGAGGTGGCGAAAAATGCCGCCGCCCCGCCGATATATAGCAATCCACCAGTCGCGAGCGCGCCGAGAGCAAAGCCCAACAATATGTGTGTCGGCGCCAGCACCTCAAGGATTGCCAGCACCAACGCGCCAGCCATCCAAACCCACCATGCGCTCCACATTATGACTTTCCTTTCAGCAATTTGAACGCATCACCAAAGGCATCAACCAGATTGGTTGGCATCATAATGACCTGCTTGCCAGCGCCTTTGCCAATCTCTGCCATCGCCTCGACTTGTTTTAGCGCAACTTGATATTGTGCCGCTTCAATGCCGTTCGTTTTGATAACCTTGGCCACAACTTCGGTCGCATAGGCCTCGGCATCCGCCGTGATGCGCCGCGCCTGCGCGTTTTGCTCGGCTGCATACAGCTCGGCCTCGGCGTTCAACTGAACCGCGCGTTTTTGCCCTTCGGCTTCAGTTACGCTGGCCCTCCGGGCGCGTTCCGCATTCAACTGCTGTAACATCGCCTCGCGGGTGGCCTGATCCAGATTCACATCCAGAATTTCTGCACGGGTCACTTCAATGCCCCAGTCATCCACGGCTTTGGCAATTTGCTCCTGAATTTTGGCAATCAACTGTTGGCGGTTTGATTGAACCTCGTCCAGCTCCATTTCACCAATGCCCGAGCGCACGATCCCCGCCACAGTTGTGGAAATAGCAGCATCCACATCGCGAATACGGTAAACCGTTTTTTCAGGTTCCAAAATGCGGTAAAACACGCTTGTTTCGACGGAAACCAGCACGTTGTCGGCGGTGATCGCATCTTGCGAATGGGACGGCAACTGACGTTCCAGCACCGAAACCTTGTGACGCACACGATCCAAAAACGGCACGATCACATTGATTCCAGGCCCAAGCACCGAGCGCAGTTTGCCGAACCGTTCAACCACGTATTTTTCCGACTGAGGCACAATTCGAATGGCCTTCATAATCGAGATGATAATCAGCGCTGCCAGTATCAGCAGCACAATGTTGCCGCCCAATAAATCAGCAATCAATTGTTCAATATCCAATGGTCCGCCCTTTCTATTCATTAATACAATCCTTTTGTTCCTATGGCCTAATATGGTGTTTCTTTACCAAAAGAAAAGGCAAACGCTCGCGAAACTGGTATTGGTGTGCTTTATGCGTTGCCCTGCTCTAGGTACGCGAGAAACCTATCTAACCCGTCTCGCAAATGTGAAATAGCTTTGGGATGAGATAGATAGGTCTCAATCGGCATCAACGCCCAACGCTGGCCTTCATTGCCAAATTTGATCTGATGTAGGTTCAGCCCGTCCAGCACCGCACCAAAGAACCAGATTTTTGGCTGCCCCAACAAAACCCCGTCTCGGCTGGCACGATAAAACAGGTCGCTTTCATCAAGGCGCAGGCCGAACTCTTCGAACAATTCACGCAAAACACAGTCTTGCGGCGTCTCATTGCCTTCTCGACCACCACCGGGAAAATCCCACATGTCAGGAAATGGGATCGTCTCCAAATCATCCCGTAACAGGGTCAAAACATGGCCGTCCGAAATCAAAGCCAGTTTGGCACCGTGAAACTCTGTCATCCGCTTTTACCTACCAAATTGCCCGTTACATCGACCTGAAAAAGAGTCATATTAGGGACATACACCACTTTTGAACAATCGAAAGCGCCCGATGCCAGCCCTGTGCCGTGATTGCCTGACCCAGTTTGATACCGATCGCCGTTGCCCCGATTGCGGCAGCCCAAGGGTGATGGAACACCCCGAACTATTCGATCTGACCATCGCTCACATGGATTGCGACGCCTTTTATGCTTCGGTTGAAAAACGCGACAATCCGGCCCTGCGGGACAAACCCGTGATCATCGGGTCGCGACATCCACGCAGCGTTGTGTCCACCGCCTGTTACATCGCCCGCATCAAGGGCGTGCGTTCAGCCATGCCAATGTTTCAGGCGCTGAAACTATGCCCCGACGCAGAAGTCGTACCGGGCCGCATGGAGGCCTATGCCGAGGCGTCCCGCGACATCCGCAAGCTGATGGACGAGTTGACCCCCAGCATCGAGCCTCTGTCACTGGATGAAGCGTTCTTGGACATGTCCGGCACCCAAACCCTGCACCACGCGCCGCCCGCCGTGATGCTGGCAAAACTGGTCAAGCGCATGGAGGACGAGCTGGGCTTGTCGGGTTCAATCGGACTGTCGCACAATAAATTCCTCGCCAAGGTCGCCTCTGATCTGGACAAACCGCGTGGCTTTTCAGTGATCGGCAAGGCCGAGACCGATGACTTTTTGCGCGATAAGCCTGTACGGATGATCTGGGGGGTGGGCAAAGCCATGCAGTTATCGCTTGAGGCTGCAGGCATCCGCACATTCTCGGACCTGTTGCGCTGGGATCGCAAGGATCTGGGCGCACGGTTTGGGACCATGGGGGATCGGCTTTGGCATCTTGCACGTGGTCAGGACATGCGCCGCGTGTCGAACAATGCGCCCGTGAAAAGCATCTCTAAGGAAACCACCTTTTCCACCGACACGTCAGATTTGACCGTGTTGGATGGCCACATTTTCCGGCTGTCCGAGCAGGTATCCGCGCGGGCCAAGACCAAGGGCCAAGCGGGCCGCATTGTCACGCTGAAACTAAAGCGCGCCAACCACACCCAGTTGAGCCGCCGCATTAGCTTGTATGACCCGACCCAAATGGCCGACCGGATTTACCGCACCGCAAGCGAATTGATGGCGCTGGTTGGCGACGAAGGACCCTACCGTTTGATTGGTGTTGGCATTAGCGAGCTGACGGCGGCTGATACGGCTGATTTATCTGTCGATCTGCTGGACCAAGACGCCTCCAAACGCGCGGCCGCTGAACGTGCCACCGACAAAATTCGCGCGAAATTTGGCCGCGACGCTATTAAGAAGGGCCGCGCCCTGCGATAGGGTTCTGGCCTTAGGCAATCACTATTCCGCAGCGAGCGGCACTTTGCGCATTCCAATCTGCGCAACTTCTTTTGCAATCGAACTGATCAGCGTTTGAAACTTTTGGAATTGCCCATTTGGCCGAATCAATCGCTCGTTCATATACAAGGACCGATCAATTTCGACCTGAACCACATGTTGGCCCCGCGACGGGCGACCATATTGCTGTGTGATATAGGCACCGGCAAAAGGTGCGTTGCGTGCAACCTTCAATCCAGCACGCACAAAGGCAGCTTCGATCTGATCAACAACCTCGCTGCTGGCCGCTGTTCCAAACCGATCACCTAGCACGATTTCGGGCATCGGGACCCCACGCCGCGTAGAACCTTTAAGCGCTTCATGCGGCATCGAGTGGCAATCAAACAAAATCGCCTCACCAAATATTTGCTGGCTTTGCTCCAACAAAGTCTCAAGCGTTGCATGGTAAGGCTTCCAATGGGCATTTAGCCGTGTTTCCACGTCAAGACGTGAAATTTTACCGCGGTAAATGGCCCGCCCATTTGAAACCACACGCGGAATGACACCAAGCCCTGAGGTAACCCGTGGATTATGCGACGTCTGACGCACACCATCTATCAACGCTGGGTCCAACTCGTCCATATTTCGGTTCAAATCAACAAAGGCGCGGGGCGTTTGCGCCAATAAAAGTGGCGCACCAAAGGTCGGCACGTCTGCAAACAGCAAATCCACAAAAGCATCTTCGCTCGAGCGGATCGCCATTTCATCCAAAACCGATTTACGCAGGAACGCCCACGGATATTTTCGGCCACTGTGCGGTGACGCAAAAACAACGCTCGTTGTACGATTTTCTGGCAAATTCAGTTGATAATTGACCTTTGGCATTCGATCTCCTTGCACAATACCTATAACCTATTTCATATCCGTATCAAAAGCCCTTGATCACCGCCGCGACTCCTTTTATAGACCAGCACACCGACGCGGTTCTGCCGCGTCCTATTTTTATGGGACGTAAACGAATTGGTTCGGCCATATGGGCGCTTAGCTCAGCGGTAGAGCACTTCGTTGACATCGAAGGGGTCACTGGTTCGATCCCAGTAGTGCCCACCATATGCCCGCATATCTGCGGGAACGAGATTGAAACAAAGGCGCCGCTGCGCCGCGATACGAGGAGAAGGTTATGAAAATTCGCAATTCTTTGCGTTCACTCAAAGGCCGCCATCGCGATTGCCGCATTGTGCGTCGCAAAGGCCGTGTTTACGTGATCAACAAAACGAACCCACGGTTCAAAGCCCGTCAGGGTTAAGCCACACGACATCGAATTGAAACAGGCCGCCGAGCATTGCTCTGGCGGCCTTTTCTTTTGCCCTGTTAGGGCTATCGCGCCGCCATCAAACGCACAATCGTTTGCTGAGTCGCATGTCCTGAGACAGGCAATTGCCGCGCACGCTGGAATTTGCGCATCGCACGGCGTGTCTTATCATCGAACTCACCGTCAACCGTGCCGGGATTTAGCCCCAAATCGTGCAACTTGCGCTCCACAAAGAAGCGCGTTTCGACGCTGCTTGCGACCCGCGTCTCTTCTGCCCGTGCTGCCCGGATCATTTCAAACTTACCGTCATACTCCTCCAAGTCGGCCAGATTGGCGGTCGCGGTTGGGGCGAATGCACCGTTTGGGTATTTTTTCAGGTAGCTGCGGTAGGCTTTGGCAGACCCATCCGCTCGGACTTCGACCCAATATTTTCGCTCTGCTGCTGCGGCCTTTGCGCTGCGTTCATTTTCAAACCTAACGATTTGTTTTTGGGCAACTTCGGCATAGACGCCGTCTGGATACCGTTTCAAATAGGTGCGTAGGCTTGTCTCTGTGCCATCCTGCCCAGTTTGGCTCCAATATGTCCGGTCTTTGCGCTCTTCTTCTTTTTGGCGGCGACGGGCTTCAGCCTCCAAGGTTTTCGCGCGCGCCTCTGCTGCCGAGTGCAACGCGGTAATCTGTTTGCCCTTCAAGTAGCCGGTTGACTCCCTGCCGATTGAGGCTTGCCACGCACCAATTGCAGCCCGTGTGTTCGGCCCAAACAGCCCATCAATCCCGCGTGGGTCAAACTCGAGCATCGCCAGATTGCGTTGGATTTGACGCCGATTTTGACGGTTAAGCTCTAACCGTTTCTCACCCTCTTTGGCGCGCATCAACGGCGTGTTGGCACGCAACTTCTCAATCGCCCGATTCGCATTGTCGAGGAAATGCCCATCCGGATAGCGCTCCACATAGGTCGTTATCGCCGCAATGGTCCCAATGTCGCGCACGGCTTTCCAATAGGCCCGATCCGCAGGGTCAACGCTACCTTTTGCAGCAGGTTCGATCATCGGTAGAAACGGCTCCAATAGCGGTGTGCGTCCCGACACGGCAATACCTGCCGGTGCCGGCCCCATTACCTGCCCGCGTTTCAACGCAGATTGCTTCAAAAACTGCATAACATCCAGGGCCGGCCCGCGCACCAAGGTCACCCCTGTTGCAGCCGTCAAACCATCGGCGCTCGGCACCAACCAGTCGCCCAAAACCGTGTCACCCGTGGTTTCACCGACAGCCATCAATGACGCGCCAGATTTCTGGGTCAACGCGTCCATCAACCCACCCATTGATAGACCAACGTCACCAATCGTCAGGGCGTTGGGTGTTTGACCATCCGTCGCCAAAAGCCAGCTGTCGCGCTGACTTGAGGCAATCTGACCACTGAGAACAACCACCAAATGATCCGCCTCTGGTGCCGCCGAAACGAATTCAGATGCCAGCTTGATCAACTCACTTTTGGTCTGATTTTCACCATAGATTACCTCAAACCCCGCTGCCTCAAGCGCCGATTTTACACTCCGCACTTGCATTGCATCTTGGGTTTGGGGTTGGTGGCTGTAGGTGCCGTTACCAATCACCAACGCGACGTCTTTCGCCAATAACGGCGCTGCGATCATCATCAAAGCGCTTGCGAGCGCCACCTGTTTGAAATTCAACACCATGCCGCTCACTCCTTTGTTTTACACTGGATCAATCGTAACTTCGTTGATCCTCAATCACTAAACCGTCGTTGGGCAAGCTGCCTTTTGCAACCAGCTCGATTTTGCCTTTTAACTTTAGCGTATCCGTCATTGTTATCAAATAACGTTCCGCATCAGTGGCGTCAGTTTCAATTTTGATCGTCATCGCATCCATTTCGCCGTCGCGGCTGGCGATAACACGAGCGCGGCTAATCTCGTCATGTTTGGCGACAAAATCAGCCACCTGTTCAGGGCGCACAAACATCCCCTTGATCTTGGTTGTTTGGTCGGCGCGGCCCATCCAACCCTTGATGCGCGTGTTGGTCCGCCCACAGGGGCTTTGGCCCGACATCATCGCACTTAAATCACCAGTGGCGAACCGGATCAGCGGGTAATCTGGGTTCAATGTGGTCACCACAACCTCGCCCACTTCGCCCTCTGCAACTGGAATGCCAGTGCCAGGTGTGACGATTTCGACAATCACACCTTCGTCAATGATCATACCCTCAACAGCTTGGCTCTCATAGGCAATGTTGCCCAAATCAGCAGTCGCGTAGCTTTGCAAACATAGTATCCCACGGTCGGCGTATTCTTGACGTAACGAGGGGAAGAGAGCCCCGCCGCCAACCGCCGCCCGTGAAATTTTCAATGGCAAGCCCATAGTGTCGGCCTTGTCCAAGATCACTTTCAAATAATCCGGCGTGCCCGCATAAGCCGTGACGCCAATGTCATGGGCCGCACGGGCCTGCAACTCAGTTTGGCCAGTGCCTGCCGGCAAAACAGTCGCACCAACCGCGCGTGCACCTGATTCAAAGATCATGCCCGCTGGGGTCAGGTGGTAGCCAAAACAGTTCTGAACGATATCGCCATTGCCAATGCCACAAGCATGCAAAAAACGCCCCATCCGCCACCAGTCGTGGCTGATCCCGCCGGGTTCGTAAATCGGGCCCGGAGATTGAAAAATATGCGCAGCATTGGTGATGCCAAACCCACCAAACGGAGGGTTTTCGGCCTGCCATTTGCTAAGGTCGGACTTGCGCAGCACCGGGAATTTGGCCAGATCGTCCAACGCATTCAGGTCAGGGCCTTCCAGACGACACGCGCCTGAAACGGCACGCGCGCGCGCAATCTGTTCCTGCAAAGCGGCTAATTGTGCCGCCGCTCTTTGATCGACGGAACGGGTTTCCAGATCGTCGAAAAACGAGGTCATGACAACCACCGTTTGCGACGCCGATAGGAGCGAACATCACGAAATGATTTGCGCCCCTCATCCGAAATACCCAAGTAGAATTCTTTGACGTCGGGGTTTTCGCGCAGCTCTGCGGCTGGGCCGTCCATCACCACGCGGCCAGATTCCAGAATATAGCCATAATGCGCGTATTTCAGCGCCATATTAGTGTTCTGTTCGGCCAGCAGGAACGACACGCCTTCTTCTTCGTTGATTTTTTTCACGATCTCGAAAATCTGCTCTACCAGTTGCGGCGCCAAGCCCATCGACGGCTCATCCAGCAACACGGTTTCGGGGCGGCTCATCAACGCGCGGCCAATCGCAACCATCTGCTGCTCGCCCCCCGATGTGTAGCCCGCCTGCGATTTACGGCGTTCTTTGATACGCGGGAAATAATCGTACACCATTTCCAGATCCGCGGCGACGGCCCCTTTGCCGTCCTTGCGCGTATAGGCGCCGGTCATCAGGTTTTCTTCAACAGTCAGGTGTTCAAAACAGTGACGGCCTTCCATCACCTGAATAACGCCTTTTTTCACCATATCCGAAGGATTCATCCCTTCGATGCTCTGACCTCGGTACGAAATCGAGCCTTTGGTGACCTCGCCGCGCTCCGAGCGCAGTAGGTTTGAAATTGCTTTGAGCGTGGTGGTTTTCCCCGCCCCGTTGCCGCCCATCAATGCGGTGATACCGCCTTTGGGAACCGACAGGCTGACGCCTTTCAGCACAAGGATCACATGATTGTAGATCACTTCGATGTTGTTGACCTCAAGGAGGGTCTCTTGTGTTTTTGCGGCGTCGAGCATTTTTATGCGTCCTAAATGTTCAAACTAAAGTCGCTCGGGCCACGCGAATGGAGGCCCGAGCAAAAAGGCTTAGTTACAGCCTTCGGTGATGTTGTTTTCAGCAGCATAAGCCGATGAATCTTCTGCGATCAGCGCGCCGATCACATCGCCATCGGATGGACCGAAGTCTGTGATCAGGCTCCAAGTTTTGGAAGCAGCATCCCACTGGGAAACGGCACCAGTGCCGGGTCCACCGTGGTTTTCACAAGACACTTTGAACGATGGGCCAAAGTTGGGCATGCCCAGTTCAGCCATACGCTCTTCGGTGATTTCTAGTGCTTCCATGCCGTTGCGCATATCAGAGGCCGTGATCTGGGCGTTACCAGTTATCTCTTGGGCCTTGCGTGTCGCCTCGGCTGCAAGCATCGCTGCATACATGCCACGGTTATAAAGTGCTGTACCGATTTGGTCGCCAGCACCAGCCGCTTTGCCTGTATCCACAACGTGCTTTTGGATGTCAGCAAACACTGGGAAATCGCTACCAACATTGTGGAACGTCAGCGCTTTGTATCCATTAGACGCAGCGCCGGATGGAAGAACGTCATGTTCCGCGCCAGACCACCAGATACCAATGAAGTTTTCCATTGGGAATTTGATGTTTGCAGCTTCCTGGATGGCGACTTGGTTCATTACACCCCAACCCCACATCAGAACATAGTCAGGCTTCTCACGACGGATTTGCAGCCATTGTGATTTTTGCTCTTGGCCCGGGTGATCAACAGCCAGTGTCGTCAACTCAAAACCGTGCTTTTTGGACAGCTCTTCCAATGTGCGGATCGGCTCTTTGCCGTAAGCAGAGTTGTGATACACAAGCGCAACTTTTTTGCCTTTGATGTCGTCGCCATTGATGGACAGCAAATAGTTTACGCCCAGTGACGCGCCATTCCAATAGTTGGCAGGGTAGTTGAACACGTGGCTAAACACTTTGCCGTTGGCGGCAGATGTACGGCCGTAACCCATTGTGTGAAGCGGAATGTCGTCAGCCGTGGCTTTGGGGATCAACTGATACGTGATACCTGTCGATAGCGGTTGATAAACAAGCGCGCCGCTGCCTTTGGTGGACTCGTAACATTCAACACCTTTTTCGGTGGAATACCCAGTTTCACATTCTGGAACGGACGTCATAACGCCGCCGATACCGCCGTCACGCTCATTCAACAGCGTGAAGTAGTCAGCATAGCCATCAGCAAACGGGATACCACCCGCAGCATATGGACCCGTGCGATAAGACAGCGACGGATAGACCAGATCGGCCATCACTGGTGCAGCGGCCATTACCGCGGCCACAGCCATTGTTGCTAGTTTAAGTTTCATATCAAGTTCTCCTCCATTGATATTTTAGTCTCGGTTAATTTCGTGTCGGGGTATTCCCGATCTATTATGTTTGAATCGACTTTATTGTGGGCACTAATGCGGAAATGGCCAAAGCCTTAGTTTTTCTTTGGTCAGGCGCCACAGTTGTGCCAAGCCGTGCGGCTCGACAATCAAGAAGCCCACGATCAGCCCGCCAACGATGACAAACTGGAAATGCGCGGCCACATCTGTGGGCCAGCCCATGCCGCCAACCAAAACGTTCTTTAGCAAAACCGGCATCAGCACCATGAAGGCAGCGCCAGCAAACGAGCCGAGGATCGAGCCAAGCCCGCCGATGATCACCATGAACAGCACAAGGAATGATTTGCTGATCCCAAAGACTTCGCCAACTTCGACGGCCCCCAGATAGACGGTGAACAGCAACGCCCCCGAAATGCCGATGAAAAACGATGAAATGCCAAACGCAGTCAGTTTGGCCTTCAACGGGTTCACCCCGATGATTTCCGCCGCAATATCCATATCGCGGATCGCCATCCAGCTGCGGCCCAAATTGCCGCGTGTTAGATTGCGCGCCAACCATGCGCAGGCCACCACGAACACCAGACA
Organism: Marinosulfonomonas sp.; assembly: GCA_033851955.1. Classification (GTDB taxonomy): domain Bacteria; phylum Pseudomonadota; class Alphaproteobacteria; order Rhodobacterales; family Rhodobacteraceae; genus Profundibacter. The sequence continues at coordinate 30,372 of JAWSVK010000006.1, forward strand.
GACCATATATTGCGCCCATGCGTCCACATTTGGTCCAGTCACGTTCACGCCAAACACTGTGCGTTCTGGAGCGTTGATCTGGCCCGAAGCCGAGTAGTTATAAAACCATGGCACGCGGTTGAACAACCAGACCAAAAAGAACTGCGCGGCCAGTGTTGCCACCGCCAGATAGAACCCTTTGATCCGCAAGGATGGTAGACCAAACAGCATCCCAACCAGCGCGGTTATTCCGCCTGCCAGCAAGATGTGGATTATGATTGAAACCTCAGGAAATGCGGTCATCAACTTGTAGGATGCGAACGCCCCAACAGCCATAAACCCACCGGTTCCAAGGCTAAGCTGGCCGCAATATCCGATCAGAATGTTCAACCCGATTGTGGCAATCACATAGATCAGGAACGGCACCAGAACCGCGTTGGCCCAATAATCATTGATGAAAAATGGCACCACACAAAAGGCCACGAACAAAAGGACGTAATAGGCCACCCGATCGAATTTGATCGGAAAGGTCTGGTTGTCCTTGGCATAGGTGGTTTTGTAGTCACCTGCTTCACGATACAGCATTTAGACAACTCCCTTTTTGGAATTCGCTGCGAGAACAAAGCTGCGACCGGAAAGAAAGGTGCAGAACATTGCGGCAAGCGGAGATAAAATCATAAGCAAAAAGCCCGTCAATTCGCGGCTTTCAATCGGAGCAACCGTCACATTTGACGAGAGAGCTGGCAGTTGGCTCATCTCGTGGGAAGCTCTCGCTGAAATGGAACCTCCGACAATTGCCAAAGCATAGAACACAGCTCCCAAAATCATCCAGATCCAAGCCTTAAAGGTGTTTACAGACATCCTTCAAACCCTCTCGATGATTTTTTCGCCGAACAGACCCTGAGGCCGAAAGACAAGGAACAGCAGCGCCAGCACATAGGCGAACCAGTTTTCTGTGGCACCGCCCAAGAAGGGTGCACCGATCAGGAATTCGAACATTTTCTCACCGACGCCAATAATCAACCCGCCGATAATCGCACCAGGGATCGAGGTAAAGCCGCCGAGCATCAGCACAGGCAAAGCCTTGAGCGCGATCAGTGATAGCGAGAATTGCACACCCGATTTAGAGCCCCACATGATGCCCGCGACCAACGCTACGAACCCGGCAATGGACCACACGATCACCCAGATGGTGCGCAATGAAATTCCAACCGACAACGCCGCCTGGTGATCATCTGCCACGGCCCGCAAGGCACGCCCAGTTTTGGTGTATTGCGAGAACAGCACAAGTGACGCAACCAAGATAATCGCCACAATCGCCGCGACAATATCCAGCGAGTCGAGATAAAATCCGTAGAAGTCTTCGCCGCCCAAAAACGCTGTGTTTTCTTCAACCCAAACGTTTCCGCCTTGGGGAATGCCGACATCCAATTTCTTAATCTCGGAGCCCCACATCAAGTCGCCAAAACCTTCCATGAAATAGGCCAAACCGATCGTCGCCATAAACAGAATAATTGGTTCCTGATTGACCAGATGTTTTAGCACGTATCGTTCAACAATGATGGCAAAAACAATCATCACCCCAACCGTCAGCAAGATCGCCAACAGGGCCGGCACGTGCCAACCAAAATGGTGAATATTGGTGCCAAACACCGCGTTAATCAGGTGTGAAAACGGCACTTGACCGTTTTGGATACCCACCAGCGTCATCGCTGCAAACAGCGCCATCACGCCTTGGGCATAGTTGAAAATGCCGGATGCCTTAAAGATCAGAACAAAGCCCAGCGCCACCAGCGAATACATCACCCCAGCCATCAAACCGTTCAGGAAAACTTCGACACCATAATAGAAACCAGCAGACATTATGCGCGTCCCCCTGTGAAAAATTCTGTGTGTAAATCAGTCATGGCTCACCCCCAAATAGGCGTCGATCACCTCTTGGTTGGCCAACACTTCACTGGGTGTGCCATCGCCAATCTTTTTGCCATAATCCATCACAACAACGCGGTCAGAGATGTCCATCACCACGCCCATGTCATGTTCGATCAGCGCGATTGTGGTGCCAAACTCGTCATTCACATCCAGAATAAAGCGGCTCATGTCTTCTTTTTCCTCGACGTTCATGCCGGCCATTGGTTCATCCAGCAAAAGCAGCTTGGGTTCAGACGCCAATGCACGGCCAAGTTCGACCCGCTTTTGCATCCCGTAAGGCAGCCGCCCAACGGGTGTTTTGCGGATCGCTTGAATTTCAAGAAAATCGATGATTTCCTCAACTTTTTGACGATGCTCGGCCTCTTCGCGAGCCGCCTTTCCCCACCAGATCGCCTGAGACATCATACCTGCATTCATCTTGGTCATGCGACCCGTCATGATGTTGTCCAGCGTGCTCATGCCTTTGAACAACGCGATGTTTTGGAACGTCCGCGCGATACCATGTTGTGCCACCTGATAGGGGCGCATTGGCGGACGTTTGGCACCGTGGAACCAGACTTCACCCTCTTGCGGATGATAGAACCCCGAGATCACGTTCAGCATCGATGATTTACCAGCCCCGTTCGGGCCGATGATGGCACGAATTTCGCCCTCATGGATGTCAAAGCTGATATCTTCGATCGCCACCACACCGCCAAACCGCAGGGTGATGTTCTTCATCTCCATCATCGTGCCGCCAATTTTGCGACCATCGTCGGTCATATAACCAACGGTGGAGTTATCCGTCATTTCATTCATTCTGCCGCCACCTTCTGGTCAACCGGCTGCACCGCGACATCGCGGATTTCCAGCGTGGCCGAGATCGAGCCTTTGCGCCCGTCCTCATATGTCACTTCGGTTTCGGTATAAATTTCAGATTTCCCACCATAGAGTGCATCCAACAAGTCGTTGAACTTCTCTCCAACAATCTTGCGCCGCACTTTGCGGGTCCGTGTCATTTCGCCATCATCCGCATCCAGTTCCTTATGCAGGATTAAGAAACGATGCACTTGGCAGCCCGACAACATTTCGTCTTGTGCGACCGATTTGTTGACCTCTTCGATGTGCGCGGCGATGGTATTGTAAACCTTAGGGTGGCCCGCCAATTCCTGATAGGAGCCATAAGCTACGTTGTTTCGTTCGGCCCAGTTGCCAACCGCAGTCAGGTCGATGTTGATGAATGCCACGCATCTATCACGGTCCGCGCCGAACACCACTGATTCCAAAATGTCAGGGTAGAACTTCAGCTTGTTCTCAACGAATTTTGGCGCAAACATCGCACCATTTGACAGGTTTCCCACGTCCTTGGCACGGTCAATAATCCGTAAGTGACCACTGTCTTTTTCGATAAAGCCAGCGTCGCCCGTGGCAACCCAACCCTCTGCGTCTTTGGTGTCCGCAGTGCTTTCAGGGTTCTGGTAGTATTCCTCAAACACACCCGGCGAGCGGTAAAAAATTTCGCCGTTATCCGCTATGCGGATTTCGACATCTGGGGATGGCACCCCAACCGTATCCGCCCGAACTTCGCCATCTGGCTGCTGTGTAATAAACACGGTTGCCTCAGTCTGGCCGTACAGCTGTTTCAAGTTAATCCCGATAGAACGGTAGAACTCAAACAGCTCCGGCCCAATCGCCTCGCCCGCTGTATAGCCAACCCGAACGCGGCTCAGGCCCAGTGTGTTTTTCAACGGGCCATAGACGAATAGGTTACCTATTTTGTAGCTCAGGCGATCCCCAAAGCTAACGTTTTTGCCATCCAAAATCGCTGGCCCAACCCGATGAGCAACAGCCATATACTTGTCAAACAGCCACTTCTTGAAACGGCCTGAATCTTCCATCCGGATCATCACGCTTGTCAACTGACCCTCAAAGAACCGCGGTGGTGCAAAATAATAGGTCGGCCCGATCTCGCGCAAATCAGTCATCATTGTTTCGGCCGATTCCGGGCAGTTCACACAGAAGCCCGTCCAATAAGCCTGCCCGATCGAAAAGATGAAATCACCAACCCAAGCCATTGGCAAATAGGCCAGCACCTCATCACCTGGTATAAGATGATCAAATTCACAAGAATTCTTTGAGGTCACAATCACGTTGCGGTTCGACAGCACCACGCCCTTTGGCTTGCCAGTGGTGCCAGATGTATACAGCATCACACAGGTGCTATCCAGTTTCAGGCGCGCGGTGCGGGCCGTCAATTCGGGCCCAAACTCATCGCGGGCCGCGCGGCCCTGCTCTTGAATGTGGGAAAATTCGTGCAGACGGCGGTGGTCATATTTACGCAACCCGCGCGGGTCCAGATAGATCATATGCTCGAATTGATGCAGTTGGTCCTGTACCTCGATCACTTTATCGACCTGCTCTTGGTCCTCGACAACAACAAACCGCGCACCACAATGGCCCAACACATAGGCCATCTCTTCGGCGTTGGCGTCATTGTAGAGCGGCACGGGGATAGCCCCAACAGATTGTGCAGCAACCATCGCCCAGTAAAAATATGGACGATTTCGCCCGATGATGGCCACAAAGTCACCCTCGTGAATGCCAAGGTTCAAGAACCCCAGCGCCAATGCCTCTACTTCTTCGGCCACTTGGCCCCAGTTCCAGCGTTGCCAAATACCGTATTCTTTTTCACGATAGGCTGCTTTGTCACCAAAGGTTGCCGCATTGCGCGCCAACAAGGCTGGAATCGATTCCAGAGCCGCGTTCGAGTCTACCAAGTCTTAGTCCTCCCCATCCGCCGCTTTTCGACGGTCCATCCCTTTATGGATGATTCTCTATTCACTCTACCGTGACGTCTTTTTTCTGAAGGTCAAATTTTTCCTGATCTTTACGCAAACCTAACGAATTGTAACAACCCTTTCGCCAAGCCCCCTCCGGTGGTAGCGATAATGCCGAAAGGAGCGTGCGAAAATGGGATCGACTCAAGCCACGACCGAAAACCTAACCCGAGCCGGGCTGAACCTCATCCAGCAGGCCCTGTCCATTTATGACAACGACCTGCGCTGTGTGCGGGTTAACCGGCCCTTTAAAGAAATGTTCGGCCTTCCAGAATATCTGTGCACGCCAGGCGCGTATTTTTCCGATACGATCCGATTCTTAGCGACCGGCGGCGAATATGGCGAAATCGATGACATAGAAGAATTCGTCACAGTTCGCGTCGATCAGGCCCGCGCCTTTGAAGCCCACTATATGGAACGCACCCGTGCCAACGGGCGCACCATTTCTGTCGAAGGCAGCCCCTTACCCGAAGGCGGGTGGGTGACTGTATACACCGACATCACAGCGATCAAAGATCAGGAAAAACTACTGCGAGGGCGCACCGATGAGTTGTCGGATCAACTGCTCGACCACACCGAACGCCTATCTCAATCTAACCGCGAACTGGCAGCCACCAACGCCGCACTAGAAGAAGCCAAGCGCCAGCTGACCGAAATGGAAGCCCGCGCCCGCATGACCACCGAAATGATGCCCGCCCATATTGCGCACGTGGATGAAGACGGCAATTACACCTATTCCAACCGCCGCCTGTCGTCCGTGATCCCATCCCGCCCCTCAGACATTTTAGGCATGCACATCAGTGAGGCCCTGGGGCAAAGCGCCTTTAATTATATCAAACCACATTACGAAAAGGCGCAAAGCGGCGCGGCCAGCGTGTTCGAATTCACTGACGATGATTCCCGCCGTCGTATCCGCGTCGCCTTTACCCCTGATCAGCGCGGGGTTTACATCCTTTCGTTGGATGTCACCGAAGAGGCCCAAGCCCGCGCCGCCCTGACTCAGACCCACAAACGCGAACTTGCGGCCCAATTAACCAGCGGGGTGGCCCATGATTTCGCCAATCTGCTCACGATCATTTTGGGAATGCAAAGCCGTCTTTCACGCATGGATCATTCTCCAGAGGCACTGGAGTTGATCTCAGCCACACAGTCGGCCGCCCACCGCGGCGGCACATTGCTAAATCGGATCGCCGAAATGTCTGGCCCCCGCGAAATTCGACCTAAACCTGTCGATTTTGATCGCTTTATGAATGATCTGATGACACTGGCCACACCGACATTGCCAGCCCAAGTTACCCTAACCAATCAGTGCGAAGGCATCGATCAACCTGTGCTGCTGGACTCAGGATCCTTACAAGATTCGCTTTTGAATCTGATCCTGAACGCCAAGGATGCCATTGGCGCAAAGGTCGGCGCAATCACCATCAACACGAAATCAGTCCGCGACACTTGGCTAGAAATCACCGTCACAGATACCGGTGGTGGTTTTTCCAACGATGCCCTTAAACACGGGCTTGATCCGTTTTTCACCACCAAGGGCGGAGAAGGCTCAGGACTCGGCCTGCCGATGGTTTATAACCTGACGAAACTTGCTGGTGGTGACCTAAAGTTGAACAACACCGCAAAGGGGGCTGTTATCACATTGCGGCTGCCGCTGCGGTTCACCACATTTGAAACGCCCCCCAAACTGGTGCTCCTTGTTGAAGATTCCGACGACATCCGCGCCACCGTGCGCGAAATGCTCATCGACATGGGCCACCGCGTGATCGAGGCCACATCTGCCGATGAAGGCAGCAACTTGGCCATGTTGGAGGGGGTGAACTGCGTGCTTTCCGACATCTCGCTGATCGGTGGAACAACAGGTGTGCAAATGGTCGACGCGCTAAAACAAAACGGCCTAACGGCCAGCGCTTGTTTGATGACGTCCTTGCCGGCCAATGATCCGATCCGCATTGATGCCGCCAAACGTTACCCCCTCATTCCCAAACCCTTTTCCGCAGCCGATCTTGCGGCCTTTATGACCATGGACAATAGCCAATGACCCAACCGCTTGTCACCATTTTAGACGATGAGCCCGAAATTCGCCTGATGCTGGCGGCCGCGCTGCAAGAGGCTGGCTTTAAAACCGCCTCCTTTGGCCGCGCCACCGAATTTGAAGCCTCGTTGAAAACATCCTCCCCAGACGTGTGTCTCGTTGACCTTGGTCTCCCTGACAAAGATGGCCTTGCGCTGGTGCATCGATTAGCGCTGGAATCCGGCGCTGCGATCATCATCATTTCCGGCCGCGCACAGGTCCAAGATCGCGTCACAGGCCTAGAACTTGGTGCTGACGATTATATCATCAAACCGTTTGACCCTGCCGAAGTTGTCGCCCGTGTACGCGTTCGCCTGCGCAAAAGAAAAGCCAGCGACAAAACCGCAAACCAAGCGCAGTTTGAGGGCTGGACTGCGCTGTTCGATCGCTACGTTCTGGTCGATGCAAACGGGAATGAAACCCCATTTAGCCATGCCGAGGGCGAAGTCCTACGTCTGTTCCTAGACAGCCCTAAGCGTCTGGTCTCGCGCGCCCACATGCAAGAAACTCTTGGCGGTACAGCGGGCGAAAGCTTTGATCGCGCAATGGACGTGCGCATCTCACGCTTGCGCACCAAACTCAATGAAGACCCAAAAAACCCACGCCTGATCAAAACCATCTACGGGGCCGGATATATCTTTTTGGGTGACGTACGCTGGCAATGACCCTTTCATTTTTGTTCTCATAAATATCCTCGGGGGAATTGCCGCAGGCAAGGGGGCGAACAGCCCCATCCCGAGTGCCACAGGCACGAGACGTAGAGCGTTGCGAACGCAACTCCGTTTGATTCCGATTGGCAGCCTTACAGACATCCTCTACAGAATTCTACGAAACATGCAGGAGATACGATCATGACACATCTTTGGGTCCGCGCCGAACAACGGGCAAACGAAGAGCGCGTCGGCATCACACCAGACGGTGCACGCGCGTTGCTGGATGCCGGCCTTAAGGTGACCGTCGAGCACAGCTCAGTTCGAGCCATCGACATCCAAGGCTACGTCGACGCAGGATGCGACATCGCACCCGAAAATTCATGGCCCAGCGCACCAGCGGATGCGATCATCTTCGGCCTCAAAGAACTGCCTGAAGACGGAACCCCTCTGACCCACAAACACATCATGTTCGGTCATGCCTACAAAGGGCAGCCCTCCGGCAAAGTCTTACTGAACCGGTTCAGGGCGGGTGGCGGCACCCTGTATGATCTGGAATATCTGGTGGATGAAACAGGCCGTCGCGTCGCTGCCTTTGGCTATTGGGCTGGGTTCGCTGGCGCCGCCGTTTCGCTAAAATGCTGGGCAGCACAACAACATGGCAATATCTGCGCTCCCGTTGGTGTGTTTGCAGGCAAAGACGCTATGTTGGATGATCTGCGCGCCACGCTTGACGCCACCAACGCACCCCGCCCCAACGCTATCGTCATCGGCGCCCTCGGACGCGTTGGCACGGGGGCTTCGGACCTCTGCGAAGAAATGGGTGTGGGCGTTACCAAATGGGACATGCAAGAAACCACATCAGGCGGCCCATTCCCCGAAATTCTACAGCACGATATTTTTATCAACTGCATCTTGGCTAGCCCGAACACCCCAGTGTTTGTTCCCGCATCTGCCAAGGCCGACGCCGGCACATTAAAAGTAATCGGCGACGTTGCCTGTGATCCGGACAGTGAATACTCCCCGATCAAAGTCTACGACCGCACCACCACTTGGGACGCGCCTGCATTGCGCGTCAACGACGCGCCACCACTTGATGTAACTGCCATCGACAACCTCCCCTCTATGCTACCGGTTGAGGCTTCTGAGGATTATGCAAACCAATTGTTGTCCAGCCTCTTAACCCTGACTGATCTTAAAGCTGGTGTTTGGGGCCGCGCCAACGATGTTTTTGAAACCCATACGAAAGACGTCTAGCTGCAAACCGGTTTAATGTTGCGAATCTAATCTCGATCCTGTTGGCTGGCCCAATCGCCCCCGTCTAACTGATCACTAATCAAAGGAATACGCGAATGACTATCCACTGGTGCGGCACTGGCTTATCGGCCATCCCGGGTTTACGGCGGTTGATCTCTGAAGGTCACGAAGTCACTGTCTGGAACCGAACAACCGAAAAAGCCCTCGATGCTGTCGGTGATCTGACTCCCCGTATCATGACATTTACCTTTGATGCCATCAGTGCAGAAGTGCAGGCTGGCGATATTGTCGTCTCTATGTTGCCGGGTGATTGGCACGTGCGGCTGGCGGAAATGTGTATCAGCAAGCAGGCACATTTTGTGTCCTCCAGCTATATCGCGCCAGAAATGCATGCGTTGAATGACGCCGCCCGCGAGGCCGGTGTCGCCTTGGTGAATGAAGTCGGTTTGGACCCTGGCATCGATCACTTGATGGCACATTGGCTGGTGTCGGATTACATTGCCTCCAACGCTTATGACGTTAACAACCACATTTCGTTCATTTCTTATTGTGGCGGCGTTCCAAAGCACCCGAACCCGTTTCGTTATAAATTCAGCTGGTCACCGCTTGGCGTCCTAAAAGCCCTGAAATCACCGTCCAAATCCTTGCGCGATTATATTCCTTTAGAAGTATCGCGCCCTTGGGATGCCATCAGCAGCTATGCCGCCCCGCTTGCCGCGCCTGAAACCTTCGAAGTCTATCCAAACCGCGATTCGATCCCGTTTATGGCGCAATATCACTTTGATCCAAGCTGGAAGGTCAAAGAATTTGTGCGCGGCACCTTACGGCTGAACGGTTGGGCTGATGCATGGTCCGACGTGTTCACCGAAATTGAAACCGCTGACGAGGCCCGCTTGCGGGAAATGTCGAACCAATTCTGGGCAGACAATGCCTATGGTGAAAACGACCCAGATCGCGTGATCATGTGTGTCGGGTTAAAAGCCGAAAAAGATGGGATGCCAGTTTATAACAAAACCTACGTGATGGACGCATTTGGCGATGCACGCGGCACGGCAATGGCACTGCTGGTTTCGATACCGGTATCCTTGGCAGTCGAGGCCGTGATGAACCATGAAATACCAGCGGGTGTTTCAGCCGCTCCGAGTGATCCAAAACTGGTTGGTCGCTGGTTGACCGAAATCGAAAGATTGGCTCAGCATTTGCAAGTGGTCGATCACCTGTAAAATTGAAATGTTGGAAACTTCAAAGGGGCTCTTCTCAGAGCCCCTTTTTTTGATCTCTCAAAGCACCCTATGGATCAGTAGCATTTCGCGCTTCTTCATAGATGCGTTGTGCATCTGCTTCATCCTTGGCACCTGCCACCAATGTGCCATTCACATAGTAATGATCCGCAATAGTTTCGTGTTTTTGGGTGTCGTATTCCATTATATGCCTCCTAAGAATGTATAAGAATAAACCCGCGAAGAGGTCATACGGTTCTCGATCTGCAACTGTCCCATTTGAACCGCGACGCCAGTTCTGTTTGCTGTGCTTATTGTTCCGTCAAGAACAGTTGTACCGTGGTTTTCAATTTTGGTACCAACGACCATCGAGCTTAGATCAAGAGAGCTGCCAGTGTCATAGACCAATATACAGCTGTGGTTGGCCAATGGAAAATCGTCATCAACAACAGTAATCAAAACAAACCCACCTGCCGATGGCGTGCTAACAACACCTACGCTGTCAGCCCCAATGGTAATCTTACCGCTTTGCATACATTTGGTCTCGGTTGTGCCTGTATCGGCGCGTATGGTCAGGGCCTCTTGAAAACTACTGCCATCATCACTGACTTTGATGTGGAAATCATCATCCCCAGCCGTGCCCATTTCAGCGCGCCCAGACCAACCCGTTTGAAACATCATTGATGCCGTGTCACCACTTGCCGCCTTGTTAATTTTGAGCTGATGATCATCCCCATCATGGCTGAACAAAGTCGCATCCGAGGAAACTGATAAACGGTTGGTCGCATCAGACGTCGCATTGATCCCGACCCCGTCAACGTTTTGCAAATCGGCAGCCAGAACAATCCAGCTCACGCCGTCAAAAACATGTTGCTTACCTTCGGTTTTACCCCATGCTTGCCAGCCTTCTTGAGGGGAAATGAAATTCCATGCGTTCTCGTTGAAAACAGCGATCATATCGTCCTTACCGGCCCAAGCCCCCGTCGGGCCAGTGCCCAACCCATGGGCCTCGCCATCTTGCGGTAAAGCAGGCGGCGTTGTCGCTCCAAACGCCTCCACAGTGAGCTGTACCAAAGTGTCGAGCTTCAAGATCGCTTCATTATGGGTGACGTGTTTTTGCGCTTGTGATGGCTGAATAAACGGCAGCTCAAGTCGAGGTGAATTATCGGGCATGCAAAACCTTTCCGAATGAATGAGAATTTGGCAAAGTGTCCGATGATCTGAATGAAATTCTATTACGGCATCGCACGTGCATTGCGAAATTGTGCAACAGCTGCGGTTTTCCCAACATAATTCAGCCAATACTCATGGTTAGATACATGGCAGTATGTTGGTTTTCCTTGCGTTTATAGGCATGTAAGGCACATATGGAACACATCTGTTACGAAAGATCTAAATGTCCCCGCTTTCACGCTTCAAAGATGCCCACAAAGGTGAACGTTGTGTTTTGGTTTGCAACGGCCCCTCGCTCAATCAAATGGATCTTAAATTTCTGCGCCGTGAAATCGTTTTTGGTCTGAACAAAATCCATCTTGGACTGGAGAAATTTGGCTTTTACCCACGCTATTTGGTGGCTGTGAATGACAAAGTCATCCAGCAAAGCCTTGCCGCGTTTCAACAAGCCACTGCTGTGAAATTCATCTCAGATCGCTCTGCTCATTTGTTGCCCCAAAACGCTTGGACCTATCATTTAGCCACATCCAATCCGTTTCAGCGGTTTTACACGGATATCACCATCGGGCTACATGAGGGTTATACTGTCACCCACGCTGCCCTACAAATTGCTTATTATATGGGGTTCCAAAAGGTGGTCATCATTGGCATGGATCACCGTTTTGCTTCATCTGGCCCCGCCAACAGCAGCCAACATTTAGTAGGGGCTGACCCAAACCATTTTAGCTCTGATTACTTCCGCGACCAAAACTGGGACGCGCCCGATTTGCGGGAATCGGAAATTTCATACCGAACGGCACTAGAGACGTATCGAGCGGATGGTCGCCAAATTATCGACGCAACGCTAAATGGTGCCTGCAAAATTTTCCCAAAAGCAAATTATCGGGATTTGTTTTGAAATTGACCCCAAAGGCTGCCTCTGGCATATGAACAATTAGCGTTAACGCATTTTATGTTTCATAGAATCAAAGTAATAGTTGTCGGTATTTATTGGATTTGGGAGGGGATCTGCACGTGTTTGCAAGCATAGTCATTCGAACCTTGAACGAAGCCGAGTATCTGAATGACTTACTGGTCATGATTGAAAAGCAGAACACCTCGGGGCTTGATCACGAGGTGGTGCTGATCGATTCGGGATCAACCGACGGTACTGTCGAGATTGCCAAAAGCCACGGTTGCCGGATCACCAACATCAGTAAGCAAGAGTTTTCCTTTGGCCGCTCGCTCAACCGCGGCTGTGATTTTGCCAAAGGTGATCTTTTGGTGTTCATCTCGGGGCACTGCATTCCGGAAAATGAAAACTGGCTGCAATCCATTTGCCAACCCCTCATAGATGGGCAGGCCAGTTATAGTTACGGGCGTCAAATCGGCGATGATGACAGCAATTATTCCGAGCGCCGAATTTTCGCAAAATACTACCCAATTCAGAGCCAAATACCGCAACGCGGCTTCTTTTGTAACAACGCCAACGCTGCCGTTTTACGCAGCGCATGGGCTGATCTGCGCTTTGACGAAGAACTGACAGGACTTGAGGACATGGCATTGGCCAAGCCTTTGGTAGAGGCCGGACACGCAGTGGCCTATGTGGCCGATGCGCCAGTTTTTCATCACCACACCGAAACATGGGCGGGCGTGCAACGCCGATTTGAGCGCGAAGCCATCGCCCTGCAACAGATAATGCCTGAAGTGCACATCAGTTGCGTTGATATGCTGCGCTATATCGTTTCCAGTGTATTTATGGATTGGAAAAGTGCCGCTCGGCACCGCACTCTTAAAGCCAGCTGGTACGGTATTCTACGCTACCGGATTTCTCAATATGTTGGCTCCTATAAGGGTAACAATGACCAAAGACGCCTATCACGTACCCGCAAAGAGCGGTTCTTCTATCCGTCTGTAAATGAAAGTGATGCTGACAATGAATGGTTCAAATCGCACCGTCGTTCTTCTCCCAATGAAAGCAAACAGTCAAAGGGTGAAAGGTAAGAATTTTCGCCCTCTGAATGGCAAACCGCTGTTTCGTTGGATTTTGGACAGCCTGTTGGCAATCGACCGCATTGATCAGGTGGTCATCAATACAGATGCGCGAGAAATATTGGCGAAAAACGGCCTGACCGACAGTGATCGAGTGATGATCCGCGACCGCAAGCCCGAACTCTGTGGCGACATGGTATCGATGAACTTGATCCTTGCCGATGACATCGCCGCAGTGGCAGCCGACACTTATTTGATGACCCACACCACCAACCCGATGCTGTCGAGCGATACGATCAATCGCGCGATGTCTGCCTATGACACCAAACTCGCGGCAGGTGAAACTGACAGCCTGTTCACCGTCAACAAAATCCAAACACGATTTTACCACGCCGATTGTAGTCCAGTGAACCATGACCCAGACAACCTGATCCAGACCCAAGATTTGGAGCCATGGTATGAGGAAAACTCAAACCTGTTTATCTTCTCTCGCGAAAGTTTTGCCAAAACAGGTGCCCGCATTGGTGCGAACCCGATGATGTTTGAAACACCGGGGTTGGAAAGCGTCGATATTGATACACCTGATGATTGGGACATGGCCGAAGCCGTCTCCCAAGTTCTTACACGCCGCATGGAGGCCGCCCAATGAAAGATGTACTCGTAACTTGCCCACCAATGTTGGGGCAGATTGATTTGTTCATGGAGTTGGCCGCCGAACAAGGTTTGCGCCTGCATCCGGCCAAAACGACCCAAGTATTATCCGAAGACGAATTGAAAGACTTGCTGCCGGATTACGACGGCTGGATCATCGGCGACGACCCAGCAACCCGTTCCGTTTTTAAAACCGCTCAAGGTGGCCGCCTGACGGCTGCGGTCAAATGGGGCATCGGTGTTGATAATGTCGATTTCGCCGCCTGCAAAGATTTAGGCATCCCGATCACCAATACCCCAATGATGTTCGGGGCCGAGGTCGCAGATGTTGCACTTGGGTACGTGATTGGCCTGGCCCGCGAAACTTTTTCCATCGACCGCGCTGTGCGGGCTGGTGGTTGGCCAAAACCTGCTGGCATCAGCCTCGCGGGTAAAACTGTCGGCGTTGTTGGCCTGGGCGACATCGGCCGCAATGCTTGCAGCCGCTTGCAAGCCTTTGGCATGAATGTTGTCGCCTATGACCCGGGCGTCGAGGGCGACACCGGACTGAATGGGTTGGCACGCGCTGTTTGGCCCGCCGGCGTCGAAAATCTGGATTTCTTGGTCTTCACTTGCGCCTTAAACCAGCACAACCAACACATGCTAAACGCCGACGTGTTGGCGGCGGCCAAGGATGGCATTCGCATTGTAAATGTTGCCCGCGGTCCATTGATTGACGAGACCGCTTTGATTACGGCCTTACAATCTGGTAAAGTGCACTCAGCAGCATTGGATGTCTTTGAGGTAGAGCCCCTACCGATGGACAGCCCGCTACGTGATATGGAACGCTGTATTTTCGGCACCCATAATGGCTCTAACACAGTGGATGCAGTGATCCGTGCAAGCCATGAAGCAATAAAACATTTAGCCGGTTTTCTGGCGCAATAGAGACTAATTTTAACCTTGAGGTGCCTAATGGCAGGACGAATTTATTATGACTGATATATGTGTTGTGATGGGGAATGGCCCCTCCTTAAAAGGGTTTGACTTCACCCGTTTGCGTGGCGTTGCCTCGCTTGGGATGAACGCAGCCTACCGATACTGGGACGAAATAAATTGGTATCCCACCTATTATGCCTGCCTTGATGACCAAATGATCGAGAGCCACCACGACGAGATTTATCGGCTTTGGCAAGAAGGCAATATTGAGCAGTTCTTTGTGCACAACGCATTCTTTACGCATCACCCTGACTGCATTTGCGCCGAAGGTTTTCATTCGCTCGATCAGGTTTTGCCACATTGGTACAAACAGCGCGGCAAGGCGCTGGGTTGGCCCGATTTGTCACAGCATTCGGCCTTCAACACTCAAGACACCACCAAAGTCACAACTGGGGCCTTTGCAGCGCGGTTCGTTGCATTTTTAGGCCATGAAAAAATCGCCCTGATGGGGATCGATTTAAAATATGTCGAGATTATCAAAGAGGCCGAAAAGACCGAAGGCGTCGGGCTGGTGATGCGCGAGACACCCAAAGAAAACCCGAACTACTTCTTTGACAGCTATCAACAAGCTGGCGACAAATACAACATCCCCAATCCAGATATTCACGACAACAAACTGCACATTCAATCCTTTCAACTGATCCCGAATGATTTCGCCAAATTTGGTCAACAAACCAAAATTGTGAACACCAACCCAAAATCATTGCTAGAAGTTGAAAAAGTTTTCCCGCTGGAACCCATTGATGATGTGCTTGCGCCTCATAAAATGGCCGCCATCATTGTGCCCACCAATCGGTTTGAGATCAAAGCCATTTTGGCGAACTTCGACATTTGGGCTGGGCAAAAATACGCCCCCCTCTTACGCGGTGATCGCGACAACCGAACCGAACTGGTGTTCATGTTCAACAACGACAGTGGTAAACAGCACGAGGCCGAAATTCGCGCCCGCTTTGAGGCCACTGACATGACGCGTTTCTTTTCAGGGCTTTCGTTTGAGTATCTGGGGCTAGAAGACGATTTGGACAAATACGAACGCGACTACACAAAGAAGGTCGGGGATCACGGCTATAAATCCGGCCCCAACAACCAGTTTTTCCGCACGATGTACGCGGCTGAAAATCTTGGCCACTATGTGTTTCAAATGGAAACTGACTGTGTGCCGTTGCGCGCTGGCTGGTTGTCAGCCCTGCGCGAACAGGTGGGCAATGAGCCTGATTTTTGGGTCTTAGGATCCGCCTATCACGGGGTCGAGGAGCTGTCTCCGGCATTTAAAGATCACATCAACGGCAACGCAATTTATGCGGTTGGCGACGACGGGTTTCAGGATTTTCTCAAATCCTTTTGGGAGCCGCGCACCCACGCGATGGTCAAGGGCCAAGACAAGCGTTTGGCTTATGATTGTATCCTTGAAAAAGTGTTCACCGAGCAAAAAGACACTGACCCCGCCGTGGCCAAGGTTATTGACCAACATGGTGAGATGTTTCGCTTTACTGAATATATGCTCAATATTTCGGGCAAACGCGACCTGTCTGATTTAGCGCACGACTATGAGACCACGTTGCTTGCCGATTATAAAGCAGCCTATATTCTACACAACCGAACTGCGCAGGATCGGGTTGCAACAAAAACACCAAGATATTTTGCTTCGAAATCTCGAAAGTCAGACCCCTCAATGCTGAGACCAGAAACCTTACCACGCATGTTGGTCATCGATATGACGGCCATGGGCAATGGCACTGCCACCGGCGAAGTCAAATCGAATTTGTTCAAAAAATGGCCCGCTGACCGCCTGCTCCAAGTGGCCAGCCCAACGCCGGATGACCTGGCTTTGGTGCGCACAGGCGCGGACGGCAGTGTGTCGGTAAACCGTTGTGACGCCGACACCATTTACACAGCCATCATCGGGTTCAAGCCCGACGTCATCTTGTATCGGCCCTTGCCTGAGCGACCAAATCTACACGCGCTTGCCCTCTCGGTGATTGAGGAAACAGACCTGCCTTTGGTCACATGGGTCATGGATGATTGGCCAACCCGCCTCTACGCCGAAGACAAAAAGACATTCCATAACTTCGACCCTAGTTTCAAAGCGCTGTTGAAGCGTTCAGTTTTGCGCCTTTCGATCTGTGATGCCATGTCCAAGGCCTATACCAAACGGTATGGCATGGCGTTTCAAGCCTTTGCAAATGGTGTGGACATGTCCGCGTGGCCGACTCCGAAATCCCATTCTGGCACCTCATTGGTTGTGCGTTACGCCGGTGGATTGGCGCCAGATATGAACGCCGCCAGCATTCAACGCGTGGCCAAGTCCGTGCAAGAACTGGCTGATCAGGGTCAGGACATTCGGTTTGAGATCAACACCCAAAACTGGTGGGTTAAACAAAGCGGCAAATTGTTCGACGGGCTTTCGGCCACCACCCTGACATCACACAAACGAAGTTTTGCCGATTACACCGCATGGCTTGCCGAGGCCGATGCCTTGGTGATCGCCTATAATTTTGACGAAGCATCCTTGCGTTATGTGCGTTACAGCATGGCCAACAAATTGCCCGAATACCTTGGCTCTGGCGTGCCGATATTGGTTCATGGGCCAAAAGATGTGGCAACCATTGATTATGTAATGCAACACCAAACAGCACAAGTCGTGGAAACGCCTGAGATTGAACCCCTCATCGCCGCATTCACTGATCTGAGCGACGCCGCCGTTCGCCAAAATCTAGCAGACAAAGGGCGGGCATTAGCCCAAGAACGCCATGATTTGACGACCCTTGCCAGCAATCTAGCATTGGCAATTCAAGAAATCTGCCCGACGGTTTCCCCTGCAAATTTCGGCATCTATATCACCGCATCTGACGAAACTCTCAACACTCAGTCCCTTGATGTGGAACTCGCTAGAAAAGCCATAGATAAGGGAAGCACCGGGTTTCTAACCTACCCTAACCCACTTGAAATTGTTGCAGCGTCTTTGCAACAAGGCCAAGATGGCACTCAAGCCCTTGCGGATTGGCAGTCCCAAGCCACCGCCCATTTGACGTTCTTTCGCCAAGCTCGAAAATCGATACAAATTGTAGAGCACAGTCATGCTGTTCCAGATAGCTTCCAGGAAAGTCTTCCCCAAGGGTTGTTGTTTCCCCTCGTCGAGAACGACCCTTTGTACCTCGCGCTCGCCAGCCTTTTGTTGGATAAAGCTCCGGCGGCTCAACGGATTTTGGCAGAATTACGAGCCAGCGGCACTGTCGCCGTCAAGGACTACGCAGGCATTGATATAGCGGCCGCCGTCAGCCATTCACAAACCCGATTGAAGACCGGGACCAATGGGCGGGGCCTGCCTGTTTCGTCGTCCGTTGCGCTTTTGCAAGAACAGGTTGTTCAACTTCAGGCGACAGCTGAAACCTATTACCAAGACGCCGAACAAATGCGGCGAAAGGTGGCTGGAAATGGCGCCGGAAATGGCCCAGCAACCGGACATCTGCAGGCACAGGTCGCGGCCCTACAGCACGAAGTTGATGAACTTTACAGATCAAATTCATGGCGGATCACAGGGCCTTTGCGCAAAATCAGTCAAACCCTAGGGTCACTTAGAAAAAGGAAGTAACAATGGGTAGTGTTACCTCGTGGATCCTTGCTGAATATCAAGCCCCGTCCCTAGGGCATATCGTGCATATCGGCGCGGGCCTTTGTGATGACCTTGCCGATTATTTGGATGCTGGTGCAAAAACTGTGACCTTGGTTGAACCAGATCCAGCTACCGCAACAATGCTCCGCGAAAAGATAGGTACAAACCCGCAAGTAACGCTGATCGAAGCCGCCATAAGCAGCGGCGCACAAGGACAACTTCTAAATCGATTTTCCTTTGCCGATTTGAACAGCCTGCGAAACCCAACCGGTTTGACCCTGCTCTTTCCTGCGCTCGAAGTTCAAAGTCAGGAACCAGTGCGAGTTCAAAACCCTACCGAAACCATACAACACTTGGACCTGTCTGAAACTGACGACAATATGCTGGTCATTGAAGCCCCGGGCGAAGCAATGGACATCTTGCAGGCATTAGAGAACGCGCAAGTATTGCGATTGTTCAAATATCTTCGGATCAACGAAGGCCGCAAGGCGCTCTATCAGGGCGCAACCCCGATTGATAAAATCCACATGTGGCTAGAACGGCGATTTTTCGTCAATAATATCATGTGGGATAAGAGCGATCCTGACTGTCCAACATTATCGCTGGCATATGACAGCGCTGGAGCAAGGCAGGCGCGTTTTGAGTCTGAATTGACCGAGGCAAGGTCCGCTTTGAAAATGGCAAACATGGCAGCCGCAGATACGAACCAGCAGCTGAATTCGTTTCAAATTGAGAGCGACCGAAACATCGCCCAACTCCAACAAGAATTAACGACCCTTAGGACCGACAGCGAGAGTAAAGCAAAGGCCAACGCGGCACAATCTACCGCCAAAATTGAAACATTGCAGCGGCACCTGACGAATTTGCAGATGGAGATTCAAAGCCTTACAAATGAAATCGAGTCGCACGTGGCTCAGGTTGCCACGCTCCAGCAGCAGATCACCACCGCCACCGCTGAGCGCGACAAGTCCCAACAAGAACAAGTTCCGTTGAACGCCAAAATTAAGGCTGCTGAGCATAATTTGGCGATGAGTCTGCGCATACAATCGCTGCGCGAGGCGGACCTCAAAGATTTGCAAAACCGTTACAAAGGTCTTTTGGGTGAAAAGGATGGGCAAAGCGAACTGCTTGAACGCTTGACCGCCAGCCTAAGCAATGCAGCGCTCTACCTCCAAGACATGGAAGGCGCGCCAACCGAAACTATTTCACCCTCGCCGAAAAAACGCAAAAAAAACGCCGCGCGTAAAACCAAAGCCGCGACCGCTTCTGATGAGTGACACATCTGCCTGGAAAAGTTTTCGCAAAGAGATCCAGCAAGCGCAGGCATTGCTGCAAGAACAGCAGGACGCTCAAGCCACAGCCGAATCCCCTAGCGATGTGTTGGCCAGCGCACTGCCAAACCTACTGGAGCAATGTCGTGAGGTCGTCAGAACGTCAAAGGCCAACACCCTGCGCCCAATGCGCAGCATCCATCACTTTGCCTGCAGCGGTGGCACTTTGATCTCTCGCTGTTTGGCGGCGATGCCAAACACCCAATTATTAAGCGAAGTCGATCCACTTAGCACAGTCGGCCAACGCGAAACATTCGTCCCAACCAGCCTCATTAGATTGGCTCAGCATGGATCTCGTCCTCCGTCACAAGACGTGTTGGTCGACATCTTTTTGGCAGGGCTAGATGTCCTTTCAAATGACGCCCGGCAAAACGGATTTGACATGGTCCTGCGAGACCACGCCCACAGTCAATTTTGTCTTGGAGGCGCCGTTCTTGAGCGACCAACATTAGGTGAAATGCTTGACCCGCATTATGCTTTGCGATCCGTCGTGAGCATTCGGCATCCGCTGGATTCATTCCTAAGCATGAAAAAACTGGACTGGATCCGCTTCACGCCTAGAACATTAGAAGAATATGCGCGTCGGTATGACGCCTTTTTGGACCGCTATGCTGGGATTGATATTGTCCGATACGAGGAATTCGTTGAAAACCCCGAAGCCCAAATTCAACGTATTTGTTCGATTTTAGGACTGCAGTACAACGCAGATTTTCTCCACGTCTTCGCAGCTTTGCGCCTTTCAGGTGACAGCGGGCGTGGCGGCGGTGAAATTGCAGCACGAAAACGCCGTAATGTCACACCAGATATGCTAAAAGAAATCGATCAAAGCCCAGCATTTAAAGAGCTCTGCAACAAGTTGGGTTACGATATTTCTCTCGAATAATTGAAATCGGCACCCATCCGCACTTTCGGTCTGTTTTTCAGGGCATTACTTGCACACAGATGCATTTTCCGACAAAAGGGAGGTGAACGCGAACAACCTTATCAAGTGGATAAATAATGAGCAAAACAGCCCTTATTACTGGTGTTACAGGCCAAGACGGCTCCTATCTTGCTGAGCTATTGCTGGAGAAAGGCTATGAGGTTCACGGCATCAAACGCCGCGCTTCCTTGTTTAATACCCAGCGCATTGATCATATTTACGAAGATCCGCACAGCAACCACAGCAATTTCAAATTGCATTACGGTGATCTCAGCGACTCCTCGAACCTGACGCGCATTCTGCAAGAAGTTCAACCAGATGAGGTTTACAATCTCGGTGCGCAATCCCACGTGGCGGTTAGCTTTGAAGCGCCTGAATATACCGCCGATGTTGACGGCATGGGCACGTTGCGTTTGCTAGAAGCCATCCGCCTTTTGAAATTGAACGAAAAAACCCGCTTTTATCAGGCGTCGACATCTGAACTATTTGGCCAGGTCCAAGAGACCCCGCAAAGTGAAACCACACCGTTTTACCCACGTTCGCCCTATGCGGTGGCCAAGATGTATTCCTACTGGATCACGGTCAATTACCGCGAGGCTTATAACATGTATGCCTGCAACGGCATTTTGTTCAATCACGAAAGCCCGCGCCGTGGTGAAACCTTTGTGACCCGCAAAATCACTCGCGGCGTGGCCAATATCGCCCAAGGGCTAGAAGACTGCCTATACATGGGCAACATTGACGCCCTGCGCGATTGGGGCCACGCCAAAGACTATGTGCGCATGCAATGGCTGATGCTGCAACAAGACGTCGCCGATGATTTTGTCATTGCCACGGGTGTGCAATATTCCGTGCGGGAATTTATCACTTGGTCCGCAAACGAATTGGGCATCAGCCTACGGTTTGAAGGGCAAGGTATTGACGAGGTCGCCATAGTCGACTCAGTAACAGGCGATAAAGCACCAGCCCTAAAGTCCGGCGACATATTGATGCGGATTGATCCGCGTTATTTTCGCCCGACCGAGGTCGAAACCCTGCTTGGTGACCCAAGCAAAGCTAAAAAAGAATTGGGCTGGGTGCCGGAGATCACAGCGCAAGAGATGTGCGCTGAAATGGTTGAAGCGGATCTGAAAACCGCGCGCCGCCATGCCCTGTTGAAAGAGCATGGGTTAGAGCTGCCGGTGTCATTGGAGACTTGAGATGTTTATTGTAAACAATGGGGCGCCAAAAAGCGGTTCAACCTGGGTGCAGAAAATAATCAGGCATGGCATTTCGCCAAGTTATCCAAAAAAGAAATGGCGCAATCATTGGAATACCGCATCCATCGCCAAAGAAGAGCTGGAAGCGTATTTCCTGTCGGATGAATGGCGCAGCGCCCCGACCTTGATCAAAATGCACTTTGCGAATTCGCCGGATTTTGCATTTTTGGACAATAAGGACGCTCGCGTGATTGTGTCTTATCGAAACCTACCGGACTCGGTGATTTCATTCTTCTATCACCAAATACGGATGGAAAAGACCACCCCTGATCAAAAAGATAAATGGTTGCGCACCCGTGGTATAAGATTTGCAGAAGACCTGCAGGAATACCGAAAATCATGGGCACAAAAAGATTACGTATTGCTGTTAAAATACGAAGACATGGTTTTGGATGCTCCTACTCATATCAAAAAAATTCTACAGTTTCTTGATCAGCCTTGTGATGACGCAATCTGCGAAATGCTAACTGAAAAAACTCAAGTGAAAATGAAAAAAGGCGACCCGCTTCCTGTCAAGAAACACGTCCGAACCGCTGGACGCAGCATCGCCCGTGAAGAAATACCCAAAGACGTTTTCACTACTCTTACTGAAATGGAAAAAACGCTCGAGGGCTTGTAAAAAAACATGTGCCTGAACTGGAACAAATATACTATGGAGCCGGTAACAAAATGACGAGCAAAACGCCGCCATTGGTGCCCGTCGTTTACACGATGGGCAAAGTCGCCTCTTCATCTACCTCAAAGGCAATTCTGGCTGCTGGTTTAAATTGCTTTGATATTCACAATATGAACCATGAAAAAATACTGGGTACAGCGCAAAGCTGGATCAAAAAAGGAAAGTTCCCACCCCCCAATATTTGCGTTTCCATGGCCCATCGCGATCGCTTGTTGATCAAAAAAAATAGATGCCTCTACATCAGTTTGGTCCGCGACCCGATCGCCCGAAACCTAAGTGCGTTTTTTCAAAACCTGCATCAAATGGATGATGAGGTCAAAAACGAAACAGACCCAGATCGGTTGGCTGCGGTTTTCATCGAAACCTATCAGCATGATCTGCCGCTACAATGGTTCGACCGCGAATACAAAACCGAGCTGGGCATTGATGTCTATTCCTGGCCATTTGACCGCGGAAAAAAATACACTCAAAACGAATCCGCCAACACCACTCTATTTCGTATCGATTGCGCTGACGCTGTCAAAAGTCAGGTTCTGAGCAATGCCTTAGGACGCCAGATCACCGTGGGTCGTCTGAACGTCGGATCAAACAAGGGTTACAGCACCATGTATGAGAAAATCAAAAACCTGGTGTCCTTTCCAACCGGCTTTTTGGATCAGATGTATGATTCAAAATTCGTGCGCCACTTTTGGCTGCCAAATGAGATTGAGGATATGAAAAACAACTGGATCAGCAAATGAGGAAAGACTACAAATCATAAGGGTAGAGACGCCCTGTTTTGCCTAGATAGAAAACCAACCAGACCCGCCTGTGAGATTACCACAAACACATTTTGAGAGCGAGCGCGCCATGACAACACCGCAAAAACATCCTTTGGTTCCTGTTGTCTATACGATGGGCAAAGTCGCGTCCTCGTCGACTTCTATTGCGATTCTTGCGGCAGGATTGCCGTGCCATGACATCCACACCTTAAATCGCAAAAAAGTGCTGGAAATGGCCAAGGATTGGTTGGATCGCGGGCAATACCCTCCGCCCCATATTTGCCTGTCGATGGCGCACAGAGACCGGCTGCTGGTGAAGCGGAAAAAGTGTCTCTATATCAGCTTGGTCCGCGATCCTATCGCCCGAAACCTAAGCGCGTTTTTCCAAAATCTGCACCACATGCCAGATGAGATAAAAAACGAAACCGACCCCAATAAGATGTTTGAGCATTTCTCAAACAACTATGGCCATAGCCTGCCGCTAACTTGGTTCGATCGAGAGTTTAAGGCCGAGTTGGGCATCGACGTTTTCGCACGTCCTTTCGATAAGGAAAGTAAATTCGTTCACAGAAAAGCCGCCAACACCATCCTGTTCCGCGTTGATTGCCCCGACGACGTAAAAAGCCGCGTGTTGTCCAAAGCTCTCGGCTGCGAGATCAATGTGGGGCGCCTAAATGATGGGGCGAACAAAGACTATAACACGATGTACAACGAGATGAAAAAACTGGTGACCTTCCCGACCAAGTTTCTGAATCGCATGTATCAGTCAAAGTTCGTCCAACATTTCTGGACCCCAGACGAGATCGAAAAAATGAAAAGCAATTGGATTACCAAGTGAGGACGTTACCCATGGCCCCTGAAATTGTAATCACTGGGTTTCCTAAATGTGGAACCACCGCGTTGATGAGAGCATTTGATGCAGACCCTGAGCTTCAAATTTTGAAAAAACCAACGGGTGAAGTCGAGCTCACTTGGCCTCTTATCCAAACCATCAAAATCCCCCCCCACGACGGCAAGATCTTGGCGCATAAATTCACGGCCTATATTTTCAATCAGACCGCTTTGGAATACCTTGCCCAAATTAGCCCTAACAGCGCGATCGTGTTGTGTATTCGTGACCCTAAAAAGTCCTTGGTTTCATGGCACCGGATGCATCAAACAATCGCAAAAACCGGCCGGAACAAAGAGCATTTGGCCTACCGGGAGCGTGATTTTTACGCCAATTGCTCTGTTTCAGATTACTTCGAACGCTATGCCAGACGGCGGCTAAGGTACGACAAACACCTTAGATCATTGCTCTCGATCGTTCCCAAAGAACGTATTGTCGTTGTGTCCCAAGAACGGATGGCTCAGGATATGGATGCAGTTTCAGGCATGATAAAATCAGTAGCAAAGGGCGAAACAGTCACTGTAGCGCCATCAAACGCCAACAAAGACAACTACAAAGGCTATGCCGACAAGTCAGAAATGGTTTTGGATGCAAAGATTGAGCGCACGCTAAATAGGGTTCAAAAACGGCTCCACAATGTGATCGCAAAAAGCGGCGTGCACACCTGCATCTAATCGCCAATATTCTAAAGGGAACGGGTATGAAAGTTTACATCGCTGGACACCGCGGCATGGTCGGTGGCGCAATTTTGCGTCAACTAAGCGCCCGCGACAATGTAGAAATTGTCACCCGCACCAGTGCGCAGCTTGACTTGCGAAATCAAAATGCGGTGCAAGATTTCATGCAGACTGAACGCCCTGACGCCGTGATTCTGGCAGCTGCAAAAGTCGGCGGTATCATTGCCAACAACACCTATCCTGCCGACTTCATTTATGAAAACCTGATGATCCAAAGCAACGTGATCCATCAGGCTCATCAGGCTGGCGTTCAAAACCTTCTGCAGCTTGGCAGCTCCTGTATTTACCCGCGTATGGCTGACCAACCGATGAGCGAAAGCGCATTGTTAACTGGCACGCTTGAACCCACAAACGAGCCCTACGCCATCGCCAAAATTGCCGGTATCAAACTGTGCGAAAGCTATAATCGCCAATACGGCACGGATTACCGCAGCGTGATGCCAACCAATCTCTATGGGCCTGGCGATAATTTTCACCCTGAAAATTCCCACGTTTTACCTGCCCTGATCCGGCGTTTTCATGAGGCCTGTCAGAACAACACAGATGAGGTGATGATCTGGGGCTCTGGCAAACCAATGCGCGAATTCCTTTATGTCGATGACATGGCCGCCGCGTCCTTGTTCGTAATGGATTTGGACCAAACCACTTACCAGCGTGAAACCGAACCGATGCTAAGTCACATCAACGTTGGCTCTGGCACAGATGTCACCATACGCCAATTGGCCGAAACCGTCGCTCAAGTGACAGGCTATCAAGGTCAGTTATCTTTTGATGCGAGCAAACCCGATGGTGCGCCACGCAAACTGATGGATGTAAGTCGTTTGGCACGTTTAGGATGGCAATCATCCGTGACCCTGAAAGACGGAATCGAAAAAACCTATGCATGGTTTTTAACCCAACAGGAACAAGATCTGCGAAGCAAATAGTTGCATATAATGCTAGGGCGAGCACCCTTTTTGCGAGTATAATACGTAAACACAGTTCTAAAAAGGCGACCTTAAATGATTACACCGGTATTATTATGTGGAGGGGCAGGCACGCGCCTGTGGCCATTGTCTCGCAAAAGCTATCCCAAACAGTTTTCCTCGCTTATTGGCGACACCACGCTTTTTCAAGCCTCAGCTCAGCGCCTGTCGGGCGACGGATTTGCCGCGCCAATGGTTCTGACCAATTCTGACTTTCGCTTTATTGTCACCGAACAGCTGTCTGAAATCGGCGTCGATCCGGGTTCAATCCTGATCGAGCCTGCTGGCAAAAACACAGCACCCGCCGTGCTGGCCGCCGCGCTTTACCTTGAGCAGAGCGATCCAGACGGCCTGATGTTGATCGCACCCGCCGACCATGTAGTGCCCGAAGCCGCCGCCTTTCGGGCAGCCGTCCAGGCAGGTGTGCCAGCTGCCGAAAGCGGCCAGTTGGTGACCTTTGGCATCAAACCCACCCATCCGGAAACCGGATATGGATACCTTGAGTTGGCGACCGATCCTGGTGATTTCGCGGCACGCGCATTGCCGCTCACTTGTTTTGTTGAAAAACCAAATGCGTCGCGTGCTCAGGAAATGCTCGACGCGGGCACCTTCCTTTGGAACGCAGGCATTTTTCTATTCTCGGTCAAAACCATCCTCGCCGCGTTTCGCAGCCACGCCCCTAATCTGATGGAACCTGTTGAGGCGGCAATCAAGCAAGCCAAACCAGACCTTGGTTTTTTGCGTATTGCGCCTGAACCGTGGTCAAAAGTCGAAGACATCTCGATTGATTATGCCGTCATGGAACGCGCCGAAAACCTGTCGGTTATTCCATTTTCCGACGGCTGGTCTGATCTGGGCGGCTGGGACGCTGTTCTGCGCGAAACCGATCGTGACGACCGCGGCGTGGCTCTTTCTGGCCCCGCAACAGCGATCGAATGTGACAACACGTTGCTGCGCAGCGAAGATGACACATTGGAAATCGTCGGCATTGGCCTAAAGGACATCATCGCCATTGCGATGCCCGATGCTGTTCTGATAGCTGATGCAAACCGCGCCCAAGATGTGAAACTCGCAGTCGCAGCACTTAAACAAAAAGACTCAAAACAAGCGGAGTCTTTCCCCAAAGATCACCGACCTTGGGGCTGGTTTGAAAGCCTCGTCATAGGTGATCGATTTCAGGTGAAACGCATTGTTGTACACCCCGGTGCCGCCCTGTCGTTACAGAGCCACCACCACCGGTCTGAGCATTGGATCGTGGTCGAGGGCACTGCCAGCGTAACCATCGATGACGAGGTCAAACTGGTAAGTGAAAACCAATCTGTCTATATTCCGTTGGGGGCCACGCACCGCATGGAAAACCCCGGCAAAGTTCCGATGGTGCTGATCGAAGTACAAACTGGCAGCTATCTGGGCGAGGATGATATCATCCGCTATGAAGATGTTTATGCGCGGGATTAGCCCCTGCATAAACATGCCACAACGGTAGGGTTTTTGATGGCCACGAATGGGAATATATCGCTCGCCTTGGTTGGCCTCGGCAAGATCACGAACTTTTCCGTTGAAACAGACGTCCCGTTCTTAGGGAGGCCGCAGGCATGACCGCACAGATCTATGACAATCGCATTTGTGCCCTTGGCGAGGGTCCGATATGGCATCCGTTGCGCTCGCAGCTGTTCTGGTTTGACATCCTCGGCAAACGATTGATGAGCCAAATGGATGGCAAACCGCTTGAGTGGCAATTTGACGATTATGTATCGGCTGCCGGCTGGCTTGATCAGCAACATTTCATGATCGCCACCGCAACGAACCTGATCAGGTTCAACATCGAGACAGGCGCGACCGACCCGATTGTCGCCCTCGAAGCAAACAACCCGGTGACCAGATCAAACGATGGGCGCGCAGATGCCTTTGGCGGATTTTGGATTGGTACCATGGGGATAAATGCCGAACGAGAGGCCGGTGCCATTTACCGCTACTACAAAGGCGAAATACGCCAGTTGTTTCCCAAGATCACCATCCCCAACGCAATCAGCTTTTCCCCTGACGGGCGCACCGCCTATTTCACAGACACTCCGAAACAAATCATCTGGCGTCAATCACTTGACGGTAAAACTGGCTGGCCCGTTGGCGACCCAGTACAACACATTGACCTAAGACCTGAAAACCTGAACCCAGATGGCGCCGTCGTTGATGCCGCAGGTTACCTGTGGAATGCCCAATGGGGCGCATCACGTGTTGCGCGATATGACGCCAACGGGGTTGTTGATCGGGCATTTGACATCCCTGCAAGTCAAGCGAGCTGCCCAGCCTTTGGTGGCGCAGATCAAAAACATCTGTTCGTCACCAGCGCCAGCGTCGGCCTAACCCCAAATGAATGCGCTGGGCTAACATATAAGATAGAAACAGGCTTCATGGGCCAAACAGAGCACCAAGTGCTGCTATGAAAATCATTCTTTATATCGGCCATCACAAAGTTGGCTCGACAGCGTTACAAATGTTTTTGTCTCAAAACTCCCACCAGCTGTTGCAAAATGGAATCTTGTACCCCTTCGTTGAGAAACAAGGCGCAATATTGGCCCGCGCCAAACGCCTCATGCACAGCGACAGACTCGGACCTGGACCAATCAACGTGCGTGAAGCCCACAACGCGTTGGCCTTTCGCATGCTGTCCGAACGGGACAACTCCAAACCGTTTCCTTCCTATCATCATGGCATCCCGACAACGGATAAAATCCTGCGAACCATTCAAAAACAGATAAAACGCCACGACCCACAGGCCTTAATTCTATGCTCCGAAGTGTTTTCGAATTTTGGGACCTTGGCTCCTCAGCAAATTGATCGCCTACGCGATGCCTTTCCAACAGCGGAATTTGAGATTTATCTAGCGCTGCGGAGGCCTGATAAATACATTGTCGCTTGGCAAAGCCAACGTCTGTTGTTCGGCGAAAAGCTTCACGCACTTCATAACCCGAAAAACCAGTTCGCCAAAAATAGCATTCACTTCGATTATCGCGCCCTGCTGGAACCATGGCTGGCGCGCCTTCCGCACGCCAACCTAATTCTACGCCCCTATAGCGAAATAATGAAAAGCGGCGGCTCATCTCTAGATTTTATCGAAATGTGTGGACATGATTTTCCAGATCAGTTGCAACATGTCCACGTACAAAATCCAAGCATTCCCTACGCTGTGATCGAAATTGCACGGCTCGCGAACCGGCGGCTTCCCAAACCTGCTGCCAAAGCCGTTTTCAATAGCCTAATGCGTGTAAAAGAGCTCATCAGCATCCCTCAAAACGGTGAGGTTGAGATGTTCGGCGCAAGAAACCGGCAGCAAATCTTAGAAAGTTTTGAGCCAATCCACATCTACTTAAATTCCGTTTCCGGCCGCAGGAGCTTCTTTTCCGACTACACCGAAATGGCCCATTGTAACCCTATCCCTGAAGCTGCCGCATTACGAGATGCTCTCGTCCAACTCGATGGCAAAACTTTGGCACAATTTACGGATGAAAATACCGCAAAATTCATTCTGGGTTTGCGCGCAAAATTTCTGGCCAAAGCCGCATGACCAACGGCTTCACGACATTACAAAGCCTGATTTGGCCCGAAGCCCACATTGCGGCCGATCATGCGCTTTATGTTAGAACGGACCAATCACTGCACCACAACGACGGTCTTCGTTTTGATGCAGGTGAAGTCGCCAGTTTTGACACATATTTCAACCTGTTCAATTTAGGTAAATGGCAGCATCTTTGTGATCTAAAAACGCTACATTTGGAGCTTGATGGTCAGGGTGAATTTACACTGAAAATCATTTTCATCGGCTCTAACGATACTCACAAAACACTGCTTGAGCGTGACATTTCTTTGACTAATGTGACCCTAACACGCATCGAAATACCGATATTGATCGACTCTAGCGATCCGGGATTGTTGTTTTTCCGCATTACGGCTCATGGCCCAGCCCGCTTGTGCACAGCGGATTGGCAAACGACGCAATCCGCGTTGCGCCAGCCTGTTCTGGCTCTGTCGATCACCACATTTCAGCGTGAATTTGCTATCACCAATACCGTTGCTCGCTTTGAAAATCACATCAAGAGTTCACCTTATCGCGGGCTGATGCGGCTAATCGTTGTCGATAACGGAAATTCCGTGAAATTGAATAATTCTGCGAACACGATCCTTATCCCAAGTGAAAATCTAGGGGGATCCGGTGGCTTTGCCCGTGGACTGATCGAAGCGCGCCAAACGGGCGCAAGCCATTGTTTGTTCATGGACGATGACGCGACAGTCCACATGGGCAGCATCGAGCGAGTCTATCAAATGCTGGCCTATGTAAAGTCCACCAAAACGGCCATCGCAGGCACACTGGCAGATGCAGCCGATAGTGGGTTGGTTTGGGAAAACGCCGCGCTGTTTGATGGCACCTGTAAGGGGCTATTTCGAGGAACGGACTTACGCGACGCGAGACAAGTGGTGAAAATGGAATTGGACACCACCTTCGCGCTCTCCAAAACCAAATCCCAAAATATATATGGGGGCTGGTGGTTCTTTGCTTTCGCCCTTGATCAGGTCCAATATTTGCCATTCCCGTTTTTTGTACGCGGTGATGACGTCAGTTTTAGTCTGGTGCATGACTTCGATATCGTCACGCTACCCGGCGTTCTGTCATTTCAAGACAACAACTTTTCTGACAAGGAAAGCCCGTTAACTCTGTATCTCGATCTGCGCAGCCATTTGGCCCATCAGCTTAGCTTACCGGTTATGGATCGTGGTAGGTTTGCGGTGGCAAAAATAGCGATTTGGTTCACTTTACGTGCTCTAATTAGATGTCACTACGACAGCGCTGCTGCGCTAAATTTGGCGTTTGCCGATGTGCGTCGTGGTCCACAATTTTTCGCCGATAACGCTGACATGGCGGCGCGGCGTCACGACATCAAAGATCTGACGCAAGTTGAAATTTGGAAACCACTCAAAGGCCCTCCTCCCACTGACAAAATTCGCTTTCGTCGCAAAAATCCGCTGCACCGTTTGTTGATGATTCTTACGATAAACGGATTACTTATTCCGTGGTTTTCAAAGTTCGGAAACCAGATCACGTTGACCGGCGAAAATCGTAAGTATTTGGGGTCTATCTGGGGTGCTGCTCAAATCACTCACATCGACGAAACCGCTAAAAACGCTTATTTAGTGACACATTCAAAGCGTCGCACGCTGAGTGAGCTTCTAAAACTCCTGCGCAATGTCACCATATTTTTGCTGCACTATAACCGCCTTAAATCAGACTGGCAAAACGGGTATAATCGGTTAACGAAAACCAATGCGTTCTGGTTCTCGAAGTTGAAATTGAACTTCGATTCATCCGACAAAGCTACAGAGGGACGGTCATGAATATCAGCTTGATCATTCCGGTGCGCAACGACACAGAAAACCTGATCCGCTTGCTGGCCCAAGCCGCCGAGTTGGGCTGTTTTCAACATGTAATCGTGATCGACGATCTATCTGACACGCCGCTGACCCCGCCGATGATTGCCCCTGTAGATGTGCCCAAAAACTGGTTGTCCCTTATACGCAACCCAAAACAATTTGGCCCGGGTCCTTCGCGTAACCTTGCCATTGATTTGGTGAAAACCAGCCATTTGCTTTATCTGGATTCCGACGATCTTTTGACACCTGAACTGAGCAGTTTGCTGGACGACCTTGCAGGCTTCGAATTTGATTTTTGTCTGTTCAAACATCATGACAGCAGAATGCAGCACGGCCAAATGCCACACGATGAGGTGTTCTGGGAAGCCGCAAATTTGCCCCACACCCCACTTGCCCTGCTT
The DNA here is from genome assembly GCA_033851955.1 of Marinosulfonomonas sp. Taxonomy (GTDB): domain Bacteria; phylum Pseudomonadota; class Alphaproteobacteria; order Rhodobacterales; family Rhodobacteraceae; genus Profundibacter. The sequence goes on from JAWSVK010000006.1 coordinate 62,051, forward strand.
GATTCAACAACCGCAGCTCAACTCGCGCAGACGGCCAATTACCCGTGGAATAAGATTTACCACACTGAATTTCTCCGCCAATCTGGCGCCCGTTGCAGCGATGTTTTGTTGCACGAAGATGTCGCCCTGCATTGGCAAAGTTTTCTTTATGCCAAGACCATATATTGCTCGCCCCGCATCGTTGTGCAGCACTTTGTAGATGAAAGCGCGCTGCGCCTGACCAATCGTAGTGACCGTGAGCGGCTCGCATTTTTCGATATACTTCCTGCCCTTTTCCGGCAAGTCAGAGATGAAAGTCGCCTTGAAATCACAATGGCGTTTTTGCAGTTTGTCACTCGGCTGTTCTATTGGATCGAGTATAATGTCACGCCAAATTTGCGCCGTACTGTCCGGCGACACACCGGAGCGTTCATAAAGAACGTTCTGCGCGAAATTCCTTTGGCTAAAGTCGCTGAAATGAACCCAGAACTCCATCAACGGCTGAAAGATCAACGTCGTCGCGGCCGGTTTATTCGCCTGCCAAAATTGGGGCGCACCAAAGGTGGACACACATGATGCGTGTTTATCTAAGCGGCCCCCATTCTGACCGCTCGCCTCTGTCTTGTCCAGCCTTGGCACCTCTGTTTTCGTCCCAAATCCAAATGCTGCCTGGGCCAGACAGTGCTGACCTGTTGATGTTTTCTCATAGCCTCGACTTAGAGGATATGTCGCAGGAAACCTATGAGTATTGGAATGCACAGAAATGCCCAATTGTGTTGCTGTCAGAAGAGCCATTCTGGGACACCATCTGGGGTAAAAAACCGTTGCACAAAGAGCGTAATCTGACCACGCCATTTGGGCCGGTTCCCGTCACACAACTGAACCACCATACCAGTGACATCTTCAATTTTGACCAAATCCCTTATTACCTATTAACAAATCTGCGCTTTGCCAGCGCCTATGCACATCGATTTCGGCGCAACGCGGCTAAACGGCCAAGCGAGTGGCGCGATGACTTTGCCGCCTACCCGATTGATATCAGCTTCATGGCCGAACGCCGCCGCGAGAAATATCACAACGTGCGTTTTAAAAACGGCGACATCATTGGCCTTTGTGCTTGGCGCAGCGAGCTGGCAAGTGCCTGCAAAAATGGCGTGGTCAAACGGCTTGGTCAAAGCTGGGATCGTAACTGGAACGATGGCAAAAACCGCTTTGATTTGCGTGATTGGCATCTGGACAAACTCACGAAACAGGACCGCCGCAACCGTCTGTTCTCTGCACTGGAAAACACTCATCAACCAAACTATCTATCCGAAAAACTGTTTGACGCTTTCGCGCTTGGCGCTAGACCATTTTATTTTGCGGCGCCAAATCATCGCATCCACGATTTAGGCTTGCCTCAGGCTGCGTGGATTAATCTAAATGAAATGTCAGTTGCCAACGCCGCGCACCACTTGGAAACGGTCAAATATGATGCCGAGTTTTTTGAGTCCTACACTGAAGCACAACAGAAACTAGAGCGCTTGTTCACGAATCCGGACGCTGTTGCAAACGAGCGAGATCGCCTAAAAATTGCGGTGCAGCGCGCATTAGCTGATGTAATAAACGCCAGCTAAAGCGGTGACGTGACAAAGGCTGGCATCGGCGTGCCGGCTTCAACTTTTTGCGCAAACAGCGCCGCAACATCTAGTGCTTCACGGATGGTCACATCCATATCCAAATACCGATAGGTGCCAAGCCTCCCTACAAACGTGACGCCAACAGTGCCTTCTGCTAGATCAATGTAATCCGTCAAAAGCGATTTCTCTTCAACCAGACGGATTGGGTAATAGGGAATGTCGTCTGGCCCCGCCGCTCGGCTGAATTCACGATAACAGGTCGTGTCGTCATGATCTTCCCAAGGAGAAAAATGCTTGTGTTCAGTGATGCGCGTATAGGGGACGTCCTGATCACCATAGTTCATCACCGCACAACCCTGGTAATCACCCTGTGTGGTGAATTTTTCAAAATCCAGCGTGCGATATCCCAGACGTCCAAGTTTGTACTCAAAAAATCCGTCCAACGGGCCAGACCAAAACAAATGATCAAAACCTGCGACCTCCTTTGGATCAAACCAAGTGTTCAACTGCACATCAATATTTTCGTGATCCAGAATGCGTTCAACCATCGCGGTGTAGCCGTCTTTAGGCATGCCCTGGTATTTGTGGTTGAAATAGTTGTCGTCATAATTAAACCGCACTGGTAATCGTTTTAGGATTGAGGCCGGAAGGTCACGCGGACTACAGCCCCATTGCTTGAGCGTGTAACCCTCAAAAAAGGCCTCGTACAATTCCTTTCCAACAAACCGCAGCGCTTGTTCTTCAAAATTTTGCGGCTCGGCAATGGTCTCATCCCCCAATGTCTCAAGAAACCCGCGTGCTTCAGAGGGGCGCAAGGTTTTGCCGAAAAACTGGTTAATCGTGTGCAGGTTAATCGGTAGGGAATAGACCGCCCCGCCCGCCGTTGTCTTGACGCGGTTCTTATAGGTATGAAATTTGGCAAACCCGTTTACATATTTCCAAACCTTAACATCATCCGTATGAAAAATATGCGGCCCGTAAACATGCACCATAACGTCAGTGTCGGGATCGCGTGCTGTGTGGCAATTGCCGCCAACGTGATCACGCCCGTCTATCACCGTTATTTTGTGACCTTGCAGAGCCAACTCCCTGCCAATCACCGCCCCCGACAGTCCGGCACCAACAAGTAAAATATCCAAATGGATCGTCCTCAGTCAATAAAGTTTTACATACTCTAGGCATTGTTTGCTGTGATGTCTGCCAAAAAACCACCGTGTTTCTGCCATCACATTTGCACAATTTTTCGGCACCAACATCCTCAGCTCTGAAAAAGCTAGCACAGGTACGATCCTAAGGTTAACCTTAGGGCTACAGGCCAATCTCGGCTTATGTTCTATTCAAATAGGATCAAATCATGCGACTAGCACTATCAACTTTGTTAGCGATACTGCTGATCCTGACGCCGAAAGTATACGCTATGTCAATTGCCCCTAAAGAATCCCTAAAACCGCCCTCGTCAAAGGTGGAAAAAGTTGCTGAAACATCAATGATCTTACTGTCTTGCCCAACCAATATCGTTGATGCTGATTCTATGTGTGCAGCCCTGAAATCAGCCTTGCAAAAACGTGCTCCGAACCACAAAATTCAGCTCAGCGATCGTGCGCCAGATACCAGTGAACTGGCAATCAAGCTCCACATCACACGCGCCGACAAATACGCGATTGAAGGGTATCTGGAATGGCAGAGTAAATCTGTTCCAGCCCAAAACGGTCCACCTGTGACGCTCGGCGTTACGGATACAGCGCTAACACCCCATATGTATGGCTCGTTTACTTCTGGCTTAGTCAAAGCAAGCAAATTGCCAATTCGTTAACATTTCGTTAATATATACTTTTAGGAATACAGTGATTCTCAACGATTGGAGAACAATCCATGCCCAACATTTTCGCAAACTATACAGAAACAACCGATGCCCTTGCCAGCACATCAACAGCTTATTCGATAAACGTAGGTGACACATTCTCCGGAACAATTGATTCTGGGGGTGCCGATCAGGATTGGATCGCCATCACCTTGGTGGCAGGCACAACCTACACCTTTAGCCAGACGGGCTCCTCAAGTGGGGGCGGAACATTGGGCGATTCCTATTTGGCATTGATGAACAGCGCTGGCACCCAAATTGCGTATAATGACGATGGCGGTGCCGGATTTGATTCACTGATCAGTTTTACAGCGACGACGAGTGGCACATATTACATCAATGCGGGCTCCTATAGCACAAACGTTGGCACATATACAGTTTCTGCGTCGGTGGCAGTTCCACCACCTATCGCCACCAATACCGAACTGGCGACCTATCTGACCGACGGGTTTTGGAGTGACACTAACCGCGCGCGTCACTCTTTTGATACGTCTGGCAGCAATACGATTACTGTTAATTTGACCGGCCTGACGGCCGACGGGCTGGAATTAGCCCGCTGGGCATTGGAAGCATGGGAGTTGGTTGCCGATATCAATTTTGTTGAAACCTCGGGCAGTGCAGACATCACCTTTGATGATGCAGCCGCTGGCGCCTATGCGACTTATGTAAGCAGCGGCAGCACCACAACATCTGCACAGGTTAATGTAGGCACAGGCTGGCTGTCCACTTATGGAACCACAATGGACAGCTATAGCTTCCAAACTTATATCCACGAAATTGGGCATGCGTTGGGGCTTGGTCACCAAGGAAATTACAACGGAAGTGCCAATTACGGCATCGACAATGACTTTGAGAATGACAGCTGGCAACTTTCGATCATGTCCTACTTTAGCCAATCCGACAACACGACGGTGAATGCCAGCTACGCATTTATCCAGACAGCAATGATGGCTGATATCATCGCCATTCAAGACCTTTACGGAACTTCAAGCGCCACTGCAGGAAACACGACCTATGGTGCAAATTCCAATGTTGGTGGTTCTCTTGGTGACTTGTTCTCGGCCATGAATGGCGGTCCGACTGCTGGGATTTATTCAGGGTCCAGTGTTGCATTTACCATCTACGATCAAGGCGGGATCGACACCATCGATATGAGCAACAACACGACCAATGATAGTGTTAACCTTGCTGGTGGCTCATTCTCTGATGTTAACGGCCTGATCGGCAACATGGGCATTGCTGTTGGCACAGTAATTGAAGATTACACCGCAGGCTCTGGCAACGACACTATCCGGGGCAACGGAGCCGCAAATCGCATTTTGGGTAACGACGGGAATGACACCATTCTTGGCCGCGGCGGCGATGATACACTGCGTGGCGGCAACGGGCTTGATGAGATTCGCGGCGGCAACGGCGATGACAGCATTCGCGGCGGCAACGGCGCAGACAACCTCTATGGCGAAGATGGCGCTGACCGAATCTTTGGCGAAGATGGTGATGACCGTATCTCTGGTGATGACGGCAACGATCGGCTCTATGGCGGTGATGGCGTCGACAGTATGCACGGTGGCGTCGGCTCAGACCGGTTGTATGGTGATGACGGCAACGATCTTGTCTATGGTAACAACGGCAGTGATCGTCTCTATGGCGGCACAGGGTCGGACCGTTTGTATGGAAATTCTGGAACTGACCGGATTTATGGCAACAACGGTAGTGACCGGATTTACGGTGGCGCGGGCGATGACCGGTTGTACGGCAATTCCGGCAACGACCGTATCTATGGCAGCGTTGGCTCCGATACAATCACTGGCGGTTCAGGCAATGACACCATGGAAGGTGGCGCCGACAATGATACATTCGTCTTTGGCAACAATGCCGGTGCCGATACGATAACCGATTTTGACATTACGGGCGATACGATTCAGTTTAGCGGCACAGGACTGAATTTCGCAGCGCTTAGCATTTCCTATGCAGGTGGTGACGCGACAATCGATTACGGAACCGGAACGATTGTTCTTGAGGGTGTTGCAAGCGGCCTGAACTCTGGCGACTTTGATTTCATTTAGAGCGCCAATAACCTAAATGGGTTTACCCAACCCCAAAAGTGCCCCGTGTTTTGCGGGGCATTTTTCGTTTCCTTAAATTGTGGTGGCGACCAAAATCTGCTGAGTTTATACAATATCAAAGCCTGAGGCTTTGCACTCAACATAAATTGGTGATGCACTATGACAAAAGAAACCCTCGCCCAAAAAATTCCTGTTCTGTTCACCATGGGCAAGGTCGCCTCCAGCGCGTTGACCCAGGCTTTTCACAATGCCGATATTGCCAGCCATCACATTCACAATCTCAACCCAAAAACCCTGAAAAAATTGGGGGAGCCCAACGCTGCGTCTGGCGTTGCACCTATTAAGCATGTCAGCCAATCCTTGAGCCATCGGACAGAATACATCGAACATCCCGAACGGTTTCTATTCATATCCCTCGTTCGCGATCCAGTGGCCAGAAACATCAGTGCATTTTTCCAAAATCTGCACCTCTCTGAAAAAGAATCCGGCATCGAAAAGAACATCGACGTATTGTTTAAACGCTTTGTTGAAACATACCCACACAGATTACCACTACGTTGGTTCGATCACCAATTTCAAAAATATTTGGGTGTCGATATTTACAAACATTCATTCAACAAGCCCAAAAAATTCCGCTCATTGCCAAAGCAAAACACCTTGTTGCTTCGCATCGATTGCCCGCGTGCGGACAAAGAACAATTGCTCAGTGAAATCTTTAATGTCCCGATTTCAGTTCCCGACGCAAATGTCGGAGAACAAAAAGACTATAGCGAACGGTACATCGCCTTCAAAAACCGTGCCCGATTTGAAGAGAGGTTTCTTGCGCATATTTACAATTCACCATTTTGCCGCCATTTCTGGACCAATCAAGAACGCAAAGAAATGCGAAGCCACTGGTCTATTTGAAGCCCGGTCATAGATTCAGAAAACCAACAGCATGGCTTCAAGCCCGTTTAGGCTATCAACTCCATCAAGCGTCACACTGACGCCCCCTCCGAAATCGAACACGACGTTTCCATTTTGAACAGAGGCAAAATCCATAATCTCGTCATTTGTAAGCGCCGTACCTCCCCATAAAGCATCGTCGAAGCTCAGAAAATCTGTGCCGACAGTATAATCAGTGACCGTATCGCGACCGCCATCCGAGACAAATTCAAATGTATCGGCTCCGCTGCCGCCAGTTAGAACGTCATTGCCTGATCCGCCGCGCAACCGGTCACGACCATTTTCGCCACTCAGAACGTCGTCTCCTTGATCACCGTACAACAGATCAGATCCTACGCCGCCGAACAAAACGTCGTCGCCACCTTCCCCATTCATCACATCATTTCCGTTGCCACCATAAAGCGCGTCATCGCCTGAACCGCCGTTCAGAAGGTCGTTATCATTGCCGCCCAACAACCTGTCCGCACCAGAGCCACCGCGCAGTTCATCATCACCATTGCCGCCATAAAGCCGATCATTTCCGGCGCCGCCAAAAAACTGATCATCGCCGTCTTCGCCATACATCTGGTCATTTCCGTCATCGCCAAACAGCCTGTCCGCTCCAAAACCACCTTCAAGTGTGTCATTGCCGCCACCGCCGAAAAGCACATCGTTGTCTTGGCCGCCGTACAATTGATCATGACCGGTGCCGCCAGATAATCGGTCTGTGCCAGCGCCGCCATACAATGCGTCATGGCCTTCATCGCCATTCAGAGTGTCCGCACCATCGCCACCGCGTAGAATGTCGTTGTGAAGACCGCCACTCAATTCATCATCGCCGCCATCACCAAAAAGATGGTCTACATCGGCACCACCGAACAGTTCATCCGAACCGGACTCGCCGTAAAGCCAGTCAGCGCCATCGCCGCCATACAGCTCGTCCGCGTGATCCCCGCCGCGCAGTACGTCATTTCCATTGCCCCCCAAAAGCGTGTCGTTGCCTTTGCCGCCATACAATTTGTCATGTCCAGAGCCGCCATAAAGCGTGTCGTCGCCATTGCCACCATTCAGAACGTCATGGCCACCGTCACCCCACAGCTTGTCGACACCGCTTCCGCCCCAGACTTGGTCATTGCCTTGACCACTGTGCAACAGGTCATTTCCGTCATCTCCATACAGCAGATCATTGCCATCATCACCGAACACTTTGTCCGCACCGTCGCCGCCGTGTATAGTATCGTCACCGCCTTCACCAAAAAGCGCGTCATCGTCTAAGCCGCCGTTCAATTGGTCATGTCCACTGCCGCCAAAAAGCCGATCGTCGCCGTCACCGCCGTACAACAGATCATGACCGGCACCGCCTTTCACAACGTCGGCGCCATCCCCACCACTTACGCGGTCGTTGCCCGAGTCACCTTGCATCACGTCATCACCAATGCCGCCATACAACAGGTCATTGCCTTCATTCCCAAACAGATAGTCATTGCCGTCGTCACCAAACAAACTGTCGTTCCCTAGACCACCAAAAAGACTGTCCGTGCCGATCCCGCCCCGTATGTTATCGTCACCGCCTTCTCCATACAAAACATCAATACCCTCATCACCACGCAGGTTGTCATGACCCGCTCCACCATAAAGCGTGTCGTTATCACGGCCGCCCACCAACCAATCGTGGCCATTATTTCCCCGCAAAGTGTCATCACCAACTCCACCATAAAGCGCATCTTGTCCGTCACCGCCACGCAGTTGATCATTGCCACGATCACCCCAAAGCCGGTCATCACCATCATCGCCAAACAGCTTGTCCGCCCCCCTGCCACCGTGCAATTCGTCTAGGCCACCAGCGCCATAAAGGGTGTCATCGCCTAGGTCGCCGCTTAACCAGTCATCACCGGCGCTGCTGAACAATACGTCATTGCCATCGCCACCAAACATGGTGTCGCTCCCCGCCGTGCCAAACAAATCGTCATTTCCAATCCCACCCACGATGTCTTGTTCAACAACCAGCGGTGGGCGGTCCGGACCGCCAAACTCATCACCGAATATATCCGCAAGGGTCAACCCACCGCCCGATAGGCTATGGACCTCGATCACTTCTCCTCGATGGGTAATCCGCGCGCCGAATGCAGTGATTTCAAATCCCAGTTGGCTCGGCGAATACAACATTTGAAACGAAGAGATATCCAGCACATCAATTCCGGCCTCAAAGTCCATGATCATATCGAGCGTATTGTCCGCCATTAAGACAAAAATGTCTGCCCCTGCTCCGCCATAAAGCTGATCCTCACCGGCTCCATCTAGCAGAATGTCATCGCCTCCATTGCCGCGCAGAATATCGTCACCACTACCGCCTTCTAGGAGGTCGTTTAAACTGCCACCATTATGAACATCATCAGCCTGAGTGCCCAACAATTGCAGGCCCTGTAGGCTTGAATCGTGGTAAAACTGCGTCAACCCGCCTTCATTTTGTGAAGTGACATAGATCTGCACCTCATTGCCAACTTGTTGGGCTGCGATCTGCGCGACATTGTTCAACCCCATGCCGTCAGTGTCTTCCACAGTTTGCAGGTGCAATAGTTGACCGTTGGGCAACAAAGTGAATATGCTTACCCCGTCGTCAGCACCGCCAGCCACCACATAAACGCGGCCATCAATGACGAACGTTTCGATCGCTGTTACACCGCCAAACCGCGTATTCAGGGTGTCGAGAACATGATCAACGGTAACCAGATCGCCCGTTTCGGTAATCCGCATCACACTCAATGAATTACTGCCTGCAGACGCAAGAATGACAAAACTCTCACCATAAGCGCTCACCACCTCCATTCCCGTTGGGTCGGCCACGCCCAACCCGTCCTGTGCGCCCATTGATCCGCTCAACGTCAACGCGCCAGTGACGGGGTCTACCAAATAGCTGGAGACGCCGTTCTCAGTGGACGAGGCTGCAATAAGAAATGTTTGTCCCGCAACGACGGTTTGATCCAATGCGATGACATTATTCAGGTAGCTGTTGCTGGTGTCCGAAACCGATGCAGCTGCATCATACTCGGCTTGACTATCCAACCGGTACCCAGAAATGCCACTCCCGTCCAGCTCCGCAAAATAGAGCATATTATGCGCCGCAAGGGTCATAGAGGTCATGACTGAAGCACCACCCCCCTGCGCCAGACCAATCCCAATCACGGATCCGGTCGTACCAAGGTTTCCAAACGCATCAAGCTCGTACCCATCCATCTGTGTCGGGCTAGAACCGCCCGTCAAAGCATAGGTGACGCTACCAACGTCCAGCAACGAAATACCGCCACTGGCCGTGACTGACATGCTTGCTGAATATAGCGCTGTGTCGACAAGTTGCGCGATCGCCGAGCCCGTGAGTTGAAAACTGCTCATACCGCCATTCACGCCTGAACTCGTTAGTAGATACAGCCCTTGAGCTGTCTCGTAAAATTCGAGCCCTGTGATTCCGATATCCAGCGGGACTTGCCCTGTATCGATCATCGCTCGAAAATTTAAATACCCCATATTTTTCCACCTCATTTGCCCAGTCGGGTCAAAATCGGATGGAATGCTGGCAGCCAAATTACCTATTTCGGGCTAAACAATGTCCTTTAGGTTGAATTCGCTTTGAAAATTTTAGGCCTTATCAACCATGGTAATGTTGATAGTCAATTTGTCGGAGATAGGCAGTGTGCGTTATTGCATCTGGTATTCGTGAAACTCGATGGCCTCTTCAAGATCATCAAAATATGTGATCTTGCCGTTTTCCAATACACAGCCCACGTCGCAAAACTTGCGCACCTGCCCCATGCTATGGCTAACCAAGAAAGAACCACTGGTATTCATCCGATCACGAAACACGGCTTGGCTTTTACGTTTGAAACTTGCGTCCCCAACGGCCGTCACCTCGTCTACCAAATAGGTGTCAAAACGAATCCCCATAGACGTACCAAACGCCAAACGCGACTTCATACCAGACGAATAACTGCGCACAGGCATATATAGGTGCCCGCCCAGTTCGGCAAAATCTGCGACGAAATCCAGCAGCTCGTCCGTATCAACACCATAGATGCGTGCAATGAAACGAACATTCTGTGCACCCGTCAGATCACGGTGAAAACTACCGCCAAACCCAACAGGCCATGAAATAGTGCCATCGCTCACAATGCGACCGCTGTTTGGGCGTAACGCGCCTGCAATCATTTCCATCAAGGTGGTTTTACCAGCGCCGTTGCGGCCCAGAACCGCCACAGCAGCCCCCGTGGGGAAAGTTAGCGATATATTATCCGCCACCACTTTCTTTTGCCCATTTGCCCAAAAGAACTTGGTTAGATTTTCAAACCGAACCATGGGTCCTCCTAACGACGATCACGCACACTGTAGTAAACCAGAACCAATATGGCCCAAGTTAGCAACATGAACAGACTGATTAAAACGGCCAACATCATACGCTGCGGGAATTCGGCGGTCTCGGCCAAGGTTGGGCTAACATAGGCCGTCAAATAGCGACTTTGACGCGCTGCGCTTGAACGCGCCAGATCAACAGCCGCCAACGCCAAACTATAGGTTTTCTCGGCGAATTCCTTTTCCACTGACAGGTTTTCAAATTCGGCGATCAAAGTGGGGTAGTCCCTACCACCTGCCTCTGAACCCGATTTCACAAAGGTTTCACGTTCACTTTCTATGCGTTTGCGGATCACCTCTATCTGTCGCGCTGCCTGTTCCAATCGAGGATCATTTTCTTGGGTTGCAATCGCAGCTATCAAATCATGATCGACCAAGGCTTGGGCCAACTGTTGTTGCAAACTGTTCACAACTCCCATTCTGCCTTGGATATCTGCCTCGGGATCAACAATCTGCGTTTTGGTCCGGAATTTGACCAACTCTTGGCGGGCCAGTTTCAGCCGTGCCAAGGCATCGTCCAGATCAGCTAGTGCGTAACTCATGGTGTCTTCGCGCACAATCTTATTCAGCGAGTTGATCATTTTCTGGCTCTCAGACACGATCTCGCGGGCAATCAATTGCGCCTCAGCAGCCGTAAAGGCCAACACCCGCAACTCGATCAAACCCGTGCCCTGATCATATGAAATTCGAACCATACGCTGCCAATAGCTTAGTTTGTCTTCAATCGTTGCATCAGGCCACAGCGAAAACAGCGGATCTACATCCCAATGCTTTGAATAGATTGCGTTGATATCGACATGCTTATCGACAATCTCGACCATTTCTTGGCTGCGGATAAATTCATACAACACATCCGTATCAGCCGCGCCACCGCTGCCACCAGTAATGGCTGCGAGACCGCTCATAAGACCGCTGGCACCGCCGCTTTCTTCTTGGCGCACTGTAAAACCGGTGGTCGATGCGTATTGATCAGCTGCAAAACTCCAGAGATACATCGAAGCCACGATTATCGGCATCAAAACCATAAAGATGAAACTGTTCCGCACACCAGTATGGCGTTTCTTAAGTGTAGCGTGTTTCGCAACGGGCCGAACTGCGATCTCCGGCGAGGAAGCGGCAGCAGCTCTGCGTCTGGCTTTTCCGTTTCTAATCTTCTTGTTCACTAATAATTTCCACTCGATCTTATTTGAATCCTGCTGCTTATTCCTACATAGTAACCCGTAGAAATACCAGCCCAAAGGAATTTTCACCCTGTCTGCGCCCCACCAATCCACCGGCCGAACTGCCAAACCAAAGCCGGTTGTTACACGGTCATTTGCGTCATCCCGCACAGTGATGGCGCTCGTTTTACGCGAGATGACATCAACTTACGGGCGTTCACCCGGGGGATATATTTGGGCAATCCTCGAACCACTTGGCATGATTGCCCTGCTTTCAGTTGCCTTTTCGCTTTTGCTACGTTCGCCTTCCCTGGGGTCCAATTTCATCCTGTTCTACGCGACGGGCTATTTGCCTTTCATGCTCTATCAGCAAATTTCGGTAAAGGTGATGCAGGCCATCAAATTCTCTAAACCTCTGCTGCTTTATCCAAGCGTTACATGGATTGATGCGATCATAGCCCGCTTTATCTTGAACACTTTAACTCAAATCATGGCCGGCTTCATCTTGCTGGCTGCGATCTTGTTGATTGCCGACACACACACGGTGCTTAATATCGCACCAATCTTAATTGCGGTCTGTCTGGCCGCTCTTTTGGGGCTCGGCATTGGGTTGATGAATTGCCTACTCAACGGGTTATTCCCCGTTTGGGGAACAATCTGGGCCATCGCCACCCGTCCATTGTTCCTTGCCTCGGCTATCCTATATATCTATGAGGAAATGCCCGCCCTGTTGCAAGAAATGCTCTGGTATAATCCGCTGGTTCACATCACAGGCATGTTCCGCAGCGGTGTGTTTTCGCTCTATGACCCAGTCTACATCTCGCCGCTTTATGTTTTGGGTGTTGCTTTGACCACCATCGCTTTTGGCCTTGTGCTGATGCGGCGTTATCACAAAGACATTTTAGGCAAGCTTTAACGGGCCTTTGCAAGCGCCAGCACGTCATCATGTGTCAATGTCTTGCGACCCAAAACCCCATCCACGATTGCACGGCGCGTCAGGCGCAAATACGTCTTGCGATCCGCGCCATAGCGCCGCGCCGAAAACAGCCACTTTGGTATCAACAAACCCAGCAACGGCCAAAACAACAGGCCCGCCGCATTGTGATACATGATCAACCCATTGCGATAGTTATAATAGACCTTCCAAAGCGGATTATAGACGCCCTTTGCAGCGCTGGAAAACGTTGTGCAATTGTGCTCGAATCGGACCAGCGGATCAAACAACATCGTAAATCCGCGCCGTCGCAAACGCAGACTATAGATCACATCATCCCCGTACAAAAACAACGCGCCCTCAGGATAGCCCATTTCGTCAATCACCTGACGTGAGATAAACATACCAACAAAAGACGCCATATCCAAAGGTTGGGGCACGTCCCCATCGTAGGTGCTGCGTTCAATATGGTAGCCGTCTCGTCCTGCACCAAAAAGAGTTTTCAAAAACACAGCTGGCTTCCAAAACGGGTTCACCGACGGGCGGTTCATTTCGCAAATTTCACCATCAGGATAATAGACCGCTGCCGCCCAGACATCTGCTCCGCCGCTGGCCTTGTCTCGCGGCACACTGACAAACTGATCGAACGCCGCCTCATAGGGGCGCGCATCATCGTCCATGACAACAACCCAATCCGGATCATAGTTTTGCACAGCCAACCGCATACCTACCTCAAACCCACCAGCACCACCCAGATTTCGCTCGCTGTGATGCACCAGCAGGCGCGGGTCTTGTTGCGTGTTCAGCCAATCTTCGGTGCCATCGGAGGAGCAATTATTCACCACCACCACAGCGATCAAACTGCCCTCGGATACTGCCAGCAAACGTGCCAACGTAATCTGGAGTTCATCTAGACGGTTATGCGTGGTGACAACAGCAACCAGTTTCATTGCACAATCTTTACTTAAGGGGCGAGCCATACAACTCTTAATCAGACTCCGCTTTATATAACAGCGTCTTCAACTTCCTCAACCGAATAGCCCAAAGCATCCAAACCGTCTTCCAGATAATCCGGCAACAGCGGAATGCCCAGCAGGTAGTTTTCAGTCGGAGACCTCGCCTCCTCCTTGGCCGTCTTAATCGCCTCGGCCAATTCCGCTGCTTCAAAAGTTTCGCGGCCAATCCACATCACAGCCACAAGACTGGCTTGCTCGTCACGGTTCATATCGGCGATATAGCTGCGCAACTCAGCTTCGGTCCCGTCGCTTGGGCGGTTTTCCAAAATCGTTTCGGTACCCGCCTCGTCCGAAGAACGATCCCAGCGCCCAACTTTGGCACCCAACTCGCGGGCGCGGATAATAACACGGGCAATCTTGTTTGTGCTGATTTCAAGCATGACAACCACCTTTCGAGTCGCTGTTCAGTTTGCCCTAAAACCCACCCATATCAAAGCCTATTCGCTCGGTTTGCTCAACGGCACCACATTTGCCGCACCCGTTTCAGGGGCCAATTCCTCAAAATCAAAGTTGTCCAAACGGGCCGCGCGCTTGCCAGCCCGTTCAGCCGCTGTGCCAATCCCGTCCAGATCAGCGCGAGCTTGATTGAAATGCGTGTCCAGCTTGCCAACGCGCTCTACAACCATCTCAACATCGCGGTGCAACATGCGCAAGGTTTTGCGAATGGCACCGGCCTGCTCACGCATCCGGGCGTCCTTTAGAATGGCGCGCATGGTGTTCAGCGTGGCCATACAAGTGGTCGGCGAAACGATCCAGACATGAGCCGCAAACCCCTCTCGGACCAACTCCGGAAAATTGGCATGCAACTCAGCATAAACCGCCTCTGAGGGCAGGAACATCAGCGCCCCGTCAGCGGTTTCACCTTCCAGAATATAGCGCTCGGAAATCGCCTTGATATGACCCCTCACAGACACTTTAAACGCTTTCACAGCTTCTTTGGTTTCCCAGTCATTGCTGGCATTGCGCAACGCCTCATAGGCCTCCAACGGGAACTTGGAATCGATCACAATCGGGCCGGGCGGGTTGGGCAAATCAATCAGGCAATCAGCGCGCTTGCCATTGCTCAACGTCGCCTGCAATTTGTAACTGTCCGCAGGCAGCGCCTTGCCGACAATATCATTCAACTGGATTTCCCCGAACGCCCCGCGCGTTTGTTTGTTCGATAGAATATCTTGCAGGCTCAACACATCTCCCGACAGTTTTTCAATGTTGGTCTGCGCCCGATCAATAGTCGCCAAACGCTCTTGCAATTGTGTCAACGACTTGGTGGTGTTCTGCGAGTTGCCATGCAGGCTTTCAGTCATCTTGGCCTGAACCTCGGCTAGGCGTTGCTCCAGCGTGTTCATCAATTGGGCCTGCGCCACGGTCTGGGTTTGACTCACCGTATTCAAGCCCCCCGCCAGTTGCGACTGCCCGTCAGCCAATGCCTGAACCCGTTGTCCCATTTGGCCGATTTGCTGCCCTAAAGGCGCCATCATCCGTATCGAACGCCCCGCCCGACGCACCATCATGATCAACAAAATGAACAACAGCAAAACCAACACGGCTCCCACCGTCGCCAGTATCAACCAAACCTCGCCGATACCCGCTATCATCTCCTGTAATCCCGTCATGTGCGCCCAAACAATCGTTCAATATCGGCCAGTTTCAACTCCACATATGTGGGGCGGCCGTGGTTGCACTGGCCCGAATGTGGCGTGGCTTCCATTTCGCGCAACAGCGCGTTCATTTCGTCCGCCTGCATCCGTCGACCCGACCGGATGGACCCATGACAGGCAACACGGCTCAGGATCGCCTCGATCCGCGCTTGCACCGTCAAACTGTCACCCAAATCTGCCAACTCGTCTAATATATCAAGGATCATTCCCTTGGCGTTGATCGTGCCCAAAATCGCGGGGGTTTCGCGCACCGCGATCGCGCCCGCCCCGAAAGGCTCCAACGTCAAGCCAAGCCGCGCCAGATCATCCGCCATCTCTAATAACCGCGCTGCGTCACCTTCAGATAATTCCACAATTTCAGGGATCAACAACGCTTGTGCAGCAACCCCGTTTTCAGCCATCTGCGCCTTGAGCTTTTCATACACCAATCGCTCATGCGCCGCGTGCTGATCGACGATCACCATACCATCCGCTGTCTGTGCAATGATGTAGTTTTCATGCACCTGTGCCCTTGCAGCGCCCAATGGTAAATCCGTCGGTGCATCCGCCTCTATTGGCGTTTCAAACCGTGCCGAGGCCTCGGCAAAACCACCCGTTTCAAACGCCGGAGCCTGCATCGCATGGGCGGTTCCCAACGCCCCCATCGATGGTCGATCCATCTGATATATCCGCCCCGATGGCGTCTCTGGCCGAAATGCACCCAAGGTCGCATCCGCCACCGTGGATGATGCCCGATGCCCCGATTCAGCCAGCGCATGACGCAATGCAGATACGATCAAACCCCGCGCTAAACCTGGCTCCCGAAACCGTACTTCAGATTTAGCCGGATGCACATTCACGTCCACGAAATGCGGATCACACTCCAAAAACAGCACCGCCGCGGGATGCCTGTCCCGCGATAGAAAGTCAAAATAGGCCCCGCGCAACGCACCGATCAACAGCTTATCCCGCACGGGCCGCCCATTCACGTAAAGATACTGCATCACCGCAGAGCCGCGCGAAAATGTCGGTAACGCCGCGTAGCCAGTCAGCGCAATGCCCTCGCGATCGGCATCAATCTTTAGCGCGTTGTCGGCAAAGTCAGCCCCCAAAACTCTCCGTAATCTACCATGCAACGCGTCAAACAAATCGCCCGATTGTGCGTCTGCTCGAAACGTCAAACGCCCTTCGCCCTCGCCCGACACATCACGCAAAGTGAAACTGACAAACGGTTCGGCCATCGCCAACCGCTTGACCACATCGCCAATCGCCTGCACCTCGGCCCGATCCGTTCGCAAGAATTTCAATCGCGCAGGTGTCGCGTAAAACAGGTCGCGCAATTCAACCACGGTCCCGCCCGAGAGCGCCGCTGGTTTCACCGCCTCGGTGACGCCACCCGCCACGCAGATCATCGCTGCATCCGCCCCATCCACGCGCGACGTGATGGTCAACCGACCGACCGCGCCCAAAGATGGCAGCGCCTCGCCACGGAACCCGAAACTGTGGATGTTTAATAAATCTGAACCGTCGATTTTCGACGTCGCATGACGTGACATTGCCAGTGGCAAGTCATCCTGCGAAATCCCGCAGCCATCATCCACCACACGGATCAAGGTCTTGCCGCCATCCGCATAGGAAACATCAATGCGACGCGCGCCAGCATCCAGTGCATTTTCGATCAGCTCTTTCACCGCCGAGGCTGGTCGTTCAACCACTTCGCCCGCCGCAATCCGATTGATCGCGGCGTCATCCAATTGCCGGATAACAGGGCGGTTTTCGCCTATATGGGGGTTTGATGCGGGCATGGCACAAGAATTAGCACATTCCACCCCGATTCGACCACCAACTTTCGAACCAATTTCAAACGACAGTTAATTCGCTGGCTCCAGTCCCTCGGGCTGTCCAACCACCACAAATCGCAGATCATCAGGGCGCACCAAACGTTTGGCAACGCGGGTGATATCCTCACGCGTGACAGCGTTGATCTTGTCATTTCTGGTCGCGATATAGTCAACCGGCAAGCCAGTGATCTGCATCCCAACCATGATGTTTGCGATCGGCCCATTTCCGTCAAACCGCAAAGGATACGCACCTGTCAGATAAGTCTTTGCTCCGTCCAGTTCCTCGGCAGTCACACCGCCTTCGGCCATCTTGACCCATTCGTCACGGATCACATCAATTGCCTCGGCAACGCGGTCATTGGCGGATGCCACACTGCCCATATACAATTCCCCATAATCCATCGGTTGCAGATAGCTGTAAACGCCGTAAGTCAGGCCACGTTTTTCGCGCACCTCTTCCATTAGGCGTGACTGACGACCACTGCCGCCCAAAATGGTGTTCATCAAATAAGCCACAAAGAAATCATCGTCGTGACGCTCGATGCCCTCATGCCCAAAGACCACCACGGACTGCGGCGTATCAAACGGGATCACCGTCACACCGCCCGACAGCTGGTAATTGGCGCGTGACGGAAGATCTGCACCAACAGCGGGCAAGTCGCTGAGCAATTCGTCCAGCAACGCACCCAGTTCCGCCGGTGTGATATCGCCAACAGCCCCGACAAACAGTCGATCCCGCGCCATTGTCGCGGCCTTGGCGGCGATCAAATCATCGCGCGTCAATCCGGCCACGGATTCCAACGTACCGCTGCGCGATGTGGCATATGCATGCCCCGCAAAGGCCATTTCGCTAAACCTGCGACCGGCTATTTTATCAGGATCTTTTAGCGCCCCTTGAATACCTGAAACCACTTGCGCGCGCACCCGATCAATCGCGACCTGATCAAAATTTGGCTCAATCAATGCCTTGCGCAGCAGTGCCATAGCCTCGGGGCGGTTTTCGCTCAAAAACTGGGCAGAAACCGTCATCGAATCATTCCGCGTCGAAAAACCAAAGCTCGCCGCTAGACTCTCAACCGCTGCGGCATACTGTCGGGCGTCCATGTCAGCGGCACCTTCCTCCAACAAGCCAGTCATCAAATTGACGGCTCCTCGTTTGCCCGCCACATCCAAATTGGCGCCACCGTTGAACCGGATTTCTAGTGACGTGAACGGGATCGAATGCTCCTCGACCAACCATGCTGTAATACCACCGGGCGATGTAACTTCTTGTATTTTGACTTCGGCATTGGCTGTTGCCGTAAATGTTAGCAGCGCGATCAACGCCAGATAAATCCGCTTCATTGGTTCACCTCCGCAGCAGCGCTTGGGGTGGTCAACCATCCCGTCACTGCCCGTTTTTTGTCCAGCAACAATTGAGCCGCCTCTATCACTTCATCGGCCGTGACATCCTGCAACACTTGCGGCCAATCCTTTACATCCTTGATCGTCAAACCAGATGTCAAAGCCGCGCCATAAAGGTTTGCCAAGGCTTGCACATCATCGCGTTCATATATCAAGCTGGCGCGCAGCTGCATCTTGATGCGCTCAAACTGCGCCATATCGACTCCCTCATCGATGAATTCAAGAACGGCGGTATCCAACAACGCTTCACCCTGTGCAAGGCTCACGCCTTCGCTTGGGACGATCACCAAGCCAAATGTTGTCTGATCCAGCGACATACCGCGATAAAATGCCGACGTATAAATCGCCTTTTGTTGCTCAAATTGCAGCTTGCGACCTAGAACCGAAGTTTGGCCATTGCCGCCCAGCAGTTCCGCCAGCATTGTTAGGCTTGCGGCTTGTTTTTGCGCCCCGGTGTTGCGCTCTGGTGCCAAATAGGTGCGGATCACATAGGGTTGCGACACGCGCGCGTCTTCATAGGTCATGCGGCGTTCAGCCCGCTGCGGTGGCTCTACAGTGCGGCTGCGTTTGGGCAAGTCAACGGTCGGAGCCAACGGGCCATAATGCTTTTGGGCCAGAGCCAGCACGTCGTCAGGCAAAACATCGCCCGCTACGACCAAAATTGCGTTGTTGGGCGCGTAATAGCGACGGTAGTATGCCAGTGCATCCTCCAGCGACAGCCTCTCCATCTCGTGCTTCCAACCAATGATCGGAATGCCATAAGGGTGGTTCATGTATTGCGCCGCATTGCGTTGCTCGCCGAACAACGCCCCTGGATCATTCTCGGTGCGCATATTGCGCTCCTCCAAAATTACATCCCGCTCTGTGGCGATGTCATCAACCGACAGACGCAAATCACGCATCCGGTCGGCCTCCATCGTCATCACCAGCTCTAACCGATCCGCCGCGATCCTTTGGTAGTAACCCGTGTAATCCTGCGAGGTGAAGGCATTGTCCGACCCCCCGTTGGCCGCAACAGTGTCAGACAATTCGCCTGCCTTCAGATCATCGGTTGCCTTGAACAGCAAATGCTCCAGAAAATGCGCTACACCTGACACGCCACGGTCCTCGTCAGCAGCCCCAGCGCGATACCACAACATTTGCACAACAACGGGCGCGCGGTGATCTTCTATCACCACAACCTCTAGACCATTCTTAAGGGTATAGTTGCTGATATCCTGCGCCATTAGGGGACGTGTCAGCAGCGTCAGGGCCAAAATGACCAGACTGGAAATGCGCATAATTAGGCCTTTCGAAAATGTAATTCAGTTGGGCTAACTTATGCGCCCAGACACCAACCACAAGCCCCGATAGCGCAATTGTGACAGGTAGGATTATTCAAATTTTGCCGGATCTGGTGGGGCGGACGGGGTGCGAATACCCAAACGACGGAACCGCTCCAATTCACGGTATTTGTCCAGTGAGACATCTTTGTACACACGGTAATAGACGTTCAAATTGAACCAGCGCTCAAACACACGACCCTGATGTTTTTTCCTAAACTCTAGGTCTTCAGCTGCTAAAGCCTGACGAATCGCGGCATTTGCGCCAAACCGTCGGCTGTGACTGACAAGGGTTGCGTCACCACGACCAATGCTTCCATCACCCCGCGCAGCCACCCGCGACGGGTTTCCGCCCAGTGCTGCAACCGCATCCGCCTTTGGCGTTGGATCAGTCAAATTGGACCCGCCCGGCGTCGGCGCAGGAAGTGCCGCTTGGTAATCAGGGGATTGGAGCGGTTTGGTGGGGAGAATGGTAAATTCATCCGGTCCATTCCCGCTGGGGCGGATATTCATCAGTTCAGGGTTTTTATTCTTGTTGCCACAGGCCGACATCGCCAGAACCGCGATCAAAGCAAGTGCAATTTTGCCACGTGCTATATGCATTGATGTCTCCTTACCCACTTAACAGCTGTGTAACCGATCAAAACGGTGCCGTCACCTAGTCTTCTTTTCTCCAGCGAAAAAGATCAACCCAAATGCGCCCGCAAACACCGCAATATCGGCAATATTGAACGAATACGGGTTTTCAAAGCCGCAGCAGGACATATTTAGGAAATCCGCCACCGCCCCATAGAGCAAACGATCCATCACATTGCCCAGCGCCCCGCCAATCAGCAAACCGGCGCTGATATGCGCCAAACGGCTATGTTTTTCGCGATACATCCAAATCAGAACCCACAGGCAAATCGCCAAAGCCAGAGCAATCAGCACCCAACGGCTCACATCAAACATGCCAAAATTCACGCCCGAGTTCCACGCCATCCGAAAATTCAGCAGCGGTGCCAGCACATCAATTTCTCCGCGTTCCCGCAGGTTCATCCAATGCACCACCAGATATTTTGAGGCTTGATCCAGCAAAAAGGCCCAGAAACCCGCCCAAAGGGTTAACCGCATCGCTTATTCTCCCTAGTGCCGGAAATGGCGCATGCCGGTGAACACCATCGCCAATCCCGCTTCATCTGCTGCTTTGATCACTTCATCGTCCCGCATCGACCCACCGGGTTGGATGATTGCAGTCGCACCAGCTTCGGCTGCGCTCAGCAATCCGTCCGCAAACGGGAAGAACGCATCCGACGCCACGACCGAACCTTGGGTTAATGGCGCATCCAGCCCCAAAACCTCGGCCATATCTTGGGCTTTACGCGCCGCAATGCGGGTGCTGTCAACGCGGCTCATTTGTCCCGCGCCAATGCCCACGGTCGCGCCATCTTTGACGTAAATGATTGCGTTCGATTTGACGTGCTTGGCGACGCGCCATGCGAACATCAGATCGGCCAACTCGGCGTCCGTGGGCGCGCGTTTGGTCACGACCTTTAGATCGTCCATCGCCACAAATCCGTTGTCTTTGTCCTGCACCAACATGCCGCCCGCCACTTGACGATAGGTGCGTGCCGCCGAGCGTGGATCAGGCAGACCCGCCACCGTCAACAGGCGCAGGTTTTTCTTTTTGGCAAAGATCGCTTTGGCGTCTTCATCGGCACCCGGAGCAATCACCACCTCGGTGAAAATCTTGCTAATTTCCTCAGCTGTGGCCGCATCCAAGCGTTGGTTCAGTGCAATGATCCCACCAAAGGGCGAAACATTATCGCAATTGAACGCGGCGCGGTACGCCTCAACCATGGTTGCGCCACGCGCCACACCACAAGGGTTGGCGTGTTTGATGATCGCACAGGCCGGACCGTCAGCCGCGTCAAATTCAGCCACCAATTCAATTGCCGCATCGGTGTCGTTGATGTTGTTATATGACAGCTCTTTACCTTGATGTTGCACTGCCGTTGAAACGCCTTCACGCGCCGTGCCATCGGTATAAAACGCTGCAGACTGATGCGGATTTTCACCGTAACGCATGACCTGCGCCAAGGTGCCTGCAAAGGCCCGACGACGCGGGAATTCCATGCCAATCGCATCCGCCATCCAAGTCGAGACTGCCGCGTCATAAGCCGCCGTGCGGGCATAAGCGATCTGCGCACGGATTTGGCGAAATTTCGTACAGGTCGCACCGTCATGCTTGGCCATATCACCCAGTAGTTTTTCGTAATCCTCGACATCCACAATCGTTGTCACAAACGCATGGTTTTTGGCGGCAGCGCGGATCATTGCAGGGCCACCAATATCGATATTTTCGATGCAGGTATCGTAATCAGCACCCTTGGCGACGGTTTCCTCAAACGGGTACAGATTGACGACCAGAAGATCGATGCCGGCAATGCCATGTTCTTTCATCGCCGCCAAATGATCGTCATTGTCGCGCAGCGCCAACAGGCCGCCATGCACCGCAGGATGCAGGGTTTTCACACGACCATCCATCATCTCAGGAAAGCCCGTAACACTGGCCACATCGGTCACTTCCAAACCCGCGTCGCGCAACGATTGTGCGGACCCACCGGTCGACAGCAACTCAACCCCCATCCCCGCCAAGGCGCGGGCCAACTCCAGCAAACCGGTTTTGTCAGATACGGATAAAAGAGCGCGGCGGATTGGCAAGTTGGTGGTCATTCAGTTTCCCCATTAGGTGTTGTTTGCAGAATATCATCGTCGCGCGTTAGGTCGCGCAGGCCTTCGGGCGTGTCCTGTGCTTTGTTCAAAGACCAGCTCACACGGCTCGCATACCCCAATGCGCGGGCAGATAAAACTATCTGTTTTGTCGCGCGCGGCTTTAATCGGTTTTTCTCAAGGTAAACACTCGGCTCAAGGCTCAATTTAGCCGTGCCATCATGGCGAAACACCCAAATTTCACCACTTCGAAGCGCCAACGAAATCGCCCCACCACCCATATCAAGTGCGGCATCAACATCAGGATGCAAATGAAATCGCACAGAATAAGCCAACCCTTTTAGTTGATTCGCATCCATCGCTTGATCGAACCGCTGCTTGTCCACGTCGGTATAAGCCGTCAAAATGTCATCCCCCGACAACATCCGCCCATCAAAAGATTGATCAATCCGTCGCGAATGGATCAAGCCGTGGCTTTTCTCATAGCCCTCATGACTGGCTTCAAGGCTTGCGCCCGCCTTGTCGCTGGACTGCTTGATGTCAACGATCTTTGGTGTGTGGATCAATTCAACTCCGTCACCCAGTCGCGATGATGAAGCCCCCTCGATACCCAGAACAGAATGTGACGCCGTCGCGCGCCCCGCCCGTTGCCAATCCTCGCCAAACGAAATGCCTGACCCGCAATTTACAATCAGCGGACGGCGTCCCGAGGTCAGCTCAAACGCCAAGGTTGACGCATGCCCATGGGATGAGTTCCGCCCCTGAGGTGGTCGGCTCGCATCCACAATCACACTAGTGCGTCCCGCTTTCAAACGTGCGTAGCCCATCTGCAGTCCGGCCGTACTTTCGGCCCGTACACCGCTGGTCGCCAACGCGTGATCCAACCGCCCTTCGATGCCACGCCCGCCGCCATGAAACCGCGCTAATCCACCGTCGCTATGACGCAAGGCGCGCAACGTCGGCGCAATCCGTTCGATTGCTGCCAAATGCTCGTGTTGTGCAATCCAGCCCGCTTCGCTTAACGCCGATGCCGCCCAAATCAGCAGTGAAAACACCTCAAGCAATTCTTCCGGATTGCGGGTTGCGATGCCACCCTCCGTATCAATCTGCTCATTACACTCGCGGGCCAAGGCCTTGACCGCAGGCTTGACGTGCTCATCCATGCCATTCAGCGCCAACCCAGCGTAAATCAAACCAGTCAACGCCTCAAACCGTGGCAATCCAGCTGAGGCAACTTTCCACCGCTTGCTTAGAAAAATTGTCTGATGTGCGAGGGATTGAAAATACAGCTCAGAATCCGCGGCATCTCGCCCCTGCAACAAGAACAACGCATGATTGATCCACCGGATCAGACGCCGACCTGTCAAGTCTGGCGTCCAGCCAGCCCCGTGCCCAGAGCCAAACTTATCGATCCACTCAAACACCCAATCTTGCGCGGCCATGCGGGCAGGGCCATCCGCAACGGATGCCAAATCGTCAAGCCATTGAAATCCGTGCACCTCTTGTTTGAACATCTCCGTGGGCATTTCGATATCCCACAGACCCGCGTCTTTATCCTCAATCAAAAAGCCCGCGAACTGAAAGTTTCCGGCCACCAACTGGCGACCACGGGCAAACGACCCTATCGTGCGTGGTTCCGGTTGTGAGGTGAACCCAGTTGCCGCACGCGCACGCCGACCCAGCCGCGCATGCAGACGGTTCATCCAGCGCACATATCGCGCGGAAAGACTTGTTTGGTTTGCCACGGACTGCTTCGCCTTCTTAGCGGGGACGTTAGGGTGACGGGATGCTCATACCCATCATAAGGCGCGTTGCTGCAACTGTCACCGACGAATTGCGCTTATGCGGGTTTGCGCAAAACGGCTATGTAAAACCCGTCCAGCCCGCCACGCTCGGCCCAGTAATCAGGCCGGATTCTGACGCCACCCTCTGGGGTTGACCAAGCGGGATCAATCCCATCCAGCGCAATCGGCTCGACAGTCACTCCTTTGTTGCGCTTCAAAGCATCCTCGACTTGAATTTCGCCCTCGTCCGGCAGCAACGAACAGGTGCAAAACACCAACCGCCCACCGGGTTTCAACTGCTTCAAAGCGTGGTCAATCATCCGCTCTTGCAAAGCAAACAGCACCGGAAAATCCTCGCCATTCTTGGCATGCGGCAAATCAGGATGTCGCCGAATGGTGCCCGTCGCGGTACACGGCGCATCCAACAAAATCGCGTCGAACAATGCCTCGGTCCATTTCAGCGCGTCCGTCACACGCAGGGTCGCGTTCAACCCCGTGCGGTCCAGATTCTCGCGCACCCGTGCCATGCGCCCCTTGGACACATCGATCGCCACCACATTTGCGCCTGTTGCGGCCAACTGCATGGTTTTGCCACCCGGCGCCGCGCACATATCCAACACGCGCTCGCCTGATTGGGCGTTCAAAATCTTGGCGGGCAACGCGGCTGCCGCATCCTGAACCCACCAGTCGCCGGTGTCATATCCCGCCAACATCGAAACCTGTCCGGCGTCGCGCACCCGCACCGAACCGGTTGGCAAAACCTCACCACCAACCGCCTTGGCCACCGCTGTCGCGTCGGTTTTCGCCGTCAAATCCAGCGGCGCTCCGGCTGCAAAAGCCTGCTCCATCGCTTCAATTGTTTTCTTGCCGTAATCCGTCACCAACGGTTTTCGCAACCATTTCGGCAGCCGCGACACCGGCAGCTTGTCCCACGCCGCCGGATCAATCTTGCGCAACACCGCGTTGACCATGCCCGACGCACGGTGATGCTCCTTATCGGCCTTGACCATCCCCACCGCCGCATTCACAACCCCATGCGCCGCAGCACCATCGACGCATAATTCCACCACCGAAAGCCGCAGCACATTGTGCACCATCAGCTCCGGTTTACGCTGCAAAAATGGCCCAAGCATCCGATCAGCCCGATCCATCCAGCGCAGAGTTTCCGTCGCCAACCGCTGGGCGCGGGCCTTTTCGGATGGCTCCAACTTGTCCATAACCCCCGAGGTCAGCATCTCTGGCAACAAAGCACCCTTACCCAACACCCCGTCCATAAGACGAACCGCCGCGCGTCGTGGGATTATACCGGGATGAGACATGAGATATTCCTTTGTTGCGAACCTTGCGTCAGCGCCTATATCATAGCCACAGCCAGAACAAGAGAACGCAATCATGTCCGAAACACCCAAAGACCTACCCGAAGCCGCCAAACGTGCGCTGACCGAGGCCGAAGAACGCCGCCAAAATGCCACGACATCCGCCCTCCCCAAAGAACTAGGAGGCCGCGACGGCCCCGAGCCCGTGCGCTATGGCGACTGGGAGAAAAAAGGCATCGCGGTGGATTTCTAGGGTTTCTGATACTCGATACCCTACCCCGCTCGGAATCAAGGCAAAGCCGCCGAGCGATCGCCTGACCGCCCCGACGGGCTGGCGATTTGAGAGCTGCGCAATGGCTGGTAAGGTTGGACGAACATTGCAGAGATAAATTGCCAAATTGAAAAACCTGTCGCCAACCCTGCGGTCAGTCGCTCGCACGGCTTGTGCTACCCTATATAGAATCGTCTCTATTGGGAGACTCGACAACATTCATGTAGCTTGGGAAATTGGATATGGTTGCGATCCAACCATCTTCATGGAACGCGCAGATCACAGGAATTTCGTATGCTTCGGCCAAATCATGCCAGTCACCTTCTTCACCTTGAACCTTGATTTCAAACTTGGAATCAAGGTCAACACTTGCGAACAATCCAGCCAGCGCCCGCTCAGCCGCAAGAGCGCTGAGGATTTCCATTCGTTCTTTCTCGGATTTTTCTTTGAAAACAGTCTTCAGATTGCTGCGTTTTGGATTATCAAAGTACTGGCCAATATCTCTGTGCATCTCAAAAATGCAGTCATTGAATGCCTTAACGACGCATTCGCGGGCAAAATTATCTACGGCCTTTTCCGGTGTTTGAACTTGATTGGTCATCCCCTCACAACCCCAACACATCCAGCATATCATATTCCCCCGGTTTGCGGCCCATACCCCACAGCGCGGCTTTCAATGCACCGCGTGCAAACACGGCCCGATCCGTTGCCATGTGGCGCAGCACGATCCGCTCGCCATCCGCCGCAAACATCACGTCATGCTCGCCCACGATGTCACCACCACGCACCGCCGAAAACCCGATGTCGCCGCGTTTGCGTGCACCGGTGATCCCGTCGCGCCCAGAATCCGACACATCCGCCAAAGACACCCCGCGCCCCTCGGCCGCGGCCTCGCCCAGCATCAACGCCGTGCCCGATGGCGCGTCGACTTTGTGGCGATGATGTGCCTCAACGACCTCGATATCAAAATCCTCATCCAGCGCGGCGGCGACCTTTTTGGTCAGCTGCACCAACAGGTTGACCCCAAGGCTCATGTTACCAGCCCGCACCACAATCGCGTGGCGCGCCGCGGCTTTGATCTTTGCCAAATCATCCTCGGTCAACCCAGTGGTCCCGATCACATGCACTGCGCGGGCCTGTGCCGCCAATTCGGCCAACGCAACCGTCGCGGCGGGTGTGGTGAAATCAATCACCCCCTGCGCTTTGGCCATCACCTCGAGCGCGTCATCCGTCACCGAAACACCCAGATCAGCACCGCCCATCGCAGCACCAATATCGCGGCCAACCCAGTCGTGCCCAGCGCGTTCCAACGCCCCGACCAGCCGAACGGCTTTGCTCTCGGACACCAAACGCACCAGCATCTGACCCATGCGGCCCGACACGCCGTTCACCACAATTCCTGGTAAATCGCTCATTTTTCGCTCCTTGACCCTCGTTTACGCAGTTTGCCCCGCTTGCACCGCGCGCGCAACCTGCTTAGATGACTGTAATGGCAAAGCAAACACATCATTCCTCGCGCGGTCCAACCCAGCGCCAGCTTCGCGTCGGCGAACTGATCCGCCGCGCGCTTGCGGACACCCTGAACCGTGGTGATATCCACGATCCAGACCTGAACCGCATGTCGATCACCGTGGGCGAGGTGCGCACGTCGCCCGACCTGCGTGTCGCCACTGCGTTCATCCTGCCGCTAGGTGGTAAGGATAAAGAACAAGCGCTGCTGTTGCTGCGTCAAAACCGCTATGAAATCCGCCGCGCCATCGCCAAAACATTGGCGTTGAAATACTCGCCGGAAATCCGATTTTTGATTGATGAAACTTTTGATCAAATGGACGACACTCGTCGGATGTTGGCCCAAGAAGACGTGACACGCGACACGGCCCACGACAGCGAGGGCGACGGGGGCGGCGAATGATCCGCATCCTATTCACCCTGTTCCTGCTCTTGCCAAACGCGGCATCAGCTTGTGAAACACTGACTTACAAATCCAACGACTACACTGCCTGCGAGGTCGCGCTAGACGATGATCTGCGCCTGTTTCATTCTGCCGTGGGGGGCAAACTGTATGGCAGTTTCGGCGCGATCAACACGTCGCTCACCCATGAAAACCAACGCCTCGGTTTTGCCATGAACGCAGGCATGTACCACGCCGACCGAACCCCTGTCGGTCTGTTCACCGAGTTTGGCGAGCAGAAAAACCCGCTAGCAGACGGCGGCACCTACGGCAATTTCGGGCTAAAACCCAACGGCGTGTTTTGTTTCAGCAAACAGTCCTTTGCGGTGATCGAAACCAACCAATTTCGCGACACCAAACCTGATTGCAGTTTCGCCACCCAATCCGGCCCCATGCTGGTGATTGACGGCGCATTGCACCCCCGTTTCCTGATCGACGCCACCACGCATTACATCCGCAACGGCGTTGGCGTATCGGCGGACGGCAGCCGCGCCATATTCGTGATCTCGAACGACCTTGTCACATTCCACGAATTTGGCTCCCTTTTCCGCGACCACTTCAAGTCCCCAAACGCACTCTATTTCGATGGCAAAGTCTCGCGCCTTTATGCCCCCGAAATCAACCGCCACGACACTGGATTTCCGCTCGGCGTGATGGTCGGCACCGTCATCCGAGATTGACGCCTGCACCGCCGCGCACTACACGCCTCAAATCTAACCTCATGACGGAGCACACCCTTGGGACGCAGACGCAAAAATGGCCGCGACATTTCTGGCTGGATCGTGATCAACAAACCAACCGGCATCACCTCGAACGCGGTGGTGAACAAACTCCGCTGGGCGATGGACGCCAAAAAGGCGGGCCACGCAGGCACGCTTGATCCTGAGGCGACCGGCGTTTTGGCAATCGCGCTGGGCGAGGCCACCAAAACCGTGCCCTACATTACGGACGCGCAAAAAGCATACCGTTTCATCGTACGTTTGGGCCAAGCCACCAACACGGACGACACCGAAGGCGAAGTGATCGCCAGCTCTGACGCGCGGCCGTCAGACGACGCAATCCGCGCAGCCCTGCCGCAATTCACCGGTGACATCATGCAAGTCCCGCCGCAATTTTCCGCCGTGAAAATCGACGGCGAACGCGCCTATAAACTGGCTCGCGCTGGCGAGGAGGTCGAGATTAAGGCCCGCCCGCTCTGGGTCGAAGAACTCGAAATGGTGGAACGCACCGATGACGACCACGTGGTCCTAGAAATGATCTGCGGCAAGGGCGGCTACGTGCGCTCCATCGCCCGTGATCTGGGTGATGTTCTGGGCTGCCATGCCCACGTCAAAACCCTTCACCGTGTCTGGTCTGGACCATTCGAGGCCAGCGACGGCATCACCATGGAGCTGGTTGAAAAGCTCGCCAAAACAGTCGAGTTAGACCAATACATCCGTCCGCTCGAGGAAGGCCTCGCTGACCTCCCCGAACTGCGCTGCACGGCCGAAGCCGCTGTCAGACTGCGCCACGGCAACCCCGGCATGGTGATCACATCCGACGTAGAATACGGCGACGAAGCATGGGCCTCGCTCGATGGCAAAGCCGTTGCGGTTGGCATCTACAAATCCGGCGAACTACATCCGACGCGGGTGTTCAACACTGCTACCTAAACTGGCCTGCTCGGAATCAAGGCAAAGCCGCCGAGCGATCGTCTCGTGCGTCCTTTCAAAAGCCGACGATCAAGAAAACCCAACCAATAAAGCTCTCCAAGTTTGGCAACGCGGACAAAGTTGCCTTTCGAGGAAAGCCCATTTACCTGTCCCTATTACTGCACACTATGACCAGAACCTGTGTTCTGGTAACCTTCGTGTTAAATGAGGCAATGCCGGAGTATCAATGGCGAGACGTTTGGAGATACAGGGTATTTGTAACGAACTACTTGGTAGCTTCGTGAGTCGATACAATGACCTGAATGGATATTGGGCTCTTGGCGTATTTCAGAACTTTTTGCAGGCCAACCCAATTGATGAACTGTGCTTTGATTTGGTGACCGATTTACAACGCGAGAAAAAGCCCACCTTTTTTCAAACATCTAAGTACTATCATGACACATTGAAGCGGCATCTTAAGACAAGAAACATGCCACTCGACTGGGTAGAATCAGGAAGCATTAAAGTGCGCAGAACTTCACCGACAGAATTGGCATGCAGTATCGAGATAAAGACGGACATTGGCAGGGTTTTTGGATCTCAAAGGCATATCGTGGCTCGCCCACATGACCCAAAAATCGAGTCTCAAAGGAATGGGAAATTCGGGCCAAGTAACCAGAAGGGCCAATAGGAAAGATAGTAAACTTCGGGCGGCCAAAATCAATTCAACACACCCCGACGAAAACTCATACGGTTTTCATATACCCAATTTCGACCCCAGTCGCCGTTTGCACAAATCGGAAATGACCTTCACCCCAAGCGTGGGTGAAGGATGTTGCTCTTTTACATTAAGTGCAAATCACTCGTAATCACGCTGCATCAAAATCCAAAACCAGCTTTTCGGACGTTGGTCGCGTCTGGCACGCCAGCGTAAATCCAGCCTCCAATTCCCACGGTTCCAGCGAATAATTCGTCGTCATTTCCGATGTGCCCTCGGTCACCTGACAGCGGCATGTGCAGCACATTCCGCCCTTGCAGGAATACGGCAAGTCCAACCCCTGCCGTGCCGCAGCCGCCACGACATTCTCATCGCCATCCTCGACCGTAAACCGCTTTTTAATCCCGTCCAAAATGACCTCAACCTCGACGCCATTTTGCGCGGCAACCTGCGCTGCCTTGGATCGGACTTTAGGCGCTTCTCCATCCGGCGTGAACCGCTCAGAATGAATTTCGCCAGCCGCCACACCCAGAGCAATCAAAGTCTCGGAAACATCCGAAATCATCTCACCCGGACCGCATAAAAACACTCCGTCAGATGACGCCAAATCAACTGCCCCAGCCTTGGCCATCTGTGCAATTTTCTCACCCGTGATCCGTCCATTCAGCAACGGCACATCCTGCTCCTCGCGGCTCAACACATGGACCAAAGTAAACCGTCCCATATAGACGTCTTTCAGCGCCTCCAACTCCTTGCGAAACATCACATGGGCAAAGTCTCGGTTACCGTAGATCATCGTCACAGACGCCCCGCGGCCCAGCGCCGCTGCCGCGATTGCGACCATAGGTGTCACCCCAGATCCCGCTGCGATCAGAACCACATCCAGTTGATCTGTCAGCATAAACCGGCCCTCAGGCTCCATCACTTGAACCTTGTCACCGGCCTGCAAACCTTGCGCAAAGGTAGAAAACACACCCTCTTCAACCTGACGCACCCCAACACACAACGCCCCATCCGGCCCACTGGCTATTGAATAGGATCGCCGCACATCATCGCCGCCGATGTCAGCTCGCAAGGTCAAATACTGACCTGGGACAAAGGCAAATTCCCGCGCCAAATTCTGCGGCACCTCAAAAACCAAAGCATTCGCATCGACGCCCTCTTGCCGGACCTCGGAAATCATCAATTCATGAAACGCCATTGCGTGTTCTCCTCATATGCATTTGAAATAGTCAAATGGCTCCAAACACGCCTTGCAACGGTAGTGCGCCTTGCAGGGGGTTGAGCCAAATTCGCTTAGTTTTTCGGTATCCTCAGACGCACAGCGCGGACAGGCCACTGTGGTCTCACCAAACAATGCCCGTTTGGAATTGCTGGCCTTTGCTGGCGGCGCAATCCCATAGGCTCGCAATTTTTCGCGACCCTCATCAGTGATCCAATCCGTCGTCCAAGCCGGCGATATCACCCGCTCAATCCGCGCCTGATACCCTGCATCTCGCAATGCATCACTCACGGCATTTTCAATAAATTGGACGGCAGGACAACCCGAGTATGTTGGCGTTACTTTAGCCACCACTATGTCTCCGTCCATCACGATCTCTCGCAATATCCCCAGTTCTGCAACGGTCACACAAGGCACCTCTGGGTCCGGCACCATCGCCGCGACCGCCCATGCCTCATCAATCAGGTTCACCAAGTCGCCCCTGGATGCGCCCGCTGCAAATACTGCATATCTGACAACATTCTACCCAACACCTCGCTGTGCTCCCCTACGCGCCCACCAACTTGTCCATAAACCGGTTTCGGCCATTCAAGCCCTGCCTCATTGAACACAGACTTAACAGAGCTTTCCCAATCAGAACGCAATGCAACGCGATCAGGCAGCACATCACATTCGTTCGCGGCGAACATTTCCTCCCAGTATGGGTGTAAGGCTGTGACGGCCGCTTGCATGCGCTTGCCACTCTCGTCGGTGCCATCACCTAACCGTACAATCCATTCCCCAGCATGACGAATGTGATAGGCCATTTCCTTGACGGCCTTGCCCGCAATACCAGCGATCATCTCGTCATCCGACGACATGGCCGCCTGCCAAAACAGTTCCATTAACGTCGCAAAGTAAAACTGTCGCAACATGGTATGCGCAAAGTCACCGTTCACGCGCTCGACCAGTAAACAGTTCAAATATTCCCGTTCACTGCGCAGATAGGCCAAGTCATCCTCGCTGCGCCCTTTGCCTTCAACTTCAGCCGCATAAGCATACAGCGCGCGCGCCGTTCCGATCACATCCAACGCGAAATTCGAAAGGGCTAAATCCTCCTCCAACATAGGCGCATGCCCACACCATTCCGACAGCCGATGCCCCAACACCAGATGATCATCCGCCAATTCAATGAGCGACTGAAACAACGCCATCACATATGCCCCACATCTTCAGGGATCTCATAAAACGTCGGATGGCGATAAATTTTATCCTCTGCCGGATCAAAGTTCTCGCCTGCCCGCGCCGGATCACTCGCCGCAATCGCGTCCGAACGAACCGCCCAAATTGACGTCCCCTCCTCGCGCCGCGTATAGACGTCACGTGCCGCGCTCAAGGCCAAAGCCTCATCTGCCGCATGCAAACTGCCGACATGTTTGTGCGCTAACCCATTGCGTGGCCGAATAAATACTTCCCAAAGCGGAGTCTCATTGCTCATCCGTTTTCCCTTCTTCTTTTGCTAAATATCTCGGGGGCGCGGGGGCTGGCCCCCGCTTGCAATCTTTAGACCTTACTCGGCAGCCATCTTTGCAGGCCGCTTTGCCGCATGAGCCAAAGCTGCTTCGCGCACCCAGGCGCCGTCATCCCAAGCCGCCTTGCGCATCGCCACACGTTCAACGTTCATCACGCCACCGCCTTTAACAACACGCCAAAACTCGGACCAGTCAATCTCGCCATGGTGATAGCCGCCCTTGCCGTCATTTAGACTGTCGTCCCACTTCAAGTCAGGATCAGGCAAGGTCAGGCCCAAAACCTCGGCTTGATGAACCGTTGCGGCGATAAACTTGCCACGCAGCTCATCATTGGAGAACCGTTTAATTTTCCATTTCATGGAACTCTCAGAATTCCCGCTCTCCGCATCATGCGGCCCAAACATCATCAAACACGGCCACCACAATCGGTTCAATGCATCTTGCGCCATTTCTTTTTGCGCCGCAGTGCCGTTGCACAATGTCAGCATGATTTCATAACCTTGGCGCTGATGAAACGACTCCTCGGCGCAAACACGGATCATCGCCCGCGCGTATGGGCCATAGGAACAACGGCACAGCGGGATCTGATTCATGATCGCCGCCCCATCAACCAGCCAACCAACAGCGCCCATATCCGCCCAACTCAGGGTCGGGTAATTGAAAATTGAAGAGTACTTGGCGGTGCCATCAAGCAGTTCTTCTGTCATTTGCTCGCGTGTCACACCCAGTGTTTCAGCGGCTGAATACAGGTATAATCCGTGACCGCCTTCATCCTGAACCTTGGCCAACAAGGCCAGCTTTCGCTTTAGGCTCGGGGCGCGGGTGATCCAGTTTCCTTCCGGCAGCATCCCAACAATTTCGGAATGTGCGTGCTGACCGATTTGGCGAATCAACGTGCGTCGATATCCTTCAGGCATCGGATCGGTTGGCTCGATTTTTTCTTCGGCATCAATCCGCGCTTGAAAAGCGTCCAGAAACTCTGCTGTTTCTTCAGAGCTGCCATCAGCCCCGATCAATCCTTGTGAATACATGTCCGCGTCCTTTGTTTCCTGCCTGCGACAATACGTTACAAAATCAATTCGTCAAAGTGTTTTTTGTAATGTATTGAAAACTTGCACTTAGCACCCGATCCTCGAATAGTCCCAATATGAAAAAATCCCTTCTCTCCATAGGCCATGGATATTCCGCGCAGGCGCTTGGCCGCCAACTGATTCTCCTTGGCTGGGACGTGATCGGCACCAGCCGAAAATCCGAAAACCTGCCGGCAACCACGGCCAGCCTTCAGTGGCCCGATGGGGATATTTCCAAAGCACTCAAAGGTGCCACTCACCTTCTTACCTCCGTTGCACCCAATACCGAAGGCGACCCCGTTCTAAACGCCTTGCGCCCTGGAATCGCGGCGGCCGCGCCGCATTTAAAATGGTTCGGATACCTGTCCACCACAGGGGTTTATGGCAATCATGATGGCGCTTGGGTGGATGAGGACACACCGCTTACCCCCGCCACCAAACGAGGCCAATTGCGTGTAGAGGCTGAGGCCGAATGGCAAACGCTCGCTGCGGAATGCGATCTACCACTGCACATCTTTCGCCTAGCTGGAATCTATGGCCCTGGACGTGGCCCATTCGCAAAGGTGCGAGGCGGTACTGCGCGACGGATCATCAAACCAAACCAGCTGTTTTCGCGTGTCCATGTCGACGACATTGCCGCCACCCTGCTGGCGTCAATCAAGCAGCCCAACCCGGGCCGTGTCTATAACGTCTGTGACGATATCCCTGCACCACCCCAAGACGTCATCGCCTATGCGGCAAAACTGTTGGAAATGCCAATCCCAGAGGCCGTGGATTTCAAGACCGCTGAAATGACGCCCATGGCGCGCAGTTTCTATGCGGAATCAAAATCCGTGCGAAATGACAGGATCAAGACCGAATTGGGCGTCACATTGCGCTACCCAACCTATCAGGATGGGCTTTTGGCACTGCTACAGAACGAACAGTAAACCAGCGAAAAAGCCCGTAAGGGCTGATGAGCGGCTAGGCGCGTTTGCTTGATAGATCAGCGATCCCCAACACCTCAAGCACCTTGGTCTCGATGTCACTCGCATTCATGGCCGCGGCCGCATACATCGCTGATGGGCTGGCGTGATCAATAAAGGTGTCGGGAAACACCATGCTGCGGAATTTCAGGCCTTTATCAAACACGGCTTCATCGCCCAAAAGCTGCGCAACGTGACTGCCGAACCCACCGACGGCGCCCTCCTCGATGGTAATCAACGCCTCATGGTCAGCTGCCAACTGCAAAATCATATCGCGATCCAGCGGCTTGGCGAAACGGGCATCCGCAATGGTCGGTGTTATCCCCTTGGCGCTCAGCGCTTCGGCGGCCTTTTGAACCTCACCTAGCCGCGTGCCAAATGACAAAATAGCAATTTTTGCCCCCTCAGCAATGATCCGGCCTTTGCCAATTTCCAGCGGCACACCGCGTTCTGGCAACTCGACGCCCATACCTTCGCCGCGCGGAAATCGGAACGCGCTAGGACGGTCATTTATGGACACAGCAGTGGCCACCATATGCATCAGCTCGGCTTCATCAGCCGCCGCCATCACCACGAAATCCGGTAGGTTCGTCAAAAACGCTATGTCAAACGCCCCCGCATGCGTCGGCCCATCGGCCCCGACCAATCCGGCGCGATCAATCGCAAAACGAACGGGCAGGCGCTGCACGGCAACGTCATGAACAACCTGATCATAGCCGCGTTGCAAAAACGTTGAATACATCGTGCAAAACGGTTTCATCCCGCCCGCAGCCAAGGCCGCCGAAAACGTCACCCCGTGTTGCTCGGCAATGCCCACATCAAAACAACGGCTGGCGTATCGTTCGGCAAACAAGTTCAGCCCTGTGCCATCCGGCATCGCCGCCGTGACGGCACAAATTTTGTCATCCTCCGCTGCCTCTTGCAGCAACGCCTTGGCGAACACCGAAGTATAACTTGGCGCATTGCTAGGCGCTTTTTTCTGCTCGCCCGTAACCACATTGAATTGCGCGGTGGCGTGGCCCTTGTCGCGGGCCGTTTCGGCCGGGGCAAAGCCTTTACCTTTTTTGGTGATCACATGGATCAGCATCGGCCCTGTCGCACGCTCTTTTACAGTGCGCAAAACTGGCAGCAATTGTTCCAGATCGTGCCCATCAATCGGGCCAACATAAGAAAAGCCCAATTCTTCGAACAAAGTACCGCCCACGGTCATGGACTTGATCATTTCCTTGGCCCGCTTAGCGCCTTCTTGGAACGGTGGTGGCAACAGGCTCACCGCGCCCTTGGCAGCGGATTTCAACTCTTGAAACGGCTCGCCCGCGTAAAGACGTGACAGATAGGAGGACATCGCCCCAACAGGCGGCGCGATCGACATTTCGTTGTCATTCAAAATGACGAACATACGTTTTTTCAAATGACCAGCATTGTTCATCGCCTCATAGGCCATGCCTGCACTCAGTGCACCGTCACCAATCACAGCAATCCCGTCGCCAATTCCGTGGTCAGGCGCACCGCCCAAATCCCGTGCCACGGCAAAACCCAGAGCGGCAGAAATTGACGTCGAGCTGTGCCCTGCGCCGAACGGATCATAGGCGCTTTCGGCGCGTTTGGTGAAGCCGCTTAACCCGTCTTCCATGCGCAGGGTGCGGATCCGATCGCGCCGCCCTGTCAGAACTTTATGCGGATAGCATTGGTGACCAACATCCCAGATCAGCCGATCCTTGGGCGCCTCAAAAACCGCGTGGATGGCAACGGTCAACTCAACCACACCCAGCCCAGCACCCAGATGTCCGCCCGTTGTCGACACCGCCGAAATCACTTCAGCACGCAGCTCGTCCGACAATTGGCACAGCTCACGGTCTGTAAGCGTTTTCATATCGGCTGGAACCGTCACACGGTCAAGAATCGGGGTGTTGGGTCTATCACTCATATCAACAGTATCTCACATATTTCGTGTAATGACGAATTGCGCAGCTTGTCGCAGATTGTCCGCCGATTTTCCATAGGGGGCAAGGGCGGCTTCGGCCTCATCAACCAATTGTGTCGCGCGGGCTTTGGCCCCATCCAATCCAAGCAGTGACACGAATGTAGCCTTGCCCGCATCGGCATCTTTACCCAGCCGCTTGCCCGCAAGTGCTGCATCGCCTTCGACATCCAGAACGTCGTCAGCAATCTGAAACGCAAGACCCATCGCGCGGGCATACTGGCGCAGCGGCGTTACATCCGCACCCGCCATCACCGCGCCAGCTTCGGACGACCAGCAAATCAGCGCGCCGGTTTTGCCGTCTTGCAAATGGGTGATCTGCTCTAAGGTCAGCGGGGTATCTGCAGTTTCAGCAGCAATATCCAACGCCTGTCCCAGAACCATGCCCTGTGCGCCAGATGCTTTGGCCATCGACGCAACCAGCGCCAAACGCACGGCCGGATCATCCGACACAGCCTCGCTCGCCAGCACCTCAAACGCGAGGGTCTGCAAAGCATCGCCTGCCAAAACCGCGGTCGCCTCGTCCCATTTCACATGCACTGTGGGTTGGCCCCGCCGCAGATCATCATCGTCCATGCAGGGCAAATCATCATGCACCAAGGAATAAGCGTGCAGCGCCTCGACGGCCGCTGCCGCATAGACAGCGCGGGCCTGATCAACACCGTGCAGTTTAGCTGACTCAAGCACCAAAAAGCCGCGCAACCGTTTGCCACCAGAACTGGCATAACGCATCGCCTGCGCAACGGGCAGATCGCCAAACGGTGTCAAAACCTCGGTCAGACACGCACCCACTTGGTGCGCCGCTGCATCCAGTGCGTGTTGGAACATTATTACAGACCTTCGACAGGCTTCAAACCGGTGGGCTCGCCGCCCTCGCCAAGGGTAATCGCAGCCACTTTTTCTTCGGCTTCTTTCAACTTGGCCTCGCAGCGCTTCTTCAGCTCAGCACCGCGTTCATATAAGGTGATTGATTGCTCCAGCGGCACGTCACCGCGCTCAAGCTGGCCAACAACTGCCTCAAGGGCTGCCATCGCTTCTTCAAAGCTCATTTCACTTACAGGTGTGTCGCTCATGCGCCGCGCTCCATCAATACTTCTATATGCGCCGCAACTGACGCCGCCAACGCGTCCAAATCATATCCGCCTTCCAGTGTCGAGACAATGCGACCATCACAAACTTTATCCGCAACGTCGCAAATCCGCATGGTCAGCCAACGGAAATCATCAACCTCCCACATCAGGTTGGCTAAAGGGTCGGCGCGATGCGCGTCAAACCCTGCCGAGATCAGAATCAAGTCAGGGTCAAACGCCTCAATGGCAGGCAGGATTTCGCCGTCGTAAGCCGCGCGCATGGTGTTGGTGCTACAACCCTCGGGCAAAGGGTGGTTCAACACATTACCATGGGCGCCAGTTTCTGTCGCTGCACCTGACCCGGGATAAAGCGGCATCTGATGGCTGGAACAAAACAATGTGCGCGGTTCATTCCACAGCAAATCCTGTGTGCCATTGCCATGATGAACATCAAAATCCACGATCGCCACGCGTTTTGCCCCATGGTTTTCCAACGCATGTTTGGCGGCAATTGCGACATTGCCAAACAAGCAAAACCCCATTGGTTTTTCGCTCTCTGCATGGTGCCCCGGTGGGCGCGTTGCGCAAAATGCGTTTTGTACGTCGCCGTTCATCACCTGATCCACCGCTCGGATATTCGCCCCAACAGCCCGCAGCGCAGCGTTCATACTGCCCGCCGACATATGCGTGTCTGCATCCAGTGAAATCGTACCTTGCTTTGGCGCGGCTTTTTGAACCCGCCGAAAATGAGAAGGGGGATGGGCCAGCAACACATGCGCGGCCTCGCCCATCGGGGCGTCTTGCCGTGTCAGGCCGTTGAACTGCGGCGCGCCCATTGCCGCAAGAACACGTTCCAACCGCGCCACCTGTTCGGGATGGCCCTCTGGGGTGACATGTTGCAAGCAATCAGCGTGGGATAAAAATAATGTGGTCATTGGCAAACGCTAGGGCAATACCGCGCTCCAAACAAGTTCAGAACACAAACCGAAGCTGTCAACCAGAGTATCTGACTACAAAACTCTGAGGAAAAGCTAAAACTCACCACTCAATCCGGTGCGAGCATATAGCCTGCCCCACGCACCGTTTGCATGTAGCGCGGCTGTTTTGGGTCTTGTTCAATTTTGCGACGCAGTCGGGTGATCTGAACATCCACAGCCCGTTCTTGTGCTTGGCCAGTGTCGCGCCCCAGATCCTCGACCAGCTTGGCGCGGCTAACGGGCTCATTTACATGGCTCGAAAAAATCTTCATCAACGATGATTCCGTCGCCGTGAGCCGGACCAGCTCCTCACCGCGCCACATCTCGCCACGCTCGACATTATATCGAACAGGGCCAAGATGGAGAACTTTTGGGCCCTCGCTCACCACATCATTTGTCGGAACTCGACGTAAAATAGCATTGATCCGCAACAGCAATTCTTTTGGCTCAAACGGTTTGGACAGATAATCGTCAGCACCCGCCTCTAGCCCAGCAATCCGGTCCTCGGTTTCACCCTTTGCGGTCAACAACAAGATTGGCGTGTCGACACCATTGCCGCGCAACCCCTGCGTCAGGCTAATCCCATCCTCGCCCGGCATCATCACATCCATCACGATCAGATCAAACTCAAGACCTGACAAAATGCGCCGCGCATGTTCAGCGTCACGCGCGGCTGTCACCCAGAAACCGTGGCGGATCAGAAACTTCTGCAACAATCCGCGAATACGTTCGTCATCATCGACAATCAACAAATGAGCCTCGGGAAGGTCACTCATAATTCTGCATCCTTCAAGGCTTTGAAATATCGGCGTAGCTCAGGCTCCATCATCGCTTCTAAAACTTTGCGAAATCCTGCTACGGCATCGGGCCCCACAGCACGGTAAGCATCGCGCATACGTTTGCGCTGGGCATCAGATAATTCGCGCTCAAGCGTCGCACCTTCTGTCGTCAGGAACAAATGCCGCTCCCGTTTGTCTTTGGTGCCGACACGGCTTTCTACCAGACCATCCGAAATCAAAGTGCGCAGAACGCGGTTTAAAGATTGCTTGGTCACACCCAGAATGCCCAAAAGGTTATTCACCGTGGTGCCGGGGCTGCGATGGATAAAATGCACCGCGCGGTGGTGGGCCCGCCCATAGGCGTGATTGTTCAATATCCGGTCCGGATCAGCCGTAAAACCGCGATAGGCGAAAAACATTGCCTCGATCCCTTTGCGCAATTGCTCATCCGTTAGGAACAGTAGCGCCTCGCCTCCTGATCTTGCGTCCTGCACAACATACCCCCCTGTTCACTTTTTTGATCCGTTCAAATGATTTTACGTCAGTGTTGTTGACTTTCCAAGAATCAATTCGTAACAATCGATAGATTTTGCGTAATATTATGTCCTAATCGGGCCTATTTTGCGCAACTTATGCAAATCAAGCCGCTACTTTAGCGAAGATTAGAAAAGGAAGATAACATGTCTGGTGCATATGATGACCGCGATGGAATGATCTGGATGAGCGGAACGATGGTGCCTTGGCGCGATGCTAATGTCCACATCCTGACCCATGCGATGCATTATGCCTCCAGTGTGTTTGAGGGCGAGCGCGCCTACAACGGTAAGATTTTCCGTAGCCGTGATCATTCCGTACGCCTGCGCAAATCCGCCGAATTTATTGACTTTGAAATCCCGTGGACCGTAGACGAAATTGAAGCGGCCAAACAGCAAGTTTTGCAAACCAGCAACCTGACAGATGCTTACGTTCGGGCCGTTGCATGGCGCGGTGCTGGCGAAGATATGGGCGTCGCATCGGCCCGCAACCCTGTCCATCTGGCAATCGCCGCATGGGAATGGGGTGCCTATTATGGTGACGCCAAAACCAAAGGTGCCAAACTGGACATCTCCAAATGGAAACGCCCATCACCCGAAACCATCCCCTGCCACGCCAAGGCCGCAGGCCTTTACATGATCTGCACCATGTCCAAACACGCCGCCGAGGCCAAGGGTTGTTCGGACGCAATGATGTTCGACTATCGTGGCTATGTCGCCGAAGCGACAGGGGCCAACATCTTTTTCGTAAAAAACGGAGAAGTACATACACCGACGCCAGATTGCTTTTTGAACGGCCTAACCCGTCAAACGGTTATTGGCCGCCTAAAAGAGAAAGGCATCAAGGTCATTGAACGCCACATCATGCCCGACGAGTTGGAGGGTTTCGAACAATGCTGGCTCACTGGCACCGCCGCCGAAGTAACGCCCGTTGGTCAGATCGGCGACTATAACTTTGAAGTTGGCGCCATGACTCGCGACATCGCGGCGGACTATGAAAAACTGGTACGCGAATAAAACAAAGTTATTCACAGGATTGGGCGTCAAACCCCTTTAACAAACAATATGTTTGCGTATAGGTTGGCTCAAAGATTGCATTCTGTTGGGGGACGAAATTGTTTCAAGCTTTAAAGCTCGCGCTGATGGCGCTGTGCGTTATGTCCCTGACAGCTTGCAGCCTGCCACGCGGAGCAGCACTTTCTTCTGAGATCATCAAGGAGAAGGGCTCGGATGAGCCCACCTTTTCGGTGGTGAATGTATCCCGAAGCAATTCCGCACAACTCGCACAATGGCCCGTCACGGGTTGGGCTGGTCACTATCACTGGTTGAAAGCAGGGCGCGGGCCGAACAGCACAGTGATCCGCGCGGGCGACAGTCTGAATTTGGTCATTTGGGACAGCCAGGAAAACTCACTGCTGGCGCCTGAAACCCAAAAGCTGGTGAATATGCCAAATCTGGTTGTCTCGTCTGCTGGCACTATTTTTATTCCTTACCTAAACATGGTCTCTGTGGTCGGCAAAACCCCATCCCAAGCCCGTAGCCTCATTCAGGATT
Source organism: Marinosulfonomonas sp. (assembly GCA_033851955.1). Taxonomy (GTDB): domain Bacteria; phylum Pseudomonadota; class Alphaproteobacteria; order Rhodobacterales; family Rhodobacteraceae; genus Profundibacter. The sequence goes on from JAWSVK010000006.1 coordinate 104,260, forward strand.
CGATCGTCACCATCGCCGCGTCAGCTCAGGTTCAATTGTCAGTGACACCGGGCAAACAAAACTCTGTTGATCTGGTCACAGGTGTTGCCCAACCCGGAACCTATCCGCTACCTGACCGGAACTATTCGATCCTCAGCTTGGTGGCATTGGGTGGTGGCGTTGCACCAACACTGCGCAACCCGCTGGTGCGCCTAATTCGAGGTGGTAAAACCTACGAAACACCCGCCGTCGCCCTGTTTTCCGACGCATCCAAAAACATAATCCTGCGCGGTGGTGACAAAATCCTCATCCAAGAAGATGGCCGCTATTTTACGGCGCTTGGGGCCACAGGCACCGAAAGCCTTGTCTACTTCGACAAAGAGAACATCACAGCCATTGAGGCGCTTTCGATGATTGGCGGCCTGACAGACAACCGTGCTGATCCAAAGGGTGTGCTGGTTTTGCGTGACTACCCCGCGCGCGCCCTGCGCACCGACGGCAGCGGCCCCGAAATGCGGCAGGTGATCTTTGTGTTTGATCTGACCAGCGCCGATGGCCTATTTGCGTCACGCTCGTTCCAAATCAACCCGAATGACACTGTTCTGGCCACGGAATCGCCCGTGACAAAAGCCAGCACCATACTGGGCATCATCGGTTCTGCTTTGGGCATCGCAAACCGGATTTAGCACTAGGCCAACAGCGCCGTTTTGTGAATTGCAGAGTTCCTCATTCTTTTTGTTGCAACTTGCAAAGCAATCGCCCATTTTGCGGACATAATTAACCGGAGCAATGAATTATGCGTACACGTGCAGCAGTCGCGATGGAGGCGGGTAAACCGCTGGAAATCATGGAAGTGAACCTAGAAGGCCCAAAGGCAGGCGAGGTTTTGGTTGAAATCAAAGCAACGGGCCTGTGCCACACAGACGCGTTCACCCTATCCGGCGATGATCCCGAAGGCATGTTTCCAGCTATCCTAGGCCATGAAGGCGCAGGCGTTGTGGTTGAAGTTGGCCCTGGCGTCACCACGCTAGAAGTCGGCGATCACGTGATCCCACTTTATACACCGGAATGCCGGACCTGTGATTATTGCCTAAACCCTAAAACCAACCTGTGCCAATCCATCCGCACCACCCAAGGCGCTGGCGTTATGCCAGATGGCACCAGCCGGTTCTCTATGCTAGATGGCACACCGATCCTGCATTACATGGGCTGCTCAACATTCGCCAACCACTCGGTTGTGCCCGAAATCGCGCTTGCCAAAGTGCGCAAAGACGCCCCGTTTGAGAAAATCTGTTACATCGGTTGCGGCGTCACCACCGGTATTGGGGCTGTGATCAACACCGCCAAAGTTGAAATCGGCAGCACTGCGATTGTGTTCGGTCTGGGCGGTATTGGTCTGAATGTGGTTCAAGGGCTGCGCATGGCTGGGGCTGACCAAATCGTTGGCGTCGACCTGAATGATGGTCGTATTCCGATGGCCACACAATTCGGCATGACCGACTTTGTGAACCCCACAAAAGTATCCGGCGATCTGGTAGCCCATCTGGTTGAACTGACAGGTGGCGGCGCTGACTACACGTTTGATGCCACTGGCAATGTCGGCGTGATGCGCACAGCGCTCGAAGCCGCCCACAAAGGTTGGGGCGAAAGCATCATCATTGGTGTGGCCCCAGCGGGTGCTGAAATTTCGACACGCCCATTCCAGCTGGTCACTGGCCGCTCATGGCGCGGCACCGCATTTGGTGGCGCGCGTGGCCGCACGGATGTTCCGAAAATCGTTGATTGGTACATGGAGGGCAAAATTGAAATTGATCCAATGATCACCCACACCATGCCATTGGAAGACATCAACAAAGGCTTTGATCTGATGCACGAAGGCAAATCCATTCGTGGGGTTGTTGTTTACTAATGGAAATCGTCTCGGAAAACACGGCGTTTGGCGGCACACAAGGCGTGTACCGCCACGCCTCGACCTCCACCAAATGCGACATGACCTTTGCGGTTTATCTGCCACCACAGGCCAAAACCGGACCAGTTCCGGCCCTCTGGTATCTGTCAGGCCTGACCTGCACCCATGAAAACGCGATGACCAAGGCCGCACTGCAAGAACACGCAGCCCGGCGCGGTATTGCCATCATCTATCCCGACACTTCACCACGTGGCGAAGACGTGGCAAATGATGATGACTATGCGTTGGGTCAAGGCGCTGGGTTCTATGTCAACGCAACCCAAGCACCTTGGGCCGCGCATTTTCAGATGTATGATTATGTGTTGAATGAACTGCCCGCATTGATCGCCAAAGAGTTCCCGATCAATGCCGCACGCGGCATCACTGGCCACTCAATGGGCGGCCACGGCGCGCTGACATTGGCACTAAACAATCCCGATGTGTTCACCTCAGTTTCGGCTTTTGCACCCATTGCCAACCCGACGGTATCAGACTGGGGACGCGTTCAACTTGACGCCTATCTGGGCAGCGACGAGGCCACATGGGCCGCGCATGACGCGACGCTGTTGGTCGCCGCAAAAGGCTGGCCACGGGATGTACTGGTGGATCAAGGCACAGCAGATAATTTCTTGGACCTGCTGAAACCCGAAGCCCTGTCAGCCGCTTTGGCTGCCGCGCGGATCCCCAGCACTTTCCGCATGCAAGAAGGTTACGATCACAGCTATTACTTCGTTTCAACCTTTGCCGCAGATCATGTAGATTGGCACGCTGACCGCTTGACCTAAACAGTTAAGCCACGCCATACCGCGCCAAAAACATCTGAACGGCACCGTTGATCACCCGACCGGTTTCCTGCTCATCAAAACTGGTTGTTATCCCGCACAACAAACGCGGAAAAACCGAGGCCTTGCAGAGTTCAGAAAACTGGTCCGCCGCCAGATCAAAGTCGGTGATATCCAGTTGGCCCTTGGCAACGGCCTCTTGGAAATACTCAACCAATCGCGCGCGCACCAGCAATGGGCCAGATTCGTAAAACTGCCTGCCCAATTCGGGAAACCGCCCCGACTCTGCCGTGCATATCCGAAACATGCTTAGACCAAATTCGGATGTAACAAAATCAATCATCCTCTGGCCTGCTTCAAACAACACCTCGCTAGGGGGTGAATCTGTCGTCACAACTTCGATCGCGTTGTCAGCCTGTCGCTTGCATTCAAATTTTGCCACTTCGGCAAACAGCAACCGCTTGTCAGGGAAATAACTATAAAGCGTTGCTTTGGAAACACCCGCAGTTTTGGCGATGTCATCGACACTCGCCCCCTCAAATCCGTCTTTCATAAAAACGACTCGCGCGCCTTCAAGAACTTGGTCAAACTTTCGACCCTTCGTAATCTTATGCGCTGTGGCTGTCATTTCTATCTCCGGTATTGGCCAGCGACTATAATCTGAACTGTTTAGTCTAAGCAAGAAAAGAAGCCCGCAGCGGCTTTGTGCTTGTCAATTTTTGCCCGTGTGATAAATTGGAATCATTCTAAACTAAGGAGCCGCTATGTTTTTTGGAGCAACCGCCCGCCGCAGGTTTTCAGACCTGAGCGAACAGGAAATCATAGCGCTTGCGATATCTTCTGAGGAGGACGATGCACGGATTTACCGCTCTTATGCTGAATATCTACGTGATGAATTCCCCGCCTCGGCCAAGATATTCGACAGCATGGCAGCTGAGGAAGATGTCCATCGCCGCAAATTGATCGAACTGCATCAATCACGATTTGGCGATGTGATCCCGCTACTGCGTCGCGAACATGTCGCAGGGTTTTACGCACGGCGACCCGTGTGGTTACTTAAAAATCTAGGGATCGAACGTATCCGCGACGAAGCCGCAAAAATGGAGTCAGATGCAGAGGCCTTTTACACCAAAGCTGCCCAAAACTCGACCGATGCGCCAACACGCAAATTACTGGCAGATTTGGCCGCCGAAGAGGCGGGGCACAAAGACACAGCCCATACATTGGAAGCTGACCATCTAACCGAGGATGCCCGCGACAGCGAGCAGCGAACCGCACACCGCCAATTTATTCTAACCTGGGTTCAACCCGGTTTGGCGGGACTTATGGATGGGTCCGTTTCGACCCTTGCACCGATCTTTGCCACCGCCTTTGCCACCCAGGACACATGGACAACCTTTCTGGTCGGGCTGGCGGCATCCGTTGGGGCTGGCATCTCGATGGGCTTTACCGAAGCCGCCTCTGACGATGGCGAACTTTCCGGCCGTGGTTCGCCGACAAAACGCGGTTTTGCGTCAGGAGTGATGACCACATTGGGTGGTTTGGGCCATGCATTACCCTACCTGATCACCGATTTTTGGACCGCTACGTCAATCGCCATCATGGTGGTGTTCGTGGAGCTGTGGATCATCGTTTGGCTGCAATATAAATTCATGCAAACCCCCATTATGCGGGCCACATTTCAGGTGGTCCTAGGCGGGGCACTTGTGTTCGCGGCAGGGGTGTTGATCGGCGGGGGGTAGCGCGTCCGCCGATGGGATGCTAAGCCAAGAGCATGCTGGAAATCTTCCTGAAAACTCTGCCGTTTTTTGCCTTAATGGGTGTCGGTTACATTGCGGGCCGTACGCGGTTTTTCCCCGCCGAGGCCACAGCCTACCTGACAAAGTTCGTCTTTTACTTTGCCCTTTCGGCGATGTTGTTTCGTTTTGCCGCGACTCTGCCCATTACCGAAATTTTCGACGCCCAATTCGCCTACGCCTATTTACTGGGTTCCGCTGTGGTTTACCTGCTGGTGTCACTGGCCGCCAAGGCGCGCGGACTATCTGTGGCAGAGTGCGCAATCGAAGCGCAATGCGGCATTATCGGCAACACCGGATTTTTGGGCATCCCGATGCTGGCCGTTTTATTGGGCCCCGCCGCTATCGGTCCGATCATCATGCTACTGGCCATCGACCTAATTGTGTTCTCAAGCTTGATCGTGATCCTGATCACAGGCAGCCGCGATGGACGCATGTCGGTTGCCGTCTTGGTCACTGTCGGCAAGGGTTTGTTGGAAAACCCAATGGTAATGTCGATGGCGGCAGGCTTGATATGGTCCACCACCAATGTGCCACTTCCCACGCCTGTCAGTGAATTTCTGACCATTCTTGGCGCCGCAGCAACGCCCGGCGCCCTGTTCGCAATCGGCGCCTCACTGGCCTACAAATCCGCCGAGCGGATCTCAGTCGCCGTTTGGTTGTCCTTTGCAAAATTGGTGCTGCACCCGGTTGCTGTGGGCATCTGCGCTTTGCTAATCTTCAACGTCGCCCGTTTTGACGCTGGCGTGATGATCGCCGCTGCCGCACTTCCTGTGGCTGGCAACGTCTACATTCTTGCCCAGCATTACAACGTCGCCCCTCATCGCGTTTCCACCGCAATCCTGATCTCGACATTGTTCAGTATCTTTTCAGTGTCTTTGGTCATCTCTTGGATCAGCACGCTCTAAAAAACATGAAAGCCCTGCTATGACAGCCATCTACATCGACGCCGACGCCTGCCCTGTCAAAGACGAGGCCGAACGGGTCGCCACCCGCCGCAAACTAAAGCTGTTCATGGTATGCAATGGTGGTTTGCGCCCATCGGCCAATCCGTTGGTTGAGATGGTGTTTGTCGCGGACGGCCCTGATGTGGCCGACATGTGGATCGCCGATCGTGCAGGGCGCGGTGATGTGGTGGTGACGGGCGACATTCCCTTAGCCGCCAAATGCATTGAGGCAGGCGCAAGGGTGCTAAAGCACAACGGCGAAGTGTTCACCCCTGCAAACATCGGCAACATTCTGGCCACCCGTGATCTGATGAGCGACCTGCGCGAGGCCGATCCGTTTCGTCAAGGTGGCGGCAAAGCCTTTACAAAAGCCGACCGGTCGCGTTTTCTTTCGGCGTTGGATAGTGAATTGAACAAAGCCCAGAAAGAAACCCCAAATGCCGCAAATTGAAGCAGTCGTTTTTGACATCGGCAAGGTGCTGATCGAGTGGCATCCAGAACGGTTTTTCGACGCTGAAATTGGCACCAAACGACGCCGCGAACTGTTCGCCGCCGTGGACCTATACGCCATGAACGAACGCATTGATCTGGGCGCACCTTTTCGCCAAACCGTTTATGAATGCGCTAGCGCGCATCCTAAATTCCGCTCCGAAATTTGTCTGTGGCACGACAGTTGGATCAAAATGGCGACCCCCGCCATTTCAGATTCCGTTAGGTTAATGCGAGCGATCCGCGCTAAAGGCACACCCGTTTTTGCACTGTCCAATTTTGGTATTGGCACGTTTGAAATCGCCGCAAAGGCCTATCCATTCCTAAATGAATTTGACCAAAAATATGTGTCTGGCCACCTTCAAGAAATCAAACCACACGCCCGAATTTATGAGCTGTTAGAGCAATCCAGCGGTCTTGCACCTGGGGCGTTGTTGTTCACTGATGATTTGCCAGATAACGTCAAAGCTGCGGCAGACCGTGGATGGCATGCACATTTGTTCGATGGAGCAGCGGGTTGGGCGCAGTCATTGGTCCATCACAACGTTCTAACGGCAAAGGAAGCGTTCTTATGAAGTTTGAAATCATTGGGTTTGAAGACGGCAATGCGCTGCTCGATTGGAACGCGCTATGCGACGCCTTGGTTGATTCCCACAAGTTGCCCAAAGCCGAAATCGCCGACACGTTTTTGTATCGTGGCAAAGACACCTTACTGTCCCGCGCCGCTTGGATAGATGGGCTTGGCCTTGCCACCAAAGCCGCAACCATTTTCCCTGAAAATCCGTCCGCAAATTTGCCGATGGTCAACGGAGCCGTAAACTTGTTTTCCGATCAAAGTGGTCAGCTGGAAGCCCTGATTGATTTTCATCTGGTCACGAAATGGAAAACCGCAGGCGACAGCCTGTTGGCGGCCAAAATTTTGGCCCGCCCTGACAGCCGCAACATCTTGATTGTTGGCGCAGGAACAGTCGGCTACTCCCTGCGAAATGCCTATGGAGCTGCCTTTCCCGACGCACAGTTCAGGGTCTGGAACCGCTCTCCCGATGCGGCCATCAAAATGGCGCAAGCTTTCCCCGACACCACAGCGGCGAGCGATCTGGAAAACGCCGTGCGCGAAGCCGACATTATCACTTCGGCCACCATGTCCACTGACCCGTTGATCAAAGGCGAGTGGTTGCAGGCCGGCCAACACATTGATCTAATCGGTGCCTACCGTCCCGACATGCGAGAGGTAGACGACGCTGCCCTTAAACGTGCGCGAATTTTTGTCGACAGTTTCGACACAACCGTCAACCATATTGGCGAGTTGATGATCCCGCTGGCCAGCGGCGCGATCATGCGTGAAGACGTGTTGGCCGATTATTATGAACTAGCAACTGGGTCTTTCAAACGCACCAGTGACGACGAAATCACCTTGTTCAAAAACGGCGGCGGCGCGCATCTGGACTTGATGGTCAGCCGCTATATTCTGGACGCTTGGAGGGCGAGATGATTTCCCCAAAACAAATTGCAGATTTCAAACGCGACGGCGTTGTTAAGGTTGAAGGCCTGTTCACCGATTGGGTCGATCTGATGGCCGCCGGTGTGGCACGCAACTTGGCCAACCCTAGCGAATACGCCTCGGAAAATGACGTGACGGATGGGCGGTTCTTTGACGATTATTGCAATTGGGCCCGTATCCCCGAGTTTGGGAAAGTCATCCACCAAAGCCCCGCCGCAGAGCTGGCGGCAACGGTCATGCAATCAAAAACCGCTCAGATTTACCACGACCATGTGTTGGTCAAAGACGCAGGCACCCCAACGCCAACCCCGTGGCACCAAGACAGCCCTTACTACTTTGTCACAGGCGAACAAACCGTCAGCATCTGGATACCGCTTGATCCCGTACAAGATGCCAGCCTGCGCTTCATCGCAGGATCCCACAAATGGGACCGTATGGTGCGCCCAGTCAGTTGGGCCGACGACAGCGATTTTTATGAGGGCGAACACGATTGGACGCCCGTGCCCGACCCCGACCAAAACCCGGCGGATTTGAAGGTTCTAGAATGGCCGATGAATCCGGGTGATGCGCTGTTGTTTGACTACCGCACTGTCCACGGCGCACGCGGCAATATGGGCAAAACAACCCGACGTGCACTTAGCCTGCGTTGGATGGGTGACGACGCCCGCTATGTCGAACGCCCTGGCCGCACATCTCCCCCATTTCCGGGGCATGAAATGACGGCCGGTCAGCGACTACGCGAAGATTGGTTTCCTGTGATTTGGAGAGGTGTATAATGAGTTGGTTTTTCCTAATTGGTTTCGTCATTCTGCTGATCGCAGCCCCTTTCTTTGCCGAGCGTCGGCGGACACCAATGGGCAAGGATATGCGCAAAGCAGCGCCTGGTAACTTTGCCAGTCTTTCCAGCGGTATGACACACTATCAATGGCGTGGTCCGATTGGTGGACCGATTGCGGTTTGCGTGCATGGCCTAACGACCCCCAGCTATGTATGGGACGGGCTGTTGGTCGGGCTGAACCGCATGGGCTATCGTGTGCTCACCTATGATCTCTATGGACGAGGATTTTCTGACCGTGTTATCGGGCCGCAAAACGCCGAATTCTTCAATCGCCAATTAGAGGAATTGCTGCAAGACCAAGACGTCGATGGAGGCATGATGTTGATCGGATATTCGATGGGCGGCGCCATTGCGACTTGCTATGGCGCCAAACATCCTGAGATGTTGGAGCGGCTGATATTGCTGGCTCCTGCAGGCCTTGGGATCACGCCCGGCAAGACCTTTACCTTTATTCGCGACACGCCGATTATAGGGGATTGGATCATGTCTATCTTGGGTGGGGTTCTCTTGCGCAAAGCCTTAACCTCAGCCTCCAAAACACCATCCTCTGTGCCAGACATTTACACCAAGCAAAACGAAGATACCCATGTGCAGGGGTTTCTACCCGCCATCTTGTCGAGCCTACGTAATCTGCTGGCGGTCAATCTGGAGGATGAGCACAAGGTTTTGGCCAACTCCGACATCCCCGTTGCCGCCATTTGGGGCGAGGTGGACACGACGATCCCGATATCAGGTCTAGGAAAACTGGCAGATATCAACCGCACCGCATATCAAACCATGATCCCAAACGCGGGCCATTCTTTAACCTATGCCGATCCTGAAAAGGTGACGGTTGCAATCCAAGAATTCTTACGCGAGGTATGATGAGGAGTTCATTTTGACAAAACGACAGAGGTAAAAACCTAATTGTTAGCGCTAACTTTTTGTGCTACTCAGGCCCGAATCCAAAGAATTGATCGCGTTAGGGAACCAACATGTCTCTTGAAAACACCATCCACAAAGTTACCAACCGCATCCAGAAACGCAGCGCGCAAACCCGCCAAACATATTTGGCACGGATGCATCAAGCACAACAAGAAGGCCCGCGTCGTGGTCATTTGACCTGCGGAAATCAGGCTCATGCCTATGCTGCAATGGGTGCTGACAAAACTGCACTCGAATCTTCACCCGCTCCAAACCTAGGCATTATCAGTGCATACAATGACATGCTGTCCGCGCATCAACCCTTTGACGCCTTCCCCGACTTGATCCGCAAAGCCGCGCGTGATGTTGGTGCGACCGCACAAATGGCAGGCGGCGTTCCAGCCATGTGCGATGGCGTCACGCAAGGCCAAGTTGGCATGGAACTATCGCTATTTTCGCGCGACGTGATCGCCTTGGCGGCGGGCATTGCCCTGTCGCACAACACGTTTGACACCAGCGTTTACCTCGGTGTTTGTGACAAAATCGTCCCTGGCATGATTATCGCGGCCGCCACCTATGGTTATCTGCCCGCCGTGTTTTTGCCGGCTGGCCCGATGACATCTGGACTACCCAACGATCAAAAAGCAAAAATACGCCAGCAGTTCGCTTGCGGTGAAATCAGCCGCAAAGAACTGATGCAGGCAGAAATGGACAGCTACCACGGCCCCGGCACCTGCACCTTTTATGGCACCGCCAATTCCAATCAGATGTTGATGGAGTTCATGGGGCTGCACCTACCCGGCGCAAGTTTTGTAAACCCGAACACTCCCCTGCGGGACGCCCTAACCGACTTCGGTGCCAAGCGTGCCCTAGAAATCACTGCCCTTGGAAATGACTACCGCCCAGCGTCCAAAATTCTGGACGAACGGACATTCGTAAACGGTATGGTTGGGCTAATGTCTACAGGGGGGTCGACCAATCTGGTCCTTCATCTTCCTGCCATGGCACGCGCCGCTGGTGTTCTCATTGAGCCCGAGGATTTGGCCGAAATCTCTGCGGTGACGCCCCTGCTGGCCAAAGTTTATCCAAACGGGCTAGCGGACGTGAACCACTTTCACGCCGCAGGCGGGTTGGGATACATGATTGGCGAATTGCTGGACGCTGGATTGCTGCACCCTGACACAACAACCATCATAGGCGACGGGCTACAAGATTACACCAAGGACCCTAAACTGGAAAACGGTGACCTTGCTTGGCACAGCGGTCCAGCCGCGCCATTGAATGACAAAATATTGCGGCCCGCTTCCGATCCGTTCAAACCAACAGGTGGGCTGCAGGCCCTGAGCGGCAATCTTGGGAGCGGCGTGATCAAAGTTTCCGCCGTAAAACCTGAACATCAAATCGTCCAAGCTCCCGCCCGCGTGTTCCACACACAAGACGCCGTAAAGGCGGCCTTCGTGGCCGGCGAGTTCACCGAAGACTGCGTTGTCGTGGTGCGTTTTCAAGGACCACGCGCCAACGGAATGCCGGAATTGCACAATCTCAGCCCGACATTGGCAGTCTTGCAAGATCGCGGATTAAAGGTGGCCTTGGTGACCGACGGGCGCATGTCTGGGGCTTCGGGCAAAGTGCCTGCCGCCATCCATGTCACACCTGAGGCCGCTAACGGTGGGCCATTGGCACGGGTGATGGATGGCGATATCATCACACTCGACGCGACCGCAGGAACGCTGGAAGTTTTCGCGGACGGTTTCGAAACACGCGTGGCCGTGACGCCGGATCTATCCGACAATGGCCATGGCATCGGACGCGAATTATTTGAAGTATTCAGAAACAACGTAGGGCCCGCCGATAAAGGCGCCGCCGTCGTTGTTTAACACAGGAAAGACCACTTTATGACCCCGAATGACTCTAGCAAAGCCTGCGAAGAAATCTGCCTGATGGCCCCAATTGTACCTGTGCTTGTGGTGGATAATGCCGCTGATGCCGTGCCGTTGGCCCAGGCATTGGTGGCTGGCGGTTTGCCTGCACTCGAGGTGACGTTGCGCACCCCCGCAGCGCTTGATGTGATCCGCGAAATGGCCACGGTTTCGGGTGGCATTGTCGGGGCCGGAACCCTGCTGACACCTGCCGACGTGAAAGCCGCCAAAGCAGCGGGCGCGCAGTTCGGGGTATCGCCAGGCGCGACAGATATGTTGTTACAAGCCTGTCTGGACGAAGAGCTGCCATTGCTGGCCGGTGCCGCCACCGCAACTGAAGCGATGAGACTATTGGAACTGGGCTATAGCATCCAGAAATTCTTCCCTGCCGAAGCCTCTGGTGGGGCATCCGCACTTAAAGCCATCGGCGCACCTCTGCCGCAGGTCAGGTTCTGTCCAACGGGCGGAGTCACCCTGCAAAACGCCCCGGACTACCTAGCGCTTTCGAACACGATTTGCGCGGGCGGCAGCTGGGTTGCCCCGAAAAATCTAGTTGCGAATGGGGATTGGGACGGAATCGAGGTCCTCGCCCGTGAAGCCAGCCAGCTTTAGGTTTAGGGGCGATTTGGGCTGTATGAAAACCATATGAGAATTGGCGGAGGGAATTATTCGACGTTTTGCGCCTCATCATCAGATTGTGGATTTATTCGCAAGTGTAGCATAACCCAGTCAATCGTAGATTTGATATTGCTGTCCGGCCCATGCCAAGCGGTTAACAATTGCCCCATATAGGGCTCAAGGGCGGTGACAAGTTGCGAGTAGTTCGCAGCGACTTCGGGGCCAAGAGCATTTGCCGTGGCCCCAACTGCGCCCCCAACAACCGCACTACGCACATCTCCACCAATCTTTGACAGGATGCCGCCGCCTTGTCTTTCGATGACAGCCTCGGCAACGATTGCCTTAATCAAGTTTTGTAGACTTTCGTCTTCAAGGTTTAGTGCGCGTATGGCAGCCTTGCCATCGGACAACGCTTCGCTATGTAAATCCTGTAGATCGCGGCGCACATCATCCATCAACAATACGACCTGTGCGTTGATAGCGGTCAGCGCATCTGACAAAACCTCTTTGGTCATTTCCGAAACATGACGGTCAGCGGGGTCTAGACCCACTACATCAAGTTCGGCAATTTCTGGATGCAAGCTGGCAAAGGCATTGTGCAGCGTGAGAATGGAATCAAGACTAGTTCGACGATCAACATCCAAAGGTGGGGTGTTGATTGTTGGGGCTTGTTGCCCGCTCGCCTCTCGCAGCTCAATCCGCAGATCGTTGCCAGATTTCCAGACCATGATTGAGACAAGGTCCTCAACAGAACCGCCAAGGTTTCTTTGATAGGCGGTAATCTTATTTACGAGCCTAAGGTGAAATTCGCCCCCGTCAGGGCTGGACTGCAAAAAAGTCTCTAATTCTCCCTGTAGCAGAGTGTGGAGCTGGGCCAGTTGCGAAGTCGGCTCAATCTTGGAGGCTGGGTTGTTATACCCAATTGGGCCATTGCTTGTTGGGGCATATTGAAACCCCTTTCCAGATTGGGCCGCAATAGGAGTAACCTTGGCGGGCAAAGGCGGCCAATCCTCCCCAACCTCGCGCAAGTAAGAGAGCGTTTTTTTGGTACGTACAATGGAATCTTTTATCTCTGACAATTCGGCCAGTTTGGGATCCAAATCTAAGGCGGGAATACCGATAAATGAAAGGGTTTGTATTTGCCAGCTGCTGCTAGGAAAATTGCCAAACTTTCCGCCAAAACCAAATGGAGGATTCGTCAACAGTGGGCGTGGATCCTCCACTTGTGAATGGTTGAGTTCGAGAGCATTTAAACTGGTAAACCAGCAATTTGACTAAGGCCGATGCTGGTAATCGGCGTGCTGTCCAAATTGATTGTTTGTAGCCTGTTCATGCTCGTAAGAGGGCTAAGGTCTCTAATCCATGTGTTGTGCAGGAAGAGCGTTTTGAGTTCAGCTAGTCCCGCGACTTCCGGTGGAAGTTTAGTGAGAGAGCGAGTTTCATTTGTATTGAAACTAAGGGCACCGTCACGGCGCACCATGCTTTCTGCAATCAACCGCTGCGCCGCTTCATAGGCCTTATCTGCGTCGCTCATACTCTTCACCCTTACAATCATGCCCCCAACCTTATGGGATTAGCGCTGGGTGGCAAGGCTTAGGCGGTTCGAGCCTCTAGGGGGGATTCTTTGATGGGCAGGTGGACGATGGCCGAGAAGGCTCCGATGCCGACGCCGATCCACCAAACCGCTGTATAATCGCCAAAGCTGTCGTACATCCGGCCACCCAACCAAACGCCAAGAAAGCTCCCCAATTGGTGTGAGAAAAACACGATGCCATAGAGCGTGCCCATGTAGCGTAGCCCGTAGATATGTGCGACAAGTCCCGAGGTCAGCGGCACGGTTGCCAGCCAAAGCGACCCCATGCCGATGGAGAATAAGATCACCGTAGTTGGCGTAATCGGCAGCATGATGAACGCGGCAGCAATGATGGTACGCCCAATGTAGATACCCGTCAGCAGGTACTTTTTCGAGTAGCGATTGCCAAGCCATCCAGCAAAAATTGTGCCTACGATATTGGCCAGTCCAATCAACGAAATAGCAACCGCGCCCAGCGCTGATGTGGTGGTCACACCGATGCTTGCCAGCATGCCGGAGGGGTCGATCGCGCCGCACATCTCGGTGATTAAGGCGGGGAAGTGTGCGGTGACAAATGCCAGCTGATAACCGCAAGAAAAGAAGCCCAGAAAGATTAGCGTGAAAGACGGGTCTTTGAACGCTTTGAGCAGGGTGTCGCCCATCGACTGTTCCAGCTCGGCGCGGGTGGCGGGGCGGATCGGCGAGCGCATCATCGGCAAAGCGAACAGCGCCAGCAGGATCATCGCGGCAAAGGCCATAAACACGGATTGCCAAGGCATCATGCCCAGCAGGTATTCGGCGAGCGGCGCGCCAAAGACTTGGCCAGCCGAGCCAGCGGCAGTGGCGATGCCTAGCGATATCGAGCGGTTTTCGTCGGATGCTGCACGGCCCACCACGGCGAGAATCACGCCAAAACCAGTGCCGGCAATCCCAAACCCAACGAGGATTTCTAGAATTTGGTGTTGGCCGGGCGTGACAGCATAAGACGACAGCACGAGGCCCAGCGCATAAATCAAGGCGCCCGCGATGATCGCTTTACGATCGCCAAATTTTTCCGCCAGCGCGCCGAATATCGGTTGGCCAATGCCCCAAGCTAGGTTCTGGATCGCGATGGCGAAGGAAAATTCGCTGCGTAGCCAGCCGAATTCATGTGCAATCGGGATTTGGAACACGCCAAAGCTGGCGCGGATCGCAAATCCGACCATGATGATGATACAGCCGCCAATCAGGACGGGGGTGATGAGGGGCGCGCGTTGATCTGTCATTGAATTCTCCAGTCCGGCGAAACTCTTGCAAAAACACAACCGCGTCAAATGATTTGTTTTTCAGCGTCACATCAGCTTTCCTTATGTGACGGGGCGAAATATGAAGGCCAGATGACGGATCGATTGCAGGACATATATGCCCGCTTGGTGGCCGAGGGAACGTTGACAGCGGACCCCGTGCAGCTGGCCGCTTTGCCCGCGCTTGAAGATATTCGTGTGCACCTTGAGACAGCTAAGATCCGCAAACGCGGGATTTTGGGTGGATTATTTCGCAAGCCCGAAGACATGCCGCAGGGGCTCTATTTGTGGGGCGGGGTTGGGCGCGGCAAGTCCATGCTGATGGATTTGTTCGTCGACAATCTCGCGATCAACGAAAAACGTCGCGTACATTTTCACGCCTTTATGCAAGAGGTGCACAGCGAAATGAACGAGGCGCGTAAATCCGGTGTGGATGACGCAATAGCACCTGTCGCTGCAAAGATTGCCGCCGAGGTGCGTGTTCTGGCGTTTGACGAAATGCAGATCAGTGACATCACGGACGCTATGATCGTCGGCCGCCTGTTCGAGGCACTTTTTACGGCAGGTGTGGTTGTGGTGACGACTTCAAACCGAACACCAGATGAGCTGTACAAGGACGGGCTGAACCGTCAATTGTTTTTGCCATTCATCGAGCAGATCAAAGCACAGATGGTCGTGCATGAACTGGCCAGCCCAACCGATTACCGGCAAGCGGTTTTAGGCGGGGCGCAGCGCTATTTTGTGCAACAGGGTGCCGATGCACGCACAGCCATGGACGCGGTTTGGCAAGACCTAACAGATAGTGAGGGCGCACCGTTTACCCTACGGGTTAAGGGACGTGATGTGGTGTTGCCGCGGTTTCACAACGGGGTGGCACGGGTCGGGTTTTTCGACCTCTGCGGTACAGCTTTGGGGGCAGCGGACTATCTGGCAATTGCTGAGGCGGTTTCCGTGCTGGTGCTGGAAGATATACCGCAGCTGTCACGTTCCAACTTTAACGAGGCCAAACGGTTTGTGACCCTGATTGATACGCTGTATGAATCCCATGTACGGCTGATTTGCACAGCAGTTGCACCACCAGAAATGCTGTATGTCGAGGGGGATGGCGCGTTCGAATTTGAACGCACGGCCAGCCGTCTACACGAAATGATGGGCGACGATTGGGGACAATAAATGGATTTGACGCTACGACCGATGCGCGTGGAAGAATTTGACGGCTATCTGGCCTATTTCATTCCCGACTATGCTGCTGAAATTTCGTCAAACTATGGGCTGTCACCCAATGATGCGCAGGCCAAAGCAATGCGCGAAATCGCCGAAGATTTGCCGCAAGGGCCAGTGACACCGAACCACGATTTGCTGTGCATAACCCTTGGTGCCGAAATTATTGGATATTTTTGGTACAGGTCCGATCAAAAAACCCGATCCGTCTTTATCTATGACTTTTGCATCCTTGAGCCCCATCAAAGGAAAGGACATGGTAAGAATGCCTTGGCCAGCTTTGAAACCATGCTCGCGAAAGACGGGTTTGAGCAGATCAAATTACGTGTCGCCGCGGATAACAAACGCGCCCAAGACCTGTACTTAAAGGACGGGTTCCGAGCGACAGGAATCAATATGGAGAGACGAATTTCACCCGACTAAAGCCCAATTTCCGGCTGCTCCACCTCAATTTTTGCGAGGAACCCAGCCGCTCCAATTTGGATGAAGTAGGCAAACATAATTGGTAAAATGAACGTGGCCCCAAAGGTATCAACGCTGAACACCGCGAGGATCAAAGCCAGCGTGATATAACGAGTGGCTATGTGCCAAAACACTGCTTTTTCATTCGCAGTTTTACCGGTGAGTTTGATAGCAGCAGCAAAGGTCACCCCATAAAATGCCAGCGTTGCCACAGCGGCCATTGCCAAATCCATCACCGAAACCTGAAACAACAATTGAGATGTTTTCAGTGAGAACAGATAAAACACGATGCCAAACATCGTTAGCTTGGAAATGCTCTGTTGGTGGGTCGCTGTGAAGCCTACGACAGCTGGAAAGTATTTCAAGACAACGCGACTTAGAACGAACGGAATAACAATCAAGATCATAAACGGCCCGACAGGGCTAACCCCATTTGCGACGGAAATACCGTTAACTCCGTCAAGATTTGCAGCTGGAAAATATGGGATTGCAAGGTCATAGAACTGACCAAATATCAGTGTAATCGGCAACAATAGCGCCAGATTAAGCATGAAAATGACAAAGCCCAGCTTTACATTAGCGCCGCTTACCTTAATCCACATCATCACCATACCACCCCCAGGCAACAAAGCCAAAAGGAACAATGCGGCGGCGATGCCAATATCTTGGCTGGCGTAACCGATAAGCAGTGCAGCCGCCGTCAACAGCAGATAATTAATCCATAGGTTTTTGAGTATTGCGCCTTTATGAGTTTTGATGATCGCAAAATCCGAGAAGTGGAATTTGAACAAGCTGGGCGTCACAAGGAATATTCCGGCGACCAGGCAAACCGCCGAGTAAAAACTAAAGCCGCCTGTGAAATTGCCAAGAGTAAGTCCAAGAACCATGGCGACCGAGATGAGGGCGATTTGCTGCATGTCATTTTCCCTGTTGCTGCTACAGGAACATTTATAAAGAGCTGCTTGGAAAAGTGACACCATTATATTCATTGTGTTGAATGTGTCGCAGTTTGCCCCTCCAAAACGGGCTTTGGGCGCCAAAGGAACCAAATTCGACATAAATATCGGAATTGAATCAATTTTTATGACCCAAATAGCCGCTCTGTGCCTTGCAGGGTGCATACCCCCTCCTTATATACGCCGAGAAGCATGATTAGGGTTCGCTCTGATTGGAAATTTGGGATTGGCGTGTGGATGCCGAAACATAAGGACCACACACCACAACATCGCCTAAGAAAAGGAATTGAGCATGGCTAAAGTCATTGGGATTGATCTCGGAACTACAAACTCTTGCGTGTCCATCATGGACGGCTCGCAACCAAAGGTCATCGAAAACGCGGAAGGTGCACGCACCACGCCGTCAATCGTTGCGTTCACAGATAACGAGCGTCTGGTTGGCCAACCTGCCAAACGTCAGGCCGTCACCAACGCAGACAACACCATCTTTGCAGTTAAGCGTTTGATTGGCCGTCGGGCAGATGATCCTGCCATCAAGAAATACCAAAAACAGGTGCCTTACTCGATCGTTGAGGGCAAAGGCGGCGACGCATGGGTTGAAGCCAACGGCGAGAAATACAGCCCCAGCCAAGTGTCCGCATTTATCCTTGGGAAAATGAAAGAGACCGCTGAGAGCTATTTGGGCGAGGAAGTGACACAAGCCGTGATCACCGTGCCTGCCTATTTCAACGACGCTCAACGCCAAGCCACCAAAGACGCCGGCAAAATCGCTGGCCTAGAAGTGCTGCGCATCATCAACGAGCCAACAGCCGCGGCGCTGGCCTATGGTTTGGACAAAAAAGAAACCCAGACGATTGCGGTTTATGACCTTGGCGGCGGCACATTCGATGTCACCATCCTTGAAATCGACGATGGCCTGTTTGAAGTAAAATCCACCAACGGTGATACGTTCCTTGGCGGCGAAGACTTCGACATGAAGATTGTGAAATATCTGTCGGACGAATTCAAAAAGGAAACCGGTGTTGATCTGTCCAAAGACAAGATGGCACTGCAACGGCTGAAAGAAGCCGCTGAGAAAGCCAAGATCGAGCTGTCCTCGGCCACGCAAACCGAAATCAACCAACCGTTCATCTCGATGGATCCAAATGGCGGTCAGCCACTGCACATGGTGCTGAAACTGACACGCGCCAAATTGGAAAGCCTGGTTGGCGATCTGATCAAGGCTTCCCTGAAGCCCTGTAAAGACGCGCTAAAGGATGCTGGCCTGTCCACAAATGACATCGACGAAATCGTTCTGGTTGGCGGTATGACACGGATGCCCAAAGTGGTTGAAGAAGTCGGTAAGTTCTTTGGCAAAGAGCCACACAAGGGTGTGAACCCCGACGAAGTGGTTGCCATGGGTGCCGCCATTCAAGCCGGTGTTTTGCAAGGCGATGTCAAAGACGTGGTTCTGTTGGATGTGACACCTCTGTCGCTGGGCATTGAAACACTGGGTGGTGTTTTCACCCGCCTGATCGACCGCAACACCACGATCCCAACCAAGAAATCGCAAGTGTTCTCGACCGCCGAAGACAACCAAAACGCCGTGACGATCCGCGTGTTCCAAGGCGAGCGTGAAATGGCGACGGACAATAAAATTCTGGGTCAGTTTAACCTAGAAGATATCCCGCCAGCCCCACGTGGCCTGCCACAAATCGAAGTGACTTTTGACATCGACGCCAACGGCATCGTGTCGGTCAGCGCCAAAGACAAAGGCACTGGCAAAGAGCACGCGATCACGATCCAAGCATCCGGCGGCCTGACCGATGATGAAGTCGAAGCAATGGTCAAAGAGGCCGAAGAAAATGCTGAGTCCGATAAAGAACGCAAAGAGCTGATCGAGGCGCAAAATCAAGCCGAGAGCCTGATCCATTCGACCGAAAAGGCGATGGAAGAGCACAACGACAAAGTCGACCCAACCACCATCGAGGCGATTGAGTTGGCCATCGTTGCGCTGAAAGATCAGTTGGAAACCGAAGATGCCACCAAGATTAAATCCGGCATTCAGAACGTGACCGAAGCTGCGATGAAACTTGGCGAAGCGATCTACAAAAACGCCCAAGAAGAAGCCGGCGAAGAAACCGAAGCCAACCCCGAGGAAGATATCTCGGGTGTTGATGACGATATCGTCGACGCTGACTTCGAAGATCTGGACGACGACAAACGCGCATAAGGCGATAACAACGCCTTTGGCCGACCCGATTTGCGTCGGGTCGGCCTTTGCGTTCCCAGAGGGAATACGACATGTCAAAACGCGATTATTACGACCTATTAGGCATTCAAAAGGGTGCCTCGGCGGATGAAATCAAAAAGGGCTATCGCAAGAAAGCCAAAGAACTTCATCCAGATCGCAATTCTGACAACCCAAAGGCCGAAGAACAGTTCAAAGAAGTGAACGAGGCCCACGAGATTCTGAAAGACGCCGAAAAACGTGCGGCTTACGACCGTTACGGTCACGCAGCCTTTGAAGGCGGCGGTGCACCACGCGGTGGCGGCCAAGGCGATTTCTCTTCTGCATTCTCGGATGTTTTTGATGACCTGTTCGGCGACTTTATGGGCGGCCAACGCGGTGGCGGACGGCCGCGGGCAACCCGTGGCTCCGACCTACGCTACAATTTGCGCGTTTCCCTAGAAGACGCGTTTTCAGGCCTGCAAAAAACCATTGACGTACCGACTTCGATTGCCTGTGGCGAATGCTCCGGCACCGGCGCTGAAAGCGGTGCCGAACCAGTGGTCTGCCCAACTTGTTCCGGCATGGGTAAGGTCCGCGCGCAACAAGGTTTTTTCACCGTTGAGCGCACCTGCCCCACCTGTCAGGGTGCGGGCCAAATGATCAACAACCCGTGCAAAGCCTGCGTGGGCGCTGGCCGCACCGAAAAAGAACGCTCCTTGTCTGTCAACATCCCCGCGGGTGTCGAAACAGGCACACGGATCAGGCTGGCGGGCGAAGGCGAAGCAGGCCTGCGTGGCGGACCATCCGGCGATCTTTACATCTTTATCGAGGTCAACGAGCATGCCTTGTTCCAGCGTGACAACGTAAATCTATATTGCCACGTCCCCGTCAGCATCGGTACAGCGGCCCTCGGAGGCGACATCGAAGTGCCAACCAT
Organism: Marinosulfonomonas sp.; assembly: GCA_033851955.1. Lineage (GTDB taxonomy): Bacteria > Pseudomonadota > Alphaproteobacteria > Rhodobacterales > Rhodobacteraceae > Profundibacter. The sequence continues at coordinate 124,624 of JAWSVK010000006.1, forward strand.
TGACGGCGGCCGCAGCCGTGTGAAAGTGCCTGCGGGATCACAATCCGGTCGCCAAATGCGCCTGCGTTCCAAAGGCATGCCAGCGCTGCGTGGTGGCGGATCAGGCGATATGTTTATCGAACTGGCGGTGGAAACACCCGTCAACCTGACCACGCGCCAAAAAGAAATCATGCGTGAGTTTGAGGACGTGGCCGCCGACAACAACCCCAACGGCTCCAGCTTTTTCTCCAAAGTGAAAACCTTTTGGGACGGCATGAAAAGCTAGGCTTGAATCGTTTGGGTTAACCAAATATTCACCATATCAGGCGAGCGTGGTCGTTATGGCCACGCAAAACCAATTCTCTGAAATGCCGCTGCCCCTGTTTGATGGGTCAGACGAGGCTGTGGTTCCTACATCCACGCCGCAACCCTCCTACATCCGCGATCACCGCAAACGTTTGCGCAGCCGCTTCATTGACGGCGGCGCAAACGCCCTGCCCGACTATGAAATGCTGGAATTGGTCCTGTTTCGCGCCATCCCACGCCGCGATGTAAAACCATTGGCGTGGCGCTTGCTCGATCAATTTGGTGACTTTAACCGTGTGATTTCAGCCTCGCCAGAACGGCTGTGCGAAATCAAAGGTGTAGGCGACGCTGTTGTGCTGGAATTAAAAATCGTGGAGGCGGCAGCCCATCGGCTGGCCCGTGCCCGCGTGATGCAACAACAGGTTTTGTCAGGCTGGGACGCAGTTTTAGACTATTGCCACACCACGATGGCCCACCGTGAAACTGAGCATTTCCGCGTATTGTACCTAGATCGCAAAAACGTATTGATCGCCGACGAAGAGCAAGCCAAAGGCACCATAGACCATGTACCGGTGTACCCGCGCGAGGTGGTAAAGCGTGCGTTAGAATTAAACGCGTCAGCCCTGATTTTGGTTCACAATCACCCGTCTGGCGATCCTACTCCATCGGACTCGGACATCAACATGACCAACCAAATACAGGACGCCGCCTTAGCGCTAAGCATTACGTTGCACGACCACCTGATCATCGGCAAATCTCGTGAGCTGAGCTTCAAATCAGAAGGCTATTTGTAAGCGCCTACTTGATCCAGACCTCGACCCGTCGATTCACCTGACGACCCCATTCCGTATCATCACACGCCATTGGCAACGCTTCGCCAAACGCTTTGGTGCTGAGCGTCACCTGGTCGGGCTTCAACGTTGTGGCCGCCAATTTTACAGCAGCACGCACGGCTTTGGCACGGCGCTGCGAAATTATCCGGTTTCCTTTAGCAGGCCCATCCCCGTCACTAAATCCGACAAACATCAACTCGCGCCCATCATATGCCCCCGCCTCAAGCAGGCGCGCCAACAGTACAACGTTAGAGCGCGATTGCGCATCGAGCGAAGATGAACCGGCGTTAAACCGAAAGGTGATGGTCAGACGGGACGCGGGGCGTAACACCTCAGTCATGCTCTGCAAATCCGTCAGCTTGATATCACCGCCAGCGGCAGCGATTGCATTGGCAAAACGTTTGCCCTGATTATCGATGCCAATCTGGGTGACTTCCTGGTCGACGAATCCGACATGCCGCACAGCACGTTGCGCAGCAGGAGAACGCAGGAACGTCAAAAATTCCCGCGCAGCCTTGGGCATACGACGGGCTGGAGTATAGAGAAACAAGGGTGACGCTAGCGGATAGTCCTCAGTCTTTAGGGCGCGGCGCGAGGCGGTGAATGCCATGCCGCATGTGCCTCGCAGGCTTAGCATCTTGGCATTGCCAGTTTCTGAAAACCGCGTGATCCCAATGGAAAAAGGATCTCGTGCTACAGCGTCGGCAACCTCAGCCGCCGTTGCATGGTGTTTGACCATTTCGGACAACACACGTTTTCCCACCTGCATCACATCTTTTTCAAATTGCTGCGCCAAACCTGTATCTGCAAACATGTGATGCAAAAATATGGGGGCGTCCGGCCCGCCAATGTCCTGCCAATTGCTGATCTCACCCGCATAGACCTGCGCCAAATCAGCCAGCGAAATCGCGGTGGTCGGATTGTTTGGCGCAACAACAGGCACCAGCCCGTCCAGCCCGACAATTCTGCTCCGAGCGGCACGCTTCATGTCACCAAGCCCTGCGCTATAGGCCGTTTTGGCTTCAGCCGCTGTGATTTCACGCGTCGCCAAAACCATGTCAGCATCGCCCGCTAACATTTCGGCAATACCAGTATCCGTATTGGACAACCGAAATGAAATGCGCGCAACATCTTTTCCAGTATCGGCAAGCCGCAAAACGTAGGTGTATTGGGTGTCACTTTGAACGATCCGCTTCAGCAGCATTCCGCTCTGCGAAGCATAGGTTTCGACCAAAACCGGCAGTAAAACTGCTCCCATCGAGCGCGCGCCGCTGATTGAAAATTCGGCAACATAGCTTTCTAGATTGGGGCAGCCTGCGCCCACACATGTCACGCCGGTGCCATCCAGTGTCAGAATGCCATAAAGTGAATCAATGCGGAAAAACTCTCCATCAAACGACAGCAATGTACCACTGATCGAAACCTTGCCATCCCGCGAAGTTAGAGTCACATCTTGGGCCACTAAGGGCGCAAGCATTCCGAATAGGAAAAGTGCGGCGAAGGCCGCCGCACGAAAAAATTTCATCTGTCTTCCCGAGATTACCGCGTTGGAACCAGCTTATTCTAGTTCTGTGCGATCTTTAAGTCTCTTAGAAGATTATTCAACACCAGAAAATCACCAATAGCATCGCAGGTTGGCATTGAAAGGATCAGATCGCTAACCGTTAACTCGCCATCCACACCACTTTGCAAGGCCTGTGCCTCAATATCCTTGCTACAGGTTTGAGCAGTCACCTCGGCCTCCACACTAAGCCGGACCACGCCGGATTTTTGCGCTTGCCCAGATGGGAAGGTATAAATCTCGACATGTTTGGCGGCTGGGAATTCGACGTTGCCTAGGCGGGTGATGTATCCGCCACGCGCCTGAAGCGCGGCCGCGACAGTTTGCGGAGATTTAGCCCATACATGGCCACGTTCACCATAGTCAGCGCCAAATTCCAATGCATGGATACTAAGCCCGCTATTGCCAGTCCATTGCACAGCAACGCGATTATATTTGGACACCTCGGGCACATCAACGGTGGCCGAAACGATGTTCCCATCAGTGAGCATAACGTCGAATGACGCGGCGGTCACCATAGCTGGGATCTGTACCGCTACATGGCCAATGTCATTGGTAACTGAGGTGAACCGCAAGCCTTGGTGGCTGATGATTACGGTCTCATTCACATGGCACGGCGCTTTGAATTCCAATGCCACCATCGCGCCAACTGATTTGGTCGCATTCAGTGTCATGTCGCAAGCCAACCCAAGCGAACTGAAATCTTGATCAGGATTCAGTTGGGGAGAGCTGTAATTTTCCTCAGTTTGATTGACGCGGTCCGCAAGACCTGACTGATCAACCAACAGGGTCGGCTTTTCCGACACGCGTGTCAGGTTTTCTGCTGTCTCAACCGGCGTCGTCTGAATGGATTGCGGATTGGGTTCGACCGTTACAAACCGTGACGCAAGCGCATCGCCGTTTTGCATTACGAATCCCGTGGCCAAAACGATAGCAAATGTTGAAACCGCAGCTTTGTAGCTTTTCTTTATGAGCATGGTGATCCCTCCTACCAAACTCCCACCCACGCGCATTATGCGCGCCAAAACCACAATTCCACAGATCCAAAATAGATAAGATTTTGGTGAGGTGGTCGCGCCACATCAATCCAGATGTGGAGCGTGACCAAAGAGTATCCCTACATATAGTGGGCAAACTTTCTCACCCTACGATATATACGCCACATTCTCGCCACATTCCAAGATTTGGAAAGCAGTAGATCGAATCAATCGGCTTAAACCAACTTGCCGTGACAGTGTTTGAACTTCTTACCAGAACCACATGGGCAGCTGTCATTGCGCCCCGGATTGCCCCAAGTGGCCTCGTCGTTTTCATCAAATCCTGATGCTGTTGGCGCCTCGGATGTTGGTTGTGCGGCTTGTTGTTGAGCCAACATTTGCTGCATCATCGCCTCTTGTTCTTCATCCGAGAGCGGACGAATTTGCGACAACTTTTGTGTTACCTCTGAACGCAATGAATCCAGCAGACCTTCAAACAGTTGAAACGATTCTGATTTGTATTCGTTCAACGGATCACGTTGGGCGTAACTGCGAAAACCCACGACAGAGCGCAGATGCTCGAGCGTCAAAAGGTGATCGCGCCATTTACCGTCAATCGTTTGCAACAATATCTGTTTCTCAATCGTGCGCATAGATTCGGGACCGAACTGGGCCACCTTGGTCGCCATCATTTTGTCAGACGCATCACACAGACGTTCAGTAATGGCCTCGTCATCGACACCTTCTTCCTCGGCCCATGCCATCACAGGCTCGTCCATGCCCATCCGCTCAATCACGGCGGCATAAAGCCCCTCGGCGTTCCATTGGTCCGCATAGGTGTTGGCCGGAATATATTCATCAACCAAATCTTCCGCGACCTGATGGCGCATATCTTGCACGATTTCGGACAGATCTTCGGCAGCCATGATCTCGCGGCGCTGCGAAAAGATCACCTTGCGCTGATCATTCATCACATCATCGAACTTCAACAACTGTTTGCGAATGTCAAAATTGCGGCCCTCTACCTTGGCCTGCGCTTTTTCCAACGATTTATTGACCCACGGGTGAACGATGGCTTCGCCGTCTTTCATGCCAAGTTTGGTCAAAACCGAATCCAAACGCTCGGACCCGAAAATGCGCATCAGATCATCTTCGAGCGACAGAAAAAATGACGAACGGCCAGGATCGCCCTGACGCCCAGAACGGCCCCGCAGCTGGTTATCAATCCGGCGACTTTCGTGCCGTTCGGTCGCAAGCACATAAAGGCCGCCGGCCGCGATCACCTTGGCTTTGTCATCGGCATGCTCCGCGACGATCTTGGCGCGCAACTCTTCTGGATTAGCGTCTGGATTGGCCTCAATGGCTTCGCTGAAGACCATATCGACATTGCCGCCGAGCTGAATATCAGTGCCGCGGCCCGCCATGTTGGTGGCGATGGTCACCGCACCAAATTTACCAGCATCGGCAATTATCTTGGCTTCTTGCTCGTGATGACGCGCGTTCAAAACGTTGTGTGTTACACCAGCTGCTTTCAACATTTCCGAAAGGGTCTCGGACTTTTCAATCGAAGTGGTGCCAACCAGCAATGGCTGGCCCTTGGCATGGGATTCCTCAATGGCTTTGACCACGCCTTCAAATTTCTCGCGGGTTGTGCGATAAACCTGATCGTCCTCATCTTCGCGTGCAATTGGGCGGTTGGTAGGAACTTCGACCACACCAAGCCCATAGATTTCGGCGAATTCTTCGGCCTCGGTCAAGGCGGTGCCAGTCATGCCGCCCAATTTGTCATAGAGGCGGAAATAGTTCTGGAATGTCACAGAGGCCAGTGTCACATTTTCGGGCTGAATGTTGACGCCTTCTTTGGCCTCAATCGCCTGATGCAGACCATCGGACAAACGACGCCCGGCCATCATCCGGCCAGTGAATTCGTCAATCAACATCACTTCGCCATCACGAACGATGTAATCTCGGTCTTTCAAGAACAGCTTGTGCGCTTTTAGCCCCTGATTAACGTGATGCACCAAAGTTGTGCTTTCAGGATCGTACAGAGTCTGACCCTCTGGAATTAGCCCTGCCGCAGACAGCGTCTTTTCGATAAATTCGTTGCCCTCTTCGGTATAGGTGACGTTCTTGGTTTTCTCGTCCAACTCAAAATGCTCGTCCGTCAGATCGGGGATCAATTTGTCAACAGTGACATACATTTCCGAACGGTCCTGCGCGGGGCCGGAAATGATCAGCGGTGTCCGCGCTTCATCAATCAGGATCGAGTCGACCTCATCGACGATCGCGAAATTATGTTCGCGCTGCGCCATTTCTGCCAATTCTGCGCGCATGTTGTCGCGCAGATAGTCAAAGCCCAGTTCATTATTGGTGGTATAGGTCACGTCCGAGGCATAGGCCGCGCGTTTCTCGGCCTCGTCCATATTGGGGTAAACAACGCCCGTGGTCAGGCCAAGCGCGCCGTAAACTTTGCCCATCCAATCAGCATCACGTTTGGCCAGATAATCATTCACCGTAACGATGTGAACTCCCTTGCCAGTCAGCGCATTCAAATAGGCGGGCAAGGTCGCCACTAGGGTTTTACCTTCGCCGGTTTTCATTTCAGAAATATTGCCCTGATGCAGGAAAATGCCGCCCATCAACTGGGTGTCAAACGCCCGCAGGCCCAACGCCCGATGTGCCGCTTCGCGCACATTGGCAAAGGCTTCGGGCAACAGGTCATCTAGGCTTTCGCCCTTGATCGCCCGTTCTGCAAACTCTTTGGTTTTTTGTTTGATCTCGTCATCGGACAATTTAACAAAGTCCGGTTCAAGCGCATTGATTTGAGCAACCAACGGCAATGTCGCTTTGACTTTTCGATCATTCGGGGTGCCAAAAACTTTTTTGGTCAGTGTTCCGATACCTAGCATGTTTTCTCCGCCTGAATGATCAACTAATATTGTTCCTGTGCGACTGTCCCTTGCCCCGACTTCCCGCGCGTCCTAAAACAAAACGGAAAGAAACAGCAAAGCCTTCGCCATGACCTTTTGCGATGTAATCAGCTGGTAACCTAGTGTCAATGTTACGCACCCCCGCGTGACCCAATCTGAGGATAAAAAGATGTTAAAACGTAATGATTTCTGGCTTGGCGCGGTTTTGGCGGTTGGTTTGGCCCTGCCCGCCTTTGCCGAAGAAACCACCGCCGATACAGTTGTTGCCACTGTGAACGGCGTGGACATCACGGTTGGCCACATGATTGTCACCAAAACTGGCCTCCCAGATCAATACAAATCACTGCCCGATGACGTGCTGTTTGAGGGTATTTTGGCCCAGCTGATCCAACAAACTGTTCTGTCACAGGCTCTGGTCGGCGAACCTTCACGCACGATCACCCTGACAGTCGAGAACGAATTGCGCAGCATGCGTGCCGGTGATGCATTAGACGCAAAAATTGCAGGTGCCGTCACGGATGAGGCGTTGCAAGCGGCCTATGATGCACGTTTTGCCGATGCAAAGCCCACAACAGAATTCAATGCCTCGCATATTTTGGTCGAAACCGAGGCCGAAGCCCAAGCCATTCAAAAGCAGCTAAATGACGGTGCTGATTTTGCCGAGTTGGCCAAAGAAAAATCAACTGGCCCTTCGGGTGCCAATGGCGGCAGTCTGGGTTGGTTTGGCCCTGGGATGATGGTGAAACCGTTTGAAGATGCTGTAGTTGCCATGAAAGCAGGCGAGGTTTCCGGCCCCGTTCAAACCCAGTTTGGTTGGCACATTCTGATCTTAAATGAATCTCGCCTTCAAGACACGCCAAGCCTTGAATCGATCAAAGCCGAACTGGAAGCTGAAATTCAACAGCAGGCCGTTGAAGGTGTCATCACCGGGCTGACAGAAACGGCTGAGGTCATCCGTGCTGAGGAAAACAGCATCAACGCCACGGTACTGAGCAACCTGAGCTTGCTCGAAAACTAGGAGCGTTACTTTGAAAACCTCACCTCTAGCGCCCAAAGGCGGCTTTCCCGACCTTCCTGTCATTTCAGGCGTCCAGTTCGCCACCGTTGGGGCTGGGGTTAAATATACTGGCCGCACAGATGTGATGTTGGCCCGGCTGTGCGCCGGAACAACGATTGCTGGTGTGTTCACCAAATCGGCAACCCGAGCGGCGCCCGTTCTGGATTGTCAGGCCAAACTTGGCTCCGCCACAGACGGTGGCGCTGCGATCATTGTCAACTCAGGCAACGCCAACGCGTTCACTGGCGGCAAGGGAACAGAGGCTGTCACAGCCGTGACCGAAATGGTTGCCAAGACGCTGGGTGTACCGTCTGATCGCGTATTCTCGTCCTCGACGGGCGTGATCGGCGAACCCCTGCCCTTTGATCGTATCACAGCCAAAGTCGCCGAACTGACCGAAGCCCTATCGCCCAGCCGCATTCAGGACGCTGCCGCCGCGATCATGACGACGGACACTTTCACCAAAGGCGCGTCCGCGCAAATCACCACAGATCATGGCGTGATCAACATTGCTGGAATCGCCAAAGGTTCGGGCATGATCGCACCCGATATGGCGACCATGTTGGTCTATATTTTTACCGATGCCAAAATCGCGCAGCCCCTGTTGCAAGACATGCTGTCTACGCTGACTGATAAAACATTCAACTGCATCACGGTGGACAGCGACACCTCCACGTCGGATACACTGCTGCTCAGCGCCACAGGAAAGTCCGCCGAGATCACAACAGCCACCGGCCCCTTCACTGATGCCTTGCACAGCGTCATGCTGGATCTGTCGCATCAGGTTGTCAAAGACGGCGAAGGCGCAACTAAGTTCGTTGAGGTCTGTGTAACGGGGGCTGACACAAATGCCGACGCACACAGGATCGGGATGTCGATTGCCAACTCTCCATTGGTCAAAACCGCTGTCGCTGGCGAAGACCCAAATTGGGGCCGTGTCGTGATGGCTGTCGGTAAATCCGGTGCCAAAGCCGACCGTGATCTTTTGTCGATCCGCTTTGGCGATGTTGTGGTCGCCGATAAGGGTTGGGTGTCGCCCAATTATGACGAGGCCGCGGCCGCTGAGCATATGAAGAACGACGAATTGCTGATTGCTGTCGATTTGGGCATCGGTACGGGGCAGGCCACGGTTTGGACCTGTGATTTGACCCACGCCTATATCGAAATCAACGCGGATTATCGGTCGTGAAAACCCTATTGGTTTCAGCGGTGGCCCTGATCGACGTTGATGGGCGTATTTTGTTGGCCCAACGGCCAGAAGGCAAATCAATGGCCGGCCTTTGGGAGTTTCCAGGCGGCAAGATTGAGGCAGGTGAAACCCCTGAAGTCGCCTTAATCCGCGAGTTGCAAGAAGAGTTGGGCATAGACACGTGGTCCAGCTGTTTGGCGCCGCTGACATTTGCCAGCCACAGCTACGACGATTTCCATTTGCTCATGCCGCTGTTCGCCTGCCGCAAATGGGAAGGCACGCCGCAACCCAAAGAGGGTCAGGTCCTAAAGTGGGTGCGGGTCCAAAATCTGCGTGATTACCCAATGCCGCCCGCCGATATACCGCTTATTTCGGTACTGCGCGATTGGCTATAGCGGGTTTAGTTTAGACGCCAGCTTTGGTTAGAATTGTTGTGATGGTTTTACCGACCAACCGCAGTTCCAAAAGGAAGCTCGCGTTTTTAATATAGAACAGATCAGCTTGTGCCTTAGAGCGAGTTTCTGCAAACCCTTCGGCATAGCCCAGCTCAACCTGCGCCAAACCAGAAATGCCCGGACGGATACGATGACGATCGCGGTATTCTGGGATCGCACGCACAAACGCGCGAGCATGGGTAAAGAAATCAGGTCGTGGCCCAATCAGGCTCATTTTTCCCTGCAGTACATTCAAGATTTGTGGTAACTCATCAATGCGCGTTTTGCGTAAAAATTTCCCGAACTTTGTGATACCGCTGCTCTCAATTGGATCATTTGGTCCACGTCGAACCATTTTTACCCCATGCATTGTACGGAATTTGTAGGCCTTAAACGCACGGCAATCTCGCCCCATGCGAATCTGAACGAAAAACAGTGACCCACGATTCGCGAAAGGATTCACAACCAGTAGGGCAATGGCAAATAGGGCAAGTAGGGGTAACAAAAACAGGCTTCCTAGGATATCAAAACACCGTTTTGAGGCCCAAAACAAGGGCGATCCACCGATCGCAGTCGCCGGTTTACTCGCGTTTGCGATCTGTCTATCGGAAACGTATATGGTCAATTCAGCCCCCCAGGATGAATGCACACATTAGGAAAAAATCCTATGTACAAAGCTACTTATGGCTGAAAAATGGAAATTAGTAAATGGGGGCAACCCTGTCGGTCGGCGGTTTTCTGCGAGTGCAAACCAGAACGCATGATAGTTATCCACCAGAACAGACCTTTCCATTAAGGTCTGTGAATGCCAGAATCCAAGTTGATCAGATACCAATGAACCTTAGGGTAGGTGGTTTTGTTCGTGGTGGACATTTTTCGGGACGAGATGAGTATGATTACAATTGTAGGTGGATCAGGTTTTATAGGCACCAACCTTTGTCAGTTGCTCGCCGATCGACAGATGCCGTTTGAAATTGTCGATCTGGTTCCCAGCCCTCTATTTCCAGACAAGACGAAAATCGCTGACATCCGAGACAAAGCCAATCTGTTGAACATCATCTCTGGCCAGATCGTTGTCAATTTGGCCGCCGTTCATACCGACGATGTTTCCGACACCAACGCCTATTATGAGACCAACGTGTTGGGTGCCAAAAATCTTGCCGAAGTTTGTGCCAGCAAGGGCATTGGTAAAATTATCTTCACCAGTTCGGTTGCGGTCTATGGTTTTGCCAAGTTGGGGACAGACGAAACGGGCGCAATCAACCCCTTCAATGCCTATGGAAAATCTAAATATCAGGCTGAACAAGAGTTGGAGCAATGGCACGCCCAAGACCCAAACGAACGCGCTTTGCTTGTCGTTCGCCCGACCGTCGTTTTTGGCGAGGGTAATCGCGGCAATGTCTATAACTTGATCAAGCAAATTTCGTCAGGTCGGTTTATTATGATCGGTGACGGTAACAACCAGAAATCCATGGCTTATGTTCAGAATATAGCCGCGTTTTTGCTGACATGTGTCACAACGAAAACCACACATGGCGTGTTCAATTACGTCGATACGCCGGACTATAACATGAATGCGCTGGTTGCTGATGTACGCAAAACCATGCTCGGAAAAGAGGGTGTCGGGCCAAGGTTGCCAAAATGGGTTGGGCTGGCTTTGGGTTGGGTCGCTGATCTGGTTGTCAAAATCACAGGAAAAAAGCTGCCCATTAGCAAAATCCGCGTGCAAAAATTCACGTCCTCAACCAGCTTTGCAAGCTCCAAGCATGAACTAGACGGGTTTGAAGCACCCCACTCCCTACAGCACGGATTGGAACGCACGTTGGCGGCACTAAAAAACGGTGAGGGCTGACATGAAAAAGGGGAGCGCCGCAGCCCTCCCCCAAATTCGTTTTATGTAGACGCTTTGATTAGCTCAATGTGCGTTCAATCTCTTGGCGCTCGAAAATCTCGATCACATCGTCAGCGCGAATGTCATCGTATTTCTCAAATGCCATACCGCATTCTTGACCGGACTGAACCTCAGCCACTTCGTCCTTAAAGCGTTTCAGCGTTTTCAGCGTGCCCTCATGGATCACGACATCATCACGCAACAGGCGAACGCCCGCAGAGCGGCGCGCAACACCCTCGGTCACTAGACAACCAGCAACTTTGCCAACGCCAGTCACTTTGAACACCTCTTGGATTTTCGCATAGCCAATAAAGGTCTCGCGGATTTCCGCGCTCAGCAGACCAGATGCGGCCGCTTTAACATCATCCACCAGATCATAGATCACCGAGTAATAACGGATCTCAATGCCTTTTTGGTTGGCAGTGCTCCGCGCGGATGCGTTGGCCCGTACGTTGAAACCAAACACAGGCGCGCCCGATGCTTCGGCCAGACCAATATCGGATTCCGTTATCGCGCCAACACCAGAATGCAGCACCCGAACACGGACCTCGTCATTGCCGATTTTGGCCATGGCTTGCGTAATCGCTTCGGCAGAACCTTGAACATCCGCTTTCACCAGGATTGGCATCTCGGCCATGGTTTCGCTGGCTTTAGCGTTCTCCATCAGCTGTTCCAACGTGGTCGCAGCGCCGACAGCGGCACGTTTTTCCTTAGCCGCATGGGCGCGGAATTCTGCAATCTCGCGGGCCTGTGCTTCGGTTTCCACAACGTTCAGAACGTCGCCAGCTTCGGGCGTGCCATTCAGGCCCAGAACTTCAACCGGAACGGATGGACCAGCTTCTTCGATGCGCTCGCCTTGATCATTGATCAACGCACGCACACGACCGAACTGCTCACCTACCACAAAGATATCGCCGCGACGTAGTGTGCCGTTTTGAACCAGAACGGTTGCAACAGGGCCGCGGCCCACATCCAACTGTGCCTCAATCACAGCACCAGAAGCGGCGCGATCAGGGTTGGCCTTAAGATCAAGCAATTCAGATTGGAGATTGATGTTTTCCAACAGCACATCCAGACCTGTGCCATTGATCGCCGAGACTTCGACGTCCAACACATCGCCTGACATTTTCTCAACGATAACTTCGTGCTGCAAAAGATCTGTCCGCACTTTGTCTGCATTAGCATTTGGACGATCAATTTTGTTGATCGCAACGATCATTGGCACACCGGCCGCTTTGGCGTGGTGAATAGCCTCGATCGTTTGCGGCATCACAGCATCATCCGCTGCAACCACCAAAATCACGATGTCGGTCACTTGTGCACCGCGTGACCGCATGGACGTAAACGCGGCGTGGCCGGGTGTATCCAAAAAGGTCATCAGCTTACCGTCATCGGCTTGCACCTGATAGGCACCAATGTGCTGTGTGATGCCGCCCGCTTCGCCCGATACAACCTTGGCGTTGCGGATTGCGTCCAACAACGAGGTCTTACCGTGGTCAACGTGACCCATCACAGTGATAACAGGTGGACGTGATTGCAGGTCCTCGGGTTTATCCTCGATAGCGTGGATTACATCCTCAACATCGGCATCCGAAACCCGCACGATTTTGTGGCCGAATTCTTCGACAATCAATTCCGCAGTATCCGCGTCAATCGATTGGTTCTGTGTCACCATCATGCCCATATTCATAAGCGCTTTGACAACATCAGCCACACGTTCAGCCATACGAACAGCCAGTTCCGAAACAACGATCGCTTCAGGAACCTGTACGTCACGGATCACTTTTTCATGCTCGACAGTGCCGCCCAACGCCTTAAGACGTGCGCGTTCCTGCTTACGTTTGATCGCTGCCATAGAGCGTTGGCGACCGCGGTCACCCGACAGGGCTTGGTTCAGCGTCAGCTTGCCTGAACGGCGGCCATCATCACGCCCCTTGCCACCTTTGTTCTGGCGATCACGGGCGTCTTGGTCAGCCTTACGAGGCGCCGAAGATGGCTTGCCAGCAGCAGCACCGCCACGCGGTGCTTCATTCGAAACACCAGCATCCGCCACAGCGGGTTGTGCAGCAGCTTTGGCACGCGTTTCAGCGGCAGCCGCTTCGGTGCGCTTGCGCTCCTCATCTTCAGCCTTGGCTTTCAGACGGTCTTCGCGTTCTTTTTCGGCGCGCTCTTTTTCTTCAGCATCAGCCTTGCGACGCTCGCGATCAGCCTGACGTGCTTCGTCTTCGGCTTTGCGTTTTTCAGCGTCTTCGACTTCGCGTGCCTTAGCAACCTTCAGCGCTTTCAGACGGCGTTCCATTTCCGCATCGGAAATGCCCGCTGGACGTTTGGCCGGATCGCTTTTGGCAACCTTGTTAGAGCCGCCCACGGTCGGTTTCGCCATACCAGGTTTTGGCACGACAACCCGCTTGCGCTTGGTTTCCACCACGACATTCTTAGTCCGCCCGTGACTAAAGCTTTGCTTTACATTCGCGGGGCGGGCGCCGCCGACGCCCAATGTTTTTTTGCCGTCATTTTCACTCATCTGTGGTCCTCAAACCCTTCTTGGTGGCAAATCCACCAGAATTTCTGCGCAAGCCGCTTAGCTTTGCTGCTTCCTCTACAACACGTTTCGTGAGTCCACCACCCGCAAGCGCGCAATGTATCACATTTTCCCGTCCAAAAGCCAAACCCAATTCGCTCCCAGTTAGAATCCCGATGAACGTGTTGTTGCCTTCGGGAGCCCGTAATTTTGTTTTTCCGCGGATGGAGCCATCACTGGCTTGGATCAAAACCCGCGCACGTTCTTGCGCCAGCCAGCTTTTGACCTTCTCGTATCCCATCACCGCGCGGCTCGATTTGCGCGTCAACGAGATCAAATCGATAACCCGCCGCGTTAGACCCGCTTCAAGCGCATCAATCAAATCATCAGGTACGTTCACCGCCTGTTTCGCACCGCGCGCGAACAAGCCTTTTTTGACGGCTTGCTCCAACACACTGCGATCCGCAGAGACCCAAATGCCGCGACCTGGTAGTTTTTCCAACAGGTCCGCTACGATCTGATCGTCAGGTCCGACAACAAATCGGATCAGCCCAGATTTAGGCGCTGTATCGCCCGTGACGATACAGCGCCGCTCCGACGCATCCTGCTTTTTGTTTTGACCACCGCGAGTCATTCAAAAAATCCTGAGGCCTGAGATCAGACCTCAGTCTCCACTGCTGTTTCGCCGTCTTCATCTGTCTCTGTGTCTTCCTCGGACACCAAATCAGCCGGATCAACCCAGCCCAGCGCGATACGCGCGGTCATTACCATATTTTGTGCTTCTTCCAACGACACATCGAACTTTTCGAGCACACCTTCGTCTTTGACACGCTCGCCGTTCACCGTGGTCCAGCCGCCCGACAATTCCCAGTCGGCACAGGTTGCGAAATCTTCCAGCGTTTTGACGCCGTCCTCCCCAAGTGCCTCTAGCATTTGTGGGGTCAGTCCTTCGAATGCAACGAGGCTATCCTCGACACCCAATTCACGAGCATGATCCATAGCGCGTTTGTTGGCGGCTTCCAGATTGTCCCGCGCACGGGCCTGAAGCTCACCGGCTGTGGCTTCATCAACACCGTCGATGACCAGCAGCTCCTCAACCTCGACATAAGCAACTTCTTCAAGTGACGTAAAGCCTTCGGCGACCAACAACTGCGAGAAGAACTCGTCCACATCAAGTGCTGCCATAAACAGCGACGTGCGTTCGGTGAATTCTTTTTGACGACGCTCAGATTCTTCAGCTTCGGTCAGAATGTCGATGTCTAGGCCTGTCAGCTGGCTGGCAAGACGCACGTTTTGGCCACGACGACCAATAGCCAGTGACAGCTGCTCGTCAGGTACAACAACCTCGATACGCTCGGCCTCTTCGTCCAAAACAACCTTGGTCACTTCGGCAGGCTGCAACGCGTTCACAAGGAATGTCGGCGCATCTTCATTCCAAGGAATGATGTCAATTTTCTCGCCCTGCAATTCGTTCACGACAGCCTGAACACGGCTACCACGCATACCAACACAGGCACCCACCGGGTCGATCGAGCCATCATAAGAAATCACAGCAATCTTAGCGCGCGAACCCGGGTCACGTGCGACAGCCTTGATCTCAATGATGTTGTCGTAAATTTCAGGCACTTCCATTTTGAACAGCTCAGCCATGAACTGTGGGTCTGTCCGTGATAAGAAAATCTGCGGGCCACGCACTTCGCGACGCACTTCTTTAATGTAGCAGCGGATGCGATCATTGGGGCGATAGCTCTCGCGGCCGATTTTTTCATTGCGGCGCAGGATGGCTTCGCCACGACCCACATCCACAATAACGTTGCCATATTCTTCACGTTTGACCACACCGTTGATGATGGTGCCAGCACGATCTTGGAATTCAACGAACTGACGATCACGTTCCGCTTCGCGAACCTTTTGCAAGATAACCTGTTTGGCGGATTGCGCTGCGATACGGCCCATTTCAACAGGCGGCACTTCTTCTTCAAAAGTGTCACCAACGCTTGGGTTGTCCAAATATTCGCCAGCTTGAACAATAGTGAACTCAGCCTGGTAATTTTCCAGATCTTCCTCAGCAACCACTGTGCGGACACGTTTGAATGTGGCGCGGCCAGTCTTGCGGTCAATGGAAACACGAATGTCCATCTCCATGCCATAACGCGATTTCGCGGCACGGGCGAGGCTCTCTTCCATCGCTTCAATCACCAGTTCGGGATCGATCATTTTCTCGCGCGCAACCGCCTCGGCGGTTTGCAAAAGTTCTAGTTGGTTTGCACTGGTAATAGCCATGTCAGCCCTCGTTGGTGTCTGTATCAGAGGTTTCAATATCGTCAAAATCGTCTTCGTTAATGTCGCCGCTTGCTTTGCGCTGGCGCAACATCTCGCTGATCAGCTCGTCCGTTAGAACAAGTTTCGCATCTGACAGCCAGTCGAACTTTAGCCCGATGGTTCCCTCTGCAATCGTAATCAGAATTTCGTCATCATTCACACCTGCCAACACACCCTTAAAGCGGCGACGACCATCGACCAATTCGTCCGTCTCGATCTTGGCCTCATAGCCGTTCCACATATCAAAATCTTTGAAACGGGTCAGCGGGCGATCAATACCGGGGCTGGACACTTCCAGTGCATAGGGGTCTTCAAACGGATCTTCAACATCCAGAATGGCCGACACAGCGGTCGAGATTTTCGCACAATCATCAACCTCGATGCCACCATCAGGTCGCTCAGCCATGATCTGCATCGCTTTGGTTTTGCCGCCCAACATGCGCACGCGCACCAGTTCATACCCCAGACCCTCAATCACGGGTTGGATGATTTCGGCCAGTTTACGGTCGATGGCGGCTTTGGCGATCAGGTCTGTCATTCGTTCTTTTCTATATTCTTGCAGCAGTATGAAGCCGGCATTTCCGAACTTTTCTTAAAGCACAAAAAAACGGGCGCGCGGCCCGTTGAAATCTCCGGTGGGCGCTGGGGTTGGAAGCCAGCGCGCCGCTGTTGTCAAGGGATATAGGGGAATGCGGCTGAGTCTGCAAGGGGGGAATCATTCACCCCTGTTTGTAATGTTCCTTATACCACTCAACAAACTTTGCCGCCCCTGTTTGAACCGTCGTTGAAGGCGCATATCCCGTCAGCCGTTTCAGCAATGTCGTGTCCGCCCAAGTCGCCGGCACATCACCCGGCTGAATATCCATATAGTTCTTTTTCGCCTCAACGCCGATGGCCGTTTCCATCGCGGCAATGAACTCCATCAACGGCACGGGTTCGGCGTTGCCGATGTTGACCTGCCGAAATGGTGCAACCGCACTCAAGCTGTCGCCCTCCTCTATGTCATCCTCAGAAACAGGCCGCACGGGTACCGCATCGATCAAACGCAAAATGCCTTCGACCAGATCCTCAACATAGGTGAAATCGCGCTTCATTTTGCCATGGTTGTAAATGTCGATCGGCTCATCCGCATAGATCGCTTTGGCAAACCGGATCGGCGCCATATCAGGACGCCCCCATGGGCCATAAACGGTGAAAAACCGAAACATCGTGGTCGGAATATCATAAAGATGCGCATAAGAATGCGCCATCGCCTCGTTCGCCTTTTTGGTGGCGGCATAGAACGACATCTGCGTGTCCACTTTATCAGTCTCTTTATAAGGCATCTGGGTGTTGGCCCCGTAAACCGACGACGTAGAGGCCATCAAAACATGGTCTGGCGTATGGGCACGTACCGCCTCGAGCAACTCATAAGCGCCCAGCAAATTGGCCTGCACATAGGATTTCGGGTCCTCAATCGAGTAGCGCACACCGGCCTGCGCCGCGAGATGGATCACCACGTCGATCTGCTCGTCTTTTAGCAAGTTTTTCAACATGTCGGGTTCTTCTATCCGCGCATTGATGGCGGAAAAATTCGGCCCTTGCAGCAGCATCGCATGACGTCGCTCTTTCAGCGACACGTCATAGTAATCTGTCATCGCATCGACGCCGATCACTCGAAACCCTGCTTCTAGCAGACGTTTACAAGTGAAAAATCCGATGAATCCAGCTGATCCGGTAACGAGGGCAGTGCGCATGTTTGTAGGCCTTATAGTTGGGTTTTATCGACGTTCTAAATTTACGGGGTGATAAAGTTCACACCGGACAGGCTCTCGATGCGCTCAACGTCGTCGTCGTAGATTTGGGTCAGCGCGTCGACTGTGGCATCCGTCCAGCCAGGTAAATCAATTTCTTCTTCGACAGCTTCATCCAGAAAGAATTTTTCAAGGAAAATACCCCTAACCCTACGGCGTTGAATTTCAGTGAGGTTGGGACGTTCGTCCAGATACTTGATCAGTAAAGCGACGCCGTCTTCTGACATGATTTCCTGAATTACGTCCAGTTCACCCGCGAGACGCGTTTGCGGATCAAGCCCGGCAATTTCTCGTAATACAGTGGGCCAGATGATCGGCGTATCCTCATTGCACCACACCGTTAACGGGCAATCTGGGTTTTCTTCTTGGATTTGGCCGATAATTGTGGACCAACGCAAACTCGCCAGATCGCAATTACCAACGAACTGCTCATAATTTTTGTCGGTCTGAACGTTAAACACGGCAGGAATAAATGTGGCTGGGTTAGAAATCCCCAAGTAGAACTCACAAGGGTTGTCGGGAAACAAATCTCGAATACGTGCCGTGTTCTTTGCCGCATTTTGGTAAAATGCACCATCATACAACATCCAAGATGGGACACCTAAAAACCGAGGATCCGACATAATCAAACGATCAACTTGTTGATTTTTTACAATAGCTGAAAGCAGGTTTTCCTGATCAACAATTGACGGCTCTTCGCCCTTCAATTCTAGGATCATGTCCTTCAGAACTTGCCTATATTCTTTGGGGCGTCGCATCATAACGCCTTTTTCGGCTAGCAATTCCGCGTCTTTTCGAAGCGACCAAGTAATTTGATCATTGTCTGTTTGGGGGGCGCCCAGATGGTAGACTATGTTGATATCTGTGCGCATATCTGTCCGCTGTCCATTCAGTTTTTCTACTGCCAATAGCCTATCATGATTAACAAAGACGCCTCAAGGTGGATGCTAGTCTTTGGCAATACGCGCCAGCATTTTTTGAAAAAAGCGGTCTTTGCGTTGCGTCAAAACATACCGACAAACCCGACGCGCCAATTCTGGGCGCCCCCGATCCAGTGCAAGGTTCGCCAATTCACGCTGATATCGAGGGAATTCATGGCGCTTTCGCAACAATTTATAAAATGCCAGTTGGTCCAGTTCACCCAAAATGGATTTGCGCGCTATTTCCTGAAGGATGCCCATTTGTTGCAGCGAAGACCCCAAACGATGCCCCAAAAGCGGACAACGCCAATGCGTGACATTATCACCGGTAAACCGTTTCGCGTGACCCGTATCAGGCCCAACATAAGGGTCATACATCAAGTGCACGTCCGCGGCCGTTTGGCTGCTGATCGATGCATCGCCATACTCGCCGGAAAAATCGCGGTCCCAGACCTTTTTATAGCGCATTTCCCATGGCACGATTTCCTTATCCAGCGTCGATTGCGGGCTGATCACAAACACGGTCGAGCCCTTGGCCGCGCCCGAATAGGCCGCCGCGCCATACCCCCCCATAGAGGCCCCGTAAAACACCACGCGTTTGAACTGATCAAAAAAACCACTGTCACGCAGGCGGTTAAATTCATCCGTCACTGCCCCGTCCCGAAACCAAGTCCAGCCGTTGGCCATAACACCCAGCATGGACCAATTTTCAGACTCGATAAACGCAAACCCCCACGGACGTCGATCATCGCGTTTGGTCATCGCAATATCAAGATTATCAAAGGTCACAACCAACGTGTCGCCCCGTGGAATGTATAGGAATGAATGCTCGCCGCAGTCGGTGAAAAACCCCTTATCCCCTGCCAATTTTTTGGCTATCGCCGACCATTCACCAACCGGCTCCGACACAGGCTCAACCGACATGACAACCATACCGGTGCTGTCACGACTTGGCGCGGACAAGGTATTACAACCACCGTAATCGTTCAAAAACGGATAACTACCGCTGCCTTTTTTGATGTCAATCACCACCCTAGATAACGGATGCAGCGCCTTATCAAGCAAACGTTTGATGTGTTTGATTTTATAGCGCGACCCGAAATTTCCAACCGAGGTGATCACATCATAGGATTTCAGCATCTTTTGTTTCGTCACCAGCCGGATTGCTGACTTTTCCACACCGGCTTTTTGCAGCGTTTTGGTATATTTGCGAATGTCTTTGGTTGGCTCGATATAGCCACCCTCACTGTCCAAGCAAACCACGTCAATTTTGACGCCAAACCGATTGTGCAGCGCAATCGCCAAATCAGGCGTGCCGCCGTTTATGTCAGCGATACGACCCACTTCGTCCAAATCAAGCGCTTGAAGAATAGTCTTTGTTTCAACCATCTGTGCGGGCCAAAACCGTGGAATACTTTGGATGCTTGGCCAACACATCAACCTCGCCAAATAATTTCATATCAGCAATTCCGCCCGAACCTTTTCGAATATCCAAAACCACAGCACCGCCATCGTTTATCTGATTGCCAAAAAACTCGTCGTACGTAGACACCGGATAATGAAACCCGCAAGACGCAAGGCTAATGGCCAAATCAAAATCACCGATCTTAGCCACCTTTTTCTTATTCGGGTTTACCAGAGTGATCTTTTTCTTAGGCACGCCGTTTTTGGTTAGGAATTTCTGCGCCTTATCAAGGCTCGCATATCCGGCACCTGATTCCGCAAATCCAAAATGCCGGTCTTTGCTTTCCTCGATATCGATCAAGGTAATGTTGGATTTATACCGATTGTACAAAAACAAATCCGCAAAGGCGTAACCGCAACCAATGTCCGCGATGGAATTTGGTTTTGGCTTGTCTGTAGACTCGACAAAAAATTCACATTCCCGACGGGCGACTTCGAGGGCTTCATTCAAGATGGCGTCGCGATGTTCCTGCGCGTATTTCTGCAAAGGCGCATCATCACCTTCCAGCCAGTCACGAATTTCTTGCGCAACATCACCAACTTCGGAGCGTTGTAAAATCAGGTTGGCCACATCTGCATCATCAAACATGGAGAAATCCACGTCCTGAATAGGGGCTACGATATGTTTTTTCTGCATCATGTGGGCCGTTCCTTTTGGGTTAATGTTATGACGTTTACACAGTTCAGCAACATAGCTGCCCTTGGGTGGCACACCATCGTATTTAGCAGCAATATTTCTAAACCGACGGCCCCAGAAATGGATCGAGAGCGTATCATCCTTAATCATCCCGCGGGCCTTGTCGCGTCGATTAGGGTTCAGGGTGACGCCAGCAATTGAAAATGGCACGGGATAGATCACATGTTTATCTTGTGAATATTTGATTTCACCAGTGTCCTGCAGGAACCAAGTCAACGCATCCGGCCCCCAAACCCCCCACGGCATAAGCGAAACATGCATGCCTTCGCCTTTGTCTTTCAAGGCCTGCAACTCGGCCTTATCGGATTCAGGCAACCAAGGCGGAACAGGGTATTCATCGCTGGTGAATTTGATCATCGCAGCGAGTGTTTTGCTGGTCTTGGGCAGACGCAAAACACCGTTGTTCACCTGAGGTTTCTTATCAGAGATCCAGCCGTGAAAATGTTTGCCCTTTTTGATGTCCCAAGGCTGGCAACAAAATGCATCCGTATCAGCCCAGATATAATCCGTTTGCTTTAGCATATGCAGGCGAAACACATCGGCATGATAGGCGGGGCTGCCGGTGCGCGCGTGGCGGATAATGTTGTCGCTGGGCAGCACATCATCGGCGTCGGCGATTTTCACGCCCTTTGGAACACCCTTCACCTTGCCATAAGTGTAAAGAACCACCTCGTGTCCGTGATCCAGAAATGATTGTAGGCACAGCTGCTCTAACCAGCTGAGCTCGGGGCCAATCCAGAGTGTTCCGATTGTCGGGAGTCCCATGATATTCCTCAATATTGTCAGCCATTCGGCCCGTTATACATGCAGTGCTTATTGTGCCTGTTTCGTACAAAATATGTAGATAACACCTTGCTTTGTCAACGAAACCGAAACAATAAGTCGCTTTGTTTTAGCGTCATGTGGTTAATGTGTCGTTTCGCCTTTTTCGACAGTGAAAAAGAAATCCTCATTGGGGTCTTTGTCCAACACCTCATCTGGCACAACTTCTGGCCCCAGCAAAAACACATTCGCCCCGAAATGCGCATGCAGTTTTGACAGCGCTTCCAAGCGCGGGCTGGTCAGCTCCTTATAGAACGCAGCATAGTTTTCACCGGCCTTCAGCTCCACAATCTTTTCACTGTGCATTTTGACAGAATGCTCGTGTGCAGCGGCAATATCAGGGTCAGCCATCAGCGCATCCAACTCGGCCCGCACAGCCGGTATCATCCGTTGGATCGAATGCTCCTTCATCGCGTTATTATTCATTCTGAACCAATACGCCATGCCCTGATCACGGTCGACATGGTTGACCCGCCCACGATCCCGCTTAACTAAAAAGCTCTCGGCACAACGCACCGCGTAATGGTTCAACTGGACCAAATCATAGCCATAGGTATCGGCCGTTGAACGCCATCCGTTGCGATACATATCGCTCGGCATTTTGGCACCGGACCCGTTGACCCAATTGATGTCTTCCCACAGCTGCGGCTTTAACCCTTTGGGGCGATGCACCCCCATTTTTTTGAAAATTCCGATGTTGTGAAACAGGGTTTTAAACCCCCAAGCCTGATGTGGTTTACGGATCAATTCATGGGCGCAAAGATCGTAATCTTCAATGATCAAACCATCGTTGAATTTGTGAATATCGCCGTTGCCAAACAACCGCCAAGTGATCGAAATCATATTGGCATCACCAATCGCCTCATACAGATCCTCAAGCCGCCCAGAACCGCATTTGATATTGATAAACTCATCGACATCCATGCAGATCAACCAATCGGCATTCTGGATCATTGGCTCGTCATCAGAGGCCTGAAGGGCGGCATGCTGTGGCTTTAACCCGCTGGTTTTGAACGGGTTTTCACGGTGCTGGACAATACCTTTGTCTTGTAACATTTGCAGCATTGTATCGGTGCCGTCAGTGCAATCATTGGTGTAAACCAAGAAATCTTCGACCCCGATCACGCGGTGATAGGCCAGCCATTCCAAAATGAAAGGGCCCTCATTTTTCATCGTGGTGACGATGGCGGTGCGGTTCGTGTCGCGACACCTCAGCCCTGCGTTTTCATCTGGCGTGCGGACGGGTTTGTGTTTGAATATCTTTTGCGCCATCGCCAGCAGATCCTCATCCTCAATCAGGCTGGTTTTGGGCACAATTTTTGAAACTGTATCGGTTGGGTGGCGCAACGCCATACAGCGCAAATATGGCGCTGCCTCCTCCGGCGCGGGGGTCGCACCGACAACACGGATCAGACGCCAAACTACGTTTTCTTTGGCTGTGGCAGGCGCGATGCACCAGCGTCTACGGGTGCCTTTAGCATCAAACTGGCGGCAAATATGGTCACCGAATTTGGCCTCATCCCCATTGCGCACGCGCCACGGATAAATCTGATGGCCATCCATTTGGATACAGCCGGTACTGGCCACAACAGCGCGGTCAAAAATGTTTTTGCCCTTACTGATCACAACCAAATCATACAACTCAATGTTCATCACCGCTCGGGCATGATCAAGGAACCGCGCGCGGACCAATTCAAACAATTGCAATTCACCCAAAGGCGCATTCCAAGGGTCCCCTGCCGGAATTTCCATCCGGTCCTTGCCGGGCGCACCTGGCACATTGAAAGGGTGCGATTCAGCGGGCAAATCTGCCTTACCAAGCGGCGCTTTTGACCTAAGTAAAACAAGACGTTTCAGCCCTTTGATCTTGGCGGCTTTGTTCTTCAGCTGATTGGCGTAAGATTTGTCGCCCTGCGGTTTTGCCCGATCCAAAATCAGCGCAGCATCCATGCCGTGATGTACCACATGGTAATTCAACCACTCCAGCGTGGTTTCAAGAGTTTCACCATTTCGGATAGCAAATCCAACATTTAGGCCAGCGAATAACGCAGTTTCCGGCTCCTCCGCTTTGATTTTCAGCGTCGTGTCACCGATATTGATCGTTACAGGACCGGATTTTCCAGTTGCAACACAGTTCAACATCGGCGCTTCGCCAAGGCTGCGCACCTCGATAATTTCCAACCCCTTTCCGGCCCGAATCTGTTCCGGTGGGGTGCCCGCCGCAAAGAACAGCTGCATTTTGCGACCCTCGCCATCGGCATGCGCGATGGCGTCAAGCAAAGTCACATCCCCCTTCTGCTGAACGTTCAGGGTCAATTGCTGGAAAAAGTTCGATTTATTTGCGGCATTAGCCATCTTAGTTTTCAGCCTTTATTATCCGGTTAATCTGGGTACGGGCAAAATTCGCGTTGGGCGCCTGACTGCCAGCACTTAACGTCAGGTGCCAGAACAACTGAACATCAGCCCGATTTGTCATCATTTGGTTAAAGCGATTTTGGTGACATACCTCAGCCTTTTTGTACAAGTTAGAGACATTTTTGATCTGCATCAGCTGATCCAGCTTGGCCCGTGTCGCAGGAATCATCTGCTGAATGCTGGTGTCTTCAACGGCGTTAAAATTCCGCTCAACCCAATATCCCAGCCCAATCTCGCGCTCGGTGTGATTGGGTAGTCCGCGGGCACGTTTCACCATGAACGATTCAGCCGAACGTAAAGAATAGTGGTTCAATTGCACCAAATCCGTGCTGGCCTGCATGCCAAACATATTGATGCGTCCGTCTTGCTTGGCAAAGCTCTCAGGCAGCAGGTTGCCACCCCCATCTACCCAATTTGGCAGGCGGCTCTGCTTGCGCTTTGGCCGATGTACACCAAATTGACGAAACGCTGCTGGGCGAAAGAGCGATTTAAAAAAATGCGCCAGCGGCAACAGAATGTCGGTCGGTGCCGCCTGTGTAAACCGCTGAATCGTCAGCTCATCACACATTTCGATCTGACCCGAATGGCCAAACAACCGCCACGCCATCGCCATTGCATCCACCCCTTCGGGCAGTTTTCCGATCATTGTTTTCAAGGTCTCATTCGGTGCGCGTAAATTAATAAATTCATCGCAATCCGTCACCAAAACCCAATCGGCATCCACCACCAAATCGTGTCCCATTGCGTGCTTCAACGCCTGCCATTGCACCGTGCGCTTGCCTTTCGGTGTTTGAGGGATATGTGTCACTAATCCAGCCTGATCCAACGCATCGAGAATCAAATCGGTGCCGTCATCACAATCGTTCGAATAGATCAAAAAGTGATCTACACCCACGGCCAGATGATGGGCAATCCATTCTAAGCAATGGGGCCCCTCATTTCGCATTGAAGTGATCGCAAGAGTTTTCAAAGCAAGCCCTCTTGATTAATCCTCGGGATCATTGAACATGTCTTTGCGTCCGATCGAAACATAGGCTTCAAAACCGGCGCGCTTGGTGTCTTTGGCACTGTAGATATTGCGCAAATCGGCCATCCGTGGGGTGGCCATCTTCTTGGCCAACCGCTTTAGATCCAGCGCGCGAAATTCGTTCCATTCAGTCAGCAAAACCACCACATCCGCATTGTTCGCGGCCTTATAGGCGTCATCCAACCAGTGAACACCGGGCAAAAGTTCTTCTGCTTCACGGTGACCTTGCGGATCGACAACCCGAACTTTGGCACCGCCACCAACAAGAGCAGGCACAATCGTCAACGCAGGCGCATCGCGCATATCGTCGGTGTTAGGTTTGAAGGTCACACCCAGAATGGCAATGATTTTGCCATTCACATTGCCACCGCACAGGTCCATCACCTTGTCGATCATCCGCCGTTTGATCTCATCGTTTACCTTGATCACTGTTTCAGTGATCTGCATCGGCACCGCGTGCTCCTGCCCCATCCGCGCCAAAGCGCTGGTGTCTTTGGGAAAACACGACCCGCCATATCCTGGACCCGCATGCAAAAATTTGTCACCTATGCGCCCGTCCATCCCCATACCTTTGGCGACTTGCTTAACGTCGGCGCCAGTGCGTTCGCACAATCCAGCGATTTCATTTATGAATGTAATCTTGGCCGCCAAAAATGCATTGGCGGCGTATTTGATCATTTCGGCGGATTCCAGATCGGTATAAATCACCGGAAAATCACGCAAAGATAGAGGGCGGTAAATGTCATCCATCACGTCGCGCGCCCGGTCAGATTGCAAACCAACAACCACACGATCAGGCCGCATAAAATCATCAATCGCAGCGCCCTCGCGCAGAAATTCTGGGTTAGAGGCAACGTCATATTCAGCCTTCGGGTTGGTCTTACGGATCACCTGTTTGACCTGACGATTGGTGCCCAATGGCACAGTCGATTTGGTGACAACCACAGTGTAGCCTGTAATCGCATTGGCAATTTCCTCGGCAGCGGCATAAACGAATGTCAGATCAGCATGCCCATCCCCACGACGGGTCGGCGTGCCGACGGCGATAAAAACAGCGTCTGCACCTGCGACTGCTGTCTTTAGATCCTGCGTAAATGAAAGGCGGCCGTTCTTGACGTTCTTGGCCATCAGCTCATCCAAGCCGGGCTCGTAGATCGGAACTTCGCCACGCTCCAACATCGCTATTTTTTCAGGATCTTTATCGACACAAATCACATCATGTCCGAAATCGGAAAAACACACACCGGACACAAGCCCAACATACCCCGTGCCAATCATCGCAATACGCATCACTACTCTCCGAAACTTGCCTGCCGTTTTTTTCTTAAGAAATGTCGTAGCGCAGTGCGGTTGTCAACGGATAGCCCTGTTTGCAATGATGATTAATGTCATATGTGATTGGTCGGACTCATATTTCCCCCCAACAGGTCGGATCGGCCACGCAGCATGTTCATGATTTGCACTAATGCTGCAGTGATTTCTGGCTCGGACAATGCGTGCCCTGACATCGGCACCATTTGCAAATCTGCCTTTGGCATAGCCTTGGCAACTCGCCATGCAGAGGTTGGCGGACAAATCATATCATATCGGCCCTGAACGATACTGGTAGGAATATGCGCAATGTTGGGCAGGTTTTCAACGATCCAGTCGTCATGCTTTAAAAACCCAGCATTGACGAAATAGTGGTTTTCCAACCGCGCAAAGGCCAAGGCATAATCGGCCGGTGGGTGCCCAACTGCGCCATTGTTTTTTATCGACGCCAGCGCATTTTCCCAGGACGACCACGCCCGCGCAAAGCGAACTTTGGTATCGCGATCACCAGTGAACAACCGCTTATGGTAGGCCGCGATCAAATCATCGCGCTCATCTACCGGTACCATAGCTTCGAACCTTTCCCACAGGTCTGGCCAGAACTTTCCAGCTCCACCGCCATAAAACCAATCCAGTTCGGATTGTGTCATCAGGAACACGCCGCGCAAAACCAAATGAGCAGCGCGATCAGGGTGCGTCAACGCATAGATCAGCGTCAAGGTCGCGCCCCAGCTGCCGCCAAAAACCACCCATCGGTCGATATCAAGCGCGGTGCGAATGCGTTCAATATCCGCCACCAGATGCCACGTCGTATTGGCCTCAACAGTCGCATGCGGCTTTGAGCGCCCACACCCGCGTTGATCAAACAAAATGATGCGGTAAAAATCTGGATCGAAAAAACGCCGCATCGCCGGGCTGCAACCACCACCAGGTCCGCCATGCAACACCACCACCGGCACCCCATCAGGGTTGCCACATTGCTCAACATAAATCGTGTGGCCATCGCCCACGTCCAGCATTCGCGTGTCAAATGGTGTGGTTTGCGCAAATAGGTGTTGGGATGCGCTCTTTTGCCCTGCGTTCTTATCCATAAATGACCTATATAGGATTCTAAGACCAATTGACCATACGGAGATCACAATGCAAGCCAGCCAGACAACAGTTGACCCAGCCGAAGTCGCCAAGTTCGAGGCAATGGCTGCGGAATGGTGGGATGTGAACGGAAAATTCAAACCCTTGCACATGCTCAACCCCTGTCGGCTCGACTATATAACACAACAGATCGCCGCCCTGTTTGATCGCGATTTGACGACAGCGGCGCCATTTGACGGGCTTCGGCTGTTGGACATCGGTTGCGGTGGTGGATTGTTATCCGAACCCATGTCGCGGTTGGGGGCCACCGTGGTTGGGGCTGACGCGGCTGAAGGAAATATCCCCGTCGCGCAGGTCCATGCCGATCAGCAAGGGTTAGAGATCGATTACCGCTATACCACCGCCGAGGCATTGGCTGAGGCAGGTGAGCAATTCGACGTGGTTTTGAACATGGAAGTTGTCGAACATGTGGCCGATCCATTGGCCTATTTGACGGCTTGCCAAAGATTGCTAAAATCTGGCGGGCTGATGCTTTGCTCCACGTTGAACCGCAACCCCAAAAGCTTTGCTGTCGCCATAATAGGCGCCGAACATATTATGCGCTGGTTGCCCAAAGGCACCCACGAATGGCGCAAATTCATCACACCGGATGAATTGTGTGAATTGATCAAAACCGCAGGATTAGAGCCTACTGATCGCAGCGGATTCGTCTTTAATCCGATCACTTGGTCGTGGTCCATATCCAATCGAGATCTGTCGGTGAACTATGTAACAGCCAGCATTAAGCGCTAGGTATTTTCATCCATTTGATCACGAAATTCGCGCAAAACCGGTAAAGCAGCCCGCACTTTTTCAATGCCGATGGTTTCAACAACTTTGGCAATAATTGGTGCAATCGCATTCAGTGCCACATCACGGGCAGCGCGGCCAGCAGGGCTGATCGTGACATGTTTACGCCGCGCGTCATCCCAATCCGGACGGATGTGAATGTGCCCAGCCCATTCCAGTTTGTTCAACGTATTGGTCATCGCCCCACGGGTGACATGAAATGCGTTGGCAAGCTGTGCAGGTGATCGTTCTGCATTCGCGGTTGTCAAATGGTTCAAAACTGAAAAATGCGACAACTCCATACCCTTTGGTAGGGCTTTAGATAATCGGTTACGCGCCAGCTGATCGCTCATAAAAATTTCGCCAAAAAGCGCGATGGCAAGGCTGTCTGTTGTGTCTGTCATTTCGGCGCTCCGTATTCGCGGTCATGCGACAGAGATGGAATTTTTCGCCGCGCTTTATCAACCTCGGAAATATCGAAATCTACCAGCGTTAGACCCGCTTTTTCACCACCATCTGCCAAAACTTCACCCCATGGTGACACGGCTAATGAATGACCGTAGGTGCTGCGCTTACCGCCCGTCGTAGACTCATGGGTGCCGCATTGGGCCGGCGCAAAAACATAGCAACCCGTTTCAATGGCCCGCGCCCGCAACAGTGTTTCCCAATGCGCCGCCCCCGATACCGGTGAAAATGCGGCAGGGCCAGTCAGGATTTTGGCGCCTTTTTGGGCCAAATCACGATGCAAATGCGGAAACCGCACGTCATAGCAAATGGTCATACCGACCGTTGCAAAATCAGTTTTTGCGGTCACAGCCTGTTCACCTGGTCGATAACCAGCAGATTCGCGATAGGTTTCAGCCTTGCTAATTTCAACATCAAACATATGGATTTTGTCATAGCGTGCCACGACCCGCCCCTGCGGTGAAATCATAAACGAACGATTGGCGAATCGCCCGTCGGCGTCCTTGGTTTTGAGCGCCAATGACCCAATCAGGACCCAGACGCCCAGCGCCTCGGCCTCGACGCGCATCGCGTCAAGCGTTGGGTCATCCGCCTCATGACAAAGCACCGATTGTTGATGTGACCGGCTTTCAGAAACACAGTTCGTTACCTCAGGTGTGAGCAAAAACTCAGCCCCTTTGGCGACTGCCTCACGCATAAAATCAACAACCTGTGGAATGTTTTCTGTCGGCTGATCAGACGAATTCAGCTGGATTAGAGCCGCTTTCATACCCTACCCCACCAACATCAGATCAAGTTTACCCGCACGTTCTAACGCGTGCAGTTCGTCGCAACCACCGACATGATTGTCCCCGACAAATATCTGGGGAACAGTGTGCCCACCGTTGGCGCGACTCATCATTTCCTGACGTTTGGCGGAATCAGAACTGACATCGTATTCTGTAAACTCCACACCTTTACCCGCAAGCAACCGCTTGGCCGCCACACAAAACCCGCAAAAGTTTGACGTATAGATTTCAACTGTTTTCATTGCCGCTTCCCTATCGTTTTGCCGGACTATAGGGATTTATGCGTCCTTCGCAACGCGTGCCAGTGTCACGATGTTAACATCCGCGGCGCCCGCAGCCAAACAGGCCTCGGTACAGGCTGCCAAAGTGGCACCCGACGTCATTACATCGTCAACCAATAGGATGCTGCGCCCAACCAGACGGTGGCGCCGCTTTGGGTTCACTCTGATAGAATCTGCCAACATCAAAAATCGGGCTTCGCGGCTCAAGCCATCCAACGATCGTGTGCGTTTTGTTCGCGTCAGCAGATCAAGGCAAAGCGACTGGTCCGTTACTTTGGCAAGGCCGCTGGCCAACAACGCTGACTGGTTATAGCGCCGCTTCATCAATCGCATCCAGTGTAACGGAACCGGCGCAATCAAGGTGTTGGCATCCAACAACGGATTTGCAGCCCGCGCTAGCCAATGACCCGCAGGGTGGGCCAAATCA
This sequence comes from Marinosulfonomonas sp., assembly GCA_033851955.1. Taxonomy (GTDB): domain Bacteria; phylum Pseudomonadota; class Alphaproteobacteria; order Rhodobacterales; family Rhodobacteraceae; genus Profundibacter. The sequence goes on from JAWSVK010000006.1 coordinate 154,954, forward strand.
AGTCGATCACCATGCTTAAACGCCAATACCATCTTGCGCGCATTGCCCTGATACTGCATCGCTGCGCGACCCATCGTCCAGGGACGGGCGACGACCATACAATCATCACACATAATATGCTCGCCGGTGTCCTCACCTGGCAATGGGGTACCACATTTATCGCAACACAGGCCCGAAATAAATGGGGTATCGCGCCAGCACTTGCCACAAAGAGCATTGTCACCTTCAACCAAATCACGACAAGAAATGCATTGTGAAGGGTAGATCAGATGAAGTGCTGATTGCATTTTGTGTCGTTCCTTCTAGATTGCCCGCAGCCAAAGGACCACGTGATGCAAAAGCCACCTCAGCTAACCGATCGCACCGCACTCGAGCGTTTTCGAGCCCGCGCCTTGCGATCCAGCAATCCTGCATTGTTCCTGCAAGAAGAGGCTGCCTTCGAGATCAATGAAAGACTGAACGAGGTTAATAGAACGTTTACAGCCATCGCAATTGTGACTCCTTTTGCCGATTTGTGGCGAAATTTGCTGCCAAACGCCGAAATTGTCCCAGATGGTGAGCTGCTCAATTTAAAACCCGAAACCTATGATTTGGTGATCCACGCCATGTCGTTGCATTGGGCAAACGATTTTGTCGGGCAGCTGATCCAGTGCCGCCGTGCCTTAAAACCGGATGGATTGTTTTTGGGCGCTTGCTTTGGTGGAGAAACCTTAACCGAACTACGCGTCGCCTTGGCCGAGGCTGAGGTTGCCATCGCGGGCGGCCTATCACCTCGGGTTGCACCGATGGGAGAGATACGCGATTTGGGCGCGTTATTGCAACGCGCAGACTTTGCGATGCCGGTCGCAGACACAGCAACCAAAACTGTTACATATGCAAATATGCAAGGATTAGTGACTGATTTGCGCCTGATGGGGGAAACCAATGCGCAAACCGCTCGACACAAATCCTTTGCCCCGCGCGCGCTGTTTGAAACGGCCAGCCAGATATATAAAGAAGCCTTTGCAACACACGATGGGCGCATTGCCGCGACATTCGAAATGATTTTTCTAACCGGTTGGGCCCCTGATGAAAGCCAACCCAAACCTCTGCGCCCGGGTTCCGCAAAGGCGCGACTGGCGGACGCTCTAAACACCCATGAAAGCACCCTACCCGACACTGCGCCAAATAGGCGCAATTGACCTGAGCTGGAAATCCACTATTTCCGGATCATACCTTTCAAGAAAGCAAGCATAGATATGTCAGCGAACAGCCCCAACAGTGACCCCACCGTGTCTGCAAAAAAAATCGGTGTTCTTGTTGCCAATCTGGGCACGCCTGATGGGTATGATTATTGGTCAATGCGGCGTTATCTGAACGAATTTTTGTCGGACCGCCGCGTCATCGATTACCCCGCTTGGAAATGGCAACCGCTGCTGCAGCTTGCCATTCTAACCAAACGCCCCTTCAGCTCGGGCGCGGCATACAAATCGATCTGGAACGAGGCCGAAAACGAAAGCCCGTTGTTGACCATCACCAAACAGCAAACGGCGAAATTGAAAACGGTTTTGGAAAAACAATATGGTGCCAATGTAATGGTTGATTTCTGCATGCGCTATGGCAACCCATCAACAAAATCCAAAACCCGAGCGATGGTCAAAGCAGGTTGCGACAAAATCCTGTTCTTTCCGCTCTATCCGCAATACGCGGGCGCGACCACCGCCACTGCGAATGAAGCGTTCTTTCAGTCCCTTAAAGTTGAAAAATGGCAACCTGCTGTGCGCACTGTTCCAGCCTATTTTGGCAATCCAGATTACATCGCCGCCTTGGCAAAATCCGTCGAGACAGCCTATGCAAAGCTCACATCAATGCCCGACCATTTGATCGTATCCTATCATGGCATGCCAACACGATACCTGAGCCAAGGCGATCCCTATTTTCATCAATGTCATCAAACTACACAACTGCTGGGTGAAAAACTGGGTTGGAAAGACGGCCATCTGATCACCACGTTCCAATCAAAATTCGGTCCCGAAGAATGGCTAAAACCCGCCACCGTTGAACAAGTGGCGCAGCTTGCCCAAGGCGGCAAAAAGAACATCGCAGTGATAGCGCCAGCGTTTTCAGCCGATTGTATCGAAACACTTGAGGAGATCAACGTGGAGATTTGTGAAAGTTTTGAAGCAGCGGGCGGGACGGATTTTACTTATATTCCCTGCCTGAACGACGACGATGCACACATCACTGCATTGGCAAAAATCATCAAAAACAATCTGAGTGGCTGGATATAACCACTGGCCACAAAAAAGGCGGTGGAATTTACCACCGCCTTTTTCGAAATCTGTAGAACTTCTGAGTTAGTTAGCTGCAGCAGCCAGAACCAAAAGCAGGATCAATGGAACAACAATGCCGCCACCAGAAGAAGAAGTTGTTTCGTCAACAACAACAATAGGGTCCATCACTGGCGCAAGAGTGTTACCAGCGAACGCGGTAGAGGCAGCAACTGTCAGAGCAGCAGCAAGTGCGATTTTTTTCATTTTTATCTTCCTTTTTTCGTGTGGTAGAAAATCTACTGCGATTTACAGCGTGATTTACCCAAAATAATTAAGCTCGTATAGATTCAATAACCCCATACGCGCAAGAAACTCAAGCCTAACGCATGTTGATAGGGCATATTGAGGTCACAACGTCAAATAAGCAACACTTGTGTGCCAACTTTAGCAAATGAGAATAGTTCTGCGATATGCTCATTGTACAGGCCAATACAGCCGCTCGATGACCTGCGGCCAATTTTGCGCGTATCATGGGTGCCGTGGATTCGGTAATAGGTCCACGACAGATACAATGCATGGGTACCAAGCGGATTATCAGGGCCCGGCCCAATGTAGGCAGGTAACTCAGGGTTGCGCTTTAACATTGATGACGTCGGGCGCCAACTTGGGCCATCGACTTTTTGAACAATTTGGGTGCGCCCACGCCGCGTCAAATCATCAGTCATTGGCACACTTGTTGGGTAAAGCTTGTAAATTGTCTCGTCAGCATTCCAATAATGCAAAGCACGTGATGTGGTATCAACCAATATCGCTCCGCCGCTTAGGCTGTTGAAATAGGGGCGCCATTCTAGGGATCTAAAGCTTGAAATGTTTCGGCGCGTGGCTGACGAAATTTCTGCTTCAATCTCTGTTGTACCTGTTTGGGCCAGTGCAGGCGCTGCAAGCGTACCCATTGTTGCCGCCGTTGAGCCTAAAAACAGGCGTCGATTCATTTTGCTGTTCACATCGTTACTCATCTAAATTCGCTCCGGTTGGGAATACGGTTGTGTTGCATCCTATATATGGCGAGAAAGACGCAGTCGCAAATCAAACAAGCGTTAACACGCCAAATCAACATAATGTGGGTTTGATCCGCAACGTTGATACCTATAGACGGGTTACGAACAACCAACAAAAGATGGCTTTTATTCATGTCCAGACTATTTATTATCGCTTTTACTGCCCTTTTTGCCCTAAGCGCCTGCGTTGAGCAGGCCCCCACACTTGGGGCTGATGGCAAACCACTTCCTCGGGTTTACAGAATTTCAGCAGGTCAAACCGGTAAAATCCAACTGCGTATGTTAGATTCGATTAACGCCCTCAGAGGTGTGTCAGGGGCCTCGCCTTTGGTTTTGAATTCACAGTTGACTGCAGCTGCAGCAACCCATTCGCGTGACATGTCAGTACAAAACCGCGCTTGGCACTTTGGTTCAGATGCCTCGTCGCCGCTCGATCGGGTTACTCGTGCTGGCTATACGGCTACGATGCGCGGTGAAAATATTTCTGAAACATACGAAACAGAAGTCGAAACACTAAGTGCTTGGATGGATAAGCCTGGCACGCGCAGTGTGATCTTGGATCCGAAATCTACCGATATGGGCTTTGCTTGGCACCAAGATGGCAACGGAAAAATTTGGTGGACGCTGGTTACTGGCGGCTAATTTCTTATGCCGATTACGGATGAATCGTAATCGGCGTACCATTTCTAACCATCGCAAAAATATCTCGCATTTGACGATCCGACACCGATATACATCCAGCTGTCCAGTCTGGCTTGGGTGAATCAATTTTGCGTCGGCCACCGTGAATAAAGATGTCACCACCTGGCGGTTTACCCAGTGCTTTTGCTTTGGCAACGTCCGCCGCATTCGGATATGAAATGCCGATAGACAGATAGAAGGTGCTGTTTGGATTGCGTCGGTTGATGACATACTCGCCCTCAGGCGTTCTGCCATCTCCCTCAATCTGTTTATGACCGGTAGGCGCAAAGCCCAACTCGATATTATAGCGCTCCAGCACTTTGTCATTGTGCATCAAATACATCTTATGGCGTTCTTTGTAAACGATCACGCGGGTGACTTCGGGGCCATTATAAGATTTGAATTTGGTCGCGCAGGCCCCGATAAAACCCACCACAGCCAACATCAATATAGTTTTAATAATACTCATTATTATGCCTGTTTTCCTGCTCTATTTTACACGCCATATAACACATTCAACCACCTCAGAAGATAGTATTCATCAACGCCCGCCTCACTTTAAGGTGAAGGGCGCCGCCATTTCTACATGGGTTGACCATCGAAATTGGTCAACCACGTCAACCCGACCCATCTCGTACCCTGCATCAATCAGCGTTTTTGCATCCTGAGCAAAGGTGACTGGGTTGCATGAAACTGTCGCGATTTTCTGCGGCTTGGCTTCTGCCAATTCCTTGATTTGATGCACAGCCCCCGCTCGCGGCGGATCAATTACCACAGCATCAAACCGTTTAATTTCGTCAGGTAACAATGGCCTCCGAAACAGATCACGCTCTTCGGTTGTGACACGCTTCAGTCCCTTGGCCAGACGCCACCCTTGATCCAACGCCTTCAACATAGCCGCGTCGCCTTCCACGGCATGAACCTCGGCATTTGCTGAAATTGGCAATGTAAACGTGCCACATCCAGCAAACAAATCCAGCACGGCTTTGGAATCAGAAACAGTCTCTAACACAGCCGAAATTAGTGATTCCTCGCCTTCTTTGGTGGCCTGAAGAAATGCACCAGCCGGTGGAATAACGCGCGTTGTCCCAAACATTTGATAAGGGGCCACAATGTCAACAATCGGCTCGCCATCCCACGCCAACCGCGCCAACCCATGTTCGCCAGCCATCGCGGCCAAGGTCATTAGCATTTGACCATCCAAAGGTTTGCCGCCAGTCACGGCCACGTCCACTCCGGCCTCAGACCGTGTAACGGTAAACCGCACTTCGCCTTTACGGGTCGTCCCGTAAACGGTCAACGCCCGCAACGCCGGTATTGCGGCCAGCAAATCGGGGTGCAGCAAATGGCAGTCAGGAACCTCAGTAATCGTATCCGCACCACGGGCATGAAACCCAACAAGCGCATCTTTTTTCGTGCGCCGTCCCGTCAAAACCGCACGCCTTCGGGTACGCGGCGCGGACGTTTGAATGTTGCGAATGTCTGCTTCAATACTTTGCGCGGCCAAAGCCGTGCGCACAACGTCCTGTTTCCAATCCGCGACAAACGCATCGGTTGCGTGCTGCAGCGAACAGCCACCGCAGGATTTGTAGTGCCGACACAGGGCCGCAACCCGATTGACCGACGGGGTGACGATTTTCGGCGAATCGATGCGGTTACCCGTCACCTCGCCGTCGATCACCTCACCCGGCAAGGTTCTGGGCGCAAAAATCGGGCCCTCTGCTATTCCGTCACCCTGATAGCCCAATCGTAAAATTGTAAACGTCACTGTTCCGCTTCCTCTATTCCAATAAAACCGCCTGATTGGCGTTCCCAATACCGCGCATATTGTCCTTCTCTGGCCAACAGCGCGTCATGCGTGCCATCCTCGATAATTCGACCCTGATCCAGCACAATTATGCGATCCATCCGCGCGATAGTCGAAAGACGGTGCGCGATGGCCAACACGGTTTTACCCTCCATCACCCGAGACAACGCAGTCTGTATCGCAGCCTCGACCTCACTATCAAGCGCGCTTGTGGCCTCATCCAAAACCAAGATCGGCGCGTCCTTCAAAATGGCACGCGCAAGCGCAATACGTTGACGTTGACCGCCCGACAATTTTACCCCGCGCTCGCCCAGATGCGCATCATACCCCAACCGTCCGGCGTGGTCTTGCAACTCATGAACAAACATATCTGCCTCGGCCCGCTTGGCTGCATCAATCACCTGATCGTCCGTTGCATCCGGACGTCCATACAGAATGTTGTCTCGCGCCGAGCGGTTAAACATCGCCGTTTCCTGCGTCACCATTCCGATTTGTCGCCTCAGGCTTTCTTGCGTCACTCCAACCAAAGGCTGACCATCGATCGAAACCTCGCCCGATTCTGGATCGTATAGCCGCATAAGCAACGCTACCAGCGTCGATTTGCCCGCACCCGAGGCACCCACAATCCCCAGCTTTTCGCCGGATTTTATCGTCAGACTAATGTCAGAAACGCCGCCTGCCTTGCGCCCATAAGAAAAACTAACGTTTGTAAATGTCACCGCTGCTTTTGACACCTGCAACTCACCCGCATCTTCTGCATCCACCAACCCATGCGCCGGCGTCAGAGTTTTCATCCCATCTTCGACCTCACCCACAGAAGCATAAATACCCATCATCGCAAAACTGACCCACCCCGTCATCTGCGCGATCCGCAACGAAATCGCGCCAGTCGTTGCAATATTACCGGCCGATATTTCGCCAAGCGACCACAGCCAAAGCGTGCCTCCAACTAAAATTACAGGAACCAATCCCGCGACCGTCATGAGCGAGAACCGGAACAATGTCGCGAGTCTGCCAAAATGCAATGAGACCTCTCTTAGATCTCGCATCGCCGTTAAGGCAGCAGCGTCCTCATGTCTGTGATGAGCAAACAATTTGACGGTTTTTATATTCGTCACGGTGTCGACAATCTGGCCCGTCAAAGCAGCCCTGGCAGCAGCACGTTGCCCAGCCCGGCTTCTAACTTTGGGCAAAAACCAACGAATTAGAGACAAATATAGCACCAACCAGCCAACCAGTAACAAGCCAATACGCCAATCAACCGTAGACAACAAAACCACCGAACCAACCAACGACGCCAACGCGAACGCCACAACATTCACAACCTCAATCACCACTTCAGTGATCGCGCGTGACGTCTGCATTTGCTTTTGCGCTATACGACCCGCAAAGTCATCGTCGAAAAATTGCACTGAATGGCCCAGCGTATACCGATTGAGCCGTGACAAAACCAAGGGCATGACATTGGGGCCTATCACGATCGATTGCATACCAACCGACGTGCCAATCACTGCTGGCCGCAGGATCAGAAAAAACCCAACGACCATAAGCAACAAAGTACTGCGGTCAGTGATAAAACTTGGCCCACTCTCGATCGCGCCATCAATCACCACGCCCAACAGCAGTGCGGTCAATACCTCGAGCACCCCAGACGTTGCTGCCGCAAGCCCCGAAAGCATCAAAACCCGAAACGCACCCTTTAAACACCATCGCATGAACCGCCACAAAGTTTGCGGAGGTGGCCCGTCGGCCGGTTGAAAGCCGTCTATCCATGTTGAAGGTTTCACGTGTTGTCGCCTGTAATAATCAGGTAAACACCATAACGGCTGTGGCCGCCAGCGCCAGAGCCATCGCGCGGATAAATATCCGCCAAACGCTTGGACGGGTCAGCAGATAGGCCAACAATGTGCCTGTCGATGTCCAGAACAAGCAAACAAACAGATTTATACTCGAAAATGTACTGGCCAGCCGAACGGCCTCACCGAGCGGTGTTAAGCCAGCGTTATAACCTGATGATGCCGTCAGAGCGACAACCCAAATTTTCGGATTAACCCACTGAAAAAGAACGGCTTTGACGAAGGTAAACGGAGTTTTTCTTTGGCCTATTTTTGGCCCGAAAGTTGACGCCCATAACCGCCATGCCATCCATAAAATCCACATCGCAGCGACTATTTGCAGAGTGAAAGCCAACTGTGGGTAGGCGGCAAGCAAGGCTCCAATCCCTAAGCCCGAAAATCCTCCAATAATGCCCACGCCCAACACAACACCCAATAAGTGAGGTAATGTGCGGCGAAATCCGAATTGGGCACCTGACGCTGTGAGCATGATGACGTTCGGCCCTGGCGTGAACATGCCAGCGAAAACAAATGCATAAAGGGGGTCAATCAAGCAGTTGTTCCTTAGTTAGAGCAAAGCCGGATTTGATCCATTTCGCTTCAAGATCTGCGAGGGTCTGGCCAAGTTTAGCGCCCTGAAACTCCGGCATCAGATCATCAGCCTTGATGGGGTATTTGGCGGCAGCGCCTGTTTCAATCTGCCTCAACCCCTCAGGATTCAGCGGCATTTCCAAAAGTGCGGCCCGCAACAAAATGACATCATATGCCATTTCGACACCCAGCCGGTATCCCAACTCGGCTGGGCTACGGGTACTGCCTGTTTCATCTTTCAGCTTTTGCAGCTGGCGCGTTTGAGACTTGCTAAGACGCAACAAATCATCCGTATCAGCGCCCCCAATTGCAGCAAGCCTGCGGATCGGATTTGGCTTTGTGTCCGCTTCAAAGTGAACCAAAATAGAGAGGTATTTTGCATCGGCCCCAGGCAATATCGCACTCAGGACTCCGCTTGCCCCCATTGCTGCAATGCTAGGCGCCGGGCTGGGTGCTGACAACAATTTCAGCACTTCTGAACCAATACGCTCTTTTGAAATAGTCTCTAATCCGCCCGAATTCGATGCAATTGCCGCCAACCCTTCAGAATCCAGCCCAGCGCTTTCATCTCCATACCATGCGTGAAATCGGAAAAACCGCAAAATACGTAGGTAGTCTTCTTTGATCCGGAGATCCGCGTCCTCGATAAACCGCACTCTCCGCGCCATCAAATCAGAAAATCCGTTCAGAGGGTCTACAACCTCGCCGTCTTGATTGGCATAAAGCGCGTTCATTGTGAAATCCCGCCTGCGTGCATCCTCCTCAATGGTGTCGGCAAAGGCCACGACAGCGCGGCGGCCATCTGTCTCGATGTCACGACGGTAGGTTGTGATCTCAAACGGCACCCCAGAAGAAATGACCGTCACTGTACCGTGGTCAATTCCCGTTGGCACCGCTTTTAATCCGGCCAGCTTGGCCAACTCCATAATACGGGCGGGCCGGGCGTTTGTTGAAATATCGATGTCATTCACAGGTGCGCCCAACAATACATTGCGAACGCAGCCGCCAACGAAATAACAGTCAAATCCCGCGTCGGTGAGCATGTGACAGACAGCTTGCGTGTCTGTATTTGCTATCCAATCCGCATCGATCCGCTTCATGTCCGTAACCCTTCAGCCAGCGCCCGCAATATCCGCGCAGTGGCCCCCCAAATGTAATATGGACCAAACGGCACAGTATAATAATGCCGCCGTTGCCCACGCCAGCGACGCCCCTGCACTGAAAACTGTGCAACATCCGTGACGTGCCTCAAAGGCGCGGAAAACACCTCAGCAACTTCGTTTGGGTCGGCTTGCGGGACAAATGCGTCCCTAACAAGGCCCAAAACAGGGGTAACTGAGAACCCAGTCACTGTCTCATGATCCGGTAAGCGACCTAGAATTTGCACGTTCTCGGGGTGCAGCCCAATTTCCTCATCAGCCTCTCGCAAAGCCGTTTCTTCGATGTTTGCATCTTCCTCATCGCGCTTTCCACCAGGAAACGCCACCTGCCCAGCGTGGTGCCTTAAGGTAGAGGAACGCTGGGTCAGAATGATGCGTGGTTCAGGTCCTGAGCAATCGATCGCGATCAAGACTGCAGCAGGGCGCAGCAATTGCGTCTTGGGCAGAGCGGCCTCAGGATTTAGGTCGAAATCAGACGAAGCGTTATGCAATTGACCAATCGCGTCCGTCAGCCGGTTTGAAAGATCATCACCCTTTGTCATCAGCCGGCTCGGTTGCCTCGAATCCCAATGATTTGGGATCAAACTGATAATGTGCGCTGCAAAACTGGCAATCCGCCGTGACGACGCCCTCATCAGTCGTCATATGCGCGATGTCTTTGGCGGAATAGATCGACAGACTTTGGCGCACGCGATCCTCGGAACAGGTGCAACCAAACACAACAGGCTGCGCATCAAACACGCGCGGCTGCTCTTCGTTAAACAAGCGTTGCAATAGGTTGGTCGGCGCAACCGTCGGGCCAATCAATTCCAACTGATCAACAGTATCCAGCAAAATATTTGCACGCGACCAGTTTTCACCGTCATCATCTTGTGCAACGATCGGGGCATCCGCCCCGATCATCAAGGGCGAAGCGTTGGGCATATGCTGCAACATCATACCGCCCGCCCGCCAACGGGACGCCTCTCCGGCCATTTGCGATTGGCCAAAAGCCAATTCAAACCGTGTTGGAATTTGCTCGGACTGGTCAAAATAGGTCTCTGCACATGCACTAAGCGAGGCTTTATCAAGCGGCGTGATCCCTTGATATGGCTCGTTGCCTTCGCCCTGATCAATCAAAATTGCAAAGTAACCTTTACCGATTTGCGAAAACGGAGCTTGCATCGCATCCAGTCGATCAGGATCAAAACTGGCGTAGGCACGAATACGGGCAGGGGCACCATCTGACTCTGGTGCATAGAAATCAGCTGCCAAAATTCGAGCAGGGCCATCACCGCGCACCTGAATAGACAGCTTCCAGCGTAATTTTATGGTTTGACCGATCAGCGCGGTCAGCAAAGCAACCTCAGCAATCAGGGCCTCAATTTGGGGCGGATAATTGTGCTGTTCCAACACTTGTTCAAGCACGCCATCAAGACGGGCAACACGGCCACGGACATTGGCGCGATCGAGCTGAAACGGGAGCACAGTGTCGTCCCACGTGATTTGCGTTGTTTGTGTCATCATGTCTTCCTTTGCGCGTTCATTCTGGCATAGCGCGACTGTTTGGGCAGAGCAACCTAACGAATGTGGTTGATTCTGCAGCCCCGCGGATTCACAACAGATGGGTATTGATTGGAGAAAGAAAAGATGATCCGGCGATTTGGTGATACCGCAGTGGTGGGAAGACGATATAAATTGCGGGCGGGCGTCTATGCGGTTTTATCTATTGGCAGTGATTTGCTGCTCACACACCAGGCCCGTCCTTCGCCTGAATTTCAACTCCCCGGTGGCGGTATCGACTCCGGAGAATCGCCGCTGCAGGCCTTGTACCGCGAAGTGATAGAAGAAACTGGCTGGAAAATATCGGCCCCTCGAAAGATCGGTGCTTTTCGCCGTTTCACCTATATGCCCGAATATGATTTATGGGCAGAAAAACTGTGTCACATCTATGCCGCTCGCCCTGTCCGTGCCTTGGGGAGCCCGACCGAAGCTGGGCATTTGGCCGTGTGGATGAGCGCAAGCGATGCAAAAAACAAGTTGGCCAGCGAAGGGGATCGCCACTTTGTTGGCCAATTGTTTGGCTAGGCAAAAGCGAATTTAGGTCGGCCCATTGTACTCAAGTAAAACGGCTGAAATATCATCAGGAAAGTCTTCCCCGCCAAAATATTCGCTCAAGTCCCACAAAATGGTCTCAAGGAATTGGCTGCCACGGATCGAAGTATTTCGGATAAGCAATTCAACGACCCCATCCTCATCCAGCATGCCACCATCTTTCCCAGGGCATTCGGTAAACCCGTCCGACATAAGAAACAACCTATCGCCCGCATTCAAGTTGATGCTGAAATCTTCATAGGTCGCGTCAGGCAGTAAGCCAACGGGCAAACCACCTTGGCCACAATATTCTACTGTACCATCAGCCCGCTGAATCGCTGGGTGCGGATGCCCGGCTTGCGCCGCCACGACCGCGCCAGTCGTCATGTCAAAATGCGCAAGAAGCAGCGTGAAATAGTGTTCGGTTTCCATTTCATCCAACACGATACGATTTAGCTGCTCTGTCACCAGCGCTGGACTACGGGCAGAATACCCGCCACCTTCACAATGCTCCAACGCCAGATTTTGATCGGGTGTCGTTCCTGACAAAAACCCCGCCAGCCGTGCAGTCATCAGCGCTGACGTAATTCCGTGCCCCGAAACGTCAATTGAAAACAGTCCGATCTGGGTTTCACTGATTGGAAAAAAGCCCACCAGATCGCCACCAACATGGCCGCTGGCACGCAGCAATAGCGACACCTCAGCCATGCCAAAGTCGTGGTAACGTTCTTTGATCAGCGATTCTTGCAGCTTTTTCGCTTCAATCAGATCACGGTCAATTATGTCATAAAGGCACTGTATCTCCGCAAGCGCATCAGTGACGGTGCGGTTTTTTTCGGTCAACTCGCGTTCCATCTTCTGGATACGTCCACCCGCCCGAATGCGGGCGCGCAATTCACTGCCATTCACTGGCTTGGCTAGAAAATCATCCGCACCAATGTCCAGACCATGTGCAACTTCGTCTTTTTCACTTTTGGAGGTCAGAAGAATAAAATAGACATAGTTTTCGCGCTCAAGCTTACGAAACGCCTTACAAAATTCGAGCCCATTCATACCGGGCATCATCCAGTCACTTAGAATGAGATCAAGCGGCTCGCGCTGGCAAATTTCAAGGGCAGAATGACCTGAATCAGCTTCGAGTACCTCATAACCCCAACGTTTGAGCATCGAACCTAAAAGGCGTCGTTGGGCACGGCTGTCATCGACGACCAAGACACGTTTGATCGTGTCAACACTGTCGTGCTCTACCTCCAATTTTCGTGTGCCCGACTGAGCAGCGGTTTGCGTCATTTTCCACACCTGATAACGGGACGCCTGCCCCAATTAGAATCTCTTTTGCCAGCAACCATTTAAGACGGCATGAATGATAAAATTGGAATGAAATCTCTATGACAGCGTCACATCTTGTTAAGGCTCGCCTATTACAAGAGACCGATGTGGGGACATGAAACAAAGGTTTGGAGTGGGAAATGATAGACTGGAATCGCGTTAGCGAACTGCGAGATGAAGTCGGAATAGAGGATTTTTGCGAAGTAAGCGCAATGTTCCTTGAGGAGGTCGAAGATACGATGGCGCGGATGATTGCGTCGCCTGATTTGTCGACCATGGAAGAAGACATGCATTTCTTAAAAGGCAGCGCCCTAAATCTCGGATTTGCGCAGTTCAGCACCCTGTGCCAATCTGGAGAGACCGCCGCAGGAGCTGGACAACCCGAAACAATCCATCTTAACGATATTTTTGACTCTTTTGCAAAATCCAAAGCCGTCTTCAAAGAACAGCTTGACCAAATGCTGGCCGCCTAAATGATAAATTCAGCGACGGCTTCATCGTTGGTAATGTCATTAAACGTGAAACCGGCATCGTCAATTTTCTGAATCAAAACGTCAAAGTTTTTCGCATCTCTGGTTTCAATACCGATCAAAACTGATCCGAAATTTCGGGCAGATTTTTTTAAATACTCAAAGCGGGCAATATTATCGTCCGGACCCAAAATCGCCAAAAAATCCTTAAGCGCGCCGGGGCGTTGCGGCAGCCGGAGAATGAAATATTTCTTTAGGCCCAAGTACCGCTGAGCCCGCTCTTTAACTTCTGGCAAACGCTCAAAATCAAAATTTCCACCGGAGGTCACGCAGACAACGGTTTTGCCTTTGATATGATCGGCCAAATCGGTCAGCGCATCAACAGACAGGGCGCCCGCAGGCTCCAACACCACACCTTCGACATTCAGCATTTCGATGATCGTCGTGCAAATCCTGTCCTCAGGGGCCAGCAAGATATCATCAGCGGGCACGTCCTTTAGAACCGCAAAATTCTTGTCGCCAATACGGGCAACCGCCGCGCCATCGACAAAACTGTCCACTTTATCCAGCGTTGTTGGCACCCCATTGGCGACGGCCGATGTCAGACTAGGGCCGCCAACAGGTTCAACATATCGCAGCGCCGTTTCGGGGGCGCAGACAGACAAATAGGATTTGATCCCGGACGAAAGCCCACCACCACCGACAGGTAAAACCATCATGTCAGGCGCGCCGCCCAATTGCTCAAGAATTTCAACCGCCACCGAGGCTTGGCCTTCAATCACATCTGCATCGTCAAAGGGCGATAGGAAGTGCGCGTCGACCTCGTCGCAATAGGTTTGGGCAGCGGCCAGCGTGTCATCAAAATAGTCCCCTACCAGACGGATTTCGATGTTCTCGCCGCCAAAAATGCGGGTCTTGTTTATCTTTTGCTGCGGAGTCGTAACGGGCATAAAGATCACGCCTTGAACCCCGAAATGACGACAGACAAACGCAACACCCTGCGCATGGTTTCCAGCGCTGGCACAGACAAAAACATCTTGCGTACCAACCACCTTGCGCATCGCATTCAGCGCACCGCGAATTTTGTAGGACCGGACTGGCGAAAGATCCTCGCGCTTTAGCCAAATATCCGCTCCAAAACGTGCCGACAGATGATCATTGCGCTGCAACGGCGTTGGCTCAAACAGTTCACGCATCGCTGTGGTTGCGGCATGTGCCTTATCGGAAAATTTGCTCATGGTTACAGTTCACGTCCTTCGACATAAATACCGTAAAGCGTGGTCATGACACTGATGCCAACCATCATGACAATCCATCCCATAACAAACGAATAAGCCATATTAACGATCGAGGTCGGGTCGCCATTGATTAGCGCTGGAACCTCTACCAACATTGTCGCGATAAGGCCGATCACGATTAATTGCCAGATTGCGCCAGAGGCTGGCTTTGTGTCGACCCATGATTCGACCATCTTTTTGGGCTCGCCTAAGGCCGCAGCGGGTAAGATCAAGCAGTAGCGGTAAAAGACATACATCGTTGGAATGCCAACCAGAATCACAATCACAACCAGCGACAAAATTGGGCTATTCACTCCAAACAATCCAGCAACAATCACAGACGAAATAACAATCGGCACCAAGGCCGCAAGCAGAATTACGAGACCCAACAACAAAGAAGACCAAAAATAGGCCAAAATTCGATCACCCTTGAAAGGGGGTAAAGCAGCGCCCGGAGTTTCTTCTAGCAATACATAACGGTGCCAACTGACGGCAATCCACAAACTCGTCACAAGTGTAACCAGCATTAGAATTATCCCACTCGACAAAGATTCTGGCCCAAAGTTTGGCATTGTGCCATCTCCATGAGGGCCAGAGATGATGGCGGCATGCTGGCTCGCAACGTAAATTCCCGCGCCAAACTTCACCAAATACAGAACCAGCGAAACACGTAACGCCGCATTCAGGTTTCCAAAAATCATCCGCACGGAGTGTGTAAAAATATTCCAACCTTGCATCTGCAACCCTTTTCAAATTCAACTAATTGTTGATACGCACCACAATGGCAGCGGGTCAACTGCACACGGCTTGCCCTTTGCGTAAAATAGGCGTAATCGCCAAACAAACCTAACGGATGTTGGAGAAACACATGTCTGCGCCTAAAAAAGTTGTTCTAGCCTATTCTGGTGGCCTTGATACCTCGATCATTTTGAAATGGCTCGAGATCGAATATGGCTGTGAAGTTGTGACATTCACTGCCGATTTAGGGCAGGGCGAAGAGCTGGAGCCGGCCCGCAAGAAAGCCGAGCTGTTAGGCGTTAAACCCGAAAACATCCACATCGAGGATCTGCGCGAGGAATTCGTGCGTGACTTTGTGTTTCCAATGTTCCGCGCCAACGCTCAATATGAAGGGTTGTATCTACTCGGCACCTCCATAGCACGGCCACTAATTTCCAAACGCCTGGTCGAAATCGCCGCGGAATCCGGCGCTGATGCCGTGTCCCACGGGGCCACTGGCAAGGGTAACGATCAGGTTCGGTTCGAACTGGCCGCCTATGCGCTGAACCCCGAGATCAAGGTCATCGCGCCGTGGCGCGAGTGGGATCTGTCCAGCCGCACACGGTTGCTGGAATTTGCAGAACAACACCAAATCCCGATCGCCAAAGACAAGCGCGGCGAAGCCCCGTTTTCAGTCGACGCCAACCTGTTGCACACCTCATCCGAGGGCAAGGTTCTAGAAGACCCCGCCGTCGAGGCCCCAGATTATGTGTACCAACGCACCGTCCATCCAGAAGACGCGCCTGACACAGCCGAATTCGTCGAGATCACCTACGAGCGCGGCGACCCTGTTGCGATTGACGGCAAGGCTTTGACCCCCGCCGAAATGCTCACCGCTCTGAACGAGCTGGGCGGCAAACACGGCATTGGTCGGCTCGATCTGGTCGAGGGGCGCTTTGTTGGTATGAAGTCGCGCGGGATTTATGAAACACCCGGCGGCACCATCATGCTCGAGGCCCACCGCGGCATCGAGAGCATCACGCTGGACCGAGGTGCAGCCCACCTAAAAGACGAGCTAATGCCAAAATACGCCGAGCTGATCTACAACGGTTTCTGGTTCTCGCCCGAACGTGACATGCTGCAAGCCTTGATCGATCAATCCCAAAAACACGTCACCGGAACCGTCCGCGTGAAGCTGTATAAAGGTATGGTTCAAACCGTCGGTCGCTGGTCAGATCACTCGCTTTACTCCGAAGCACACGTGACGTTTGAAGATGACGCTGGCGCCTACGATCAAACCGATGCGGCTGGATTCATTCAGATCAACGCGCTGCGTTTGAAATTACTTGCCGCCCGCGACAAGCGTCTCAAAGACTAATTTTGGCCGCTGCCAGCTTTTCATAGTATGGCAGCGCCCGCTGGGTCAGATCAGCATATTCGCCGGTCATCTGGGGCAGCTCTGCCTCAGCGCCCGCGAACCCAGTGCTGCGATGAACCGCGCCATACCAATGCGGCGCCCATGCGCCATCATCCGAGTGTCCGCCCGCTGGCCAGTCCAGCATTGCCGGATCAAACGACAAGCCCAGCGCATCACATAACGCATTTATCATGCCTTTTGGATTGTCGCGAATATCATGAGAATCGATCACGACAGGGTTTTCGCAAGCGTCAAACAATTCGGCTTGTTGCCAAAATCCGATGTCGTCCAACGTTGGACCTTGGCGTTTTTTCGCATAGCTGGCAATCACGCGGGCAGGGTGGCGGATAAGAAAAACGTTTTGCACCTGTGTCATCCAACTGCGATCCACACCTTTTATCATATGTTGGGTCATGTGCTTTTGATAAAAATGCGCCTTGCCTTTGGGGTGCGCACCAATCAACTGTGCCGCAACCTTGTCGGCATCCATCTCACCCGCCGCAATGATTTCGCTGCGCATCGGATGTTCCAACCCGGTGGACGTCAGATAGGAAGCATAAAACGGCTCGTCCCAAACGGCGAAATCTGGTCGCGCCCCAAAAGAATACATCATCGCCGTCGATAAGTTTCTTGGTCCAGACCACATTGCAATTATCATTTTTAGGTTCCTAATTTCTGCCCACACCCAAATCAGTAGCCAGCCAACCACAAGCCGCCAAGCGGTAAATTTCAATCACTGGTGCGTGATAACTTGGTTTAGACGTTGTTTGGTGCCGTGTTCTAAGGAATGTTGCCTAAAAAGGAGCACTCTTATGCATATTTCAATCAACCAGATGAAGCCATTTGCCCTTCTTACCGCGATCATTATTGGGTTGTCGCTAAATTGCACACAAGCCCAAGCTGGCAAAACAGAAACAATGGTTGTGGCTGGCGGTTGCTTTTGGTGTGTAGAGTCCGACTTTGAAAGCGTGCCAGGCGTGATCAAGGCTGTATCTGGGTACACCGGTGGCACCACAAAAAACCCAACCTATAAACAAGTCGGCCGTGGTGGAACTGGGCATTTTGAGGCCGTAAAAATCACCTATGATTCTGGCAGAGTTAGCTATGCAACACTGATCAACATGTTCCTAAGGTCAGTTGATCCAACTGATGCTGGAGGCCAGTTCTGCGACCGCGGCAGCCCCTATAAAACGGCCATATTCGTCTCTAATGCTGGCCAAAAGTCCACCGCAATTGCAGCCGTTGCCCAAGCCAGAAAAGATTTAGGCCAAAAGATTGTCACCCCAATTTTGTCAGCCAAGCGATTCTATGACGCAGAAGCCTATCATCAGGATTATTACAAAGGGACAAAACTGGTTGTGACGCGGTTTGGCCCAAAACGTCAATCATCCGCCTATAAACTCTATCGAAAATCCTGTGGACGCGACTCAACAGTGCGTAAACTTTGGGGCAAAGCCGCTCCTTTTGCCAATACCCACTAAGAGCGGTGGTTCGCCAAAAACGCATCAACCTCGGCCCGCATCGGGATCGCATCAGCCGTCCCTTTGCGCGTCACTTTTATCGCGGCCGCCGCTGATCCCAACGTCATGGCATCCTTGATGCTTAACCCCTGATCAAGTCCAGCCGCGAAATACCCAGCGAAGGTATCACCCGCCGCTGTAGTGTCGATCGCCGTGACGGGGAATGACGCGATATTAAGCGTTTCTCTGGTTTGTGGGCGCAGCCATCCGGCCCCATCACCGCCCTTGGTCACAACAACGTCAGAAACTGGCAATTCCACCAATTCAGTCTCTAATCCAGCGCAAAGCTGCTCGGACTCGACCTTGTTCATCATCAGAATTGTTGTGTTATCCAACACCTTTCTGACCGCTTCAACGGAAAATGGCGCGGCGGAATAAATCACTTTCACCCCTAGGTCATGTGCGATTTTCGCCGCCTCTGCCTGAAGGTTGGTTTCGTTCTGCAACAACAGGATATCACCAGCCCCAGCCCCTTTCAGCGCTTCACGTATTTTGTCACTGCTCTGGCAATTGTTGGCCCCTGGAAAAATGACAATCGCATTTTCGCCGTCCTGATCAACATTTATGATCGCATGGCCAGTTGGCGTGTCGATTTTGCTGATATAGGCCGTGTCGATCCCCTGTTCAGAAATCCGATCAACGGCCCAACCCCCATCAGGGCCCACGGCCCCGATATGAACAACGTCAGATCCCGCCAAAGCGGCCGCAACCGACTGATTGATGCCCTTGCCACCCAGTCCGGTTGCGAAATTGACTGCCGTCAGCGTTTCCCCCGGGCTCGGCAGATGCTCGACCTCGTAAATATGGTCAGCATTGATAGAGCCAAGGTTAAATATGGTCACTTAGCCCACCTTACAAGCAGCCAGCACCGCCATATTCAAGATATCATTCGACGTCGAAACCGTCGAACAAATCTGGATCGACTTATCAATACCGGTCAGGATCGGCCCAATCACAGTGGCACCAGCCATTTCCTGCATCAGCTTGACCGAGATAGAGGCCGAGTGCCGCGCCGGAACCACCAGCACATTCGCAGGACCCGTCAAACGGCTAAACGGATATTGCGCCATCGCTTTATCGTTCAACGCTACATCTACTGTCATTTCACCTTCGTATTCAAAGGTGACTCCGCGCTTGGCCAAAACATCTGGTGCAAGGTGCATTTTTTCAGCCCGCTCTGAAACGGGATACCCAAATGTCGAGAAGCTGACAAACGCCACACGTGGCTCTAACCCAAGGGATTTTGCCACATCTGCGCCACGTTCAGCAATCGTCGCCAAGTCCTCTTCGTCAGGCCATTCATGCACCAAAGTGTCCGAAATCAGCACGATTTTGCCACCCTTCAGGACAGCAGTAACGCCCACAGCACCGTCTTCGGCAGAGGCATCAAAGACATGATTGATCAGCTCCAGCACATGCGCAGATTTACGGGTCGCTCCAGTTACCAACCCATCACCATGGCCATGCGCCAACATCAATGCCGAAAATACATGGCGATCACGGGCTGCAAGCCTGTGAATGTCTGTGATGTCATACCCTTTGCGTTGCAGCCGCTCATAAAGGAAATCTTTGTAAGCTGGCAGGTGTTCTGTGTTGGCGGCGTTCACTACTTCAAGTTCACTAACGGCGTCCCCCATCCCAGCCGCTTCTAACTTGGCTTTCACATCAGGTTCGCGTCCAACCACCAATGCTTGACCCAGACCCGCACGCTGATACGCGACCGCAGCACGCAACACGCGCACATCATCCCCTTCAGCGAAAATCATCCGGCGTTGCGCTGCTTTGGCACGTGCGTGAATACCCCGCAAAATTGATGCCGTAGGATCAAGTCGTGCCTTTAGCGACTCCTCATATCCGTGAATATCGACAATCGGCCTCCGGGCAACACCTGTGTCCATTCCGGCCTTTGCCACCGCAGGAGGAATCCGGTAGATCAGGCGCGGATCAAACGGGGCAGGGATGATGTAATCCCGACCAAACGTCAGATTGCGGCCATAGGCCATCGCCACCTCATCCGGCACATCTTCCCGTGCCAAATCGGCCAGCGCGCGAGCGCAAGCGATTTTCATCTCATCGTTGATCGCGCGCGCGTTGATATCGAGTGCACCGCGAAACAGGTAGGGAAAGCCCAAAACATTGTTCACTTGGTTGGGGTAGTCCGAGCGGCCCGTCGCGACAATCGCGTCTTCCCGCACAGCGTGCGCATCTTCTGGTGTGATCTCCGGATCTGGGTTGGCCATCGCGAAAATAACTGGGTCATGCGCCATGTTAGAGACCATTTCAGGTGTCACAGCGCCTTTGACAGAAACGCCTAGAAACACGTCTGCATTCACCATCGCCTCATCCAACGTGCGTAATTCTGTGTTGGCAGCGTGAGCTGATTTCCATTGGTTCATGCCTTCTTCACGGCCCTGATAGATCACGCCTTTGGTGTCACACAACAAACAATTGTCATGCTGCGCGCCCATAGATTTAATCAGCTCAATACAGGCAATCCCAGCCGCACCAGCCCCATTCACAACGATGCGGCAATCTTCAATCTTTTTCCCCGACAGGTGCAACGCATTCATCAATCCAGCGGCGCATATCACCGCCGTTCCATGCTGGTCGTCATGAAAAACAGGAATGTCCATTTCCTCTTTTAGACGCTGCTCAATGATAAAACACTCCGGCGCTTTAATATCCTCAAGGTTGATACCACCAAAAGTCGGGCCCATCAGACGCACGGCATTGATAAATTCCTCAGGGTCTTCGGTGTCCAATTCAATATCGATCGAATTCACATCCGCAAAACGTTTGAACAAAACCGCCTTGCCCTCCATCACGGGTTTGGACGCCAATGCGCCAAGATTACCCATGCCCAAAATCGCGGTACCGTTGGTGATGACGGCAACCAAGTTTCCTTTGTTTGTATAATCATAGGCCGTCTCAGGGTTTTCTGAAATCGCCTCAACAGGCACGGCTACACCGGGGCTATAGGCCAACGACAAATCACGCTGCGTTGTCATTGGTTTGGTGGCCTTGATCTCGAATTTGCCTGGTTTTGGCTCAAGATGGTAGGCCAGCGCCTCTTCTGCAGTAACTTTGGAGTTGGTCGACATGTTGTGTATCCCTATTGCTTTTATACCCCAATAACGTTGATTGGCGCGCGTAACAACATCCTGCGTATCAAGGGTTTCACATCTGCGCCCCTGTTAGTATGATCCACCATGTAAAAACCGGGGGGCTACATGAATATTGCCAAGGCATCTGTCACACCGATGATGGCCCAATTTCTAGAAATCAAAGCCGACCACCAAGACGCTTTGCTGTTCTATCGGATGGGTGATTTCTACGAGATGTTTTTCGACGATGCCGTCGCGGCGGCCTCTGCGTTGGATATCGCCCTGACGAAACGCGGCAAACATATGGGCGAGGACATCCCCATGTGTGGCGTGCCAGTGCGGGCCGCCGAAGGCTATTTCCTGACCTTGATCCGCAAAGGTTTTCGCGTCGCCGTTTGTGAACAAATGGAAAACCCGGCCGAAGCCAAAAAGCGCGGCGCAAAATCTGTGGTGCATCGCGAAGTTGTCCGGCTGGTAACCCCCGGCACATTGACAGAAGATTCCTTGCTGGATGCGCGGCGGCACAACTATCTGGCCGCCTACACCGAGGTGCGCGATCAGGGTGCGTTGGCTTGGGTCGACATATCGACAGGGGGCTTTCATGTCATGCCTTGCCCAAGGGTGCGCTTGGGGCCAGAGCTTGCTCGCCTAGCGCCGCGTGAATTGGTTGTGACTCAACAAAATGAGGCTGATTTGAGCGAGTTAGTGACTGAATTGGGCATATCACTCACCGCGCTTTCCAGCGCGAGCTTTGATAGTACAGCCGCAGAAAAACGCTTAACCGACCTGTTCAAAATCAGCACACTTGAATCCTTTGGTCAGTTCAGCCGGGCTGAAAATTCAGCGATGGGCGCGATTGTTGATTGGCTCGACATTACCCAAAAGGGACAGTTGCCTCTTTTGCGCGTCCCGGTGCGTGAATCCGCCGAGGGTGCCATGCAAATTGATGCCGCAACCCGACGTAATTTGGAGCTAACACGCAGCATGTCGGGTGGGCGGGACGGATCCCTTCTTGCAGTCATTGACCGCACCATCACAGCGGGCGGCGGGCGGTTGCTAGAACGGCGCGTGTCCAGCCCTTCCAGAAACCTGACAGACATCCACGCGCGACAAGATGCCGTAACCTCGATGTTGGATCAAACAGCGCTGACGGCAGATTTGCGTGAAGACCTGCGCAGAAGTCCGGACATGGACCGCTCCATTTCACGCCTCGGATTGGATCGGGGCGGGCCAAGAGATTTGACCGCCATTCGAGATGGTTTGATCCAAGCAAAATCCATGTCGGAAAGGCTGGATGGGTTAAAGCTCCCAACAAATTTGGCGGACGCAGCAACTTCCCTAACCGGTCACGGATATTTGCTCGACTTGCTGGATCAATCCTTGGTTGCCGATCCGCCCATCTTGGTACGTGACGGCGGCTTTATTGCACCTGGCTATAATGCCGACCTTGATGAAGCCCGTACCCTGCGTGACGAAGGGCGCAGCGTCATTGCCGGCATGCAGTTAAATTTTATCGATCAAACCGGCATTTCAGCACTCAAAATCAAGCACAATAATGTCTTGGGTTATTTCATCGAAACCACGGCAGCCCACGCCGAAAAAATGCTGTCAGCTCCGCTGTCTGAAACCTTTATCCACCGCCAAACCACGGCAAACGCTGTCCGATTCACCACGGTCCCCTTATCGGAAATGGAAACCAAGATCCTGAATGCGGGTAATAGAGCGCTTGAAATCGAAAAGCGGCTCTATTCTGCCCTAAAAGCCGAAATTTTGGACCAGTCCGGACCAATCGCATTAGCGGCCAAAGCCCTGTCGGAAATCGATTTGTCCTGTGCATTTGCCGATCTGGCTGCGGGCGAAAACTGGTGCAATCCCACTGTAGATAGTTCCCGCACTTTTGAAATCGAAGGTGGACGGCATCCTGTCGTTGAGCAAGCTCTGCGCAAACAAGGCAGCACGCCATTCATCGCCAACGATTGTATATTGGCCAATGGCAGCGATGGCGCCGACATTTGGCTGCTAACTGGCCCGAACATGTCTGGTAAATCCACATTCTTGCGCCAAAACGCATTGATTGCTTTGCTGGCGCAAATCGGATCTTACGTGCCCGCAAAACGTGCCCACATCGGGTTGGTTTCGCAACTGTTCAGCCGCGTCGGAGCTTCGGATGATCTGGCACGCGGGCGATCCACCTTTATGGTCGAGATGGTCGAAACGGCTGCCATTTTAAATCAAGCCGACGACAGGGCCTTGGTCATTCTTGACGAAATCGGCCGCGGCACAGCGACATATGACGGGCTGTCAATCGCTTGGGCCACGCTTGAGCATTTGCACGACGCAAATCAATGCCGCGCTTTGTTTGCCACGCATTACCACGAAATGACCGCGCTTTCCGAGAAATTAGGCGGCGTGGAAAATGCGACCGTGACGGTCAAAGAATGGGAAGGCGACGTGATCTTTTTGCATGAGGTTAAAAAGGGCGCAGCGGATCGTTCTTATGGTGTGCAGGTCGCCCGGTTGGCTGGGCTTCCCGACAGTGTGGTCGCCCGTGCGAGCATCGTATTAGAAATGCTGGAAAAGGGTGAGCGGGATGGCAAGGCTGGCCAAAAAGCGTTGATCGACGATCTACCACTGTTTTCAACCACTCCAGCACCAGCGCCCGTACAGACCAAGGAATCCGAAGTCGCAGCCAGATTGCGCGACATCATGCCGGATGACCTGACTCCCAAAGACGCATTGGCCCTGCTTTACGAATTGAAAAACCTAGAGTCCTAGGCTTTTGGCGCTGACGAAACACCAACCTGCGCCGGCCGCAACAAACGGTCGTGTAGCATAAAGCCTTCGGCAGCCACCTGAATAATGTCACCGGATTTTGTGCCCGGCAGAGGTGCCTCAAACATGGATTCGTGAATGTTGGGGTCAAATCGCTCGCCGACCTCGGGCGCAATAATGGTCATCCCGTGCTTGGAAAACACATTCAGCAATTCACGCATGGTCAACTCAATACCCTCAATCAGGCCGGCAGACACTGTACGCTGTTCTTCGGTAGCGGCCTCAAGGGCACGCTTCATGTTGTCATAAACCGGCAGCATATCACGTGCCAGTTTCGAGCCGCCGTATTGCTCGGCTTCGCGACGGTCACGGTCGCTGCGCTTGCGGGAATTTTCGGCATCCGCTAGGGCACGCATAAAGCGGTCTTTGAATTCATCGCGCTCGCCACGCATTTGCTCAAGCGGATCGACCGCAAGCGCATCATCGTCTTCCTCAATGCGATCCAGTTCTGCCTCAAGCGATTCAATATCGTCCAAAAAGTCTTCTTTATTTGCGTCAGCCATTTTCTTTTCCTTAACCCTGATCAGAAATCAGTTTCCCAACCAGTTGTGCCGTGTAATCCACAATCGGCACGATACGTCCATAATTCAGACGGGTGGGGCCAATGACCCCGACCGCGCCAATAATCTTGCGATCAGAGTTCATATAAGGAGAAACCACCAAAGAGCTACCCGAAAGTGAAAATAATTTGTTCTCAGAGCCAATAAAAATGCGTACGCCTTCACCTTCATCAGTCAATTCAAGGAATTCAGCGATATCGCGCTTGCGCTCAAGGTCGTCAAACAGGTTGCGGATACGGTCCAAATCAGCCGCCTCGGCATCCTGATCCAGCAAATTCGCACGCCCGCGAACGATCAATCGCTCATAATTCGGGCTTTCACCATCCCAGAGCGCAAATCCGCCCTCGACCAACTCCCGCGCCAGAGAATCGATTTCCTGCCGTCTTGATTTGATTTCGCGACCGATACTGCGGCGCAATTCGCTTAGCGTGCGCCCCTCGGCCAATGCGTTCAGAAAATTCGCTGCCTCTCGCATCGAGGACGGCGTTTGCCCTTTGGTCGGCGTGAACACACGATTTTCAACATGCCCATCCGCGAACACCAACACAACAAGCGCACGATCAGGCGCAAGGCTCACAAATTCAACGTGTTTAATCGGCGCCTCATGTTTTGGTGTCAAAACAAGGCTCGCTCCATGCGTCATACCTGATAACGCTGATCCAACCCGATCCAGCATCGTCGCAACATCACTTTGGTCATTATTCAGCGTCGCATCAATTTTTTGACGGTCATCAATTTGCGGGTCGCCTACCTCTAACAATCCATCCACGAATAGTCGCAAACCCTGTTGCGTCGGAATCCGACCCGCCGAAATATGCGGCGAATTCAACAGCCCCAAATGTTCAAGGTCCTGCATCACATTGCGGATAGTTGCGGCGCTTACTTTTTCGTCCATCGCGCGGGTCAAAGTACGCGATCCAATCGGCCCACCCGTTTCCAAATAGCTTTTAACCACGAGCCGAAACACCTCGCGACTGCGGCTGTTCATGTCGTTAAAAATTTCGCTACCATCACTCATCTGGCACTTTCAGGTTGCTATTGACGTATTTGCGCAGGTATCTCGTTACTAACCCATTAACAAAGGACACACCATGCGCCCCTCAGGTAGAAATGTAGACGAAATGCGGCCAATTTCAATCGAGACTGGCATCACCAAACACGCCGAGGGCTCTTGCCTGATCAAATGCGGTGATACGCATGTTCTGTGCACCGCCACAATTGACCCCGGCGTACCGCGGTTTTTAAAGGGATCTGGCCTTGGTTGGGTCACCGCAGAATACGGCATGTTGCCGCGCGCCACCAACACACGCATGCGCCGCGAGGCAAAGAACGGCCAATCAGGGCGTACCCAGGAAATTCAGCGCCTGATCGGGCGGTCTTTGCGGGCAGGGGTCGACCGTGTTGCCTTGGGTGAACGCCAGATCACTGTCGATTGTGATGTCATTCAGGCCGATGGCGGAACGCGCTGCGCCTCAATCACTGGCGGTTGGGTTGCGCTGCGGTTGGCCGTCAATAAATTGATGAAAGCTGGCGATGTAATTTCGGATCCTTTGGTTGATCCAGTAGCGGCCGTCAGCTGCGGAATTTACGCGGGTCAAAACGTTCTTGATCTGGACTATCCAGAAGATTCCGAAGCCGGCGTTGATGGAAATTTTGTTTTGCTGGGCAACGGACAAATGATCGAGGTCCAAATGTCTGCCGAGGGTTCAACCTATTCACGCGATCAAATGAATGGTTTGCTTGATCTAGCCGAAAAAGGCGTCGACGAGCTGATGGCTGCCCAAAAGGCCGCAACAACCTGATGCGACGTTTTACCGATGATAAGTTGGTTATCGCCACCCACAACGCTGGCAAGTTGATCGAAATTTCCGAATTGTTAAAACCATTTGGCACTTTGGTCACTTCAGCTGGCGAACTGGGCTTGGCAGAGCCTGTTGAAGATCAAGATACCTTCGCTGCCAACGCACGAATTAAGGCGCATTTTGCGGCCAAAGCCAGCGGGTTGCCTGCATTGTCGGACGACAGCGGCATCACAGTCGATGCGCTTGACGGCGCGCCCGGAGTCTTCACAGCAGATTGGGCCGAAACTCCAACCGGCCGCGACTTCCCGATGGCCATGACCAAAGTTTGGAACCTGTTGGAAGAAAAGCAAGCACCAGAACCCCGAACCGCAGCGTTTAACTGTACACTTTGTTTGGCTTGGCCCGATGGCCATGACGAGGTATTTGAGGGCCGCGTTGACGGTCGCTTGGTTTGGCCGATGCGCGGAACAAACGGGTTTGGCTTTGACCCCGTGTTTTTGCCAACGGATCATACCCAAACCTTTGGCGAGATGGACCCAGCCCGCAAAAAAGACATCAGCCACCGCGCCGATGCTTTTGCCAAACTGGTTGCAGGCTGTTTTGCTTAGCGATTGGCAGCACGGCGGGTTTGGCCTCTATATTCATTGGCCGTTCTGCCAGTCTAAATGCCCGTATTGTGATTTTAATTCCCACGTTACCAAATCCATCGATCAGTCAGTTTGGGCACAGGCCTATTGTCTGGAAATTGAGCGCTTAGGCTTAGAAACTGGCGCACGCCCGCTACGTTCAATATTTTTCGGCGGCGGCACCCCCAGTTTGATGGATCCTGAAACCGTCGCGAAGATTTTGCGCAAAGTTCGTGAAACTTGGCCCATCAGCAACGATATTGAAATCACACTTGAAGCTAACCCAACTTCTGTCGAGGCAGGCCGGTTCGCTGGATTTAGAGACGCCGGTGTCAATCGGGTTTCGATCGGCATTCAAGCGCTTAATGACAAGGATTTACGCCAACTTGGTCGACTTCATTCCGTCACCGAAGCCAAAGCCGCCTTGGATACAGCCTCCAACCTGTTTGACCGCATTAGTTTTGATTTGATCTACGCTCGTCAGGATCAAACACTGGACCAGTGGAAACAAGAGTTGACTGAGGCGCTCGCGATGGCAGGCGACCATCTATCATTGTACCAACTCACTATTGAGGACGGCACAGCATTCGGCGACAGGTTGGCCGCAGGTGGTTTGCATGGTTTGCCAAAAGAAGATTTATCAGCCGACATGTATCAACTCACCCAGGATATGTGTTCCAAAGTCGGGTTTGATGCTTATGAAGTCTCTAATCATGCCAAAAGCGGCTCTGAGTCCCGCCACAACCTCATTTATTGGCAATGCGGTGACTACGTCGGAATCGGTCCTGGCGCGCATGGCCGATTAACCTTAGATGGTGTACGATATGCCACCGAGGCACCGAAAATGCCGCAAGATTGGCTGACATCCACAAGCGCTGGAAATGGTGAATTGCCCAGGCACGCCCAATCTGCTGCAGAGCATGCGGATGAGTATTTGATGATGGGTTTACGGATAACAAGCGGAATTGACTTGGCTCGTTATGAAAATATTTCGAATTCTGTCTTGGATAACAGTAAAGTTAACCAGCTTGTTGATATTGGTATGGTAAAAGTGTCTGACAACAGGCTGATGGCGACTCCCCGCGGTAGGCCGCTGTTAAACGCGATTATTCGAGAACTGTTAACGGAGTAGGCGATGCGTTTGGTTTGGCTGATGTTAGGATTAACCTCGCTTACGCTTGGCCTGATCGGTGTCGTCCTGCCATTATTGCCGACCGTCCCATTCATGTTGCTCTCTGCATTCTGTTTTTCGAAATCATCAGAACGCCTACACGATTGGTTACTATCGCACAGCAAATTTGGCCCTCCTATCAAAGACTGGCAAAGAAGCGGGGCAATCAATAGGCGTATAAAATGCTATGCAACAGTCTCTATTCTTGCAGCTTTTTGTATTTCCCTCGCGCTGGGATTAAAACTGTCGCTGCTAGGTTTGCAGGCAACCATTCTGATCGGCGTACTTGTTTTTATTTGGACCCGTCCAGAGGCATAGCTGTTAGAATCCGACACAAGTCATCTAATTGCTCCAAGTCTTTGTAGCTAATCGTTAATTTCCCATGTTCTTTGCCCGCCGTGTGATTGACTGAAACCTTCATCCCCAAATTTGCCGCCAAATCCCCTTCAAGCGCACGTGTGTCTGCGTCTTTTTCGGTGGGCTTTAGATTAACCTTTGCCGGCTTAACTTTCGGCGCCTTGGCCAACCGCTCAGTCTCTCGTACTGACAATCCCTTTTTCACAACAATACGGGCCAGTTCGACTGGGTTTTCCGTTGTAATCAACGCCCGAGCGTGACCAGACGTCAATTTTCCCTCGCGAAGCATCGCCAATACTTCATCAGGCAGTTGCAACAACCGCATCAAATTCGCGATGTGACTACGGCTTTTCCCCAGCGCTATCGCCAATTTTTCTTGTGTATGACCAAACCGACCCATCAGTTGTTGATAACCTGCTGCCTCTTCAACAGGGTTTAGATCTGCGCGTTGGACATTCTCAATAATCGCAATTTCCAAAACCTCTGTATCCGTGTAATCACGAATAATTGCAGGCACTTCGTGCAGTTGCGCCAGTTGCGCGGCCCGCCACCTACGTTCACCCGCCACAATCTCGTAGCTTGTTGTTTTACCTTGTTTTTTTCGCAAAATCAGCGGCTGAATAACCCCTTTTTCACGGATCGAGGAAGCAAGATCGTCCAAATCTTCTTTACGAAAATCGCGCCTCGGTTGATCAGGATTTGGCAGAATCTTTTCAATTGGAATTGAGTGTTCGGCAGCTTTCTCAACCGCTCCCTCGTTCTTTGGCGCGTTGTCCGCAGCCACATCCGACATTAATGCAGAGAGTCCACGCCCTAAACCACGCCGTTCGTGTTTTTTGCTAGCCATTTGAGTCTCTCCCTGCAGTGTTTTTCATAGAATTATTCGTCGCCAATTCACGCGCTAGCTGCCTATACGCCAAAGCGCCTTTTGAACTTGGGTCATACTCAATAACCGGCATTGCAAATGAAGGCGCTTCGCTAACCCGAACATTTCGCGGAATTATTGTCTTGAAAACAAGCTCGCCAAGGTTTTCACGCGCGTCTGCCTCTACCTGTTGGGACAATCTGTTACGGCTGTCATACATTGTCAGCACGATACCTTCGATCCTAAGGCTGGAATTGATCGTCTCGCGAACTTCACGAACCGTCAACATCAACTGAGACAGGCCTTCAAGCGCAAAAAATTCACTTTGTAGCGGAACAAGCACAGAGTTCGCCGACACCATTGCATTTACCGTCAACAAATTCAGTGACGGCGGACAGTCAATCAGGATGAAATCAAGCTTATATTGATCAATAGCCGGTTGTCGCAAAGCATCATGCAACAGATAGCTGCGTTTTTCGTTTGAAATCAACTCGATATCTGCCGAACTAAGTCCTGTTGTGGCTGGAACGATCAATAGGTTTTCTACATCAGACTCTTGTACAATATCAACAAGCGGCACATCACCAAGTAACAAGTCATAAGTGTTTAGCTGACGCTGCGACGCCTCAATCCCCAATCCAGTAGAAGCATTCCCTTGCGGATCGAGATCAATGAGAAGCACTCTGAAGCCATCTGCAGCCAGTGCCGCACCCAGATTGATGGTCGTGGTGGTTTTTCCAACACCGCCTTTTTGGTTCGCGACAGCAATAATACGTGGCCCCATTGGGCGGGTTGGGTCAGACACGCTTAAGGTCTCCAATTTTTAGAATTGCACCGTTGGGATTTGTCTTGCTTGTGAACTCTTCTAACTCAAATTTCCATTGCCCGACAGTATCTTCTATCTCTTTCTTATAGGTTTCGCCCTTCGGAAAAACGGCGATCCCATTTGGGGCCAAATGAAGCTCTGCAAACTCGAGTAATTTATCCAACGACGAGAGCGCCCGCGCTGTCAAAACATTTGCACCTAACGGCGGTACCGCTTCAATTCTCTCAGCAATAGCGACTGCATTCAGCCCTAACTCTCGTATAACCGTTTGCAAAAACGCCACCTTACGGACGTCACTTTCCACAAGCGTAAATTTATCATCTGAGTTAAATTCAAGCGCTAGGACTGCCAACACCAACGCGGGGAATCCTCCTCCACTTCCCAAATCGACCCAATGAAGAGTGTTTTCAGGACGAAATTGATACATTTGCGCCGAATCGTGGAAATGGCGCTGCCAGAGAGTTGCAAGTGTCGACTTTGAAACCAGGTTTATTGCTGGGTTCCATTTTGTAAGCAAAGCCGCATATTGATCCAATCTCGTCATTGTTTCACGTGAAACATCGAATGCTTCTTCAAATTCTTGCCGAAAATTCCTGTCCATCAAGCAAGCTTCTTTCTGGAATGTTGTTTGATCTTTGCCAATACCAATGTCAGCGCCGCTGGGGTCATCCCATCAATTCGCCCAGCTTGTCCCAAAGTCGACGGCCGTACTGTTTGAAGCTTGGATCGCAATTCATTTGAAAGACCACTGATCGCCGAATAATCAAACATTTCTGGTATCTTGTGTGCTTCGTCCCGCTTCATTGCCTCAACATCACGATTTTGGCGCCGAACGTAATTGGCATACAACGCGTCCTTTTCGATCTGTCTCTGGATTTCCAGATCTACTCCCGCCATCTCGGGGCGCATTGCGATGATGTCTGAGAAGTGTACATCTTGAAACGAGAGAAGATCAAAACCATCCCTGCGCTTCCCATCTTGATTAATTTTGATCCCCTGCGCTGAAACCTCCTTAGGCGTGAGCGTAGTGCCGCGAAGCCGATCCAAAGCAGAACCCATCTCTTTCATCTTGGTTTCAAACGATAATTTACGACCATCACCTACACAGCCCACCGCGATACCAGTTGGCGTAAGCCGCTGATCCGCGTTGTCTGCTCGCAATGAAAGGCGGAACTCTGCCCGAGAAGTGAACATCCGGTAGGGCTCAGATACACCTCGGGTTACGAGGTCATCGATCATTACGCCGATATAGGATTCCGCGCGGCTGAAATGAATTTCCTCACCGCCATTTGCGCGGCGCGCAGCGTTCAAACCGGCGACCAAGCCTTGGGCAGCCGCCTCCTCGTACCCCGTTGTCCCGTTGATTTGACCGGCAAAAAACAATCCGGCGATGTTTTTGACTTCCAAAGTGGCGGTCAGCGCCCGCGGATCAACGTAATCATACTCAATCGCATACCCCGGCTGTAGGATTTTGGCATTCTCAAGCCCAACAATTGAGTTCACATAGTCAACCTGCACAGATTCTGGAAGTGATGTGGAAATACCGTTGGGGTAGATCGTATGGTCATCCAGACCCTCGGGTTCCAAAAATATTTGATGCGAAGTTTTGTCCGAAAACCGAACGATTTTATCTTCGATCGATGGGCAATACCTTGGACCTACCCCATCAATATGACCGCCATACATGGCGGATCGTGCCAAATTTTCGCGAATAATGTCATGCGTTGCTTCGTTTGTGTGGGTAATGCCGCATGAAACCTGTTTTGAAACAGGCGTTTTCGACAGAAATGAAAACATAACCGGTTCTTCATCCCCCGGCTGAGATTCCAAGATTTCCCAATTGATCGTGCGCCCATCCAAACGCGGCGGCGTACCCGTCTTCAAACGTTTTAGCGCCAAGTCAAAGCTGTCCAGTCGTTCGGCCAACTTGATAGAAGGCTTGTCTCCCATCCGGCCACCTGGCTTGGAAACGTCACCTATATGAATAACGCCGCGTAAAAAGGTACCTGTGGTTAAAATGACGGACGGTGCTGATATTTGGGTATCGTCCCCGAGGGTGACGCCTGCAACCATGTCATTTTTCATAACGAGGTCAGTCACTTCCCCTTCAATAACCTGCAAGTTTTGACAGCTCAAAATCTCTGCTTGCATCGCCGAACGGTATATTTTTCGGTCTGCTTGGGCTCGTGGTCCTTGCACAGCAGGGCCTTTGCGGCGGTTTAACAAGCGAAACTGGATACCAGCCACGTCCGCTACACGCCCCATCACCCCGTCAAGTGCATCAATTTCGCGAACAAGGTGACCTTTGCCCAACCCTCCAATAGCAGGATTACAGGACATTACTCCAATTCCAGATTTCGACAATGTAATCAATGCTGTTCGCGCACCCATACGGGCCGCGGCATGGGCCGCTTCTGCCCCCGCGTGACCGCCGCCAACGACGATTACATCAAAATCACTATGGTTTTTTGTATGTTTCACGTGAAACAATCCCTACTTTCCCAAACAGAAACTGGAAAATATCTCATCCAGTATGTGCTCTACATCGACACGCCCGACCAAACTATCAAGAGCGCGTATGGCTGTGTGCAGCTCCTCCGCTGCCAACTCTGAACGCTCCATACCATACCCTAACTCGGTTTGGGCTGTTTCCAAAGCATCCAAAGCACGCGTAATCGCCACTCTATGTCGCTCGCGGATCGCTATACCAGCGCCCCGCGCCATATTTTCGATCACAGTTGATATCCGATTGGTTAACGTTTCAAGGCCCTCCCCAGTTAACCCGGATACGGAAAACGCAGCCCCTTCATAAATATCGGCCTTACTGCGCACGATAATGTCTTCTTTTTCAGGCTCCAGTTGGGGGTTCAAGGGTTCTTGTTCGTACAAAAATACCCGCAGGTCCGCCGCTTTCGCACGCGAAATAGCGCGCTCAATCCCGATGCCCTCAACCTTATCGTCGGTGTCACGCAGGCCAGCGGTGTCCAGAAAGGTAACTGGCAAACCGTTTAAATCCATCCGTACCTCGATAACATCACGAGTGGTGCCAGCAACCTCTGAAGTAATCGCCGCGTCGCGCCCCGCCAAACGGTTCAGCAGGGACGATTTCCCAACGTTTGGAGCACCGACAATTGCCACCTCAAAGCCATCACGAATACGTTCTGACATACGAACACCGGCAGCCTCGGCGGTCAACGCTGCTTTCACACCATTAAGCAACGCATTCACTTCGGGCGTAACGTCAACCGGTACGTCTTCATCAACGAAATCGATTGTCGCACCGAGCAAAGCAGCAGCGCGGATCAAATCCTTGCGCCATATCTCGGCTTTATCGCCCAGCGCGCCACTGAACACACGCAACGCTTGCGTGCGCTGTGCATCTGTTTCGGCCTCTAGCAGATCGCTAAGCCCTTCAATCTGGGCCAAATCCAAGCAGCCGTTTTCAAGGGCACGTCGTGTGAACTCACCGGGATCTGCAAGCCGTAGACCCTCAATATTTCCGAGGGTTTCCAACACAGCTTTTATGGTCGCTGGACCGCCATGCAATTGCAGCTCGGCCACGTCTTCGCCGGTAAAACTGTGGCCCTGCTCGAACGTCAACACCAACGCCTGATCCAACAAAGCCCCACCCAGATCACGCAGCGAGCGTAAGCCCGCGACCCGATGTTTAGGCAGTGATCCGGCAAGCCTCTTGGTTGCCGAAAAAGCCAAAGGCCCCGACAGCCGAATGACGGCCACGCCTGATTTTCCAAGCGCCGTCGCTAAGGCGAATATTGTGCTCATATTTCATCTAACTAATTGTTATTACACAATAAGTTATGTGTTCATTGAATCAAAGAATTCTTCGTTCGACTTGGTTTGTTTCAACTTCGACATCAGGAACTCGATGGCATCTGTGGTTCCCATCGGGTTCAAAATACGGCGCAACACATAGGTTTTTTGCAGGTCTTTCGCATTGACCAACAGCTCTTCCTTACGGGTGCCGGATTTCAGAATGTCCATCGCTGGGAAGACGCGCTTGTCAGCCACTTTACGATCCAGAACAATCTCAGAGTTACCCGTGCCTTTGAATTCCTCAAAGATCACTTCGTCCATGCGGCTACCGGTATCAATCAGCGCCGTTGAAACGATGGTAAGTGAGCCACCTTCCTCGATGTTCCGTGCAGCCCCGAAAAACCGTTTAGGGCGCTGTAGGGCGTTTGCATCAACACCGCCCGTCAGGACCTTGCCTGAGGAGGGCACAACCGTGTTAAAGGCGCGGCCCAAACGTGTGATCGAATCCAACAAGATCACCACATCGCGTTTATGTTCGACCAAACGCTTGGCTTTTTCGATCACCATCTCGGCAACCGCAACATGGCGCGAAGCAGGTTCATCAAAGGTCGAGGACACAACTTCGCCCTTAACACTGCGCTGCATGTCGGTCACCTCTTCTGGGCGCTCATCAATCAGCAACACGATCAGATAGCATTCCGGATGATTGGCAGCGATGGATGAGGCGATATTCTGCAGCAAAACAGTTTTACCGGTACGGGGCGGCGCCACAATCAAGCAACGCTGGCCTTTCCCAATTGGTGCAACCAAATCGATGATACGTGCTGATTTATCCTTGATCGTCGGATCTGTGATCTCGAGGTTAAAACGCTCATCCGGATAAAGCGGCGTTAGATTATCAAAGTTGATCTTGTGCTTGTTCTTTTCAGGATCCTGAAAATTGATCTGAACGATTTTGGTCATCGCAAAATAACGCTCATTGTCATCCGGAGCGCGGATCACACCTGAAATCGTGTCACCTGTGCGCAGCGACAATGAGCGGATCATGTCAGGCGAAACATAGATATCGTCAGGGCCTGGCAAGTAATTCGCCTCGGTCGAGCGCAAAAATCCAAACCCATCCTGAAGCACCTCAAGCACCCCATCACCGGAAATTTCCCAACCATCTTCGGCACGCTCTTTCAAAACCGAGAACATGATCTCGCCTTTGCGCATGGTTGATGCGTTCTCGATCTCCAGTTCTTCTGCGTATTCCAGCAAATCTTTCGGAGTCTTAATTTTTAGGTCAGCAAGCGCCAGCGTTTCTTGAACGTCAGATTCTTCGGTCATGGATACAGATCCTTGGCACACAGTTTTGCATGCAATCATAGTTTACAATGTGAAAATCCACCCACCGGACGGCGGGGTTACGGGCTAAATAGGGATGCACAGGCTGGGAGTCAAGATTTCCTAAAACTTCAACACGACCGAAAAGACAATGATAACCATCAAAACCGTCGGCACCTCGTTCATAATTCGATAATGCCGACCGGATCGGGTGTTTTTCCCTGCTTTGATCTCCTTTAGCCGCGCCGCCAGCCAAAAATGAAACCCAGTCATCAGTAAAATAGCAAGCGCCTTAGTCCACGGCCAGAAAAACGACCAATCAACGACGCCGGGAATTGCCACCATAGATAACCCGAAAACCCACGTTGCCAGCATCGCTGGGCCCATAATCATTGTCAGCAATTTATGTTCCATCATCTGAAACAGCTTGTCCGTTTCAGATCCTGACTTCACAGATTCCGTGTGGTGAACAAATAATCTAGGTAAATAGAATATACCTGCCATCCAGCTGATAACCGAAATAATATGTATCGCTTTAATCAAAAGGTAATAATCTGACAATATATCGGTAATCACTTCCCACATGGGTTTTCCTCACATCTCGGTCACCCTTTCTAATAATAATATATATATAAGAAAAGATGTTGTTTTAAGTAGTGTAACCTACTTCTGTGGATCAAATTTATTCCCTACATTTATCCCAAGGCGTCAAATCTGTTGATAAATCCGTGGGTAATTCATCGGAGCACGCCTTTCTCCTTGTTACAGATTGGTAACGGCCAAACCCGTCCCTGTGCATAAAAACCAAACCCGTAATTTACCCACAATCACAAATTGTCCTTTTCCACCGTGGGTAACTGTGCTGAATACGTTGATAACAACCCAACTTATCAACATCATCCGCAATCTGGTGGTTATCCAAGGCATCACCCACCTTTAACCACCAGATTTGTCCACAGGGATCGCCGCATGACCAACCGTATTATTCTGGCCTCAGGCTCTAAAACCCGACAAGATTTATTGCACAAGGCTGGCGTCGATTTTGACATATCGATCGCCAAAATCGACGAAAACGCCATTCGCCAATCTTTAGAAGCCGAATCTGCCACCCCACGCGATATTGCAGATGCGCTGGCCGAATTCAAAGCTCAAAGAGTTGCGACCAAACGGCCCGATGCGCTGGTTATCGGTTGTGATCAAACCTTGGATTTCGGTGGTAGGGTTCTCACAAAACCTAATTCAATCGCTGAGGCCCGCATGCAACTGCAGTCCATGCGTGGCAAGGCGCATACCCTTTACTCGGCCGCTGTGATCTATGAAAACGGTAACCCCATCTGGCGCCATATCGGCAATACCCAGCTGGAAATGCACGATTTTTCAGATACATACCTAGACAGCTATCTTACCCGCAATTGGGACAGCATTCGCCACTGCGTCGGTGCCTATAAACTTGAGGAAGAGGGCGCACGCCTGTTTTCGCGCATTAGCGGAGATTACTTTGTGGTTCTTGGCTTACCTCTGCTAGAGATGTTAACATATTTGTCAAAACGCGGACTATTGGACTCATGAGCGAAAATAAAACCCCTGAAAAAATCCCATTGGCTGGCGTGATTGGTTCCCCCATCGCGCACAGCAGATCACCCGCCTTGCATCGCCATTGGCTCAAGGCAAATGACATCAAAGGCTTTTACATTCCGATGGATGTGAGCCGCGACAGTCTGCCCGAAGTGATCCGCACCTTGCCGCAAATGGGGTTTGTCGGTGTGAACATCACCATCCCTCACAAAGAAGCGGTGCTTGAATTGGCCGACCTTGTGACAGATCGGGCTGCGCTGATCGGGGCAGCGAACACGCTGATTTTCCGCAAAGACGGGATTATCCACGCTGACAACACAGATGGCTACGGATTTGTCGAAAACCTACGTCATGGTGCTCCTGGATGGCAGCCAAAATCAGGCCCGGCCGTGATTTTCGGGGCGGGGGGCGCATCACGGGCGGTGATTGCTTCGTTGATCGAAATCGGCGTGCCGGAAATTAGGCTTGCGAATAGGTCGCGAAATCGCGCCGATGTTCTGCAAAACGAATTTGGCGCCAAGGTGAAGGTCTATGATTGGGTCAAAGCAGGCAACATGATGGATGGGGCCATAACCGTAGTGAACACAACATCCCTAGGCATGGTCGGTAAACCCGAATTCCGCATCCCGCTGGATGGGTTGTCTCCTGCCGCGACGGTATCTGATCTGGTCTATACCCCGTTGGACACACCATTTCTACAAAAAGCTCGCGAAATTGGCTGTACCACGGTTGATGGCTTGGGCATGTTGTTGCATCAGGCTGTGCCCGCGTTTGAACGTTGGTTCGGTACCCGCCCCACAGTGGACGAAGACCTGCGCAAAGCGGTCCTTTCGGCATGAAAAAACGACCATTCCTGATCGGACTAACGGGCTCAATTGGGATGGGCAAATCCACAACAGCCGCGATGTTCGCCGAACTTGGCGTGCCGGTTTGGGATGCA
The DNA here is from genome assembly GCA_033851955.1 of Marinosulfonomonas sp. Taxonomy (GTDB): domain Bacteria; phylum Pseudomonadota; class Alphaproteobacteria; order Rhodobacterales; family Rhodobacteraceae; genus Profundibacter. The sequence continues at coordinate 192,899 of JAWSVK010000006.1, forward strand.
GACAACGCGGTTCATCGCCTTTACAGTGTTGGCGGCGCGGCTGTGGCGCCCATGCGATTGATACACCCCGAAGCAGTGGTTGACGGCGCGGTCAGCCGTGATGCGTTGAAACATTGGATCGTCGATAATGCCACCGCACTTGGCCAAATAGAAAAAGTCGTGCACCCCCTGGTGGCCGCAGATCGGGCCAACTTTATTGCAAATGCACAGGCTGACATCGTCCTGTTGGATATCCCGCTGCTTTTTGAAACCGGATCAGACGCCCAAATGGATGCGGTGGTCGTGGTGACGACTTTGCCCGACGTGCAACAATCCCGTGTGTTGGCGCGCAAGGGTATGACCAAAACGCAGTTTGAGATGATCCTCGCCAAACAATTGCCAGATGCCCAAAAACGTGAACGCGCGGATTATGTGATTGAAACAACCACCCTTGAGCATGCAAAATCTCAAGTGAGATCAGTTCTAGAACAAATCAAAAGGCAGTTAGATGCGTGAAATCGTGTTGGATACGGAAACCACCGGGTTCGAGCCAAGCCAAGGTGACCGCATCGTCGAAATTGGCGCGGTTGAATTGTTAAACCACATGCCCACCGGCAAGACCTATCACCAATATATCTGCCCGCAACGTGCCATGCCTAAATCAGCTTTCGAGGTCCACGGACTAGGAGATGAATTTCTCGCGGACAAACCGTTATTCAAGGACATCGCGCAGGCATTTATTGATTTTGTCGGTGATTCAACAATGGTCATCCACAACGCTTCATTTGATATGAAGTTCCTGAATGCTGAATTGCAAATGGTGAACCGTCCCGCGCTCCCCATGAGCCAAGCTTTGGATACACTCGCCATTGCACGCAAAAAATTCCCCGGCGCGAATGCGTCCTTGGACGGGCTGTGTCGTCGCTTTGGTATCGACAACTCTTCGCGCACCCTGCACGGTGCTCTGCTCGATTCCGAGATCTTGGCCGAAGTCTATCTAGAACTGCTGGGTGGTCGCCAATCTGGCTTTGCATTGGCGTCTGATACGTCATCAGTGGACTCAGGAACCGGTGACGTTTGGCGTGCGCGCCCACGGCCCACAGCGCTCGCGTCAAAGCTCACAAACGAAGAAGCCGCCGCCCATGATGCCTTTGTTAAGGACATGGGCGACGGCTCGATTTGGTCGAAATAACAGGGCTTTAAGCGTCGGCAGGCTTGGCCTCAGCACTTTCTGCTTCGGCACGACGGGCCAATTCAGAGCGATACAGCGCAAGGAAATCGATGGTTTCCAAGTTCAGCGGCGGAAAGCCACCGTCACGAGTCACATCACCAACAATGCGGCGCACATATGGGAACAGCATCCGTGGACACTCGATCAACAAAAACGGGTGCAGCTGGTCTTCTGGCACGTTTTCAACATGAAAAATCCCGCCGTATTCCAGCTCCAACAAAAACAGCGGCTCGTCGCCACCTTTGTTTTTTGACGTGATGTTGAACTTGGTCACAACTTCATACTGGTGATCATCGTTGCGTTTTTTGGCGTCTAGATTGACCTGAACCTGAATGTCCGGCTGAACATCGCCAGAAACGCCTTTTTGGGCGACAGCGTTTTCAAACGACATATCTTTGATAAATTGTGCAAGAACTTGCATCTTAACTTGGGGGGCATCGGCACCGTTTTCGGCCATGTTTTGTCTCCTAAAGGAATTAATTTGAGCAATCGTTAGCAGGTCCGCACGCGAGCCTCAATCCTTGGTCCAACCGGATGCACCGTTTGACGGTGGTTTATCTGGTGATACCTCGGTGTAATCCCCGTCAATCACGTTGTCAGACGGGTTTTGGCGCTGATGTGGCGGCGCACCTGTTGAAAAGCTCTGCACGTTAATGCGGCTTTTGGCGTATTTGAAAGCGGCGGCCCGAAACGGCGGGAACAACAGCAAAAACCCAACCGTGTCCGTAAAAAACCCGGGTGTCAGCAACAACGCACCCGCGAAAATGATCATCGCGCCATTCGCTAATGGCTCGGACGGGTCTTGCATGTTGGAAAATGATCCGCGCACTTGGTTCAGGGCGGCAGCACCTTGGGTGCGCACCAGCCATGTGCCCAAAAATGCGGTCGCAACCACGATCCCAAGCGTGTTCCATAGACCCAAAATATCACCAACTTGGATGAAAAGCGCGATTTCAATCAACGGAACCGCGACAAACAGTAGAAATAACACCATAGAACCCTCATATAGACGTTATGCGTATGGTGGACTTGCGTATGTCCAGCCCTTACATATGTGCGAATGACCACTGTTACCATGGTTTAGTCTTTGAAATGAGGTTTTGATGAACACCCCAATGATCCAACTGCTTGTTTTAGCAGGTATTGCTGTTTTCCTAATACTGAAGTTAAAAAACGTATTGGGCACGCGCGAAGGTTTTGAAAAACCACCAGCACCGGCTCCGCAATCTGACAAAGCCGCTGAAAAACGTCAGGCCTTTGAAGTGATCGAAGGTGGGCCAGACCGTGACATCACCGACCACGTTAAAGAGGGCAGTGTTGCCGCCAAAGCACTGGCAACCATGAAAGCAGCCGAGCCGAGCTTCTCGGTTGGGGAATTCTTGCAAGGCGCGCGCGGCGCCTATGAGATGATCTTGATGGGGTTCGAGCGCGGCGATTTGGATGCGATCAAACCGTTTCTATCCGACGAGGTGTTTGAAACATTCACCGACGTTGTCGCCGCCCGCGAAGACCAAGGCCTGACGATTGACGCCAATTTCATCGGCGTGCGTGAAATCACATTGACCAAGGCCAAGTTCCTGAAAACCAAAAGCCGCGGCGAAGTCACAGTGAAGTTCGTTGGCGAGTTGACCTCGGTTGTTCGCGATAGTGCCGGCGATATTGTCGAGGGCAAAATCAACGAGGTCAAAAAGCAAAAAGACGTCTGGACCTTTGCACGCAGCATGGGTTCAAACGATCCAAACTGGAAGCTGGTGGCAACAGGGGAATGAAACATGCCGTTCGTGTTGTGGTGTTCCTGTTGGCGGCGATCATGAGCCAACCAACCCCCAGCGCGGCGGCAGAATACTCGCTGTTGAAATTCGATGATCTGGCGGGCTGGGAGGACGACGACCACGCGGCCGCCCTGACCGCATTTCTGGAAACCTGTTCGATCAACAAAGACAGCGAGTGGAAGGCCCTGTGCAAGCTGGCCAAATCCCACCCCAGCGCCAAAACCTACTTTGAAATGTTCTTTCGTCCCGTCCTGATCGAGGACGGCAAGGATGCGTTATTCACAGGCTACTATGAGCCGGAGCTGAACGGGTCACTCACAAAAACCGCCCGCTTTCGTTATCCGCTTTACCGCAAACCCCCTGAAATAAAATCAGGCGTCTCGTGGCTGACTCGTCGCCAGATCGAAGAAACAGGCGCGCTCAGCGGACGCGGGCTTGAGCTGGTTTGGATCGACGATCCGGTTGAGGTTTTCTTTTTGCAAATTCAGGGCTCAGGCCGTGTTCGTCTGACCAACGGCAACACAATGCGGGTTGGCTACGGCGGCAAGAACGGGCGCAACTATCGGTCGATCGGCCAAGAATTGATCCGGCGCGGGATTTATTCGAAACATCAGGTCTCGGCCCAGGTCATCCAAAACTGGGTGCGTCGCAATCCCTATGAAGGGGCCGAGTTGCTGCGCCACAATCCGTCCTTTGTGTTCTTTCGTAAGGTCACCAAAGTACCGTCCTCAAAAGGACCGATTGGCGCGATGAACCGCTCTGTCACGACGGGCCGAACACTGGCGGTTGATCCACGGTTCACGCCACTTGGCGCACCCGTGTGGTTGGAAAAAGACGGGCGCGACGCCATCCGCCGTTTGATGGTGGCCCAGGACACCGGATCAGCCATCAAGGGCGCACAGCGCGCCGACATTTTCTATGGCTCAGGCGATGCGGCGGGACGTGCGGCAGGGGCCATTCGTGACACGGGCCGGATGGTGGTTTTGATGCCAATCCAAACCGCCTTTGCCTTGGCGCCGGAGTTCGAGGAATGAGCCGAAAAACCCGTGGCTTGCGGCCTGAAGAGCGTGAGCTGTGGCAGCGCGTGGCCGAGCAATCTGTGCCCATGCACCCTGAACGCGCTCAGCCTATGCAGCGGGCCGTAGAGCGTCTGAACAAAGTGCCGCCAAAGCACATTGTTGAGCATTTTGGCATTGGCCAAAGAGTGCAAAAAGCTGTGTCACAACACAATTTGGCACCGCAAATCACTGACCATCTCAGAAACACGCCCGTTCAAATGGACCGCAAAGCCTATGGCAAAATGAAGCGTGGCAAGCTGGGTGTTGAGGCCAAGATTGACCTACACGGCATGACTTTGGCGCAAGCCCACCCCGCACTAAACGGCTTTATCCAGCGCACCCATGCGCAGGGCAAACGGCTGGTTTTGGTGGTGACGGGCAAAGGCAAGGCGGGCACAGGCACGGGCCCAATTCCCGAACGTCGCGGTGTGTTGCGGCATCAGGTGCCCCATTGGCTGTTATCACCGCCGCTCGGCGCATTGATCATTCAGGTGACGCCAGCGCATCTAAAACATGGCGGCGACGGAGCCTACTATGTCTACCTACGACGCAATAGGTAATTGGTGTTTGGCGTGGCGAATACCCATCCACGCCATAACGGACGCAAAAACAAAATAGAGAGCGATGCCGTTCATCTGGTCCTCAAAATTTATGCCATAATCAATCAGAAATCCGGTCAATCCCGGCCCAACGGCTGACCCGAAAACCATGATAGCTGCGCCCATAGACTTGATGCTGCCCAAATGGCGGGTGCCGTAAAACTCGGCCCAAAACGCACTGGGAACTGTCGGTCCCGCGCCGAATGTGAACGACATAAACACAATCGCTACAGTCGCCCCAAGCAAGGTTTCAGCATACCCCAAAATCACAAACCCGATAACAACGGGCAGTTGGTAAAGTGGTGTAATGCGGGCGGTGCCAAACCGATCAATCGCCCATCCCGAAATGAGCGTTGCAACAATGCTGACGCCGGTCAACACGGGGAACAAAGCAACAAGGCCAGCGTGACTCCATCCCTTGGTTTCGGCCAAATGGACTTGCTGGAAAAAGAACGCGGTGCCAAATGCCGAGAGGCCCAGCAAAGTCGGGACCATGTACCAAAACAAGCGATGTCCAAGAACGTCGCGGCGCAACCAATGGCGCTCTGACATGCCAAAAGCGTGGGAGTTTTCTGCAACGGATTTCGGAGTGCGTTCGGATTGTAACAAGCGTGTTAAAAGCGGGATAGAGAGCAACACCGTTATCGCCGCTACCACCCACAGTAAGCGCCATGACATGACTGTCAGTAGTGCGACGAAAGTGAGCGGTAATAGGGACTCCCCAATGGCAAATCCAAGGGAAGCCAGCGCCAAAGCGCGCCCCCGTGTTTCGACAAACCAACGCGCCATTGAAACAGCTGCGATGTGGCTAACCATGCCCTGACCAGACAGCCGCAGCGCAAAAATAACAAAGGGTAACGCCCACACGGAGGGAATCGCTGCCATCATCAAACAGGCTGTCGCAAGCGCGCCCAGACAGGCAACGCCCAAACTGCGCGCGCGAAATTTGTCCGTGAGAGTACCGGCCCAGATCATCACAATAGCCGAGGCCAGCGTGCCGAGCGAATAGATCCCGCCCCATGCGCCGTGCGATAGCGAATATTCTTCGCGGATCACGCCCGAGAACACTGAGATGAAAAACGTTTGGCCAAAGCTGGACATAAAAGTCAACAACCCGCCCGCGATCAGCCACCGCGCGTTTTGGCGCATGAATTGGATAAAGGACATTATTACGGCTCTATTCAGGTTGGGGGATGGTCGCTGACAGGATGACATTCGTCGCTTGCTGAACGGTCAAAATGGTGCCGGACAACAAGCCGGTTCTGCCGGCAGGATTATTGCGAAAAGCGATATTCACTTCGTTCAACCGTTTCAAGATTTTAATCAACGACGGCGACGTTGCCGCGTTAAAGTGACCCGTCGGTCCCACTGAAAAGTCGGTGACATCAAGCAAAGCAATTTCCAGCCCAGTTAGCCCATTTGCAGTGCGCACAGTGCCAAGGCGTTCACTTTTTCCCGACAACCGTGCGGACAGGCGCAAAGCCCGATCCTTGGATGATGTGAAAACCACAAAGGGCTGTGGCAGCGGGCCGATCCGATCTGCTTGCCTGCGAAACACATCCACATCGATATCAGGAGAAATCAAGATAACGCCGCTGATCGTTTTATTCATCAACTTAACATCGGAAATTGCCATTTGACGTAACACCTCAACAGACAGCAACGCACCCATTGAGTGGCCAACCAACAACACTTGATCGGCTCCCGCTGACCTGATGGTTTTGATGAGGCTTTCCAACCCGTCGCGAGCAAACAAAATACTGTCGCGATCATAACCATAAGCAAGCGTGCTGCCAGCGCTCGGCCATGAATAATGAACCGTCGGGTTTGGCAGCTCCATGTCGGTGGACAATTGAGCGAGGCGATACATACCCTCGGCAAAAGTGTTGTTGAACCCATGCACAAACAGCACTACTTCACGCTGGCCTTTTGGTCGTTGGCTCAAAGACTCGGCCAAATCAGAGGCGAAATTGGCGGCTGCCGGATAGTGATCAATCGCAGTAGTCAGGACGTGTTTGGCCGGGTCAATTTTGCGTCTGGGCCATTCAATCTCGCCCAACTTATGTTGCGGCGGCACGGAAATATCATAGCGATGATAGGTGACATTTTCAGACCGGTGGTTGTTAAAGCGCCCGTTGTCATTGCTGCCGCGTGTGGTGCCAACAAACACGTGGCGCAGCTGGCCAACGGTGGCCGCATCCGGAAACAGCGTAATCGCCCCACGCGGCGCGCAGGCTGCAACAAGGCCAACCATTGTAATAATCAGGACGCGAAGAAACAAGATCATGCGGCGACGTTACAGAACATACCGGCTGACGTCCATTGAGCGTGAAAGCTCGCCCAAGTTCTTTTCAACAAATGCGGCATCGACAGTAACAGCATCGCCGCCACGGTCAGGCGCCTCAAAGGACAGCTCTTCGAACACGCGCTCGATAACAGTATAAAGCCGCCGTGCTCCGATGTTTTCAATTGAATGATTAACTTCTGCGGCAATTTTGGCCAGCGCCGCAATGCCATCATCTGTGAAATCAACCGTGACCTCTTCGGTGGCCATCAGGGCGGTATACTGGCGGGTCAAGGCGTTGTCGGTTTCGGTTAGGATGCGCACAAAGTCATCTTCAGTCAGGGCGCGCAGTTCAACGCGGATCGGCAGCCGACCTTGCAGCTCGGGCAATAGATCAGACGGTTTGGCGACATGGAACGCGCCTGACGCAATGAACAAAATGTGGTCCGTTTGGACAGGGCCGTGTTTGGTCGAAACGGTTGTGCCCTCGATCAGCGGCAGCAAATCGCGCTGCACGCCTTCGCGCGAAACATCTGCGCCGCTGGCATTTTTGCGCGCACATACCTTGTCGATTTCATCCAGAAATACGATGCCGTTTTGCTCGACCTCATCCACTGCAGCACGGGTGACGGTCTCATCATCCAGCAGCTTATCGGCCTCCTCGCCGATCAGCATTTCATAGCTTTCGGCCACGGTCATTTTGCGCCGCGTGGTGCGCCCGCCCATGGCTTTGCCAAATAGGTCGCCGATATTCATCATGCCCATATTTTGGCCGGGCTGGCCCGGTATTTCGAACGAAGACATCGGGTTTGAATTGTCCGCCATGTCCAATTCAATTTCGGTGTCGTCCAGCTCACCAGCCTTTAGTTTTTTGCGGAACATCTCGCGAGTGGCGTCGCGGGCGTCCTCGCCAACAATGGCCTCAATTACACGTTCTTCGGCGGCTTCTCTTGCCTTGGCCTTCACGTCTTGGCGCATCTTTTCACGGGTTAATGTGATGGCGCTCTCGACCAGATCGCGGATGATCTGTTCCACATCGCGCCCGACATAGCCGACCTCGGTGAATTTGGTTGCCTCGATTTTGATAAATGGGGCATGGGCAAGCTTGGCCAAACGGCGACTGATTTCGGTTTTACCAACGCCAGTCGGCCCGATCATCAGGATGTTTTTCGGATAAACCTCTTCGCGCAAATCATCGCCCAATTGTTTGCGCCGCCAACGGTTGCGCAGGGCCACGGCCACGGCGCGCTTGGCGTCGTTTTGACCGATGATAAAGCGGTCCAATTCAGAAACGATTTCGCGGGGGGTAAGATCAGACATTGTGGCCTCGAATGTAGGGTGGGAAACGGTCTTTGTAAGGAAAGTCGGGCAGCAAACGCATCAGCCATGATCGAATTTGTGTCCACCATGTGCCGAGCGCCGTGATGAATGCGCCAAGGATCAGCAGCGTGTAAACCATGCTGGCACCATCACCCAGATCGCTGCTCATCGCCCAGATGATAATGGCGCCAAGATAGCCTATCCCAGCCGTCAGGAACGAGCGCCGATCAATGACCAGCGATATGATGGTGACGACGAGCAGCAACAATGCCGTCAGCAAATAAGCGGAGCTGCCGCCACTGTTATAAAGTGTGAGCGCCATCGTGTTGACGATCGCGGGGGCGGCCAGCAGGTGCAGCCAAAACCCTGTTGCCGAATAACGGCTGATGCGGTGCGGATCTTTGGTATCAAAGTAGATCCCAAACCCAAAAGCGAGGAAGCCGAATATCAGGGAACCCAGTGCAAGGCCGCCGCCCTCGCTAAGGTCAAACAGACCAGCAGGGAAATCGCGCAACGGCATGCTTGAGCCTTGATGGCTCATGGCGGAGTAAATCAGGATCAAGCCGAATATACCGAAAACAAACATTGCGAACGGCAGTTTGAACATGCGGAAATAGCCCAGCATGCTGACCATACCGACCGCGCCCATAATCATAAGGTGCCACGCGTCAACGTTGCCGTTGGTGACATCAAACAAGAACAAAATAAAGGCGCCCAGAAAAACGCCAAAGCCAGCAGCAAGTGAAATGCTGGGTAGGCTCATCCGGCGCTTCAATGTAAAATAAAACGCGAAAACCCAGGTCAGGATCATACCCAAGGCGGTAATTCCAAGGCCGCCACCGATGACAGCCCCAAAAGTAAGAATGCCGGAAAACAGCAACCACAACCCGACGGTGACGAAAATTTCGCTGAATCCCTTGAAAAACTCAAACGGCTCATCATCGGCGACCAGTCCGTCACGCACACCCAAACGTTCTTGCGCTAGGGCAAGCAGGCTTGCTGCCTGACCCTCGTTTAGCACACCCGCCGCAACGGCAGCGCGAATATCATCTTTAGAAAAATCGCTCAACTGAACCTACCCTTTGATGGTTTCAACGGTCAGATTTCCGTTGGTATATACACAAATATCCGCTGCAATCGCCATGGCTTTGCGCGCCACTTCTTCGGCACTTAGCTTGGTATCCATCAGGGCGCGCGCCGCCGCCAGCGCATAGTTCCCGCCCGACCCAATCGCTGTAACATCATGCTCTGGTTCCAGCACATCACCAGCGCCAGTGATCACAAAGATGTCTTTGCCGTCTGTCACGATCAGCATCGCCTCCAGTTTTTGCAGGTACTTATCGGTGCGCCAATCTTTGGCCAGCTCAACTGACGCGCGGGCCAATTGACCGGGAGTTGCCTCCAACTTGACCTCCAAGCGCTCCAGCAGTGTAAATGCATCAGCCGTCGATCCCGCAAAACCTGCCACAACGTCAAAGCCACCCGGCGACAGGCGGCGGACCTTTTTGGCTGTGCCCTTCATGACGGTTTGGCCAATGCTGACCTGACCATCCCCCGCGATAACGACTTCGCCGTCTTTTTTCACACCGATGATTGTGGTGCCGTGCCACCCTGGGAATTGATCGTCTGCCATTTTGGCCTCCTGCTTGGTTGTCACCTATATGGCAATGGCGGGCGGGCAACACAAGTTGGCAAAGAAAAAGGGGCGCAAATTGCACCCCTTGATCCGAAAATTTGTGTTGGCTTAGATGGATTCTTCGATCCAACCCTGAATGGCAGATTTAGGCGCCGCACCTGTTTTGTTTGCCACAACTTGACCGTCCTTTAACAAGAACAAGGCAGGAATGCCACGCACGCCCATTTGGGCAGGTGTGTTCGGGTTTTCGTCAACGTTCACTTTGACGATCTTTACCTTGCCGTCCATCTCGGCGGACAACTCTTCCAATGATGGGCCGATTTGTTTGCATGGGCCGCACCATTCCGCCCAGAAATCCACCACGACGGGTACGTCTGATTTTAGAACTTCGGCGTCAAATGTTGCGTCTGTAACTGCTACTGTGGCCATGATGTGCTCCTTGGCGAATGTGTTTGATAAGTGGTTGAGGGGAACCTAAGTAGCCGCGTGCCAAGCGTCAAGGGACAGAGTTGGCGCGCAACGCCGCAGTCACGACCTCGTGTTCCAGCGGCATAAGCGTTGCGGTCTTGGTCCAAAGGATCGCGGTTTCAATCCGGTGGTTTGGATAAACCTGCTCTAATGCGCCGAAATAGGCCCCAAGTTGCCGCAACAGACCGTCAGGAACCGCGTCTGTTGTGGGTGGGACAACGGCGTTTGATTTGAAATCAATGGCTAGAATGCGGTCAGGAAAAATAACCAGCCTGTCGATAATCCCGTGCATGCGTTGGTCATCCAAATCGCTCAGTGTGGCGGTGATCGGCACCTCTGCCAGTGCATTGGCGCCAAACACAAAGGCTAATTCAGGGGTTTTTAGAACTGCGATGGCCTCATTATATACGCTAGAAAATTCAGGCTCCGAAACGGTGGACAATAAATACTTTGCCAACCGCGGCCACTCTGGCTCTGGCTGGCTTGAAAGATGCTCAAGCAACGAATGGATGTGATTGCCTCGCTCCATTGCCTCTGCTTCGGACAGACCGCCAACCTCGCCAGCCAACGCTTTTGCGCCGCTCAGTTGGGAAGGAGAAATCGTCTGGGCAGAGCGCTCGGGGATTGCAGCCGGAACCGCTGCCCATTGAGGCAATTTGGTCTTTGGATTTTCCGTCGCAACGGTCGGTGTCGCGCTCAACTCATCCCACGCGCCAGACTGCAGCCGTGATCCCAACCCGCAATCAAACGTGAACGGTTCGGCGTGCGCAGTTTTCATCCCAGCCTCAATCATCCCATGCCAAGATGTGCCATCACTGTCCAGCTTGCCCGCACCGCAAACAATCAGCCATTTTTCAGCGCGGGTCATCGCCACATACAGCAGCCGTAGTCTCTCTTGCTCTGCTTCATGCCGCAACTTTTTGCGGGCAACGGTAATCTCGTTGGGGCAGTTGTCCTTGTTGACTTGCCACATCACGCCGCCATTTTCAGCCGGATAAATTTGGGACTGCATTTTTAATTCCCATTTGGCCGTGTCTGGCAGAATAACAATTGGCGATTCCAGCCCTTTGGCTCCATGCACCGTCATCACCCTGATGCGATCACTAGCGCTGTCCATCTGGCGTTTGATCTCGACCTCTTCGGCCTCGAGCCAAGAAATAAACCCTGTCAGGCTGGGCACATCCATACGCTCAAAACTCATGGCCTGTGACAACAGCGCATCAATGCCGTCCTCGGCTTCAACTCCCAAACGTGCCAGCAGATTTTTGCGCCCATGGAACCGCGTCAAAATTCGTTCAAGCAACTCAAAGGGCCGTAAATAATCGGCATCTTTTCGCAGCGCATTCAACATGGCCATCGTTTCAGGATATTCCTCAGAACGGCTGCGCAACCCTGCCCACAAATAGGCCTTGTCGGCTCGCCTATGGGCCAGATCAAACAGCTCTTGTTCACTCCAACCAAACAGCGGAGACCGCAACGCACAGGCAAGCGACAGATCATCCTCAGGTGTCGCTAAAAATGCCAGTAGCGCGGTCAAATCTTTCACCGCCAACTCAGCCCCGATTTTCAAACGGTCCGCACCAGCAATCGCCAGCCCAGCCTTCTTGCAGGCACGGATGATTTCATGGAACAGTTTTGAACGGCGACGCACAAGGATCAAAAAATCACCCTCGGAAATGGGGCGCATTTTATAGGTATCAGTGTTGTTGATTTCCTCAGGGATCAACGCGCCGTCCTGACACATTGATTTGATGCTCTGCGCAATCTCCTCCGCCAAAACCACGGCCTCGTGATTGTCCGCCAACTTGTCTGTTGGATCAAACCAATCCTTCTTTTCAGGGTCTTGGGTCTTTTCAATAACCGGCCACAGATCAACCCGCCCAGGCATGTTTGATTTAAAGGTGCGGTGTTTGACCTCACCCCCAAGCCCGTTGTCGGCATGGCCTTGCAGCGTGTAATCAACCAGCCGCATGATCGGATCAGCGGACCGAAACGAATGCTCCAGTTGCTGCGCCTGAAACGGCGCATCAACCTGTGCCATTTGACCTTTGAAATAGTCCTTCATTCGGTCAAACTCGGCCGGATCGGCGCCCTGAAACGAATAGATCGATTGTTTCTGATCGCCCACCGCGAAAATCGTGCGCACCTTATCTGATTGCGCGCCTTCACCCGTGGTGAATTCTTGCGCCAATTGTTTGATCACATCCCATTGTCGTGGGCTGGTGTCTTGGGCCTCATCGACCAAAATGTGGTCGATACCGCCATCCAGCCGGAACAGCACCCATTGAGCGACATGCGGATCGTTCAGCAGTTTGGCCGTCAGGTCGATCAGATCGTCAAAATCAAGCCAACCCTTCTGCTGTTTGCGTGCCTCATATTGAGGTAAAAACGCATGCGCGAACCGGTATAACGCATAGGTTTTTTCGGCAGCGTTTAACGCAACCCGCGATTTACGCGCGGTTTCCACCCGACCCATCAGATCGTTCAGTTGATCCATCTGTGCGTCCAGCGCCTTTTGCGTTGCCTTGGTTGGAAAACTGCCTATCTTTGCTGTGAACGGCTCCTTCGCGCTGCCGCCAGTCAGGAATACAGATTCAAAAACCGCTAGATCCACGTATTTGAAGTTTGCCGTGTTGATGGACTCCAACTTGATAGCGGCCTTAAGATCATTCGCGGACCCACCCCGCAGAGCCGACAACAGGTCGCTCAACAGCGCCGCTTCACTTCCCAGAATAACCGAAGACACAATGCCGGCTTTGCTCGTATCTGGCTTCAGCCCAAACATGTCCCAAATCGCCGTCGCATCCGCAGCGTCACCCAACGCATCACGATGCTTGGCAATCTCGGCGGTCAGTTTGTTGAAATCACTGTCAGTATAAAATTGCGCCAGAGCATCCACCGCTGCCATGTCATCACCGTCTGCCATTTCCTCAACGATTTCGGACCGCAGCAAATTGGCGGCCCGTTCGTCCATTTCGGTAAACTGTGGCGACACTCCAGCCTCTAGTGGGAAGCGCCGCAACAAGGACGCGCAGAACGAGTGAATGGTCTGAATTTTCAGCCCACCCGGCGTTTCAATCGCACGGGCAAACAGGGTGCGGGCCTTGCGCAATTCGTCTTTGTCGATGGCGCGGTCAACACCTAACTCGCGCAGCTCCTTGGCCAAGGCATCTGCGTCTTGCATGGCCCAAACCCCCAACCGCTTAAACAACCGGTTCTGCATCTCGCTGGCGGCGGCTTTGGTGTAGGTCAGGCATAGGATGTGCTGTGGCTCGACCTCCTCCAATAACAATCGCGCTACGCGGTCGGTCAAAACCCGCGTTTTGCCGGACCCCGCATTGGCCGACAACCAAGTGGAAAACCCTGGCATGGCGGCCTGAACTTGACGCTCGGTGGCGTCATCACGGCGCATCATTTCAACACCTCTTTTTCCGGCTCGGCACTTTCGTCCCATTCACCAAACCGCGCCAAATGATCATAGTCGTAATCATACTGCATCTTTTCCATTGCCCGCCGCGACGTATACCCTTTGCCGCCCACTGTGTAGGCCGCAATCAGGGTCTCAAGCTCCTCCCAAACGGTATCAGAATTTGTTTCATCCAACGGTGCCGCGACAACGCTTGGGTTTGATCCAAGCCCGATAAAAGACGCCTCAGCTATGCGGGTATCGGCCAAGCCCTTAAAGCCCGCATGCTCAATGAGTGCGGCCGTGAGCAACAGCTGTTTGTCGAAATATGTCTGCATGCTCTTGGACGGCGGCGACCCTGTTTTGTAATCGTACACATAGGTCATACCGTCGCTTGAGCGGTCCAACCGGTCTGCTCTTGCGGTAAGACTGACGTCCAACGCCCCAACTTTTGCGCCGCCCATTTGCTCCAAGGCGAACACCGTGGCAAGCTTTGCGCGTTCGATCTCGCCTTGCAAAAACCAATCGGCAAATCGCTCGACCTTGGCGCGCCAAACACGGCGCGCGGCGGGCCAAGGCGCGTCAGCTTCTAAAACCTCATCGGCAATCACCAACAGTCGAGCCTTGGCCGCGTCGTGGGTTTCATCGCTGCGCTCTTCAACGAACCGCTCTAATATGCGATGGACGATTGTGCCATTTAACGGCGCATCAGGATGCTGGCGGATCGCATCCAGCGGGTACAACCGCAAGATTTTGCTGGCATAGATCGCATAAGGGTCGCGGATCAGTTTGGTTATTCCGGTCACAGATAGGGATTTTGGCTGCGCCTCAACGGGGGGTGCAGGGGCGGGCCGTGTTGCGGGGGCTACGGGATCTAAAACCTCTTCAAGCGCGTCGACCATTTTCAGCAGATCATGCCCACGATTGCACATCGCTTCATAGGCTTCGGCCCCGCCGGTTTCCTTTAATCCGCCCAACAGATTGGCCAGTCGGTTCAACCAGCGCGACGGCACCGTCTGCGCTTCAGAATCGCGAACAGCACGGGTGAGCCAAACTTCTTTGGCACCGATGGCTTGCTGAAAATCATGGGCCGACAATCCGATCTGGCGTTCCGGTAACAACAACCCGACCTTTTGGCGCATCGGTCGGTTCATCCATGGGTCAGGGTTGGGCGAGCTCGGCCAGATACCGTCATTCAAACCCCCAAGGACCACCAGATCAGCACCCTGAACACGCGCCTCCAGTGTGCCCCAGATCATGATGTTGGGATGCGGTCGGGTCGGGTCGTGAACTTCTGCTTGACCCAGCACATTGTGAAACAGATTGTTGTAATCTGCCACCGAAAGCAGGCCGCCAAACACTGCATTTTCCTGCAGACTCTGCACCTGCTCCAAGGCTTTGACACCCGCCGGTTTTTCCCACAAGGCGCCACTACCGCCATCATCAGGCCCGGCCGCCAAAGCATGCGCGAGCGATAGATGATGCTCCAAATGGTCCGATAAATCGAGCGCAGCACGGTCCTCTAACCCATCCAGCAAACCTCCCAGCCACGCTGCCCAAGCCCATCGCCCATCGTCATTGTGGGCCGCCGCCCATGCCGACAGGCTGTCCTTGGTTGGAAACGGCGGGCCATTTCTGCGCGTGTGTAGTTCCAAATCACGAGTCCAGCGCAGATGATCACCGCGCCCCGCATCACCGGAATGTGTCAGCGGATGTTTCAGCAACGCCAACAGGTTTTCCGATGTTAAAACCTGACCGAACAAGGCTGCAGTTTGAAGCAAAAACCGACCTGGTGCCGACATGGGCAATGGCAAACCAGCACTGTCATCTGGTTCGATGTCCCAACGATCCAGCGCTGCCACAACCTGACGGGTCAGCATCCGATCCGGTGAAATTAGCGCAGCCGTTTTGCCCGTCTCTGCACATTCTCGCAGTTTCAACGCAATCGCCAGCGCTTCAATCCGGGACGACGGAGCCTCGACCAAAGCCAAGTTTTGCGTGGCCTGATCCAAATCCTTCAAAAGACGACCTTCGGACATCCATTGGTCCGTCACAGGCGCTGGGCGCAACGCGAGCGAAACCAGACGATTGCGCGCATCACTTGGTGGCTCACATTGGGCCCATTTTTGAATGTCAGTCGCTGAAATTTCCAGCGTGTTTTGCAAAGCACGAAACCGAAACTGCGGATGATCAGCCGCCGTCATCGCGTTGTCCATTGCAGACCAAACATGGTCCGGCAGATCAAAATCATATCCGGGCAACACCACAGCCCCCTGAGGCAGTTTCGCAACCGCCGTCATCAACAGATGTGTCGCCCCGCGTGATCCGGTTGATCCTGCAATAATGATCGGATGAGCGGGCGGATTGATTGCCCAATCATGGCTCAGACGCTGCACCACCATATGCTGACGGGCCTCTGCATCAGGGCTCTGCTCAGCGGCCTCGCCGAAATACTGTTGGATCAGTCGTACAAATTCGAGCGCTCTGTTCCAATGCCCTGATTGATCAGACACATCCAAGGCTTGGATCGCATCAGGGGTAACGCCCTCGCTTTGCATTTCGTCCATTAGATTAGCGAGACTATCCGTAAGATCGAAAAGTGCTGCGCGCGGGGCAAGATCGGGTTGCAGGCGCAGCAATTCGACAACCAATTGTGACAGCTCTAACCGACGTTGCAGTTTCGGGACTGCAGGTGGAATATCGGCCACTGCGCTCGACTTTCCCAGATCAGTGATCAGGCGGATACGTGGCAGCAGCATCGCGGGGCCAGCGTCAAAAATATCGCGAATGCGCCGTTGCATGCGTTGGGTGCTTACATAGATTTCAACCGTTGCCAGATAGTCAGGTGCGCGGGTTTTGCACCGCTCTAGCAACCCCTGCACCAAGGCATCAGGAAAATCGACTCCGGCCGCAAGGCCAAACACACGCGGGGTTGAGCAGGGTTCAAACATCGGCATTTCCCAGCATCTCTTCAGCGACCTTGATACCAGCAGGGGTGCCAACATCGCACCAGCCGCCCAAATGGGTCACGCCAAAAATGCGACGGGGTTCATACATTTGGTCCCACAATTCATGCATCGAAAACTTGGCGTCCATCACATTTATCAACCCATCGGTTTTGATAATTTGCGCCCCCGTATAGACCAGATCAGGACCGCGCTTTATAGCGCCGTCGTCAGCCAGCAAGAAATCGCCATCACGAGTATACCCACGCGCATTTTCCCGTGACGTCAGCAACAAAAGTGCATCCATTTTGTCGGGGTCCCAAGCTTTGGCAAGCGTCGTCAACGGGTTTTCACCTGTCCAAATCGCGTCCGTATTGAGTGTAAAAACAGGGTTCGCATCCAACAACGGCAAGGCCTGCCGCAGGCCGCCACCTGTTTCAAGAATTTCCGCTTCATACGACAATGACAGATCGCGGTCGTTCAGATGCGCGGCCATCATTTCAGGCAGGTAGTGGGTGTTGACAACAACCGTTTTCAGACCTGCGTCCTTAACGATACCTAGCGTATGATCAATCAGCGCCGCCCCTGCCACTTTGATCAATGGCTTGGGGCAGTTCGCAGTCAAGTCGCCCATCCGCGTCCCAAAACCCGCGGCGAAAAGCATGATGGCATCGGGCGCTATTGGCATTTGCTTTTCAACTCCTGCAAAAAATCACTGGTCGGTTCGGGAAGGGCGTTGAACACCATGCGGTTTAAGTTGGCCAATGCGGGCTCGGACAGGTCATGTTTCAGGTGAGCCCAAACGCGCGGGATCAGGTCGATATACGCGGGCTTTTTCGCGGCGATGCAAAGGCGTGCAAATATCCCAAGAATACGCAAATTGCGTTGTGCCCCTTGCGCGAAATAGGCGACGCGAAATGCTTGAGGATCGGCGTCTTTCGCCTCAACATAACGCGCGATCATTTCTGTTTGTAGATCTGATGGAACATCGCGCCGCGCGTCTTGAAGCAGCGAGACAAGATCATAAGACGGATGCGCCATCACTGCGTCTTGATAGTCGAGCAGGCCTGTGCGCTTGGTGCCAGAACGGTCCGGCAGCCACAGCAGGTTCTCGGCATGATAATCGCGCAAGGCCATCACGGGCGTTGCTTGGCAATGCCGCGTTAGAACGGCCTCCATTTCCGACATGATCGGGGCTGCGACATCTTGTTTGGTAGGATGGTACCACTCAAATACGGGGGCAATAAATTCGGCCATTTTTGAGGGTGAATAGTTGAGCAACCCCTGCGGCGCGGGCTGTTGATGCAGCTGAATCAATGTATCAACAGCGGCACAATAGAGCCGCCGCTCCATATCTGGTTGTTCGTGGATAAGCCGCGCAAACAGAGCGTCGCCTAAATCCTCAATCAGTAAAAACCCGTTCGTATTGTCTTGCGATAGGAGGCGTGGGGCGCTGAAACCGAGATCGACCAGATAGTTGGTGATGGCCACAAAGGGGCGGGTATCTTCGCCACGTTCAGGAGGTGCATCCATCAGAACGGCGGTATCACTGCCATGCAACAGGCGCAAATAGCTGCGGTTAGAGGCATCCCCCGCAAGGTGGGTTTGAGCGGCGTCGCCCCAGCCGCAACTTTCCAAGAACCGCGCAGTCAGCGCCTTGCGCTCAGACATCCAAGCTCTCCAAGACGGCGCACCAATGTGGTGTTGTAGCAGTCAAAGTGGCGCGGCGTTCTTGCAATGCATCGGTGGTTTGCAGCGACAAAAGCAACGCATCCGGCGGCGCTAAACCCCCCAAACGGTCCGGCCACTCAATCAAGCAAAGTGCGGTCTCGAATGCGTCTTCTAGGCCAAGCTCTTGAGCCTCATAAGGGGTGGTCAGCCGATAAAGATCACAGTGCCAAATTTCAAACGTTGGCGCATCATAGGTTTGCACCAAAGTGAAGGTTGGCGAAGGGATGTCTTCGGGCGTGTCCAGCAAAGCCAAAATCAGGGCCCGTGCAAAGAAGCTCTTGCCCGCCCCAATTGACCCTTCAAGCAAAATGACATCACCGCCAGAAACATGCGGCGCTAAGGCTTTTGCAAGCCTTGCGGTTTCATCAGCGGAGGACAAATCAATGGAAATAGAGCACGAACACATGGCGCGACTTTAACGCCACAATCGGGCGGCGCAAACCCGATCATGCCTTGGCTGGAATTTTTCTGGCAGTCTTGCGCTTAGCAGCAGGTTTTTCGGCCCGAAATGTCACCATCGTTGCGCCACCGGCAAGTGGCGAGACCTGACTAACAAGGTTTTGGCCCGTGTCCAACGTGGCGCGGCCCGACCATTCGACACGATCTTTTTGTGCGCCCACAAAATTGCGTACATCATCCCACAATGGTGTCGGGTCACACACCTCTTGCCACAGATGGACAGCGTCAGCGATGCTCATTTCGCCAAATGCGGTGCTGGGATCGACGCCCCATAATTCGGTATAGGCCGCATTTGAAACCGTGATGATACCCTGTGACGAGAACACAACAACCGCATCTTTCAGCCCGTCTAGAACGGCTTGTCCGATCTCTAATTCTTGGCGGAAATTGCGGGTCAGCGATATTTCGGCGCTGATGTCCTCAAATAACAATGCAACCGCCCCGTCCGCATGTGGCCGACCGATTACGCGATAAGTCTGTCCCGAAGGTAATGTCCAGATTTCTTCATAAGTGCCATCTGCTGCGGCTTCCTCAAGGGCGGTCATTTGTTGGCGCCAGCTTTTGTAATCTTTAGGTTCTGGCATCATCTGATTTTCGCGAAGGCGATCCAACAGAGCATAAAGCGTGGGTCGACCGCTTAAGAAACCAAAGGGCAATTTTGTGAGGTCTGTTAGTGCCGGGTTGAACAATGCCAATTGCCGCTCTTTGTCAAAAATTGCCAACCCGATAGATAGGTGCGCAAACGTTTTGGTTAAAGTTTGGACAAACCCGTTTAAGGTCGTTTCCGCCTTCACAATTGGATCCGCCGAGGTAGCGAAACACAATGTCGTTTCATTGACTTTTTTGGATGTCAGATCAAACCAATGCTCTTGGACCAGGCCCTTATTTTTCATAGATACACGCACCGCTTGTGGCGTGGCGCTGTGTTGTGCAACGGTTGGCTGATCGAACAATCGCGGCGGCGGCCAGCTGCTATTTTGGTTTTCGGGAAGGGTTGATTTCGCCAAAGACAGATAGGCCGCATTCGCCCATTCGATTTGACCGTCGCGGGTTTCTTGCCACACCAAATAGGGCGCAAGCTTGGCTGTATGTCGCAATGTCTCCAGTTCGCTCTCGAGTGCAGCAAGGCTTGGACCATCAATTCTTGGTGCATTTTCGTTTTCAGGCTCAGAAATAACAAGCCGCGCCAACCCGCTCCACCATTCGGCTTTGATGGAGGATTTATCATCCCGACAATCGGGCAAAATTGTCAATGACCCCGCATCGCCCAACATCCCAAGATCATCGGTTAACGTCGAAAACCTGTCGCCAAACACGGCGACAAAGCGCTGCCAATCTGTATCGTCCTCTGTTTTCGGACCGAGCAAAGCATGCGCGCTTTGGGTGGCATCAATCAGAATCTCGTTATCAAATAGAAAAGCGGTTTCTGCATCGCTCTCGATCATCAGGCTATATGTTGATTTTCCGTCGCGATTGATGGTTCGGCTTGCAATCCAAAGCGTCAGTGTTGCCACTAGAAACGAAATTAAGGTGGTCAATAAGATGGTATTTAAGTCTACTTCCAGCATCACCTGCGGCCCGATCCATTTTCTATTTGCACAAGAGAAACAGTGCGGTGAAAATGGTTAACACGATGTTAAGGTTTAGAAATTTATACCTGCATAGGTTGGTTTTCACCCAAGGATTGCGGCACATCGGATTTATCGCGACTGATCATATCGCGCTGCCATACAACTTGAATGATCGCGCCGCAGCGTTCTGGGCGCTCACTTTGGCTCAAAAACGGATCACAGCCATTGGCAAAGCTAAGTTCAGCCCCAGAGCGTTCCAACAATGTTTTCGCTATAAAGAGCCCCAAGCCCATGCCTTCATACCCCGGCCTATTTTGCTGATTTTGCGTTGCCCGACGATTGTTCACAAAAGGATCGCCGATGCGTTTGATTAAATGGGGTGGAAAGCCGCGACCGTCGTCGATGATTTTAAGGGTTATTTTGGTTTCATCCCATTTGACATCGACCCAGACATTTGCGCTGGAAAAATCAACCGCATTTTGGATGAGATTTCGCAACCCGTGAATGATCTCAGGCTGGCGTCTCACGCTGGGTTGCACAGGTCCGGAATTTTCGCTCGGCATTAGGGTGATTGTGACAGGTGTTCCGCGGTTCATATGAGGTTCAGCAGCCTCCTCAACGACAGCAGACAGTGGCGCAAACCGAAGGTGTAAATCGTCTTTGCCGATCTGTCCCATTGAACGCAAAATATCCCGACACCGATCAACTTGATCGCGGATAAGTTCAACGTCCTCTTTTTGTTGCGGCATATGGTCCAGATCATCCAACAATTCAACGCTGACCAGTTTGATGGTCGCAAGCGGCGTGCCCAATTCATGCGCGGCAGCCGCGACAACACCTCCTAAATCCGTCAGCTTTTGTTCACGTGACAGAGCCATCTGTGTGGCCAACAACGCCTCGGACATGGACTCAATCTCGGTGGTGACGCGGCGTGCATACATGCCCAAAAACACCGTACCGATCAGGATCGCCACCCAAAACCCGAACACGAACACATCCGGCATGATCAAGATTTCGCCATCACTGGTGTGCAGGGCAATATTAAAGGGCACGACCAGCGTCGTGACACCAATTGTCATAAGTCCCAAAAAGATCGTCGCACGGGTTTGCAGCACAGTCGCGGAAATCGCCACGGGCACAAGGATCAACAAAGAAAACGGATTGTGCAATCCACCTGTCAGAAACAACAGCGCACCCAACTGCAAAATGTCGAATAAAAACATCAGCATCAATTGGTTCTGCGTCATGCGTTTGCTGTCAGGAAAAATGGACATTGCAATCAGATTGGCGACAGTTGAAACACCCACCACCATAAAGCACAGGCCTAAATTTAGCTGTAGATCAAAATACCGCACTGAAATTGTGATGGCCGCAATTTGCCCAAAGATCGCCACCCAGCGCAAAACAATGAAGGTCTGCAGCCGAATCCAGTTGCTGCGCTGTTGGCGAACGTATGGATTGGCATTGTTATTCGTCATGATTTCCCTCAAGCCTATGTGCGGCAACCTGTGCTATTGTTAGTTGGGTTGGATAAGACGATCAATGCACAGTAATCCAAGATCAGGAGAATGAGAACAATGCGGATGATTTCAATAGTTGCGGTGGCGGTCGTGGCGGCTTTGCTGGGGACGTTGTGGTATCTGACATCCAAGCAGGACGCGGACGATCTGTTTGCGCAATGCCGTGCCAGCACTGTTGCGGGCGGGGCTGCCACAATCGGTGGGCCGTTTGAATTGGTCAACGAGGCAGGCAAAACTGTGACCGACAAAGATGTCATCACTGGTCCGTCATTGGTATATTTTGGCTATACATTCTGCCCTGACGTTTGTCCGCTCGACAATATCCGCAATGTAGATGCCGTCGCAATTCTAGAAGAAAACATGAGCAAAATCGTAACGCCGATCTTTATCTCGATTGACCCAGAGCGCGACACACCCGAGGTGATGGCTGAATTCACCGACAACATGCACCCCCGCATGGTGGGCCTGACGGGCACGTTGGAGCAAACCAAAGCCGCCTCTAAGGCTTATCGCACCTACTTCAAAAAACAAGAAGACGGCGATCCGGAATTTTACCTGATGGACCACTCAACCCAAACCTATCTGATGTTCCCCGAACACGGGTTCGTTGAGTTTTTCCGCCGAGATGAAACAGCCGAGGGCATGGCCAAGCGGGTCGGGTGTTTTATAGACGCGGCATCTTAAACCGAAATTGACCCGCCTTATGTGAGCGCATAGGGTGAGGCGGAACAGGTTGATCCAAAGGGGAAACACATGGCCGAGGTTGATCTAGCCGAGATCGGTGAAGATAAAACACTGCTTCTTGTTGATGATGACGAGCCGTTTTTGAAGCGGCTTGCCCGTGCAATGGAAAAGCGTGGCTTTGAACCTGAAATGGCAGGCTCCGTTGCGGCGGGACGCGCGATTGCGACAGCCCGCCCACCGGCCTATGCAGTCGTTGATCTGCGGCTAGAGGATGGCAACGGGTTGGAAGTGGTCGAAGTGTTGCGTGAAAAACGCCCCGATTGCCGCGTTGTGGTTTTGACGGGTTACGGTGCGATTGCCACGGCGGTTGCTGCCGTTAAAATCGGCGCTGTGGATTACCTCTCAAAACCGGCCGATGCCAATGACGTGACGGCGGCGCTTTTGGCCAAACCGGATGAATTGCCCCCACCGCCTGAAAACCCGATGTCTGCGGATCGTGTGCGTTGGGAACATATCCAACGGGTGTACGAGCTGTGTGATCGTAACGTCTCGGAAACCGCGCGCCGCCTGAACATGCACCGCCGCACGTTGCAACGTATTTTGGCCAAACGCAGCCCTAGATAGCGCGCCGCAATTATAGTAGCCTTTCGAAAAATACGGAGGCTTAGATGAATCTAGCAAACTGGCTGGTGAAAACTGCGAAACTGCACCCTGATGCACCCGCGTTGTTCAACGGCACAACGTGTTGTGCAACATACTCTGAATTCGCAACCCGCGCTTCTTCAATCGCAGCGAAGTTGCAGACCGAAATGGGCGTCGTCAAAGGCGACCGTGTTGCGGTGTTCCTGTCCAACTGCACCGAATATCTTGAGGTGCTATACGGCATTTGGTTCTTGGGCGCCGTGGCCGTTCCAATCAACGGCAAATTGCACGAAAAAGAGGCCAGCTGGATCATCTCCGACTCGGGCGCCAAGGTTGTCTTTACCAACGCTTCGCTTGATCTGGATAAAGGCCTGCGCACCATCACAACGGACACCGTTCAATCGATGTACCAAACCCCACCGTTGCCCAGCCCGACTGCCATCGACCATGACGATCTGGTCTGGCTGTTCTACACTTCAGGCACCACCGGCAAGCCCAAAGGCGTGATGCTGACCTCGGCCAATATCACCGCAATGACCCTGTCCTATTTTGCCGATGTGGATGATGTCCACAGCACCGACGCCGCCCTTTACGCCGCCCCCATGTCGCATGGCGCTGGCATCTATAACTTCATGCATGTGATCCGCGCCGCGCGCCATGTCGTGCCTTTGTCCGGCGGGTTTGATGCGGATGAAATCCTGACCCTTGCACCGCAGTTGCAGAACGTCTCGATGTTCGCGGCCCCCACCATGGTGCGTCGATTGATTGACCGCGCCAAGGCCCGAAACGAGGACGGCGATGGCCTGCGCACTATCGTTTATGCAGGCGGCCCGATGTATCTGGCTGACATCATTGAGGCCGTCGATGTGATGGGCCCGCGCTTTATCCAGGTGTTGGGTCAAGGTGAATGCCCAATGACAATCACAGCTCTGCCGCGTGCGTTAGTTGCGGACCGAACCCACCCCAATTGGCGCCAACGCCTGGCAGGTGTGGGTGTCGCGCAAAGCGTTGTTTCAGTTCGGATTTGTGACGCGCTGGGCGCTGAATTGCCCACCGGTGAAGTCGGCGAAATTTGCGTGTCGGGCACTCCTGTGATGGCGGGCTATTGGCAAAACCCAAAGGCCACTGCGGAAACAGTCATCGACGGCTGGTTAAAAACCGGCGACATGGGCGCGATGGACGCGGACGGCTTTATCACCCTGCATGATCGCGCCAAGGATATGGTGATCTCTGGCGGTTCTAACATTTACCCGCGCGAAGTCGAAGAGGTGTTGTTGCAACACCCCAATGTGTCCGAAGTCTCGGTGGTTGGAAAATCAGATCCCGAGTGGGGTGAAATCGTGGTTGCCTTTGTGGTGGGCGATAAGGTGGATGCCCCCGCTTTGGACCGGTATTGTCTGGATCAAATTGCGCGATTCAAACGGCCAAAGCTTTATCGCTTTGTGTCAGAACTGCCAAAAAACAACTACGGTAAGGTGCTAAAAACAGACCTGCGTCAACGGCTCGAAACCGAGGAGTAACCCATGCTCAAAATATCAGTGATCTGCGCCATCACGCTCGCGGGTTGTGTCGCACCTACATCCCCCGCCGCGCCCTTGCCGCAACGGATCATTCCCACCTCAGGCGGGTTGAATATCGCCGATAGTGGCGGCCAAGAAATCAGCTTTGGCCGCAGTCAATTGGGTGTCGAGGTCGCAATAAATCGTTTGGTCGGCACTGTGCCAATCAACGGCGGGGTTAGCGCCCAAGGCTGTGATCTGCGACTGTGGGAAAACGGGTTGGAATTGGTATTTCGTCAAGGTCGTTTTGTGGGCTGGATTGCGGGCCCGCCGATCTGGGGCTTGCCTGCACGCGCCGCCGGAAACACCTGCGGATTTGACACCCACAACGCCGGCTAAAGCTTCAGTCGTTTGCTGATCCGGTCCACCATCGTTCCGTCCGGCAATTGCACGGGTTCACCCAATCCGAAATCGGTAAACCCCATCTTATTGTAATAGGCCAAACCGCCTGTATTGTCGGCGCGAATGGTCGCGTCAATTTCAAGAACCCCAAGTGACGGAGCGGCATTGGTGGTGGCCGCGAACAGCGCCGTTCCGATGCCGCGTTTGGTGCCGCCGACTTTGCTAAAGGTCGCGATGATCCCAAGCGTTTTTGACAAATTTGGATAAACCTCAAGCGATTGGTATCCGAGCAAGTCACCCGTTTCGCTGTCGCATGCAACATGGATACAGCCGCTGGTTTTCAATCTGTTGATAAAACCCTCGGTCGTTTCAACCGTGGCCTCAACCAATAGCGCTGTTGTGCCGCCGATGCGAACAATCTCGTTCAACAATTCGGTCATGTCACGGGCGTCGGAAAGGGCGGCGAGGCGAATGATCATGTGTTGTCCTTACAGGATCGCAACCAGTTGATAAAGGCGGCCAGGTTTTTGGATTGCGTTTCATTTCGGGTCACAAGGTAATAGCCCAAGGTGCCGGATGAAGCGGTGAACAGACTGATCAATGCCCCGCTTTCCAGATCACGTTCGGCCACTGCTTGCGTGGCGATGGCCGCGCCATAACCGGACCGCGCCGCGACATGTGCAAGGGTCGAGGTTGGGAACTCAGACTTCTTAACCTTCGACAGATCAAGCCCGAGCTCCTCTGCCCAAAGCACCTGGTCAAGTCGGTCAGTTTCCAACAACCATTTCACATCCGCCAAATCAGACAGTTTGTACACTTTACGGTCAGAAATGTACTCTTTGCTCGAAACCACCACAAATTGCGCCGAGGCCAGCAACTCGGACTTGTACCCCGCCCAAACCCCCTTGCCATAGCGGATCGCCAGATCGACTCCATCGCTGCGCAAATCCGTCAGCCCAATGCTTGGTGCCAAAGTCAGTTCAATGTCGGGATGCTTGGCCCAAAACTCGCCAAGGCGTGGCATCAGCCAACTTTCGGCAAAGGATGGAGTCGTGGTGATTGTAAGTGGGCGGTCCTCGGCTTCGGCATGCAGATCGTTTATGCCTGCTTGGATGGTCAAAAACCCTTCCGAGAGCGAATTCGCAAGACGCTGGCCGCTTGGGGTCAGCTCCATTTTTCGACCCTGACGAAAGAGCAGGCTTTGAGAGAAGAAATCTTCAAGCCCGCGCACGTGTTGAGCAATCGCGGCGTGGGTGACGTTCAATTCACGGCCCGCGGCGCTAAAGCTGTTAAGCCGCGCTGTTGCCTCAAAGGCTCGCAAGGCAGAGAGAGAAGGGATGTTCCGCCAGTCCATTACCTTATCCTGTTAGTTAAACTTACATATTGAAATTCTTACAGATTCGAAATCGTCGCGCCACTGCGCTAAACCTAGGGCATCAACATAACGAAAGGAAACGAAATGTTATCTATTATTTCAAATGCCATGCGGGTCGCAACACGCAACGAAACCAGCGCAGAAGCCGATATGCGGCGCTTTAAGGCCAAACAAGAATCGCGACGTCGTGACGAAGAATACTACCGTCGCTGGGTGAAAACATCTGGTGGGCGTTGGTAGTTAGAGTTGCGCCAACAGTTCATTGTGTCGCGCGGTGAAATCCAAACGTACAGCCAAAGGGGGGCGCAAATGAATGCGCAGACCTTTGATAACATCAGAGGCGGGCTTGCCAAACAACTTGTCCGCCTCAGACACAGTAAAACCAGCAATTTGTGTCGCCTCCAGCCAAGCGCTTATTTTGTCGGCGGTTTTGATCTGCTTTTTCACCGCAACCGGAATGGTGGCGGGTAATCCAAACTTGATGTGAATGGCGGCCGTGAGCCGGTCGTCCAACATCCCGTACCCAGGCCCGACAGCGGCCTTCACAGGCGAAATCATATCCCCGATCACATATTCTGGAGCATCATGTAAAAGAGCAGCCAAACGCCATTTTATAGGTGCTTTGGGCTGGATTAGAGAATAAATTTGCTCCACCAACAGGGAATGCTCGGCCACGGAATAGGCATAGTCGCCAATGGTTTGCCCATTCCAGCGCGCCACAAAAGCCAAGCCATGCGCGATATCTTCGATCTCGATATCCATCGGCGTTGGGTCCAGCAGATCAAGCCTGCGGCCAGAGAGCATACGTTGCCATGCGCGGGGTTGGGGAGCCATATTTTGGGTTTCCTCGATTTGGTCGAACTAAGATCACTATTAGATATTGCCGTAAATCTGCGTGCCCGTCATTCGTATTGTTCAGAATTTCGGCTATTTTTTACTGGGCTTGAAAAGGTTCCCTTTTTCAACCGACCGTAGCCTATTACTGGCAGAGCAAAATATGGTATAGCGTCAGGCGTGTACAGCTTGACCAGCACGCCAAAGCAGCGGGAATCGCCAGTTAATGGCATCATAAGTTGCCCTTGGTAATAACCAATGCTATCAGGCCCAAGAAAAGTCTCATATCGTGTTAGGAAATAGCCAAATGGCAACGGATTATATTGTAAAAGACATCGCGCTGGCCGGCTATGGCCGCAAGGAATTGGATATTGCCGAAACTGAAATGCCGGGTCTGATGGCGTTGCGTGCGGAATATGGCGAGAGCCAGCCGTTGAAAGGCGCTCGGATTGCGGGCTCACTTCACATGACTATTCAGACCGCGTGTTTGATTGAAACACTGGTGGCGTTGGGTGCCGAGGTGCGTTGGGCATCTTGCAACATCTTTTCCACCCAAGACCACGCAGCGGCCGTAATTGCCGAAGCCAACATTCCTGTGTTCGCCATCAAAGGCCAATCACTGGAAGAGCATTGGGACTATCAGGACCGTATCTTTTTGTTCAAAGAGGGCACATGTAACCTGATCTTGGACGATGGTGGCGACGCCACACTTTACATCCTGTTGGGCGCCCGCGCCGAAGCTGGCGAAATGGAATTGCTGGAAAACCCACAATCCGAAGAAGAAACCGCAATCTATGCACAGATCAAAAAGCGTTTGGCCAGCAGCCCAGGTTGGTTTGCCGCACAACGTGACGCGATCCAAGGTGTTTCCGAGGAAACCACCACCGGCGTTCACCGTCTGTATGAGCTGGTCAAAGAAGGCCAGCTGCCGTTCCCTGCGATCAACGTGAATGATTCAGTGACCAAGTCGAAATTCGACAACAAGTACGGCTGTAAAGAATCTTTGGTTGACGGCATTCGTCGCGCCACGGACACCATGATGGCCGGTAAAGTTGCCGTGGTTTGTGGTTATGGCGATGTTGGCAAAGGTTCAGCTGCGTCACTATCCGGCGCGGGTGCGCGGGTGAAAGTAACTGAAGTTGATCCAATCTGTGCACTGCAAGCAGCGATGGATGGTTTTGAAGTTGTTGTCCTAGAGGACGTGGTCGACAGTGCTGATATCTTTATCACCACAACTGGCAACAAAGACGTGATCCGGATCGAGCATATGCGCGAAATGAAGGACATGGCGATTGTTGGCAACATTGGCCACTTTGACAATGAGATTCAGGTCGCGAGCCTGAAAAACCACAAATGGACCAACATCAAAGAACAGGTTGATATGATCGAAATGCCATCGGGTGCGCGGCTGATTTTGCTGTCCGAGGGTCGTTTGCTCAACCTTGGCAACGCGACGGGTCACCCAAGCTTTGTGATGTCGGCCTCCTTTACCAACCAAACTTTGGCACAGATCGAACTTTGGACCAAAGGTGACGAGTATAAGAACGACGTTTACATCCTGCCCAAGCATCTGGACGAAAAAGTCGCGCGCCTGCATCTGGACCGGATCGGCGTTAAGCTGTCCAAATTGGACAAAACTCAAGCAGACTATATCGGCGTGTCGGTTGACGGCCCATATAAGCCAGAGCATTATCGCTACTAATTTCTTGTAAACATTACACGAAAACGAGACCTTGGCCGCCGCCCTGTATTGAACAGGGCGGCGGTTTTATCTTGAACGGCAAAGAAATGCTGCCCCAAACAAAATTCTTTTGTATTTAGCACAATTGGCTATAGTTTACGGGTAATGGCCTATGTTGGGCCACATAAGCGGAGCGAAGCTCCGACAATTTTGGTGGGAGTAAAACTATGGGTAAAAGAGATGATTTGATCGCGCAGTACGCTGATGATCTGAAAAACAAATGTGGCATGTCGGCTGATATGGACTTGCTTACAAAGGTTACGATTGGTTGTGGCCCTGCCATCTATAACGCCGATGCTTCAACCGTTGCGGCCACGCAGCCCGGCGAAATTGAAACCGTAAAGAACAATTTCCTGATCAAAAAGCTGGGCCTAACTGATGGCCCACAATTGGCCGATGCTATCGATGCCGTCCTGAAAACATATGGCCAATCCGAGCGCAACAAATACCGCGCTGTGGTCTACTATATGCTGACCAAACATTTCGGCAAAGAATCCGTTTACGGCTAATCTTCGGCATTGAGACCGAATGCGAAATAGCAAAAACGCTCGTCAATTTGGCGGGCGTTTTTTATGGAACATCCAATGCGATCAAAATTTGAACTTGTTTGTCCGCACTTGGCATTTGCGCGGAATCACCTGCTGCACTAGTGTCAATTTATCGGGCCAGGACGGCCGGAACCTATTTATATTCACGTGTGGTGCTAAGGGAGCACGTGGGGTGAAGGGGGGTTCCGGGGGGTCGGGGCCCCCCTATTTTATTCAGAACAGCGTTAAGACGAGACCCATGATTGTGCAGCCTACCGTGGCGTAACCGCCATCAATCAATGTCAGTGCGCGCGGGCGCATTGAAAAAGCATAATGTGTTGCAAGCCAAGGCGTTACAATAAACAGCCCGAGGCCAAACCCGCCTACCATTCCTTTGCCGATGTCAGAAATTCCGGCAAGCATAAAAATGTGGCGCATCATGCCAGCGATGATGATCGCGCAGACAAAGGCGATGATGAACGGAGTGGGCCCGCCGACCAGTTTGCCATTTTCATCTTTGATATCAGATTCTGCAATCTCGGCGGCCGCCATCCATGGCTTGGCCAGTACCATATACCAAACCGAGCCAAAGGCGTATGAGGCAACCGCAGCTGCTATTACACTCAGAAATTCCATGCGTTTCTCCTGTTTGGCGTTGGGTTCGAAAAGCCTACTGCAGAAGTAAAATCAAGGCAAATTGCAACCACAGCCGACACACTTGGTTTCTAGGTTGTGACGCCGCCCAGGCCACAAATTACCGCCCATTCGTCATCCGAAACGGGTTGCACCGAAAGACGCGAATTGTTGACCAGAACCATGTTAGATAGTCTTGAATCTTCTTTGCACATTTGCAAAGTGACGGGGGTTTTCAGCGTTTGGCGCGCCTTGATGTCCACGCATTCCCAGCGATCATCGTCACTTGTGCTGTCAGGGTGGGCGGGGGCAATGACCTCTACAATACCGACCACGTATTTTTCTTTTTGTGACAGATAGAAAAACCCCAAGTCACCCACTTGCATATCGCGCATGAAATTACGGGCCTGATAGTTTCGTACCCCGTCCCATTCCTCGCCAGCATCACCTTTGGCCAGTTGGTCTTCCCAGCTCCAAGTCGAAACTTCGGATTTAAACAACCAATATGCCATCAGCCGATCACCTTTTTCCAGCGGCGCAGGGTGACAGACTGAAATAGGCCAGCCAATGCATAAGGGTCATTTGCGGCCCAGTTTTCAGCGTCTGACATGCTCTCAAACGAAAGGATCAGTAACGAGCCTGTCATATTGCCGTTTTCATCCAGAAATGGGCCGGCGGATTCAACAGATCCGGTTTCAGTGATATAGGCAAGATGGGCTTCGCGGTTATCAAGCCGGAGCTGTTGGGCATTCTCTTTGTCGATAGCGATCAGGGCGATGGTCATCTGTTATTCCTTTTTTAATGGACGAGAGAGCAGGGCCTTCGTGGCTTCGGTTACGGTGATTTTTTGTAACAAAATTCCAGCCACAACCGAAGCCAGAGGCATGTCGATACCGTGCAATTTAGCCAAGTTAGAGACTGCTAGAGCGGTTTTAGCGCCCTCAACCGTGATGTTTGGATCAAACGGCTCGTTGCGGCCCAATGACAGACCGAAGGCATAATTCCGTGACTGCTCGGATGTGCAAGTGAGCGCCAAATCCCCAAAACCTGAAAGCCCGGATAGGGTTTGCGGAAGAGCCCCAAACGCCTGTGCCAAACGTTGCATTTCGGCGTAGCCGCGCGTCATGACAGCGGCGCGTGCGCTTTCGCCCAACCCAGCCCCGATTGTCACGCCGCAAGCGATGGCAACAACGTTTTTCAAAGCACCACCCAGCTCGGCACCTATGGTGTCGGTGGTGCGGTACAGGCGCAAATTGCTGGTGGAAAGCTGCGATTGGAGCTGTTCGCCAATGGTATCATCTGCACAGGCAAGTGTCAGGGCGGTTGGCAAGCCAAGGGCGATGTCACTTGCAAAGCTGGGGCCGGTCAAAATCGCCGGTGTAGCGTTTGGACAGATACCGGCCAGCGTTGCAATCGGGCCGCGGTTGGTGGCCAGATCGATACCTTTGCAGCAGGCGACGAGCGTTTTACCGTCCAGTATGTTGGCATGATCACGGGCAAAACCGGCCAATTTTTGCATCGGTGTCGCGATCAATATGGTGTTTGCGGCGGCGGCTGTGTGGATAGTTCCGGTGGCTGTCAGGCCGGGAGGGAATGGATGGTTCGCCAGCCGTTTGTTGTTCTCGCCGGACTTCTGCATGGAGCTTACGTGGTCTGGATCGTGCGCCCATAGGGTGACAGTCTGCCCGTCGCGGGTCAGTGAGATGGCCAACGCTGTGCCAAACGCCCCTGCACCAAGAATGGAAATGCTCATGCCTTTGCCCCTTTTTTTCCGGATCCAAGCATGGAGGGGCTTTTGCGGTCAAGGGGCCAGCGTGGGCGGGCGGACAGGGTGAAATCATCCCTGTGCCCGTGCCGAAACCGCTCCAATCCAGCCCAAGCAATCATTGCGGCATTGTCTGTGCAAAGGTTGAGCGGGGGAGCGACAAAGGCAACGCCTGCTTCGGCACAAACAGTCTCTAATGCGGCTCGAAGTTGCTGGTTTGCCGCAACACCGCCGGCCACAGCCAAGGCAGGGTTGGCGGGGCTTTGATCCAAATAAAGACGCAGCGCGCGGCGGGTTTTAGCGCCCAGCACGTCAGAAACGGCCGATTGAAACGAGGCGCAAAGATCGGCGCGGTCCACAGGTCGTAAGCCGCCGTGTTCAACCACCAGCGCGTCGCGGGTGCGAAGCAGTGCGGTTTTGAGGCCGGAAAAGGACATGTCACAATCCGGTCGATCCAGCAGGGGGCGCGGCAAGGGGAAGCGTTTTGGATCACCTGATAAGGCCTCGCGCTCAACGGCGGGGCCGCCGGGCTGTGGTAGACCAAGCAGTTTGGCGGTTTTATCGAAAGCTTCGCCAGGGGCGTCATCGATGGTGCCGCCTAGTCGGGTGAATTCATCAACGTCGTTAGCAATTAAAAATTGGCAATGGCCGCCTGACACCAAAAGCATCAAGTATGGAAATTCAAGCCCGTCGGTCAGGCGCGGGGTAAGGGCGTGGCCAGCAAGGTGATTTACACCAATCAGAGGCAAGCCAGATCCGGCGGCAAGCCCCTTGGCGCACATCACGCCAGAGATCACGCCGCCAATCAAACCGGGGCCGGCGGTTACGGCGATCGCATCCATTTCGCGTAAGGTTAGAGTCGCATTTTTCAAAGCAGCCTCAACACAGCCGTCGATTTTCTCGGCGTGGGCGCGCGCGGCAATTTCAGGGACAACGCCGCCGAAATCAGCATGCAGATCGGTTTGGCCGATCACAACCGAGGAAAGAATTTCGGCGGGTTGGCCAACCGTATGGCGCACAACGGCGGCGGCGGTGTCGTCGCAACTGCTCTCGAGGCCGAGTATGGTGAGTGTGTCTGTCATTGGTCCGTTTGTGGCCCGTCTGTTGCGAATAGGATCATACGCAGGTAACACCGAAGCGGTGTGCCAGACAATCCCGACAGGTGAAACATGAGCAAAAAGCGCCCATTGATAGTGTTGACCCGACCTCAGGCCCAATCTGAGAGGTTTGCACAGATGTGCCGCGAGGCGCTGGGGCCTGAACAACAGATCATCCTATCGCCATTGCTGAAAATTGAGATGTTGCCGAATCAGGCGGACGCCACACAATATCGCGGGTTGATTTTTACATCAGAAAACGGTGTCCGTGCTTTTTCGCAAACGCATGATGCGCCAGACATGCCAGCCTATTGCGTTGGCGAGCGGACAGCTAAAGCGGCGCGTGCTGCGGGTTTTGAGGCAATTTCGGCTGATGGATCTGCGAGTGATCTTGTTGCGATGATCAATGCCGCCGATGAGACGGGACCGTTGCTGCATGTCAGGGGTACGCATACGCGGGGCGAAATTGCCTCAGGTGTCGCTGTTCAGGTTGAACAGATCGTGGCCTACCGGCAAACAGCTTTATCGCTGACAGGCGAAGCAATATCCGCATTACAAGGCAGCGATAAGGTGATTCTACCTCTGTTTTCACCCAGAACAGCGCAGTTACTTTTCGAGCAGGTCGGCCAAATTACCGCACCGTTGCAAATGATTGCAATGAGCGAGGCAGTGAATGAGGTCATACTAGGCTCTAATAAGGCTAATATCGCTAATAATTTGATCTCAAATACAGCTGATGCACCTGCCATGCTGCACGCGATAAAGAGCTGCATCGGGACAATTTGAGGCAGGAGGGGTGCTTGAGGGCGCGACGTTCTCGGGGTAGTCTGCTGGAGTTGCTGCAGAACTGTGGCGTTTTGAGTATCCGAATTGAAGAGGTGGTTTTTCGTGGCTAAAGCAAAGAAAACGACAGCAAGCAAAGGCTCATCAACCAAGGACGTGGTTGATGATGGGGTGGTCGTCGAAACTGATGCAATCGTTGAAGAAAGCATCGAGGAAGATGTGGCCACAATCGAAGATGCGATCAAAACGGATACCCCTGAGAAACCTGCGCGAAAATCTTTATTTTTACCCTTAGTGCTGGGCGGCGTTTTGTCGGGCGCCGTCGGGTTTGGCGCGGCGACCTATTATTTTATGAACCAACCTTCGGACGCAGCCGAGGTCTTGGCGCAGATGCAGACCACATTGGCTGCCCATGACAAGCGGCTGGATGGAACAGATGGAACCATCACTGAATTACGCACTGGTCTAGGAGGGTCGGCGCAGGCTGCTGAAACCACCGACGGATTTTCACAATCTGTCCAGAGGGATGAGGCGCTGACCGCGCAATTGGGCGATTTCACAGAGGCATTTGCTGCGCTTGAAACACGGCTAACGACGTTGGAAAAGCGACCACTAGCGGATGCAGGCGGCATTACGGGGGACGCGGCGAAAGCCTATGAGCGCGAGCTGCGCACAATGCGCGATTTGCTGGAAACCCAACGCAGCGACATTGAAAAACTGGCGGCTGAGGCCACGGCACGGATCGAAGGTGTGGCGCAACAGGCGGCCACCTCGGAAGAGGACGCAGCGGCCACAGCCAAGGAAACGGATATCCGCGTAGCGATCTCGCAATTGCAGTCAGCATTGGACAACGGCGGGGCATTTGAAGCGGCGATTGCCAATTTGGCAGGTGTTGGTGTCGATGTCCCTAAAGTGTTGGCAGCGGCTGCCACGGGCGGGGTTCCGACATTGATTGACTTGCAAGAGAGCTATCCAGCCGCGGCGCGCGCTGGTCTGACTGCTTCGGTGAAAGCCACCACAGGTGATGGCGCGATGAACAAAATCGGTTCGTTTTTTCGCAGTCAGGTCGGCGCAAGATCGCTGACCCCGCGTGAAGGGGATGACCCTGATGCGGTGTTGTCACGGGCCGAAGCGGCGCTGGGCAGCGGTGATATTGCGGGTATGATTGCCCTGATTGGGGCCTTGCCAGAAACCGGCCAAGCAGCGATGTCGGATTTTGTAAACAGTGCGAGCAGGCGCAACGAGGCTGTTGAAGCTGTGCGTGTTTTGTCTGATAGTTTGAACGGTAACTAAGGAATATTTTATGCTCTGGTCTTTGATTAAGATACTGCTTTTTGTTGCTGTCATTGCGGCGGCGACCTTTGGCGCCACATACCTGATGGAAACCGGAACTGATGTTTTGGTGACGGTGTTTGGCAGGGAATATTCCTTTAGCCCATTGATGACGTTGGTTCTGTTGGTGGCTTTGTTCATTGCCGTTTGGGTGGTGCTGAAAATCCTGGGTCTGTTGCTGGCGACGTTCAGGTTTTTGAACGGGGACGAGACCGCGATTTCGCGCTACTTTGATCGCAACCGCGAAAAGCGTGGCTATGACGCCTTGTCCGAGGGGATGATGGCGCTGGCGTCTGGCGAGGGCCGCGCCGCGATGGCCAAGGCCGCCAAGGCCGAGCGCTATTTGAAACGCCCTGAGTTGACCAATCTGATTTCAGCCCAAGCTGCCGAAATGGTGGGCGACAAGAAAAAGGCTGAAGAGGTTTATAAACGTCTGTTGCTCGATGACAAAACGCGGTTCGTTGGGGTGCGCGGCATCATGAAGCAAAAGCTGGAGGCAGGCGATACGGACACAGCCCTTTTGCTGGCTGAAAAGGCCTTTGCGATTAAACCAAAGCACGTTGAAACACAGGACACCCTACTGCGGCTGCAGGCCAATTCAGAAGACTGGGGCGGGGCGCGTAAAACACTTAGCGCCAAGTTGCGCCATGGCAGTCTGCCGCGTGATGTTCACCGGCGGCGCGATGCGGTTTTGGCGCTATCTGAAGCGCGCGACGATATGATTGATGGCAATACCGAAAAGGCCCGCGAGGCGTCGATCGAGGCAAATCGTTTGTCGCCCGATCTGGTGCCAGCCGCCGCCATGGCTGCGCGAATGTATATTGAGACGGGCAAACCGCGTAATGCCGTTCGGATTTTGAAAAAGGCGTGGGATGCGAACCCGCACCCAGATTTGGCGGTGGCCTTTGCCGAGATTGCGCCAGACGAAACACCAGAGGAACGGATCAAACGGTTCAAGGCATTGACCAAGCTAAAGCCAGCCCATGCGCAAACCAAAATGCTGCTGGCAGAGTTGCACATCGCGGCCAAGGATTACCCATCCGCCCGCGCGGCGCTGGGCGATCTGGTTGAGGTCGATCCAACGGCGCGGTCTTTGACGATCATGGCAGCGATTGAGCGCGGTGAAGGGTCCGAAGATAGTTTCGTGCGCGGTTGGTTGACCAAGGCGTTGTCAGCGTCACGGGGCCCGCAGTGGGTTTGTGATAGTTGCAACAGTGTTCACAATGAATGGGTGCCGGTTTGCACAAATTGCGAGACGTTTGATTCCCTTAGTTGGATCGTGCCAGCGGTGGGCGAAGTGGCAATGCCGGACTCGACCAAAATGCTGCCGCTGATTGTGGGTGCCATTGAGGACAAGTTTGAGGACAAAGGCGAGGCAGTGGTTCCCGAGGCGGAAATCCTATCCGATACCACCACACCCGAACCCGTCGAAGGTGAAGTGGTCGCGCTGGGCGGGAAGACTTAGATTTGGGCAAGACAAGGCGGCCCAAATTAGGTTGGTGATGACATGGATACTGAACACGGCCATAGTCCTAGCGAAGTTTCCGCAAGGATCGGCGCACCACCGCGCCGT
The DNA here is from genome assembly GCA_033851955.1 of Marinosulfonomonas sp. Classification (GTDB taxonomy): domain Bacteria; phylum Pseudomonadota; class Alphaproteobacteria; order Rhodobacterales; family Rhodobacteraceae; genus Profundibacter. Next base: position 229,765 of record JAWSVK010000006.1, read on the forward strand.
AGCTATCTGCGAGACACAGTTTATGGTGCGATTGATGGTGCTGTAACGACCTTTGCGATTGTTGCGGGGGTTGCAGGCGCTGGTCTTAGTCCGTCGATCATCATCGCGCTGGGATTTGCCAATGTGCTGGCAGACGGGTTCTCTATGGCTGCAGGCAATTACTCCGGCACCAAGGCAGAACTGGACAATCGCAAACGTCTTGTTGAGATCGAGGAGCGCCACATTCGGGACTTTCCCGAGGGCGAGCGATTGGAGTTGCGAACGATACTTGCCAACAAGGGTTTAAGCGGTCAGGTGCTAGAAGACGCCACTGACGCCATCGCCCGCGACAAGGCATCATGGATCAAGATAATGATGGTCGATGAATATGGCCTGTCGCCCCTCGCGCCACACCCGTTTCGCGCTGCCATCGCCACCTTTTTGGCCTTTCTGGCGGCGGGGATGGTGCCGATGGTGCCGTTTTTGTTTGGCGCCAGCAATGCGTTTAATGTGGCGCTGGTCTGCACCGGATGCGTTTTCTTTTTGATTGGCACATTAAAAAGCCGCTGGTCGCTGGACCCTTGGTGGCGATCCGGGCTTGAAACCTTATTGATTGGCGGCGTGGCGGCGTCGATCGCCTATTTTGTCGGGAGTCTGTTCCGCGCATAGTTTGCGGCGATCAGACGCCAATTGACTGCCCAAAAGTAAGGCATGGCAGCATCGTCTGTCTTAGCCTAAACATGCCCCAACCAACCATGGAGTGCGAACGTGCACAAATTTTCTTTGCTTGATCTGTCGCCGATCCCCGAAGGCGGCACTGCAGCCGATGCGCTGCGCAACACGCTTGACCTTGCGCGTCATGCCGAGGCGGACGGGTATCATCGCTATTGGCTGGCCGAGCATCACAACATGCCCGGTATCGCCAGCGCGGCGACTTCTGTGGTGATCGGAGCGGTTGCGGCAGCGACCCAGACTATTCGGGTCGGCGCGGGCGGCGTTATGTTGCCCAACCACGCGCCTTTGGTGATTGCCGAACAGTTCGGCACGTTGGCCACACTCTATCCTGATCGAATTGATTTGGGCTTGGGTCGCGCACCTGGCACCGATGGGGTAACGGCACATGCGTTGCGACGGAACATGGCGGCCAATGACAACTTCCCGCAGGACGTCATGGAGCTGCTGTCCTATTTGGATGAGGCCCCTGCCGGTGCGCAGATCCGCGCGATCCCGGGGCAGGGCACCCATGTGCCGGTTTGGGTGCTTGGTTCAAGCCTTTATGGCGCACAGCTGGCGGCGCATCTTGGACTGCCCTATGCGTTCGCCTCGCATTTTGCGCCTGAGATGTTGGAACAGGCAATCGAAGAGTATCGAACGAGGTTTCAGCCGTCCCAAACCCTAGCCAAGCCGTATTTCATGCTGGCGGCAGGGGTATGTGCGGCAGATACAATTGAAGAGGCGGCGCATTTGCGCACATCCCAATTGCTGGCATTTGCACGTTTGCGGACAGGGCGACCCGGCCCGTTGCCGCGGCCAGTCGAGGACGTGACCACGGAGGTTTCAGCGCAGGTTTTGGCGCAGGTGGAGCATGCTCTTTCCTGTTCGGCGACGGGAGATGCAGAAACGGTTCACGCGGAATTGGGCGCGTTGATTGCAAAATATCAGCCTGATGAAATTATGGTGACAGGCATGATCCACGATCATGCGGCGCGCCTGAAGTCTTTTGAAATAGCGGCAGCGGCCCTGCGCGATATTGTTAAACCATGACGCAGGCAGTTCCGAATATGTACCCGACGCAGCAGGGTTATATGACGAAGGTGACGCAGCGGGCCTATATCACATCGGCAATTGCCAAAAACCTGCTACCCAATGACGCCCATAGGATGGCGCCGATCGTCTCGCTTACCGCGTCAAAGGACCAGACCAAGCCCATTCAATTTTGGCAATTGTATTCGGTGCTGGGGCAGGACCCGATTGTGAATATCGTCGATGATTTTTACCAACGTGTCTTTGCGGATGAAGATTGGTTCACCTCAATATTTGCGCGGGTTGGTGGTATTGGCCATCACATAAATACGCAGGCCTCGATGTGGGTAGATGTGATGGGCGGCGGTCCCTATTACCACGGCGCGGAATTTCGGCTGAACTTTCACCACACTCATAATGCGATGGAGCTGATGAATGAAAAAGGTGCGGCACGCTGGTCGCAGTTAATGTTCGACACCCTTGAGGATTCAGCGCAGCATATGGCGGTGGATGCGAGGGTTCGCCCCAGTATCAATACATTCCTGACCCATTTCATGGGCAAATACGCGGCGGAGTTTCAGTTTGAAAATCGCAGCATGTTTGGGGAAACCAACCCGTCTTACTAGTGCATCACCACCAAACTACTAACAATTTGAAAGGTTAAGAGGGTGTTTACCCCGGCCTGCTATTCCTGTCCTTGGGTGAATAAACGAGGTGGTGGAATGGATGCGCAATCAAACGCGCCAGTCATTATCATCAAGCGTAAAAAAATCATAGCAGGCGGCGGGCACCATGGTGGTGCTTGGAAAGTTGCCTATGCGGATTTCGTGACGGCCATGATGGCCTTTTTTATGCTGATGTGGCTGTTGAACGCGACGACTGAAAGTCAACGAAAGGGAATTGCGGACTACTTTAGTCCGACGATTCCACTGGCCCGGGTATCGGGCGGTGGCGATGGTGCCTTTGGCGGGGACAGTGTGTTCTCCGAAGAGACCTTGGCACGCAACGGCTCTGGGGCTGCGACTTTTGCTGCCGCTATGCAAGAGGGGTCTAGCGGACACTCGGCTGAGGACAGTGATAACCTGTCAGAAGTTGAATCGATGCTCTCTGGTGGCGGTGGTGAGAGTCTGGTGATGGACAATGCGATGAAGCATATTATCACCCGTGTCACCGACGAGGGGCTGATTGTCGAGCTGTTTGACCTTGAGGATTCTCTTTTGTTTGTTAAGGGCACAACAACACCAACGCCGCTGCTGAATGAGATCAGCAAGATGATGGTGGATGTATTCTCGATCGTGAAAAATGAAGTCGCGGTCAACGGACATATTCGGTCTCAGCCTATCGTGTTGGCGAATAATCCGGTTTGGGATTTGTCATCCGTGCGGGCAGATACTTTGCGCCAGCTTTTGGAAGGTGACGGGCTTGATGGGCAACGTATTCAGCGGGTGACCGGATATGCAGACCGCAAACCAGCTGTGGCCAATCCGATGGCGGTCCGAAACAACCGGATAGAACTAATCCTATTGCGATCGGATAAGTAGAGATGCGCCAAAAGTATAAATAGGTTCAATTTTACCTGTTAGCGCTCTGTTAATGGCGCGCCCTTATTGCTGTTTGTCGAGACCAACTTGGTCGATGCAGCAGAAAGGCGCACCATGACTATATCATCTTCGCTAAATGCAGGCGTTGCAGGCCTTGCGGCCAATGCAACACGTCTGGCCGCAATTTCCGATAACATCGCAAACTCTGGCACCTATGGTTATAAGCGGGCCGAGGCAGACTTCGGATCCCTAGTAATCAACAATAACCCCGGCTCTGGCAAATACTCTGCTGGTGGTGTTCGGGCCTCAACAATACGTTTGATCGAAGAGCGCGGCGCGTTGGTTTCAACTTCAAATGCTATGGATATCGCGGTAGGTGGACGCGGCATGTTGCCCGTAACAACAGCAGTATCGCTTGGAAATACCAGTGGCGACCAGCCGCTGATGATGACCACAACAGGTTCGTTCCACACAGATTCGAACGGGGTTCTGAAGACTGAATCTGGTTTGGTTCTGCTGGGTTGGCCCGCAGAATCAGACGGTACGATTTCGACCTATCCACGTGATACCATCTCGGGCCTCGAACCGGTTGTTATTAATGCCAACCAATCCGCTGGCGATCCCACGACAGTAATGAACTTGGGTGTGAATCTGCCAGCAACCGAAACTGCCACAGGTTCCTCGGGCGACGCATTGCCGTTGTCTGTTGAATATTTTGGCAACCTAGGTACCTCTGAAACGCTGGATATTTCCTTTACGCCGACAGTTCCAGGTACAGGATCGTCTAACACTTGGACCATGCAAATCACAGATTCAGCCCAAGCTGGCGCTGTGATCGGCGAATATACGCTGGTCTTTGACGATACACGGGCCAACGGAGGTACGCTCGCTTCGGTGACAGCCGTGTCTGGTGGCGCTTACAATCCAGCAGATGGCACATTGGCTCTGACCGTAGATGGTGGCCCACTGACGATGACCATTGGTAGTGTCGGCGACCCCAACGGCTTGACGCAGCTTTCGGACAGCTTTGCGCCGACATCGATCACCAAGGATGGATCACCCGTTGGCAACCTGACGTCGGTTGAAATTGATGACAACGGCTATATCAGCGCGACATATGACACTGGATTTATCCGGCGGATTTATCAGGTGCCATTGGTGGATGTTCCGAACACGAATGGTCTGATTTCACTAAGCAACCAATCCTATCAAGTATCGCCCAGCTCTGGATCGTTCTTTCTGTGGGATGCTGGTGACGGCCCCACCGGATCTATTGAAGGCTATGCGCGTGAAAGTTCTGCCACCGATGTGGCGGGTGAATTGACGGCGCTTATCCAAACACAGCGCGCTTATTCTTCGAATGCAAAAGTGATCCAAACGGTTGATGAAATGCTACAGGAAACAACGAATATCAAACGATAAGCTGGGGGATTGAAGGAGGCTAGACCATGAGTATGTCAAGCACACTATCCAATGCGCTTTCGGGCTTAACCGCTTCGTCACGCACGGCCGAAACGGTTTCGTCGAATATCGCGAACGCACTAACAGACGGGTATGGCAGGCGAGAAATTAACCTGTCTTCCCGCGTGTTGGGTGGTCAAGGGGCGGGTGTTCATATTGATGGTGTTTCACGGATTGTCGATCAGGTCGTGTTGGGCGACAGGCGTTTGGCCGATGCCTCTTTGGGAGCGTCCTCAACCCATGCAGGGTTTTTGCAACGCATTGAGGATGTGATTGGCGAGCCCGGTGTTCCTGGCTCACTTTCAGATCGGTTGGCGGGGTTGGATGCATCATTCGTTGAAGCCGCAAGTCGCCCCGACTCTGAGCCACGGTTACAGAATATTTTGCGCAATGCACAAGGATTGACCGATCATATCAATATCATTTCACGAGAGATCCAAAGCCAAAGGACACAAGCGGATCAATCCATTTCACAACAAGTAGATTTGCTGAACAATTCCCTGCAGCAAATTGAACAATTAAACCACACTATTTTGGCACAAAACAGCGGTGGGCGAGATACATCAGCATTGTTGGACCAACGTCAGCAATTGGTTGATCAAATCTCGTCGATTGTGCCTGTGCGGGCCGTTCCTCGCGATAGGGGACAAATTGCCTTGATCACGACCGGGGGTGCGATTCTGTTGGATGGGCGTCCCGCTGACATCGGGTTTACCTCGGTTGGATTGATCACCGAAGATATGAGTTTTTCTGCCGGGTCCCTATCGGGTCTAACTCTGAACGGAAATCCGGTCAGTACCAGTGGAAATGGTATTTTGTCAGGCGGCTCCTTAACCGCGTTGTTCGAGGTGCGGGATGAGCTGTCGGTTGCAGCGCAGGACAATCTAGACTCCTTCGCGCGCGATTTGGTTGAGCGGTTCCAAAACCCCGCAGTGGATACAACACTTGGCGTGTTAGATGCCGGAATTTTTACGGATGCTGGTGCATTTTTTGACTCAGTCAATGAAGCTGGTCTTTCAACACGCCTATCGATCAATGGGCTGATTGATCCGTTGGCCGGTGGTGACATTTGGAGACTTCGTGATGGGCTGGGTGCTGTTACACAAGGCGATGTTGGCAACGCGACGCTTTTGCAAAACTTGTCTACTGCGCTGACAACCACGCAAGTTCCTGTGTCTGGCAGTATCACAAATGCAACCCGTTCCTCCTCGGGACTGGCATCAGATTACCTTTCGGCGATCAGTGCAGGGCGTCAATCTGCTGAGGCAGAAATCGCATTCTCGGTTACCAAAGTAGACACTCTAAAAGCACAAGAATTGCAGGGTGGTGTTGATACAGACTACGAGATGCAACAACTGTTGATGGTTGAGCAATCATTTGCTGCCAACGCTCGCGTTATGCAGACTGTGGATGACCTGATCCAAACACTTTTGAGGATGTAAAACATGAGTTACATTTCAATCGGCGATATGGCGCAAACCTATATGATACGGCGCCAAAACACGCAGCTTAAAGAAACGGCAACCCGGTTGTCCAATGAACTGTCCACCGGGCAGACCAGCGATGTTTCCAAGCGGTTTTCGGGGGATTTCTCGGTCGTGTCCTCGATTGAAACCTCGCTCACATCGTTGCAGTCCTATAAGGGAGCAGCAAAAGAGGCAGGGCTGTTTTCAACCGTAATGCAAGCGTCCTTGGACATAGTGCAAGGTCGAACAACTGCGGCAGTATCAGCGTTGTTATTAACCGGCAATTCGGCCAGTCAAACGCAGATACAAAATACGGCATCTGATGTACGACAAAAATTTGACGCTGTGGTTTCTGCGCTGAATACACAAACGGGCGGCCGTAGTATTTTCGCCGGGGCGGCCACTGATGGCCCAGCGATTGCATCGGCGGATGTTATTATTGCCGACCTACAGCTCGCGATTGCGGGGTTAACGACCGCCACTGACATAGAAACCGCCGTTAACACTTGGTTTGACGCACCTGGCGGAGGATATGAAACCGTCGGTTATCTGGGATCAACCACGCCCCTCGCCCCGTTCAAGATTGGAGCGCGTCAAGAAGCAGATGTCTCCACTACGGCGTCTAATTCTGTAATACGAGACACCCTAAAAAGTTTGGCAATGGTTGCATTGGTTTCCGAAGGTGCGCTTGCAGGAGATATTTCAGAACAGGCATTACTGTTGCAAAATGCTGGCAATGCCTTGCTTACGGTTGGCGACAAGCAAACTGGATTGCGGGCAAATTTGGGCACAGTTGAGGCACATATTGAATTGGTCTCGACCCAAACCGCGACAGAAATTTCAGCACTTGAAATTGTCAAAACCGAGCTGTTGTCGGTCGACCCATACACAGCCGCCAGCGAGCTGGAAGCCATCCAGACTCAGTTGGAAACACTATACGCTACAACCGCGCGCATGTCGCGCCTCAGCCTTGTGGATTTCTTAACATGATCAACCGCTTTCTAGCTCTTCTCGCAACGCTCATTTTGGTGCCATCCCTTTCGATGGCCAGTCCAATTCGAATCAAGGATTTGGTCGAGTTCGATGGCGTCCGCGGCAACGATTTGGTGGGGTACGGTCTGGTTGTTGGGCTAAACGGGACGGGTGACGGCATCCGAAACGCGCCCTTCACAGAAGAAATCATGACTAATATTCTGGAGCGCCTGGGTGTAAATATAACAGGTGAGCAGTTCCGTCCAAAAAATGTTGCCGCTGTTTTTGTGACGGCCAATTTGCCTGCGTTCGCACGGGCAGGAGGGCGCATAGATGTAACAGTTTCTGCCATCGGTGACGCTAAAAGCCTGTTGGGCGGTACGCTTATTATGACACCTTTGAATGCAGCAGATGGCAAAATCTATGCGGTCAGTCAGGGCACTATTATCGCGGGCGGCGCCTCGGCAGAAGGGGATGCGAGCAGCGTTGTCCAAGGGGTGCCAACTTCAGGGGTTATCCCCTCAGGCGCATATGTCGAACGCGAGATTGAATTTGATTTTGGAAACCTGTCTCAAATCAGGTTGGCACTGCGCAGTCCGGATTTCACGACGGCCGAACGTATCGAGCGCGCGATTAACAAATCGTTTGGCAGGGGTGTGGCGCGGATGTTGGATGCCGGCACGGTGCAATTGGATATTAAGGCGACGCGTCAGGCCTCTGCTGCGCATGCCATATCCAAAATTGAAAACGTATTGGTCGAGCCGCAGCGAAAAGCCCGTGTTGTGGTTGATCAACGCTCAGGCACGATCGTTATGGGTGATGATGTGCGAATTTCCCGCGTTGCCGTATCACAGGGGAACCTGACATTGCGCATAGAAGAACAACCGATCGTTGTTCAGCCGAACCCATTCGCAGCTGGGCAAAGCGTTGTGGTGCCTCGCACCTCGGCCTCAATTCAAGAAGAGCCGGGGGTTGGACTGGCTGAAATACCAGAAGGTACTTCACTTTCGGAGGTTATAGCAGGCTTGAACGCACTGGGCGTTTCGCCGCGAGACATGATCGATATATTGAAAAGCATCAAAGCGGCAGGGGCATTACATGCCGAATTTGTTGTCAGGTAAGGTTCGTTCGGGTTGTCAGAAATAGCTTCTGACCAAAGCGCCTGATACGAGGGTCCAACCATCGGCAACAACAAAGAATGCGAGCTTGAAAGGCAGGGATACGATGGCTGGTGGGACCATCATCATGCCCATCGACATCAAAATAGCGGCCACAACGAGGTCGATGATTAGAAACGGTAAGAAGATCAGAAAGCCGATTTCAAATGCACGTTCGATTTCAGACAACAAAAATGACGGCACCAGTAATGAAAGGGGCTGAACCGATGTTTCTCCAACGATTTTAGCTTCTGGGCGCAGTGCCACAAGAGATTCAAATGTGTCTGGGTCTATTCGTGCCGACATAAAATCCCGAAAGGGCGATATCGCCAACCTAAAGGATTGCTCGACGCTGATTTTGTCTTCAATTAGGGGCTCAATCCCAGTGACCCAAGCCTGCGTGAACACTGGTTCCATGACGAAGTAGGTCAAGAACAGCGCAAGGCTGATAATCAGCATATTGGGCGGGGATTGTTGCAATCCAATTGCCTGGCGTAAAATGGCGAGAACCGTTACAATGAACGGAAAACAAGTGATCATGATCGCAAGCCCTGGCACAATGCTAAGGATGGTAACCAGCACAAGCAGCTGAATGCTGCGCGCCGCAATTGAGCCTTCATCACCCAGCGAAATCGATATTTCTTGGGCAGAAACTGGCGCGGCAAACATGGTTAACGCAATTGCGAAAACCCCGAGTATAATGTGGTGTGTGTAGCTATTATTCATAACTTATAGGCCGTCCTTTAAGTCAACGACTTCGGTCAGCCGAACCGCCAGCTGTCCTTCATGTTCGCCCTCAAGCTCCTGCAATTCACCCCGCGCGATCAATCGATCACCGACATAAAGCTCCACCGGATCCTCGATCCGCCGATCAAGTTGCAATACTGCATCTTGCTCTAGTTGCAGCAGTTCTCGAATTTTGGGGTGCGCTTTGCCAACCGAGATTGTGATTTCGATTGGAACTTGGCCAAACGGGTTTACACCGCCATCTGTCGTTGTCTCACTCATTGACTGCCACCTTTTCTTGTTGTTCAAAATACCCCTCTACGGATAGGGAAAAACTGGATAGTACGCTATCCAGGTCAACCAGCTTTTCCGTGTCGCCAAAACGCAAGTAAGCTTGCCCGTCGGCCATTGAGGGTTCTTCAACGATTTCGACGTCGAGATTTTCTTGGGCCTCGACTAATTGTTCTAGCGAGAGCCGGTTGGCGGGAGAAATTACAATCTGAATACCGGCTTTGGTCTGGATTTCGGTGACAGAAAGAACCTCGTCAACGATGGTTTGTGGCAGAGATTCACGTGCCAATCTCGGCAATACCTTTGACACCATTTCCTTTAGCAACGGTTCTAACGAACCCAAAATATGACTCCGCGCCTCGTGATAGGTAAATGACAACTCTTGAAGGTTACGGGCAAAATCCGCGGCCACGCGCGACTGATCCTCTGATTGTGCTGCTGCAGCGTCATCCCAACCTGCCTTGTATCCCTGCTCAAAGGCTTCTAACCGGTGCTCTTCCAGACTGGTGTTGTTCGAAAGTGTTGGGTCATCCGAAACGATGCGGGTGTTGAATTCTTCAAATTGGTAAGTGGCCATCACACAGTTTCCTCGCTGTCTTCCATCCAGCCGCGCAATACTTCAACTGTTTCATCCTGCCGTTCCTCGATCATTTGGCGAAGACGCGTAACGGGATCATTTGAAAGTCCGCCCATATCACCGATGCCCCCAAAATCCCCAATTGCGGCGGTCGCCATTTCGGGCATTTCAAAATCTGAAACAGTGGCCATTGCCGGAGGTAAAAACCCGCCGTCATCAATTTCACCTGTCAGGGCTGGCAACGACGGGTTATCGCTGGCCAAACCTTCGGGGAATGGCGCCTGTGGAATCGGGTTCGATGGTGGAGGTAGCTCTGCCAAGGCGGGGGAAGGCGTACTGTTCAGAATTGGGCGCACGACGAACAGGCCGAGTATCAAGGCGACAATTCCGAGCACCGCAATCTGGATGAGAGACATCACATTTAGGTTTAGAGACTGTATGAATCCAGGTGCAGCAGCACTGCCTTGTTCCACAATTGGCTTAAACTCCATCGTTTTTAGGGTGAGTACATCACCACGCGTTGCATCAAAGCCAACAGCTGCAGCAACCAATTCACGCAGCCCCTCCATTTCTTCAGGGCTGCGTGGCTCGAAACTTTGTACTCCCGCATCGTCGATCTGCAAGGATCCATCAACCAGAACCGCGACGGTCAATCGCTTAATCGCGCCGGGAGATTTTATGATCTCGCGCTGGGTTTCTGAAACCTCATAGTTCACGCGCTCGCGGGTTTCGCTATTTTGGCTAGAGGAATTTGCATCGCTTGCGCCATCCCCTTCGGGCAGGTTACTGGCCACAGACACTGCGCCACCCCGTGCGTCCTCTGAGGCGGTTGTACGTTCCTCAGTATCCGTGCTGATCACTACGCGTGAATCCGGATCAAACGTGTGTTCCACAATAGATTCGCGGTCCGTTACCGTTTCTACGCTTACCTCGACCATGGCGTTGCCATAACCAACGCGTGCCTCCAGCAACCGTTCGACACTTTTTCTAAGAGCGGCGGCGCGATCATCAGCGCCTCCGGCCCCAGAAGCAGCTTCGTCGGCACCCAGAATCAGCCCGCCTTGGCTATCAATCACGGCAACGTCATCGGGCATCAGACCGGCGACAGCGGAGGAAACGAGATACTTAAGTGCTTTGGCGTGCGATGCGGACAAAGTGCCTGAAGATGTGGTTACAACAACTGATGCCGTTGCCTGTACTTTGCGCTGAAAGGGTTGCGAAGATGGGCTGGCGATATGCACTCTGGCGCCGCGAATATGTGGGCTGGAAACAATGGTACGTGACAACTCGCCTTCTTTTGCGCGCCAATATGCAGCGTCGAACATTTGTGAAGTGGTTCCAAATCCTGAGAGCGAATCAAGCAGTTCGTATCCGGTGCCATTGTTTGCGGGCAATCCCTCACTGGCAAGCGTCATGCGCAACTCATCACGTCGGCTGCTATCAACAAAGACAGATGTCCCGCGAATTTCATATGTGACGCCACGCTGCTCGAGCGATGACACGACATCTCCAGCCGCACTGCTTTCAAGCCCTGCATATAAGAGAGACATTCCAGGCGTTGTCGCCATCCGTGATAGTGTAAGGACCGTGGCAAACATCGCGACGGTTGCGAGCACAACAATAACGCGTCGGCGCGCCTCGAGTTTCGACCAAACTGACAGTAGCTGTTGCAAAACAACCCTCCGGTAACAGGTGAGCGTTCTGCCCAAGCCTTGCTCTATGTTTCCTCGAACAGGCTTAACAATCGGTTAGCTCCTGACAGGTATTAGTGATGTGAGAGAATAAAACTGGTGTGAACATGGCAGATGAAGAAGAAGTTGAAGGCGAAGGCCCAAAGAAAAAATCCAAAATGCCCTTAATAATAGGGTTGGTTTTGGCATTGGCCGGTGGTGGTGGCGGGTTTTTTGCCGTGCAGTCCGGAATGCTGTTCGGCGAACACGAAGAGGTTGCAGCCGATTCGCATGAGGAAGTGGCCGCCCTGCCCGACGTGGTGTTTGTACCGATGGAGCCGCTTATTATCAATTTGGGCAAAGGCGCGCAGAATCAGTACTTGCGTTTTCGTGCGGAGCTGGAAGTTGGTGGTGCCTTTGAGGAAGAGGTGACCACAGTGTTGCCCCGCGTAATGGACATTTTGAACGGGTACTTACGCGCAGTCGATGTGCACGATTTAGAAGATCCGAATGCGCTGATCCGGTTGCGCGCGCAAATGTTGCGACGGATCCAGATTGTAACGGGTGAAGGGCGAGTAAAAGACTTGCTGATTATGGAATTTGTGCTGAACTAGGAGTGTGAAATGACACTGATTGCCGATACTTTACTTGTTGCAGGAGCCCTGGGCGCTGCGTTTTATTGTATGATATTGTCGCGCCGATTGAACCGTTTTAATGATCTTGAAAAAGGTGTTGGAGGGGCGGTAGCCGTCTTGTCGGTTCAAGTTGATGACATGACAAAAACGCTTGAAAAGGCGCGACTTGCGGCGAGCGATTCAACGTCGTCTTTGGAGAGTTTGACAGGCAAAGCCGAAGACGTGGCCAAGCGGTTGGAGCTGTTGATGGCGTCAATGCATGACCTGCCGAGCCCGAATCAAACATCTGTGGAGCCTCAAGATAACACCGACAAAAGCCCGATCTTTTTACGGCATCAGGATAGAGTAATGGAGGCAGCAGAATGACCAAAGACAAGAGAAAAAAGAAGCGGAAAGGGGGGCGCAGTGCGCTGATCCTGATTGCAGGATTCTTTTTGGCATCTGGATTGTTGCGGTTAGGTTCAGGCACTGGCGTCGCTCTAGCGCGTGAAGTTGAAGCGCTAACGCACAGTGAAAACGAAGAAGTTCCGGTGGCGCAAACCTGCGAAACCAGTGACGGATTAAGTGATCTTTTACTTGCGATTAAACAGCGCGAAGCACGGGTTTTGGAACAAGAAGAAACACTTTCAAACAGATTACAAGCACTTGGTGTGGCTGAGGTCAGTCTGAAACGCAATTTGGCGGCTTTGGTAGAAGCTGAAGGCAATCTAAAAGCAACGATGGCATTGGCGGATACGGCTGCGGAAGATGATCTTTCGAACCTGACATCTGTGTATGAAAATATGAAATCGAAAAGTGCGATTCCATTGTTTGAAGAAATGGATCCGCAGTTTTCTGCAGGTTTTCTAGGTCGGATGCGGCCAGATGCAGCGGCATCCATCTTATCTGGGCTGACGCCCGCCAAGGCCTATTCCATCAGCGTTATTCTAGCCGGACGGAATGCGCAAGTTCCGACAGAATAATGAGGGTTTCTTAACACCAATCTGCGAGTCTTGGTGCGAGACACAATGTCTATGTGGAGAAAAATAAATGCTCGGAATTATTGGAATTGTCGTGATTTTTGTCATGGTCTTTGGCGGCTTTTTGGCCGCTGGCGGCAAGATGGGTATTATTCTTAAGGCGGCCCCATACGAACTGACGATGATTGGTGGTGCAGGCGTTGGTGCGTTTCTAATTGGCAACGACATTTCACAAATTAAGCACACTCTCAAAGATCTGGGAAAAGTTTTCAAAGGGCCGATATGGAAACACGAAGACTACCAAGACTTGCTGTGTTTGTTGTTTGAGTTGATCCGGTTTGCTCGTCAAAACCCGGTTGGGTTAGAAGAACACATTGAGGCGCCGTCTGAATCGTCTATTTTTTCGCGGTATCCGAAAATTCTGGCGGACGCGGAAGCGATTGCGCTGATTTGTGACACGCTCCGCTCGGCATCTATGAATTATGACGATCCGTATCAAGTTGAAGAGGTGCTTGAAAAACGTATGTCGGCGACCATGCACCATGCGCTTCATTCCAGCCACGCTTTGCAAAACTTGGCCGATGCCTTGCCTGCTCTGGGGATTGTTGCGGCGGTTTTGGGAATTATCAAAACGATGGGCTCGCTTGATCAGCCTCCGGAAATTTTGGGCAAGCTAATCGGTGGCGCGTTGGTTGGGACATTCCTTGGAATTTTCCTGGCATATGGTCTGGTTGGTCCGTTTGCTGGAAAAGTGAAAGCAATTGTTGAGGAAGACGGGCATTTCTATTTGTTGATTCGTGAAGTTCTGGTCGCGAACCTGTATAAGCATGCGACCAACATTTGTATTGAGGTGGGGCGCCAAAATGTGCCTGGTCATTGTCGCCCTGATTATGGTGAACTGGAAGAGGCTTTAAAGGCTGTGAAACAGGACGCGGCGTGATGCGTATATTTGTGCTGCTAATTTGCCTTTGCATACCAGTGGCAGGCTTTGCACAAAGTGTTACGGTTCGGTCAGGGGAGCACGCTGATTTTTCACGGCTGGCATTTGAATTTTCAGGTGAAATTAATTGGGAAATGGGCCGCATTGAGAGTGGTTATCAGATTCGATTGCAAGGTGTTTCTGGCGAGATCGATATTTCAGAAGTGTTTCAGCGAATCTCGCGTGATAGGATAGAGAACCTTTCAATTTCTGGCGATAATGCACGCATTTCAATTGGCTTGGGTTGCGACTGCTATGCGGATGCATTTGAGTTCAGGCCGGGTTTGTTGGTGGTGGATGTGAAAGATGGAGCGGCCCCGACGGAGTCCAGATTTGAGTCGGAGTTTGGCGTAGATGAAGCAGCTGCAGGCCAAAGCGCACGGGTTCAAGAAGATAAAGAAAGCGTGCTCAATCCAGATAAAATTTTGGATGATAGACCTATGGTCAAGCTCCCAGTGAGTTTGCCAAAGGAAAATGCGACAAACAGCCCACAGATCGACCTATTAGGAACGTATTCGGCAGAACGAATGCAGCAGTCGACAAAACAGGTTTCGGAGATGCAGTTGGAGATTCTTCAACAGATCGGCCATGCGGCTTCGCAAGGATTGTTGGACGCGAATATTCCTAACCCTATAGTTTCTGCGCCGAGTGATCACAGCCAAGATGAAGTCCTTTTCCAGGTATTGTCCCCGTCTGCTGTCGAGCCACGCACGAATGTTCATATCGAAAGCAGTATTGATCGCGAATTTGAAGGATTTCTCAGACAAAATTTGCTGACAGACAAAGGAGAACAATGCCTGCCAGATAGACTGTTTAATGTTTCAGAATGGGGCGACGAGAGTTCTGTACTGACAAGAATATCTGAGCAGCGGCGCCAGGTTTTTGGCGAATTTGACAAAATAGATCAACTTGCGGTGCGAAGGTTGGTGAAAGCCTATATCTATGCGGGATTTGGAGCAGAAGCGCTGAGTGTAATTTCTTCCTTTGAAGTGGATTTTGCGGACAAAAATACGCTCAAAACAATGGCCGGAATTGTTGATGGAAACATCTCCGGTCAACATGGTAAATTGTCAAGGCAATTGGATTGTGATTCTGCATCGGCGATGTGGGCCGCACTTTCGGTGCCCTCGTTATCAAAGCACGGTCAAATAAATACTGTATCGATACTTGGGACGTTTTCGGGATTACCGGTTCATCTGCGACGACTTCTCGGCCCAGTTTTGGCACAAAAATTTGTGAAATCAGGTGATATTGAAACTGCGCGCGCCTTAAGAAATGCTATTGCACGAGTGTCTGGAGAGGCTGGAGCTGAGTTTCATCTTCTAGATGCTCAACTTGATCTAGAGCGCGGCAAAGATGAAGTTGCAGAGCAAAAGTTGGAAGACATAGTCGTAAGCGACCAAGGCGTGGCACCCAGGGCACTGATTGAACTTTTGGAAGTTCGATTGCAAAAGGGCGAAGTTATAGCTCCTCAAATTTTGGCAACTGCTGAATCCTACATATTTGAACAGCAAGACACAGAAATAGCGGCAAAATTAAAACAACTGATCGCCCTGTCAATGGGGCAAGCGGGTCACTTTTTGGAGGCGTTGGATGCCCTCAATGAGTTGGAGACATACGCGCAAATGGAGAAAGAGCAAAAAAACACAACATGGGAAAAGGTGATCGAAAACTTGGCAGAACATGCGCCGGAAGCTTTGCTATTGCAGTTTGTTTTCGCGGCACAAGAGGAGTTGGCGCACCAGAATTTTTCGCGCCAGACACGCCGGAAACTGGCGTCGCGGCTTGTAAAAGAAGGGTGGCCAATTAGGGCCGAGAAGATACTGGCCGCAACGAACACACCGACAGCCGATGACCGAATTATCTTGGCGCGTGCGGGAAATTTGAACCGTCAATCAGGTAGAGTTCTGAAAATATTAGAGAATGTAGCAGGTAAAGAGGCCGCACAAGCAAGAGCTTTGGCTTATGAAAATTCAGGTGACTACTTGGCGGCTGCACAGGAATATAGACGAATAAAGGACATTGAAAATCAGAAAGAGGCGACTTGGCGTGCGGAAGATTGGGCGCAACTAGAGGAAATCGGCTCGGAGGTGACGCAATCTGCCGCAAAGCTGATGTCAGATGAACAGCCGCTCGAGATTGAACCGGCGTTAACGACCGTTGGAACGATCGCCTACGATAGGCTTCTATTGTCTAAAAGCGAAGAAGAGAGGCAATCTATTGCACAATTGCTGGAAGAGTATCCAGCTTTTGTACCGGAAGAGTCATAGGCACTATTTTAAATAACTTTTTCTAAAGGCTTGTCGCGTAGCGTGGTTAAGAAATCACAGCAAGAATTGCGTCAACATGGCTAGAAAAGCATCGAAAAACAGATCCGATAAGACAGAGACACATGCTGCAAATTTGGCGGGCAAATATGGAATTTTTGTCAGATTTTTGGGTGTGGTGGTGGTGGTTTTGACGCCAACTTTGCCGATACGTGGGTTTGCGTCACAAGATTTATCCTATGTTTGTGACCAAGCCGCAGCATATGCAGCGCAAGAAACGGGCGTGCCGTTATCGGTGCTGCAGGCAATTTCGCTTACGGAAACTGGTCGTAAAAGAAATGGAACCGTGCGTCCTTGGCCTTGGACTGTAAATATGGAAGGGAAAGGAGTCTGGTTCGATAACGAAGATGATGCGAGGGCTTACGTTTACAAAAACTATAAACGTGGCGCGCGCAGTTTTGACGTTGGATGCTTTCAGATAAATTATAAGTGGCACGGTCAGGAATTTGCTTCGATAGAAGAGATGTTCGACCCAAACCCAAACGCGCTCTACGCGGCTAAGTTTCTGATGCAACTCTTTCGAGAAAAAGGTGAGTGGAGCGAAGCAGCTGGCGCATATCATTCACGCACAGAAAAATATGCTGAGAAATATGAGAAACGTTTTAATGCTTATAGGGCGACATTGTTGAGCAACAATGCAGCCCCTCCACCAGCGACTTCGACCATCGCCGGCCCTTCGCTCGAGTCGACATCAAAGGAACCACGGGTAAACAGTTATCCTCTTTTGCTGGAGGATAGTGGGTCGCGTACACTTGGCTCGCTTGTTCCACTAGAAACACAAGGCTCCAATAGGCGTTTGATAAATGTGGGCAGCAATGATGGATAATCCACCTTTTTCGTTAGCAGCCATTTTTCAACCCACCATTTTATTGGCTCTGGCATTGATGGCAATCATTGTAATGATGATTCTGCCAATGCCATCGTGGGTTCTAGATGTTGGTTTGGCAGCGTCATTTGCGTTGGCCATTCTCATGTTCACCATAACGCTTTTCATCGAGCGTCCATTGGAATTTTCAGCATTCCCGACGGTGCTGCTCGCATCGTTGATGTTGCGCCTGTCTCTGAATGTATCCTCAACCAAATTGATCATTGGCGAGGGCCACACAGGTACCGGTGCAGCAGGCAACGTCATCGAGGGGTTTGCTAACTTTGTGATGGGCGGCAGTGTTTTCATGGGGCTTGTTGTGTTCGGCGTGCTGATCATCGTGAACTTCATTGTTATCACCAAAGGCGCAGCGCGCATGGCCGAGGTCGGAGCGAGGTTTGCGCTTGACGGGATGCCAGGCAAACAGTTGGCGATCGACAGTGACATGTCTGCCGGTGCGATTGACCACAAAGAGGCCAAAGAACGCCGCGAAAGAGAACAAGCTGAAACAACGTTTTTTGGTTCACTGGATGGGGCGTCGAAATTTGTCAAAGGAGATGCTGTTGCCGGTCTTTTGATAACTTTGTTAAATTTTGTTATGGGCCTAATTATGGGTGTTACCATGCATGGAATGCCGCTTTCGGTGGCCTTCGAAACATACTCAATTTTGACCGTAGGAGATGGGCTTGTCACCCAGCTTCCGGCGGTTATCATTTCGATTGCATCTGCTTTGCTGCTAGCCCGAGGCGGGACAAAAGGATCTGCCGATCGAGAAATTGTTGCCCAACTGGGGCGTTACCCACCAGCTCTTTACACGGTCGGGCTGCTGATGGGAATGTTTGCGCTGGTTCCTGGTTTGCCATTTCTACCGTTTATTGCAGGCTCGATCACCTTGGTTGCAAGCGCTGCAATGATGTCGCGTGCGGCAAAGGAAAAGAAAAAACTCGAACAGAAATCCACCCAAAATATAGAAGAGGTTTCACCAAAGACACCAATCGGGGATCTGCTGGATTTGGATGATATCCATGTCGAGTTTGCACCTGATCTTGTCAATATGGTTTTGGACCCCGCCACGGGGTTGGACGCGCGCATTGCAAATATGCGTACACATGTCGCATCATCGTTTGGGTTGATCTTGCCGGAGATTCGATTGACGGACGACGCATCTTTGCCGCCGGGCACATATGTCGTCAAAGTTCAGGGGGTTGAGCAGGTACGTGACCGTCTGCATCCCGAGCAAGCATTGGCATTGCTGCCTGAAGGACCTGATATTTTGCCAAGTGGCGAAGATGTAAAAGAGCCGGTTTACGGTGCGCCCGCCCGTTGGATCACCGCAGAAAATCAAGAAGAGGCAGCCCTATCTGGTGCGACAATTGTAACGGCAGCTGAGGTCTTGGCGACGCACCTTCTGGAGGTGATAAAGCAGAACTTCCCGCGCTTGCTGACACTACGAGCATTGCGCAAATTGTTGGATGAATTTGTGAACCTTTCTGACGAACATCGTGCCGAGTCAAACAGGAGAATGCTGGATGAGTTGATGCCGGATAAGGTGCCAGTTGACCTGCTGCTTACAGTGATGCGCCTGTTGTTGGACGAACGGGTATCAGTGCGAAACCTCCCGCTCATATTAGAAGCAATCGCCGAGGCGCGTCCATCCCATGCATCGCCAGAAGCCATTTGCGAACATGTGCGACAGCGGTTGGGATTTCAGATGGTCGCGGAAATAAAACGCGAGGACGGTACAATCCCGCTCATTCAGTTGGCACCTGAATGGGAGACAGCGTTTACAACATATCAGATTGAGGCGGAACGGGGGTATGGAGACGTCGCACTGCCACCGGAAGAATTCAACCGGTTGGCAAACGGCGTGGCCGAAAAATTGGCACGGGCATCAGAAACTGGAATCTACCCAGCCATAGCAACTCCGCGACACCGGCGACGCTTTTTAAGAACTGTTTTAGCGGCAAAAGGAATCACAAATCCGGTACTCTCGTTTGAGGAAATCGGTATTGAGGCGCGACCGTCGCTTGTTGGATTGGTTCCAGCATGAATGGTGCGCTGACAGTGCTGCAAGAGTTCGGGCAAGAAGGACTGCTGACGGCTATCATTGTCTTTTTGCGGGTGGGTGCCACGATGGCTGTCCTACCGGCATTTGGCGAACGCGCAATCCCACAGCGCGTGCGGGTGGGTTTGGCGCTGGCGTTCACAGCAATTGTAGCGCCAGCAGTTGCGCATCATGTGGATCCGTTGACCAAAGACCAGAGCGTGTTGACCATCATGCTTGCTACTGAAACATTTGCCGGGTTAACAATTGGTATTGGCCTGCGGTTGTTCATCCACGCCTTGCAAATGGCGGGGTCAATAGCGGCGCAATCTACATCCCTGTCACAAGTTTTCGGCGGTAGCGCTGGGGTCGACCCGCAACCCGCGATGGGTCACCTACTGGTTTACGGCGGTCTTGCGCTGGCCGTTATGACGGGTCTGCATGTACGCATCGCAGAAGTAATGATCCTATCCTACGACCTGTTTGTCCCAGGTCAGTTGCCCGATGCCGCAGAGTTGAAATTTTGGGGTGTGTCACAGGTGGCCAAAATGTTCTCACTGGCTTTTACGTTGGCGGCCCCATTTGTCATCGCATCGTTGATCTATAATGTCGCGCTGGGAGTCATTAACCGGGCTATGCCGCAGCTGATGGTAGCATTTGTCGGAGCACCGGCAATCACCGCAGGGGCGTTGATCCTGATGTTCTTGGTGATGCCAATGATGCTTGGCGTGTGGTCCGAGGAACTTTCCCTATTTTTGCAAAACCCGTTTGGGAGGCACTGATGAGTGCTGGTGCAGATGATGGTGACAAGCAATTCGAGCCGACGCAAAAAAAGCTCGACGACGCGCGTAAGAAAGGCGAAATCGCACGATCAACCGACCTGAATACCGCCGCTTCTTATGGTGGAATTTTGCTTGTTGCGGTTTCAATTGGAGCGATGACGGTTTCCAGCTTTGGTCAACTGCTTGCTAGCATGATCGACAATGCCGACAAAATTTCAAAAATCTTTTTTCGGGACGGCGCGCAATCGATTTCTGGTGGTGTAATGCAAACATTGATGACATCGGTTGGGCCGTGGTTTTTAGTCCCCGGATTAATCGTGCTTTTGAATATTCTGGCACAACGCAGCTTTATTGTGGCACCTGAGAAGTTGAAGCCGAAGTTGTCGCGCATATCCCCGCTGTCAAACGCCAAAAACAAATTCGGGCGCAATGGCCTGTTCGAGTTTGGCAAAAGTTTTTTCAAATTGCTAATTTACTCGATCTTTTTGGCGTATTTTTTGAAGGGTAAAATGCCTGAAATCCTCGGAACAGTGCATCTCAATCCCGCTATGGCGACAAGCACATTGTTGCGGTTGGTGGTCGAGTTTCTGTCAATCATTCTGATCATCGCATTGTCGATCGGTGCCGTCGATTTCATGTGGCAAAAGGCAGAGCATACCCGCAAAAATATGATGTCACGTAAAGAGTTGACAGACGAATCAAAACAAAGCGAAGGCGATCCCCATGTGAAGCAGCAGCGTCGGCAGAAAGGTTATGCAATTGCTATGAATCAGATGCTTACCGAAGTACCTGAGGCTGATGTTGTGATCGTTAACCCTCAACATTACGCGGTAGCGTTGAAGTGGGATCGCAAAGCGGGCGCAGCCCCCGTCTGTGTCGCTAAAGGGGTGGATGAAATCGCTGCTCGGATACGGGAAGCAGCGGCGGAGGGCGGGGTGCCAATTCATCGCGACCCACCCACCGCACGCCTGTTGTTTGCTAATGTTGAAATTGGGCAAGAGATTTGGCCAGAACATTATCAAGCCGTTGCTGCTGCCATCCGATTTGCCGAAAAATTACGGGGCAAGGCAAAAGGGAATAGGATTTTATAGATGGAAGATCGACTTAAAAAGCTTCGTGCGCTTACAAAAATGGCCCTCGATGTAGAGATGATGAAGCTCCAGAAAATCCAATTTTTCGAGGCAGAAAAGGCGGATCAAATCGAGGAGCTGCACAGATCAGAATCTGAGCGGGCAACAGAATTGTCAGAAAAAGGTGGTGCAGATTTGGCGCTTTATAGCGGGGCTGACAACCGGTGGTCGATTTGGAAACAAAAAAAGGTAGCCGGCCTTAATACGCAAAAGGCCGCCCTAATTGCGGCTAAGGATGAGCAAAGGCAACACACTCAAAAGGCATTCGGCAAGGACAAAGCTGTTGGAAAACTGGCTGAAATAGCACGTGAAGCGACACGAATTACGCAATCAAGAATGTGACGATATTTTTGAGCGGCAACGCTGCGCTAACTATGCCCGAATGACGTCGGCGTCATCGCGATATTTTCCACGGGTATCCACCAAAATGGCCGCATTTTCGCGGATCATTTCGTAGTCGAAATCAGAATGGTCGGTCAGCAGGATAACCGCGTCATAGGTTGCAATAGTTTCGGGCGTTAAGCTCAGAGATGATAGGTCAAATTCATGTTTTCGCATTGTAGGAAACACGGGAACATTTGGATCCGAATATGCCACATTAGCTCCCCAATCTTGCAATAGTTCCATAACGACAGCAGACGGGCTTTCGCGCATATCATCGACATCACGTTTATACGCAATCCCCAATGCCAAGATGTTTGAGCCGTTCAGGGATTTTCCTGCCTGATTGAGAGCACGCACGGTTTTGTCGACAACATATTGGGGCATGGCGGCATTTATCTCGCCTGCCAGCTCAATAAACCGAGTGTGAACTCCAAATTCCCGCGCCTTCCACGTCAAATAAAACGGATCTATCGGGATGCAGTGCCCGCCGATTCCGGGACCCGGGTAGAAGGCAGTAAAGCCAAAGGGTTTGGTCTTGGCAGCGTCAATAATCTCGAAAATATCCAGACCCATCGCATCAGCTACGACTTTCATTTCGTTGACAAGGCCAATATTGACAGATCGATAAATATTCTCGAGCAGCTTCACCATTTCCGAAGCCTCGGTTGAGCTAACTGGTATGATCGCGTCGATAAAGTTTTCATACAAAGCCGTCCCAGCCTCAAGGCAAGCTTTGGTATACCCGCCCACAACTTTGGGAATTGTTTGGGTAGAGAAAAGTTCATTCGCAGGGTCTTCGCGTTCGGGAGAGTAAATCAGGAAGAAATCTTCGCCAACCGAGAGCCCTGCATTTTCAACATATGGCAGCAAAATTTGCGTCGTTGTTCCGGGCCAAGTGGTGCTCTCGAGTGACAGCAATTGACCGGCGCGCAAATACGGGGAAATCATGTCCATCGTCGCGGTTACATAGCTTAGATCCGGTTCGCGGGTTTTGTCCAATGGAGTGGGAACGCAAATGATCAGCACTTCGCATTGGGCCGCCTTGCTGAAATCGTCGGTGGCTTCAAACCCGACAGATTTCATCATCTCAATATCGGCATCTGGAATGTGTTTTATGGAGCTGTGGCCGTCGTTCAATCCGTCGATATGCGGTTTGTTTACGTCAAAACCGATCACATGGAAGCCGGCGTTGGCCATGGAAATCGCCAAGGGAATGCCAACATATCCCATTCCCAAAACACCAATTTTGGCTGTCCGATCAGTGATTTTTTCTTTGAAACTGTCCAAGGTGATTATTGCCATTCGTTTGTGTGTACGTGTGTAGCGCGCGGTTATCTCGGCGATTTATTCGAAAACATCATTTTTTCCGCCAAGTTGCCAACCAAACCTTGAAACGTCCAAAAACACCCCGCGCTTTGGCGGTGGCCACATCCGTATGGCCATCAACTTTGTTCCAAACTTCACCTGCGTCTTGCAACAACGGGTCGACCGAGCGTTCCTTAAACTGTCGCCACATGGCACGTAAAAAGAAGTAAGCAACAATCAGGAAGGCAAAGAAGAACAGGTTGAACCATGGAATGATCCGCACGTCTGGTCCCGATATTTCCCGAATCCCAACGGCATTTGGATAGATCGACACAAACTTATTACGCCATCCATAGTGAGTGATTACAACCCATTGTTCACGACCAGTCAAAGAGGATGCAGCATCCGCTTCGGCATGTAAATCTGATGTATCAAACTTGAAATAAGGTGGCCAGATCCACCCCGTATCTTCGTTGCGATACACCATCACCCCGTAGGCGTCGCGTGGATAGAACCCAAACAAATACGTTTTCCTTCTTTCGGTATTTATTGAGCGGATGTATCGTTTGTCCGAAGCTACATTGCCACTATCCGCTTGCGCATAAAACACCCGATTAACCCACGATAGGTTCTGCTCGATCTCGGTGGTCGAGGTAATTTTTGCAATATCGTGTTGCGGTAAAACATAATGCAACAACCCGAACACAAACAGCAAGGGCAGCACTTTCAAAATGAGTTTAACTTTGCGCATATCTTCCTCACTGTGAGTTTGTCAAATACAGGATCGCCACCACAAACAAGGGTGGAACAATGTAAACCAGCACGATCAATTTCTTGCGAAATCCGCCTTCATATTCGGCCATGCCGTCTTCTATATAGGTATCTCGGGCCAAGAGATCACCCCCCTCGGGCGGATTGGCGTCCCATTCTTTTTCCAGCCTTTCCCGTCGGATAGATCGTGAAAAGATCGAGATAGCGAAATAGATCACACTCAGGCCAATAAAACCCAGCACAATTAGTCGAATAAGTCCCATACTAATTCCTCCTTACCGCGCCCCAAGGGCCAACCAACTCAATCAATTCCTCAGGGCCAGGCGTTGCCACGGGTTCTTCCATCGGCTCGCCATCGCCATATAACGCCTTGCGCGCGCCAGCTTTGTCCACTTGATATTCCTGTTCTAGAAACTCGGCAACATATGTTTTCTTGGCGTCGGGCCATTCGGAATAGGAATGGTAAAACCGCTCTTTATGGCAAATGAACAGTTGGCGAATGTCCATCGGTGTTAACGCGGCCAGCAACATATTGACCAAATCCCGATCTGCATGAGGTTTAGAGCGCAGTGTGTAAAAATAGGCTGGGTGATCCGAAGTGATGCGCGGCCATTTCCCGCCCGCCTGTGCCCAACGCAATAATTCGGCCAAGCCATGAAACTCTTTCGGCATATCTGCCGCATATCGCCGTGTCAGGGCCCTGATATCACGCGGTGTTACATGATCTAAATCTTCGCCCTTTTGGCTTGCCACATCGACGGTGATAAAGTCCATTTTTTGTTGCAAAATCGCGGCTGCATTCACGCCACGCGCTTTTACGATGGGTTCAACTAGGTCGTTCAACTCGAGGAAAATCGCGATCTCGTTTCGGTCACTAAAATCAAATGTATACGCAATTGGCAGCTTACCCAACGCGGCCTTATCGCCCGCACAGATCGCCGCTGGATGTTCAAAATTGCGAAACACATAAAGGCCGTCAAAATGCTTGGTCCAGAAATTACCCTGATTAAAGCTCATCTTTTTCAGGCGCAAAGGCGCGCGGGTCACGTCGCCGGTTTTCTTGGCCAACCCGATCATCTCCGCGATCAAAACGTCGTCCCACCATGTGTCATCCTCGCGACGGAACTGCTCGACCTTTTTGGCCAGCGCCTCGGCGGATTTCACGTGTGCTTCTGTCGTGTCGGCTTCCACGGTCACTTGGCGAATGTCGAACAAGCGCACGGCTTCCTCGACGGAATAGACCGAGTTTAACAACTCACCCGCCACCGCGTCCTTGGCCGTCAGGGCAAACAATTGCGCCTCGTTTTCATCGATGAATTGGCGTAAAATTCCGCGTGACGTGGAAAACTGCGCGTTCAACAAAGGCGCTGTTTTTTGCTCGGTGGTTAGCAGAATGAACTGCCGATTGCAGCCACCCTCATTCAAATACAGATGGTCCTTCATGCTATCACCTACCTCGGGAGAATATCCAGAAATATCAATGTGAAAAGATTTCAACCGGGTCCTTTTACCCGTCAATTGTTTCAGCGCCCGATTGTACCGATCAACCAACGCAGGCGAAGATATGCGGATCAGATTGCCAAACATCAGACCGCGTTCGATAAGGCGTTTCATTTAATACTCCTAAGAGCCAATTTTTCGGGTCTTGTTCGCATAAAGAAACGAATTCCAAACGCCGAGAGAAACAGGAAATACGCCAATTTGAGCGGATTGGCCGAGCGAACAAGTGCCTCCCACGCCCAGTCAGGCCCGAACATATGATAGGCAGTTGTCGACGGCCAATAGGTATCCCATCGGTGGAAATCAACTTGCAAGCCAAAGACATACAAAACCGCAAATACTATTAGTAAGCCGCGAACCACACCAACCATTGCGCCGACACCGTCCAGTTTTGCGCGTCTGCCCATCCAAAGGCCGATCAACACGGGTAGCCCAAAATCGACAAAGAGGGATATAAAAATAAAGATCGTCACGGAACGTTACCCCTTCCCCGCCAGATACCGCCGATTGGCTTCTTCCATCCGCCCCATATCCCTCACCGCATTTTCAATCGCGATTTCGTCCGATTTATCCGCATAGCGGAATTCAGAATCCGCATAACGGTTGATCTCTTGGATCACCATTTCAACAGAAATCGGCTGAGTCATCTCGGTGATCATCCCTAGTTTTTCGTCATAACTTTTGAACAGGAACAGATCAGGTTCTTCCATCCATTCGTCCGGCAGCTCAAAATCCATTGCCCGCACTTTGACGGCATCGGTGATGTTTTTAATCGCTCGTCCTGTGAACCGCGGATCGGCCTCTTGAATGCCCTTCAGGTATGTCCCCAATTTGGCAATCGTATCCAGTGCACCGATGTCTTTGGACACTTTTTCAAATACCGCAAGCAGCCCGTCTTCATGCGGTTTGGAATGCCCATCAAACGACGCCGCCACGGCCTTTTTGATTTCCTGTGCGGCGAACAATTCATGATCGCCTGTCGGGATCGAGTGGTTCTTGCCCATCAGTAGATGCAAAATATCAACGTAATCCTCGCGGGTTTGTGGCCCATCAACAAGGAACCGTGCACCAGCCCGTTGGCGCAAAGCATCGTCTACGTTCTCGGGGTAATTCGAAAACATCCCGAACGTGCAATTGCCGCGCACCACCGTATTGGCGCCCGCAAAGCTCTCCATCAAAACGGCCGTAATCTCAAGCTGACCCGCTGAGGATTGCCGGTCGCCACGCTTGCCCGCCAGCTGGTCAATATCGTCAATCGTGCCAAAGCCGATCACATTGGGATCGAGCACATTGTTGATAAATGCCTTGGCATTTTGGCCGGATTTGCCCTGATAGCTGTCGATGCTATCTGTGCTCAGGTTCTGGAACTTGAATGGATAATCCGCCACTTCGCAATAGCCTGAGATCAGCCCCGCCATCATTTGGATCAGCGTGGTCTTACCAGTTCCTGGCGCGCCGTCGCCCATGAAGGTAAATATAAACCCACCCATTTCCGCGAACGGGTTTAGCTTGCGTTCAAAATCGTAAGCCATCAACATTTTCGACAATTTCACGGCCTGATATTTGGCGATGTGGTTGCCCACCACCTCATTCGGTTTCTTGAACGTCATGGTCAGCTTGCTGCCCTTGCCCGCCCGTGCCGGAGTGAAGCCCGCGATGGTTAGATCGTCCGCTTCCACCTTGTAGGATGCCGCGCTAAAGGCCGCCAGCCGCGGTGCATTTTGTGCTCGCAATGCGACTTTTTCCATCACCTGTTCGGCAAAGGCCAACACACAGGCAATCAGCTTGGGTTCTTCATCGACGAAGGTTGCCAAGTCCTGGTCCAACTCCCACAACGCGCCATGCAATGCGAGTTGTGCGTTGCCTGTTAGTATCTCCTCAACCTCGCCGATTTCGACAGTCACTTCGGACGCGTGTGGTGCCAGCAAAAACGACGTGGCATTGGCAAATGTATACAGCGTCGCCAAAGCCTCTGCCGCCAGCAATTCAGTGAACTCGCCCTTTTTTCCAGCCGCCAACGAGCTTTCCAAATTGTCCTTTTTCAGTGCCACCAATCCGGTTTGCTCGGCGAACCCTTCGCCCACCGCCAGAGCAATCGCAACGGCGCGGCGCAGGTTGTGCATTACGTTTGCTTGCAGGGGCGACACCAAAGGATCATCCCCGTCGCTTGCTTCAATCCGTTCCAACAACCGAACCCCCTCAGGGCGCGCGGTTGATCGCGTAACCAACCCCGGCGTGGTGCTGCGAAACCGGCGCCGTGTGCCTATACCCGCGGATTTTTCCTTGGCCTCAACCACCTTTGGTTTGGCGATCCGTGGGGTATGATCCAACCCGTCCAACATGCCCGCAGCTGCATCATAATGCTTGCGAATATCCGCTTCAGGCAGTTCCATTTGGTCAGATGGCATACTCATAAATAGTTCCTCATTTTTGTTCTCAAAATATCCCCGCCGGAGGCAAGAAAATTATCTATAGCTCAACACTCGCCCCTGCGGAGACACCACAAATTTGCGCACCGAATTAAACCCCTTGGGTTGTTTCTCTTCCAACACCTGATAGGGTTTTTGCGGCAAAATAATCGCCCGCTCGGTCCGTGTCGCACCGGTGTCCGCCCCGTGGCCCGAAAACGGATCCAGCGCAAAAATCTGCCGTTCAACCTTGCCGAACCAGCCGGATTTTTCCTCAACCGAACGCTCGCTCTCCAACTCTTCCATAGTCCACGCCAGCGCCCAATCTTCACCCGCAGGCGCGTCGGCCTCTTCAAGCACTTCACGCAAAGGGCCACTTTGACGTGTGAACGCGCTTGAATACATCGGCCCCACATGGAAGCGGCGCAATCGTTTAGGATGCAGATCGTCGAAATCTTCGTCAAACCCCTTGGCGATTGTCAGCAGTTTTAACCCCGCCATCGCCTGCGCCATCAGATGTGCTTGGGCTTCAGGCCAGCGGCGTTGGTCTTTGGGCAAGGCGTCGGAACCCGTGTCCTCGACCTCCAACAAGTAAATCACTGGCAAGTTCACTTGGCTGTCGTAGACCGCCCAATGCACCAGATATCGCCGCCGATCCGCGCCGTCATTGCCTTGCCACAACGCTTCGGGATCATTCTGTGGCCAGAACAATTCGCCCTTTTGCAACTCTTCATAGTATAGCCGCTGCGACATCGCGTATTGCAGTTTGGTTGGAATTTCCAAGTCGCCCACAATCTTGCGGATCATCTCGTCTTTAAGCTCGGATTTGACTGGCATATTGCGTAAATGACGCTCGGATTGATGCGCGTCATTGGCCATGGTCATCAGCTCTTGGGCTATGGGAAAGCCGCTTTCGACACGGTCAAAATCCAACTCGCCTGCCATCGGCCCAGCAATCCGCCCTGTCATCAGGTATTTGTTGGCCAGCGCCCCGAATGTGCGCGACAAACCCTGAATGTAACGTCCAAGGATCGCCACGTCGGCCTTGCTCAGCCGCCCCTCAGATTCCATCGCCCCCGCCACCCGCGCCAAATGCGTTGTGATCTTGTCAAACTTGGCAAAATACCGCCGCGCCGTTAGGGCGTCGTTTAACTGGGCGTGGTCTTGGGTCAGGTCAGTTTTTGTCACGCCGTTTGCTCCAGAATTGAAAAAGTTTCACCGATGGGTAAGCAAAGAAACAACCGAAAAAGAGAAACCCATCAATGTATAAAGATACGTTTGGCCCGAAGAAATAGTTCCAACCGGAGGTCGCTCCGTTTTTGGAGGCAGCAAATGCCATCAAAACAATTGCGATCAACAGTGGGTGTTTTCGGACAAAATCCAAGCGTTACCCACCATACAGATTCTTGTCATGCTTCTCGACGATTTCCGAGAACCGCCGCGCGAACCGCTCGTCCGCTTTGGCCTTTTGCTCCAAAACCTTGCGGGCAAACACCATGTGGTCCTCGTGGGCTTCCATCATGTCGGCCATCCGTTGGTTGGTGGCTGACCCGATCGCCGCCATTGCAGCCTGCGCTTCTTGGTCCGTTTCGACGCCAATTTCGTTGATCCGGTGCGCTACATCTTGTTGCTGTGCGGTTTTCAACGATTTGGTCAGCGCGTCATACAGGACCACCCGCTGTTTGGTGTCTGTTTGCAGCTTGTTGATCAAAACCATCTGCGTCGCCGCCTGGTTTTGCAGTGAATCGATCCACGTCTTGCCGGTCTCGATATACCGCTCAAGCGTTTGCGATTTGGCCAGTTTGACCTGCTCTTCTTGCACCATCTCGTTGTAGCCAGAGTTCAGTTCGGCCAGTTCAGTTTCCAATTTGGTCCGCGCCGCGGCATCCTGCTCAACCGAAATTTTATTTTCGAGCGTGATAATTTTCGGGTCCATCGCCAAAATTTCGGAGCGCAAGGTTTCCAGCTCGCCCACGGTCAATTCACGATCATCCAGTGTCTCGGTCAGGTTCACCGACACCTTTTCCTTTTGCACGTTCAATTCGGCCAACTGCCCTTCGAGCAGCTTGACGATCACGTCAGATTTGGAAATCAGGTCTTGGACTTTTTCATCAACCGAGGCGCCGCGAATACGTTCTTGGCGCATTGAATCTGCTTTGGCTTTTGAGAATATGCCGATGAATGTTTCCATTCCGGTCTTATTGCGCATCTCGTCAAAATCTTTTGAGAACCCAGCGGTGACGTCGTCCAGACCCATGATCAGGTCGGCAATATTGGCGTTCATTAATTCGGTATGCGCGTGCACATCATCCAGCGTGGCGTTTTCGACATCGATGTTGATGCCCTTGTCCAACTTGCTGCGCGCCGCATCAATACGGCCAGTGATCTCTGATATTTTGCTCTGCGCGGCTGCAACCTGCTCTTGGGATTCTTTAATCTGTGCGTCGAAATTGGCCATTTTGGCTCCTCAATAATGAATACAATAATTGATATATGGGTGTTCTTACCTGAAATTTCAAAGCGGTAACATCCCGTTTTCGTCATTTGTTGCATTGCTGCCCATGGGCAGGTTGGTTAGATTTACGGAATGAATATAACAACATCAGACCGACTCATCAAAGAAATTGAAACCCGCCGCGAGGCGCTGATTGAGCTGACCCAACAGCTAATTCGCATTCCGACGCTAAATCCGCCGGGTTTGAAGTACCGCGAGATTTGCACGTTCTTGGCCGAACGGCTGGGGCAGTCAGGTTTTGAAATCGAATTGATCCGCGCCGAGGGGGCCATTGCTGACAGCGATGAATACCCGCGTTGGAACATTATTGCCCGCCATGAGGGCGCCCAAACTGGGGAATGCGTGCACTTCAACAGCCACCATGATGTGGTCGAGGTTGGCCACGGCTGGACACGTGATCCGTTTGGCGGCGAGCTGGATGATGGTAAAATCTATGGCCGCGGAGCCTGTGATATGAAGGGTGGTTTGGCAACCTCAATCATCGCGGCCGAGGCGTTTATTGCGATCTGTCCTAACTATGCGGGCGCGATTGAAATCAGCGCCACCGCGGACGAGGAATCCGGTGGTTTTGGCGGAGTCGCCTACCTGGCCGAAAAAGGGTATTTCAATCCTGATCGCGTGCACCATGTCATCATTCCGGAACCGTTGAACAAGGACCGTATATGTCTGGGCCACCGCGGCGTTTGGTGGGCCGAAATCGAAACACAGGGGCGGATTGCGCATGGCTCGATGCCGTTTCTTGGTGACTGTGCGGTGCGCCATATGGGGGCCGTATTGGACCAAATGGAGGAACATTTGTTCCCACTGCTGGCCAGCAAACGCACCGACATGCCGGTGGTGCCGGACGGGGCCAAGCAGTCCACTTTGAACATCAACTCGATCCACGGTGGCGCGGTTGAGCAGGATCCTGATTACACAGGCCTGCCAGCCCCTTGTGTGCCCGACCGTTGCCGTATCATCATTGATCGGCGTTTTTTGATCGAAGAAGACATTGATGAGGTAAAATCCGAAGTTGCCGAGATGCTGGAAAAAATCAAAGCCGAGCGACCCGATTTCGAATATGAAATCCGCGATCTGTTCGAGGTGCAGCCAACCATGACGGCGCAAGATGCCCCAGTTGTGCAAACCGTGGCCAAGGCCATCGAGGCGGTGATGGACAAAAAACCCGAATATGTGGTGTCACCTGGCACTTATGACCAAAAACACATCGACCGGATCGGCAAGTTGAAAAACTGTATTGCCTATGGGCCGGGGATACTTGATCTGGCACACCAGCCTGACGAATGGATCGGCGTGCAGGATATGGTTGATAGCGCCCAAGTTATGGCTTTGGCCTTGGCGGATTTGCTTATTCCGAAGGTGTGATAGCGATATTGTCGATCAATCGCACACCGTCGAGCCATGCCGCGACCAATAATCTGGCGGGCTGATTAAGCATATCTAGTGGTGCCAATCCGTTGGCTGCGCGCAATTCAAGATACTCAACCTTGGTAAATCCCGCGGCTAGAATATTGGCACGCGCGCGGGAAATGGCTTCGTCCGTGACAGTACCATTCAGGACATCCAATGCGGTCGCATTCAGCGCCTGATAAAGTGCAGGAGCAATCTTACGTCCGGCGTCCGACAGCTTCAAATTGCGAGATGATTGTGCCAAACCGTCCCCGTCACGAATTGTTGGACAACCGATGACAGTTATTGGAATGTCCAAATCTTGCGCCATACGTGTCACAACCTGCAACTGCTGGTAATCTTTTTCGCCAAAAAATGCGGTGTCTGCGCCGGTCTGCAAAAACAGTTTGCAAACAACCGTAGCAACGCCATCGAAATGCCCCGGACGGCCTGCGCCGCACAACCCGTCTGAAATACCCGACACTGTGATGGAGCTTGAAAAAGTTTCTGGATACACCTGATCCAGATCGGGCACATAAACCACATCCGCGCCCAACGGTTCCAATAATTTTGCATCCTGATGTTCGGTACGTGGGTAGCTTTGCAGATCTTTTGGGTCATTAAATTGTGTTGGATTGACAAAAATGGTCACCACCACACGGTCAGATTGCGCCTTGGCGGCCTTGACCAAACTTAAGTGTCCCTGATGCAGTGCGCCCATTGTCGGCACCACAGCAATGCGTTCGCCAGCGGCGCGCCAATCTTTGGTAACAGCACGCATTTCGGCAAGCGTGCGCAGAATGGAAATGGTCATGATTTTTTAGTGCCTTTTGGCTTTGGTGCGGCGTCTTGGAAAATATGTTCAGTGGCCGGAAAGCTGCGGTCACGCACCTCGCGGGCATATTCTGAAATTGCCAGATCGGCGGTTTCACCCAAAGTCGCATAACGTTTGGCAAATTTGGGTTTGAACGCGGTGAACAACCCCAGCATATCATCCACCACCAATATCTGCCCGTCGCATCCCGCCGAGGCCCCGATGCCGATGGTTGGAATGCCTAGTTTTTGGGTGATTTCATCTGCCAAGTTTGCAGGAACCTTTTCCAACACCACCGCAAAAGCGCCCGCATCGGCCACCGCTATAGCATCAGCAATCACCCGTGCAGCATCTGCGCCACGCCCCTGTACCTTGTAGCCGCCCAATGTGTTGATCGCCTGCGGTGTCAGCCCGATATGAGCCATGACAGGAATGCCGCGGGCACACAGAAAGCTGATTGTTTCAGCCATTGCAACGCCGCCTTCTAGTTTGACGGCGCTCGCCCCGGTAACGGCCATTAGACGTGCTGCGTTGGCAAAGGCCTGCTTACAGCTTTGCTCATAAGAGCCAAACGGCATATCGATCACCATCATCGCGCGTTCCAAACCACGCGCCACGGCTTGGCCATGCATTTCCATCATTTCCATGGTCACTTGCAGGGTTGATTCCAGCCCATGCAGGACCATGCCGACACTGTCGCCTACCAAAACAATATCGCAATGCGGATCAACCAGTTGCGCAACCGGCGTGGTATAGGCTGTCAGACAAACCAATGGCGTGCCGCCCTTTGTCGCCACGACTTCAGCTGGGCTCAGGGAGTTTGGTTTGGCGGATGCGCTCATTTTTTTAGCTTTCGTTGTCGTGAGAGTTGGGCTGTTTTATAGCTTTGCGTGTTAAAAGTTCCAGCCTTTTTCATGCATTGGTCTTGCTATTGTGCCCGCAGACACGTTTCATGGTGCACATCCAAAGACCGAAATACCATTTTAGGGAGAGAAATATGAAACGCATTAATATGGCGATTGCCGCGTTGGTGTTAACAACGGGAACTGCGCTTGCGGCGCAGGATACGATTAACATCGGCATGGTGCTCGAGCCACCGAACCTTGACCCAACTGGCGGTGCCGCCGCCGCAATTGATGAAGTGGTTTACGCCAATGTGTTCGAAGGCCTGACCCGCTTTGGTTCTGACGGGGCGGTATTGCCGGCTTTGGCCAGCAGCTGGGATGTTTCGGCGGACGGCCTGACATATACGTTCCATTTGCAAGCCGGCGTAAAGTTTCACGACGGCACCGATATGAACGCCGATGATGTGGTGTTCTCCCTGAACCGTGCCCGCGCTGAGGATTCGACCAATGCGCAGAAGGCCTTGTTCAAAGGCATTGCCAGCGTTGAAGCCGCAAATGCAACCACAGTGACGGTGACCCTGTCCGAGCCAAATGGTAATTTCCCGTTCAACATGGCGTGGGGTGACGCGGTGATTGTGGGCGAAGAAAGTATCGCGGATGCGGCCACCAACCCAATCGGCACTGGCCCGTTCAAATTTATGAATTGGGTGCAAGGCGACCGTGTTGATCTGGAACGCAACGCAGACTATTGGGGCGCAGCGCCTGCATTGTCCAAGGCTACATTCAAATTCATCTCTGATCCGAACGCGGCCTTTGCTGCGGTGATGGCTGGCGACGTGGATGCCTTCCCGAACTTCCCCGCACCCGAAACCCTGTCGCAGTTTGAATCCGACCCACGCTTTGCCGTGATCGTAGGCTCAACCGAGGGCGAAACCATCTTGTCGACCAACAACAAATCCGGCCCGTTGTCGGACGTTAAAGTTCGCGAAGCGATTGCCCATGCGATCAACCGTCAGGAAATTATCGATGGCGCGATGTCAGGTTATGGCACGCCCATTGGCACACATTTTGCGCCACATAATCCGGCCTATGTGGATTTGACAGCCATGTCCGCATATGACCCTGAGCTGTCCAAAAAGCTGTTGGCAGAAGCTGGCCAAGAAGGTCTGAAACTACGTCTGATGCTGCCCCCGCCCGCCTATGCGCGTCGCGGTGGTGAAATCATTGCAGCACAATTGCGGGCCGTTGGGATTGAGGCTGAAATCTCTAATCTTGAGTGGGCGCAATGGATTGAACAAGTGTTTAAGGGCAAGGATTTTGATCTGACAATCGTCAGCCACACCGAACCTGCCGACATCAACATCTATGCACGGCCTGACTACTATTTCCAATACGACAGTGCTGAGTTCCAAGCGCTGATGGACAAGCTGAACTTGGCCACTGATCCGGCGGATCGCATGGCCATTCAAGCCGATGCGCAGAAAATGATCGCATCTGAATACGTCAATGGTTACCTGTTTCAGTTGGCCAAAACCGGCGTTGCAAATGCGAAGATTCAAGGGCTGTGGGCAAATTCGCCGACACAAGCCAATGACCTGACAGGTGTAAGCTGGACTGACTAAACACCCTATCGCTAACAATGAAAGGGGCGCTCAATTGGGCGCCCTTTTTCTTTGAACAGATACTTCTTGCCAAACTTCGCGCGCTCGTTGCAATGCGCCACATAACCGCTTTGAGACTAAAATGTTGGTGGCGTGCAGGCGCTTACAATTACACATGGATCAGGGCCAATTTGTCGGAACCTATGGGGTTTGTTGCTGTCAAAATAGTAGGCGTCGCCCTGACCTAGAATTTTGCGTTGCTCTCCGACTGTGATCTCAATGCGTCCGGAAATCACAACACCACCTTCTTCGCCATCATGAACGTACATAACACGGCCCGTATTGGTCTTGTCCCGCTTACGTTCCGGTCTCCCAACTCATTTATGCGGCCTTTCGCCGCCCAGCGATGAGTGGCGACGGCGCGGGTTATAGAAGCCGTTGATGTACTGAA
>JAWSVK010000026.1:0-1272 GCA_033851955.1 Marinosulfonomonas sp.
CCTTTGATAGCATATTATGCAACAAAGGAGACTTACTATGGGACGGGCAAGGACGGACGAATTCCGCAAAGATGCAGTGCGTATAGCGCTGAGCAGTGGGCTGACACGCAAGCAGGTGGCCTCTGATTTGGGTGTTGGTATGTCGGCGTTGAATAAATGGATCACGGCACACAGAGACACGGATGTGGTTTCGAAAGAGGATTTAAGCCTCGCCCAAGAGAATGACCGCCTGCGCCGCGAGATCCGCATTCTCAAGGAAGAAAGGGAAATCTTAAAAAAGGCCACGGTGTTCTTTGCGAGCCAAAAGCCGTGAGGTTTAAGTTCATAGAGGAACACCTATCTTCATTTTCCGTCCGGCGGATGTGCCATGTCATGGATGTCAGCACGCGCGGTTTGCGAGCGTTTCGCAGCCGTCCGGCCAGTCGCAGGCAGCGATCTGATATGGTTACGCTGGCGCATATCAAAGAACAATCGCGCCTCAGCCTGGGCAGCTATGGCCGCCCGCGAATGACCGAAGAACTGAAGGAACTTGGCCTGAATATTGGCCACCGCCGCATGGGTCGTTTGATGCGTCAAAACGGCATATCAGTGGTGAGAACGCGCAAACACAAGGTGACGACGGACAGTAATCACAAGTTCAATATCGCGCCCAACCTGCTGGACCGTAACTTCTCGGCTGACCTCCCCAATCAGAAATGGGCAGGTGACATTACATATATTTGGACGCGTGAAGGCTGGCTGTATCTTGCTGTGATCTTAGACCTGCATTCGCGGTGGGTGATTGGCTGGGCGGTTAGCAATCGGATGAAGCGGGGTTTGGCGATCCGGGCGCTGAACATGGCCATAGCCTTCCGCACCCCTCCAAAAGGTTGCATCCATCACACGGATCGCGGCAGCCAATACTGTTCTCACGATTATCAAAAGATTCTGCGCCAACACCGCTTCAAAGTATCGATGTGTGGCAAGGGAAATTGCTATGATAATGCGGCTATTGAGACGTTCTTCAAGACGATCAACGCAGAGCTGATCTGGCGCCGGTCATGGGAAACACGACGGCAGGTTGAGATGGCGATCTTTGAATACATAAACGGATTCTACAACCCGCGCCGCCGACATTCAGCCTTAGGCTGGAAAAGCCCTGTCGCATTCGAACGAAAGGTGGCTTAAACGAGCACTTGGGGCTGCACGAAAGC
This sequence comes from Marinosulfonomonas sp., assembly GCA_033851955.1. Classification (GTDB taxonomy): domain Bacteria; phylum Pseudomonadota; class Alphaproteobacteria; order Rhodobacterales; family Rhodobacteraceae; genus Profundibacter. The sequence goes on from JAWSVK010000026.1 coordinate 1,194, forward strand.
GGGACAGGTCCAATGGCACTTAACGATGTTACGCAACAGGTTGATGAAGCTGCGGTTCGCCAGATCAGTCTCACACGGG
>JAWSVK010000007.1:0-150560 GCA_033851955.1 Marinosulfonomonas sp.
TCGAACAACTAGGACCACCTCTAACAGCATCTTGTTGGAAAATTACGTCCTACCCGGCAATCTTGAAGCGCAGATCGAAGCATTCGTCGATCATTACAATCATCAGCGCTACGACGAGAATCTAAACAACGTCACACCAGCCGACGTCTACTTTGGACGCGCACAAGCCATTCTAAACAAAAGAGAAAGGATCAAACGCAATACACACGAAATACGGCGCTTGCATCACCCCAAACACGCCGCATAATGAAACCAACCGGATGAGCCAGATACTTTTTTAGATTACGCCGCATCTGGACCCAAAAATTCTGATGACCGCACCCCATGGACCTCAAAAGGCGGCATGAAGCCAACTGGGTTGTTCTTAGCTCAACGGCAAAACTGTCTGAATGGGGGGAGCAGCTTACCGTGTGGCTTTGCAGACATATGGAACTGTACGCAGGCCTGCACGAGCTCTGTGCTTTTCGTCCGTGAAAGGACCCGCAACTTCGACATGTGACAAGGGAAGTGGGGGGGCCATTTGCTCAGTTATCAAATCGCCATTGGCGGCATTGATTACCATGATGCGACTGGCGGCAGGTGAGGCACCACTGGTGCCCGAAAGGCGTGTACCAGACCCACTGTGCACCCCGATAGAGGTTGTGCCAGGGAGAGCTTTGCTATGATCGGCCACCGCCGAAAATGTTGTGGGTGAGCCCCAATGAATTGGACTACCATCCGGCGCAAGGGTCAATCCGCTTGCGCCACTATAACTACAGGGACGGCCCGTCGCGTTGACGTAGCCTGCAATCCGCGTCACATCCGCCGAGGATGCCACCCCGTTCATGCTGCCATATCCGCGCAAAAACCCTAGGGAGTTGGAATAGGTCTGTAGCGGATGTTTGAATGTGGTGTCGTCGGTGTTCAAATCGACCAATCGGCTTTGACGCCCGCCTGTTTTCAGGCTGACAGGGTCATCGTCACGTTGCACCCATACATTGATCTGCTGGTGCTCGGTCAGGGCAATTCCGGTGTTTTTGTGAACTTCAATTCGCCATTCGCCAGACGGTGCCCTTCGGCTTAGCCCACGGGTACTCACTGTGGGGATAAGCGCCAACATGACCCGCCAGCGCGTACTACGGTGCATATCAGCTGACAACTGACCGATGTTGTCGTCACCAACCTCGAGTTCGGTAAAACGACGGGGATCACCCCGCCCAACCGGATCGTCGTCATCATCTAACATTTCATCGGCACTGATTTCGATCGTACCACCACCGGTCAGGGTATGCCCAGGAGGTGGGGTGATTTGCACGGTATAGCCCGCGGGGTCCATCCCTTGAGGTAGCCAGATTTCCAAATAGCTGGATGTTCGGTCATCAGGCTGCAACTTCCAGCCAAATGCATAGGATCCGCTCGTCATGTCAGCTTGCGTGATCTGGCCATGCATATCATGAGCAAAGTTATTGCCGGTCGGCATGACAATCGAAGTGTCAGGCTGCAGGGCTTTTCGGTCTTCCAAAAGCTCTTGGATTGCCAACTCCATCTCGGATTGACCGTCGTGGCGACTTGCGCTCCAACCATAGGAAAAGTTGACGATCAACGGCAATTCTTGAGGATTGTCAGGATCGTTCGCGTATTTCGTTGCAATGGCGCGTGCGCGATTGAACACGTAGTGCAGTGCACTAAGCATATACATCTCTTTACCAAAACCAGAAGTGTCCCAAGCAATCGTATTGGGCAATTGTACTGCAATGATCTGAATGTCATCCGCGACCGGATGGCTTGAAAGGCGGCTGTCGTTCCCGGCACACATGCCTGCCACATGAGACCCGTGTGTCGCATGTCTGCGCAAATGTACGCCCAGTTCAGATATAGCAGGATCAATGGCGCCTGCATTTCGATACAGTAAATCTTCGTCGTTTCCTGCCTCGGCGCGTAAGGCGTTGATATTGCCATTCATAAGTTCGCGCCCGAAGGGTACAGCGCCATGTTGTTCCGCCGCGGCTGATTGCAGCCAGATGTGGCTCATCCGCGTGCGCCCGTCGGCATCCAGAAATGCGCGGTGGGCAAAGGGGATACCATCATCAATGACGGCTACAATGGCCTTAGGGCGACTGGTTGGTACAACCCAATCCTCCATTCGGCAATCAGGGTGGTAGGTTGGGGTCCATGCTTCAGGTGCAATCGGGAAATTAACCCGAAACCTTGGTCTCACTGTTCCAGCCACCTGATTTGTACGGACCGTCGACAGTAGGTCCGCAATCTGAGTATCGGGCGGGCGTGTACTACGGGGGCGATTGTTTCGCGCGTCGTGAAACGCAAATGGCGTCACCGCCCGTGTTCTGTTCAAAGGGTTCCATAACGGTGGTTTTCGCGTCACCAAATCAGGGACATTGGGCAGCTGGTTACTTCCCTCCAGCAGAGCAGTGAAATAGACCGATGTTTCTTCGCTGATCGCTGGGAAGGCAAAGGGTCGCCCCAATTCCTGCGAAAAGACCCAGCGTTCATATGGTCCAGAATAACGGTCGATGCGGCGGGTAGGCGAACGCTTTAAATACATGGCCTAAGCCCCTTGCCTTTCGTTAACGGCACCATCCCAAAGCCACGCAAAGGCGTCGCTACGTGACGTGGTGAACTCAGCACCTTCGGTCAGGCCGTGAGCCGCCGCACGGGCGGTATCGCGAAAGTCGTGGTCGAAGAAATCTGAATGTTCTGCTTCGAAACTCAGCAATGGGGTCGTTATGTTAAGCCCACACCGGCATAACACCGCGCGTCCCAAACTGGTGCCCAAGGCAGCGCCAGCCCAGCTATCGATTGGATAGTGCACACCCGCGACAGTGCGGTTGACTGCGATCCGTTCGGCAAGTCCGCGCAACATGTTTAACCGTTGGCTGCTATCGGCCAAACTGCCCCAAGCGACAACCAGCTCGGTCAATACGGTTAAAACTGCATAAGCCTCGGTCGCATGGGCGGATGGGAAGCTTCCATGTCCTGGTGTCGGGATCATTGGTAAAATGCGACCGTCCAATTGATCAGGCCGCCGCACCGCTAGCGCATGTTTAACCGCCATTGCAGCATGGGCTGCTAGGACTTGTGTTGCCGTGATCAGTTCAAATGTTCTTTTGTGCTGACCCTGATGTAAACCGAGGATCATCGCAAAATAAGCGGTAGGAAACCCAAGTTGAGAGACAATCTCGGGGCTTCGATCAGGCCGTAGATCGGCATAATCTATGACATGCTGGCATTGATCGCGCAGCAAGGTTTCAGAGGGACGCTTCAGAATGACAGCGTCTGTTCCTTCCAACGTAAGAGTTACGGTTTTCGTTACATTATCCGTGCGCCAGTTCATATCGCGCAGGAAGTCTGACACATACAGTGACCCTCGGACCCATGTTGCCGACCGATCAAGGTTTGCCGGGTCGTTAAAGTTGAGTTCTCCCGTTGCGGTCAGGAGATCGTTACCTGCTAGATGTCGCAATGCCTCCGCTGTGATCTGCAGGCCAGTCGTGGTTGTGCCGTCATACCCACCGGGATCTTCGGCTCCCAAGAAACCGCCCAATCCGGTGCCGAGTCCGCCTAAGCCACCGAGTCCGCCCAATCCGCCTAAGCCACCGAGTCCGCCCAATCCGCCTAGGCCGCCCAATCCGCCCAATCCGCCATATTGACTCATAATACTTCCCCTGTTTTGATTTAACTAACGCCTGAAGCGGTCAACGCTTCTATCACCCGCCTACCGGCATTGTTGTCGGCAGAAGGGTGGTTTCGCTTATATTCTTCAATGTTGAAATTTGGATGGCGCCGCTGCAAATCTTTGGCTGATTGGCGAGCCTCCTCGGTGCGCCCTAAGAAATACAGAGCGGTCGTACGTGTCCGTAGTGTCGATAAATGTCGGTCGTTTTTGGCCAGTGATCTGTCGGCTCGATCCAGTGCTTTCTCGAAATTCTCGGCAGCGATATAAGCGGTGCTGGCTAGGCTGTCGTAGTAATATCCGAATGGATCAATCGGCGACAGGCGTCGCGCAGTTTCGGTTGCCCGGATAGCGGCTATGCCGTCATCTTGAAACGCCATGAGCGCGCCCCGCAACAGCCACGACAAGGCCTCGTTAGGGTTCACCGCTAGGGCAGCATTATACCTTTGTTCGGCGACATCCATTTGCTTTAGGAGGTTATTTTGCACAAAGCCATCGATGGTTAAGCTGAAGCTGCTTTCCGGGTCATTATCCAGCGCGCGCGCCGTGCAATCGAGCGCCTTTTGGGTGTCACTGTCACGCTCGGTACTGAAGCCTTTGAATACGCTGAGCACATACCATTTGCCCAGCCATGCGTGTGCTTCGGCAAAATTGGGCATCCGTTCACAAGCTTCAACCAAATAAGTCCGAGATGATAGGAAATCTCGCATTGGGCTGCGGTGCATCAACGACACGCCTGCCATTATCAACTGGTGGTCTTCAACCTGCGGCAAAGGCCGGTCGCGAACGTAAGAAATTGCGCTATTCGCGATGGACCGCCCAATGGCCTGAATAACATTGACGAGCCGCCCTTGCACATGCTCGGTAAAATGTTCGGCAGGGCAGGCAAAGTGGCGGTTCCAAAGGATATTGCCGTTGCGTGCATCCACGAAATCAAAGTCAACAATCAGTTCGCTGCCATGCTTGCGTAAGGTCCCTGTGGCTATGTAATCAACGTCCAAAGTGTCACGAATATCTGCGATGTCGATCATCTTGTGAGCCATCGCGCGACCGGACAAATGCGAAATAACGCTTAGTAGGTTGGAACGGGATAATGATCGGCATGTCTCCTCTGCGACCCAATCCGCTAGAATTCGCAAATTGGGGTCATCTTCAAGAACGGCCAGCGGAAGGGTGGTTACGCTGGGTCGGGATCTGCCGTGAGATGCGCGCGGGGTCATACGAAACAGAGCTAAAACCTGATCGGGGGCTTGTCGGATACCAGAAACCCAGCTCAGAAACGCGGCCTCGCGGACATTCAAATCGTCAAGAAACGGTCCCGCACTTGGATCTCCGACAAAGCGCACCCTTTCAAGGTCCAGTTCGATGTCACTGTTGGTCGTGTGAAATAGCGTATCAAAGTCCGTGCCCAAAATCTTGCGTAGATCCGAAAGGGCGCGTCGTAGGTTCTGGTGTCCGCTGTCATAGCCGGCATAACCCCAAAGCGTACTTTGCAAATAGACTCGGGTGCGGCGCCCCAGCGGAGCCGTGGCCAAAAGTGCAATCAGTGCGCGGTGCTTGGCGCCTTTAATCTCGCGGCGCGTATCCGTGTTCACCCGCACCAAGCAAGTGCCGAACAAGGATATTTCGAGCGTTGTGGTCGAAGTGAACTCTGGCTTCATGTCAAAACCTTAACACCGAAAAGTTGTGTGAACCAAGTGCTTCACACTATTTTCACACACGCCAGAACCTCGGGTTGGTTACAGTCGAAGCAGTAGAGACTTAACAAGGATAACGATTATGCCTTCAGAAAATTCCCGCAAAGAGGTTGAAGACCTGATCGGCTTTTACAGTCTTTGGCCAGATATGCGGTGCGATGCCGTCAGCCTTCAGAATGATCCGAGGTTAGAGCCCCAACAGGCTTCCATGATCAAATGGATGATACTTGTAATCGATCGGGTCGGCCCTGCCGATCTAGAATCCAGAAAGGACTAGCACATGACCGATCTTACTCTTACCGCTCGTTGGACACCCGTTGATACCGCTGGATGGACACGATGTGCTTTTGGCCGCCGCGTCATGCTTCAATCAAATGGTGGCACACTGAAGACGACGCTTAAGGCAGGCGACAAACAAATAGTCCTGAATGGCAAGATCGAGAGCCGGATGTTGATCGAACTCTACGTCAATGGAGAATTATTGTTCGATGAGCTGATATCAAACGATAATTTCAATCGCTCTATCGATTTGCCCTGCGTCACAATTTCATCTTCAACCGAGATTGAAGTTCACTTTATTCCTGCCACTTTTGGGACAGTGTTGATTGCACGCGATATTTGCACTGCTGGTCCTTTAAGCAAGAAGTTTTCCAAGCATCCAAAACCCGAACGAGTTCTCCACCATCATTCTTTTGGATAATATCCAATGGCAGTTTCTAGAAGACGGATCTTAAGAGCATCGGGTTAGATTGCACGAAAGGGAACGTAAAAAACCTGACGCGCAGACCACTGTTTAGGTGATTTCACCTCAGGGGCCGGCTGTCGGGCTGTTTTGCATGAAATAGTGTAATGCATTGTGAAATAACAATTATTTTTGATAATAGTGTGTTTTTTTATATGAAAAAATTGAAACTTCGGGTAAGGTAGTTAAGAATCAATTACGATTCATTTCTAACCATATATATTGAAACCAACTTACATATAGGAGAAAAATTATGTCTGACGAAAAGTATCAAATCTTGAGAATGCAAGTGATGGAAAAGCTCCTCAGCGATGAAACTCTTGCGGCAACCGGCGGAAGCTGTGTGAGCGTATTGAGTGTTGTTATGGGTGCTGCGGATATCAAAGACAGCAAGCTGGCAGCAGCCGGTGGCAGCTGTGTGAGCGTATTGAGCGTTGTTATGGGCGCTGAAGTGCGAAACCCGGAAATTAAGCGCTAATTTCCGTTCAAAGATAGACGTCACAATTCAAAGGAAGATCAAATGACTTTGATGCAAGGCGGCCTGTTGGAGAAACCCAGCTCTGTGTACACTGACGACACTACATTTGATGTTCTTGAAAAAGACGTCGGAGATGAGTGGCAAGTACACAGGGCTGATTATTACACCTGCTTCACGAATAATGATGTCGACCTACCTGATCAGGGATGGAAGATTCATGTTTCTGCTACACCTGAGCATTCTGCACAAATCGCCGATCTGATTTGCCGCTACTGCATTGACAACGATATTCATTTCAAAGTTTTGCACAGCCCGAAGCAGTTATTTTTATTTAACTCCAAAAACTGGCCCCGCTCAGCAAGCGGAAAATTTGCAGCACTATATCCATCGACTCAGTCGAGGTTTGAGGAAATTCTCGTTGAGTTGGACGCGCTTTTGCGCGGTTTCAAAGGACCGTATATTCTGTCTGATCTCCGGTTTCGCGAGGGTCCGTTGTTTGTCCGTTACGGCGCGTTCAGGGATATGATCGAAGTCGATGAAAATGGCTCAGAATACAGAGCGGTCTATTCGCCCGAAGGTTCTGCGGTGCCTGACAGCCGCCTTCCATATTTTTCAAAACCAGATTTCGTTACGTTGCCGACAATTCTCGAGGAGACCAGCCAAGAACCTTCAGAGCCCGCTTCCAGCGGAGTAGCGAACCGGTTCGACGTTCGCTCGGCTGTGAAATTTTCGAATGCCGGCGGTCTCTATTTGGCTGAGGATGTCAAAACAAAGAAGATAATTCGATTAAGAGAAGCACGGCCATTGGCGGGATTAGATGCCGGTGGGAAGGATGCCGTTCACCGTTTGGAAAACGAAAAAACCATTCTTCAAGCCCTGGCATCGGAGGCGGCAATTCCACAATTAGTTACCCATTATCACGCTTGGGAACATGCGTTTCTCGCGTCCGAGTATATTGAGGGCGAAACATTGCTGGATGAGCTGGTCAAGCGATACCCGTTTGTTCATCCCAAGCCGGACCCATTGGAATTGACGGAATATTTGGCTTGGGCCGGAGATGTCTATGCCAAGCTTGAAGCTGCTATTAACCGCATTCATCAGCTAGGTGTTTTCATCGGCGATCTTCATCCTTCTAACATCATTATCACCCCATCGGGCGCCGTGTTCTTTGTCGATTTTGAGAACTCGGGCTTTTTGCGAGATGCGTTTGAAGAATGCGGTCTTGGGGCAGAAGGCTTTTATGTTAGAGGGTGTGCTTCAGGTGCAGAATTGGACCAAAACTCGTTACGTCGCACGCTCTTAATGCTGCTTTGTCCGATGGTGCCTATGTTGAACATTGACGGTGCAAAGGAGGCCAGTTTGTGGGGCGCTGCAGCCGACTTACTAAGGCCTTTCCCCGAGGTGCATTCTCAAATTCCTCAAAACATCAGAGAGCACCTGCCACAATTGTCTGAGGGTTCGTATACCACAAAACCAATTGATTGGCAGAACTTTCGCACGCAGCTGGCAAACGGAATTGTGTCGCGCATAAATGACCGCAACGACCTAGGTGAATTTGAAAAAGGCGCGCATGGTTCGAAAATCCCTGATTGCAGTTTGGCATATGGCGACGCAGGTCTAATCTATGCACTTGGTCTTTCCAAAACTGCCATTCCGGAAGCCCTGTTACGTTCCACAATACACCGGCTGGAAAACAACGTCGGCTTGAGCGGTACTGGTGCCTTTGAAGGCCCGCTGGGGGTTGCTATTGCTTTGTTGCAGTCAGGTCACGAACAGATTGCTTTCAACGAATTCGAACGCAGTATGAAGGAAGAATTACCTAAATCTCTGGACGTTTTTAGTGGCTTGTCTGGTCATATCCTTGCGTTTCTGCATGCAGCAAAAAAATTGGAGTCCAAGCGTTTAGAGCAATATGGATTAGACTTGGGTCAAAATCTGCTCTCACGCTTGTCTCGATACCCCGAGGTGTCTGATCTTGCCGGAGCTGGCATCTTGCGAGGTGCAAGCGGGCTAGCTGTGGCGTTAATAAATATCCACGATTTGACGGGCAACTTAGATTATCTGACTATGGCCAAAACTATGATTGAACTTGACATAGCAAAGGGCCATTTTCTAGAAGACGGAGCTTTTCATATTTTGGAAGGAAAGCGCAATTTACCCTATTACGATCAGGGTTCCGCCGGGCTGGGGATTGCGATCAATCGGTTTAGTCGGTTCGAAAAAATCGAACTCTTCCAAAAGATTGAGAATGGTATCAGAAAGTCGCTCAGCATTCCATTTGTCATGCAGTCGGGCCTATTCCAGGGGCAGGCTGGCTTCATTACCACCGCAAGTGAATTGGATTGCGATCAATCCGTTGATGATTGCGTCAAGAGTTTGGCTCGATATGCAATCGACTATCATGGTTCTTTGGCGTTCCCTGGGGTGGGGTTGTCTAGGATTTCCGATAATTTTGCGAACGGCGCCGCTGGTGTTCTTTTTGCCTTGTCGACGAAGCTTGACGGTGGGACTGCCGACTGGTTTATTTAGACGCCGTTTGCGCAGCTGAAGCACGTGCCCACATTGAGGCGATCACTGTACCAACAGCGCTCAAATCGAGCCGCTGGGAAGCCTCGGGGCGCCAAGCGGATGGAGTATCCGTCGTCAGGGTTTTTGAACCTGTCGCGGTTTGTTTCCGCTCCTTTGATAATATTTACTGTAATAAAGGAGATGAACTATGGAAAGAGCACGGATTAAGAAAGACGTAATGACCTGCACCCCAAGTTCCCTCCAGCTTATGCGGAGTCCTTGGGATTAGATTTGTGATCTTAAGCAGCCATTTTGTCCATAGCCCTCCTCTGCAAAAATTCCATGGGCGTCATGTTTGCCAATTGTCTGACGTCAGACAGAGATGTACTCTTTCTGGTTAAACGATGGTTAAAGCGGGTTTGATTTCACGGCCTTGGGTCAATTCACTTACGGAATGTACCAAAGCACGGGCATCAATGCGAAAGTGGCGGTAAAGATCGGCGATGGTGCCGGTTTGGCCAAAGTGCTCAACGCCATGAGATACCGTCTGGTGTCCGAATACGCCGCCAAGCCATGACAGTGTTGCGGGATGCCCATCTATGACGGTTACAAGCACACAATCGCGCGACAGCCCAGCCATAAGCGTTTCAATATGAGATTGCGCCGCAGAAATACCATTTGAGCGCGCCCTTTGTGCCGCCGCCCAGCCAGCGTTCAACCGGTCTGCAGAGGTCACAGCCAAAACACCAATATCACGCCGACCACCAGCGATTATTCCAGCGGCCTTAATGGCTTCGGGTGCCACAGCGCCTTGGTAGGCAATCACCACTTCGCAGTTCGGCCCAGGTTTGCGCAACCAATACGCCCCATCAATTGCCCCTTGACGAAAGCCATCATCAACCCGTTTTCCGGGCTGCTCGATCGGGTTGGTCGTTAGCCGCAAATAGACCGATCCCCCGGTCTCGTCGCGCAACCAAGTCCGTTCATCCGGATCGCCTTCACCATCTTTTTGCATATAGGAAAAAGCCCATTCCATAATGACAGCCAACTCATCCTCAAACGCAGGCTCAAACGCCGCCAAACCGTCTTGGGACATTCCAATCAGCGGCGATGCGATAGACTGGTGCGCGCCGCCTTCGGGGGCCAAGGTAACACCCGAAGGTGTGCCAACGATCATGAACCGCGCGTCCTGATAGCACGCGTAGTTCAGCGCATCCAACCCACGCGACACAAACGGATCATAGACCGTCCCAATCGGGATCAACCGCTTTCCGAAAATCGAATGGGACAGGCCCGCCGCAGCCAACAAAAGAAACAAGTTCATCTCAGCGATGCCAAGCTCGATATGCTGGCCACTAGGTGCAAATTCCCACCTTGCTGTTGAGGGAATATTCTCGGCTTTGAATGTATCTTCTTGATGAACGCGCGCAAATAGCTTGCGGCGATTGACCCAAGGGCCAAGGTTGGTCGTCCCCGTCACATCGGGCGATGTCGTCACGATCCGTTCTGCCAGCAAACTGTCGCCCTTGGATAGATCATCAAGGATCTTACCAAAAGCCATCTGGGTCGAGATTTCACGATCAGACGCCATTTCTATTGCGGGTACATCTATGATGTCATCATGATAACGGCGGCGACCCTTGGCGAAAAACGGCGTGTCAGCCAAGCCGGCTTCAAATGCGCGGGGGTCTGGAATGGTGGCGAATTTGTCCCACTCTTGCCCCTTAGGCACCCCCATAAATTTTTGCCATTCTGCCATCTGGGTTTTGTTCATCAAACCGCCGTGGTTATCTTTGTGACCCGCAATCGGCGTGCCCCATCCCTTGACCGTGTAGGCAAGAAAACAAACTGGGCGGTCGTGATCGATGGCCGCAAATGCTTCGGCCATGGTGTGCACGCAATTGCCGCCAAGGTTCTCCATCAACGCGGCAAGTTCTTCGTCGGTATGTGCCCCAATCAATGCGGTCACATCACCCTGATCACCCAACGCATCCATCAAACGTTCGCGCCAAACAGCTCCGCCCATAAACGTCAAAGCCGAATAAAGTTGATTGGGGCAGTCATCGATCCACTGGCATAATTGTTCGCCACCTGGTTTCGCAAATGCAGCCCGCTGTAAGTGGCCATATTTGACCCGCACGATGTCCCAGCCAAAGGCATCGAAAATCTGTTCAACGCGCTTGAAAAGCCCCTCTCTTACGATGCCATCCAAGGATTGGCGGTTGTAGTCAATAATCCACCAGCAATTGCGCAGGTCGTTTTTCCAACCCTCTTGCAAGGCTTCGTAAATGTTACCTTCATCCAATTCGGCATCACCAACCAGCGCAATCATGCGGCCCAATTTTTGCTCACCGCCCCAGGATTTTGCTTTGATATAATCTTGTATGATGGAGGCAAAAGAAGTGATGGCGACTCCCAGACCAACGGACCCCGTGGAAAAATCCACATCGTCAATATCCTTGGTTCGAGAGGGGTAGCTTTGCACCCCGCCAAAGCCGCGAAAATTTTCCATCTTCTCTTGGGTTTGGTTGCCCATCAGATATTGAATGGCATGAAATATCGGAGAAGCATGCGGTTTGACTGCCACGCGATCCTCCGGCCTTAAGGCGTCAAAGTATAGCGCCGTCATAATGGAAACCATCGAAGCCGACGATGCCTGATGACCGCCCACCTTAATGCCCTCAACCTTTGGCCGAATGTGGTTCGCATTATGGATCATCCAATGGGACAACCACAAAAGGCGCTGTTCAATTTTTTTCAGGTTTTCGGTTTTGCCGGACATGACTTCACTTCCCTTTTGGTGTTGATACCAAAAACTGCGAAGTGTTTAGTTGCTTTATCGGCGTGATTTCGTACAATTTTAACGGAATACATCAATATATTGGAAATTGCAGTGATTAACGCCAATCTAGACGAAATTGATATTCGAATCCTGCGCAGCCTGCAGAAAAACGGTCGTCAATCGATCAATGAGTTAAGCGAAGTCGTCGGCCTAAGCGCGACACCTGTTGCCCGCCGGGTAAAGCATCTTGAAAAAACCGGCGTTATTGCAGGGTATTGTGCGTTGATAGATGAGGCAAAGCTGGGGTTTGATGTTTCTGTGTTCGTGTCAGTGCAGCTCGACAAACAAGTTGATAACGCGCTCGCATTGTTTGAAAAAGAAATCCAGTCAATGCCGGAAGTGGTGGATTGCTGGTTGATGACGGGCAACCGCGACTACCTTTTGAAAGTTGTCACATCCGGTCTGAAAGGGTTTGAACAATTCTTGGTGGGGCGCCTCACAAAAATTGATGGCGTCGCGTCGATAGAATCCTCTATCCCGTTAAGGCGCGTAAAGGCGGGGATAAACAGAACGCCGTAACCCGCAAATCCGGTCGAATATGGCTGTCGTCTTAGCGCTTAGATCACAGCAGGGCGTCTTGCACTGCCTGATCCCAACCCAGATAATACGTCTCATCGTTTTGGATCACAGGGCGGGCCATCAATTTTGGTTTGGCGGACAATTGCGCCTCGGCCTCGGAATGCTTCAACCAATCCGTCAAGCCTCGCCAGTCATTTGTGCTTCGGTCCACCAGCCGATCCCCAAATTCTGCGATCAAACCTGCCAATTCAACCTCGTTCAACGGGTCGCTGCGCACATCGCGAAAGACCACTTCCTTGCCTGCGGCCTCTAGGGCTTTGCAGGCAGCCTTGCAAATCGAACAGGTGTTCAGTCCGTAGACAATCATGACGCTATCTCCTTTGATGTTGATCTTTAATTTCCACCATTGGGCGTGCAATCTCAAGCCACGAATTGATGGCTGTGTGCTTTGCAGTGTTTCAACAAAATTTCACGAAAGGCGCGCAGTTTTTCGGACGGCCAGACATCAGGGTGCCCAACTACCCAAATATCGGCATAGGGCTGTGGGGGCAAGACCGGCACCTGCGTTAACCCAGCTGTTGCGCGACCAATAAACATTGGCATTCGAACCACGCCCAACCCTGCCTGTGCTGCCCCAACCATCGCGACCATGTCGTCAAAACGGTATCGCACACGGTTGTTTGGAAATGCCGCATCTATGTTTTTTGGTAGATCTGACAGGGCGTCATAAATGATCCAGTCGATCATCGCTAACGGGTCAGAGGCGATGCGCTTTGCCACGTCGTGATTGGCAAAGCTTGCATTTTCTTGCCGCAAAATTCGAAGACCTTTCAATGTATCACCAGGGGTTCGGCTGATCCGAATGGCCAGATCGGCCTCAAGGCGAGTCAGGTCCAAAAGCGTGTTGGTCGCCCGTATACGCAGATCAATATCGGGGTGTGTTTGGGTGAATTTCTCAATGACCGGTGCCAAAAAATTCGCGATAAGCAACTGTGGGGCGGTGATGGTCAGCGGGCCTGATAGCTTTGTTTCGCCCCCTTGCAATTGGCGCATCAAACTGTGTTCGGCCTCTTCCATTTGGCCCGCTTGCGCCGCAATCAAATGGGCCGCCGAGGTTGGTCGATAGCCATCGGCTAGCCGTTCAAACAGAGGTTGACCCAACCCGTCTTCTGCGCGGCGAATGCGCCGAGCCACTGTTGTGTAATTCACATCCAAAGCTTGGGCCGCGCCTGCCAAAGTTTGGTGCCGCACCAGCATTAAAACTGTGCGTAAATCATCCCATGCAACATTCATGCATGCGTTATCGCATGTTGGCTATGCAAAAGCACGCGTTTTCGCTTGCTCAAGAAATGCTACGGTGGGCACACAAATCAAAAAGGAGCGAACCATGATTTATGCCTATGCAAAACTGACTGTCACCAACCCGCAAGCTTTGGCCGAATATCGCGACGTCGCAGGCGCGGCGCTTGCAAAACACGGTGGAAAAGTCGAAAGCGCCGCTAAAGAGTTCGCTGTGCTGGATGGCACACCCGACGCGCCGGATGTGGCGGCATTGCTGAGCTTTCCAGACCGTGACGCCGCAATCGCATGGTCTACGGATCCAGACCTTGCGGATGTTCACGCGCTGCGCCGAAGCGCTGGCAGCTCTGACATCTTGCTGTTGGGCTAGATCGGAATTGGTCTAGGGGGGATCAACATTGGTTGTCGCACTTGGGCGCATGACACGGTATGCAAACAAGCATCACCGTCTATACCCCATCAAAGGACAGCGCATGCATGTTGAGACCCTCTTGGCCGAATTGGTGGCGATCCCTGATCTGCCCGGTCAATCCAACGCGACCATGTCCAAATGCGTGCAAAAACATCTAGAACGCGCTGGCGCTCAGGTGACGGTAATGCGCGGCCCTGAAGGCAATCGCGACAACATATTTGCAAGCCTTGGGCCGAAGGACAAATCCGGTTACATCTTATCTGGTCATATGGATGTGGTGCCGGTGGCTGGCCAAAATTGGTCTAGCGATCCGTTTGAGGTGGCAGCGCGGGGCGGTCGGCTTTATGGCCGTGGCACGTCAGATATGAAGGGGTTTCTCGCTTGCATGTTGGCGACCGCTTATGCACATGGCGACAGGTCTTTTGAGCGTCCTTTGCATCTGGCCTTTTCTTATGATGAGGAAATCGGTTGTCGCGGTGTGGGTCATATGATTGCACGCCTCCCCGAACTGATTGCCCCGCCCTTGGGTTGCATTATCGGAGAGCCGTCCAGCATGGTTCCGGTTCTGTCACACAAAGGCAAACACGCTGTTGTCTTACGCTTCAAAGGCGCGGCCGCGCATTCTTCAAACCCTGTTGATGGCATCAATGCGGTCTATCCCGCCGCGGAGCTGGCATTGTTTGTGCGTGATTTGAACGACAAGCTGGCCGTCAGTGGACCGTCTGACCAGCGGTTTGAGCCGCCCCATACAACGGTAGTTGCGGGTATGATTGATGGCGGAACTGCCGTGAACATCATCCCTGACGCTTGTGCATTGTGGGTCGAATGCCGCGCTGTGCCAGATCAAAACCCGACCGACTTGATCGACCAGATTACCGCCTTTGCACAAGATTTGGTCAGCCGTGGCGCAGCCCACTCTTTGGAGGTTGAAACGCTTGGGCACTATCCAGCGTTGCCGCCCCCAAATGACGACAGTTTGGCCAACACCATGCAGCACCTGACAGGCCACACCGCAGTAGCAGCCGTCAGCTATGGCACTGAAGCGGGGCTGTTCCATGCGGCTGGCTTCCCTGCAATCATCTGTGGGCCCGGCGATATGTCGCGTGCGCATAAACCTGACGAATATATCAAACCTGCCGAGCTGGCAGAGTGCTGCGAAATGTTGGATAAATTGGTGTCGAGTTTGGTTGCAGCGTAAAGCAGCGCAGGACCTCAGTCTTGATGCCGATCCAAAAACGCTTGAACATCCGTTTCCGACGGGTGAGCACCTGCGAACAGCTCAACATAGTGTTGCACACGGGCAAGCCTGCTTTCCCGGTCCTCGTTGACCAGCATCGAAATGTAGCCGATCTGCGTGTAGATGACGGTCAGGCTGCGCACATCTGCTTGTTCTTTGGAAAACCCGTGACGTGTGAACAGATCTGCAACCGCATCGATACGCCGACTGTCCGCCTCACTTAATCGCTGCTGAAGATCGGCATCCACGCGTGCCCAATTTCGAATTGCCAGATCAAGTGGCGAATCGAAAAGGGCAGGGTCTAGCCAGCAATCCATTAGGTTAAACAGCGCTTGGCAGACATTTGATGCATCTGCGTTGCATTGCTCTACCAGATTGCCGGTGTTTTTGCTCTCCCAACGCCGCACCATTGCGTCGTGCAACTCGGTTATGTCCTTAAAAAACCAATAGAATCCGGTGCGTGTCAGATTAAGCTTTTTGGCCAATGGCATCACTTTGACAGCTTCAATCCCTTCGGAAATCAACAGCTCATAGGCGGCATTAAGCCAAATATCTCTGGAACCACGTTGGCGGGCTGACGGCGTTTTCATACCGTTCAGCATAGAAAACTTGACAGGGGTGTCAACCGTGCGACAAACTATCAAATGACATAGGTGTCAAGTAATACCAGCCACCTCCTGAACCCTTGATAGTGAGATAGCCAGATGACCAAAGACCCGTTGCTTCAGCCGTATCAATTGAAACACCTGACTTTGAAAAACCGGATAATGACCACCAGTCATGAACCTGCTTATCCCGAAGACGGCATGCCCAAAGAACGCTATCGTGCCTATCACGAAGAGCGGGCCAAAGCGGGTGTGGCACTGGCCATGACGGCGGGTTCCGCTGCGGTGTCCAAGGACAGCCCGCCGGTGTTTAACAACATCTTGGCCTATCGCGACGAGGTGGTGCCGTGGATTCAAAACCTGACGGACGGCTGCCATGAACATGGCTGTGCTGTCATGATCCAGCTGACCCACCTTGGGCGACGTACCACGTGGAACAAAGGCAATTGGCTGCCCTCTGTGTCATCGTCAAAACACCGCGAGCCGGCACACCGTGCATTCCCCAAACTGATTGAGGATTGGGACATCGAGCGGATCATCACCGATTTCGCCGACGCCGCTGAACGCATGAAGGCAGGCGGCATGGATGGTATCGAATTGCAGGTTTACGGCCATTTGCTGGATCAATTCTGGTCACCGCTGAGCAACGATCTGGTCGGTCCATACGGCGCTGATACGCTGGAAAACCGGATGCGGTTCCCACTGGATGTGTTGGGCGCTATTCGCAAACGGGTTGGCGATGAATTCATCGTCGGGTTTCGCTATACTGCGGACGAGGCCCAAAAGGGCGGCATCACCGCCGAAGATGGCTTGGTGATCTCAAAGAAACTGGCTGAAACGGGCCAGCTCGATTTTTTGAATGTCGTCAAAGGCCGTATCCATACCGACCCTGCTATGACTGACCTAATCCCGATCCAAGGCATGGCCAATGCGCCGCATTTGGACTTTGCCGGGCAGGTCAAAAAGCTAACCGGCATGCCAACCTTCCATGCCGCCAAAATCCCAGACGTGGCCACGGCGCGCCACGCGATTGAAGCTGGCCTTTTGGACATGGTGGGCATGACCCGCGCCCATATGGCGGACCCGCATGTTGTGCAAAAAATCATAGAAGGCCGCGAGGATGATATCCGGCCCTGCGTCGGGGCGACCTATTGCCTTGACCGGATTTACCAAGCCGGCGATGCGCTGTGCATTCACAACGCGGCCACAGGGCGCGAGTTGACCATGCCGCACACAATTTCACCCGCTAAGGTGAAGCGAAAAATCGTCGTGATCGGTGCGGGTCCAGCTGGGCTTGAGGCGGCCCGTGTCGCCGCCGAACGTGGCCACGATGTGGTGGTGTTTGAAGCGCAACCCGACCCGGGTGGACAGGTCCGTTTGACAGCCCTTAGCCCGCGCCGCCGCGAGATGATTTCGATCATCGATTGGCGTATGTCCCAATGCGCGGCACGCGATGTGGTCTTCAATTTCAACACATGGGCCGAGGCCGAGGATGTGACTGCCCTAAACCCCGACGTTGTGATCGTTGCCACAGGCGGCATGCCAAATACTGAGCTGTTTGAATCAGGTGTTGAGGTGCCACATGTTGTCACTTCATGGGACATAATTGCGGGCGACGTAAAGCCTGCGCAAAACATCTTGATCTATGATGAAAGCGGCGATCACCCAGCGCTTCAAGCCGCCGAAGTCGCGGCGACGGCGGGTTCATCCGTTGAGATCATGACGCCAGACCGTGTCTTTGCGCCAGACATCATGGCGATGAACTTGGTGCCCTATATGCGGTCGCTGCAAGATAAGGATGTGACCTTTACGGTGACGCGCCGATTGATGGGGGTCGCGCGCAACGGCAACAAATTAACCGCAACCATTGGCACGGATTACAGCGATTACACCAACACCAAGGAGTATGATCAAGTCGTCGTAAACTACGGAACCTTGCCGCTGGATGATCTATATTTTGACCTCAAAGACCTCAGTTCAAACGGCGGGGCGGTGGACCAAGAAGCCCTGATTGAGGGCCGAGCGCAAACCATCATTCGAAACCAAGGGGGGACCTTTCAACTGTTTCGCATCGGTGATGCCGTTTCGGCTCGTAATACACATGCAGCGATATATGATGCACTGCGGTTGGTGAAGGATCTATAGGCCTGCTCTCGACGAATGCGATGCGACGTTTCAGTATTTGAATGGGGTGTCTTTGGCGCTAGTTGAACGACGGTAACGGCAAGCATCCGGGCAGTCCTGCCGGCAAGACCAACAAGGCCCCCGCGCCGTAAAGGGCTTGCCCAAGGTTCAGCCCGTCAAACCGAACCGCGACCCAAAATGACCCCGCCCCAAGGACAGCGGCCTTGGGGGGCAAACGGGTCACGAAATCCGAACTGGGAAACAGGGCAATCGCACCCGGAGCGACATCTGAAAAGCGCATGACCACGGCCTGAACCCCGATCCAACAAACCAAGACCAAAAGCACCGAAAACACCCATGTTCTAATAGTCATGGATATGTTCCAGCCGCAGGTCTTGGGTCTTGATCCCGCGCAACATGTTTGCAAGTTCAGTGACCTTCACAAGAACCAGATGCCGCGTGTCGCCGTACCCCTGACGGGCAAAACTATAAAGTGCTGCATCAAGGTTTCGGTCATCAGAGGTGGCCGTGAACATGATGTCATCATTGCCCGTGATTTCGATAAACTCAGCTCCCGCCTGCGCCATTTGCATCAACAAGTGTGTCAGCGCGCGGTATCTCGGGGTGTCGATTTCGATCCCCTCAGGCCGCTGTGCAATAACTTCCACATCATTGAGCGCGTTCAATTGTTCTGCCGAGACCCCTTTGACAATCATCCGTAACCGCAGCGCATCGGGCTTCATGTTGGCAAGCGCGCTGGAAATGAGTTGTGCGTAACGCGCCTTTACGCGGTATTCGAAACCCAGCGCGAACTGGCGCTCGCGGTCCCGCCACACAGGCGTCGCGGCATCAGAAAGGGCAGCAACATCGGAGGTGAAATCCCAGCGATACCACGGGATTTGACGCAAAAACTGACTGTATTGCGTGGCCTGTTTGGCCGAGAGCTCATCCAGCGGTGCGTGTTGCTGCCCGCGCAACCATGTGAACACGCGGCCTATCGTTTCCTCATAACTGGCCTTGGCCAACAGCTCTGCGGTAAAGCTGACGCCGATGGTATAGGCCGTTTGTTTGAACTCGGATGGGAAGCCACCATGCGGGCCCGAAGCTTGGGACAGGCTGCACAGTGAGGACCAAAAGCCCCCAATAGAGCGAAGAAATTGGTAGTCATGTGGGTCTTTCGTGCTGATCACTCGGGCGTAATCATCATAGGCGTGCACGATGTGCCATTCTGGATAGGTCAGCAGGGTTCGCCCCTCAGGACGGTGATGATCTGGCGGCAGGATAGAGATGTATTCATCCGCCAACCCATTTGGGCGACAGGCCAATTCGATATAACCGACAGGCGCGAGCAACCCGACGATCAGTGCTATCAAAGCAAGTCCGAGCCATTTGAAAAGCCGTTTCATAAGCTTCATCACAGGCGGCGCCCAAACCGCAATCCGGAGATCAATGCCACACCACCAAGGGCGATATGCGGCAGATTGGCGAGCACCCGAAACAATGTGAAGGACAGCCCTTCAGACGGATTGGTGAAGATGCCAAAATCGAGATACCCATAGCCGGTAAAGAAGCCGAACACACCGTCCCCTAGGTAAAGCGCGCCGAAGATCACCAAAAACACTTTGCTGGCCCGTGCACCCAAGAACGCGGCCGCAAGCGCCCAGAGTGCAGAAGCCAAGTGCAAGGCGTCATCAAACAGATCAAGCGCGAAAATGCCAAAGGCAAGTCCGGCGTTATCTGTGATTCCGGGAACATAGTTGAGCGCCGCAGCGCCCAGCAAAACCACAAAGTAACCGAGCGCGAATTTTTGAATCAAGCTCATAAGGCCCCCAAATATTTGTCCCAAAGATTGTTGCGCAGCAGCAAGTTCCTGTCCATCGCCCGTTTGGCGTCTGCAAATTCACTTGCACGCGGGTAGGCGCGTGTCATTTGGTCCAGCCGTGCATGCGGACGGTAAGGCAGGTAATAGGTGCCGCCGATCCCGATCACACCCTCGATCAGCTCCTGCGTCATGCGCTGCATATCGGCTTCGGCCCGGCTGCTCATTTCTTGGCTAAAGGACATCACAGCCGCGATGCGGGGGACAGGCGCATAGGTAAGCCAGCTGTCAGGGTCCGTGTCAATGAACCGCAAAGTGACGTTCAAAAATTCCTGATACGAAGCTGGAATAACCGCGCGACACAGGGCGACGAAATCCGCGAACCGTTCGGGCGCGACAAAATATTCGTGCAAAATATCAGTCCGGTCAGGGTTGCGATCGTCCAGTGTCACCACTGGTTCGTTGATCAGGCTGTTACGGGTGGCAGCACCGGCGGCCAGTGTGTTGGCAGCTTCGGCCTCAAGCCACCAGCGCAAATGCTTCATCCGTTCATTGCCCAACTGGCCGCGATAGATCCGGCTGGCCAGCTTGGCCATCATGCCCGATCCGCTGGCCGCTGGCAGATCGCTTTGATCAGCGCTGGGCCGGTAAGTGATGAGCAGGGCATCCGTCATGAATTGTGCCCGATCCACATTCAGGCGACCATAGGCCATGGTTACATCTGTATCCGCAATCGCCTCGACGAAACGTGTCCCAAGGGCCTCAGCAGGCATCTGTTCAAAAGTTGGCTCTAACCGTTGGTTGGCGGCCAGATCGATGTCCATCTGGGTGATTACGCCGGTCAGCCCATAGCCGCCCATCGTCATGCCAAACAGGTCGGCGTTTTGACCACGAGAACAGGTCACCAGCTCACCACTCGGCAAAACCATATCGAATGATCGAACGGTGCTGCCCATCGGGCCCTGTTGTACGGGCCAGCCGTGGGCGTTGACGCAGAACGTTGCGGCCACGCCAAAATCATTGTTGGATTGCATGACTTTAGGTCCAAATCCCATGGGATCAACGCGGGCAATAACGTCGCTCCAGCGTGCACCGGTGTGAACGCGCATTTGGGCCTTTTCGGTGTCTGGCTCAATCAGCCCGTTGTCAAAACTGATCGCGTGCCCATTGCGAGGAATGGCCTGCCCACCCATGGAATGCCGCGCCGCACCTACATTAACGGGCCGTCCGTTTTCGCGTGCCTCGGTCATTTCAGCACGGATCGCCGCAAGCAGCTTTTCACCAGAGTTCTCTTTGATGATCACATGGCGAAACACGGGTGTTTCACTTAGACCGCTGGCATCATTTAGCGTGCCTTTGGCCCCTGCCGGTTTGATTGAACGGGTGCCATCAAGGGTCGGATTGGACGGAGAAAGAGCGCTGGTCAGCAACCCTCCAACCACGGCACCACCCCCTAGCAATGCAGCGCGGCGTGTGAGTTTTTTCATCAATAACAATCCCATTTCTATGCGATTGAATGATATGCAGACGTGAGGCTTTGTAAAGTAAGGAGTTCCTTACCATTTGGGCCTGTCGCAGAGCGATAGGTTATTGAAACGAAATAAAATTTTGCGGTCAAAATAGGCTTGCTGGCGCTGTGTTTTGGCGCTACTTTTCAGATAGATAACTGGATCGAAGCCAATGCTCGCCTGTCCTGACATCATCAGACGTCACGAGATAGCCACCTTCCGGCGATTGGCGCTTATGTACTATGAGTGCCGTTGTTGAAACGAAATTTGGTGAGGCAAAATGTCAAAAATAACGGCCCTTTTTACGCGCGTTTCTGTTTTGGTTTTTGTAACGGCTGCGACCAACCCGATTGCCCATGCGTTGGCCGACGAGGCCCTGTTGTTCGGCACTGTCCAGGAATTGGGGCAGGCGTTGTTTTTTGACGTAAACCTATCCAAAAACCGCACCCAGTCTTGCGCCACATGCCATGACCCCGCGCATGGTTTTGCCGATGCTCGTGAAACGGTTGCGGGCGGCGCTTTTTCCTTGGGGGATGACGGTCATTCCTTGGGAGATCGTAATGCGCCGACAGCGGCCTATGCCATGTTCTCGCCCGTTTTCCACAAAGGCGAGGATGGGGACTATATCGGGGGGCAATTTCTGGACGGGCGCGCGTCTGATTTGGCAGGGCAGGCCGGTGGCCCGCCGCTAAATCCGATCGAGATGGGAATGCCCGGAAAGGCTAGCATCGTGAGGCGGTTGGCCGAAAACCCAGATTATGTCGCGGCGTTAGAGGCATATTTTGGCGCCGATATTTTGGCGCAAACGGACGCGGCTTATGGTGCGATGGCCCAGAGCGTAGCGGCCTTTGAGAGGACCCCGGAATTTGCACCGTTTGACAGTAAATATGACCGCGCGCTGCGGGGCGAATATGTGATGAGCGACGAGGAAGAATTGGGCAAGCTGTTGTTCTTTTCCGATCAATTCACCAATTGCAATCAATGCCATAAATTACACGTATCCCCCATCGCCGAGCGGGAAACCTTTAGTGATTATAAGTATTACAATATCGGCGTGCCGACCAATGTTTTGGGCCGCGCGAAAAACGGTGTTCCGCTTGAAACTATAGACCATGGGTTGATGGGAAACCCTGCCGTGGGGTTGGCCTCGGAGGATGGCAAGTTCCGTACGCCGACTTTGCGCAATGTCGCGGTGACGGGCCCTTATATGCACAATGGCGTCTTTGCGGATTTACGCACGGTCATTCTGTTCTATAACAAATATAACAGTAAAGCCGCAGCACGTCAGATCAACCCGCAAACCAATGAACCTTGGGCAGATCCTGAGGTAGCGCATACTTTGGCCATCAAAGAACTCACCATCGGGCCTGCGCTTGAGGACCAGCGCATTGATGCGTTGGTGGCGTTTTTAGAAACGTTGACGGATGCGCGGTATGAGGACCTGCTGGACGAGTAGTCAAATCGATACGATATGATTGTCCCATGCGCGCGGCATCACGGATAGCGCCGTGCCGCCCGTCGCCCCATTTGCTGCTGTGATTTGGTGCAACGCGCCATTGCCGTCACTGGCCAAGAACCCGTCATTTAGCGCCCGCAAACCGCAGACATCGCGGCGTTTCCAGTGGCCAATGAATGCCCCATCCGCGGCGTAGAAATGCACCTGTCCACCGCGTGGCGAAGAGATCGCGAGCTGCGCTCCGGCGCCGTTATAAGACACCGATCCGGCGTAGCCGTTCAACCCCAATTGCTGCTCAAACGGGGCTTCTAAAAGGTGCAGGGGTCTGCCTCGTAGATGCAAGCCCAGCAGGGGTACGGCTTCGGACAAATCACCCTGCCATTGCATGGCAAAGGCTACGGTGCCGTCGGCATGAATGTCCATGTGGCGGATGGAATTTTGGTGAAGCCCAGCCTCCAGTTCAACCTGTTCAAGGATGCCATGCGCCGGGTCGATATAGGTCAGGTTTGGACGCATGGTTGCCAGATTTAGTTTCTCGCGTCCTGTTTCAGGGTGGGTCAAAATACCTCCGTTGGCCACGACCAAAACATCACTGCCCGGCAGGCGTTTCAAATCATGCGGCCCAATGCCACCCGTGGGCATTTCACCGACCCGTCGATACCCTGCTTTGCGCGACCAAAACCCGATCACGCCACGACCGTTGGCATAATCATTCTCGGGCGTGCAAAGCGTGTCACCGTCACGCAGGTAGATGCCATGCCCATTAAAATGCCGTTGCGCAGGAGCATCCATGCGGGCTGCGACCTTGCCGGACACACAATCGATCACCAAGGCATAGGTGCCGGGGCGCCTTGCAAAAGCCACGGCCTCGGGCGCAAAGGGATGCGCACAGGCGGCGTGGCCACGGGTTGGCAATTGGATACGAAACACGTCTTGGCCCCAGCGGTCCAACCCGAACATCGCGAATGTACCGTCAGTTTCACGCGCGGCTGCCAAATATGAGGGGTCACCTGCATCGGCCCAACTGAGCGTTGGAACGGTCGTTGCGGCTAACAGCCCCGCCAAAAATCCGCGACGGTTTGTCCGCGCCATATTAATCCCCATCCAGTGCGTTAAAACCAGCCGCGACACCCAAGTGCTGGCCTATTTCCGCTGTCGCCGCCTCATGAGTAAAAGCCACCAGTTCCTGCAAAGTACTAAGTTGAAATTTCGCCGATGTTTCGTTTAGGTTTTCGAACACTTTATCATTCAGCGTTTGGGCATGGCGATGGGTCGCCGCAAATGCTTCCATCGTTTCTAAAGCCTCGCCATCCGCCAACATTTCAGCCATTTCCTGAAGCGCATTCAGGGACACGATTATGTTGCGTAAACTGCGCGTAGAACGTCGCGCCTCAGCCCGTTGGGGGCGCGGTTTTTCAAAGCTGCCAAGCGGGCGGGCAAGGCGCTGGGCGCTGATATATTCAAGCCCTCCCAGCAAATTGGTATAGAGCGCTTGCGCCCCCTCTTTATCCGTCAAAAACACCTCATTTCCCGTCGCCCCTGCGTTGCGCAGGGTTGTGGCGTAAGTGGCCCAATCGTTGGACGTCTGTGCCGCGATACGGGCAAGGTCAAAGGTGATGGCTTGTGTCAGTTTGCAAGCATAGCTGTCAGCGCCGTAGCCCGAGAATTTGGCATCGAACAACATCTGTTCCAACGCGAAAAATCCACGCGCCGCAACCGAGTGGCTGGCGAAAGCCTCAAGGTCATTCACCACTGGGTTTTCAGCGGCAATCATGTCGGTCAGGGTTTTAGGGATCATGCCCTTTTTGTCGGGCCAAAACGCGATTGCCAACCCTTCGCCATTGTCCTCAATTGGGCCGAACCGGATGTGGCTGATCGCGACCCATTTATCAAACGCGGCATGGTAGGCGGGGATCACATTTGCGGGGGTGCAATCCAGTGTCGCTGTCTCTTTTAGGGCCGCAGTGCTTTGGGCAAAACCCGCATGGCGGGCGACGATATGATCATCAATCACGGCGTTAATGTCGGCTAAGACAGGCAACCCAATCAGGCTAAGACAGGTGGTTAGGATGAAACGCATCTACAAGCTCTCCAAAAATTCAATTAGGGCGTCGCGATCAGGTTTGGGCAGTTTGACCACCTTGTTTTTGGCGATCTCGGCTTCGCCACCGTGCCATAAAACCGCTTCTAACAAATTTCGAGCGCGGCCATCGTGCAAGAAATAGCTGTGGCCGCTGACCTGCTTGGTCAACCCAATTCCCCACAATGGAGCGGTTCGCCATTCAGTGCCTGTGGCGCGGCCTTCGGGCCTATGATCGGCCAAGCCCTCGCCCATGTCGTGCAGCAAAAGGTCACTGTAGGGCCAAATCAATTGAAAGCTTTGTTCGGGGCGGTTTGGTAGGCGACGGGTAACGAACTTTGGACGGTGACAATCAATGCACCCGCTCTGGTAAAACACCTGTTTGCCGCGCAATACCACTGGGTCACCGATGGAGCGTCGCGCAGGCACCGCTAAGTTTCTACTGTAGAAAACAACCGTATCCAATCCATCGGCGGAGAGTTCAAAATCGTCGTTCACCGCGCTGTTGCCATCGGGTGCCGCACGGCAATCCGCTTGGGCTTTGGTGCAAGCTCCGTAACCCTCGGGAAAAAGTGGGGTGGATATGCCGATGTCCCCATGAAACGCGCCTGCGGTTTGTTCATAGATTGTTGCGGCACCTGCCTTTAGGCCAAAACGGCCCAGCATAGGGCTGTTATATTCTGGTGAGATAATGATTTGCGCACGGCCAGAAATGCCATCGCCATTTGCGTCCTCTGGGTCGACGTTGGCGATGATGTCATTCGTGGGAATTGCTTCGAGCAAACCCAGCCCAATCATCTGGGGGGCGACGCGAGGCGAGAGCATTACATCTGTGTGCATCGGGCCATAGCCCAGATTTCTCACTTCATACGTCGGGCTGCGCAAACTGACCGTTTCGCCACCCGCGAGGCTGATTTCCCGTTCGGTATAGCGAATAGAAAACGTGCCCTCGGGCGGCATACCACCCACGGATATGTCCTGAAACTGGCTACCATAAGTTGGTTCGGGCAAGGTGGCTAAGTAGCCCTCAATCTGGGACTTTGGGTTGTGGTCCGGGATAGACAGACGCAGAAACATTGAGGTGACAGTGTCGTTGGCGTCTTCTGGCGGATGTCCACGCCCCGCATTCGGGTGGCACCGAGCACAAGACCGCGCGTTATATAGCGGGCCAACCCCGTCCGAGGCCTTGGTCGAGGAGGGCGCTGAAACCCAAAGTTTTTCAAACAATGCTTCGCCCAAAACAAAATCCATCTTACGTTCGAATTCCATATTGGCCGAAGGAGATTTGAACGTTTTGGCAGAGGGTGTTCGGGGTGTGGTGCTTGCCCCTGCTGGGTTATTCTCAAACGGCTCGGCTTGGGTGAAATTGGTGGTGGGCAGGGTCACGGCATCCACGCGCGTTTGTTCATCTTGCGTTCGTTTGGTGGCGGACAAATGTTGATCAGCCAGGGCCGCGTTGGTGATCAAAACGGTGCCGGTTGAAATAGCCATGATTGATAATAGTGAGCGGATTGTCATTGCCTGACCCTGTGCGTGTAAAGAGAGCGATTTTATTTCTGACTATTATACTCAGAAATAAGAGAGCGCGAGTCCTAATCCTGAAAACCCGCCCCTCAAAATGCAAATGGCGGTGCATTTCTGCCTCGCCATTCTTTGTGTTTGGTTAAGGCTTAGCCACCGATCGGAATAACAAGGTTCATCCCAAGCGCATGTGAACCGGAGCCTGCATCGTTTGCATAGGCATAGCCCGTGCCGATGGTGATGCCATTGTCAAATTCATAGTCCAAGCCAACGGACACCATGCTGGTCGACCCCGCACTGGTAACGTCACGATAAGATACAGCCCCAGAGTAGGTGATTGGACCATTGCCAAAGCTCGCCCCAAGCGTGGCATATGTGGCTTTGTCGGTCGTTCCGCCATATCCGGTAAAACCCACAACCTCGCCAATGATTTCGACATTTTCGTTCAACGCATGAACAACGCCGAATGAAAGGCCGCTTTCATCCTTGGCATCGCCAAGTCCCGCGGACAAGTGACGTGCGCCAAAGGTGTAGGTGGTTTTGCCAAATTCTTTGCTCCATTGCAGCGCTACGTTGTTCAGTTTTCCGGTGTTGCCAGCGCCACCCGCTGCTGTCGTGTTGCGACCACGGTTGGTGCCCATTGAGCCGCTGAACAGCGTGTTATCCGCATAGAACAGCGCCAGTGACAATGTGCCGCCGCCGACTGTAGTTTCAGCAGTCGCGCCGATCATTTCAGCCAGTTCATAGTCTTCGGCGATTGCAGCGCCGTAGAGCCCGGGGGTCGCGTCCCATGCAATGCCAAAAGCCGGACTGATTTTACCGGCTTTTACGTCGACATTGCCCAAGTCAAACGCAAGTCCGATTTCACCAACGTAAAGCCCCATGTCCTCAAACGCGTGGCTGCCAGTGGGGTCGGTGACGGTTTCAAATGTCAGGGCAGTGAAAAAAGCCACACGTTGTGTAAGGGCAAATTCCAACCCCACATTGAGCGCACCATATATGTCCGTCAGCTCATCGCCAGCAACATCAGATTTGAAAACGCTGTCGATGCCGAATTCGAGCTCGGCCTCAAATTGAATGGGGTTGGCATCTTGGGCCAAAGCAGTGTGTCCTGATGCCAGCAGGCAGGCCGCGGCAAGAGTCGCGTTGCAAGTTTTAGTAATCGTCACGTTGATATTCCTTATCTATCATTCAGTGGCGAGAGTGGCTGGCATCA
This sequence comes from Marinosulfonomonas sp., assembly GCA_033851955.1. Classification (GTDB taxonomy): domain Bacteria; phylum Pseudomonadota; class Alphaproteobacteria; order Rhodobacterales; family Rhodobacteraceae; genus Profundibacter. The sequence continues at coordinate 27,734 of JAWSVK010000007.1, forward strand.
GGCTTGCGATCTCGGGTTTAGGGTTGGTTTATTCGAAAACGGTTTTGGGGTTGTCCAAGCTGTCGGAGCCTTCAACGCCAACACCGCTCAGTCCAAGAGCCGCCGTCGCGCGCTCAATAGATCTGGTTTGGGTGACAAGGGCGTCAACACCGTTGTTGATCAGCTTTTCGCCGGCTTCATTGCCTGGCTCAAGCATTTGGTCATACGAAAACCCAGCTTCAGCGGCGGTTTTGATTTTGCCCAGCGTAATGAGTGAGGCGTTCAGATTGGCGCGCAGTTCGGCGTCCACGCCAGCGTCAGCCGCTTCAACCAGCGACGCTAGGGAAGGGCCGGAAATAGTGCTGCCATCAACGCGGGTGTATTCGCCGAAATAGATGTTGCGAATGCCAACACCGTCATAGAAATGACTGTTGTGAGTGTTGTCCGAGAAGCAGTCATGTTCTTCTTCGGGGTCATGCAGCATCAGGCCAAGCTTCATGCGCTCGCCACCAGTTTCACCGTAGGACAGCGACCCCATGCCGGTTAGCATTGCAGAGACGCCAGCAGCTTCGTCGCCCAATACGGCAATCCGTGCAGCGCCATCAACAGCCCATTGCGCGGTGATCCATTCTAGATCGGAAACCAACAAATCTGTCGCCGATTTCAGATAAGCACCACGACGGTCGCAATTGGCGTTTGTGCAATCATCACCCGTTGCATAATCGGTCCAAGAGCGGTTGCCTGCGCCATGCTCAAACCCGTTTGTGTCTTGGCCCCACAGCAGGAATTCGATGGCATGATACCCTGTGGCAACATTGGCTTCATTCTCGTCGGCCTCGTGCAATGTGGATTGCAGCAGTTCGGGTGTGATTTCTGTCGCATCCACGTCAACGCCAGACAGCTTAAACGATGGGTTGGCAATGACGTTCAGCACGGCCAGCTCGTTTTCGTCGGTTGGGCCACCATAGGCTTCACCAACGTAGTCGATCAAACCCTCGTCCAGCGGCCAAGCATTCACTTTGCCTTCCCAATCATCCACGATGGCATTGCCGAAACGGAAAACTTCGGTTTGTTGATACGGCACACGTGCGGCGAGCCAAGCGGTTTTGGCCGCCTGCAGATTTTCAGCTGATGGGGTCGCGATCAAGGTATTTACAGCCGTTTGCAAGGTCTTTGCCGTGCTTAAACTGTCGCCATATCCTGCTTGGGCAATATTTGCGTATGTTTCCAATACGGCCGCTTTGTCGGCCAAAGCTGGAAGGGCCGTCATGGCCGTTGCGGCAAGTGCCATGCTCAATAGTGTTTTCATTGTTCGCTGTCCTTTTTGATTTTTAGCGATGTGGGTTATTGTTTTTGAAGAGGTGTCGGATGGGTCTGAACCCTTGACTGAATAGGGTTGCCTGTCATTTCCAGAAAAGCGTGGCCGCACATCGCAGCCGCTCCGAGCACGCATTTTGCCTGAACGTCGTTAAACAGATGCAAGCCAAAGGTCATGGCGTCATGTTCATCTCCACTGCAGGCAGAGGCAACAAAATGTGCAAAGGCGCATTCATCTCCGCCAACGCATTCACAGTCGGGTCTGTGGCGCATCAACGGACGTCGGGTGCTGTATTGGACTGCCCGCATCAGATCCTCGAAGGCGGCCATCGCATGAAAGGCGTCTTCGTGACCAAGTGACATGGAAAAGTCGCGCCAAACCTGTTCCTGATTTCCAGAAAACCAATGCCTTAGGTAAAGGATTGCTGCCAGTTCGACAGGCGGTAATTCCGTCAACGTGCCAACAGGTGCACCACCACGATGGGGGGTAGGCCGAGGGGGGGAAGCATGTATCATTTCGTTAGGATCAATTTACCAGCCCGCGTGATCCGCAGGAAATAAGTCTGATTGCCCAGCACGATCTGTGCTTGAACTCCGTTTGTGATCAGATCTTTTGCGTCATAGGACGGCAGAGGGTCAGGATGTTGTGAGTGATCAGGAACGGTTGCTTTGCGGGAATATACGTTCATGGTGTGCCCTCGATGTGATCAAGCAGATATTCAAGTCGTGCCTCGCTTGGGTAAACCCCCTGGAAAAGGGTTTGCAGTGTTTCCAAAAGGGAAATACCCGGTGCGCGATCGTGAGCGGCTTTTTCATCACCGTCAGCCAGCCTTGGGTCGGACATTTGAAGCTCCATTGTTTCCGGTCCCTGGCTACCGCAATGGTTGGCTGAGAATCTGTTCGTGCCTATATCTGACAAAAATAGTCAGCTAAGTCAATTCTGATTATTTTACTAAAGTATTTATCGGACGAGCATGCACGCACGACGCATGGTGTTTAGGAATTTCAAACGGCGCAATTGGAATTGCCGTGTGATCCAAGACAAGTTCTGTCATTTCCTTGAAGGGCGTTGTACGTAGGTGCACGCAAGTGGTTGATAGACGTTACGCCAAACTCCACCGCGTTGCGCCAATAGTGAGACCATCAAAAAGGCCCATGCAACCCAATGACCGAACCCGTTTCCGCCTTGAAATTCGCGCCATCCATCGTCGGCTTTTTGACCCGCCAAGGGCAGGCCAATGCCGTGCTCACTGCCTTGCCAAGCGATGCGTCTCCACGCAGATATTTCAGATTGGTGGACACAGATCAGCTGTTGATGGAAGATCACACCGATCCCGTAGGTTTCGCCGCCTTCATTCGTTTGGCACAGCACCTAGCCAATCTGGGTTTAAGTGCCCCCCGCGTATTTGGAACAGACCCCGATGCTGGGCTGGCCTTGATCGAAGACTTTGGCACTGCGACCTACGGCACTCTACTCGAGGCGGGCCACGACGAGGTAAAGCTGTATGAATTGGCCATTGATGCCTTGGTGCACCTGCACAAACATCCTCAGGCCACGGCTGTCGCCGCACCCGCTTTTGATCTCGACATGTTGCTACAAGAAATCACAATATTCTCAGAATGGTTTGTTCCGGTTTTTGCTCCCGAGGTGAACGTCTCCCGCTTTGATGCAGTGTTTCGAGAGTTGTGGCGCACAGCATTGGCCCCGATCGCTGCGGCCCCACAGGCACTGGTTTTGAGAGATTTCCACATCGACAACCTGTTGCTTTTGCAAGACCGCATTGGCGTCAAAGCCTGTGGCCTGCTTGATTTTCAGGATGCGGTTCTGGGCGCGGCTGAATACGATTTGATGTCACTGCTCCAAGACGCCCGCCGTGATCTTGCGGCAGGTTTAGAGGACGCTATGGTGGTGCGATATCTGGCCGCCGCTCCGGCGTCTTGTGGCACGCCTGATGAGATTATGAAACGTTACTATCTATTGGCCGCCCAACGTCACACGCGTCTTGTCGGTCTGTTTCCACGTCTAAACAAACGTGACGGAAAACCCGGATATTTGCAGTTCATGCCGCGTGTTGTTCAACAGATGCAGACAGCCTTGAGTGATGCAGGTCTATCCGAGATCGCCGATTTCCTTGACTCCAGCTTGCCCTGCTGGCGCGATGCGGGGCACGCTGTGTCGGCGCGTGGCTAAGTTACACACTGACCTACAACTCGCGTTATTCAGGCGGACGTTATCTTTTCCAGCATAGGCACCATTAAGTTAAAAAGCTGGGCCTGAGAGGAAATGCGGCACTTTTTGTAGAGCTGTTTGCGAAAAACTTTTATCGTCTGAAAGCTAACCCCGAGCCGCAGCCCAATTGAAACCGAGGAGTGGCCACGCAGCACAAGCATCGCGACCTCGGCCTGTCTTGGGCTTAACGAAATGCTGTGACGCCGCTCCATCTCTCTTATCAATTTGGAGGTAATTTCATCTTCGGTATAAGCGCCCTCAGACCTAAGCTCATTCCATTGACTGACTGCAAGAGACGACACCACCGGAGCAATTCTGTGCGCCTTGGCCATGTCGCGTGATGTGAAGCCAAGATTAGAATTGTCGTCACGCCCTAGGCAAACATGCAACGAAACTCCTGCCGCAGGATAGGTCACAAAAACCAGCTCGTCTATCATTTTGGTCTTTTTGTAATACTCGAGATAATAGGGGTTACTGCGAAATTTATCGGGCGAAACATCGTTGAGCCGATAAACCCCCGTTGGCACCGTGTTGATGTGCAGATCGTGAAAAGGGTCAAGCAAATAAGCCCCCGCCAAATAGTCAACTGTGATGCTGTCTAGAATTGTCGAATTTTCGCCCTCATAGAGCAGCAAAACGGGGGGCTGATGTTGGAAATAGGCCAGAATCGTTATGTTGTCGAAACCCAAACATTTTTGCAGCCAAGCGGCCAAATCGGTGGGGAATCGAGCCGAATGTAGATTGCTAATTGTGAGTGAAAGTAGATACTCTTCTGTAGAATCAGCCACTTGGGAGTGTACCTCTTTGGGGGTATATACCCCTCAAATGGGGTGTATTAGTCTGATCTCATTATTTTAGGGGGTATTGCTGGCGGCGGCAATAGGGGATGAATAATACATGGCTGAAATCGCAGTAGACATACAAAACATCGTTAAGCACTACGGGGCATTCGTGGCGCTGAATGACGTTTCACTAAGCATCGACGACAACGAATTTTTCACATTGCTGGGCCCGTCAGGATGCGGCAAAACCACCTTGCTACGATCCATCGCCGGATTTGAAGAAGTCACCGAGGGCAAAATTTGGCTGTACGGAGAAGAGATCGAAGACCTTGCCCCGCACCAACGCCCCATCAATACTGTGTTCCAGCACTACGCTCTATTCCCGCACATGACCGTCCACGACAATATCGCGTTTGGCTTAAAACGTTTGGGGAAATCGGAAGCCGAAATCAACAAAACCGTCAAGGAAATGTTGGAATTGGTCCAGATGGAAGATTTTGGCGAGCGCCGTACCAACAACATGTCGGGCGGGCAAATGCAGCGCATTGCTTTGGCGCGGGCCTTGGCCCCGAAACCAAAGGTGTTGTTGCTGGATGAGCCTCTGTCAGCACTTGATCTGAAATTGCGTCAGGCAATGCGGGATGAATTGCAAAAATTGCAACGCGAAACAGGGATTACCTTTGTTTTTGTAACCCACGATCAGGACGAGGCCATGTCCATGAGCGACCGCATCGCGGTCATGTCCAATGGTCAGGTGCAGCAAATTGGCAGCCCTGATGAAATTTACAATCGCCCCAAAAGCCGCTTTGTTGCGGACTTTATCGGCGACACAAATATTGTAGATGTGACGATTGAAGCATCGGATGCCAAAAGCACGCTGTACCGTTCCAAGGGCGGCGTTGGGTTCCAAATTGAACGCACCACCGAGCTGCCGGTTGGCCGTGAAATTGCGATCAACGTGCGGCCCGAAAATGTGCTGATTGTCGATGCTGGCGAGGGGCGTGCCAATGCCACCCTGACCCACAAATCATTCTTTGGCCGCACCTCGATCTATTCAATGGAGTTGACCGACGGCACCCTGATCAAATCTCGCTATTCCAGCAGAGATGAATTGGGCCGCAAAGCCATGTCGATTGGCGATACCATCGGCATCGATTTCGCCGCCGAAACCCTTGCGGAACTGACTTCATGAGCACAGCGTTTGAAAAAAGCGCGCGCACCCGCTGGTTGGCGTTAAGCCCGACCTATCTGATCATCGGGATTTTCATGATGATCCCGCTGTGCATCATGATCGGCATCTCGTTCATGGAGCAGAACGTCTATGGCGGGGTGCACCCCAATATCACAGGGGCGGCCTATCAACAGATCCTATTTGAGACCGACTTCGACGAAAATCTGGTGTTTGATACTTCGTATCTAGTGATCATTGGGCGGTCACTGTTGCTGGCTGGCATCGCCACCATCGTCACGGTTTTGGTCGGTTTTCCAGTCGCCTATTACATCGCCCGCCAAAACGAACGCCGCCGCAATTTGCTGATCTTTTTGGTGACCCTGCCGTTTTGGACAAACATGTTGATCCGCATTTTCGCATGGCTCTTGATCCTTGGACGTGGCGGCGTGATTGACGCTCCGCTTCGGTTTTTGGGCATTCTGGAACCCGACGGATCACTGGGCCTGCTTTATTCACCCGGGGCTGTGGTCCTGGGTCTGACATATACCTATCTGCCGCTGATGGTTTTGCCGATTTACGCCAGTCTGGAAAAGCTGGATTTTAGATTGGTCGAGGCCGCTGCTGATCTATATTCCAACAAATGGGGCGCTGTTCGCCATGTGGTTATCCCCTTAACCGGACCCGGAATTGCGGCGGGCGCGATCCTTGTTTTTATCCCCTGCATGGGTGATTTTATCACAGTTGATATGCTGGGCGGCGCGAAAAACTTTATGCTTGGCACCTTGGTGCAGTTTCAATTCTCGACAGCGCGCAATTGGCCGTTCGGTTCTGCCGTGGCGGCGATCCTGCTGCTGTTCGTGATCTGTAACATGCTGCTTTATGCACGCTTCAGCCGCGCCGACAAGCAAAGGAGCGGATCATGAATACGGTTCGCAAAACCAAGGCCAAGGGCGCTGGCAACGTCGCTCATTTCAAGAGCCTATACGTGCTGGTCGGCTTCTTTTACGCGTTCCTGTATTTCCCGATTATCGTGCTGATCGCCTATTCGTTCAACACCGGCACCCGTGCCATGGTCTGGAAGGGATTTGGCTTTGATTGGTACGTGAAAGTCTTCACCAATGGAGCCATTTTGGACGCGGCTAAAAACTCGCTGATTGTTGGACTAATTGCCACCATTTTGGCGACCACAATCGCAACGGCGGGCGCATTGGCGCTGGCACGCGGTGGAGCGTTCAAGGGCAAGGGCATCTCAATGGGCATTATGACGCTGCCGCTGATCGTGCCCGAAATTGTCACGGCCGTCGCCACGTTGATGTTCTTTTCAGCCATTGGGTTAAACCTTGGACTGGGCAATTTGATCATCGCCCACACGGTGTTTTGCATCCCCTTTGCGTTCATGCCCATTCGGGCGCGGCTCGAGGGCATGGACACCTACATGGAACAGGCGGCTTGCGATCTATACGCGACCGAATGGCAGGCGTTTCGCTACATCACATTGCCCATGATGATGCCCGGTATTATTGCTGGCGCCACGCTGTCCTTCGTCATTTCACTGGACGACTTCATCATATCCTTGATGGTTTCATCGGCGGGGACAACCACCTTGCCCGTCTATATCTATTCGATGATCCGAAACGGAATCTCGCCAGAGGTAAACGCCATTTCAACCGTGTTGTTTGGAGTCTCATTGGTGCTGGTTACAATTTATTGGATCGCCTCAAAACCACGTAAGTAAACACAACAACAGGGAGAACTAAAATGATCAAAACAGTCAAAACCGGAGCCATCGCGGCCGTGATGGGTCTGATGTCGTCCGCGGCATTTGCAGAAGAGCTGCACCTTTACAATTGGACAGACTATACCGCCCCAGAGCTGCTGGAAAAGTTTGAAGCCGAGACCGGCATCAAAGTCGTTGTCGACACATATGATTCCAACGAAACACTGCTGGCCAAACTGCAAACGGGCGCAACCGGCTATGACGTCGTGTTCCCAAGCCAGCACTTTGTAGAAATCATGGTCAAAGAAGACCTGCTGCAGAAAATCGACATCAAAAGCATGCCGAACTACGCCAACGTTGTGGCCAAATTCCAAAATCCGCCATGGGATCCTACGCAAGAATATTCGGTGCCGTGGCACTGGGGTTCGGCGTCGGTTCAGTATCGCTCCGACCTGTACGATGGCAAAGTGGAATCATTGAAAGAATTCTTTGAGCCCACCGATCAAGTGAATGGGCGTTTGCAAGTGTTCAAGAGCGCCGACGAAGTGTTCACCTTGGCCAGTCTTTATCTGGACATCCCGTTTTGCACGGAAGATCCGCAAGACGCCAAACGCATCTTGGAACTGCTGAAAGGCCAAAAAGATTCAGTGCTGCTTTACAGCTCAGAAAGCATGACCGATCGTTTGGCAAATGGCGAGGTTGTCATGGCCAGCGCATGGAACGGCGACACCATGAAGGGCCGTTTGGATGTAAACGAGAACATCGTTTACGCCTTTCCAAAAGAGGGTGTTGTCGGTTGGTTCGATTCAATCGTTGTGCCAAAGGGCGCAAGCAATGTTGAAGCCGCCAAAAAGTTCCTGAACTTTATGATGGCGCCAGAAAACATCGCGATCAACGCGAACTTTGCCCGTTACGCGACAGCGATCACTGGGGCGGATGAGCACTTTGAGCCTGACATGATTGGTGCACCAGAGCTGGCGACACCAACTGTTCCTGTTGTCTTTGGTGAAGCCTGCACAGACAAAGGCCAAAAACTGATCGAACGTGTTTGGACCCAATTGCTTAAGTAAACAGCGCTAAAAATCAGCACTGAAAATTACGACCCTTTCCCGCGCATGCGGGGGAGGGATCAGGAAAGATCTGCCCGAAATAGGACCCATGATATGATCACCGTACACAGCGAAAAACATAAATTGCGCAACTCCAAAACCGAGCTGCACGGCGGCGAGTTGGTTGAGCCGTTTGAGCGCCCATCAAGGGTGAGTTATGTACTGGATCGTATTGCGGCAGTAGACCTTGGTGAGGTGGTTGCGCCAGACGATTTCGGCATGGAAACGATCTTGCAAATTCACTACAAGGGCTTTGTCGACTTCTTGCAAAGCGCTTGGGCTGAATGGCAAGTCGAGGGGTACAACGGCGAAGCTATGGTCACCTGTTGGCCCGCGCGGCGCATGGCTCAAAAATGCCCCAATCACATTGAAGGCAAGCTGGGTTATTACGCCTTGGCCAGCGAAACCTCGATCAGCCAAGGCACTTGGGAAGCCGCATATGCCAGCGCGCAAGTCGCCCTAACGGGAGCCAAGTTGGTGATGGAGGGCGCGGATGGTGCTTTCGCTCTGTGCCGCCCACCGGGCCACCACGCGGCCTATGATATGTTCGGCGGCTATTGCTTCTTGAACAACGCGGCAATTGCGGCACAAAGCTTTTTGAACAACGGCGCCAAAAGGGTCGCTGTTTTGGACGTTGATTTTCACCACGGAAACGGAACACAAGACATCTTTTACACCCGCGACGATGTGCAGTTTTTATCATTGCATGGCCAGCCCGAAGACGCGTTCCCGCATTTCTTGGGCTATGCAGATGAGATCGGACAGGGTGCGGGCGAAGGGTTCAATCACAATTATCCGATGGCGTCAGGAACCGGTTTTGAGGAATGGCGCGCGGCCCTGTTACAGGCGCTGGCCAAGGTGAAAGCCTTTCAACCGGACGCGCTGGTTATCTCGCTTGGCGTTGACACATTCGAGAACGACCCGATCAGTTTTTTCAAACTGATCAGCGACGATTTTACAACATTTGGTGGCGACATCGCGGGCGCAAATCTGCCCACATTATTTGTGATGGAAGGCGGCTATGACATCGCGGAAATTGGCCTGAACACGGTCAATACCCTGCAAGGCTTTGAAGCCGCAAACAGCTGAAAAGGAACAGAGCAATGAACAAGATGACAACCGAAGAAATTCTGGCCAAAGACGAACATTTGATCCAGTCCTTTGCCAATTTGGACGCTCTGAAACAACAGGGCGCACGCACTGCGATTGTGGCTGCCAAAGGCGCCTATGTGACGGACAGCGAGGGCAACGAGCTGATCGACGGCATCGGTGGATTGTGGTGTGTCAATGTCGGGCATGGCCGCTCTGAAATCATCGATGCCATCACCAAGCAGCTGCAAACGCTGGACTATTATTCGACGTTTTATAACTTTACCCATCCTGCCGCCGCACAGCTGTCCGCCAAACTGGCGAGCCTTGCGCCCGGGCATTTGAACCATGTGCATTTCAGCAACTCTGGTTCAGTGGCCAACGACACAGCCATCCGGATGTTGCATCACTATAACAACCGTCTGGGCCGCCCTGAGAAAAAGAAAATCCTGTCGCGCGTAGGAGCCTATCACGGCTCCACTCACCTTGCGATGGCGATGACGACGCCCGCCTATAGTGACGGCTGGGACACGGCGGCTGACGGGTTGGTGCACCACCTGCGTTCACCCTATGCCTACCGCGAAGCGGGCGACATGACTGAGGCCGAGTTCCTTGAGGCATTGGCCGACGACATGCTAAAATCGATCCACAATATCGGCGCCGAAAACATCGCCGCCTTTATCGCCGAGCCGATCATGGGGGCTGGCGGCATCTTGGTGGCGCCGGACGGCTATCACAAACGGATGCGCCAGATCACCACGGATCATGACATCAAATATATTGCAGACGAAGTTGTGACTGCCTTTGGTCGCCTTGGCCACATGTTTGCCTCCGAGGATGTGTTCGGCATGGTGCCAGACGTGATCAACACGGCCAAAGGGCTGACGTCGGGCTATCAGCCGCTGGCCGCGACCATCATTTCGGATGAAATATTTGAGGTGATTTCCGGCCCCGACGCGATGTTTTTGCACGGCATGACTTATTCCGGCCATCCGGCGGCCTCGGCAGCGGCGCTTGCCAATATCGACCTGTTGGAAAGCGAGCAAATTCCGCAGCGCGTGCAGACAACCGGCAAGGTGTTTGAGAACGCCCTACGGGGCTTGGCCGATATGGATATCATCGGCGATGTGCGTGGCAGCCATTTCATGATGGGGATGGAATTTGTCAAAGACAAAACCAACAAGGAAACCTATGCGGACGAGGCCAATATCGGGCTGCGGATCGCGCAGGAAACCCAAAAACGCGGCCTTATCGCACGGCCTTTGGGCAACATCCTGATCCTGTCACCAACCCTGATAATGGACGAGGCCATGATCGGTCAGATCGAGGGCATTTTGCGAGAAAGCATCCTTGCGGTGACCGCGACATTGCCAGCTTAGCCACGCTCACCGCACAGCGGACGTTTATGTCGAGATACATAGATGGCCGTTGTGCGGACTTTGCTGCCGTTCCTCATTGCCAGATCAATGACTGCTCCCAGCCCAAAGCGGACCCGCCTATCCCACACCTATAGCGGCAAGTCTAAGTTCGCTGCCGTTGCAAACCTTCCGGCTCAAATCTCGAAAAGCAGCCGTTCGACCTCCAATTGACTAATTATTATCGGCAACGACCGCTTTGAGCCCAGGACGCTGCAACTTGCACGAATGTCAGCTTTTCTGCAACTAAGCGTTCTTATCGGCAATGCGTTCCTCCTTCGCGAACGGGCTGAGGCCGAGCCATTCCTGCATTATAGACGCAACCTCACGGGTTCCGGTCAAAACCAAGCGACTATCATCTACCGCTTTCTGTACGGTATCCACGCCCATCCAAATAGCCGTCATCGTCCGCAAGTTACTGACAGCGTAAAGATCCACCTCACGGCCTGGGTCAGCATAGCAAGCTTCAACCCCCGTTTCGGGGTCAGCCAGAAGCCAATAGTTCTGTTTTGCAGTGGGAAGATTATCGAACACAAATTGAAAGCAAAGCCGCTTTTTCGGCAGAGGGTCGACATTCAGACCGCGATGCATGTCCCAAATCAACAGTTCTGGATCAAGATTGTTGAGAGACAGCCCGCTTTCGACCCATCTTTGCCCCCAAACGCCGATGCCCATGACAAGGGGACGCAACTCTTCTCCGGCCTTTGTCAGATTGTATTCTCTGACGCCTTTTGCGCCCTTCACAGATTGAATCACACCTGCTGCCTCCAATTCTTTCAACCGCTTTGAAAGCAGCGTCGGAGACATACGTGGCAGGCCACGCCGAAGATCATTGAACCGCGTACTCCCACAAAGGAACTCTCGAATTATCAGTGGCGTCCAACGTGTGCATAGGATTTCCGATGCCATAGCAATCGGGCAAAACTGTCCATATCCGCCGCGCATGAGATTTATCCTTTTTGTCAAAAAATTGTCATTTTATCGTAACCGAAGGGGCTTGCTTGGGTCTAGTACAGTTTCTGGACTATCGAAGTTCAGAACAATTCGCGACGCTACCAACATATTTGGAAACAAGGGAGTTATGACATGGAACAGCTTATTGACCCAAAAGTGGCCGTTGTCGACGTCAAAGAGGCTGCTAGGAAACTAGCAAAAACATTTGCGGCACGGGCTGCGGCGAATGACGAGAATGACAGATTTGTTGAAGAGGATTATGTGGACTTGAAAAGCGCCGGGTTGATCCGCGCAGGTGTTCCGAGGGAGCTTGGCGGTAGTGGTGCCAGTGTTCGCGAACTTTGTGAGATGCTGCGCATCATCGCGGGTGCCTGTGGTTCAACCGGGCTTGCGCTTTCGATGCATACCCATCAAGTCGCAATTCCGGCTTGGCGCTGGCATCACCAGGTCGCCGCGCGCCCAATGGTCGAGCCGCTTTTGCAACGTGTCGTAGATGAAAACCTTGTGCTGCTCAGTTCCGGCGGTTCAGACTGGATTGGCGGTTCTGGCAAAGCTGAAAAGGTCGATGGCGGCTATCGGATCACCGCGCGCAAAGTGTTTACATCTGGGGCACCAGCTGGTGACCTTTTGATGACTGGCGCGATCAGCGAAGAGGACGGCGAACGCACCGTGCTACATTTCGGCGTGCCGCTTGCCGCGCCCGAGGTCACTGTGCTGGACACTTGGCGCACAATGGGGATGCGAAGCACAGGATCGCACGATATTCAAATCGACGGGTTATTCATTGCGGATGACAAAATCCCCCTTAAGCGTAAGGCAGGCGAGTGGCATCCCGCATTCCAAATGATTGCCACAATAGCGTTTCCTCTAATCTATTCAGCCTATCTTGGTGTTGCCGAAAGTGCACGCGAGATCGCGGTCGATATTGCTGCCATGAAACCAGTCTCACACCGCACACAATCGATTGCGGGGAGAATGGACACTGCGCTGACGGCAGCCCGTCTCGCCCAAAACCACATGATTGAGGTCGTTGAACGCAACGCACCCTCTGCCGAAACCATAAATGATGTGATGATCGGCCGCCGCCTCGTCGAAGAGAACGCAATCCGCGTCGTGGAACTGGCCATGGAATTGGCAGGTGGGGCCAGCTTTTATCGCAAAACTGAACTTGAACGCAGGTTTCGCGACATTCAGGCCGCACGTTATCACCCGCTGCAAAAAGAGGTGCAGGCCGAATACGCCGGTGCTATGGCGCTTGGCCATCCGATTGATCGGATATTCTAAGAGCACACAAACTCCACTCATTCGAATGCCCAAAACCTATCGCTAACCAATTCAAAGGAATTAAAGATGAAAGTCGCAGTTGTTCAGGAACCGCCTGTCTATTTAGATCTTGCCGCAAGCATGGAACGTGCAGTTGATCTTGTCGCTCAAGCCGCCAAAGACGGTGCTAAGCTACTTGTCTTCCCCGAAACCTGGCTTTCTGGCTATCCAACGTTCTGTTGGCGTTTGTCGCCAGGTGCCGACATGGCTAAGACCGACGAACTATTCGCCCTGACACAAGCCAATTCCGTCGACCTTAGTCGCAATGGAATGGCCCCGCTACAAGACGCGGCAGTCGAAAACGATATGGTTATTGTGATCGGCTATCAAGAGATCGACGGGGAAGTTTCGGGCTCTACTCTTTACAACTCCTGCGCCATCATCGACGCCGACGGGCAGATTGTTAACAATCACCGAAAACTGATGCCAACAAACCCCGAACGCATGATTTGGGGCTTTGGCGACGGATCAGGCCTCAACGTGGTTGATACGGCAGTGGGGCGCATCGGCGCTTTGATTTGCTGGGAAAACTATATGCCGCTAGCCCGCTATGCGCTTTATTCTCAAAACATAGACATCTATGTCGCCCCCACATGGGACAGTGGCGACACTTGGCTTGCCACGATGCAACACATCGCTCGCGAGGGCGGGTGTTGGGTCATTGGTTGTGCAACTGCGCTTGAAGCGTCCGATATTCCGACAAGCATCCCACATCATGAAATCCTGTTCCCCGACAAGGATGAGTGGGTGAACCCTGGTGACGCCGTTGTCTACAAGCCATTTGGTGGGATTGAAGCTGGGCCTATGCATCGAGAAAAGGGGTTACTTTGGGCCGACATTGATGTATCCGCGTCCCGATCCTCGCGGCGAAAATTTGACGTCAGCGGTCATTATTCCCGGCCTGACGTGTTTACACTTGCGGTCGATCGAAGCCGGAAGGAGCCAGTTTCATTTAGCTGATTGCAGGCATTTCATCGAAGCCAAGTTTACCTGAGCTCGCTTGATTTCCTCGGTCTTTCCAATATTTGCGGCAGAGTTAAAGAGTCGAAAGTGGACATTCGAGCGTGCGTGGTGAGTGGCGGCTTTGTCCGCTGAGCCGCCGTTGGCCATTTAGAAATGCTGCACTTTCGACCAAGGACCGCTTTGGGGAAGCTGCACCGCAGCGTCAGATCAGTTAGCAAATGGCAGATCTGGGTCGCCCAGCCGACTTTGCAAAGCCCGCTATCTGCGCATTACTGCCGTTGGTGTATTTTCCAGCATCGGTCACTCCGGGCTCATTGCAGCCATTCGCTGCAGCTCGGCTTCATGCTCAACCAGTCACTTGAATAAACCCGGTTTTCAGCCCCAGCTGTAATTAAAGCTCACGCTAATGCGCTCTTCTTCGGCCATGTTCATCGGCACCTCGTGGCGCAGCCAGCTTTCCCATAGCAACACATCACCGACTTCGGGCTTATAATAAATGAACCGGCGCAGATCGCGCGGGGCGTCGGGTTTGCGGGTCGGGGCGGCCATCATCATGGCGGAACGCGGGTCCTCGAATTTGATCGCGCTGGTGCCCTTTGGCATGACAACATAGGTCGTACCGCTGATCACGCTGTGGGGGTGAATGTGCGAGGTGTGCAGCCCGCCGTTTGGCAGGATGTTGATCCACAAAGAATCCAGTTTGATCTTTTTGTCACCCGTATCAAAGGCCAATGTGTCAACGAAGGCCGCCACATGTTTGTTGAGCACTTTTTTCAGGTCTTTGAAGATCGGAAAACGCCACGGCAGATCATCCAAGGACGCGTAGCTGGTGTAGCCAGCATAGTCATTTGCCTCGCACCAATCTTGTCCGGCTTCGTCATCGTCGGCGATCGACCAGCAAGAGGTTTCGAGCTCATCCATATCTATCGCTTTGCCCTGTTCGGACAGAGCAGCGCGGTAGATCGGGGTGGCAAAGAGTGATTCAATTTGTGTCATGCCGATAATTAACCAACCTGTGGGATTAAGGCAATGATGGCCCCAACCACTGCCAAAACTAACAGGGCGGCAATCGGCAGAAACGTCAGTATGAATCCAGGGGTGCGGTTAGCAGGATTACTGACGTAAGCGCGCCAGTAAAGTGTGCGCCCTATCAGATAAACAGCCCCAATCGGTGCGATCAAAAGTGCGGGCCAATATTTGCTGGCCAGAAAAAGCACGGGCAAAAATGCGATCATCATTTCTAGGGTGTTCATTTGCACACGGTACATGCGCTCGAAACCGTCATGGCCGGTCATTGCTGGGGCTTTTAGGCCGCTGGCTTTCCTTTGTCCGCCGACCAAATAGCAGAAGGTAAGATACTGAAGAACGGCCACAAGGGCGATGATTTCGATAAACGGCATAAAAACCTCATTAGAAAATTGATGTGAAACCGACAACAAGCGTCAAATGTCTCATTTCATATTAATTGCGCAAGGTCTAAATGCAAATTTCTCACAGCATTGGGCTGACGCCGATCACCCATTGGTGGCCGTACAGCAAGGCCAAATAGATCAACACGCCAAACAGAATGCGGATGATGCCGCGACGGGTGATTGCCAGGTGGCGCTGAGTGTTTGACAGATTCTGCCAGTTCTCAGCGCCAATGATGCGTTTTGAGCGGCGGTCGATGATCTTCATGCCAAGCAGAGAGAATGCGGCGAACAGGCCGAACACGATGACATGCGCCAGATTGCCGTTGGGGACCATGTGGCTCACGGCCCAGATCAGCAGGGCGACCAGCAGGGGGTGGCGAATCCAGCCGAGGATGCCGCAGTTTTTGGGGTCGAACCGGCCATTGTTCCAGCCGCCAAAGGACAGAGGATTGGGCTGCCCAAACGCCAAGATGACGATCAGGATGGCCGCAAACATCCCTATCAAAGGGACGTGATTTTGCCACGCAGCCCAGCCCCAAATCTCAATAAACGGTGCGCGGCCAGCGGCGGCGATGATCCACGTAAGGACCGCAATCGACAGCGTTGAATAAAGCAGCGTAAAGCCAAGCGCGCTAGTTTTGGCAACGATGCGCGTTTTCACAGCGGGGCGCACGGGTATCGAGTGCGACAGGAAAAACACGACCAATGCCGCAATGAACTCTCCCCATTGTGAAAAAATGTGCATCTGCGAAACCTACTTCGCAGGCTTGCCCACATTTTCGGCAAAGGCCACCTTGAAGGCCGCCTGTTGCTCAGCGGTCGCCTCCAACTGATATTTCTCGACCCAGTCGCCATATGGTTCGCCGTAAATCGCTTCGCGTCCCTCGGCTTTGGACATCTCAATACCGCGCTCGTTTGCGGCCTCTTGGTACCAACGCGACAGGCAATTACGGCACATCCCTGTTAGGATCATCATGTCGATGTTCTGAACATCTTTGCGTCCATCCAGATGTTTCAAAAGGGCACGAAAGGCGGCGGCTTCTAACTCGGTTTTGGTCTGGCTGTCCATGGCGTGCTCTCCTTATAGGGTTCGTTTGGCATAGGATGCCGTGTCGATGTCTTTGATGTCGACGGACAGGCTGCCTACATCCGGCAGAGCCTTGTCCAGTGCGGACAAAATACTGCGTGTCAAATCTGCCTTAACGGCATCATCACGGCCCGCCAGCAGACGGATGGTGGCATGAGCAAAGCTTTGCGGTTCGGTGCCAATCAGTGAAAACGGGCAGGGTAGGGCGCGCACCTTGATGGCGCTGGGATCTGGAAAAACACCCGAGGCGGCGGCGGTATCAAACAGGGTCTTGCAGATGGTGCTCATGCAGTGGGTTTCATCCAGATGGCCTGCGTATTCAACAACGATATGCGGCATTCGAGTATCTCCCTTAATCGGTTTACAGGCCCGAGATGCTAAGCGCCTCGGTCAGGATCGGCGCAAGGCGTTTTGCCCATGCGACTTGTTGTGCGTCAGTTTCAATCAAATCATTGCGGATTTCAATCAGCGTGTTTGGCCGCCCAAAAGCAATGGCGTGCCTGTCAACGGAATCGCCATCCAGATGGCCGAGGTAGGGCTCGTTTTCACCAACGCTCAGATCAGGTTCTTGCCTTAAACGCGCCAGTAGCGGCATCGACAATCGCGAGTCCGCACCATACAGGATTCCGATATGCCAGGGGCGTTGTGGATAGCCGTTCAACTGCGGCGTATAACTGTGGATCGAGATCAGTACAGTGTCATCCTGACGTGCTGCCATTTCGGCCTGTGCTGTGTGATAGGGGCGATAACAGGTGTTCAGACGATGCTCGCGCTCGGCTGCGTCCGCATGACGATTGCCGGGGATGATGGTGCCATCATACAGCTTCATCAACAGGGTTGGGTCGTCTTCGTCACGGTTTGGATCAATCACTAATCGCGAAAAATTCGACAGGATTGCAGGGGCATCCATCAGTTCAGCCAAAGCATAAGTCACCCCAGCCGCCCCAACATCATAGGCAATGTGGCGCGCCATATCGGTGGCTGCCAGTCCAAGGTCGCCATTACCTACGGTGTCAGGAACGGTATTGGCCGCATGATCACAAGTGATCAACATGCGTGACGGTCTATCTGGGCCTATTATTTGGTAGGGATGATATGTCATAGCTTTGTCATATTATTAAGTTATCTCCTGCTTAATCGCCAGAATGCTTAAGCGCCAGTTGAAACAGCGCCAGATTTGCTGCATATAACCCATGGCCCACCGAAAATATGAAAACAACATGAGGAAATTGGCATTATGAAGCGCCAACGCAATGTAAAGATCGTGGCGACCCTTGGGCCCGCCTCAGACGACTATGAAATGATCCGTGCTTTGTTCGAGGCAGGAGCCGATGTGTTCCGCCTGAATATGAGCCATGGTGAGCACGACGAGATTAAAGTGCGTCACGGCATCATCCGCCAGATTGAAAAAGACGTGGATCGCCCGATTGCCATTTTGGCTGATTTGCAGGGGCCAAAGCTGCGCTGTGGCACCTTTGCAAACAAAGCGGCTGATCTTGAAGACGGGCAGGCATTCCGGTTTGATCTAGATAAGGCCGAGGGCGACAACCATCGCGTCCGCTTGCCGCATCCAGAAATTTTCCGCGCCCTGAAAAAGGGCGCGACCCTTTTGGTTGATGACGGCAAGATCGAGTTGAAGGTCAATGATTTTGGCGACGATTTTGCCAATTGTACTGTTGTCGTCGGCGGTACGATTTCCAACCGCAAGGGTGTGAATGTGCCTGACGTGGTGCTGCCCCTAGCAGCGCTTTCCGAAAAAGACCGCAAAGATCTGGAATTTGTTTGCCAATTGGGTGTTGACTGGTTGGCGCTGTCATTTGTGCAACGCCCCGAGGATGTGCATGAAGCGCGCGAATTGGCACAAGGGCGCGCGGCGATCCTGTCCAAGATCGAAAAACCGGCGGCTGTTGACGCGTTCCCAGAGATTTTGGAAGCCTCTGATGGTATTATGGTGGCGCGCGGTGATTTGGGTGTTGAATTGCCAGTGCAAAATGTCCCGCCAATCCAAAAACGGTTGATCCGTGGCTGCCGTACCGCAGGCAAACCCGTGATTGTTGCGACCCAAATGTTGGAAAGCATGATCGAAAGCCCTGTGCCCACTCGCGCAGAGGTGTCGGATGTTGCCACCGCGATTTATGAGGGCACTGACGCGATTATGCTGTCGGCAGAATCCGCTGCGGGCCGCTATCCGATCGAGGCTGTAACCACCATGAACAACGTGGCCGTCGAAGTTGAAAACGATCCAAACTATCGTGAAATCATCGAGGCCTCGCGTAGCCTGAAGCGCAGCACAGTGGCAGATGGCATCGTATCCGCAGCGCGTGAAATCGCAGAAACCACTGAAATCAAAGCAATTTGTTGTTTCACTCAGTCCGGAACCACGGCCCTGCTGACCGCCCGCGAACGCCCTAGCGTGCCAATCATCGCACTGACTCCCCTGACAGGCACAGCACGACGCCTGTGTTTGAGTTGGGGCGTAAATTGCTATTTCACGGCTGAAGTGGACCGGTTCAAAATGGCGGTTGTAAGTGCGGCACGTGCGGCGCTGGCCTCTGGCCTGGCCACCGAAAAAGACCAGATCGTTGTCACAGCAGGCGTGCCGTTCAACGTTCCGGGCACCACAAACATTTTGCGAGTAGCGCCCTGCGATGAAAGGTTGATTTTTCGCACAGACCAATAATAATGACCTTGGGTAAAGTTAGTTTGGGGAATTGTAATGAATAACGATTTATTTCTAGTGTTGGGTTTGATCATTTCTGGCCTGGCAATACCTTCGATCATCGGCGCTCTGGTCGACGGCAGGGTGCCACGTGGCGCTGCGATCATGATTATGATCGGCAGCGGCATGATCGCGGTTGCGGTGTTGGGCAAGCCAAGTGGATATTCCATTCAAGACGTGCCCAAAGCCTTTACACGGGTTATCGGAAAATATATTAATTAGGCCCCCAAAATGGGGGCTTTTTCCCTTGTCATACTAGACCATGCAGCCTATACGACGCACTTCGATCTGCGCGACCGGCCAAAGTGGCATGCCGAGTCGCGTTTCACCACCGCCCAACAAAGGAGACGGAAATGCCTAAGATGAAGACGAAATCGAGCTGCAAAAAGCGGTTCAAGATCACGGCCAAGGGTCGTGTAAAAGCAGGTCAGGCTGGCAAACGCCACGGCATGATCAAACGCACAAACAAATTCCTGCGCAACGCGCGTGGCACAACTGTATTATCGGCTCCTGATGCGAAAATCATCAAGACGATGATGCCGTATTCATAAGGAGGGATTGAGCAATGAGAGTTACTTCAGGTCCAACGACCCAAGCCCGCCATAAAAAAGTCATTAAAGCCGCCAAAGGTTTTAAAGGCCGTCGCAAAAATCTGTTCAAATCCGCAACCCAAGCGGTGGACAAATCCAATCAATACGCAACCCGCGACCGTAAAGCCCGCAAGCGCAACTTCCGCGCTCTGTGGATCCAACGGATCAATGCGGCTGTACGCAGCCACGACGAAGCGCTGACATATTCACGCTTCATCAACGGTCTGTCACTTGCAGGCATCGAAGTTGACCGCAAGGTTCTGGCCGATTTGGCCGTGAATGAGCCAGAAGCGTTTACAGCGATCGTCACCAAGGCACAGGCTGCCCTGGCCTAAACGCGCTGCTTTAACAAATAAAAACCCGCCCGTTCACGGCGGGTTTTTTGTTTGTTTTGTGGCGTTTTGCACGTGCCTTCACTGAACGCTGATTGTGCACCAGACCGCACCGAATGATCCCTTTGGGAACAACCCGCCGTTCATCACACGCACAGTTGCGGTCGCCCCTTTATCCCGTATTGCAGCAACCAACTCGTGGCGGATGCCTTGCGTCGTATATACGGTGTTGTTGCAAACGCCGGTCAATTCTACGCAGACTTGGCTGCTGCTGGTATAGTGAGCGTTGCATTCTCCCATGCTGGTCCATGCGTGCATATTCGTGCCGGGTATTGCGATGCTTAGATCTTTTGCAGCCACAGGCGCCGCTAACGCCCCCAGAAGGCCCGCAATCAAAACCGATTTAAGTGTAAAACGGTGTGGAATGTAATTGTTCATATTGGGTATTTCCTCTCCATATTTATGCAAACGAGCCGGGCACTGGTAAAATCAAAAAGCTATATTGGTGGCGATCAGGTTGCAAGCTGTGTGAAATATGATAGCAGCGGGTGAATAGTCCTTATAAAAAACGCGATTTGGGAAGCTGAACTATGGATGCGCTAAGACAAAAATATATCGACGCAATTGCCAATGTGGTTGACGAATCCGCGCTGGAAGATCTACGCGTGAGTGCCGTTGGTAAAAAGGGCGAAGTCAGCTTGAAAATGCGCGAGCTAGGCAAGATGACACCGGAAGAACGCCAAGTGGCGGGGCCATTGCTGAACGCGCTCAAGGACGAGTTGAACAGCGCGTTGGCTGCGAAGAAAGCGGGGCTCGCAGATGCCGCGCTTGATGAGCGTCTGCGCACCGAATGGCTCGATGTCACCCTGCCTTCTCGCAGCCGTGGACAGGGCACGATCCATCCCGTGTCCCAAGTCACTGACGAGGTGTCAGCCATTTTCGCTGACATGGGTTTCACCGTTGCCGAAGGCCCCCAGGTCGAAAACGATTGGTACAATTTTGATGCGTTGAACATCCCGCCGCACCACCCCGCCCGTCAGGAGTTTGACACCTTCTATATGAACCGTGCCGAAGGCGACGACCGTCCGCCGCACGTCTTGCGCACTCACACCTCGCCAGTGCAAATCCGCGCGATGGAAAAGACCGGCGCGCCGATCCGTGTGATCGCGCCGGGCCGCGTGTACCGCTCGGACTACGACCAAACCCACACGCCGATGTTCCACCAGATTGAGGGCATGGCGATTGGCAAAGACATCTCGATGGCCAATCTGAAATGGGTGCTAGAGGAATTCTTCTCGGCATTTTTCGAAATCGACGGTATCAAAACCCGTTTTCGCGCCTCGCACTTCCCGTTCACCGAACCCTCGGCCGAGGTCGACATCCAGTGCTCATGGGTCGACGGCCAATTGCGCATCGGCGAGGGCGACGACTGGATGGAAGTGCTCGGCTCTGGCATGATGCACCCCAAAGTCCTGCAAGCCGGCGGCGTTGATCCCGACCTGTGGCAAGGCTTCGCCTTTGGCATGGGCATCGACCGCATCGCGATGCTGAAATACGGCATCCCCGACCTGCGCGCGTTTTTCGACAGCGACCTACGCTGGCTACGCCACTACGGTTTCTCGGCGCTGGATATGCCGAACCTGCATGGTGGGTTGAGTAGGTGAATGCATGCGACGTAGACAGTGCCTTTCACAGATTTAATACTAGATCTATGCCATATTCCAAGCCGAGTACTCTACAAGCTGTTTCAGCCCGAGAATAGATTTGTGTTTTTGATAGATTTGTATCAACCCACCAACCCGAATCGATTTCATCAGCAAATTCTTTTGCTAAATGTGGGCTGTATTTATATAATGAGTGGGGCTGTTTTGCAATAAATCTACGCGATCTAGATTGCTCCTTTGAAAAGAGGTCATAGAAATCAGAATGACTAGAGCTTAGGGATTTTAGTAACTTAAGATACAGTCCCTTGGCGTTTTTATCGCGGGTAATATTCCCATTTATGGAGAAGGCAGGGCTGCCAATTTTCTGCTGGTCTGTATTTGGTGGGGCTTTAGTGGGTTCATATAGGGCTTTTATCATTCGCTTAGCAATGTCACCCTTTGTTTCGTCAAGGGATAGGCGGTTATTTTCTAGAGTCTTATTAAGCTCTAGGTCATTTTTGATTTCAATAATGTTATCCATGCGCTGCCATCTTTCCCATACACTAAGCCTAAGCATTTTTAGTATATTTAGTAACATTAGAGATTACTGTCAACGCTTTTCCTAAATCCCTAGTGTTACTATCCATGACAGACCAACTCAGTGCCACGCGTTATATTTGCCCATCCCCCTTTTACCGCTTCATTGGATCGGATATGAGCGAAACAAATTGACATCCGTGAAAATATACAAAGGCGGCCTGTTTCCATGATCGAAGACCTACAAGACACATACCCCGGCGCGGGCACCTTTAAACTGGGCCACAACGTCGAATCTTCAGCCGAGCTGATCGCATTGGTGCGGGCGAAAACCAAGCACGCGGAATGCGCGGCGTTGTTTGAATTCGGCGGCGATATGACGTCGATGCCCAAGGTTGGGCGTTGCGATATCATTGCCAACTGGGACGGCACCCCTGCCGTGGTGATCAAAACCACCTCCGTGAAAACTCTGTCCTTTGACAAGGTCACCGAACGGATGGCTTTGGCCGAAGGCGAGCATGAAACGCTGGCCCAATGGCGCAACGCCCGCGAAAAACATTTCAAGAAAAACGGCGGCTTTAAGCCCGAGATGATGCTGGTCTTTGAATTTTTCGATGTGGTCGAAAATCTGATCGGCAGCGAAATTGACCCAAGTGAGGAAACACAATGAAATTCACACTCTCATGGCTCAAAGACCATTTGGACACCGACGCCTCCCTAGATGATATCCTCTATGCGCTGACCGACATCGGGCTGGAGGTGGAAGAGGTGATCAACCCCGCCGACACCCTGTCCGAATTCACGCTGGGCTACGTTAAATCCGCCGAAAAGCACCCCGATGCCGACCGTTTGCGCGTCTGTCAGGTCGAAACCGATGCGGGCATGCAGCAGATCATTTGCGGCGCCCCGAACGCGCGTGAAGGCATCACCGTTGTTGTCTGCAAACCCGGCATGTATATCCCCGGGTTGGACATCACGATCAAGGTTGGTAAAATCCGCGGCGTTGAAAGCCACGGCATGATGGCGTCCGAAAAAGAGCTGGAATTGTCGGACGAGCACGACGGTATCATCGAACTTGCCTCGGGCAAAGTGGGCGACAAGTTCATCGATTGGCTGGCCACGAATGATCCATCCAAAGTGGACCCTGTGATCGACATTGCAATCACGCCAAACCGCCCCGACGCGCTGGGCATTCGCGGCATCGCCCGCGATCTGGCTGCGCGTGGCTTGGGTACTCTGCTGCCCGCCAAAACGGCGCAGGTTAACGGCACGTTTG
Source organism: Marinosulfonomonas sp. (assembly GCA_033851955.1). Classification (GTDB taxonomy): domain Bacteria; phylum Pseudomonadota; class Alphaproteobacteria; order Rhodobacterales; family Rhodobacteraceae; genus Profundibacter. Next base: position 51,379 of record JAWSVK010000007.1, read on the forward strand.
ACTGTCCGATCAACGTAACCATTGACGAGGATACCCGTACGGATGGCTGCGAAGTCTTCATGGGACGTCTGATCAAAGGCGTTAAAAACGGACCAAGCCCCGCGTGGTTACAACAACGCCTAAAGGCAATTGGCTTGCGGCCCATTTCAGCGCTGGTCGATATCACGAATTTCTTCACCTATGATGTGAACCGCCCCTTGCACGTGTTTGACGCGGACAAGGTCAGCGGCGATCTGCGGGTCCATCGCGCCACGGGTGGCGAGACCCTGATGGGGCTGGATGACAAAGAATACAGCTTTGACGCAGGTATGGTTGTGATTTCCGACGACACTGGGATTGAAAGCATCGGCGGCATCATGGGCGGTCTGGCCACAGGCTGTACCGAGGCCACAACCAACGTGTTTTTGGAGGCCGCGATCTGGGACACCATTCGCACCGCCAAAACGGGGCGTACGCTCAAGATCAACTCAGACGCACGTTACCGTAATGAGCGCGGCATTGATCCTGCGTTCAACGCGCAAGCGATCGAGTTGGCGACGCAGATGATCTTGGAACTTTGCGGTGGCGAAGCCTCTAACGTTGTGACAGCTGGCCAAGTACCTGACGTCAGCCGCGCCTACCAGCTGGACACGGACCGTGTGCAGTCGTTGGTCGGTATGGAAATCGCGCCAACGACACAGCGAGAAACGCTGGCAGCACTTGGGTTTGAACTTGATGCAAGCGACATGGCCAGCGTGCCGAGCTGGCGGCCCGATGTGCAAGGTTCTGCCGATCTGGTCGAAGAAGTCGCCCGCATGGCCTCGCTGACCAAATTGGAAGGCAAGCCAATGGCGCGCGCCCAAGTCGGTGTGCCCCGCGCAATTTTGACGCCTATGCAGCAACGCGAGAACATGGCGCGGCGCACCATTGCAGCGCTTGGGTACAATGAATGCGTGACCTATTCCTTCATTGATCAGGCCAGTGCGAAATTGTTCGGCGGTGGCGACGACGCCACCATGCTCGACAATCCGATTTCATCTGAAATGAGCCACATGCGCCCCGATCTGTTGCCTGGTCTGTTGCAGGCTGCTGCCCGCAATCAGGCTCGGGGTTTCATGGATATGGCCTTGTTCGAAGTCGGCCCTGCCTTTCATGGCGGCGAGCCGAATGAGCAACATTTGCTGGCCACTGGCATCCTGATTGGCCAGACCGGCCCAAAGGACGTGCATGGTGAACGCCGCGCCGTCGATGTCTATGACGCCAAAGCCGATGCCGAGACGGTGCTAAGTGCCGTTGGTGCCCCCACCCGCGTGCAAATCTTGCGCGAGGCCGCTGAATGTTGGCATCCCGGTCGTTCGGGCGTGATTTGTCTCGGCCCCAAAAAGGTGATGGCGGTGTTTGGTGAAATCCATCCCAAAATCCTAACGGCCATGGACGTTAAAGGCCCTGCTGTCGGCTTCACGGTCTTCGTTGAGGAGCCGCCTTTCCCACGTAATAAATCCGCCACACGTCCGGCGCTGGCGCTGCGTGATTTGCAAGCGGTCGAACGCGACTTTGCCTTTGTCGTGGACGCAAATGTCGAGGCTCTGACGCTGGTGAATGCGGCGACCGGTGCTGACAAAGCCTTGATTGAATCCGTGCGGGTGTTCGACGAATTTATCGGCGGCTCCCTTGGTGAGGGCAAGAAGTCTTTGGCCATTTCGGTGCGTCTACAGCCCGTCGACGCAACATTGACTGAGAAAGATATCGAAGCTGTGTCCGGAAAAATTATCGCTAAAGTGGCATCCGCGACCGGCGGCGAGTTGAGAGGGTAAACGATGACTTTGAAGGTATATTTATCGGGCGAAATCCACACCGATTGGCGCGACGTGATTGTTACGGGCGCAGCTGCCTTAGACGTGAGCTTCGCGTCTCCGGTCACCGATCATGAGGCGTCAGATGATTGCGGCGTCACTATCATGGGGGCCGAGGCGGACAAGTTCTGGCACGATAACAAAGGTGCCAAACTGAACGCCATCCGCACCCGCAAAGGCATTGAAGACGCGGATGTTGTGGTGGTGCGCTTTGGTGAAAAGTACAAACAATGGAACGCAGCGTTTGATGCTGGTTTCGCGGCGGCGTTGGGGAAATCCTTGATCGTGTTGCACGGGGCAGATCATCAACATGCCTTGAAAGAAGTCGATGCGGCGGCCTTGGCCGTCACTGAGGACCCTGCCCAAGTCGTGCAAATTTTACGCTATGTTTTGACAGGCGATCTGGGTTAGGCTTCTTCAAACGGGGGCCAAATGACCTATGACTATGTGATAGTTGGCGGCGGATCGGCGGGCAGTGTCTTGGCAGCGCGGCTTTCTGAAGACGCCAATACCACTGTCTGCCTGCTCGAAGCAGGCGGCGGCGGGAAAAGCTTGTTGATCCGTGCGCCCGCTTTGGTGGCCGCGATGGTTTCGGGGCGGCCAAAAATCAACAATTGGGCGCTGCGGACAGTGCCGCAAGCAGGTTTGAACAATCGGCGCGGGTTTCAACCACGCGGCAAGGCTTTGGGCGGATCGAGCGCTATTAACGCGATGTTGTATCTGCGCGGTCACAAACAGGACTATGATGAGTGGGCCGATCTGGGTTGTGATGGCTGGTCTTGGGACAAGGTGCTGCCGTATTTTAAGCGCGCCGAGGGAAACGCACGGGGCGCGGATGATTTGCACAGCGCGGAAGGACCGCTACAAGTCGCTGACCAGAGCGCGCCAAGGGGTATTTCTGACGCCTTTGTCGAGGCTGCCGAGACGCTTCAAATCCCGCGCAACGATGATTTCAATGGCGCCCAACAAGAAGGCGCTGGCCTGTATCAAGTGACGCAGTTCTCAAAGGGCGCGCACAAGGGCGAGCGTTGTTCGGCAGCGGCGGCCTATTTGTTTCCGGTGCAATCCCGCAAGAATCTGACTGTGATCACGCGGGCCGAGGTTTCACGTGTGGTGATGGACGGGACGCGCGCTGTTGGTGCGGCCTACACGCGCAAGGGGCAAGCATATGTCGCCAAGGCTGGGCGTGAAGTGATTATGTCCGCAGGTGCATTTGGATCACCACATTTATTGATGCTTTCGGGGATCGGAGCCGCTGACGAATTGAAGGTCCACGGGATCGACGTGGTGCATGATTTGCCTGGCGTTGGGAAAAACCTACAGGACCATTTGGACTACATCATCTCCTACAAATCCAAACGTCGGGATGTGATTGGGTTGAACCCCATCGGGTTGTGGCAACTTGTTAAGTCTGGGCTAGAATGGCGTAAGACGGGGGCGGGAATGTTCGCGACACCATTTGCTGAGGGTGGAGCCTTTATCCGTTCTGATCCCGCACAGAAGCGACCGGATCTGCAGCTGCATTTCGTGATCGGTATCGTTGATGATCACATGCGTAAAATCCACACCGCACATGGGTTCAGCTGCCATGTTTGTGTGCTGCGTCCCGCGTCCCGTGGGACTGTTGGCCTGAAGGATAGTGATCCGAGATCGGCACCAAAAATTGATCCGGCGTTTCTGTCTGATCCGGCGGATTTACGCATCTTGATGCAAGGCGCGCGGGTGATGGATGAGGTGCTCAAAGCCAATCCATTGACACTGTGGCGCGGCAAGCGATTGTATCCGCATGATGGAACGGAAACGGCGCTTGAAGCGGATATTCGGGCCCGCGCCGACACCATTTACCACCCTGTAGGCACATGCCGGATGGGCCGAGATGAGATGGCGGTGGTGGACCCTGAATTGAGGGTGCATGGGGTGCAGGGTCTGCGTGTTGTGGATGCGTCTGTGATGCCACGTCTGGTGGGCGGCAATACAAATGCGCCCACCATCATGATCGCGGAAAAAGCTGCCGACATGATCCGCCAAGCAGGCGAAACGCTCATCGCTCCCTGACGGGCGCTCTTCGCTATAGCGAAGAAAGCCGTCAGGCTTGATGAGCGGTTGGCTCGCTCAGCTGGCTGCGGGTTTTTTCAGGCCCGCCTGAACAGCAGGGCGCTCAAGAAAACGATCCAAATAGGTTGGAACATTTTTCAGATCATCCCAGCCGACCAGATCACCGGCTTGATAGAAATCTCGCAACCCACGGATCCAAGGCGCTATCGCAATGTCAGCGATCGAATATTCGCCGCACACCCAGTCACGCCCCTCCAGTTGCCCGTCCAACACCTTGAGCAAACGTGTGCTTTCGTCAATGTAGCGCTGTGCCGGGCGCGGGTCTTCGATCTCTTTGCCCGCAAACTTGATAAAGAACCCAAGCTGTCCCAACATCGGCCCGAGGCCACCCATTTGGAACATCAACCATTGCAACACGTCATAGCGACCTGCCGCATCCTTGGGCATCAGTTTACCGGTCTTCTCAGCCAGATAAATCAGGATTGCCCCTGACTCAAACATCGCCAAAGGCGCGCCGCCTGGTCCATTTGGATCAATGATGGCTGGAATTTTGTTGTTTGGGTTCAGCGATAGGAATTCTGGCGTGAACTGATCCCCGTCGGCGAAAGACACCAAATGGGCGTCGTAGGGCAGGCCCAACTCCTCGAGCGCAATCGAAACCTTGACCCCGTTCGGCGTGGGCAGGCCGTAATATTGAATGGCGGACGCATCGGTCGGTGGCCAGCGTTTGGTGATTTGAAAATTTGCAAGTTTGCTCATGGGTATTCTCCGTTTTTGCTGCCCGTTCGATATAGGCATTGTCCGCGAGATAAAAAGGTTAACAAAGCGTTTGAAAACATGGTAATAGCTGTGCACCCACGCGCAATGGGAGAATATCGACATAAAACGAGAACGTAACAACGTTACACAGGGGACAAAATAATGCTTAAAGAGTTTAAAGATTTCATCGCCAAGGGCAATGTGATGGACATGGCCGTTGGGATCATCATCGGCGCGGCATTCACTGCGATTGTTGGATCATTGGTTGCCGACCTGATCAACCCAATCATTAGCCTTTTCATGGGCGGAACCGATTTCTCAAGCATGTATGCTTTGTTAGGTGAGGGCGAATATGCCTCCATCGGTGAAGCCGAAGAAGCAGGCGCCGCGGTATTCGCTTATGGCCGCTTTATCATGGCAATCATCAACTTTATCGTCATCGCGTTTGTGGTGTTCATGATGGTTCGTGCTTTGAACAAATCCAAAAAAGCAGAAGAAGCCGCCGCACCGGCCGCTGATCCGGGTCCATCTGAGTTGGATCTGTTGAAAGAAATTGCAGCCTCGTTGAAAAAGTAATCAACTGTTGTTGAATTTTAGGGGCCCGTCAATTTGGCGGGCCCTTTTCAATGCAATTTAGGCCTTTGCGGGCTTATTCCTTGGCCGAACGTACCAATACCAAAGACGGTAGGTCGTCAGGGCAACCAGCGGCCCGAAATGTATCAGCGCCGGAATATAGCCATTCCAATTGTGCAACGATGCCCAGTGGATCAGAGACAGCACGGCGGCGGCATAAGTCCAGCGCTGTAACTTTTTCCAGTTTGGCCCCATGACGCGCACGAAGTAGTCCATCGAGGTTACGGTCAGCGGAATAAAGATCAAAAACGCCAACCAGCCAGTCCAGATATATAGACGGCTAAGTTCGCCAACAACCGTTGCCAATGTGGCTTTGTCGATCAAATAGAAAACCGTATGCAGCAGGGCATAACCAAAGGCGGCAACGCCGAAATAACGACGGTTCTTTTTCAACCAGAGAGGGCCGCGCCACCCTTTGAAGAGCATCGCCAAGGGCGTTGCCATCATCGCAATGATCATAAAACGGGCAGAAAATTCGCCCGTAGGGTGGACCAAAATATGGAATATTTTTGGGTTCGTGTCAGTGAAGGCGCCGTTCAAAATACCAAAGGCCGGGATAGATAAAACCAGCCATAACCAGTAGGGGGAAAGTCGGGACAGCATCGTTTCTTGCTCCAATTGCGTGACTGTAAGGATTATACGTCACGGCCCCAACTTTCCGGCGCCCTATTTTAAGAAATTGGCGGTCGGGACCACGTCTATTCCAAGCGCCGTGCCAACCGCCTCATAGGTCAGCTCACCTGCATGCACATTCAGCCCGTTGGCTAGGTGCGGATCATCGATGCAGGCTTGTTTCCAACCCTTATCAGCCAGTGCCAACATGAACGGCATGGTGGCGTTGCCAAGCGCAATGGTCGAGGTGCGGGCAACGGCACCCGGCATGTTGGCAACACAGTAGTGCATGATGCCATCAACCTCGTAGATCGGGTCTTGGTGGGTGGTGGCGTGGGATGTCTCAAAACAACCACCTTGGTCGATGGCCACATCCACCAACGCTGCAGCCGGTTTCATTTCCGACAGTTGCGCACGGCTGATCAGTTTTGGCGCAGCGGCCCCGGGGACCAAAACAGCACCGATCACCATGTCGGCCTCGCGGACCAATTCGATGGTGTTGCCAGCCGAAGCGTAGCTGTTCTTAAAATCACGGCCAAACACATCATCCAAATAGCGAAGACGTGGCAGCGACCGGTCTAGAACGGTGACATCCGCCCCCATACCCGCCGCGATGCGCGCCGCATGAGTTCCGACAACACCGCCACCAATCACAACAACACGCGCGGGCCCAACGCCGGGCACGCCTCCCATCAAAACGCCGCGTCCGCCATTGGCCTTTTGCAGGGTCCATGCGCCAACTTGCGGTGCCAAACGGCCGGCAACTTCGGACATTGGTGCGAGCAACGGCAGGCCGCCATTGTTGTCGGTCACAGTTTCATAGGCAATGGCGGTACATCCACTGTCCATCAGATCACGGGTTTGATCCAGATCGGGTGCAAGATGCAGATAGGTAAACAGCAACTGACCTTCGCGCAACATTTTGCGCTCAATGGCCTGGGGTTCCTTAACCTTGACGATCATGTCTGCGGTTTTGAAAATTTCGGCAGCGGTGCCAAGGATTTCTGCACCAGCGGCGATATAGTCTTCATCCGTGAACCCAGCGCCATTGCCGCCTTGGGTTTCAATCACAACCTTATGGCCGCGTGCGACGGCCTCTCCAGCTGCGTTTGGAGTCATTCCAACGCGGAACTCTTGTGGCTTAATCTCTTTTGGACATCCGATAATCATGGCGTTTCCTCCCTGCCTTTTAAACAAACCTATTGACCTGCCAACACAATTGCTTTGAAAAGAACGGTGTATGGTAGCGCTAAATGCGCAAGATAATTCGGCATTGAATTGAAAGGTTCGAAGAAATGAGCGCATTACAAGAATTAGACAGCATAGATTGCCGCATCCTAGAGGCGCTGCAAAAGCGTGGGCGGATGTCAAATGCGGACCTGTCAGAAAAGATCAACCTGTCACCCTCGGCGTGCCATCGCCGGGTGCAACGGTTGGAATCCGACGGCTATATAAAAGATTACGTCGCGCTGTTGGACCCGCGCAAGTTGGGCTGTCCTTCGACGATATTTGTCGAGATCACATTGTCAGGACAGGCCGACGAAGTGTTGGAGGCCTTCGAGCGCGAAGTGGCCAAAGTGCCGGATGTTTTGGAGTGTCATTTAATGGCGGGCACGGCGGATTACCTGTTGAAAGTTGTGGCCCAAGACACCGAGGATTTCGCACGCATCCACCGACGATACCTAGCCCGTTTGCCAGGGGTCGCGCAGATGCAATCATCCTTTGCTTTGCGTACGGTTTTCAAAACAACAGCCCTGCCAGTTTAGGTGTCTGTTGGACCACAATTCAGACATATAACATTGGAAGTGTCCATAATAATAAGGCGTTTTAGCTCGCGCAAAGCGGATGGTCAGGTTTTCCATACTTGTTGGATCTGCGGGCGACCACTTATGTTCTGTCGAAATAAGCGCAAAATTTAGTAGCGTTAGTTGACACAGCATAAGGGACATTGATCATGGCAAATTTTTATGGAAGTTACCAGAGAGACATCATTTACGGTGGCGCGAGCGACGACAACATTTTTGCCTATGAGGGCAACGATCACGTTAGGGGCGGCGGCGGCAATGATCTGTTGGTGGGTGGCCTAGGGGCTGATCGGCTTTACGGTGACTCTGGCAACGACAGATTGTTTGGCGGCGCCGATAACGATAGCCTTTTTGGTGGCGCTGGGAACGACAGGTTATGGGGTGGTTCAGGCAATGACACCCTCTATGGCGATAGCACATCCTTTGCCGTTGGATATGGTAACGACAGACTATACGGCGGTTCTGGCAATGATCGTCTGTTCGGCGGGTTTGGCAGTGACTATTTAGATGGTGGTGCGGATAACGATTGGCTCTATGGCGGTAACGGGCGCGATACGCTTGTAGGAGGTGCGGGTAACGACCGGCTGTATGGAGAAAACTCAATCGACATGCTTTTGGGCGGCGATGGCAATGACTACCTGTATGGCGGATCTGGCAACGACCGTTTGTTTGGTGAAGCAGGCAATGACCGGCTATATGGCGACGATGGAAATGACGTCATGGTCGGTGGTGCTGGCGATGATTACCTTTCGGGTGGATCAGGCAACGACAGCATGCAAGGCAATGACGGGCGCGATTTCCTGCGTGGTGGATCCGGCAATGACGCATTATCCGGCGGTGACGGCAATGATAGTTTGATAGGCGATGACGGGACAGATGTCCTGCGCGGTGGCTCTGGCGATGACACACTGATCGGTGGCGAGGGCAACGACAACCTTTATGCAGGCGCTGGCACCGATCTGCTATATGGCGGGGACGGGGATGACCGTTTGGAGGTCATCGACCTTGTGGCTGACGACCGTGGTTACAACAGCAACAACTATTTGAATGGCGGAGCTGGCAATGATGTTTTGATCGCGGATGGTGGTGATGATCGCTTAACTGGCGGCGCCGACCACGACGTCATGACGGGCGGCGGCGGGGCGGATCAGTTCATCTTTGAATCGCCGGACTTTGTCCGCTCAACCAATTCCGGCGGGTTTGGTGGCTTTGGCGGTTGGGGCGGCCACAGCAATTTTGATCCAAACGATTTCATCCTACCGATTAATGGTAACGACGTGATCACCGATTTCCAAGCAGGGGTGGATGAGATTGTCTTTGTGAGAGGGAACATCCGTTTTAGCGACCTGACGATCACCCAAGAGGGGTCAGACACGGTGATTTCTTATGGCGGCGATGAGATCACCTTAGAAAATTTCACCGCAACTGATCTGCATTCATCAGATTTTGTATTTTGACCTAGTTTAGCTTGGCGCAACCAAAGTAACGATATCGTCCATGATTTTGTTCAGTTCAAAATCTTTCGGGGTATAGACCCGCGCGACGCCCATCTCTTGTAAAGACTGGGCGTCGTCTTCTGGAATAATGCCGCCAACGACCACGGGAATATGGGCGAGGCCTTCGGTCTTCATGAGCGCAAGAAGATCGTGGATCAACGGGATGTGGCTGCCAGACAAGATTGACAAGCCAATGACATGCGGGTCCTCAACCTTGGCGCTCGCGACGATCTCGGTTGGCGTCAACCGGATACCTTCATAGCTGATATCCATGCCGCAATCACGGGCGCGCGTTGCGATTTGCTCGGCCCCGTTTGAGTGACCGTCCAACCCTGGTTTACCCACCAGTATTTTCATGCGCCGCCCCAGCGTGTCTGAAGCTGCGTCGACCTTGGCGCGGATTTCGTCCAAGCCTTCGGTGCGGTTTGACCGGTTAGGAGAGACGCCGGTGGGCGCGCGATATTGTCCGAATGTATTGCGCACCATCGCGCCCCATTCACCCGTGGTTACGCCAACGCGGGCCGCCGCGATTGAAGCTGGCATAATGTTCTCACCCGACAGTGCCGCTGCGCGTAAATCATCCAATGCAGATTTAACAGCAGCCTCGTCACGGGCCTCGCGCCAAGCATTCAAGCGTGCAACTTGATCGGCCTCGGCCGCCGGATCTGACACCATGATAGACCCATCCCCCGAGGTCAGCGGGCTCTCCTCAGCCTCTACCCAACGGTTCACGCCAACGACGGTGGTTTCGCCGGTTTCGATTTTGGCGATGCGGGCGGCGTTTGATTCAACCAACCGCGATTTCATATATTCAATTGCTGCAACAGCCCCCCCCATGCCGTCGATTTGGGCCAACTCAGCGCGGGCGCCAGCCTTAAGTTCTTCAACCTTGCGGGTGATGGCAGGGTTGCCATCAAACAGGTCTTCGTATTCTAAAAGGTCGGTCTCATAGGCCAAAATCTGTTGCATCCGCAGCGACCATTGCTGATCCCATGGGCGCGGCAGGCCCAAGGCCTCGTTCCATGCTGGCAGTTGCACGGCACGGGCACGAGCGTTTTTGGACAGGGTGACGGCCAGCATTTCGATCAAAATGCGGTAGACGTTGTTTTCGGGCTGCTGTTCGGTCAGGCCGAGCGAGTTCACCTGAACCCCATAGCGAAAGCGGCGGAATTTCGGGTCGGTTATGCCGTAACGCTCACTGGTGATTTCATCCCACAATTCAACGAAAGCTCGCATTTTGCTAAGCTCAGTGACAAAGCGGATGCCCGCATTCACAAAAAACGAGATACGTCCGACCATAGCGGGGAAATGCTCCGCCGGTACCTTGTCTTTTAGGTCGTCCAACACGGCGGTTGCCGTCGCCAGCGCAAAGGCCAGTTCTTCTTCCGGTGTCGCGCCAGCCTCTTGTAGATGGTAGGAGCAGACGTTCATCGGGTTCCATTTGGGCAAATTCTGGCGGGTGTAGGCCGCGATGTCGGTGATCATCCGCAAGGACGGTGCGGGGGGGCAAATGTATGTGCCGCGCGACAGGTATTCTTTGATTATGTCGTTTTGCACCGTCCCTTGCAGCGCCGCAACATCAGCCCCTTGTTCGTCCGCAGCGGCAATATACAGCGACAACAGCCAAGGCGCAGTGGCGTTAATTGTCATTGAAGTGTTCATCTTTTCCAATGGGATATCGGCAAACAGGGCACGCATATCGCCAAGATGGTTGATCGGCACGCCCACCTTGCCGACTTCTCCCTTGGCCAATATGTGATCAGAATCATACCCGGTTTGGGTCGGCAGATCGAAGGCAACTGACAAGCCGGTTTGGCCCTTGGCAAGGTTGTCACGATAAAGCGCATTGGATGCGCTCGCGGTGGAGTGGCCCGCATAGGTGCGAAACAACCAAGGGCGCGGCTTGTTCTGGGTCTCTTGGCTTGGTGTCTTAGATGCGGGCATTGCGGTGGCCTTACTGTAATTGCTGCGCTGCCGCATTTTTGCAAAAGTAAGAATGTTGCGCAAGGGCTAAAATAGACACAATTATATTTCGCCGATGATGTCCGCTCGGAGCCCCTCTAAGTTGCCCCCTAGACCTGTGGCCACATTCCTGAAAGGCTGCTCAGATGGGACGCATGGTAGAACTTCCACTTTGGCTGTTGGTGTTGATCGCAGGTTTTGCGGCCTTCGCTGCGCTGGAACGGGTATTGGCCCCATCAGTGCGCTGGTATTTTCGACGCCGGATGCAAAAAGTAGTCACCAAAGTGAACACCAAGTTGGAGCGCCCGATCGAGCCGTTCAAATTGGCGCGCCGTCACGACATGATCCAGCGGGTGCTGTATGACCCTAAGGTCGCCGAAGCGATTGCAGAGCACGCCCGAACCGAGGGCGTTCCGGAAAATGTCGCCTTTGAAATGGCGGGGCGCTATGCGCGTGAAATCGTTCCATCGTTCAGCGCGTCGCTTTACTTCGGCTTTGCAACCCGCGCATCCCGCTGGTTAAGCCAGCTATTGTATCGGGTGCGGTTGGGGCATTTTGATGAGTCCGCGATCCAAGCCATAGACCCGGACGCGACCGTGATATTCGTGATGAACCACCGCTCGAACATGGATTACGTGCTGGTCACTTATCTGGCGGCCGAACGCTCGGCGCTGTCCTATGCGGTGGGCGAATGGGCGCAAGTTTGGCCGTTGAAACACCTGATCCGCGCGATGGGGGCCTATTTCATCCGCCGCAAATCACGCAACCCGCTGTATCGCCGCGTATTGGCACGCTATGTGCAATTGGCCACGGCGGGCGGGGTGACGCAGGCTGTGTTCCCCGAAGGCGGTCTAAGTTTGGACGGCACGGTTGGTACGCCAAAGCTGGGGTTGTTGAACTATGTGGTGTCGGAGTTTGACCCAAAGGGCGCCCGTGACGTGGTGTTTGTTCCGGTGGCGCTGAATTATGACCGGGTGATGGAAGATCGAATTTTGATTTCTGCGGGCAAGGCAGGCGAGCGCAAGTTTCGCTTTAGCTTACTGAAAATGTTGGGGTTCATCGGCAGCCAGATTAAATTTAAACTGACAGGGCGCTACCACCGGTTTGGCTATGCCTCTGTCAGCTTTGGCGACCCAGTTAGTCTGCGCGCGTTTGTGAAAACATGCGACAGTAATGTGACCGAATGCGTCGCTAAAGAAGTTATGCAACGGGTGCGTGATGTGGTCCCCGTGTTGCCGGTTCCATTGGTGGCCGCGGTGATGTTGGCCACCAAAAAACCGATGGACGCGGCACAGGTGGCAACAGCGGTTACAGCCTTGGCACAAAAAATGCAGGCAAACGGGGCGCATATCCACGTGCCACGCGACAGTCTGGAATATGCCGCCGAAATCGGCCTGAAAATACTAAGCCTGCGCCATATGGTGACCGAAACCAACGGGACCTATATGGCGAACGAAGATGAGCAAACCACATTGGAATTCTACGCCAATTCCATCACTCATCACGCTTGAGATTTTCCTTGCGTCAAGATTTCGTAACGTAAGATAATTCCAAAAGCACCCCTTTTTGAATTGCATTGTTACGCGCACGGCCATATTTCATTTGTGACACCCGCGTTGATTCTGCACTGCGGCATTTTTTATCTGGAGGCACTTATGACCGTTGAAACCCATCCTGACATCGCCCCTTATGATGCGCCCGAAAAAGATTTGTACAATGTGGGGGAGATTCCGCCACTGGGGCATGTGCCAAAACAAATGTATGCTTGGGCTATTCGTCAAGAACGTCACGGCGATCCCGACAAGGCTATGTTAGAAGAAGTTGTGGAAACACCCACAATCGACAGCCACGAAGTCTTGGTTCTCGTGATGGCCGCAGGGGTGAACTACAACGGGGTATGGGCCGCATTGGGCACGCCAATTTCGCCATTCAATGTGCACGGCGCTGAATTCCACGTTGCAGGATCGGACGCCTCTGGCATCATCTGGGCCGTAGGTGACAAGGTCACACGCTGGAAGGTCGGCGACGAGGTGGTGGTCCATTGTAACCAAGATGATGGCGACGATGAGGAATGCAACGGGGGCGACCCGATGTTTTCATCCTCGCAACGGATTTGGGGTTATGAAACGCCAGACGGATCATTCGCGCAGTTCACACGGGTACAGGCGCAACAGTTGATGCCACGCCCAAAACACCTGACATGGGAGCAGAGCGCCTGCTACACGCTGACGCTGGCCACCGCGTACCGGATGTTGTTTGGTCACCACCCGCATGAGTTAAAGCCAGGTCAAAACGTTCTGGTGTGGGGCGCATCCGGTGGTCTGGGGTCATTCGCCATCCAGTTGATCAACACGGCTGGCGGCAACGCAATCGGCGTTATCTCGAACGAAGATAAACGCGAGTTTGTTATGGGGTTGGGCGCCAAAGGCGTTCTAAACCGCAAGGATTTCAATTGCTGGGGCCAGATGCCAACAGTAAACACACCCGAATACAAAGAATGGTTCGGCGAAGTCCGCAAATTCGGCAAAGCAATTTGGGACATCACCGGCAAGGGTGTGAACGTCGACCTAGTGTTTGAACACCCCGGCGAGGCCACATTCCCAGTGTCAGTATTTGTTGTCAAAAAAGGCGGCATGGTGGTGATCTGTGCAGGCACGACAGGGTATAATCTGACCATGGATGCGCGGTATTTGTGGATGCACCAAAAACGTGTTCAGGGCTCGCACTTTGCTCATTTGAAACAAGCGGCGGCGGCAAACCAGTTGATGGTTGAGCGGCGGTTGGATCCGAGCATGTCCGAAGTGTTCCCCTGGGATGAAATCCCGTCAGCGCATATGAAAATGTGGAACAATGAGCATAAGCCAGGCAATATGGCAGTGCTGGTTCAGGCCCCCACGACCGGCCTGCGCACGCTAGAAGACGCGCTCGACGCGGCGAAGTAAAAGACCAGATAATATTACCGAACAAAGCCCCTAACGACTGTGTTGTTAGGGGCTTTGTTTTGCCCAGGTTTCCAGCAGGTTTTGCCGCATCTTGGCTGGCCATATTCGCACCCCACCTATAGGGTCGCCACATGGCAGCACCAACCGTAGCATTCTCCGAAGATCAGGCCGAAGCCTATGACCGCATCACAGAAGTGTTGCAGGGTGCGGGCGTCGATTTGGACAATTCGATCCTGACGCCGCAGTCCGATGGCGAAGACCATGTTTTGGCTGTGGTGGGCAAAGCGGGCTCTGGCAAAACCTTGCTGCTGGCTCGACTCTATGAGGCGTTGGAGGACGCGGGCGTTGACATCGTGTCAGGCGAGTACGAGGCCAAGCGGCGCAAGGATAAACGCACCTTGGCGATCCTTGCCCCAACCAACAAAGCCGCCAGCGTGTTGCGTAATCACGGGGTGCCCGCGACCACAATCCACCGTATCCTGTACACCCCGCTCTATGATCCCGAATACGAAAAAATTGCGGAATGGCTGGCAGGTCGAGGTGAGAAACCCGAAATTGAAGGGCTGACCGAGGCCGCGCTGGACCGTGCCGCGTCATTTTTTGCCGGGAACAAATCGATCCCCGGCGCGTTGGCGGCGGCGGGGCTGCGTGGCTCGGATTTCATCATCGGATGGAAGCGCCGAGAAGAGCCGATGGATATCGGCTTTGTTGACGAAAGTTCGATGCTGGATGAAAAGCAGCTGAACGATCTGAAAGAGATTTTTCCGACATTGGTGTTGTTCGGCGATCCGGCCCAGTTGGCCCCAGTTGGCCAATCCGGCGAGATGGTTTTTGACAACTTTTCCGGTAAGCAAAAGCTGGAGCTGCACCGCATTCACCGCCAAGACGCCGACAACCCAATCCTTGATTTGGCCCACGCGCTTAGCGATGAGAGCCTGCAATTTCACGACTTTGAGCGGATGATTGAAGGCGCTGCACAAAAGGATGATCGCGTGGTTTGGGCTCAACGGGTCGAGGCTGACATGATGGCGCGCTCGCCGGTGCTGGTCTGGATGAACAAAACGCGGGTGCGCTTGATCCAAGCGTTTCGCAATTCCTACGGCGCGCCTGCCGATGAATTACTGGCGGGCGAGCCACTGATCTGCGACGGAATCGAGCTGCCGTTAAAGCACCGCAAGAAACGCATCGATCTTGAGGCACGCGGGTTGATCAAAGGCGCGCAGGTGATTTACCTCGGGGTAGGGCGCAAGCCCGGGTTCTCGCGCATTCATGTGTTGGGGGCTGTGGACCCACAGGTCTCGGCCGCTTCGATCATCAAAATCGAAATGCCGGACGAGGAAGAACCGTTCATCCCATTCGCCGCCCGTATGGGTGCCGCGTTTTTGCATGGCTCGGCGGTGACCATTCACAAGGCACAAGGCTCACAATGGGAGAACGTGCAGGTCTTTGGGCCGGACTTGGCTGTGGCCGCCCGCATGGGCCGTGTCGAGGCTGGACAACAGCTGTGGAAACGCTTGGCCTATGTGGCCATCACCCGGGCTGAGAAGCGCCTGTTTTGGGTGACACGCAACAGGTTGGCACGTCCGACTGGCCCTTTGGTCGTCGACGATTTGCGCGCCGCGCCAACGCCGCTGACGCTTGAGGGTGACGAAGAATGAGCAAGTCGATTATCATCACCGGCGCCAGCTCGGGCATCGGCGCTGCCACCGCCAAGGTGTTTCTTAAGGCCGGTTGGCAAGTGGGTCTAATTGCCCGCCGTCGTGACGCATTGGAAACGGTCGCAGCAGGGCAGGGCGGTGCACATGTCTTGCCCGCCGACGTGACCGATGAAAACGCATTGGGGGCCGTGTTCGAAAGTTTTGCCAAGACCACAGGACGGTTGGATGTGCTGTTTAACAACGCTGGCAGCTTTGGACCTGCAGGGTTGATCGACGAGATCAGCGTGCAGGACTGGCGCGAGGTTGTGGACCTAAACCTGACGGGGATGTTTTTGGCCGCGCGGTTTGCATTCAAACAGATGCGCGCACAAGCCCCCCAAGGCGGGCGGATCATCAACAACGGATCAGTCTCGGCCCATGCGCCACGCCCCGGATCGGTGGGCTACACCAGTACCAAACATGCCATCACCGGGTTGACCAAAACACTAAGCTTGGATGGGCGCGCCTTCGACATTGCTTGCGGGCAAATTGACATCGGCAATGCGCAGACCGAATTGCTGGATCAGATAAATGCACGGGCGCTGGCAGCGCAACCCGATGTGGCGTTGCAACCGATGATGGAGGTTGGTTTGGCGGCAGATGCCGTGATGCAAATGGCCGCGCTACCTCTTGAGGCAAATGTCCAATTCATGACGATCATGGCGACGAAAATGCCCCTGTTCGGGCGCGGATAGCAAAGAAGGCCGTAAGGACTGATGAGCGGCTGGATTATGCCCTAAAGTAGCTGAACGCAGCCGACGCCATCCAACCCGCCGCAATCGCTATAAACAGTGACATCAAGCCGTAGTAAAACGCATTGTCATGAGCAAGATTATAAAGCCAACGTTCAATCCCAACTTTATGAATATCGAGCTTGGTTTCAAACACATCCACCACCTGTTGATCGCGAGTGATCAGAATGCGTGCGGTATATTCACCCGCTGTCAGGTTCGACGGCAAATCAATCTCGGTACGAAATAGGGTTTCGGACATAAGCTCAACAGCGCCCTCGTGGACCTGATACAATCCATTGTCTGAGCGAATTCGGATCAAAGCCTCGGTGTATTCTGCGGCGTGACCCGTTGCAATTTGGGTTCCTATCGAACTGATAGCGCGTGCAATGGAAACCTTGTACCGAACATCTGCCGCAACCGAGAGCGCTTGTGCCATTGGCACTGTAGTGGCCACGGAATAGAAGCTGGGAGCATCGTCAATAAGGGCCGAGGCGCTGTTGACCCATATCACCCCAGCCCGTTTATCTTTACGCCGAATTGTAACAGCTTGGCGCGGGCCAGAGACCGACACTACAACCTGCATCGGGCCGCTTTCGGGCATAGGCGCATCACGGCTGACAGCGCCAAAAACCAGAATGCGCGACCCATCGAAAGTCGCTGAAATACCGACACGGTTTTGCGAAAGGTCTGCAACGATTTCTTCGGCCGCATTCAACGGGACAGCAATAAGCATTATCAGGGCGAAAAACCGCAGCATCTAGTGGCCCCCGCCCGCGCCAAGCGAATACAGCTCACTAGGTTGCAACAGTAGATCAAGCGCCAACTTGCCACAAACCGCCAGCACCAAAACAGCCAGTAGAATACGCAGCTGCTCGGCCTTCATCTTGACCCCAATACGGGTGCCAATTTGTGCGCCAATCACGCCGCCAACCAGCAGCAAAACCGCCAGCACAATATCAACCGTATAATTGGTGGTGGCATGCATCATCGTGGTAAAGGCTGTGACGAATATGATCTGGAACAATGACGTGCCAATCACCACTTTGGTTGGCATTCCAATCAGATAGATCATCGCAGGCACCATCACAAAACCGCCGCCAACCCCCATGATCGCGGCCAAAACGCCGACAAACACACCAATGAAGAACGGCGGGATCACAGAAATATACAGACCCGATGTGCGGAATTTCACCTTAAATGGCAGGTTATGTAGCCATGTATGTTTTTTGCGTATGATCGCGGAGCCGGTTTTCTTTTGCCGCCGAATGGCGTTCAGGCTTTCGACGAACATTAATGAGCCAATGATGCCAAGGAAAACCACATAGCTTAACTTGACCAATAAATCGACCTGCCCAAGGCTTCTGAGATAGTTAAACAGCTGGATCCCCAGATAGGCACCGATCAAGCCGCCAATCAGCAGCACGCCACCCATTTTTAGATCAACCGTCTTTCGCTTGAAATGTGCCAACACGCCTGAAAACGACGAGGCCACAATTTGGTTGGCCTCGGTCGCCACAGCCACCGCTGGAGGAATGCCAATAAAGAACAGCAGGGGGGTCATCAAAAAACCACCGCCCACGCCAAACATTCCCGAAAGGATGCCGACCATGCCGCCAAGTCCGAGCAAAAGAAACGCGTTTACCGAAATCTCGGCAATGGGAAGATAAATCTGCATAAAGCTTCCTAATCCAGTTTCACCCATTCAGACAATAGGGCACATCAGATTTTTGCGTGCTGTAATTGCAGTCGCCCGAATATCTACCGCTCTTTCACGTAGGGTTCACCGCCCGCGCGTGGCGCCACTGCCTTACCAACAAAGCCTGCCAAGATCACCACAGTCAGGATATAAGGCAGGGCTTGGGTGAATTGGACCGGAATTTCAAAGACGCCGAACACGTCGATATTGGGGTAAAGATTGCTCACCGCCTCAAGGAAGCCGAACAACAGGCAAGACATCAACGCGTACCATGGCCGCCATTTGGCAAAAATCAAAGCCGCCAGCGCGATGAATCCGCGCCCTGATGACATTTCACGTCCAAAGGCCGACGCCTGTGAAGTGGCAAGATAAGCACCGCCAAGACCGCACAAAACACCAGCGATCAGAACAGCTGCATAGCGATAGCGGATCACCGAAACGCCAGCCGTATCAACTGAGGCCGGATTTTCACCAACGGCCCTCAAGCGCAGCCCGAAGCGGGTGCGAAATAGTAGCCACCATGTGAAGGGGATTAGCAGGAAGGCGATATAGACCAGCGGCTTGTGACCCGATATGACATCCGCATAGATTGGGCCAATCATCGGAACGTCGCGCAGCGCGTCGGCAAACGGCAGGGTGATTTCGTGAAACCGCGAGGTTTGGGGTAAGGCAGGCGATTGCCCGCCCTTTTTGAACCATGCGTGGCCAATCACAACGGTCAGGCCTGATGCCAAAAAGTTAAGCGCAACGCCTGCGATCAACTGATTGCCACGATAGGTGATCGAGGCAATGCCGTGGATCAGGGCAAACACCATAGACGCGCCAACGCCCGCCATAAGGCCCAACCAGACGTTGCCAGTTTCATATGAAATGGACGCTGAAAAGAATGCCGAGATCAGCAGCTTGCCCTCAAGCCCGATGTCAAAAATACCAGCCCGTTCGGAATAAAGCCCTGCCAGACAGGCAAAGATCAGCACCACGGACAAGCGGATCGTCATGTCCATTGCGATTATGATTTGTAGAAATGTGTGTGCGAAATCCATCAGCTTTGCCCTTCACGTAGTCGTGCAAACATCTTTTCAACGGGCTTTCGCACCATATAGTCCAACGCGCCTGTGAACAGGATGATCATGCCTTGGATCACCAGTACAACTTCTTTGCTGATGCCGGGCATTTCCCACAGTAATTCAAACCCGCCTTGCGCCAACATGCCAAACAGCAATGCCGCTAGAATGATGCCGATGGGATGGTTGCGGCCCATCAAGGCCACGGCGATGCCGACAAATCCAGCGCCTTCAACGAATTCTTTGATCAAGCGTTCTTGCTCTCCCATCACCACGTTGATCGACAACATCCCGGCCAGGGCTCCTGAAATGATCATCGCGATCATCGTGATCTTGAAGGCGGAAATACCGGCGTAGCTGGCGGCTTTCGGGCTTTTACCGAAGCTGCGAATGGCATAGCCAAGCCGCGTGCGCCATAGCAAGAACCAAACCAACCATGCACAGACCAGCGCAAGAAGGAAGCTGACGTTGGCAGGGGCGGATTTGGAAAATGGTATTCCAAATGGCGCGAGCATTTCATGGATCGTCGGCAGGTGTGCGCCGGCGGGAAAGTTCGCAGTTTCAGCGTTTTGCGTGTGCGGGTTTTTCATAATGCCGTTCAGCAAAAAACCCATCACAGCCGCCGCGATATAGTTGAACATAATCGTGGTAATCACGATGTGGCTGTCACGTCGCGCTTGCAAATAGGCAGGAATCGCCGCCCAAACAGCACCGCACAGCCCGCCGCCCAAAATCGCAAATGGCAGCGCAATCGTCCAATGCGGCCAGTCAAACGCCAGCAAAACAACAGCGACGCCAACCCCGCTGATTGCGGCCTGACCCTCGCCACCGATGTTGAACATCCGCGCGTGAAAGGCCACCGCAACGGCCAGCCCCGTGAACATATAATTGGTGGCGTAATAGAGCGTATAACCGATGCCCGAGGTCGAGCCCAAAGCCCCTTTGACCATAACAGTGATTGCCTGAACGGGATCTTGGCCGATGGCCAAAACCACCAATCCCGATGCAAACAGCGCCAGACACAGGCTAATCAGAGGAATCAAAACGACGTCAGCCCATTTTGGCATCTTATCCATCAGGTACCCCCCCCGTTGGTTTCCATACCGGCCATTAACATGCCGAGTTCTTTTTCATCCGTTTTGGCAGGGTCGCGCTCGCCCATGATGTGACCGTCAAACATCACGATGATGCGGTCGGACAGGGCTAAGATTTCTTCTAGTTCGACCGAGACCAGTAAAATGGCTTTGCCTTGATCGCGCAATTCAACAATCTGCTGGTGAATGAATTCAATAGCGCCGATGTCGACACCTCGTGTCGGTTGCCCAACCAGTAACAAATCAGGGTTGCGCTCGATCTCGCGTGCCAGCACGATTTTCTGCTGGTTGCCGCCTGAAAAATTCTTGGCCTGAAGTTTCGGGTCAGGCGGACGTACGTCAAAACGCGCAATCTTGGCCTCAGTGTCGGCACGGATCGCCGCATTGTCCATCATCAGCGCATTTTTGTTGTAGGCATCATCATTGTGATAGCCAAAGACCGCGTTTTCCCAGGCCATAAAGTCCATGATCAGTCCTTCGGACTGCCGGTCTTCGGGCACATGGGCAATGCCGCGTTGGCGGCGTGATTGTCCGTCTGAATATTTGCCCGTTAGATCAATTTCGTCGCCATTCAGGCGGACGGTGCCAGTGGCTTTTTGATAGCCGCCCAGCACTTCCAGCAGTTCGGTCTGCCCGTTTCCAGACACCCCCGCAATCCCAAGGATTTCGCCCGCGCGCACTTGTAAAGAAACGCCTTTAACGCGCTTAACGCCCTTGTCATCGATCACTTGCAGATTCTCAATCTCAAGAATTGGCGCGCCAGGCGTGGCGGGTTTTTTATCAATTTGCAGCAGTACTTTGCGGCCCACCATCAACTCGGCCAGCTGTTCTGGGCTGGTGTCTTTGGTTTTCACATCAGCTGTCATTTCGCCACGGCGCATCACTGAAACCGTGTCGGTCACATCCATGATTTCGCGCAGCTTGTGGGTGATAAGGATGATGGTTTTGCCCTGATCCCGCAGCCCAGTAAGGATGCGAAACAAATGGTCGGCTTCGGCGGGGGTTAACACGCCAGTCGGCTCGTCCAAGATCAGAATATCGGCTTGACGATACAGCGCCTTTAGGATTTCAACGCGCTGTTGGTGGCCCACGGACAGGTTCTCGACCAAGGCGTCAGGGTCGACGCTCAACTCATATTCGTCAGACAGTTCCTTGAGCAGCTTGCGGGCCTTGGCCAGCGAAGGTTTGAGCAACCCGCCGTCCTCCATGCCCAAAATAACGTTCTCAAGAACTGTGAAATTTTCGACCAATTTAAAGTGTTGGTGCACCATGCCAATACCGGCGGCAATCGCGGCGGAGGAATCGGGAATGTGTGTTTTAACACCACCGATAAACACCTCGCCTGCGTCAGCTTTGTAAAACCCGTAAAGGATCGACATCAGCGTTGATTTACCGGCGCCGTTTTCGCCTACGATCCCGTGGATCGAGCCGCGCGCAACACAAAGCGAGATGTCTTTGTTTGCCTGCACTGGCCCGAAAGCCTTGGAAATGCCAACAAGTTCGATCGCTGGAGCGGCAGTTCCCTGCCGCTCCTGTAGGTGTTCAACAGCCATCAGTGCTTATTTCACTGGGCAGGTGTTGTCGGACATATAGTCGTGAACAACGATGTCACCCGCAATGATTTTTGCTTTGGCAGCGTCAACAGCGGCCAGCATTTCTGCATTGACCAAATCTTTGTTGTTGTCGTCCAGCGCGTAATCGATCCCGCCTTCGGCCAGACCTTGAACGCTAAAGCCGTTGGACAGATTTTCACCAGCCGTAAAGGCATTGTAAACAGCCACATCAACGCGTTTCAACATGGATGTCAGAACTTTACCTGGGTGCAGGTAGTTCTGGTTGGAATCAACACCGATTGACAAGATGCCTTCGTCCGCCGCTGTTTGAAGCACGCCCAAACCGGTGGAGCCAGCCGCTGCATAAACAACGTCAGCACCTTGCGAGATTTGTGCTTTGGTCAGTTCGCCGCCTTTAACCGGATCATTCCAAGCAGCAGGTGTTGTGCCCGTCATGTTTTGGATCACAGTAGCGTCCGCGTTCACAGCTTTAACGCCCTGAACATAGCCACAAGCGAATTTTTGGATCAATGGAATGTCCATGCCACCAACAAATCCAACAGTGCCGGATTTAGACGCCATAGCGGCCATCATGCCAACCAGGTACGAGCCTTCTTGTTCTTTAAAGACAACGGACTGAACGTTTGGCTGATCAACGACCATGTCGATGATTGCGAACCGTGTGTCAGGGAAATCAGCGGCTACCGCTTCGAGTGAAGACGCAAACGCGAAACCAGTCATGACGACGGGGTTAAAGCCACCTTCGGCAAAACGGCGCAGAGCCTGTTCACGCTGTGCTTCTGAAGTCAGCTCGATCTCGCGGAACGAACCGCCAGTTTCTTCGGCCCAACGTGTCGCGCCCGCAAAGGCGGCTTCGTTGAAGGATTTGTCGAACTTGCCACCTAGATCAAAGATGATGGCTGGGTCAGCGGCGGCGACGCCTGCTGTAAGGGCAAGTGTAGCAGTTGCACCTAGGAATTTCTGTATAAGAGTCATGTTATATCTCCCGATTTATTGTTTTTGGGTTGCCGCCGGAATGGGGCAAAACCCAAGTAAGCGAGCAGATCGTTAAAAGATCATTCATGATTAAGCCCGCAGGGAGAGGGTCTGGTCAATAGCTTTTTACCATTTGGTCGCATAATCGCATAGATTCAGCTGGAGAGGCCATTTGAGTTCCAATTTGAGGCTCAAATCAGGGGTTTACGCATAACTATAGCAGCGATTTTTGGGCCTGTTGGCGGGGTATAGTAGGCGGGACGGCGGCCAGATTCGGCGTATCCGGCAGAGTCATACAGGGAGCGTGCCGCAGCGTTAACTTGCGAAACTTCAAGGAAAGATTGGGTCGCGCCCAGCCGAATTGATTCAGTTTCAAATCCAGCGAGTAAAGCCCGCCCGTGGCCCTGTCTTTGGTGGGTAGGATCGACAGCGAGCGTCAGCAATTCTACCTCGCCGATGATCTCACGGCCCAGAGCAAAACCAACATCCGTGGAGTGTAGAAAAACACCCTTGGAGGTCAGGAGTGAGGCAAATTCATGCGTCGCCCAAGGGCGCGGCGTTTCAAAGCAAAGCGCATGGAGTGAGGCAAGCGCGTCAGGGGTCATGGCAGGATGACAGGGGCCGGGTCACGCGGTGGGGCCGCGTCAGGTGCTCGCACGTATAGTGGGGCAGGGCGTGGCTGCTTTGGGTCAAGGTGGCGGATGGCGGTGATGTGCGCGATTGCCGTGGCGTTGACTGTTTCGCTCGGGCCAATGGTGTTCGTGCTGGTTATTTCAGATCTTGGAATGACCAAGGGTTGGCCGGCGGATGCTTCGGTCAACTCTTGGACAAACACTTGCTCACGCCGAGCGTCAATCAACGACAAAACGGGGCGTGCGATGCCAAGGGCTTGCGCCTCAAAACTGGACACGCCGATTGCCGGAATGCCCAGCGACAAAGCCAGCCCACGGGCAGCGGACACCGAAATACGGATGCCGGTGAAATTACCAGGCCCAATGCCAACGCCGATGGCGTTCAGATCGGCCCATGTGACATCCGCCTCGCGCAGCACGTCTTCTAACAATGGGAACAGACGTTCAGCTTGGCCTTTTTGCATCGGCTCGGTCTTTTGTGCCAAAACCGTATCACCAGACAGCAAAGCGGCCGCGCAATGCGCGACCGATGTATCAAATGCTAATATCAGTGGTTTAGGCCCCAACCGCCCGTACCTCGGTAACTTCGGGGATGTAATGGCGCAGCAGATTTTCGATGCCCATTTTCAGGGTCACGGTTGAGGATGGGCAGCCTGCACAGGCGCCTTGCATGTGCAGGTAAACAACGCCAGCTTCAAAGCCATGGAACGTTATATCGCCGCCATCTTGCGCCACTGCAGGGCGCACGCGGGTGTCGAGCAATTCTTTGATCTGAGTGACGATCACTTCGTCTTCGCCAGTGTGTTCGGCGTGACCAGCGCTTTCCGCTTCGCCAATCAGAACGTCATCGCCTGATTGGTAATGCTCCATGATCGCGCCCAAAATTGCGGGTTTGATGTGTTCCCACGCGATGTCGTCACCCTTGGTGACCGTGATGAAATCCGTACCTAAGAACACGCCATAAATACCGCCAGCCGCAAAAATCCGCTGGGCCAATGGTGACTTGCCAGCGACATCGGCCGTTGGAAAATCAGCCGTGCCTTTACCGAGCACGCTTTGGCCTGGCAGAAATTTCAAGGTCGCGGGGTTTGGGGTCGATTCTGTCTGGATAAACATTTGGCACACCTTTTTGGTCAGGATTAGAGATATGCGCCTGAATAGGCGAACTGTCAAGGTTTGGAATGGTTCTAAAGGTCCCCGATTTGCCGCAGGGTCGTCGATGCGCAGAGCGAAGAAAGCTGCAAGGCTTGATGAGCGTCTGTATTAAGTGATTGCCTCAAGTCGCTCTTTTGACATCTCACCCGGCACGATAGTGACCGGAATCGGAAAGTTGGCAAGCGATTTCATCAGCTTTGTGATCAGCGGACCCGGGCCTTTTTTACCGGTCCCTGCGCCCAACACCAGCACCCCGATGTCCTCGTCATCAGCCACCTGCGCCAAAATCTCGTTCACGGCCTCGCCCTCACGGATTACCAGTTCGGGGTCAATCCCCTGACGGTCTCGCATCCATTTGGCAAAAACCTCGAAATGAACCTCGATCCGCTCGCGAGTTTCTTCGCGCATAATGTCACTAATGCCGATCCAGTGGTTAAATTCTTCCGGCGGTATGATTGACAAAACCTCAACCCCGCCGCCCGACTTTTTAGCCCGCATAGCGGCAAAACGCATTGCGTTCAGACATTCACGGCTGTCATCCAGCACCACTAGAAATTTACGCATGTGTGTTCTCCTCGACGCTCATGATGCCGTTGTTCGCGCATCAAAGCAAGAGGAACTCATGCGTCGGAATGTGCCCAATCCCAATAAGTTTCGCGGGCGCGTTTGGTCAATGGGCCCATCTGATAATGGGTGCCGTCAAATTCGCTGATAGGCGTGACTTTGGAAAAGTTGCCTGACAGAAACACTTCATCAGCCCCGTGAAAATCGTCGAACGTCAGGATGGTTTCATGCACTTTTACCCCATCACCGCGCAGGTTTTCAATGTGGCGGGCTCGGGTGATCCCCGCCAAAAACGTATTGTTGGCAATCGGTGTGAACAGCTCGCCATCCTTGGCCATGAACACATTGGCCGAGGCCGTTTCCGCCACGTTGCCCATAATGTCAGCCACCAATGCGTTGCCAAATCCCTTGGCGCGGGCTTCGGCCAACATGCGGGCGTTGTTCGGGTAAAGACAGCCCGCTTTGGCGTTGGTGACGTTGTCTTCTAGCACGGGCCGGCGAAACCGCGTGGTGGTCAATGTTGACGCATCCGTCGCAGCGCCCATGGGCGTTTCCTCAAGCGAAATAGCAAAGCCCGTCGAGCCTTCTTTTGGCACGATCCCCAGATCGCCGCCTTCGATTGCCCAATACATTGGTCGGATGTAAATCGCCGAAGATTTAGAGTAGGCGGCCAGCCCCTCCCAGATAATCTGCACCATGTCGTCTGTTGAAACTGTCGGAGTGATCATTAGCGCGGCAGCAGACCGATTGACGCGCGCGCAGTGGGCGTGCAAATCCGGCGCAATGCCCTCGAAATACCGCGCACCGTCAAACACGGTGGAGCCAAGCCATGAACCGTGATCAGCCGCTTTCATCACTGATACATCGCCATTATGCCATGTGCCGTTAAAATACGTGCGGATGTTGGTGCCCATTGCCATGATACTGACCTCCCATTTGGTTAAAAAAGAGCGTATCGGAGAGATAGGTCACAAGTCCAGACGTAAATTTTTGGCAGACGCGTCATGTTTCACCCGTCCGGAAGATTCACCCGAATGCGGTGCCCATCAAGGTCCAATGCAACAAAGGTCAGCCCGAATGCCGCTGCGTGCAAATCCTGCTCAATCGTGACGCCCAGTTTGACCCACGCCGCGTGTAGGCCTTTGATCACATCCTCATTCTCGACTTGAAAGGCCAACTCGGACCGATGTCCCATCCCGTCCGACACAAAATCCGTTGCATTTGTAGACCACAGGCCAAGAACCATACCACTATCAAGTGTGAAACATTGGTACGTCGGGAAGCCTTCTGGACTGCGCCCAAGGAGTTGCGCGTAGAATGTTGCACTGACCACCGGGTCAGATACGTAGAGGATAAAGAGGTTAGGAGAGAGCATCGAGGCATCCTTGTTTGGGTGCGAAATTGACACTAGCTGGGAGGACTGCCAAAAAATGGCAGCATGGTCGCCCAATCTGAGCCGGTCGGCAAAGTTTTTCAGTCCCACAAAAGGACCGCCTTAATGCAAATCGGTTTGCTTCTCTTTCCCAATCTGACCCAACTTGACCTTACGGGCCCCCTTGAGGTTTTCACACGGATGCCAGATTCTGCTGTATATCTGGTTTGGAAAACCCTTGATCCGGTTACCGCGGATCGGGGCCTGCGCATGCTGCCATCTCACACGTTTGAAACCGCGCCGCAACTTGACTTGATCTGCGTGCCGGGTGGGCCAGGGCAGATCGAACTAATGTCCGATGTCGAAACACTGGGATACCTGCGCAAGGTTGCGGACGACTGTAAGTGGGTCACCTCGGTTTGTACGGGTTCATTGGTGCTGGCGGCAGCAGGATTGCTGAACGGGTATCGCGCAACATCCCACTGGTCGTCGATTGATCAACTCTCGCTGTTTGGGGCCACGCCAGTATCTGAAAGGGTCGTGCGTGATCGCAACAGGATCACTGGCGCTGGTGTCACATCCGGCATAGATTTCGCTCTAACCGTTGCGGCGGAAATCTATGGCGAGCAGACCGCCAAAGAAATCCAACTCGGAATTGAATATGACCCCGCACCACCGTTCAATTCTGGATCACCTGCGACGGCAGACGCAGATGTGGTGCAACGAACCAACGACCAAATTGCCCCTTTCATCGAAAGACGTCGCGTGGCCTCTGAGGTGGCTGCGCGGGCCTTGGCGCAAAAATAGCAGTTTTGCACAAAGCCCCAATATTCAGATTTGAAATTGCCATTTGGCGTTAAGGATCAAATCTTGCAACGATTGGGTCTCGGACTGTCGCATGTGTTGCGATAGCGCGATTGCTCTGCCATCATGCGGATATATCCAAATATAAATCATTCATATAAAGGTGAGCCCCGCATGTCCTATCCAGATTTCATAAATGAATTCCCCGGTATCGACGCCCCATTTTCAGAAGATGTTGTCAAAATCGCGGCCGTGCGATCAGACGCGGGCTTGGTGCTGTTCTTTACATTCTTGCAGGAAATGGTGCTGCCGCCACATTCACACGGCGCGCAATGGGGCACGGTTATTGAGGGCGAGATTGAATTCACCATCGGCGATGTGACAAAGACCTATAAAGCAGGTGACAGCTATTCCATCGCGGCAGGCGTAGAACATAGCGCAGTGATCAAGGCCGGCTCACGGGTCATCGATGTGTTTGAAGAAGCAGATCGCTACGCACTTAAGGAACGGTAGGCGTTTGCTGCCCGTCGACCTTGCTGAAGCCGTGATCGGCTGAAGGAACAATAGACGCGTCTAACTTTCGATTTTGTAAAGTGTATTCCAACGCAATTTCGCCGATGAATTTAGCTCGGCGAATTCATGCAATGAGCGGAGTTTCCGGCGATCAGCATTTGCACCTCCGCCCATTTGGATGTCTGTAAGGAACAGAGCAGTATTTACAGGTGACGCTTGTTGCATTTCTTTTACAATCGCGCTGATCTCATGAAATACCTTAGGGTCGAACCGAAAGAAAACACCCCCGCTAACCTCCCAATCAATAGCATGTCCACAAAACCAGAGAGGTTCTTCTTTTTCTTGAGTCAGCCCAAGGTGGACAATGAGGCCGTCTAGTCCGAGCAAGTCGGATGCGAAGAGATCGCGGTCACTTACGATATTTTGAGATTTCCGAATTGCAAAATAACTTAAGTCATCAAAATTTCCCAGCGAATGAGCGCCTACAGAAATGATCTCGATTGTTGGCATATAATCACTCCTAATTGACTGACAGCGTGCATGCAAACTGTTCTCTTAACGAAACAAACTTTTTGAAAATTCAAACAGTTTAGGGCCACGGCAGATTTTCATTCTATATTGCCTTTGCAAAGTAAAGGCAGCGCCCGGACCTCCCCCATGGGAGGGCGCTTCGCACCCACCCCGAGGTCCATGCGCGGTGCCTAATTGGGAGGAATTCGCTTTATGCCTAACGCACCATCCCGATAATTTCCAACGTCTGCGCCAAGATCGGGTCAGCAATCGCGCGGGCCTTGTCGGCACCCGTGCGCAGGATTTTGTCGATCTCGTCGGGCGTTTGCATCAGCCGTGCCATTTCGCCGGAAATAGGCGACAGTTTGGCGACCGCCATATCGGCCAGCATGGGTTTAAATTCGGAAAACTGTTTGCCACCAACATCCGCCAACACTTGATCTACCGACATGTCACCCAAAGCCGCGTAGATGTTGACCAGATTACTGGCCTCAGGACGGCCTTCAAGCCCCTCAGCCTCAGAGGGCAACCCGTCCGCATCCGATTTGGCCTTGCGGATTTTCTGCGCAATCGTGTCGGCGTCATCGGTCATGTTGATCCGGCTTTTGTCTGACGGGTCGGACTTGGACATCTTTTTGGAGCCATCCCGCAGTGACATCACACGGGTCGCTTCGCCCTCGATCACAGGTTCGGTGATGGGAAAGAAATCGACGCCGTAGTCATGGTTAAACTTGGCCGCAATGTCGCGGGTCAGTTCAATATGCTGCTTTTGATCTTCGCCAACCGGCACGTGCGTCGCGTGATAAACCAAAATATCCGCCGCCATCAAAGCCGGATAGCTGAACAACCCAACCGATGCATTCTCGCGATTTTTACCGGCCTTGTCCTTGAATTGGGTCATCCGGTTCAACCAGCCCATGCGGGCAACGCAGCTGAAAATCCAACCAAGCTCGGCGTGGGCCGAAACCTGTGATTGATTGAACAGCGTCGATTTGGCAGGGTCCAACCCCGCCGCAATGTAGCCCGCGCACAGCTCGCGGGTGGCGCGGCGCAGATCGGCGGGGTCTTGCCAGACGGTGATGGCATGCATGTCGACCATGCAATAAATGGTTTCAATGCCGCTATCCTGCATCGAAACAAAGCGCTTGATCGCGCCCAAATAGTTGCCAAGGGTCAGGCCGCCGGATGGCTGGATACCTGAAAAGACGCGGGGTGTGTGGACCACCTCTGTCATAATAATTCTCCGTCTGGATTAAACTGGTGGTTTGGCTTACCCATGCGGGCAAGGGCCGTCAACCAAAGGAGCCTATAAGATGAGCAGTAACCCCGATGTTTCCCCCGTCAATCCGTTGCCACCCGTCGTGGTAGCGTTGGCTTTGGCGATCTTTATGGTCGAGGCAGCGTTCAATCTGGGCGCACGCGGTCTGCTTGGTGGGCCCGAAGCTATTGGTTGGCGCTCAGCCGCGATTGGCACCTACACCCCGTCGGGGATGTTGTTCGACCGGATGATCGAGGCGAGCCGCTATCCGGCTGAACATTTGTTGCGGTTTGTGACCTATCCGTTCATCCACGTGAGCTTCACCCATATGATATTTGCGGTGGTGCTGTTGCTGGCGCTGGGCAAATTTGTAGGCGAAATATTTCGCTGGTGGGCCGTACTGTTGGTGTTCTTTGGTGCGAGCATCATGGGGGCTGTAGTCTATGGGTTTTTCATCGACAGCCGAGTTGCATTGATCGGGGCCTACCCTGCCGTTTATGGCTTGATCGGAGCATTCACTTTCCTGCTTTGGGTGGATCTGGTCCAACATGGTGCGAACCAATACCGCGCTTTCACGCTGATCGGATTCTTATTGTTCATCCAGCTGGTGTTTGGTGTGTTCTTCGGTGGCGGTCCTGATTGGATCGCTGACGTGGCCGGATTTATCACCGGATTTTTGGTGTCATTCGTCGTTAGTCCGGGGGGATGGTCACGGGCGCTGCGTCAGTTGCGGCGGCGGTAGCTGAGTTCTGAACGGCGCCTCTAGCGGCGCATGGAGCGGCGAAAATCTGAGATATTAAATGCGCCGATCAACTGACCCGTGCCGAAATAACTGATGACGCCGCTTAGAACCAACAGGATCAGCGCCAGATAGCGCCAAGCGCCTGCCACAAACATGGGGTTCAAAACCAGTTGTGCTGCGACCAATGCCACACCCATCAAAATTGATGCAATGATGATACGCCAGATGCGTGATTTAAACCGCTGATCCAGACGCGCTGAGATACCCATTTTGCGTGACCCAAGCCACAGCAGTAACACCATGCCCCAACTGGCCAGCGTGGCCCCGATCGCGGCAGCCAAATAGCCGATGGTGGGCGCAAGACCAATGGCCAACGCCGCATTGATCACCATCGCAACCAGCGCATAGTAGAACGGACGTTTGGTATCAGCGCGGGCAAAGAACAAGGGCTGATAGATTTTTTGCAACACAAAGGCAGGCAAGCCGAGCCCGTAAATCTGCACGGCCGCCGCAGTGGCGACGGTGTCATCGGGGCCGAACTTGCCACGCTGAAACAGCACCTCAACCAGCGGCAGCGGAATGATAACCAACGCCACGGCGGCAGGGATCGTCAGCGCAAGCGAGATTTCACCTGCCCGTGAAAACGCGTCTTGACCGCCGGTCTCATCGCCCGCCTGTAGGCGACGTGACAGTTCGGGCAGCAACACAATGCCGATGGCGATGCCCACCACGCCAAGCGGCAGTTGATACAAGCGATCCGCGTTATAAAGCCACGCAACAGCGGAATCGAACTGGCTGGCGACTTGGCGTCCGACCAACAGATTGACCTGCACCACACCACCGGCCAAGGCGGCAGGGGCCGCGATGAGGGCAAGCCGCTTTAGATCGGGCGTCAGCACGGGGCGTCTGGGGATCAGGGTGAAACCGGCACGACTGGCGGCGATCCAAACCAGCACCAATTGGGCAATGCCGGCTACGGGCACTACCCATGATAGCGCCAAGCCAATGTCAGCCCCCATAGCTCCGCTGACGATCAGCGTTGCTATGAAGATAACATTCAGCAACACAGGAGCCGCTGCTGCTGCGGTAAATCTGTGCATGGCATTCAGCAAGCCCGATAAAAGGGCCGCAAGCGAAATGAACAGGATAAACGGGAACACAATACGCCCGTAAGTGACCGCCAGATCAAACCGTTCATCCCCGACAAAGCCGCTGGCCATTGCCCAGACCAGCCACGGCATTGCAAACATCGCGACCGCCGTGAATATGATCAAAACAGTCGCCAACCCGCTGAACGCATCACGGGCAAAGCCGAGCGGGTCGTCATTTGCTTCTAGTTTTTTGGAAAACATCGGCACAAAGGCCATGTTGAACGCGCCTTCAGCAAAGAAACGGCGAAACATGTTTGGCAGAGAAAACGCAACGATAAACGCCTGCGCCGCCGGACCAGTCCCCAAAAACGCTGCAATCATCGCATCGCGCACAAACCCCAACACACGGCTCAGCAACGTCCAACCGCCGACGGTCAGAAACCCACCCAACATTCGTTTGCCAGCACTCATGTTTCCTGTGCCCTTTTGAAACCCGCAACGATCGCTTCTTTCAGGCGGTCCTTTAGCATATCTTGGCGGGTTTCCTCGTGGTATTTTAGGCCGAACATGTCTTTGACGTAAAACGTATCCACCACTTGCTCGCCATACGTCGCAATCACCGCCGAAGCGATATAGACATTGGCGTTGGCCAAGGTGCGGGTCAAATCGAACAGCAGGGCTGGGCGATCACGGGTGTCGACCTCGATGATCGTGTAAATCTCGCTGCCCTCATTATCAAAGGTGATGGTGGTCGGCACCTTAAAGGCCCGTTCGCGTTTCTTGATTTTGTCACGGTTTTCAAGGGCGTCGCGCGGGATTACTTCGCCTTTGAGGGTTTTCAGGATCATGCTGCGCAACCGTTTCAGCCGTGGCCCCTCGTAAGGGGATCCATCATCATCCTGTATCCAGAAAATCGACGTCGCGTAACCGTCTTTGGTGGTATAGGTGTTGGCATCTACCACATTGGCCCCCACCAGCGCCAATGCCCCTGCAAGCCGCGAAAAAATGCCCGGATGGTCGGCCAGCGCAAAACAAGCGCGAGTGGCGTCCCGGGCTTCGCTAGGGGTCAAATCAATGCGGATTTCACCCTCGGGTAAATCTTTTAGCAACTTGGCAAAGATCACATGCGCATGCGCGCGCATGCCCTGCCAGTATGGGCTGTAATGACGGCTGGTCTCGACTTTCAAATCCTTTTTGCTCCAGTCGGACAGGCTGGCGCGCAAAGCTTTTTTGGCCTCGGTTTCGCGTGCGGTCCGGTTGAAGGCCTCGACCCCGTTTTCCAGCACGGATTTGGTGTCGGCATAGAGGTTGCGCAATAACATGGCCTTCCAGTTGTTCCACGTATCAGGCCCAACTCCGCGAATATCGCAAACCGTCAACAACAGCAGCAGATCCAACTGTTCAACCGATTTCACCGATTTGGCAAAGCCGCGAATGGTGCGCGGATCAGATATGTCGCGCTTCTGGGCCACATCTGACATCAGCAAATGGTTGCGCACCAACCATTCGACCGTTTTGCAGTCATCCGGTTTCAGACCCAGCCGTGGCGCAATTTTGCGCGCCATTTTGGCACCTAAAATCGAGTGGTCTTCGTCGCGCCCCTTGCCGATATCATGCAGTAACAAGGCCACATACAGGACTTTGCGATTGATACCATTCTTCAAGATGCCCGAGGCAACGGGGAGTTCTTCGACCAGTTCTTCACGCTCAATTTGTGCAAGGTTCGAGATGCACTGGATCGTGTGCTCGTCCACAGTATAGGAGTGATACATATTGAACTGCATCATCGCCACAATTGGCTCAAATTCAGGTATAAAAGCGGACAGCACGCCCAATTCGTTCATCCTGCGCAAGGCACGTTCAGGGTTGCCGTGTTTGAGCATCAGATCAAGGAAAATGCGGGTCGCTTCCTTGTTATGGCGCATCTCGTCATCAATCAGATCAAAGTTCGCAACCACAAGCCGCATCGCATCAGGATGGATCAAAACTCCGGTGCGTAACGCCTCTTCAAACAGGCGCAGGATGTTCAACTTATCCAAAAGAAAAGTCTCTTCATCCGCAATGTTCAAACGGTTTTGGACAATCACATAACCGGCCTTGGCTTTTTTGCGCCGCCGAAAGAACCGCATCAGCCGGGGTTCTTTTTTGACGTGGCTGGCCTCGAGCGCGGTTAGGAAAATACGGGTCAGCTCGCCAACATGAGTGGCATGGCGAAAATAGTCCTGCATGAAATGTTCAACCGCCCGCCGACCACCCTGGTCGACATATCCCATGCGCGCAGCCACATCGACTTGCAGATCAAACGTGAGCTGTTCCATCGCGCGCCCAGTCACCAGATGCAGATGGCATCGGGTCGCCCAGAGAAAATTTTCTGCCTCGGCGAAATTGTCGTATTCGTTTTGGGTGAAGAGGCCAAGATCTATCAGATCAGCCACATCATCGACACGGTGAATATACTTGGAAATCCAAAACAATGACTGAAGGTCACGTAGCCCACCCTTGCCCTCTTTGATGTTTGGCTCGACCATATAGCGCTGGCCACCCTGTTTTTTGTGACGAGCGGCGCGCTCTTCCAGCTTGGCCTCGATAAATTCAGGGCCTGTGTTGCGAAACAACTCTTGCCACAGAACGTCCGGCAACTCTTCGGCCAAAGCTTGATCGCCCGCCAAAAAACGTTCCTCCAGCAGTGCGGTACGGATGGTGAAATCTTCTCGACCCAACCGAACACAGTCTTTGATTGTGCGGCTGGAGTGACCGACTTTCAGGCGCAAATCCCACAGCATATAGAGCATGGATTCAATCACGCTCTCGGCCCAAGCCGTCATTTTGTAAGGCGTCAAAAACAGCAGGTCGATGTCGGAATGCGGCGCCATTTCGGCGCGTCCTGATCCGCCAACCGCCACAACGGTCAGGCGCTCAGCGGCGGTTGGGTTGGCTATTTTATGCAACTTCGTGGTGGCGACGCGGTAGGTTGTCTTGACGATACAATCCGCAAGATAGGCGTAGGCGCGTGTGGCGCGGTGCGCGTCGAATGGGTCGGATGCGAATGTTGTTTCGATGATGGTCGTGCCGCGCTCGCGTGCGCCCATCAGGTAGGCGACGGTTGCCGCGCGGATTGCGCGCCCGTCCTTGGCCTCAAAAAACGCGGCTTCAAGCGTTTCCCATGCGGCCTCATCATCAAAAATGTCCTTCGCCGGACAGATCAAGTTGTCCGGCGAAAACAAAGTGCTGTGCGTGTTCATCGGTACGTGATCTAAAAGCCAGCTCCGCCAAAGCTGCGAGGCGCAGCGTCAACGATAACGACTTGGTTGTTCTGGATTTGCGCAACCGCAAGGCCGCGTTGATTGCTGCCATCCGCACGCAGACGGAAGATGCCGCTGGCGCCCACAAACCCAGAAGATTGTGTCAGGCTCGCGGTTGTCAGCGCGTTGGGTTTGCCGGTTTTTGCCAACACACCGATGGCGGCAATGGCGTCATAAGACAGATTGGCGATTGCATGCGGTGGCTGCCCGAAAGCGCCACTGTAACGCGCATTGAACTTGGCGCTCATGCCGGGATGGGGCAGGGCAAACCAGCCGCCTTGGACGCCCGGCAGGGCCAGAGTTTGGGCCGGAATATCCCAGCGGGTCAATCCGAGGAATTTGACAAGGTTTTTGTCGACACCATGCTCAGGCAGCATTTGGATCAGCAACGGCAGCGCTCCTGCGGTATCTGAAGTAAAAAACACGGCCTGCGCACCCGAGTTGCGAATGGTGCTGGCGATACCAGGGACCGCACTAATAATGCCGTCTTGGGAAAACTCATATGACCCAACGCCGGCTTGCGATGCACCAGAATTGGCAATGGCGCTGGCAATCGCAGCGCGTCCGACTTCGCCGGCATTCGTGCGGGCATGAACCGTCATGATATTGCCGCGGCCCTGTTTCTTGGCGTAGCTGACCAAACGGTTCGCGGTGTTTTGAAACGTGTGACCCAGAATAAAGACGTTTCCGCCAGCAATTTGAACATTGTTTGAAAAGGCGAGCACATTCACATTGCGCCCTGCAACCGCGACACCCACGGCGTTGGCGGCTTCTGCATATAGCGGGCCAATGATGATTTTAGCGCCATCGTCCACAGCCTTAATCGCGACCGATGCGGCCTGATTTGGATTGCCCGCGGTGTTATAAACGCGCAGGTCAATTTTCACGCCTTGCAGATCAGCAATCGCCAAACGGGCAGCATTTTCTAAATTTTTGGCCAGCAAATCGTCGCCACCATTGCCTGACCCACCAGGAACGAGCAGGGCGACGGGCACGGGGGCGCTGGGGTCAATTTTTTGCCCACCACCGCCACCACCGCTAAGGCTGACCGGCTGACAGGCAGCCAGCCAAATGAATGACATCAGGGCAACAATGCGCCCCACATACTTCTTGGATTTACTCAATAATGAAAACATAGGTTGATCCCCGCTCCTGTGCGCGTAATGATTCAGGCAATGTGAACCTAAGCGCTCACAAGAAAATAGTAAACGCCGCGAAGGGTGTGATTTTGCCAAATTTTGAAAAGAAGCAACTCTCTGCCGGACTTTATTTTGTTGCGACGCCGATTGGGGCGGCGCGCGACATCACTTTGCGCGGGCTGGATATATTGGCCTCGGCGGATGCGATCGCCGCTGAAGACACACGCACAGCCAAACGTCTGATGGAAATTCACGGCATCCCGCTGGGCGACAGACCGGTGATTGCCTATCACGACCACAACGGCGGACAGGTGCGCCCGCGCCTGATGCGTTTGCTAGAGGAAGGCAAGTCGTTGGCCTATGTCTCCGAAGCCGGAACGCCATTGGTTGCGGACCCTGGGTATGCGCTGGGACGCGCAGTGATCGACGCAGGCATTCAGGTGATCGGCGCGCCAGGCCCATCAGCGATTATTGCAGCGCTTACGGTTGCAGGCCTGCCGACCGACAGGTTTTTCTTCGCGGGATTCGCGCCGAATGCCAAAGGCGCGCGCCGCCGGTTTTTTGAAGAATTTGCCGAAGTGCCCGGAACGCTGGTGTTTTATGAATCACCAAAGCGCATTCACGCAATGTTAGCGGACTTGGTGCAAACATTGGGCGGGACGCGGCAAGCGGCCGTCTGTCGCGAACTGACAAAACGGTTCGAAGAAATTTCGCGCGGCACATTGGACGACTTGGTTGAGGCGTTTTCAGAACGCTCGGTTAAAGGTGAAATTGTGGTTTTGGTGGATCGGGCGCGGGTCAGCGCCGTTTCAGAACAAACCATGGAGGAAGCATTGGTGGAAGCGTTGAAAACCATGCGGATCAAGGATGCAGCAACGGCCGTAGCCGAAGCCTTGGGCATCCAGCGTCGCAAAGTGTACCAAGCCGCGTTATCGATGGAAAAGAATAAGGAATGAGCGGACTCACCTCCTATCACGCTGGATTGGCGGCAGAAGGAGCCGTTGAAGAACACTACGTTCGAAAGGGGTATCTGATTGCAGATCGCCGTTGGCGCGGGGCAGGCGGCGAAATTGATATTATTGCGCGGGACGGGGATGAATTGATCTTTATCGAGGTTAAGAAAAGCCGCGATTTTGCCCGTGCCGCTGAGCAGCTGTCACATCACCAAATGACGCGCATTTTCAATACGGCCAGTGAATTTTTGGCAGGCGAGCCAAATGGGCAAGACACAAATGTGCGATTTGACGTCGCCTTGATGGATGAAGTCGGCCACATTCAGGTGATTGAAAATGCATTCGGGCAGGGATGACGCCCAAAGAATGGCGCATAGCCATTGAACCCCAAACCACACTGCGCCATGTAGGTGAGGTGCATAAGGGGAAAACCATGTCGTTGAAAATTGCCATCCAGATGGACCCAATCGGTCCGATCGATATTGACGCAGACAGCTCATTCCGCATCGCCGAAGAGGCGCAAGCGCGTGGCCACGAGCTGTTTTATTACACGCCTGACAAACTGTCATTCCGTGCAGGACGCGTGATGGCGCGGGGCTGGCCTTTGACGGTGCGCCGCGAAAAGGGCAACCATTTCACGCTGGGCGCCGAGCAGGACATTGATC
The DNA here is from genome assembly GCA_033851955.1 of Marinosulfonomonas sp. GTDB lineage: Bacteria > Pseudomonadota > Alphaproteobacteria > Rhodobacterales > Rhodobacteraceae > Profundibacter. Next base: position 89,009 of record JAWSVK010000007.1, read on the forward strand.
TGGCTGACTGGGACGTTGTCTGGTTGCGTCAAGATCCGCCATTTGACATGGGCTATATCACTACGACCCATTTACTGGACATGATCCACCCCGACACATTGGTGGTGAATGACCCGTTCTGGGTGCGCAACTACCCTGAAAAACTGCTGGTGCTGCAATTTCCAGACCTAACCCCACCCACCATGATCGCCCGTGATCTGGAGACCATCAAAGAATTTAAGGCCGAGCATGGCGATATCATTCTTAAGCCGCTTTACGGGAATGGAGGGGCCGGTGTGTTCCGTTTGGACAAAGGCGATCGCAACCTGACGTCGCTGCACGAATTGTTCATGGGCATCAATCGCGAGCCGTTGATAGCGCAAAAATTCCTGCCTGATGTGTCCAATGGCGACAAACGGATCATACTGGTCGACGGCGAAGCTGTTGGCGCGATCAACCGCGTTCCAGCCAAGGGCGAAACCCGTTCCAACATGCACGTCGGGGGACGGCCCGAAAAGATTGGGCTAACCGCAAGAGACAAAGAAATTTGCGCGGCCATCGGGCCTTTGTTGCGCGAAAAGGGTCAAGTTTTTGTTGGGATCGACGTGATCGGCGATTACCTGACCGAAATCAACGTGACCTCGCCCACCGGCATTCAAGAACTTGAACGATTTGACGGCACCAACATCGCCGAAAAAATCTGGCAGGCGATTGAGGCCAAACGGGCATGAGTCTGCGCCTAGGCATCTTGAACGGGTTTTTACGCCTATTTGAAAAGCGACGGATGGCGCGAGCGAAAACGCCTGATGACCTTCGAAGACCGTTTGAAATCCAAGCTCGGATGTTTTTTTGGCCACCTCGCAAGACCGAATTCAAAGACGATGATTTGCAGATCGGTGACCATTCAGTTCCGATCCATTGGGCCATAGCAAAAAATGCCACCAAAGATCACGTGATCCTGTATTTCCATGGCGGCGGCTATGTTTTTGGCTCGCCCAAAACCCATCGCTCCATGTTAGCACGGCTTTCAGCAATGACAGGCATGTCGGCCTGTTTGCCGCGTTACAGATTGGCGCCGGAACACCCGTTTCCAGCCGCCATTGAGGATGCGGTTGCTGCCTATCAGGCATTGCTTGGGCGTGGTTTTTCGGCGGACCAGATTGTCATGGGGGGCGACAGCGCAGGTGGCGGGTTGGTATTGGCGCTGCTTGGAGAAATCACTCGGCTGAGATTGCCGCAGCCCGCTGGTGTTATTGCATTTTCTCCCCTGACCGACCTCACTTATTCGGGGCTGTCATTCACCGAAAACGCAAAATCAGATGTGGTTTTGCCCGCCGAACGAGCGATGGGCATGGCAGAGCTATACTTGCGCGGCGCCGCCCCTGATGATCCTCGCGTATCGCCGATCCATGCGCAATTTTCAGGAGAAACGCCAGTTTACCTGACTGCCAGCGACAGCGAAATACTGCTGGATGACACGCGCCGTATGACCCAGCATTTACGCGACCAAGGTGTAAAGGTTACCGAAAAGATCGTGCAAAATCATCCGCACGTCTGGCCAATTTTCCAAGGGATATTGCCGGAAGCCGACCAAGGTTTGCGAGATGTCGCAAGCTGGATCAAACCTCTTTTGTCGCGCTCAGACGAAAGCTGACCGCCTCGGCCACATGGTGTTTGCGCACATCCTCGACCCCCTCAAGGTCGGCGATGGTGCGGGCCACACGCAACACGCGGTGATAGCCTCGCGCCGACAGGCCAAAGCGTTCAGCGACTTTGATCAACAGCGCGCGCCCTTCCTCATCGGGTGTGGCAATTTCTTCTAGTACGGCGCCTTCGGCATCAGCGTTCACACGCATATCAGGGTGTTCATCAAATCGCATGGCTTGCACATCACGCGCCGCCGAAATGCGGGCAGCCATTTCGGCAGAACTGTCACCGGCTTCGGGCAAATCAAGGTCAGAATAAGCCACCGGCGGCACATCAATGCGCAGATCAAACCTGTCCATCAAGGGGCCGGAAATGCGGCCCAAATATTCCTCGCCACAGATCGGAACACGGGCACAGGCGCGGGCGGGGTCCGCAAGGTAGCCGCATTTGCACGGATTGGCCGCCGCAACCAACATAAACCGGCAGGGATAGCGCACATGCGCGTTGGCGCGGGCCACCACGACCTCGCCGGTTTCAATTGGCTGACGCAGGGTTTCCAGCACGGCGCGTGGATATTCGGGGAATTCATCCATGAACAACACGCCATTATGTGCCAGCGAGATTTCGCCCGGTTTTGCACCGCGCCCGCCGCCAACAATGGCGGCCATTGAGGCGGTGTGATGCGGCTCACGAAACGGACGTTCGCGCGAAATGCCGCCCTCGTCCAGCAAGCCGGACAGGGAATGGATCATCGAAGTTTCCAGCGCTTCAGCCGCGCTTAGCTGGGGCAAAATACCTGGAAGGCGCGCCGCCAACATGGATTTCCCTGACCCGGGAGAGCCAGTCATCAACACATGGTGCCGTCCTGCTGCTGCAATTTCCAACGCCCGTTTGGCCCGTTCTTGTCCTTTGACATCGCGCATGTCGCGGCTGTGATTTTCGCGGGTGACTTCGCCCGCAACAGCGGGGCTGAGCGGTGATTGGCCCGTGTAATGACGTACGACTTCTGTCAGCGAGCCAGCGGCCAAAACCTGCGTGGCGCCGACCCAAGCGGCCTCGGCACCGCAGGCCTTGGGGCACAAAAGTGCACGGTCATGTTCGGCGGCCGCCATGGCGGCAGGTAGGGCACCTATGACCTGAATGAGCGAGCCATCCAGCGATAATTCTCCCAACGCGACGGTGTTTTCCACCTCTTCGGCGGGCACAATTTCCAGCGCGGCGAGCAATGCTAGCGCGATAGGTAAATCGAAATGCGATCCCACCTTAAGCACGTCAGCCGGCGAAAGGTTGATGGTGATGCGTTTGGAAGGGAGGGCGATCGACATCGCCGTCATCGCGGCCCGCACCCGTTCGCGTGCCTCCGACACGGCCTTGTCAGGCAGACCCACGATTGCAAACGACGGCAATCCCGCAGTGACCGCGCATTGCACTTCAACCATGCGGGCCGTGATCCCCTCAAACGCGACAGTGTAGGCGCGTGCCACCATATCCACGCCCTCCAGCGTTAACTAATAAGTTATGGTTAACGCTGGAAAGGTTTACGAATGGTAAATTTTCATGAAATCTGGCCAAGCCTCAGGGTCTGCCACGGTTTTATCGCGGCAAGTTGCGTTGCAAAACCCGAATGTTCGCTCGTTGAGTTCCAGTAAATGGGTCACGGCTTTGCCGGAGTATGGGCAATTGGAGTTTTCCGCTATGCCATGATCAACCGCCTTTGCATCCAAACGAGGCAAGGGCCAATCGCGAAACGCGAGGTCCATTGCATAGGGAACCGGATCATAGGTTTTTGTCAGCCCCAAGGCGCGCCATTTTCGAAATGCGGGGTCCTTTAGGTGTTCTGAAACATAAGCGGCTGCTGCATCATTGACGGGCAGGTCAAATCCAGCAATCCGCGCAGCAATTGGGGCGTAAAAGGCATCGGCCAACGAATAGGTGCCAAACAGCCAGGGGCCGCCGCTTGCGTGGCGGGTGCGCGCCAGTGCCCACAAGTCCTGAAGTCGATCCAGATCGGCCTGCACACCTGAGGATACCGAAAACCCGTCATATTGGTGCAACAATTGCATTGGGCACTCATTCCGCAGAGCGCCAAAACCGGAGTGCAATTCAGCGACCAACCAGCGCGCCAAAATGCGGGCAGATTCATCGCTGGGCCAAAGGCCCGCATCTGGATGGCGTTCGGCTAATACTTCGGCAATGGCCATCGTGTCGCCCACGGCATCGCCATCCGGCGTGCGGATCACAGGGACCGTGCGTGCAGGTGCCAAACTGGCTAGGTCTTGTTGAAATGTGCCGGAATATAGTCCCAACATGTGAGTGCGGTAGGGGATGTTGAACTTTTCAAACATCAACCAGCCACGCAGCGACCAGCTGGAAAATGAGCGGTCGCCGATATAAAGATCATACGTCATGACGTGCAGCTTATCGAACCGAGACCTATAAGCAAAATTGTGTTTTGTGACGGCGGCATAAAGTTTTGTGATGAATGGGGTTAGGGCAAATGGTTGATCACGCCCGTATCCCAGGCCGCCCCGTCCCATTGCAGGCGCGTTACAGACAGGTTGTCGATTTTGTGAGAAACGGCTTGATAGGCCGTTAGACCACCAGCCAATTGTACCTGCGTTAGGATCGCGCCGAAATGGGCTACGGCGATGATATGCGTGTTGGGGTGGCGGTTGTTCATCCGGTCAACATAGGCGTTGATGCGGTTGGCGGCTGTGTTCCAGCTCTCGCCGTTTGGCGGGGCAACATCGCCCGGTTTGTCCCAATAATCGCGGCTTAGGTTTGGGTCACGCGCCATGACTTGTTCAAAGTTCAACCCGTCCCAATCACCGAAATCAAACTCCCGGATATCGGCGGCATGAGGCAGGCGGGTGCGTTGGCCTGCGATGGCGTCTGCGGTGGCGGTGCAGCGCGACAAATCCGACGAAACCAGCAGGGCGTCATCCGGTAAATGGGCGTTAAGACGGGCAATTTGGGCTGTATCGGACAGATCTGCGGGCACATCTCGCCAGCCCACGAAAGATTTTTCGTGGGTCGGTCCGTGGCGTATCCACCACCATGTCGTCATGTTGGCAAGGTGCCCTTTAGCACCATTGGCAGGCCTGCAATTACCGTCACAGCCAAATCGGCTTGGGCGGCGAGGCGCTGGTTCAAACGCCCTTGACCTTCTCTGAATTTGCGCGCCAAAGCGTTTTCGGGAACGATGCCCGCGCCGACCTCGTTAGAGACCACCACCAAGGGGGCTCTGCAATCTGCTAAGGATTGCAACAGCGCGGATTGGGCGGCTTCCAGGTCGGTCTCGGCCAACAGCTGGTTGGTCAGCCAAAGTGTGATGCAATCCAGTAAGATCACGTCAGTTGCATTGGCGGAGCCGAGGGCATCTGAGAGATCAAGCGGAGCCTCTATTGTGTGCCAGCCATCGCCGCGAGATTTTTGATGGCGGTTGATTTTCGCGGTCATTTCGCTGTCATGGGCCTGTGCCGTGGCCAGATAGATTTTGGCGTTGCCGCAGGCCATGACCAGTCCCTCAGCAAAATCCGATTTGCCCGAGGCGGCCGCGCCGATGATAAGGGTCAGGTCAGGTAACATATTTAAATCATATCAAGTCTCGGGCGCGCTCATCAAGCCCTGACGGGCATTCTTCGCGAGGTTTGTGGCGGGGAATGTCGGCAGCTGGTTGAGTTTACACGTTTTGCGGCCTAAAATAGCTACAACTGTCTGAAAGGGCTAAATATGCTTTCTGGAAAACGCATTTTATTGATTGTGGGTGGCGGAATCGCCGCCTTTAAGTCGTTGGATTTGATCCGGCGGCTGCGTGAAAAAGGCGCGATTGTGGTGCCGGTACTGACCAAAGCAAGCGAGGAGTTTGTGACGCCGCTGTCAGTTTCGGCACTTGCTGCCGAAAAGGTTTACCGTGATCTGTTTGATCTGACCGACGAGGCCGAGATGGGGCATATCGAATTGTCGCGCGCCGCTGATTTGGTTGTGGTGGCTCCGGCCACGGCGGATTTGATGGGCAAGATGGCGGCGGGGTTGGCGAATGATTTGGCCTCGACATTATTGATGGCCACGGACAAGCAAGTTTTGATTGCGCCGTCGATGAATGTGCGGATGTGGGAACATCCGGCGACAGTGCGCAACCTTGCGACCCTGAAAGGGGACGGCGTGATGGTTGTTGGTCCAAACGAGGGCAACATGGCTTGTGGTGAGTACGGCCCGGGGCGGATGGCGGAGCCGTTGGAAATCGTGGCAGCTATCGAGGCGGCGATTGCGGATGGCCCGTTGAAAGGCAAGCATGTTCTGGTGACCTCTGGGCCGACACATGAGCCGATTGATCCAGTGCGCTATATCGCCAACCGTTCAAGCGGCGCACAGGGTGCGGCCATTGCGCGGGCGCTGTCGGCGCTGGGCGCGGAGGTGACTTTTGTAACGGGCCCTGCGGATGTGGCCCCGCCCGACGGGGTGCAGGTGGTTAAGGTGCAAACGGCGCTTGAAATGTTGGGCGCTGTGCAGGCAGCATTGCCAGCGGACGCGGCGGTGTTCGCGGCGGCGGTGGCTGATTGGCGGATGGCCAAGGCTTCAAATTCCAAGATGAAGAAGGATGGCAAGGGCAGCCTGCCAGTGCTTGATTTCACCGAAAATCCGGACATTTTGGCGAAGGTTTCGCAGATGAAAAAGGGCCGCCCTGACTTGGTTGTTGGTTTTGCGGCGGAAACGGATGACGTGGTGAAAAACGCCACCAGTAAGCGCAAACGTAAGGGGTGTGATTGGATCGTTGCCAATGATGTATCGCCCGAGACGGGGATTATGGGGGGCAGCGAGAATGCGGTCGTGGTGATCAAATCGGACGGGGCAGAGGAATGGCCGCGGATGGGCAAGGACCAAGTGGCCACAAGGTTGGCGGCGGCAATTGCCGAGGCCTTGGGTAAAGAGGTTTAATGCGCTGCCGCGCAGGCGGATATTTAAGGAACAAAAATGGGAAGTGCTGTGGTGACTGTGATGTTTGCGTGGCTTGATGGTGCTGATCAGATGCTTGGGTTGCCTGCTTACGAGACAGCCGGAGCAGCCGGAGCTGATTTACGTGCGAATTTTGAGTTGCGCGCGCGCGAGGGTTTGATTTTGCAGGCAGGCGAGCGTGCGTTGGTGCCCACTGGTTTGCGGTTGGAAATACCCGTCGGTTATGAGGTTCAGATTCGACCGCGCTCTGGCTTGGCGCTCAAACACGGCATCACATTGCCCAACAGCCCAGGCACGATAGACAGTGACTATCGCGGACCACTTGGCGTGATTTTGATGAACAGCGGATCCGAGCCGTTTGCCGTTAATCATGGTGACAGGATTGCACAGATGGTGGTGGCACCGGTGGTTCAAGCGAGGTTTGAAGTGGCAAAAACGCTGCAAGACACGGCTCGGGGCGAAGGTGGATTCGGATCCACTGGGCGCGGATAATGAGCGTTATCTTGGCGCTGATGGCTGGGTTCTGGGGGCTTGGCGTGGTTTTTAAGGTGGCAGCCGTCAAACGGTGGATCCTGATCGGGATCCTTTATGCGGCTGTTATGCTGGCGCAAATATTTTTACCGTTAGGGGCGCCGATGCGCGTGGCAACAGGCGGGTCAGTTCGACCATGGTTGGCATTGGGGGCTGGTTTGGTGCTTGTGTTTGCGTACCGCGCAACCCTGCAATATCTGCACCGCAAAGCCCAAGACAAAGGCACTCAAAAGACAGATGAAACGATGAAACCCACATTCACGAATGTTGAATTAGACCGCTATGCCCGCCACATCATGTTGCGTGAAATTGGAGGGGTCGGGCAGAAAAAGCTGAAAAATGCCAGCGTTTTAGTGGTCGGGGCCGGTGGGTTGGGATCGCCCGTGTTGCTGTATCTGGCGGCGGCAGGTGTTGGTACAATTGGCGTGGTGGATGACGATGAGGTTGATAATTCGAACCTGCAACGTCAAGTGATCCATCGGGATGCCGACATTGGTATACCTAAAGTGTTTTCCGCCGAGGCGGCAATGAAGGCACAAAACCCGTATTGTAATGTGCGCCCTTATCAACGGCGTTTGACGGATGAAGATGCAGCCGATTTGATCGCCGAATATGATCTGGTGCTTGATGGCACTGACAATTTCGAAACCCGCTATTTGGTTAATCGCTCCTGTGTGGCGCTGGGTAAGCCGTTGATTTCAGGCGCATTGACCCAATGGGAAGGGCAGATCAGCACCTTTGATCCGGCCAATGACGCGCCCTGTTATCAGTGCATTTTCCCCAAAGCGCCCGCAGCAGGGCTGGCGCCATCTTGTGCTGAAGCCGGGGTGGTTGGCCCCTTGGCCGGCGTCATCGGCGCGATGATGGCGCTTGAGGCGGTTAAGGAAATTACCGGAGCCGGTGAGGGGATGCGCGGGCAGATGTTGATTTACGATGCGCTTTATATGGAAAGCCGCAAGATCAAGCTGGCGAGGCGTGCAGATTGTCTAACCTGTTCGGCCTAATCACCTTGCGTCTGCGGGCAGACTATCCATACTTATGCAAAACCAAAACCAACCATAGGGGATATAAAAATGAAATTGCTCGCATCCATTGCCGCCGCGGCCACAGCCATTTTCACCACTGCTGCGCTTGCGGCTGACCTGCCGGATCTAGGCGGCAAAGAAGTGGTTGTTGTCACCGAGAACGCCTATCCGCCGTTGCAGTTTGTTGACCCATCTTCGGGTGATGCCATCGGCTGGGAATATGACGCAATGATTGAGATTGCCAAACGGCTAAATATCACGGTGACCTATGAGAACATCAGTTGGGACGCGATGATCCCGGCGGTGTCTGAAGCGCAGTTTGATATGGGCATGACGGGGATCACGATCCGCGACGATCGCCGCGAAAAGGTGGATTTTTCAGACGCTTATATGCGCAGCGAAATGGTGATGTTGGTGCGCGGCGACGAAGACCGGTTTTCTGACGCCAAAGGGTTTGCCGCCAACGCGGATTTGCTGATGGCCGCACAGCCGGGTACGACGCCGTTTTACGTGGGTGTTTACGACGTGCTGGACGGTAACGAGGCCAATCCACGCATCAAACTGTTCGAAACTTTTGGGGCGACGGTTCAGGCGTTACGCTCAGATGATGTTGATCTGGTGCTGACGGATGGCACGGCGGGCAACGGATATGTTGCAGCCTCTGACGGTAAGTTAAAAATTGTTGGCGATACGTTGGGCGCCGAAGATTTCGGATTTATTTTCCCCAAGGGTTCGGACTTAGTCGGTCCAATGAATGCGGCGATTGCCAGCATGAATGAGGACGGCACCATTGATGCGCTGAACAAAAAGTGGTTCCTGGATTATAAGTTCGGCGAGTAAACCACCCAACTTGAATTTGCGCGCGACATGATCCCGACGCCCCCCCAAGACAAGGATTTTCCTTACTGGCTGATTGCGGCCAGTGGGCTGGGAATCTATCTGATTTACCGGGTGGTGTCGGACGATCTTTATACGCAGATATTGTCGACCCTGTCTAAAGGCATCGGCATCACAATCTTCGTAACCTTGATCGCGTTTGCAATGGCGTCATTGTTTGGACTGTTATTGGCCGTGGCGAGCATGTCGCGGTTCATTGTGTTCCGGCAAATGGCGCGGTTTTACATTGAAATTGTGCGTGGCATTCCGATTATCGTTTTGCTGTTATATGTGGCATTCGTGTTCGGCCCCGCCATGGTGTTCGGCGTGAACTGGGTGCTTGATGGGTTGGGGTTTGATCCGATCCGCACGCGGGATTTCACCTTGATGTGGCGGGCTATTATTGCACTGATGATCGGCTATTCCGCCTTCATAGCCGAGGTATTTCGAGCGGGCCTGTTGTCAGTTGATGAGGGCCAGATTGAGGCAGCCAAAGCGTTGGGGTTAAACGGCTGGCACCGGTTTCGGTTCATTGTTTTCCCGCAGGCATTTCGCACCATCATGCCACCGCTTGGCAATGATTTCATCGCGATGGTCAAGGATTCATCGTTGGTTTCTGTGCTAGGCGTTTTAGACATTGCGCAACTTGGCAAGGTGACGGCGGCAGGCAATTTCAGGTATTTCGAAACCTACAATGTGGTGGCGCTATTGTATCTGGTCATGACGGTTTCCCTGTCATTATTGTTGCGCAAATTGGAACGAAAGATGCGCTCAAAGTACCCCTAAGTGCTGGACCTCTTTGCGGACTGCGCCTAGCGTGGCCCCCAAAGGAGACTGCCATGACCAACCCGCTATTGTCCCATTGGGATACCCCGTTTGAAATTGCTCCGTTCGGGGAAATATCCGACGATGATTTTGAACCAGCTTTTGATATTGCGATCAAAGAAGCCCGTCAAAATTACATTTCGGTATCGGAAAATCCAGATGCGCCGACTTTTGAAAACACCATTGAGGCATTGGAACAAGCGGGTGAGGTCTTTGATCGGGTTCTGTCAGTTTTCTACAATTTGGCAGGGGCGGACAGCACGCCAAAACGTCAAGAATTGCAGCGTGTATTCTCTCCTAAACTGGCGGCGTTTTCGTCTGAAATAAATATGAATTCAGCGCTGTTCGCGCGTGTCGAAACGCTCTGGCAACAACGGGATGATTTGGCGCTAACGAATGAGCAATCACGGGTGCTGATGTTGCATCGGCGCGGGTTTGTGCGGGCAGGGGCGCTGTTGCAAGGCGATGATCGGGACCAGTTGAAAGACGTTTTGCAGCGGTTGGCAGTCTTGGGCACAGAATTTAGTCAAAACCTGTTAGCGGATGAACGTGATTGGTTCATGGTGCTGGCTGACACTGACTTAGATGGCTTGCCCGAATTTGTATTGGATGCAGCCAAAGCTGCGGCGCAGGAAAAGGGCACCGACGGCCATATAGTGACCCTTTCGCGTTCGCTCATCACGCCGTTTTTACAATTTTCTACCCGCCGCGATTTGCGTCAAAAAGCCTATGAAGCCTTTGTTGCTCGAGGGGCCAACGGCGGCAAAACTGACAACCGCGGCATCGCCGCTGAAACACTAGAACTGCGTGAAGAACGAGCCAAATTGTTAGGCTATGACGACTTCGCTAGTTTTAAGTTGGAAACCGAAATGGCCAAAACACCTGACGCAGTGCGAAAACTGTTGATGGATGTTTGGGAGCCCGCCAAATCTGCCGCCAACGCGGACGCCGAAATCTTGGCCCGCATGATGCATGAGGACGGGGTGAACGGCGAATTGGAAGCATGGGATTGGCGTTACTATTCCGACAAACGTCGCGCCATTGAACATGATTTGGATGAAGCCGAAATCAAGCCCTATCTGCAATTGGATCGGATGATCGAGGCCGCGTTTGACTGCGCCACTCGATTGTTTGGTTTGACGTTTAGCCCGCTGGATGTACCGCTATACCACGAGGATGCACGTGCTTGGGAAGTGAGCCGAAACGGTGCACATGTGGCCGTGTTTATCGGCGATTATTTCGCACGGGGATCAAAGCGTTCTGGCGCGTGGTGTTCGGCCATGCGCAGTCAGAAAAAACTGGGCGGCGATGTGCGCCCGATTGTGGTGAATGTCTGCAATTTCGCCAAAGGTGATCCCGCGCTTTTGTCCTTTGATGACGCCCGAACCTTGTTCCACGAATTTGGCCACGCCCTACATCAGATGCTATCGGACGTGACTTATGAATCCATTTCCGGCACCTCGGTGTCGCGTGACTTTGTCGAGCTGCCTAGCCAGTTGTATGAACATTGGTTGGAAGTGCCAGAGGTGTTGCAAAAATTCGCTACCCACGCCCAAACCGGTGCGCCAATGCCCGTCGACATGCTGCAGCGCCTGTTGGCAGCTGGGACCTACGATATGGGATTTTCGACGGTTGAATACGTGGCCTCGGCGCTGGTGGATTTGGAGTTCCACAACGGGGCGGCCCCTGCGGACCCGATGGCCAAACAGGCCAGTGTCTTGGCCAACCTAGGCATGCCCCACGCCATCAGAATGCGCCATGCCACCCCGCAATTCGCGCATGTGTTTTCCGGTGACGGATACTCCAGCGCCTACTACAGTTACATGTGGAGCGAGGTGATGGATGCGGATGCTTTTTCCGCCTTTGAAGAAGCTGGCAGTGCTTTTGATCCTAAAATGGCCAAGCTGCTGCAAGAGCACATTTTGTCGACCGGCGGCTCCAAAGATCCTGAGGAATTATACATGGCGTTTCGCGGTAAAATGCCCGAGGTGCAGGCCCTGCTAAAGGGACGTGGATTGGTGTGATCAGCCGCTTTAGCGCACCGGATCTTGATGGATGATCACGTCGCATTGCGGATAGGCTTGACGGATCGTGTGTTTCAATCCTGCACTGATTGCGTGGGCGTCGTTTAACGATTGATCCCCGTCCAGCTCGACATGCAGGTTGACGAAAACGGTCGAACCTGACTGGCGGGTGCGCAGGTCGTGAAACCCGCGCACGTCCTTGAAATCACGGGCAATAGCCCTGATGCCGGCGATCAATGCGGGGTCGGCGGCGCGGTCCATCAAGGCGTCCCACGCGCCTTTGCCAATGCGCAAAGCGCCAATGATCAGCAGTGCCGCTGCACCCAAGGCAACGACGCTGTCAATATAGGGCAGGCCGAATTGGGATGACGCCCAGAGCGACAACAATGCGCCTGCAGCTGGCAAAAGGTCACCCAAATAGTGCAATGAATCTGCAGCGACCACGCGGCTGCCAGTGACCCGTGCAACATGGCGTTGCCACAAGATCAACGCCATTGTCAGCAAGATGGAAGCCGCCATCACCACCATGCCGCGCCCCTCGGACATAAGGGCAGTTGGAGCATCCGACAGCAAGCGCCGAACGGCAGCCCAGCCGATGACGCCGCCCGAAATCATGATGAAAACGGATTGGCCAAGCGCCGCCAAATCCTCAGCCGAAGTATGACCGAATGCGTGGTCATCGTCAGCCGGACGCGCCGCATAATAGATCGCAGCCAGCGCCCCAAGCGAGACCATGAAATCAAGCGCACTGTCGGCAAGACTCGCCGCGACGGATAGGGATTGGGTGGCGCTAAAGGCCCACAGCTTGAGCGCCACCAAAAGGATAGCAACGATGATCGAAGCCAACCCGGCCGAAAAATTCAGCCGTGTGTTGGTCTTGTTTGGAACATACTGGCTCATTCTCTGATCTCGTCAGGGAACACCCCCCATAGGGTTTCTTTCTTGGCCCAACCGCGTTGACCGCCTGCCGTCAAACGGCACCACTGCGGCCCGCATTCCCCCAACCGTGCAATCACGCCCATTTCTAAATGAGCGTTCTCGCGGGTGTTGGGATCGGGCTTGGCAAACAAGGTCAACATGTCACGTTCCACGATCACAGTGCGCACGCCAGACAAAAGCGAGTAATGCACCCAACCGCCTTGGCCATCACGGTCACGCACGCGGCGCCAGTGACCATATTCGGCCGTTACCTCTAGCGGCATGTCGCGACGTGTAAAAACCCAGTCAATGCGATGCGTCAGGCTCGGCCCGCGACGTACATTGCCCTCGGCGGCCTTTAACGACACAAATCGTGGCATCGGCAGGTTGGTCACCGGCCCACGCTCTTGCGCACAAAGCTGCCCAATGGACGCCGTGGCAATCAGGATTGCGAATAGGAATGTAGCGGCTGCTCTGCCTAACATTTTTGATGCCTTTTTTGGTCTTAACTGCAACGAGGTTCTTGTGCCTCGGCTCTTGTTACGTCACTTTAAGGACAAAGTAGACCTATGAAAAGATAAGGGAGAACATTATGCCCGCTGAACGTCTGAGTGTTGTTGTGACGCGACGGTTGCCGATCGCTGTCGAGACCCGAATGAAGGAGCTTTTTGACGTCGAATTGCGTGACGACGACACGCCGATGAGCCGCGAAGAGATCGTTTCCGCCATGAAACACGCTGACGTTTTGGTGCCGACATTAACCGACACTGTGGATGCCGGAATGTTGACCCAAGCAGGCGACAATTTGCGCCTGATTGCCAACTACGGCGCAGGGGTTGATCACATCGATGTGCAAACCGCCCGCCAGCGTGGTGTGCTTGTTTCCAACACGCCGGGCGTGGTGACCGAGGACACGGCAGACATGACACTGGCGCTGATCCTGTCGGTGACACGGCGCATTCCCGAAGGGCTGGCGATGATGCAATCTGGCGACTGGCAGGGCTGGTCCCCGACCGCGTTGATGGGCGGCCGATTGGGTGGTCGTCGCTTGGGTGTTTTGGGCATGGGCCGGATCGGCCAAGCCGTGGCGCGCCGCGCCGCAGCCTTTGGCATGCAAGTGCATTATCACAACCGCAAACGCCTGCACGTTGACATCGAAACCGAGCTGGGCGCGACCTATTGGGAGAGTCTGGACCAGATGGTGTCGCGGATGGATATCGTCTCGATCAACTGCCCACACACGCCATCGACGTTCCATCTGATGAACGCCCGCCGTCTAAAACTGATGAAGCCCAGCGCCGTGATCGTGAACACATCACGGGGCGAAGTGATTGACGAGAACGCCTTAACGCGGATGCTGCGGGCCGGTGAAATCGCTGGCGCAGGGCTGGATGTGTTTGAACACGGCACCGAAATTAACCCACGTCTGCGGGCGCTGAAAAACGTAGTGTTGTTGCCGCACATGGGGTCCGCCACCGAAGAGGGCCGCGCCGAAATGGGCGAAAAAGTGATTATCAACATCAAGACTTTTGCTGATGGTCACAGACCACCGGATCAGGTTGTGCCGGGGATGTTGTAGGGGTGTTTTGGGGTATGTGAATTCCATACGACTTTCTCAACTAAACGAGAAATAGGAAGTGTGTAGGCTTTAAGAAACGCGATATTACAGGAGGCGAAATAGTGGAGCCATTCAAATTCAACGGTGAGATGAGGCGGTTTTTCCGCGCTGACGCTGGCGCTGGCTCAATTGTTACGGAAAAAGACGAAGCCCGCAAATCTCAAATCACGATTACGAAGTTTGAGAACCAAATCATCTCATCCTATTTTGGTAGTATTCCAAAAGGCTCAAAAACGAGTTTGGAGAAACAAGGAGTATCGGCGGAAGCTAAGTTTCGCCTCTACCCTACGGGGGATAGCATTGATCTTGTTCTTTTGCATCCCAAGCCAGCAAGGACAGAACTCAGAATCTATATGAAGGCGGATGTTTTTAAGCCGATAGCAGGGCTTGTTTGGTTTGTCTTCCTTAGGGAAGGCGATATTTGGATTGGGGCTCTAGATGAGTATTCGATTGTTGAGATATTGAGTGGCAAAACAAAGACCGCTAACCAGGAAACATTGATAGATTTTTCGGACGATGAATTTCAGTCGGCTTTCCAAAGCGACATTGTGCCGGAGACAATAGAACAAACAATAAGACGGATAAAACGAAACCCAAAAATAGCACGGGACGTGCTCGAGAGCTCTGGTTATGCCTGCGAAATGTTTCCGAGCTACCCAATATTCACTTCAAAGAGCAGCTCAAAGCCTTATTTAGAAGCACACCATCTAATCCCGATAGGTCTTCAACCGAAATTTGAAACCAGCCTCGACGTAAGAGAAAACATCTGTATACTCAATCCCTATGCACATAAGATGGTGCATCACGCAAGATATAGTGAAATAGAAGAGCACGTAGCAAATCTAGCGACACCGCGTAAGGATTTTCTTAACTCGCTAAAGCTTAGTGTTGATGATGTGTTGAGAATTTACGGCAGGACATGAAATGAGCGAATTCAAATTCATTGACTTATTCGCTGGGATTGGCGGCTTTCACCTTGCTTTGAAGTCTCTTGGTGGAAGTTGCGTTTTTGCCTCTGAAATTGATGAAAAGGCTCGAACCACCTATATCGACAATCATGGTGGCGTCGTTTCTGGTGATATTCGGCAAATTACTGGACCAGAATTGTCGGATAGTCATATTGATGCCACTATCCCTGACCACGACATTTTGGCCGCAGGTTTCCCTTGTCAGCCTTTTAGTCTGGCGGGTGTTTCTGCGCGAAATCATTTAGGCCAATCACATGGCTTACTTGATGAAACTCAAGGCACACTGTTCTATGATATTGCGCGGATCGCGATGGTAAAAAGACCAGCAGCATTGCTGTTGGAAAACGTAGCAAATATTGTTGGTCATGATGGAGGGCGGACATTTGCGACCTTAAAATCAGTTATTGAACAAGAGCTTGGCTACGAGTTCCATTTCCGAATATTAAACGCACAAACACTTGTCCCACAACGTCGCCGTCGATGTTTTATTGTGGCGCTTCGAGATCCTATTGACGAATTTAAATTCCCTGAATTGGAGGGCGAGCCAATACCATTGCGTACAGCCCTAGAGGAAAACGTGGATGAGAAATATACAATTTCAGACCGCAGTTGGGAGGGGCACCAAAGACGCACGAAAAATAATTTGAAACGGGGGACGGGGTTCACTGCTTTCGAAGCCGATCTTAACCGCCCTGCTAATACTCTGGTAGCAAGGTATTACAAAGATGGAAAAGAATGTTTGGTTCCGCAAGAAGGCAAAAACCCACGTTTCTTGACACCGAGGGAATGCGCCCGCCTTCAGGGGTTCCCAGAAGATTTCATGCCACATCCAACGCGTTCGGTTGCATATAAGCAATTTGGAAATGCAGTTCCTGTACCGTTGGTCAGAGAAGTTGCGAATAGCCTTTTGAAACAAACATCAATCTTGAACGCGCAACAAAAAGAAATTCAAAAAGAAGAGTTATGCCAGATGGTGGGCTAACCTTTACCCCACCAAATCACCCCCCTCCCGACACATATCCGCCCAATTCTCATGTGATCCACGGTCCAAACCATATGGAGCGTGAGGATTATGAAATTACAGGCCTTTGGATTTGCATTCATCGTGGCGGCAGCCGTGGGCGGCGTGGATTATTCCATGCAAGCCAAGGAAACAGACCAATCCTTGGGTTTGGCCGGTTATGTCGACACCATCACGGGACGCTTTGAGGCAGCCAATGAGGCGCGGGCGCGTAAGGCGCGGCAGGAAGCCGATGTCAAAACCCATTTGCCTGAGGCACCTGAGGGCTGGACCCGCAGCGCATGGGCCGAGACTGACGTCACAGCACTTGAACCGCAAATCGGTAACCAAACACGTTTTCAAAAAACGGCTCTTTCAGCGACGGAATTGGCCCCTATGTTGGGTGGCATGGCAGCGACGGATGTTCAGTTGTCCACCAAAATGCGCCGCACCACGATCTGGATCTATGAGCGTGGAGAGGAGATCATCGCGCTGCGCGCCATCTATACCAAAACCGGAGCCGCCAATCGGTTTCCGGGGATGGATGCCAAGATCAAATCGTTTAATGAACGCGGTATCAACAATGCCACTCCCTATGCATTTGTGCAGGGTATCGGGTTTGGCGAGGTCCAGCTAGATCGCAAGTTGACGGGGCCGGTGAAGTACCGTGCTTTTGCTACCAGCATGGGCACCAATGTAACGATTGGGGTGCGGGCTGTGGCGTCGGATGCCTCGATATTGGCGATGATGCAGGCGATCGATTATGATGGGTTGAACGGGATGCTCGATACTCCGTTGACCGGCGTTGGCAAGGATGCGCCACAGGTTAGCGCGGCGCAGGCGTTGGAAATGGCGGCACAAGCAATTGAAGCACGACGCGCCGTGTTGCTTGGCGATGAACCTGTTGCGATTGAAGAAACGGCCGAAGTTCAGGAGGCGTTTGTAGAGTCTGAAGTGAAAGCCGAGGTGGAAGCAGAGCCTGTCAAAGAGGTTTCGGTCGGTTTTAAAACGGTCTCGGGCTTGCCGGGTCAAAAGTGTGTTCGCAAATCCGGCAGTCGGTTTTGCGGCTCTGCTACCGAGTAGGCAGCAAGCCCGCGATACCATTCAACAGGGTTTTGCTTGCGGTACCCAGCAAGTGATTTTGTGAAACCATATCACGTGCCGCTTTTCCACGGGTCCGAGCCAGCGCTCTTGATTGCAGCAGCTCGTCCAGCGCTTTGGCCAGCCCCGCCGCGCCCTTTTCAACGGGTACTAACCCGTCGGGCTGCACCACATCACGCACGCCCATACGATCTTGGGCGATCACCGGCACACCGGCTGCTTGCGCCTCTAGATAGACCATGCCAAAGGCCTCATTGATACCTGGCCAAAGCAACGCGGTCGCGTTGTGGTAGGCCGCGTTTAGGCCAACGCGATCCAATAGCCCCAAGAAATTCACTTGCGCCGTGAAGGGCTCAAAGAGGGCCTGGACGGCGGCATTGGCAGGGCCAGCGCCAGCGATATCTAACTGCCAATTAGAGGTGGTGAGCAACGGGAGGGTTTGGGCAATTAATTCGTAGCTGGCCATTTTGTCGCCCGCGCGAAACATGGCAACCGCGAGGATTGATTTGCTTTCTAACAGAGCAGCACGGGGCAGAGTTTTATCCGGTAAGAACGGGTGCAGCTTCGTCAATGTTTGATGCTGGGGTTTTAGGTTATCCAGCGCGGCAAAATCCCGATCCGTAAAGTAAAAGATTAAGTCAGCGTGGTTAGATGCGGCCTCAGCAAGGGCAGCAAATTTGGACCATGGGCTGTTCAGACGTTTAGGTGATCTCGTGGATTCGATCAGGATATACGGTATATTCAACGCCCCGCTGACCAGCGGGCCAATGATGTCAGGGGCCTTATAATAGTTGTGGTAGGTGACCCATGCTTGCCATTTCGCGCCTTGGGCAATCAATCGCGCCGCCTCAGCCTCGGCTTGATCTTGCAAGGTGGCTTGCAGCGCGGCATCTCCTTTACCCTCGTAAAGGCGCAGTTCTGACACCAAATCGATTTCAACACTGGCTCCAAGTGCTGCCATCAAAGCGCGGGCCATTTGGCGATCCCCCGAAGGCGTGGGGTGGCTTGGTGGTTTCATCGGTGCATAGAACGCGATTGGACCCATGCTTAGTCCTGCCCACACATCTGACGCAATAATTTGTCCAGCTGGTTTATCCCCGGCATCATGGTGAAATCTTTTTTCAGACGGGCGTTGGCGGCCTCGGTCATTTGGGCGCGTTTTGCAGGGTTTAGGGCAAGGTTATAGATTGCCTCGGACAGCGGTTTTGGTGCGTCATCGGACAGGATCCCGTGAACGCCGGTGTCGATAAATTCGGGAATCGCCGAAACGGGTGTCGAGATAATCGCCAACCTCTGCGACGCGGCCTCCATCAATACGTTGGGCAACCCGTCGCGGTCACCAGATTTGGCGATGCGGCTGGGCAAGACAAAGATGTCGGCGGCGTGCATCCGTTCGATCACTTCGGGTTGGTTCATAGCACCAAGCCACTGAATGCGTTCCGAAATGCCTGCCGCATCCGCGCGATTTTGCATCTCAGTTTTCAGCTCGCCACCGCCGATATGGACCCATTGCCAATCCAGATCAGCAGGCAACAAGGCCAGCGCGTCGATCAGGTTGTCAAAACCCTTTTTTTCGACGAGCCGACCAACGGACAGCAGCTTGATACTGCCCTTGGGGGTGGCGGCGCGCTTGGGTGGTTCAGGAAAACGGGTCAGGTCAAGGCCGTGATAGATCAAATGCATCCGCTCTGGTATGTCGGCCAGTTCGCGTAAGTGTTTGGCACCCGAACCTGTGCAAGTGGCCCCGAACGTTGCCCCATAAGTTGCGGCTGACAGTTTTTCACGCTTTTCCCATTCAGGTGATGTCCAGATGTCTTTGGCATGGGCTGAAAACGCCCAAGGCAGCCCACGCATGACGGCGGCATAACGTGTGACCGAAGACGGCGTGTGCATGAAATGCGCATAAAGGCCGAGCGTTTCAACGGGCATTTCAGCAGCCAAAACGCAGGCTTGCCCAAAGCGGCGGATGCGATTGCGGGTCTTGTCGCGGGCATAATCCAACCGCCACAAAGCACGGGCCTGTTTGTATCCCGCCAGTTTGCGAACCTTTAGATAAGCACGCAGTACACGAGCAGGTTCTTGGTGCAGGTATTCTGGCAAATAACGGACCTTGGCAGCAATTTTTTCATGCAGCGGGTGGGTCTTTTTGTCAGTCGGAAAGCGCAGCGACCAGATATCAAACCGCTGACCGGATTGTTCAAGCGCCAGCAATTCTTGCGCAATGAACGTTTCTGAAAGGCGCGGCCAGCCCTTGACGATCACCGCAAGAGGGGCGGCACTCATGTATTAATCAGTGCGTCTACACGGCCGCAAACATAATCCAACCCATCCAACAATCCATTGTGGTGGTGCGCGGATGGTGGGTTTTGGGTGGGCAGACCACGGATCGCTTTGATCATTGCCGCTGGCGTCATGCCGTCGCGGTCCTCGTCTATCATGCGCGTCAGGCCCAGTTGTTCGGCCCGCTCGGCGCGGATGAATTGTTCGCGCCGTGGCACGGTGCGGGGCACGATCACGGCCGGTTTGTCAAAAGACAGAACTTCGCAAAATGTGTTATATCCACCCATACAGATCACCCCTTGGGCGCCAGCGAACAGTTGCTCGATCTTGGATTCAAATCCGACGGTTTGCACACGGCCTGCCAATTTTTGGGCGCGGGCCTCAAATTCGACGCGGGTGTCACCTGACAAGAACGGGCCGTAGACCAGCACGGCCATTGGCGACAGATCAGGGTCTTGCTCATAGGCCGACAAAACCAGATCTACCATTGCTTCGCCATCGCCACCGCCACCTGGAGTAATCAGGATATAGGGCTCGGAAATTGTCAGTGGCTCATCCCCGACTTCGCGTTTCAAATAGCCCGTCCAATGCATTCGGTCACGTACAGACTGGGGCAAGGGTAGCCCTTCGGTCGGATCATAAATTGCCTTTAGACCGTAAACCCAGACTTCATCGTAGTAGTCTTCGATCGCCTGAATAGCCCCTTTACGGTCCCATTCCTCGGCCAGCACATCGGGTGAATCCAGTACATCACGCAGGCCCAAAACCACTTTGGTTTTGCCGCGCTGTTTCAGGAATTCCAGCGTTGGCAGTAATTCGCCGCGAAAGCCTGTGGATTCTTTGTCGACAATCAACAAGTCCGGTTCAAAATGCTCAGCCGCGGCCTTGATCAGCCCCGCCCGCAGCGCGGTTGTTTCATCAATATCTAAGCCCAAGGTCTGACTGATATAAGAGCCATCGGCCTTTTTGGTCACGCCGGGCAGGCGGATGTGGTCGACGTGTTTGGGAAAGGTGAAACGCCCTGCCACGGGTGAACCCGTCAGGATGATCGCCGAGAGCGCGGCATCAGCTTTGGTGATCGCCCCGGCAATCGCGCGTGAACGGCGCAAATGACCCAAACCAAAAGTATCATGGCTGTAAAACAGCACACGAGGCTGGGTTGTGGTGGTGCGCGGTGGGGTGTGTAGTGTGTTTAACATTGCGCAGCATATGTCCTTGCAAATCAAAGCCGTAAAGCTGGGCGACGATCCGACCAGATGAGCGATTATCTATCCATTAAGACATAAATTGCAATTGGAATCCGGTGGCACATCAGCGCGGGGCCGGAATTTGCGGCATTTTGTGTCTTAGATCACGGTGCCGCACGATGCAATTGCGTAAACACCGGTGGTGGCATACCATAGCCGCCTATCTGGATAGGGAATGGGTTTATGATGCTACAACTACGTGCTTTGTTTGCGATATGGGCCATTTTCATGGCTCTGGCACCCGCCCCTGTTTTCGCTCAACTGCTACCGAGCTTCCTTGATACTGAGACCGAAACGCCAGTGGAGGCAATCGAAACTGATCCGCTGGCCGAGATGGTGCGTCAGGCTTCTGAGACCGGAGCAACGGTCATTGTGATTGATCCACAGGGGCAATTTTCAACACAAGACGGTGCAGATGATGCGGCCCTTGAGCCCGAAAAAGCGGGAGCCTCTTTGATGGAGATGCAGGACGAAGCGGTCCAGTTCCGCAAAACCCTGCGTAAAATGCTGGGCCGCATGCCTGGTTCCTTTATCGAAGTGTCTTATATTTTGAGAGCGAGCAGTCCAGATGGCAAGATATCCACCTACTTCATCGCCTTGCTGTGGAGCTTGGCCTTTTTCAGTGCCGGAATGCTGGTGGAGCGCCAGCTTTATGGCAAGCGAATAGCCCGCAGATTTGTTGTGGCACGGGTGATGGAAAACCCCGTCGGATACAGTGATAAACTTCCGTTTCTTTTTTACCGCTTCTTTATGGGGGTGGTTGGTATTTTGGTGTCAATGGTCGTGGCCTATGTGCTTGGGGTCGCGATACTTGGTGAAGCGACCGACACAGCGATGCAGTTTACCTTTGCGGTGATATTTGCGGCCTATGCTGGCGTCCGTTTGATCACCTTGCTTTGGCGGATGATTTTGTCACCGTATCTGTGCCAATACAGGATCGCACATTTCTCAAACAAAGATGCCAAGAAACTCTATTATTGGGCCTCGGCAATGGCGCTTATTGACGTTTGGGCGATCGCCTTTGCCAACTGGGTGTCAGAGCTGGGCCTGAACTACGAGGTTTACGCGCTGATCTCATCGATCTTTGCACTGGTTCTTGCGTTGGTGAACATCCTAATGGTTATGATGAACCGCCGCGCTGTATCGCGGGCGATCCGCAACGGTAAACCCAGAGAAGAAACCAGTTATTCGTTGTTGCTGGTGTCCCGTTTGTGGGCCCCGCTTGTGATCGTGTATTTTGCGTATTCATGGGTTGAGCTGACCCGTGATCTGGTTCTAGAACGCCCAACTTCTGTGCCGTTGATTGCTGGTGCCTATGGCGTCGGCATAACGATTTTGGTGGTTTACGCCGTGATCAATTATGTCATCGAACGGATGTTCAAGCGAGCCCGTTTGACACGTAAGTTGAATGAGGAAATGGTAAAATCCAAGGCTGCCGCAAAAGAGGCAGCGGCCTTAACGGCCAAGGCCGAGGCATGGGCCGAAGGCGAGAGTATTTCAGACCGAACACATGCTGAAACCGTCGAAAACACGGCCGAGCCAGTCGACGCCATTGAAGAAAACAAATCCTACATCAAAGCAGCACATCCGTTGGCCAACTTTGAGGATTTGGCGCGACGTGTGTCTGCAGTGTTGGCAATTGTCGCGGGCATGTGGGCATTTCTGAAAATCTGGGATGCCAACATGTCGATGATCAACGACTCAATCTTTGATCGCGGCAGCGACGTTATCATCATCCTGTTTATCGCCTATATTGTCTATCACACGTTCCGGATCTGGATCGACAACAAGATTTTCGAGGAACAAGGCGAGATTGTCGAAGTCGACATAGGCGGCGAAGGCGGCGGTGAAGGCGGCAGCCGTTTGTCGACGCTTCTGCCCCTTTTCAAGATCACTATAATGATCGTCATTTTTATTACGTTCGCACTGATCCTGTTTGCCGAACTGGGCATCAATGTCAGCCCCTTGTTCGCGGGTGCTGGTGTTGTGGGCTTGGCCATTGGCTTTGGTGCGCAAACGCTGGTGCGTGACATTTTCTCGGGCGTGTTTTTCCTGTTTGATGATGCGTTTCGTAAAGGTGAATACATTGACACGGGGGATGTCAAAGGCACGGTTGAGAAAATCTCTCTGCGCTCATTGCAACTGCGGCATCACCGTGGCCCGCTGAACACTATCCCGTTTGGCGAAATCCGGTTTTTGACCAATTTCTCACGCGATTGGGTGATCATGAAATTGCCGCTGCGGGTGACCTATGACACTGACCCTGAACGGGTGCGCAAGTTGATCAAAAAGTTGGGTCTCGAATTGTTGGAAGATCCGATCATCGGCCCTGACTTTTTGCAACCGCTCAAGTCGCAAGGCGTGATCGAGATGCAAGATTCTGCCATGATTATTCGGGTCAAGTTTATGACCAAACCGGGTGGGCAATGGATGACACGCAAGCGCGTGTTGCAAGATATCCGAGCCCTGTTTGAACGCGAAGGCATTAAATTTGCGCACCGCGAGGTGACAGTGCGATTGGCCGACGGGGATGGAAAAGTTGCCGATCTGACACCTGCCCAAAAAGAGGTTGTGGCAGGCGCTGCATTGCAGGATGCAGAAACGGATCAGCAAGACGGCGGTGGTGGTGATGATCGCTAGCCTCTAGTCCTTGTAGGGGTCCAATGAATCGCGCAACCCGTCGCCAAGAAAGCTGAACGCCAGCACCGTGATGATGATCGGCAGCATCGGGATCGCCGTCCACGGATAAATCTCGATCGAGGCAAGGTGTTGCGCGTCATTCAACATCACACCCCAGCTGACTGCAGGCGCCCGCAAGCCAAGCCCAAGGAACGACAACGCGGTCTCGCCTAGGATCATCGCAGGGATCGACAGCGTGGCACTGGCGATCAGGTGGCTTAGGAAATTGGGCAACAGATGTTTGTGTATTACGCGGGCTGGTTTGGCCCCCATAACTTCGGCGGCTTTGACGTATTCCTCTTCGCGTAGGGCCAGAAATTTAGACCGCACGGCCCGCGCCAGCCCCGGCCAATCCAAGGCACCCAGTATCAGCGATATCATAAAGAACACAGCCACCGGCCCCCAACTGGCCGGCACAGCGGCCGATAGGGCCAGCCACAGTGGTAACTCAGGGATCGAACGCAAAATCTCGATCATCCGCTGTATGGTCCAATCAACCCGCCCGCCGAAATAGCCCGCTATACTGCCGAATGTGATGCCCAACAGGAATGACACCGTGATGCCGATCAACCCGACGGTCATCGACAACTGTGCCCCATACAAAATGCGCGAAAACACGTCGCGCCCCAGCCTGTCAGAGCCGAATAAAAACAGCGTCGCACTTTTGGGGGCACAGACCAAATGGCGGTTGGTTTTGATCAAACCGGCCAAGCGGTAATCGTCGCCCTCGCAGAAAAACGACAGCGGCATCGCTTTGGTTTTGTCGACACTATAGGTCCAGCGGTAGTTCACCAGATCGGCCTTGGCCTTGGTTGGATAAACATAGGGGCCAACGAAACTGCCGTCGTGAAACAGGTGGATGCCTTGGGGCGGCGCATAAAGATAATCGGCGTTGCGTTCATTCGGGGTGTAGGGCGCGATAAAGCCCGCAAACGGCAGCAAAATATACCCGACCAGCAGGAAAACCCCCGCGATCAAGGCCAGCCTGTGCTTGCGAAACGCGCGCCAAACCAGCCGCCAATTGGCCATATCCAAATCGCTGCGTTCAATCGTGCTGAGGTCTTGGTCCTCATTATATGGCGCGTCAGATATGTAGCGCCCGTCAGGAAGAATGGCCATTATTCACGCGCTCCATATCGGATGCGCGGATCAAGCAGCATCAGTAAAACATCCGAGATCATGGTGCCGACCAAAGTCAACAACGCCACGAACAGCAAGATAAATCCAGCCAAGAATTGGTCTTGGGATTTGAGCGCCAGCAGCAGGGCGGGCCCAATGGTTTGCAAACCCAGCACAACGGACACCAATACTGAGCCTGAAATCAAAGATGGTAGCAGGTTGCCAATATCCGCCACAAAGGGATTGAACGCCATGCGCAGCGGATATTTTGTTAGCATCTTGACGGGCGGCAGCCCTTTGGCGCGCGCAGTCTCGACATAGGGTTTGCCTAATTCGTCCAGCAGGTTGGCGCGCAGACGTTGCATCATGCCAGCCGCCCCCGCCGTGCCGATCACAAAAGTCGGCACGATCAAATGCACAAGGATCGATTTGACCTTGGCCAATGACATCGGTTCGCCTTCGAATTCGGGGCCCATCAACCCGCCGATGGGCAGGTTGAAATAGCGGTGACCGTAATAAAACAGGATCAGCGCCAGCAAGAAGTTGGGCGTCGCCAACCCCAGATACCCCAGAAACGAGCTGGTGTAATCGATCCATGTTTTCGCTTTGGCCGCGGCCAAAACCCCCAGCGGTAGCGCCACCAGATAGACGAACAATACGGCCGCGACGTTGACCAAAACCGTCAACCACAACGCGTCACCAACGATTTCCGACACAGGTTGATCAAACTCAAAGGACCAGCCAAAATCACCCTGTAACATGCCGGACAGGCCTTGCGGGCCAGGCATGAAACCAACCCAGATCATGTATTGTTCCCACAACGGGCGGTCCATTGCATATTCGTGATAGAGGAATTCGGCCTTGGCAATGCCTGCCTCTTGCCCCGTGGCGCGCAGCTCTGTCAATTGGTTCGACAGGTAGTCGCCTGGCGGTAAGTTGATGATGATAAAGATCAACACCGATACCACCAAAAGCGTCAGCAACATGGTCAGGAACCGTGATATGGCGTAGCGCAGGATCAGCATTATTGCTCTCCTTCTTGGGCAAAGTAAAATTCGTCAGGCCGATGGATGCCAAATTGCGCACCCGGCTCCCAAGCCCAGAACGCCACTTCGGGCACATTGCGCAAGCGCCGAGATACGACAACGGGTTGTGGGGCCTCGGACAGCACACCGATGCCGAATTGTTGGTCGGCGTGGATTTTCAACATTTCGTCCCAAATCGCACTGCGATCAGCGCGATTGTCAGCCAACTCCCATTTTTGTGAAAGCGCCAACAACTGATTGGCTTCTGGCGTGTCAGGCGCTTCACCAGCTTCGCCACCGGTCTGGAAATACTGACCCCACATAGGCCATGCGAAAAATTCTTGGGTGCGAGGGGCCAGATAGTCGGGCGAGGCATCCAGCGTTGGAATGCCGTTGTCCCAGCCATACCAAACCGATGCCATCGTCACGCCCGAGTAAACGCGGTTGCGCAGCGTGTCACGGCTAAACGGGCGCAGGATCAATCGCACACCAATGTCGCGCCAAGTGTCTGTGATAATCTGCAGGGTGTTTTCAACTTCGATCCGCTCGCCCGCGGTTTCAACCACAATTGCCAATGGCCGCCCATCAGGCAATTTTCGAATACCATCAGCACGCCGTTCGGTGAGACCCATATCGTCCAACAGAGCATTGGCCTGTTGCAGATCAAACTGCGACCACGCGTTGCGGTACTCGGCGTTGTAAAATGGGCTTTGCGACAGAACGGCCATGCCGCCCTCGGCGCCCAGACCAAAATATAATGCACGGTTAATCATTCGGCGATCAATCCCCAATGACAGGGCGCGGCGGAACCGAACGTCGCGCAAGATATTGCGCCATGCAGGGTCCGCATAATTCTGGTTTGGGTAAATGGCGATCTGCGAAGCCGCCCCGTTGGCCCAAAGTAAAACGCGATAATTACCGCCCTCAAGCTCGCCCTTTTTCAGGATCGAGATGTCCCGAAAGCCAAGACCGCGCGCCTGCAAATCAGATTCGCCCGCATTCGATTTGGCCGCGACCAACCCGCGACCAACCACTGACATTTCGACGGCATCAATGTAGGGCAGTTGCACGCCGCGGCTGTCAATCCGGTGGTAATAAGGGTTGCGTACAAACATGAACCGACTGGTCGCTTTGCCTGTAATACGCATCCACGGCTGCAAGGTCGGCAAGTCTGGATTGTCGAATTTATACATATTATCCAGCTTGTTATGCATCGCGGCCCATGACCGAACCCGCATCTCGCCGATCTTTTCCTCCATCGCTTCAGGTGCTGCGAAATCCGCATGGAACTGTTTTAGATAATGTGCAGGGCGCAGAATGAATGGCGGGCGGGCTTGTGCCAGTGTCGGGATGAAATGGGTGTTGGGCTTGGACCATTCATAGATCACGGTCAGTGGATCGGGAAAGCTGACGCGCGGGTATTCCCCATCTACGCGTAGGAAATCTGGTGGGCCTGAGGGGGCCAGCTCTTCGTTGTTGGCAACCCGCAACCACCAATATTCAAAATCAGCTGAGGTCAGTGGGTGGCCGTCTGACCAGCGATGATTTTCACGCAGATTCAGGGTGAATTTGCGTCCCTCAACGACGTCAAGACTGACCAAAATATCGGGGTTTAGAATGTAATCTTGATCAAATCCAACCAGCCGCGCATAGCCAAATGGCACCATTTGGCGGATATCTTTGGCGCGGGTCACCATGGTTTTCAGTGTGCCGCCCTGCGTGCCGAAAACACGGCCTTTTGCGGATAGATCAACGACCAAAGGATCGGACGGAATGCGTTTTGCAGCGACAGGCAGGCTGCCAGCATCCACTTGCTCCTGCCAATAGGGGCTTTCTTGAACAGCAGTTTGCGCAGGCGCGGCCAAGGGAGTGGCTAAAAACAGGGCAGCGGCAAGGGGAGCGAACAGTTTAAGCATGACAACGCACCTTATGGCCCGGCTCAACCGTGGTTAGTGGGGGCGTTTCCTCAAATGAATACCGAAATTGTTCGGGCCAACTGTCAGGGTTCCCGGCACCTTTCGCCACCACATCGAGATCAATCGGGCGGTTGATGTCGGGTTTTGGTTGGGCCGCAAGCAGGGCTTGGGTGTAGGGATGGCGCGGGTTGTGAAACAGGGCACTTGGTTGGGCTTGTTCAACGACTTGGCCGCGATGCATCACCGCGACCTCATCGGCGATGCGCGACACCACGGCCAGATCATGGCTGATGAACAAATAGGACAGCCCCATCTTTTTCTGTAAATCCTCAAACAAGTTCAAGATTTGCTCTTGCACCGAAACATCCAGCGCCGAAGTTGGCTCATCACAGACCAGAAACTGAGGGTTCATAGCCAAAGCGCGGGCAATTGACAGGCGTTGGCGTTGGCCACCCGAAAACGCATGCGGATATCGGTACAACATACTCGCGCTTAGCCCGACCCATTCCAAAACCTCGACGGCACGATCACGGCGTTGCGAACGGGTGCCGATTTTGTTGATATCCAGCGGCTCCGTCAATGCATCCACCACACGCATGCGCGGGTTGAACGACGAATACGGGTCTTGGAAAATTGGCTGCAGTTGCTGGCGGAAACCGGCACGTTGCTCGGGTGACATGTTGTTCACGTCGATTGGGCTCGCGTCCTTTTCACCGCAGAACCGGATCAAGCCGCCCTGATCGGGCTTTTCCGCCGCCAGCACCATCCGCGCGCAGGTGGTTTTTCCAGAGCCAGATTCACCGACGACCGCAAGCGTTTTGCCCCGTGCAACGGACAAATTGATGTCTCGACAGGCCTTGATCCGCATGCCTGGTGACAAAAAGGATTTGGCCCGCACATTGTATGTTTTGGAAACGGATTTCATCTCGAGGATGAGATCTTGTTTGTCTATCAAGGGCATCTGTTTAGACTCTTCAGAGATCAAAGGTGCCGCTGCAAATAGTTTTTGCGTGTATTTATGGGCCGGTTTGCCAATGACATGCTCAACCCGCCCAGCCTCCATCACATGGCCGCGATGCAGCACCACAACGCTGTCAGCCATATTGGCCACAACGCCCAGATCGTGGGTCACAAAAATCACGGCCATGCCGGTTTCTTTTTGCAACTCTTTGATCAGGCCTAACACTTGAGCCTGGGTTGTGACGTCCAATGCTGTGGTTGGTTCGTCCGCGATCAACAGGTCGGGCTTGGCCACCGTGGCCATTGCGATCATCGCGCGTTGACGCATTCCGCCTGACATTTCAAAAGGGTAGGACCGAAAAACGCGTTCGGGATGTTCAAACCCAACACGTTCAAACTGTTTCAAAACCAATGCTTTGGCGTCAGCACCACTTAGGCCGCGATGTAAGGTTAGCACTTCAGAAACTTGATCTCCGATCCGGTGCAACGGCGACAACGACTGCATCGGCTCTTGAAAAATCATCGAAATTTGATTGCCGCGCACGTCGCGCATTTGACGTTTGCTAAGCGCATTCAAATCCACAGGGTCGCTGTCTGCGGTGTTCAGCATGATGCCATCAGAATTGTGTTTCGCCGTCTTGGGGAATATCCGCAGGATTGCACGACAGCATAAGGTTTTCCCGGATCCAGATTCTCCTACCAATGCCAGTGTTTCACCAGCATTCACCGTAAAGCTAACGTTATCAACGACGGGCGCGTCGGATTTGAAACGTATCGTCAGGTTTTTGACATCAAGCAGGGCGGTCATTCACAAATCCCGTAATTTTGCAGAATAGAGCGCACTGCATTTGTCCTGAAATTAGTATCACTTGGCTTTGATCTCCAAGTCAAATCCCATTTAACGTCACGGCATCGTTATTATAGCATGACAGTCAGCCTATGGTTTCTTCTGCCAAAGGTATCATATAGGAAATATCTAAATTGGTGGGACCATAGAACATGAGCAGACTTGATATATTCATCGACCGAATGACTTCGCAACGCGCCTGCATTGATTTCGCAGTGCAGAAAACGGCTCATATGACCGGCCCTGTGTTTGAGTTGGGGCTTGGCAACGGGCGGACCTATCATCATCTGTGCGAGGTGGTTAAAGAGCGCGATGTTTTTGTGTTTGAACGTGCGGTTGAATCCAATCCGGCCTCGACCCCACCTACAAATCGCACGCTTTTGGGCGATGTTTTTGAAACCCTACCGCAAGCGCTGGAACGATTCGGACCGACAGCCAGTTTTATTCACGCAGATTTGGGTGGGCATAACCTGCAAAAGAACGATGAATTCGCACGCAAAATCTCGCCGATTGTTGAGCCGTTATTGGCAAAAGGCGGGTTGATGGTTGCAAGTGACCGAATGTATTTCGATGATATGCATGAGGTCGAGATACCAGCAGGTGCGGTTTCGGGCCGTTGCTTTATCTATCAAAAATAGGGCGAACGTTATGGTTCAATTGGCGATTATCAGGCATGGGCATACCCCGTGGAACCGCGCGGGCCGCATTCAAGGTCGCACTGACGTTGCGCTTGAAGATATCGCCGCCGCTGAACTGGGACGATTCAGGCTGCCAGATGACTGGGCGAACGCCGATGTGACAGCGAGCCCGTTGATGCGCGCGGTCCAAACAGCGCGTATCATCAGTGATCGTGAACCAACCACCGATGATGCCCTGACCGAAATGGATTGGGGCAAATGGGAAGGCCTGCACGGGGTTGAGTTGAAGGCGGACCCAACTTCGGGATTTCGCGACATTGAAGACTGGGGCTGGGACTGGCGCCCGCCCCAAGGTGAGAGCCCAGCCGATATGTGGGTGCGGTTGGAGCCTTGGGTGATGGGATTGAAAAACGACACCGTTGCGGTTTGCCATATAGGCATCATGCGGGCGCTATTGGCCAAGGCGCATGGTTGGGGGTTTGACGGTCCCGCGCCGTTTCGGATCAAGCGCAACTGGTTGTTTTTGATAAACGTGGATACCAGCCTGACGGTCGGCAATCCTGAGCGTGTTAAATTGCAGGAGCGCGACTAGATGCGCGTGTTGATCGCGGTCACCCATCTATTGGGCGCAGGACATTTGAGCCGCGCGTTGACATTGGCGCGCAGCTTTTGCGCGACAGGGCATACGGTAACAGTGATGTCTGGCGGCATGCCGGTGGCGCAATTTGACAGTACCGGCATTGATTTGTGGCAACTGCCAGCGTTGCGATCAGACGGGGTGAATTTCACGCGGTTGTTGACGCCAGACGGCACTGTTGCGAACGCTGATTATTTGGCGGCGCGGCGTCAGGAAATGATACGCGCTGTGACGGAGCAGCGGCCCGACATTGTTATATCGGAACTGTTCCCGTTTGGTCGCCGTGTGTTGCGCGACGAATTCATGGGATTGCTGAAAGCTGCGCACGCGCTCGCGCCACGGCCCATCATTTTGGCTTCGATCCGTGACATACTGGCCCCCCCATCAACGCCAGAAAAGGCTGAGATTGCCGCGCAAACCATCACCAAGTTTTACGACGGAGTTTTTGTGCATTCTGACCCTGCCAGCACACCACTTACGCAAAGCTGGCCCGTGACTGACATTTTGGCTGCCAAGTTGTTTTATACCGGTTACGTCGCACCAACCCCCGCCCAACCGCACCCCGACAAGGCGGGTTCGGGCGAGGTTTTGGTTAGTGCTGGTGGCGGCACTGTTGGCCAAGACCTGTTTCAAACAGCAGTCGCCGCTGCGAGTCTATCCAAAGGTTTGAAATGGCGGATATTGGTTGGCGGCGCTGACCCAACCGCACAAATTATGCAACTGCAAGCCCAAGCTGGCAACACTAATATAGTGATTGAACCCGCACGCCCAGACTTTCGGCAAATGCTGTATCATGCTGCCGCATCCGTCAGCATGTGTGGTTACAACACAGCGCTTGATTTGTTGCAGGCCGGTACCAAATCGTTGTTCATTCCGTTTGATGAAGGCGGTGAGGTTGAGCAAACATTGCGGGCGCAAAGTCTAAGTAAAATGCATGGCCTGCGGATGTGCGCTGCCTCTGATTTGACGCCGGAGCGCTTGTTGCGGGAAGTGACGCAGTTGGCCAAAGCGCCACCAAACGCTCCTCTCGAAATACACTTTGATGGGGCGGCTGAAACTGTGAGGATCGCGACCCAAATGGCTGAGGCACGGTGATGCAGATTGATTGGTCCCCTGTGACGAATGAACTGAAATTGTGGCGCAACGCTGGCTTGGATTTACCGCTTTGGTGGCGTGATGATGACGCCATCGCTGCTACGCCAGAATTGGAGCAGCTGATTGCTCTGTCCATGGATGTTGATGTGCCTGTGCATCTGGCGGTGATCCCGAAAATGGCCGATGCAGGGTTAGCGGCACGTGTTTTGGAAGCCGATTGCTTGACACCTGTGGTGCATGGCTGGGCGCATGAAAATCACGCGCCGATAAGTGACAAGAAGGCCGAGCTCGGCGCCGGAAGGGGCGATGTGTCGGATGAAGTTTTACGCGGATTCACACGGCTGCAAACCTTGTTTGGGAATCAGCTAAAGCCGATGTTCGTACCACCTTGGAACCGGATCGCGCCGCAGCATTACGCAGCCCTAACCAAGGCAGGGTATAGCTGCCTTTCTACTTTTATGCCCCGCGCAGCCACGCATGCTTCTGCGGGTTTGGAGCAGATAAATACGCACCTTGATCCGATTGCATGGCGCAAGGGCAAGACCCTTGTCGCGCCTGATCAATTGGTTATAAAATTGGTGAAATTGCTGGCGGACCGCCGCGCTGGTCTGACTGACAATGATGAGCCTCTGGGCCTGCTGACACACCATCTGGTTCATACCGCCGAAGTTTGGGAATTTATCCGACAAATGTTACTAACCCTGCAATCAGGTCCCGTGACAATTTACAGATAGCACCGATTTGAAAGGCTTGAATGAGTAGATTAGATAGCATTATGCGCCGCCTTGCAGCCCAACGAGACGGGCTGGATTGGGCAGATGCTCGCACCAAGGATATGACTGGTGATGCGCTTGACATGGGGCTCGGCAACGGGCGTACCTATGACCACATGCGCGAGAATTTGGATCGCCGCATCTGGGTGATCGACCGCGTTTTGCAGTGCCACGAATCTTGCGTCCCGCCCAAGGCTGATTTTCTTATGGGTGAGGCTGAAGCTATGTTGGATAAGATGGCTGCTGAAGGCATCCAGATCGTTTTGGCGCACTATGATTTTGGCTTTGGCGTCAAGCAAAAGGATTTGGCCGAGGCCATCCGCCTAAGCCCCGCTATCGCTCGTATCATGGCACCAGGTGGTATCATTGTTTCAGGGCAGCCGCTGGCTGGGTTTACCGAGCTTGACGGTCCCGCCACCATCGCCAAGGGGCGGTACCACTTTTATTCCGGCTAATTCGTTGTGTTCGCAGCCGCCATGTCGTTTTTGTCTCGCATTAGTCGGGCTATGTTTGGCTTTGGCGGCATAAATCCGGCACAACTGGCCCAACATATACCTTTTGGGAGTCGCCATCATGAAAACGCATGTCAAAGCACTGGTTGTCGGGGGCGGCGCTGTCGGCACTTCAATCGCATATCACCTTGCCAAGGCGGGCTGGGACGATGTGGTCTTGTTGGAGCGCGACGAATTGACGTCAGGCTCCACTTGGCACGCGGCCGGATTGTTGCCGCTGTTCAACATGTCGTTCGCGACCACACATATCCATAAATATTCGGTCGAGTTCTATAAATCGCTTGAAGCGGAAACAGGCCTGAACGCTGGCTTCGCCGTGGTGGGAAATCTGCGGATGGCGCAGACGGATGCGCGGATGGACGAGTATATGCTCTATGCCTCGACCGCTGAAACTTGCGATGTGCCGTTCGAGTGGTTGACGCCCGAGCAGATTAAGGAACGCTGGCCCTTGATCCGCACTGAGGATCTGAAGGGCGCGTTGTACCACGCCACTGACGGCTACATTAACCCCGCCGATATGACGATGGCGATGGCCAAAGGCGCGCGCCAACGCGGCGTTGAGATCGTGCGCAAGATGCAGGTCGATGCCTATCACTGGAATGGTGAGGCTTGGGAAGTGACCTGCACCAAGATGGTGGAAAAAGGTGGCAACTTGGTGCCCTCAGACGAGCAGATCATCGTGACAGCCGAACATGTGGTGACAGCGACGGGCAATCACGCGCAACGCACCGCAAAACTGTTGGGTATCAAAATGCCGGCGATCCCAGTTGAGCACCAGTTCATCGTGATGGAGCAAGACCCCGCGCTGGTAGAGTTTCGCAAAGATCATGCGGAGCATCCGGTCATTCGAGACGCAGATGCGCAGTCTTATGTACGCGAAGAACGCGGCGGCTGGATATTGGGCATCTATGAAAAAGACGCGCCAGCGCGGTTTGAACATGGGGTGCCGGATGCGTTTCGCGCCGATCTGTTCCCATTGGCCCTGGACCGGATTGAAGAGCAATATCTGGCGATGATCCACCGGATACCGTCCTGCGAAGAATCCGGTTTGAAAGATGATTTCAACGGCCCGATTTGTTACACGCCCGATGGCAATCCGTTGGTTGGTCCTGCTCCGGGTTTACGCAATATGTGGCTTGCCGAAGGGTTCTCATTCGGAATCACGGCGGCGGGTGGTACAGGATATTATCTGGCCCAAATGATGGTCGAGGGCGAGGCCGAGATCGATATGGCATCGCTTGATCCGAAGCGGTTCGGCAGTTGGATGACCACTGAATATGGCGCGCGCAAAAATGAAGAATGCTATGACCATGTTTACACATTGCACCACCCAGATGAGGAGCGCCCCGAGTGCCGCCCCTTGCGCACCGCACCGTCCTACGAGCGGATGAAATCAGCGGGGGCGCAGTTTGGTTGTGTGAACGGTTGGGAGCGCCCGAACTATTTCGCGCCAGCAGGATTTAGCGACCATGATGCCCGTTCGTTCAAGCGCGGCGGTTGGTGGGAATATGCAGTGGAAGAGGCCAAGGCCATCCGCGAAGGTGTTGGCATGATCGACGCCACAGCCTTTACCAAACACCGTGTCAAAGGGCCGGGTGCAACCGCATTCTTGGACTGGTTCACCTGTAACAAACTGCCCCGCATTGGCCGTATTAACCTGACTTATGCGCTGACGACGCACGGCACCACCCGCACTGAATATACCATCGTGCGCGAAGGCGAGGATGCTTATTACCTCGTGTCCTCTGGCGCCTTGACCGATTATGACGGTGATTTTCTGCGCAAAGCTGCCGCCGACAAAGCTGGTGAATTTGGTTATATCGAGGTGCAGAACGTCACAACGCAATATGGCGTGTTTGCCATCGCAGGGCCAAAGTCTCGCGACGTTTTGAAAAAGATCATCATTGACGCAGATCCGGCAACGGCGCTGACCAATAAACGGTTCCCGTGGCTGTCGGCGCAACAAATTGAACTCGGTATGTGTCCGGTCAATGCGATCCGCGTGGCCTATACCGGTGAGTTGGGTTGGGAGCTGCATCACCCGATCGAAATGCAAAACTACCTGTTTGATTTGATCATGGAAGCGGGTGCAGAGCACGGGCTGAAACTGGTTGGGGCGCGGGCGCAAAACTGGTTGCGCCAAGAAAAATCCTATCGTGCATTCGGAACCGAACTTGGCCGCGACGCGACCCCACTTGAGGCCGACTTACCACGCTTTGTGAATATGGACAAAGACTATCAGGGCAAGGCGGCGATGCTGGACATCGGCGTTCGCTATAAATGTGTGACGCTGTTGATTGACGGGCCTGAAGGGGCTGATCCATGGGGACGGGAAGCCCTTTATGATGGCGACAAACGAGTTGGGCGACTGACGTCAGGTGGCTATTCGGTGGCGTTTGAAAAATCCATCGGCATGGGGTATGTACCACCCGAATTGGCCGAAGTCGGTACCAAACTAAAGGTTCGGATGTTCCGCGAGTTGTGGGACGCTATGGTTGTTGAAGACAGTCCGTACGATCCGAAAAACGCCACTATTCGGGTTGATGGCTGATAGAGGTTCAACGCCAGCGGCGCGGATACTTATGGAACAAAAATGGGGGCGAATGTGGATATTGAACGGTCACTGGAGGTCATTCGGGCGCGGTTGGGTGACGCTGGGGTCGAGATTGGGTTCATTCTGGGGTCGGGTTTGGGGCATCTGGCGGATGCCGTTCAAGGCGAGACGTTCGCTTATTCCGACCTGTTTGGATTTCCGCAAGGCGGTGTGTCAGGTCACAACCCCAAGCTGGTGATTGGCGATTTGGAAGGTGTGCGGGTTGCGGTGTTTGGGGGGCGCGCGCATTACTATGAGGATGGCGTCGCCGATGCGATGCGGGTGCCGTTGGAGGTCTTGGCGGGATTGGGCGCAAAGCAGCTATTTGTGACCAACGCCGCCGGCTCGTTTCGCAGTGACATTCCGCCGGGTGATTTGATGTTGATTGCTGATCACATCAATTTCTCCGGTCGTAGCCCGCTGATTGGCGAAGCGACGGACAAGCGGTTTGTTAATCTGGTCGATG
The DNA here is from genome assembly GCA_033851955.1 of Marinosulfonomonas sp. Taxonomy (GTDB): domain Bacteria; phylum Pseudomonadota; class Alphaproteobacteria; order Rhodobacterales; family Rhodobacteraceae; genus Profundibacter. Next base: position 125,264 of record JAWSVK010000007.1, read on the forward strand.
CTTATGACCCTGACATGCGAGCGCAGTTGATCAAAGTTGCGCAAGAAGTGGGGGGTGATCTGAAATCAGGTGTTTACGCATGGTATTCAGGGCCGAATTTCGAAACCCCAGCCGAGATCCGCGCGCTGCACATACTGGGTGCAGATGCCGTTGGGATGTCGACGGTGCCCGAGGTGATTTTGGGCAGGTTCTTGGGCCTAAACTGCGTGGCGGTTTCTGTCATAACCAATATGGCGGCGGGCATGGGTGACGAGGTGATCAGCCACGAACACACCAAAGCAATGGCACCAATTGGTGCGCAAAAATTGGAAACGTTGATCCGTGGATTCCTGCGTGAAAGCAGTGACACTTAGCGTCGCGCCACAAACTGTGCTGATGAAATTTGACAGCAAGTCCATTTCCTAGTTAATCAAAGCGCATCGGGCTAAGAGCGGCCACAGTTTTGGCATCCATTTCAGGCCTACGGCCAAGCAGCAAATCAGCTGTCAATCGGCTGGCAGCGGGGGCGGTTTGAAAACCGTAACCGCCCTGGCCTGCGAGCCAAAAGAATGAAGGATCAGACGTGTCGCTGCCGATGACCAAAGCACGGTCTGGCGCAAATGTACGCAGACCGGCCCAAGAGGTTTCCAGCCGCGTAACGGGCTCGGTCACCATTTCCTCATAGCGCGCCAGACCTTCGGCCAGCACCATGTCATCCGCCCATGCATCCTGTGGCTCAACGGGGTCTTCTTCCGAAGGTGATATGATCCATTTTCCTGCATCTGGTTTGGCGTACCACCGTTCATTGTTCTCAATGATAAATGGCCAAGTGCTGACGTTATGCCCGCCAGGAGCGGGGATACGTGCCATCGAGCGGCGAAAGGGTTGAAAACCTAGCGGGCTGAGACCTGCCAGCGTGGCGATTTGGTCAACCCATGCGCCAGCGGCATTGATCAGCGTTGGGGCGCTGTAGGTTTGCCCGTCTGCGACGACGACTTGCCAAACCCCGTCAGATTTGGTGATCTCGCTCGCCCGGCTTTTGGTTTGGATATTGACGCCAGCGCGGCGGGCGTCTGCTGTGTAGTTTTGCAGTAAACGGTCAGCATCCAGATCAAATACATCTTGGCGATAGGCGGCAAAGGCGCAGGTTTCTTGGTTCAGGATGGGAATATGTTTTAGGGCTTCATCGACGCTGATTTCATGCAAGCCAAGAGCGTCGCGTTGGCTGGTAAAGCCATCAAATTGGTCAGCCCGCGACACCAGCATCATGCCACGATTGGACAATACGCCACCACCAGCGGTCTTAAGATGATCAACACTGGCGCAGTTTAGCGCGCGCACCACGTCGTTGCCGTAGTCCTGCAAAAACATCGCAGCGGAGCGCCCCGAAGCGTGGAAACCAAGTGCGTCTTCTGTTTCGAGTAAGGTGACGTTGGCCTGCGATGCCAACGTCGCGGCGGCCGAAAGGCCCGCAATGCCACCGCCGATGATGAGGATATCAGATTTCATAGGTCGTCGAGTCTGTCTGTTGCTGGAGGTGGGGTTGGGGAAAGGGCTGTTAGTTCGGCATAAAGCTCTGTTGACATTTGGTAGGTAAGCGCGTCCAGCGACGGTTGTAATTGTGCGACTGTGCGGGCGCTGATAATTGGGCTGCTGACGGCAGGATTAATCGCTGCCCATGCCACGGCCAACGTCGCTGGGTTGACGTTTTCACGTTTGGCGATTGTGCTAAGATCTGTGGCGGTTTGGTGCATCCATTCCGGACCATATCGGGTGGCGTACATCTTGTTGCTGGTGATGCGGCCTGCTTTGCCGTCGACATATTTACCCGTCAATAGCCCGCCGCCAAGTGGGGAATAAGGAGCAACGTTGAGGTCCTCGGAGGCCGCCATTGGCAAGATCTCGACTTCGACCTGTCGTTTGACAAGATTGTACATAGGTTGCAGGATGTTGATGCGGGTGCTGAATTTTTCGGCCGCCGCTTGGGCTTTCATCACCTGCCAAGCTGAGAAGTTGGACACGCCGATCACACCGATTTTTCCTGCCTGCTGCAGGGTGGCGAGGGCCTCAAATGTGACGTTCAGCGGCGTATCGCTGTCCCAACGGTGCAGGTAAAAAACATCAATGAAATCCATGTCCAACCTGCTGCGGCTGGCATCGAACGAACGGTTGATATTATCAGCGGTGTGCGGCGCGGAAAAATCACATTTGGTTGCGATGATCAGGGTGTCACGCTCGGCTTTGGCAAAATGGCCGAGCAGGGTTTCCGAGGCCCCGTCAGTATAGGCAAAAGCTGTATCAAAGAAGGTGATACCCGCTGCGCGTGCGGCCTCAAACATCGCTTGGCTTTGAAGTTCATCGGCGCCTTCACCAAACTGCATGGTGCCAAAGCAAAAGGAAGAAGACGGGGTGCCATTTGGGCTGATCAATGAGTTTTTCATTGGTTCACCTTGGCACGTGTCAACCAAAAGGAAAAGGCCCAGCCGAAGCTGGACCTTTGCATTTTTTCCCCTGCCACAAGGGCAGGGCGATGGGCGCTTTTTCCAAACGTTTAGTTCGGAATTTCGCCCTCGATGCCTTCGACGTAGAAACCAAGGCCAGCCAATGTGCCGTCGTCGGCTGTTTCGCCTTCTGCCAGCCAAACCGAACCGTCTTGCTTGTTCAGCGGGCCAGTGAACGGGTGATACGTTCCAGCTGAAATGCTGTCGGCAATCGCTTGCGCTTCAGCGGCGACATCTGCGGGCACTTTGTCCGAAAATGCGCCGATTTCAACCATGCCAGGCGCAATACCGTCCCAAGTGTCAGTGCTTTCCCACGTGCCGTCGATCACAGCGCCAACGCGTGCCACATAGTAGGGTGCCCAGTTGTCGATGATGGACGAAAGCCGCGCGTTCGGGCCGAATTGGATCATGTCGGATGCCTGACCAAAGGCAAGAATGCCCTTTTCTTCGGCGATTGTCATAGCGGCTGGAGAATCCGTGTGCTGCATGATCATATCGACGCCCTGTTCGATCAGCGCCGTTGCGGCGTCGGCTTCTTTGGCTGGATCGAACCACGTGTAGACCCAGACGATTTTGAACTCGACATCGGGGTTAACTTTTTTGGCGTGGATATAGGCCGAGTTGATGCCACGGATCACTTCGGGGATTGGGAAGGACGCGATATAGCCAACCTTGTTGGTTTTGGTCATGCGGCCAGCAATGGTGCCAATGACGGCGCGGCCTTCATAGAAACGGGCCGAATATGTGGATACGTTTTTGTCGCGCTTATAACCTGTGGCGTGCTCAAATTTCACATCTGGAAATTTAGCTGCGACCGCAAGGGTCGGGTCCATATAGCCAAAGGATGTTGTGAAGATCAGATCGTGGCCTGACAGGGCCATTTGTGTCAACACGCGCTCAGCGTCAGCGCCCTCTGGGACGGATTCAACAAAGGTGGTTTCGACCTTGTCGCCGTAGGCCTCTTCAACAGCCAAACGGCCTTGGTTATGCTCGTAGGACCAGCCAAAATCGCCGATTGGGCCAACGTAGACAAAGCCTACTTTGGTGGTGTCAGCCGCAATGGCTGTCGTGGTTAGACCAAGTGCCAGTGCGGCCCCCGTCAGAATTGTTTTGATAGATGTCATTTTAGTCTCCCTGGTTTGTATCTTTCGCAGAATCGGTATGTGTCTTCTTTAAAGGTTTTGGCGCGGGTTGTGTTTCTAAAAGTGCAGCGGTGACAATTGCTGCAGGCACGGCCACCACGCCAAGGCCGATGAATAGAACAAAAGTGGTGAATATGCGCCCGCCGGTGGTGATGGGCACGAGGTCGCCGTACCCTACAGTGGTAAATGAGGCCACGGCCCACCATAGGCTGATCGGAATTGATGAGAAGGCTTCAGGCTGTGCTTCGTGCTCAAACAGATAGATGCCGACAGAACTGACATATAGCACCAGTGAGGCGAGGATAACGAAGATGATCAACTCGCCGCGCACCTCGACAAAGGCGCGGGTCAAACGGTCAAACGCGGTGGTGGTGCGAAACAGTTTTAGCAAGCGTACCAAGCGGATCAATCGAATGGTGCGCACCACTTGCCACTGGGTTTGCAACAGGGCCAACGCGGGCAGGCAGGCGAGCAGATCAATGATGCCCCAAAAGCTGATCGCATAGCGCAAGGGGTTTGCCGAGCAGGTCAGCCGCAAGACGTATTCCGTGACGAATACCGCAAGGATGAACACTTCGAACCAAAACAGTGCGCCGCGTAAGGATTGGGGCAGCGTTTCTATCGTCTCAAGCGCTATGGCGATCGACGACAGCAAAATCAACCCGTGCAAAAACAGTGCAACCGTCCGGCCAATTTGGCCGTGGTGCCCGTCCAATATTTCAATCACATCGCGGCGTGTCACGTTTGCAGGTTCCTAATGGGTGGCATGAAATATTCGACCCAACGCAGCTGGGGCGTTCAAAGCAGCGCGAGATTTGCTGGACGACATGATGACCAACACAAGGATGGTTATCACATAGGGCGCCATCGACAAGTATTGCACAGGGATGCTGACGCCTGCGGCTTGTAGGTTGAATTGCAACACTGTGACACCCCCAAACAGGTAAGCCCCCAGCATCACACGCCATGGTCTCCAACTGCCAAACACCACGATGGCAAGTGCGATCCAACCCGCCCCCGCCGTCATGCCCTCGGTCCACAACGGGACCCGAACAAGCGAAAGATACGCACCGCCAAGCCCGGCACAAGCCCCGCCAAACATAATGGCAAGAAATCGGATACGAACGACTTTGTAGCCCAGTGCGTGCGCGGCATCATGGTTTTCGCCCACAGCGCGTAGGATAAGCCCAACGCGGGAATATTTCAGCACGGCCCATGTGCCAGCAACCAACGCCAGCGCAAGATAAAGGATGGCGTCATGTTGAAACAGGATTGGCCCAATGACTGGTATTTCCGAAATAAAAGGCAGATCCAGCGCCGGCACCGACGGGGGTTTCGTGCCTGCATAGTCTTTGCCGATCAGGGCGGAAAGCCCGAGACCGAACAAGGTAAGGGCAAGACCTGATGCGACCTGATTGGCAAGCAACACCTGCGTCAACAAGGCAAATACGAGTGACAAAGCCGCACCGGCCAACGCAGCGCCGATAAAGCCAAGCGTTGCGCTTTGAGTTTCGAAAGCAACAGCAAAACCGCAGACAGCGCCGACGATCATCATACCCTCGACGCCCAAGTTCAGTACGCCGGATTTCTCGCAAATCAGCTCGCCAATGGCGGCCAATAAAATGGGTGTGGCTGCGACCATAAGAGATGCAATTAAGAGGACGGGATCGATTGCAGACAGATCCATTACGCGACCTCCACTTTTTTGAAACGAATGCGAAAGTTTGACAATACGTCCATCGCCAAAAGGAAAAACAACAGCATGCCCTGAAATGCCTGAATGGCAGGGGCGGGTAAGCCAAGGCTTTGTTGCGCAATGTCGCCGCCTATATAAGTCAGCGCCATCAAAAGCCCCGCCAACAAAATACCAACCGGATGCAAGCGCCCTAGAAAGGCCACGATGATAGCGGTGTAGCCATAGCCCTGGCCAAAGTTTTCGGTCAATTGTTTTGCTGGTCCGGTGACTTCGAACAAGCCAGCCGACCCTGCCAACACACCCGCAAAGCCAAAACACAAAATGATCAGTGCATTGGGGTTTACGCCACCAAAACGAGCGGCGCGCGGGGATTGACCAGCAAGCGATATCTGAAAACCCAGTAGATGACGGGTTAGCAAGACATAAGCAAATATCACCGCGATAAATGCCGCAACGACGCCCCAATGCATGCCGCTGTTTGCGATCAGTTCTGGGTTTGCGGTGGCCTCAAGCTCATTGAAACTGCGCGACCCGGGAAAGCCGTGACCATCAGGGTTGCGCAGCAAGCCGAACGACATTGCCGACAGAATGTGTTCTGCGACATAGACCAACAGCAATGATACAAGGATTTCGTTGGTGTTAAAATGTGTGCGCAAAATGGCAGGGATCATCGCCCAAAGGAACCCACCAAGGGCGCCTGCAATGACCATCAATGGAAACACGTACCAACCACTGGCGGGGTAAAAGGCAAGACCAACGGCAGCACCCGCGACGGCCCCCATAATATATTGCCCTTCGGCACCGATGTTCCAGATACCTGCGCGAAATCCTAAGGATAACCCGATGGCAATCAGCACCAGTGGCCCCGCCTTAACCAACAACTGCGGCAGATAATACCAAGAAAACTCGCCAAATATCGGTTCCAAAAATATGGTTTGGATCGCCACAACCGGGTCTTTACCCAGCAAAGCAAACAAGACACCTCCAGCGATCATGGTGGCCAGCACGGCCAAAATCGGGGTCGCAAAGGTCCAAGCCTTTGACGGCACGGGGCGTTTTTCTAGTCTAAGCATTCGCGGTCTCCTGGTCGTTCATGCCACCCAGCATCAAGCCGATTTCTTCGACTGTCAGCCCTTTGGCAGGACGCGGGCGGGTCAGGTGACCCTCGTTCAAAGCGCAGAAATTATCTGAGACTTCCATGAGTTCGTCTAAATCCTGTGAGATCACGATCACCGCTGCGCCCGCCGCTGCAAGATCCATCAAAGATTGGCGGATTTGGGCTGCCGCCGAGGCGTCAACACCCCAAGTCGGCTGGTTCACCACCAACACACGCGGCCCCTGCAGAACCTCGCGGCCAATGACGAATTTTTGCAAATTCCCACCTGACAACGCGCGGGCAGCGGTGCGCGCGCCTGGCGTCCGTACATCAAAATCCTTGATTACCCGTTTGGCGAATGCGCGTGTATCTACCCAGTTTACAAACCCTTTGGTCACCAGGTTTTCGCGGATGGCTGCGGTCAATAAGGCATTCTCAGTCAGGCTCATATCGGGGGCGGCGGCGTGGCCCAACCGTTCTTCTGGGGCGGCTAAAATCCCCAATTCACGGCGTTGATTAGGGCCAAGTGTGCCGATGCCATTGCCATCAAACATAACCGCTTCGTCGGCGCTGAGTGTCTCGCCGGACATCGCAGCCAGCAACTCGTCTTGCCCATTGCCCGCGACGCCGCCAATACCCAGAATTTCACCGGCCCGCACCGCCATGTTGATCGCCTTTAACGAGGTGCCAAACTGGCTGACCGAGGGCACGGACAGGCCCGTCAATTGCAGCACAACGTCGCCAAACGCCTGCGCCTCGCGCAGCGGCTCATGCAGGGTGCTACCGACCATCATTTCGGCCAGCTCTCGAGCAGATTTTTCGCGAGGGTTGCAGGTGTCGACCACCACCCCGTGGCGCAAAACGGTGGCACTATCGCAAATGTCGCGGATTTCGTCCAGCTTATGACTGATATACAAAATCGCCGTGCCCTCCGCGGACAATTGACGCAGGGTCTGGAACAGAACTTCGACTTCTTGCGGTGTCAGAACCGATGTCGGCTCGTCCATGATCAACAGCTTTGGGTCTTGCAAAAGACAGCGAATAATCTCAACCCGCTGACGCTCGCCCGCCGAAAGTTCACCCACCAAACGTTCAGGATCCAATGGCAGGCCGTAGTCATGGCTGACCTTGGTGATGCGGGCTGATAATTCGCGATGCTTGGGCGGATTTTCCATCCCAAGCGTGATGTTCTCGGCCACCGTTAAGGCCTCGAACAGTGAAAAGTGTTGAAATACCATCGCCACACCAGCAGTACGCGCTGCGCGTGGTTCTGGCGGTGAAAACGCATTGCCCATCAACGTCATACTGCCCGCATCGGGGCGCACCAAGCCGTAGATCATTTTCACCAAAGTGGATTTACCCGCGCCGTTTTCGCCCAACAAGGCGTGAACTTCGCCCGCATCAATGCCAAACGACACTTGATCATTGGCTATTACACCGGGGTAGGCCTTGGTCAGCCCGTCGATGGTTAGCAATCTATCCGTCATGTTCCCCGTCCTTTAATAATACCCGATTTGGGCGCATCTGCGGCACGCATCAGCAATAGACCGTGGGCGATGCCAACTGCAATCGTTTGTGGCTCTTTGCCAAGGGCGGGGTCACCGATCGGACAGGTGATCCGACCAATTTCGTAGCCCGTGTGCCCAAGGCTTTCCAACCGGTTTTGAAATCGCGCCCATTTGGTTTTTGAGCCGATAAGACCCGCAAACCCAAATGCACGCCCCAGCAGTTGGTGACAGATTTCCAGATCAAAACCGTGGTCCATCGTCATGATGTAATGCTGCGTATCATCTGGCGCGTGTTTGACCAGATCGGCCATGTTGCTGGCCACCAGAGGCGTGACGTTTCGCGGTAATAACTTTGGAATGCGCGCGGTATCGATATCAATCAAGGTGATGTCATAGCCGTTTAATGGCGCCAGCGTGCGGGCAAGGGCCGCCCCAACATGGCCAGCTCCATAAATCCAGATAGGGGTGGGTGTTGGCAGGATAGTTTCTGCCAGCCAGCCAGCGGTCAGGATCGGTTCAATAGGTTCATCGCGGGCCGCCTCAATGCGGCGTTGCAATAGGGCAGGGACCTTTGCACTGGCGTCCGCTCCCACCGCACGTGCGAAAACAAGGCTGTCGTTTGCAGGCAGGGTATGGGCGTCAAAACGCTCCAAAACCAGCGTTACATTGCCGCCACAACACTGGCCAAGGTTCGGCCCAAGCGGTTGCGTTAGATGCGCGACACGCTTTGGCCCAGTCAGCATCTCGCGGGCCTGCAGGCTGGCCTGATATTCCAACGCGCCACCGCCAATCGTGCCCGCTTGCCCATCTTGCCAAATCAACATGCTGGTGCCCGCATCGCGCGGGGCAGAGCCCTTGGTGCCGGTGACCAACACCCGAACCACGACACCCTGCGTCTCAACGCATTTGTCCAAAAGGTTGCGATCAAAACTCATTGATCGGCCTGTTGGCGTTTCACGGCCATCAAGATGCGCTCTGGCGTGGCGGGTGCGTCCAGAGCAGGGTAACTGTCGCCACAGGCCGCCACTGCATTGGACAGCGCCATCAACGCCGATATGCCGTGCATAAACGGAGGCTCTCCGACAGCCTTGGAACGGTAAATCGTGTCTTCAACGTTCCGGCCATCCCACAGCGCGACGTTGAAAACATCAGGGCGGTCCGAGCAGGCTGGGATCTTATAGGTCGATGGCGCATGGGTGCGTAAATTGCCTTTGTCGTCCCAAACCAGCTCTTCCATCGTCAGCCATCCGGCCCCTTGCACATAGGCGCCTTCAACTTGTCCGACGTCTAATTCAGGATTCAGCGACGCGCCCGCATCGTGCAAAATGTCGGTGCGCAAAATACGATTTTCGCCAGTCAGCGTGTCGATCACCACCTCGGTAACCGAAGCCCCGTAGGAAAAATACAAAAACGGCCGACCACGCCCTTTGACCCGATCCCATTGTATTTTCGGTGTCTTGTAGAACCCGGTCGCCGACAGGCTGATCCGCCCTTGATAAGCCAACTCGGCGGCCTTGGCGAAGGTGAACTGCCGTCGCCCCACCATCACCAATCCCTCTGCGAAACGAACGTCGGACGGCTTTTTGCCATGCTGATCCGCTAAAAACGCGGCGATCCGCGCACGCAACGTTTCGCAAGCTGCCTTGACAGCCATGCCGTTCAAATCCGTACCCGAAGACGCCGCGGTAGCTGACGTGTTGGGCACCTTGGCGGTATCCGAGGCCGTAATCTTGATCGTTTCTAACGGCACCCCAAATTCTCTTGCAGCCACCTGAGCCACCTTTTGGAACAACCCTTGCCCCATCTCAGTGCCGCCATGGTTCACATGAACGGAGCCATCCTGATATATATGCACCAATGCACCCGCCTGATTAAGATGGGTCAAAGTAAAGCTGATGCCGAATTTCACAGGCGTCAGGGCAATACCTTTTTTCAAAACCGGACTGGCCGCATTCCACGCCTCAATTGCCTCAACACGGGCGTGGTAATCCGAACTGTCCACCAGTTCATCCACCAAACCATGCAAAATGAAATCCTCAACAGGTTGCCCATAAGGTGTTTCCTGAACCGCGTATTTCTTCTTGCCCGAAATACCTCCAACGGAGTTATAAAAGTTCTTTTGGCGCACCATCAGTGGATCAAGCCCCAAGGCGCCCGCGACGTGGTCCATCACCCGTTCAATCCCCAACATACCCTGCGGACCACCAAATCCACGATAGGCCGTGGCGGATTGCGTGTTGGTGCGCAATCGATGACTGATGATTTCAATGTCAGGCAGATGATAGGCATTGTCCGCATGCAACATGGCACGATCTGCCACCGGCAGGCTTAGGTCTTGCGACCAACCACAGCGCGCATATTGAGTAAAGCTGATGCCGTCGATTTTCCCGTCGTCATCATACCCGACCGTGTAATCAATCCGAAAATCATGCCGCTTGCCGGTGATCATCATATCATCGTCGCGATCATAACGCATTTTGCAAGGCTGCCCAGTCCGGGACGCGACCACGCCGCAAGCAACGGCCAGCGCATTGCCTTGACTTTCCTTGCCGCCAAAACCACCGCCCATGCGCCGTGTTTCAACCCGCACAGCATTCATCGGTAGGCCCAATGCGTGAGACACTTTATGTTGAATTTCGGTCGGATGCTGCGTGCTGGAATGTACCAACATATCACCACCCTCTTGTGGGAAAACCAGCGCAGCTTGCCCCTCCAGATAGAAATGCTCTTGGCCACCCATTTCTAGCGAACCGATCAGCGTATTCTGAGCCGTCGCCAATGCACTTTTCGCGTTGCCCTTGGTCCAAACCACAGCACCACCTTCAAATCGACTGTCCGCATCAAGCGCTTCGTCAATTGTCAGTATGGTTGGCTTTTCGGCATAGGTAATCTTAGCCAAACGCGCAGCTTTACGGGCCGCAAGATGGCTGGTGGCCACCACCAGAAAAACCGCTTGGCCCACGTAATGCACGGTGCCGGTCGCCAGCAACGGTTCGTCGTGCGCTGCAGGTGACACGTCGCAATCATGTTCCAAATCATCCGCCATCAGGACCGAAACCACACCATCAGCGGCATGCACGGCGTCCAGATCGATTGCGGTGATATCTCCATGCGCAATCGTCGACAGACCAAAGGCCAAATGCAAACAATTGGCCGGTGTGGGGATGTCGTCAATATAACGCGCTTGCCCGTTTACGTGCAGCGGGCCAGAGTCATGCGGGTGTGATTTACCAACGCTCATGCGCTCACCTCCAACACATTCGTCGCGGTGCCTTGTCTCTCAAGAAAATACCGCGTTAGCATGTTTTGCGCGGCCTCAAGACGGTACCCCGCCGAGGCCCGCATGTCTGACATCGGAGTGTAATCCTTTGCAAATTTTTCACGGGCGGCAACAATCGTTGCCTCATCCCAAGTCTTGCCAACCAACGCCTTCTCCACATGAGTCGCACGATGTGGAGTGCCTGCCATGCCGCCGAAAGCGATCCGTGCATCGGTGATTTTGCCACCCTCAATGCTGATGCTGAAACAGCCGCACACAGCAGAAATATCTTGGTCAAAACGCTTGGACAGCTTGTAGCATTTCAGAACATCGGGTTGACGCTCGATGCTGATCGCTTCAACAAACTCGCCCGCAACACGATCCTGTTTTCCGTACTCGATAAAGAAATCCTCAAGCAACATCTCGCGTCGTTTATCTCCAAAGCGCAGATGCAACTTCGCCCCTAGCGCAATCAACGCAGGCGGCCCGTCCCCAATGGGTGATCCGTTGGCGATGTTGCCGCCAATGGTGGCCGCGTTGCGGATTTGGACCGAAGAATAGCGCCGTAACATGGCGGCAAAGGATGGATGATGCTCTGCCATTAATCGTTCCAGATCAGTAATGCTGACGCCAGCCCCAATACGGATATGGCTATCACTGACCTCGATTTGTTTCAGATCCTCAATGCCGTTCAAAAACGCAAGCTTGGGCAAATCCTGCAACCGCTTTGTCACCCACAGACCGACATCCGTTGCTCCGCCAATCAACGTGGCGTCAGGATTGGCCGCATACCATTTCGCCAGCCCATCTGTTGTGGTCGGAAAATAGGGTTCAAGTGTCTGCGCCAACCCTTCAAGCGCCGCCATGTCCTCAACCATCCAAGCAGGCACAGGCGCATCTTTGGCGGCCTCTGCAGCGCGAATGATCGGCGCATAACCCGTGCAACGACACAGGTTGCCCGCCAGCTGTTCGTCAAAGTTCTCGGCTCCGTTCAAGTGACCAACTGCAAGCGAAACAACAATCCCCGGTGTGCAAAACCCACATTGCGAGCCGTGATGCTTGACCATGGCATCTTGTACCGGATGCGGTGTGCCATCGGGGCCGCTGATGCCTTCTACCGTGCGCAGGGCCTTGCCATGCAACTGAGGCAATAACAAAATACAAGCGTTTAACGAACGCGAGCCGTCCGCGTCTGTGATCATCACAGTGCAAGCGCCACAATCGCCCTCGTTGCAGCCCTCTTTGGTGCCAGTCATGTGTTTGGTCTCGCGCAGCCAATCCAGCAAAGTGCGGGTTAATGGCTGGCCTGTGACGCGCATAGTTTCTCCGTTTAAGAGAAATACGATGTCAGACATTTTTATTTCCGTGCCGCGTTCTTTTCCACCCGGTCGTATCACAGGCCCGCCCGATGCGACGTAAAGCGAGGGTGCGACAGTTTGACCGACCTTCAGCAAAGCCGATACCTATCGCCAAAGCAATGTATTTATTTTGATTTCAGACTTGGTGTGGTATACAAAGGTATACACATATTTCCAACCTATTGAAAAGGCGTCTATAATCGTGACTATCGTAACATTACATCATGTCCAACTTGCGATGCCAGTAGGTCAAGAAGCCGCCGCAATTGCATTTTATCAAGGGTTGCTCGGGTTCACCTTGGTCTCCAAACCGACGATTCTGGCCGCACGCGGAGGCGTTTGGTTCGAGTGCGGGTCGGTGCGTTTGCATCTGGGTGTCGAGGCAGAGTTTCAACCCGCCAAAAAGGCTCACCCAGCGTTCGAGGTTCGCGGCGTGACCGCAATGCTGCGCCACTTGGAGGCGGCAGGCGTTCCTGTGAGACGGGATCAAGATCTGCCGGGATTTGAGCGCGGCTATATTGAGGACCCTTTTGGCAACCGGATCGAGCTGCTGGAACCCAAAGTGCAGGCGCTCAGCGAAGAAAGCTGAAAGGCTTGATGAGCGGCCTTTCCAAAGGGGGCCGCATTGGGTTAGTTTCGCCAAATGTCTGACCCCCGATTCATCCACCTGCGCGTCCATAGCCAGTACTCCCTTTTAGAAGGTGCTGTGCCTGTCAAAAAATTGACAGGCCTATGCGAAAAACACAAAATGCCTGCGGTTGCCTTGACCGACACCAACAACATGTTTGCCGCGCTCGAATTTTCGGTTACGGCGCTTAGTGCTGGCGTGCAGCCCATAGTCGGCTGCCAAGTGGATTTTGCCTATGATCCCGCCCAAGTCGGTGAAAAACCCCGCGCGCCTGCGGGGCTGGTTTTATTGGCGCAAAACGAGCAGGGCTACCTGAACCTGATGAAGCTGAACTCTTGCCTCTATCTGGATTCGAATGGACAATTGCCACAAGTTACGGCAGATGATTTGGCGCAGCACTCGCTCGGGCTGATCTGCCTGACGGGCGGACCAGAGGGCCCGTTCGGCAATCTGATGATGACGGCCCAACGCCCCAAAGCTCAAGAATTAATGACGCGATTGGCGTCAATCTACCCCGATCGTTTGTATGTGGAATTGCAACGCCACCCCGGCGAAGGCGGGCAATGCACAGCCGCAGAACGCGCGTCGGAACAAGCCTTGATCGAAATGGCCTACGCAATGGATCTGCCGCTTGTGGCGACCAATGACGTCTATTTTCCAAAATCAGAAATGTATGAGGCCCATGACGCCCTGTTGTGTATCGCGGACGGTGCCTATGTGGACCAACAAGAAGCGCGCCGTCGCCTGACGCCACAGCATTATTTCAAATCACCACAGGAAATGATTACCCTGTTCGCTGACCTTCCCGAAGCCATATCCAACACGGTCGAGATCGCCAAACGTTGCGCTTTTGCGACCTACCGCCGCGACCCTATTCTGCCCAAATTTGCCGATGACGAAGTGGTCGAGCTGCGCCGCCAGGCCGAAGAAGGCCTTAAAGAGCGTCTTGCTGTGATCCCGCATTCCGCCGAGGTCAAAGACTATGAGGCGCGACTGGATTTCGAACTGGGCATCATCGAGGGTATGGGCTTCCCCGGCTACTTCCTCATTGTTGCCGATTTCATAAAATACGCCATTGATCAAAACATTCCCGTTGGACCGGGCCGTGGCTCGGGCGCGGGCTCGCTGGTGGCTTATGCGCTGAAAATCACCGATCTTGATCCGCTGCGCTATAATCTGTTGTTCGAGCGATTCTTGAACCCTGAACGGGTCTCGATGCCGGATTTCGACATCGATTTTTGCATGGACCGCCGCGAAGAAGTGATCCGTTACGTGCAAGACAAATATGGTCGCGACAAGGTCGGCCAAATCATCACCTTTGGCGCGCTTTTGTCTAAGGCTGCTGTGCGTGACATTGGCCGCGTTTTGCAAATGCCCTACGGCCAAGTCGATCGCCTCAGCAAACTGATCCCTGTTGAAGGCGTCAAACCTGTTTCGATTGAAAAGGCCCTGGCGGACGAGCCGCGTCTGCGCGAAGAAGCCAACGCCGAAGAAGTGGTCGCGCGTCTGCTGAACTACGGCCAGCAGGTCGAAGGCCTGTTGCGAAATGCTTCAACCCACGCGGCGGGTGTGGTGATCGGCGATCGTCCGATTGACGAGTTGGTGCCGCTGTACCAAGACCCACGTTCCGACATGCCCGCCACCCAGTTCAATATGAAATGGGTTGAGCAAGCGGGGTTGGTCAAATTCGACTTTTTGGGCCTGAAAACCCTGACGGTGATCCAAAACGCGCTGGATTTGCTCAAATTGCGCGGCGTGGATATCGACATCGGTCAAATCCCGCTCGATGACGAGGCGACATACAAACTCTATGCCTCTGCCAAAACTGTGGCCGTGTTTCAGGTGGAATCCAGCGGCATGATGGACGCGCTTAAGCGCATGAAGCCCACTTGTATTGAGGACATCGTGGCGCTGGTGGCCCTGTATCGCCCCGGCCCGATGGAAAACATTCCAACCTATTGTGAAGTCAAAAACGGCCAAAAAGAACGCGAGCCCGTTCACCCGCTGATTGACCACCTCTTGGAAGAAACCCAAGGCATCATCGTCTATCAAGAACAAGTGATGCAGATCGCGCAGGTTATGGCGGGCTACTCCTTGGGTGGGGCGGATTTGCTGCGCCGTGCGATGGGTAAAAAGATCGCCGAGGAAATGGCCAAGGAGCGGCCAAAATTCGAAAAAGGTGCCATGGAAAATGGCGTCGACAAAAAGAAAGCGAGCGAGGTTTTTGACCTTCTTGAGAAATTCGCCAACTACGGGTTCAACAAATCGCACGCAGCAGCCTATGCGGTTGTCAGCTATCAAACTGGCTACCTAAAGGCCAATTATCCAGTCGAATTTATGGCTGGCGTGATGAATTGCGATCTGCATCTGACCGACAAACTGGGTGTCTACAAGGAAGAGATTACCAAGGGCTTGGGGCTGGAAATTGTGCTGCCCTGTGTCAACGCATCTGACGCGATGTTCAGCGTTTCAGATGGCAAAGTGGTTTACGGTCTGGGTGGTTTGAAAAACGTCGGGGTCGAGGCGATGGGCCTGATCGTTGAGGCCCGCGCAGATGCGCCTTTTGCGACGCTTTACGATTTCGCACGCCGCGTTGATATGAAACGTGTCGGTAAACGCCCACTTGAGATGTTGGCCCGTGCTGGCGCATTTGATGTGCTCGACCGCAACCGTGCGCGGGTGTTCAACAGCCTTGAGGGCTTGGTTGCCTATTCTGCCGCCGTTCATGACCAACGCAGCTCCAATCAGGTTTCGCTGTTTGGCGAGGCGGGCGACGATCTGCCCGAACCGCGCCTAAGCGGTGTTGAGGATTGGTTGCCCAACGAGCGCCTTACCGAGGAACATAAAGCCGTCGGGTTCTACCTGTCGGGCCATCCGCTCGACGACTACATGGTGCCACTGAAACGCAAGGGTGTGCTGACATTGAGCGAGGTTGAGCGCAAAGCCGAGATGGGCGCTTGCGTGGTGAAAATGGCCGGGGCCGTGGCCAGCAAACAGGAACGCAAATCTGCACGGGGCAACCGATTTGCCTTTGCGCAACTGTCAGATCCCACAGGACTCTATGAGGTCACGGTGTTTTCTGACACCTTGGAGGCCGCAGGAGATTTGCTCGATGCTGGCAACAGCGTTGTGTTGACAGTCGAGGCCACGATGGAAGGCGAGCAGCTCAAACTGTTGGCGCGTGGAGTGCAACCCGTGGACGGCGTCGCCGCCGAAGCCGGATCAATGGGTCTGCGGGTGTTTGTTGAAAACGAGGCCGCGGTTGCCTCCGTGGCCAGCGTGCTGGATCGCGCAGTCAAAGACGCCAACTCGCGCACGGGCGGACCAGTGGTTTTCTGCCTAACGGACGCTGCATTGCCAGGAGAGGTTGAGATTTCCTTGGCGAAGGACTATCCGGTCAATCCACAGATCAAGGGCGCTATCAAAAGCCTTGGCGGGGTTATAACGGTAGAGGAATGCTAGGGATGCGGTTCGGTGTGATTGCCCTTTTGGTGATGTTGCTTTCAGGGTGTTTGGAGGGCAAGGGTGTTCCATTGGTTCGCGAGCAGATAATCGCAGAGCCTACGACTGAAACTGGCGTGCCTTTGCCAGAGATCGAAACGCCGGAGTTCCCCACTGAAACGGCCGAAGACCCCACCGAAAATCCCACCGAAGAAACTGGAGTGGAGCCGACTGAAACTGCCTCGCCCGTAAAGCCACGTCGCGGATTGGCTGCATTATTTGGGCGGCGAAAATCCCGTGTTGAAGAGGTGGTCTTGGCCACCCCTGAAAAAACCGACGAGACCGAAGGCAGCCCCCTTGCCCCCGTCAAAGCGGTAGATGAACCTGAGATGCCAACCGCCAGCCCCGAAGCAATCGCCGAGGCCAATGAGGCAGCGCTTGTCGCATCCGTTGAACAGGACCCAGCACCGCGCCGCCCGCGTAAAGGCCTGTTCGGCCCACGCCGCGCCAAATCCGATCAAGCGCCAACTGTCGACCCAAACATCATGCTCCCCTTTGGCCAAGTGAGCGCCGCCTGCGGCATCCGCGGCAAAGCGCTTGGCAAAGAGGTGGATCGTTTTCCCGCCCGCGGCAAGGGCTACAAACTGTTTGACACCAAGCCAACAGCAACAGGACCCCGCACCCATTTCATAACTGGCTTCAAAGACGGCTGTCCGCGTAAATTTACAGCCTCATTAGCATTGTTAAGCTCACCCGTTTTGCATGAACAACTGCTCGCAGCTGAGGGCGACAAAGGACAGCACTCAACCAGCGCCGATGTCGCATTTCAAAAGGCCCGAGCCCAAGTCTGCCGCACTGGCCGTGGCAAGGCTTGCCCAGAAAAGCACGTTGCGAAGATGGAAAAATCTATGGTGTTTGTAACGACGTATGAGCGGTTTGGTGGGGCCGCGCGATGGACTGAAATCCTGTTGCACAATGGTGTGGTCAAAGCAAACTCACTGCAAGACTAAGACCTTACCAATGTGGTGGACGTTGATCCCCAAGCGTCACACCGCCGCTGGCATCAGCTTCGCGGGTGGCTTCGCGTTCCATCAACATCCGCACACGATTGTTCAACAGCGCCAACTCACCTTCTTGGCGTGCGATAATGTCGGACAGATCATCAACCACACGGGTTAGATGCGCGATTTGCTCTTCCATAGGATTGATATCATCATTGCTCATGCGGGCGTCATACATCCCAATTGGGGGTGAAAACAAGGTCCTATTGATCAAGATCAACGACCTGTGGCCGATGATTTGCAAGGCTGTTCGTCGTGGAAATGCTATGAGAGGTTCCAAATAAATGACCGCTATGACGATGTTGAAGACCTGCGTGATTGCCGCAAGTGCTGTGGCGCTGACGGCCCCCGTTCTGTGGGCATATTCCGGTGAGAATTTTGTGGTGTGTGGGTTGGATCCCAATGGCGACAACTTTCTGGCGTTGCGCACCTGCGGGTCCAGCAAATGCTCCATGACCCACAGGTTGTCACCAGACACCTTCCTGTTGACAATGAACCCAGATGCCCAGAACCATTGGCGCGAAGTGATCGTTTTGAAAGGGCTTCAGGATGACAGCTATTCCGGCCCATCGGGCTGGGTTTATGATAAATATATCTGCGAAATCAGCTATTAGGCATCTATGGAAATTCATGGTGATGTTGGCCCTAACCCCGTGCATCGCTGCCGCCCATTCCGGTGAAATCTATGTAGTTTGCAAACCAAACGCTCAAGGGGTTTCGCCCCTGCGCAGTTGTGGTTCAGAAAAATGCGAGGTCCTGATGCACATGCCGCACGACACAATGATGCAAGCAATGGAGCCATATTCCGGTATTCCATGGCGCGAGGTCACGGTGCTGAGCGGGGCGTATATGTTGCCAATTGGCCCAGATGGTTGGGTCAATGACAAATATCTTTGCGAAATCGCCGACTAACCCACGCCTGCCTTGCCCCCAAACCTCCCTTTGGGTAAACGCAAGGCGCAAGATACTCTGCAAGATACCCCAAAGGGACACCCAATGGCCAAAGTGAAAAAACAGCCCCGCCCAAAGGCATTGCCGCCCAAAGGCTTTCGTGACTATTTCGGCGAAGACTTGCGCGCACGTAAAACCATGCTGGATGCGATCGCGGCTGTCTATCATCAATACGGGTTCGAGGCGCTGGAATCGGCCGCGGTTGAAACCGTCGAGGCGCTGGGCAAGTTCCTGCCCGACGTGGACCGCCCCAACGAGGGAGTGTTCGCGTGGCAAGAGGATGACGGCAAGGATGGCGGCGACTGGTTGGCCTTGCGTTATGACCTAACAGCGCCCCTGGCGCGGGTGTTCGCACAGCACCGCAATGATCTGCCAACGCCCTACCGTCGCTTTGCGATGGGCCCAGTTTGGCGCAACGAAAAACCCGGCCCCGGACGGTTCCGTCAGTTCTACCAATGCGACGCTGATACGGTTGGCTCGGCCAGTATGGCCGCCGACGCCGAGATTTGCGCGATGTTGGCGGACACGCTGGAGAAGGTCGGCATCCCGCGCGGCGACTACATTATTCGTGTGAACAACCGTAAGGTTTTGAATGGCGTGCTTGAGGTCATGGGGCTGGGTGAGGGCGACGCACGCGACGCTGTTTTGCGCACTATCGACAAGTTCGACAAAGTCGGCAAAGCGGGCGTGCGCGAGCTGCTCGGCAAAGGGCGTCTTGATGCCTCGGGCGCCTATATCGACGGCGTTGGCCTGACGGATGAACAGGCCGAACCTGTGTTGGCGTTCCTGACGTCCAAAGCCGAAGACACCGCAGCGACGCTCGCCAACCTGCGTGCCGCCGTTGGCGAAAGCGCCGTTGGGCTTGAGGGTGTGGCTGAGCTGCAAACCATCGCGGACCTTTTGAGCGCCCAAGGCTACGGACCTGACCAAATCGAGATCGACCCCTCCGTCGTGCGCGGTCTTGGCTATTATACTGGCCCCGTTTACGAGGCTGAATTGACCTTCGAAATCTTAGACGAAAAAGGGCGCAAACGTCAGTTTGGCTCAGTCGCTGGCGGCGGGCGCTACGATGATTTGGTCAAACGCTTTACCGGACAAGCCGTCCCTGCAACGGGCGTTTCCATCGGCGTTGATCGCCTGCTGGCCGCTCTCGAGGCCAAAGGGCGCGGCGCAGCCAAATCCGCCGGTCCTGTGGTTGTGACGGTGATGGATCGCGACCGGATGGCCGACTATCAAATCATGGTGACCGAACTGCGCAAGGCAGGCATCCGTGCCGAAGTCTATCTGGGCAACCCGAAAAACTTCGGCAACCAGTTGAAATACGCCGACAAACGTGGTTCGCCCGTGGCGGTCATCGAGGGCGGTGACGAGCATGAAAATGGCATGGTACAGATCAAAGACTTGATCCTTGGCGCGAAAATCGCCGAGAATGCCACGCTTGAGGAATGGAAGTCACTGCCGTCGCAATACGAAGTGCCCCGCTCTGAACTGGTGGCAAAAGTTCGTGAAATCATTGCACTGCACGAGGCTGACTGATGACACCCAAAGCTGAAATGCGGCGC
The DNA here is from genome assembly GCA_033851955.1 of Marinosulfonomonas sp. GTDB lineage: Bacteria > Pseudomonadota > Alphaproteobacteria > Rhodobacterales > Rhodobacteraceae > Profundibacter. The sequence goes on from JAWSVK010000007.1 coordinate 145,446, forward strand.
CTGCTGGCCTTCTTTGAAGCCAACGGCGCACAGGTCGTTGAGGCCGACATCCTGCAATCCGCCGAAGTCCTGCTGGACCTTTACGGCGAAGACATCCGTGCGCGGGCCTACGTCACCTCTGATGCGCTGCGGGGCGAGCAAATGCTGCGCCCAGATTTCACTGTGCCTGTCGTACAAATGCATATGGAACACGGGGCCGAACCCGCGCGTTATACTTATGCTGGCGAAGTTTTTCGGCGCCAAGAAGAAGACATCAACCGTCCCAGCGAATTCATGCAGGTCGGTTATGAGGTGTTCGAGCGCGAGAACCCAGCCGCCGCTGACGCCGAAGTTTTCGCCCTGTTCAAAGAAGCGCTCGCGCCTTTGGGTTTACGCGCTGCGACGGGGGATATGGGCATCTTAATGGCCGCTGTGCGCGGGCTGTCGACGACCCAGCGGCGCAAAGACGCCTTGTTGCGCCATATATGGCGGCCACGACGGTTTCGCGCCCTGTTGGAACGCTTTGGCGGCAAGGCTGAGGTGCCAGCATCGCGACTGGCTTTGCTGGCCTCAAAGGATGCCATGGAACAAGCTGGCCCAATCATGGGCCTGCGCAGCGAGGCTGAGATTAACGCACGCATTGACGCTCTAAAAGACGACGCAGCCACACCGCCAATTTCACAAGGTGAAGCCGCCATTTTGGACGACATTTTGAACCTGCGGGAAAAGGCACCAATGGTGTTGGAACGGCTGCGCGACATCGCCGTGGACTTGCCTGCAATCATGCCCGCTGTCGAAGGGCTGGACGCACGGCTAACCGCAATGACAGCGCGGGGCGTTGATGTGGGTACGCTCGATTTTGAGGGCTCCTACGGGCGCACCTCACTTGAATATTACGACGGATTTGTGTTCGGGTTCTACGCCGAAGCACGGCCCGACCTGCCCGCCGTGGCCTCAGGGGGGCGCTATGATGCGCTGACCCGTGTGTTGGGACAGGGCCGCAGCATTCCGGCCGTGGGCGGCGTGATCCGCCCCGAACTTGTGCAAGCGCTGGGAGATCAGACATGACCATAAAACTGGGCGTGCCCTCCAAAGGGCGTTTGATGGAAAAGACCTTTGACTGGTTCGGTAAACGCGGCGTTGGACTGCGGCGCACGGGATCAGAACGCGAATACGCAGCCGCTGTTGACGGGGTGCAGGGCGTTGAATTGGTGCTGCTATCAGCGGGCGAAATTCCGCGTGAATTGGCAGCAGGTCGCATTCATTTGGGCGTCACCGGTTCCGACTTGGTTCGCGAAAAACTCGCCGCTTGGGACACCCGCGTTGAAGAGGTTCAACTGATGGGGTTCGGCCATGCCGATTTGATTATCGCGGTGCCAAATTGCTGGGTGGATGTTGATACATTGGATGATTTGGACGCTGCAGCCGCCGCGTTTCGCAAAACGCACGGGTTTCGGATGCGGATCGCGACCAAATACCACCGCTTGGTCCGCGATTTTCTACGTGAACATGGCGTAGCAGACTACCAGCTGATGGACAGCCAAGGCGCGACCGAAGGCACGGTTAAAAACGAAACCGCCGAGGCCGTGGCAGACATCACATCAAGCGGCGAAACCTTGCGGGCGAACCATCTAAAGCTGCTTTGCGACGGGCTGGTGCATAAATCGCAAGCCACGCTGTTTCGATCTAAAACCGCAGATGTGAGCGATGCGGATCGCGCGGCGCTGAAGGCGTTGCTGGACAAACTGTCCTAACGTACCCCGATATCGGCCAGTGCTGTCATCAACTCTGGCGGCAAATCGTCCTGTGCTTTCGCGCCGCTGGTTAAATCCGCGGGGCTGTCTATCGGTTCCAAATATCGCCAGCCCTGGAACGGGCGCCGTGTCGCAGCTTGGGTGCGGATGATCTCATCATCCATCACAATGCCACAGCGGCGGATGCCGTCGTTGCCGATCACTTCGTCCAGACGCAGCACGGTTTGGCGGGCTTGGATCACGCCCTTGATCACCCAATAAATTGAGCCGTCATTCAGCAACTCAGATTCGCGCCGTGGCCACATCCGAGTCACATGGCGCACATGATCGGTCACACCACTGCGTTTCGCGCCCGCACGATAGGATTCCAGATGCTCGACTGAGTCGATTCCGACGCATAGTTTTACCATATTTATGGTCTTGGTCACTGGGCACCCCCAAGATGTGCTGTATTCCGACTCGTAACATCATAGCGCAAAAGATGCCAAAGGCAATTGACCGACCTATGGGTTCCCCCTATTCTGATATGCCTTACCAACACTTTTGAGGATTCCGTCTATGAGTCGTTTTTCTGCGCCAATCGCCGAGCAAATTTGGGATATGAAGTATCGCCTAAAGAACCGCGACGGTGCAATTGTGGATGAGACAGTCGAGAGCACGTGGCGTCGAATCGCAGACGCACTGGCCGAAGGCGACACTGATGGCCGCGCGCAAGAATTCTACGATGCGCTAGAGGATTTCAAATTTCTGCCAGCGGGCCGGATTACGGCAGGCGCAGGTACCAGCCGTGCCGTGACGCTGTTCAACTGCTTTGTCATGGGCACGATCCCTGACAGCATGGGCGGCATTTTCGATATGTTGAAAGAGGCCGCATTGACCATGCAGCAGGGTGGCGGCATCGGCTATGATTTTTCCACCATTCGCCCCAAAGGGGCAGGCGTTTTGGGTGTGGCGGCGGATGCCTCCGGGCCGATCTCGTTCATGGATGTTTGGGACGCGATGTGTCGCACGATCATGTCGGCCGGCTCGCGCCGTGGCGCGATGATGGCGACCATGCGTTGCGACCACCCCGATGTTGAGGATTTCATCACTGCCAAACAAGACGCAGCCCGCCTGCGGATGTTCAACCTGTCGGTGTTGATCACTGACGATTTCATGGAAGCCGTCAAGGCGGACGGCACATGGGAGTTGAAATTCGGCGAAACGGTTTATCGTACCCTGCAAGCGCGTGATCTGTGGGAAAAGATCATTCGCTCGACTTATGAATTTGCAGAACCCGGGGTGATTTTCATCGACCGGATCAACGCGATGAACAATTTGTCCTATTGCGAAACCATCGCCGCGACCAATCCATGTGGCGAGCAGCCTTTGCCACCGTATGGCGCGTGTCTGCTGGGATCGGTAAACCTTGCGCGTTTGGTAAATGATCCATTCGAGAAGGCCGCCGAACTGGATGGCGCGGCCTTGGATCGGCTTGTCACCACGGCCATTCGGATGATGGACAATGTGATCGACACCAGCCGTTTCCCGCTAGAAGCCCAAGCCCAAGAAGCCCAAGCCAAACGCCGCATCGGCCTTGGGGTCACAGGGCTGGCGGATGCCTTATTGATGGTCGGCCTGCGCTATGGCTCGGATGAGGCTGCTGCCCAGACCGAGGCCTGGATGAAACAAATCGCGCGGGCATCCTATTTGGCGTCGGTAGAGTTGGCCAAAGAAAAGGGTGCCTTCCCACTGTTTGACGCCGAAAAGTATCTGGCCAGCGGCACAATGCAAGCGATGGACGAAGACGTGCGCGCCGCCATTCGCGAGCACGGCATTCGCAACGCGTTGCTGACCTCGGTTGCGCCAACTGGCACCATTAGCCTTTATGCGGGCAACGTCAGTTCCGGCATCGAACCCGTGTTCGCCTATGCCTACACCCGCAAGGTTTTGCAAAACGATGGCACACGGAGTGAGGAAGAAGTTGTCGATTACGCCGTCCAAATGTGGCGCGAAAAATTTGGCGATACGGAGTTACCCGAGCATTTTGTCAATGCCCAGACATTAGCCCCGCTGGACCATGTGAAAATGCAGGCGGCAGCTCAAAAATGGATCGACAGCTCGATTTCCAAAACCATCAACTGCCCTGTTGATATCAGTTTTGAAGATTTCCAAGACGTCTATATGCAGGCCTGGGACAGCGGCTGTAAGGGCTGCACCACCTACCGCCCCAACGATGTGACCGGATCAGTTTTGACGGTCAGTGAGGCGTCAGAATCGGTGCCCGAAGCGGAAACAGGCGCGGATGTGGTTTACCTGTCCGAGCCATTGGATCGCCCTCAACAATTAGAGGGAAGCACCTACAAATTGAAGTGGCCCGAAAGCGAACATGCGATTTACATCACTGTGAATGATTTGGTGATTAACGGGCACCGCCGCCCGTTCGAAGTGTTCATCAATTCCAAAAACATGGAGCATTTCGCCTGGACCGTCGCCTTGACGCGGATGATTTCAGCGGTGTTTCGTCGCGGTGGAGATGTCAGCTTTGTGGTTGAGGAACTAAAAGCAGTGTTCGACCCGCGCGGTGGCGCATGGATGGAGGGCAAATATGTTCCTTCCATTCTGGCTGCTATTGGCGGCGTGATTGAACGGCATTTGATCCACACAGGGTTCATTGAGGGCGTGGGCCTGGGCCTAAAAACAGACCCTCAGGCACAGGTGGTCAATCTGGATACTCCGCGTGGTGTGGCCTGCCCTAAATGCGGAGACTACGGGCTGCGGATGGTCGAGGGTTGCATGACCTGCGGCAGTTGCGGGCATAGTAAGTGTGGGTAAAGGCCGATTTTTGACAGTGTGGAATTGTACGACACACCATAACATGACCATTTATGGGTGTTTTTTTGACCTGTCCACACAGATCAAATGACCACTGACAGTTCTGTTGCCGGTGGTTTTTTATATTTATCAGCATCTTATGGTATTTGGAGCGTTTCGGTGGTGAAGCCAGTTTCTATTTGGGAGTGTACGACGCAGGCACTTGATTCTCGGCCCAGCTTGTTTGCTAAATGTTCCCGTGGGCTCCGGAGCCTTTCATACTTGATTGTCGAACCACTACGGTTCTGACCTCTGCGTGACCCACTTGGGCCTGTGCTTTGAAAGGATGTCATCATGACGTTCTCGATGACGACCATTAGAGGAAGGCAATGACTAACAGCAACGATCTGATGGAAGCGATGGAGATCATGGCGCGCGCAGTCAGTGCCCACGCCAACTGCAAATATAAGTATGATCGATTACGGATCGAATTTCCAAAACTGGACCTGCCCCGCTTTAGCGCCGCCCCAAGTGCTCGTTTAAGCGACCTTTCGTTCGAATGCGACAGGGCTTTTCCAGCCTAAGGCTG
>JAWSVK010000027.1:0-574 GCA_033851955.1 Marinosulfonomonas sp.
GGCGGGTACGTCCGATGAGCCAGCGCCAGCGTGATGATATGGTGTTCCTGGCCCATATCCGCGAACAACATCGGTTAAGTCTGCAAAGCTATGGGCGGCCCCGCATGACTGAAGAGTCGCAGGAACTGGGAGTGAATGTTGGGCACCGGCGTGTAGGTCGTTTGATGGGTGAGAATGGTATCAAGATCATCAGAACCCAAAAATACAAGACAACGACGGATAGCAATCACACGTTCAACATCGCGCCCAATCTGCTAGATCAGGATTTCTCCGCGGATGGCCCCAATCAGAAATGGGCTGGCGACATATCCTTTATCTGGACCAGTGAGGGCTGGATGTATCTGGCTGTTATCCTCGATCTGTATTCCCGCCGCGTCATCGGTTGGGCCGTCAGTAACCGCATGAAACGGGATTTGGCGATCCGAGCGTTGGACATGGCCGTGGCACTGCGACAGCCGCTCGAAGGCTGCATTCACCATACGGATCGCGGGTCGCAATATTGTTCAACCGACTATCAGCGACGCCTTTCCAAACATGGCTTCAAGGTCTCGATGAGTGGTAAGGGCAATTGTTA
>JAWSVK010000028.1:0-13861 GCA_033851955.1 Marinosulfonomonas sp.
ACCTGATTCAGGTTCAGAAATCTTCGTATAAACTGTTCCTTGATTCCGGCGATCAGCTGGCACCAATGGATGGCGAAGGTATCAACGGTGTTTTCCAGTCGGTTTTCCCGATTAAGGATTTCAACGAGACAGCCATTCTAGAGTTCGTGAAATACGTTCTGGAAAAGCCGAAATACGATGTCGAAGAGTGTATGCAGCGCGACATGACCTATTCAGCGCCGCTGAAAGTGACACTGCGTCTGATCGTATTTGATATCGACGAAGATACAGGCGCGAAGTCGGTTAAAGACATCAAAGAACAAGACGTGTTCATGGGTGATATGCCTTTGATGACACCAAACGGCACCTTTGTAGTGAACGGCACCGAGCGGGTGATCGTTTCGCAAATGCACCGTTCGCCTGGTGTGTTCTTTGACCACGACAAAGGCAAAACCCACTCCTCAGGCAAACTGCTGTTTACCTGCCGCATTATCCCATATCGCGGTTCATGGTTGGATTTCGAATTTGACGCCAAAGACATCGTGTTCGCGCGGATTGACCGTCGTCGTAAACTGCCTGTGACAACTCTGTTGTATGCTCTGGGTCTGGACCAAGAGCAGATCATGGACGCCTATTACGACACCGTCGATTTCAAGCTGAAAAAGAACAAAGGTTGGGTCACCAAGTTCTTCCCTGATCGTGTGCGCGGCACCCGTCCGTTGTTTGATCTGGTAGACGCCAAAACTGGCAAGGTGATTGCAGAAGCCGGCAAGAAAATCACGCCACGCGCTGTGAAAAAACTGATTGATGAAGGCAAAGTCGAAAACCTGTTGCTGCCTATCGATCAAATCCTTGGCAAGTACGTCGCCAAAGACATCATCAACGAAGAAACTGGCGCGATCTATGTCGAAGCTGGTGATGAGCTGACTCACGAGCTGGACAAAGCCGGCGAAGTGATCGGCGGCACATTGAAAGAGTTGATGGACGCTGGCATCACCGATTTGCCAATTTTGGACATCGACCACATGAATGTTGGGCCCTACATGCGCAACACGATGGCGATCGACAAAAACATGGGTCGCGACACTGCGCTTATGGACATTTACCGCGTTATGCGTCCGGGCGAGCCGCCCACCGTTGAATCAGCCTCTGCGCTGTTTGACACGTTGTTCTTTGATAGCGAGCGTTACGATCTGTCCGCTGTTGGCCGTGTGAAAATGAACATGCGTTTGGCGCTGGATGCCGAAGACACGCAACGCACGCTGCGTCGCGAAGATATCGTCGCTTGTATCAAAGCGCTGGTTGATCTGCGTGATGGCAAAGGCGGCATTGACGATATTGACCACCTTGGCAACCGTCGTGTGCGTTCGGTCGGCGAATTGATGGAAAATCAATATCGCGTTGGCCTACTGCGTATGGAACGTGCGATCAAAGAGCGGATGTCCTCTGTCGAAATCGACACTGTTATGCCGCAAGATCTGATCAATGCCAAACCGGCTGCCGCTGCGGTTCGCGAATTCTTTGGCTCTAGCCAATTGTCGCAATTCATGGACCAAACCAACCCGCTGTCTGAGGTCACGCACAAGCGTCGCCTGTCCGCGCTTGGGCCTGGCGGTTTGACTCGTGAACGTGCTGGTTTTGAGGTGCGCGATGTGCATCCAACCCACTACGGTCGTATGTGTCCGATTGAAACGCCCGAGGGTCCGAACATTGGTTTGATCAACTCGCTGGCGACATTTGCGCGCGTCAACAAATACGGCTTCATCGAAACACCTTATCGTAAGGTGGTCGATGGTCAGGTGACGGACGATGTTCAGTACATGTCCGCGACCGAAGAAATGCGCCACACCGTGGCGCAGGCCAACGCGCATCTGGATGACCAAGGCCGTTTTGAAAACGATCTGGTTTCCAGCCGTCAATCCGGCAACTATCTGCTTAGCCAACGTGAAAATGTTGATCTGATCGATGTGAGCCCGAAACAGCTGGTGTCGGTTGCGGCATCCTTGATCCCGTTCCTAGAAAACGATGACGCCAACCGTGCTTTGATGGGTTCGAACATGATGCGTCAGGCGGTTCCGTTACTGGTGGCTGAAGCGCCGCTGGTTGGGACCGGTATCGAAGAAGTCGTTGCGCGCGATTCCGGTGCTGCCATCATGGCCCGCCGTGGTGGTGTAATCGACCAAGTCGACGCCAACCGTATCGTTGTTCGTGCGACCCAAGATCTGGAAATTGGTGATCCGGGTGTTGATATTTACCGTTTGCGTAAGTTTCAGCGCTCCAACCAAAACACCTGCATCAATCAGCGTCCACTGATCAAAGTGGGTGACAAGGTTGGCAAAGGCGAAGTTATTGCCGATGGCCCGTCCACCGACATTGGTGAATTGGCGCTGGGTAAGAACATCATCGTCGCGTTTATGCCTTGGAATGGCTACAACTATGAGGATTCGATCCTGATCTCTGAGCGCATCGTGCGCGAAGATGTGTTCACCTCGATCCACATCGAAGAATTCGAAGTCGCTGCACGTGACACCAAGCTTGGCCCTGAGGAAATCACTCGTGATATTCCGAATGTTGGCGAAGAAGCGCTGCGTAATCTGGATGAAGCAGGTATCGTCTATATCGGTGCCGAAGTTCAACCGGGCGACATTCTGGTCGGTAAAATCACACCAAAAGGCGAAAGCCCGATGACGCCGGAAGAGAAGCTTCTGCGTGCCATCTTTGGTGAGAAAGCCAGCGACGTGCGCGATACTTCGCTACGTGTGAAGCCGGGTGATTTCGGCACTATCGTAGAGGTGCGCGTCTTTAATCGCCACGGTGTGGAAAAAGACGAACGCGCCTTGCAGATCGAGCGTGAAGAGGTCGAAAGCCTTGCGCGTGACCGTGATGACGAGCTGCACATTCTAGATCGTAACACCTACGGTCGTCTAAAAGGCATGATCCTAGGCAAGGTCGCGGTGAAAGGTCCAAAAGGCGTTAAGCCAAAATCGGAAATCACCGAAGAACTGCTTGAAATGCTGTCGCGCGGTCAATGGTGGCAGTTGGCTTTGGCCGACGAAAAAGACGCCGCCGAGATCGAGGCTTTGAACGACCAATATCAGGCGCAAATCCGAGTGTTGGAAGCGCGCTTTGAAGACAAAGTCGAGAAAGTTCGCCGTGGCGATGATCTGCCTCCGGGTGTGATGAAAATGGTCAAAGTGTTCATTGCGGTGAAACGCAAACTGCAGCCGGGCGATAAAATGGCGGGTCGCCACGGGAACAAAGGTGTGATTTCACGCGTTGTTCCAATGGAAGACATGCCGTTCTTGGCTGACGGAACGCCGGTAGATTTCTGTTTGAATCCGTTGGGTGTGCCGTCACGTATGAACGTCGGTCAGATTTTGGAAACACATATGGGTTGGGCCGCACGCGGTCTGGGCATGGACATTGACGAGGCGTTGCAAGGCTATCGTCGTGACGGTGACCTAACACCAGTACGTGAAGCGATGAAAATCGCCTATGGCGAAGATGTCTACAATGAAGGCATCAAAGACATGGACGACGAGCTGCTGTTGACGGCCGCTGGCAACGTGACACGCGGTGTACCAATTGCAACGCCAGTATTTGACGGTGCCAAAGAGAGTGACGTTGACGATGCGCTGACACGCGCTGGTTTCAGCACCTCTGGTCAGTCGATCTTGTTTGACGGGCGCACGGGCGAGCAATTCCAGCGCCCTGTGACCGTTGGCGTTAAGTATCTTCTGAAACTGCACCACCTTGTGGATGACAAAATTCACGCACGTTCAACTGGCCCTTACAGCCTTGTCACGCAGCAACCTCTGGGCGGTAAAGCTCAGTTCGGTGGTCAGCGTTTCGGGGAGATGGAAGTCTGGGCACTGGAAGCATATGGCGCGGCATACACGCTGCAAGAGATGCTTACAGTCAAGTCGGATGACGTTGCTGGCCGGACCAAAGTTTACGAAAGTATCGTCAAAGGCGAGGATAACTTCGAGGCTGGTGTACCGGAAAGCTTTAACGTGCTGGTCAAAGAGGTCCGCGGTTTGGGCCTGAATATGGAACTCCTGGATGCGGAGGGTGAAGACTAGGGCCTTGGCCCAATCACCCCACCCATCTGCAACCCAATTTGAGGTATCAAAATGAACCAGGAACTGACAAATAACCCGTTTAACCCACTGACACCCCCTAAGGTGTTTGACGAAATCAAGGTCTCTCTGGCATCGCCAGAGCGGATCCTTTCGTGGTCTTTCGGGGAAATCAAAAAACCCGAAACCATCAACTACCGGACGTTCAAACCAGAACGCGACGGTCTGTTTTGTGCACGTATCTTTGGCCCGATCAAAGATTATGAATGTCTGTGTGGCAAATATAAGCGCATGAAATATCGCGGCGTTGTCTGCGAGAAATGTGGTGTTGAGGTTACGCTGCAAAAAGTGCGTCGCGAACGGATGGGCCACATTGAGTTGGCCGCACCGGTTGCGCACATTTGGTTCTTGAAATCACTGCCATCGCGTATTGGCCTGATGCTGGACATGACCCTGCGGGATCTGGAACGCATTCTGTATTTCGAAAACTATGTTGTGATTGAACCCGGCCTGACTGACCTTATCTATGGTCAGTTGATGTCCGAAGAAGAACACATGGACGCTCAAGATGCCTATGGCATGGATGCTTTCACAGCCGGTATCGGCGCCGAAGCGATCCGCGAAATGCTGAGCCAGATTGATCTGGAAGGCGAAGCCGAAGGCCTGCGGGCTGATTTGGCCGTGGCCACAGGTGAATTGAAGCCTAAGAAGATCATCAAGCGTTTGAAAATCGTTGAAGCGTTCATCGAGTCTGGCAACCGTCCTGAGTGGATGATCATGACTGTTGTGCCTGTGATCCCGCCAGAGCTGCGCCCACTGGTGCCGCTGGATGGTGGCCGTTTCGCGACCTCCGATCTGAACGATCTGTATCGTCGGGTTATCAACCGGAACAACCGTCTGAAACGCCTGATTGAGCTGCGCGCGCCTGACATTATTGTGCGTAACGAAAAACGTATGTTGCAAGAATCTGTCGATGCGCTGTTTGATAATGGCCGTCGTGGTCGCGTCATCACGGGTGCCAACAAGCGCCCGCTGAAATCACTGTCCGACATGCTAAAAGGTAAGCAAGGCCGCTTCCGTCAGAACCTTTTGGGTAAACGGGTCGACTTTTCTGGACGTTCGGTGATTGTGACTGGTCCAGAATTGAAGCTGCATCAATGTGGCCTGCCGAAAAAGATGGCGCTGGAGCTGTTCAAACCGTTCATCTATTCGCGGCTTGAGGCCAAAGGTATGTCCTCGACCGTGAAACAAGCCAAAAAGCTGGTTGAAAAAGAGCGTCCCGAAGTATGGGATATTCTGGACGAGGTTATTCGTGAACATCCAGTGATGCTGAACCGTGCGCCAACGCTGCACCGTTTGGGCATTCAGGCGTTTGAACCTGTGCTGATTGAAGGCAAAGCGATCCAATTGCACCCGCTGGTGTGTTCCGCGTTTAACGCCGACTTTGACGGTGACCAAATGGCGGTACACGTTCCATTGAGCCTTGAGGCTCAGTTGGAAGCGCGCGTGTTGATGATGTCGACCAACAACGTTTTGTCTCCGTCAAACGGCGCGCCGGTTATCGTGCCGTCACAGGATATGATCTTGGGTCTCTATTACGTCACCATGATGCGTGAAGGCATGAAAGGCGAAGGCATGATGTTTGTCGACGTCGACGAAGTGCAACACGCCCTGGATGCTGGCGAAGTAAACCTGCACGCTAAAATCATTGCGCGGATCAAGCAAATTGATGATGAGGGCAACGAAGTGCTGAAGCGCTTTGAAACCACGCCGGGCCGGATGATTTTGGGGGCCTTGTTGCCGCTGAATGCGAAAGCGCCGTTTGATCTGGTCAACCGTTTGCTGCGTAAAACTGAAGTGCAGCAAGTGATTGATACGGTCTATCGTTATTGCGGCCAAAAAGAGTCGGTTATCTTCTGTGACCAAATCATGACCCTTGGTTTCCGTGAAGCGTTCAAGGCTGGTATTTCGTTTGGTAAAGACGACATGCTGATCCCAGACACCAAATGGACCATTGTGAATGGTGTGCGCAGTCAGGTGAAGGAATTCGAACAACAGTATATGGATGGTCTGATCACTCAGGGCGAGAAATATAACAAAGTTGTCGATGCTTGGTCGAAATGTTCTGACGAAGTTGCTGATGCGATGATGGGCGAAATGTCGGCGGTGCACTTTGATGACGCCGGTGCCGAAATGGAGCCGAACAGCGTTTACATGATGGCCCACTCTGGCGCGCGTGGTTCCCCCGCGCAGATGAAACAGCTGGGCGGTATGCGTGGCCTGATGGCCAAACCTTCGGGTGAGATTATCGAAACGCCGATTATCTCGAACTTTAAAGAAGGTCTGAGCGTTCTTGAGTACTTCAACTCGACCCACGGCGCGCGTAAAGGTCTGGCCGATACGGCGCTTAAGACTGCGAACTCGGGGTATCTGACACGTCGTCTGGTGGATGTAGCGCAAGATTGCATCATTCGGATGGAAGACTGTGGCACAGAGAATTCGATCACAGCTTCGGCTGCGGTGAATGATGGTGAAGTTGTTGCATCCTTGGCCGAGCGTTTGCTGGGTCGTGTAGCAGCTGAAGACATCATCAAGCCGGGCACAGACGAAGTTCTGGTGCGCAAAAATGAGCTGATCGATGAGCACATGGCCGACAAGATCGACAAAGCCGATCTGGCGACTGTGCGGATGCGTTCGCCTTTGACATGTGAAGCCGAAGAAGGTGTTTGTTCCGCTTGTTACGGTCGTGACTTGGCGCGTGGTACGTTGGTAAACCAAGGTGAAGCTGTCGGCATTATCGCCGCGCAGTCGATCGGCGAGCCAGGTACTCAGCTGACAATGCGGACATTCCACATTGGCGGCATTGCGCAGGGCGGTCAGCAATCATTCCTTGAGGCATCGCAAGCAGGTACAATCGGTTTCAAAAACTCGAACCTGTTGAAAAATGCCAACGGTGACATGGTCGTTATGGGGCGCAGCATGCAGCTGGTGATCATTGACGACAACGGTCAGGAACGTGCGCATCATAAGCTGTCTTACGGCTCAAAAATCCACGTCAAAGACGGTCAAAAAGTTGATCGCGGCGACAAGATGTTTGAATGGGATCCATACACGCTGCCAATCATCTCGGAAAAAGCTGGTACAGTTAAATACGTTGATCTGATTTCTGGTATCGCGGTTCGGGAAGAAACCGATGACGCGACTGGGATGACACAGAAAATCATCGTTGACTGGCGTACGGCACCCAAAGGCAACGATCTGAAACCTGAAATCATCATTCTGGACAAAGATGGCGAGCCAGTGGTGAATGCCGCTGGTCACCCAATGACATACGCTATGTCCGTGGATGCTATTCTGTCGGTTGAAGATGGTGACGAGATCAAAGCCGGTGACGTTATTGCGCGTATTCCGCGTGAGGGTGCAAAAACCAAGGACATTACCGGTGGTCTGCCGCGTGTGGCCGAGTTGTTTGAAGCCCGTCGTCCCAAAGATCACGCGATCATCGCTGAAATCGATGGTTACGTACGCTATGGTCGTGACTACAAAAACAAACGTCGCATCTCGATCGAGCCTGCAGATGATACGCAGGAAACCGTCGAATACATGGTGCCCAAAGGCAAACACATTCCTGTGGCCGAGGGCGACTTCATCCAGAAGGGTGAATACATCATGGACGGCAACCCAGCCCCGCACGATATTCTTGCGGTTATGGGCGTCGAGGCATTGGCCAACTATATGGTCGATGAGGTTCAGGACGTTTACCGTCTGCAAGGCGTGAAGATCAACGATAAGCATATCGAAGTGATCGTGCGTCAAATGCTGCAGAAATGGGAAATTTCCGACAGTGGTGAAACCACATTGCTCAAAGGCGAGCATGTGGACAAAGCCGAGTATGTTCTGGCGAACGAGAAGGCGAAAGCCAAAGGCGTTCGTGAGGCCAAAGGCGAACCAATCTTGCTTGGGATCACCAAAGCCAGCTTGCAAACCCGCAGCTTTATCTCTGCGGCCTCGTTCCAGGAAACCACACGGGTTCTGACCGAAGCATCGGTTCAGGGCAAACGCGATAAACTGGTTGGTCTGAAAGAGAACGTGATCGTTGGGCGTCTGATCCCTGCCGGCACCGGTGGTGCTACGATGCAGTCACGCAAAATCGCACAAGATCGCGACAATGTGGTCATTGAGGCGCGCCGTAAAGAAGCAGAAGAAGCCGCACGTTTGGCCGCACCTGTGGAATCCGACATTGTCGGTGGCGATGTGTTTGACACAGGTCTTGTGGACACACCCGAGAGCCGCGACGAATAACGCGTCTGACTTTACAAAGATAACCAAAAGGCCTCCGCATGAAAATGCGGGGGCCTTTTTCGTTTCTAGATAGACACTGATGGAAATCGTTCTTACGGTGCGAGGACGTTGAGCCGCAAATTTCGGTGTCGATGTGTATTCAGACATGAAAAGAGACACGATATGAGATCGCTCTCAGATAATATGCGCGGCGCGTTTTTGATGATGGGCAGCATGGCAGCCTTTACGCTGAATGATGCCTGTATGAAGGTGGTGCTGGGCGACGTGCCGTTGTTTCAGGCGATCTTTTTACGCGGTTTAGCGACGATTGTCGTTTTACTGTTCCTGTCGCGCTGGATGGGCGGATTGAAATTTCGCATGCCCGGCAAAGATTGGGCGCTGGTTCTGGTCCGCAGCCTGTCGGAAATTGGCGCGACATATTTCTTTATCAACGCGTTGTTTCATATGCCAATCGCCAACGTCACCGCTATCCTGCAAGTGCTGCCGTTGACGGTGACGCTGTCCAGTGCGATTTTGTTTGGCGACAAGCTGGGCTGGCGGCGCATGCTGGCGATCATGGTTGGCTTTGTCGGTGTGATGATCATCGTGCGCGACGGTCTAACGGGGTTAAACACCTATGCGCTATACGCGCTGGTGGCGGTGGGTTTCGTAACTGTACGGGATCTCTGTGCGCGGCGGCTGTCGTCTGGCGTGTCGTCGGTCACCATAGCGTTGATCAGCGCCATCGGAGTCGTCGGGTTTGCTGCCATCGGGACCCAAGGCGAGGTCTGGGCGGCCATCAGCGGCAAATCTGTGGTCCTGTTGGCGGCGGCTGCGTTGTTCATTCTGTGTGGGTATTTGTTCAGCATCATGACCATGCGAGTCGGCGAGGTCAGCTTTATCGCGCCGTTCCGCTATACCAGCCTGTTGTGGGCGCTGATGCTGGGGTTTGTGGTGTTCGGCGATTGGCCGGATCATCTGACAATGGTGGGCATTGTGATCGTTGTGCTGACAGGGGCGTTCTCGTTTTATCGGGAACGCAAGTTGGCCTTGAAACACACTGCGCCTGAATGACCGAAAGCCAGTCGGGCACCTAATGACGTGGCAACGATTGGGCCATTTTCTTATGATACTGATAACGGTGATCCATCTTTGGGTCATCGCCGCGTTTTTCGCACATATCAATGACATGATCTGCACAGCAAAGATGGTGCAGCCGCATGACGCCCGGTAGATCGCACAGGCGGGTGTAATGTTTTACAAAGGCCTCATGATAGGTGCTGGCCGACTTGTTTTCGACTTCGTTGCGGTCAAACCGCCTAAAGAAATCATCTGTATAGCGATCGAGCCCTTGGGTTGAGCTTGGCCGCCCCTTTTTCAGGGCATATTGCTCGCGTGTCCGCACTGCATAGTGATTCACCTCGGCAACTGTATGGGTTATCTCGACCCGTGGCGTTGCATTCATTGGACGTTTGTCCGGGTGAAAGCCAACCAGCCTGGAGCCATCAGACAGCACCCAGTAATTGCCGCTTTGATCCCACGTGCCTGTGCCGGCCCAACCGCTGGTGCAGTGTGTGTTCAGTCTGTCGTAGTTGCGTGGGTGGTGCACGATGCTTTTGAAGCACGTGTTTTGTTGTGCTTCTGATCGGCTGGAGTGGGTGAACTGCTCATGCACTAACCCGTCCTTCCAATTGGTATAACCGTTGCTGCCGAATATCCGCCAATGGATTGCCATGGCGCTAAAGGGCACATCCCCATTTTGCAGCAAGGCGCTGATGGTGCCGTCGCCTTGGTGTATGATTAGAAATTCGTCTACATCGCAGGTGAACATCCATTCGGCATTTTTAACCAGGGGATGCTTTTGCGCGTTGCGGGCTGCCGAGGGCTGCGGGTGCTCGCCATCTTTGGGCACATGGCGTTTGCAAGCGACTTCACCGGCGCGTTCCAAAAGGCGCAGCAATTGTGGGGAATGGTCAGTGCAATCATTGAACATCACCAGAATGTTTTCAAATCCAAGCATCTTCTGCCAGGCCAGCCATTCCAGTATAAATGGGCCCTCGTTACGCATTGCTGTCAGTACGAGGCTGCCGTGCATGTTATGATTGTCCTGCGGATGATTTGTGGCTATTTATCATGGTGTTTTGATGCCGGTCAATAATAATGGTGCAATCATCTACCATGGATCGTTTGCGCCTGTTGACACGGCTTGCGACTCCCCATATACGGCGACCACTTGGACAGGGATCATTCCCAATTGTCTGACTTAAAACTAGTAGTGGTCACGATCCGGGCTGGCGCTCCGATCCTCTGGTATACCCGCCATATCGTCCTACAATTTGGGGCGGATGTGGTTTTTGCGCTGTGCGGGTATTCGATCCGTAGATGAATTTAACGTGTTGCAACTACGGGGATAGACCGGAATGCCAACGATACAACAGCTGATCCGCAAACCGCGCCGGCCAAAAGTAAAACGCTCGAAATCACTCCACCTGGAGGGATGCCCGCAAAAACGCGGCGTCTGTACGCGCGTATATACAACGACGCCCAAGAAACCTAACTCTGCTATGCGGAAAGTTGCGAAGGTTCGCCTGACCAACGGTTTCGAAGTCATTAGTTACATCCCAGGTGAAAGTCACAACCTTCAGGAGCACTCTGTGGTTCTGATCCGTGGCGGTCGCGTAAAGGATTTGCCCGGTGTCCGTTACCACATTCTGCGTGGTGTTTTGGATACCCAAGGCGTCAAAGACCGTAAACAACGTCGTTCGAAATACGGCGCCAAGAAGCCGAAGTAAGGAGAGCGCGATATGTCACGCCGCCACGCAGCTGAAAAACGCGAAATTCTGCCCGACGCCAAATTTGGCGACCGCATTCTTTCGAAGTTTATGAATAACCTGATGATTGACGGCAAAAAGTCTATTGCCGAAAGCATCGTCTACAATGCGTTTGATCGTGTTGAAGAAAAACTGAAGCGCGCACCTGTCGAGGTCTTCCACGAAGCCATCGACAATATCAAACCGTCTGTCGAAGTTCGTTCGCGTCGGGTTGGTGGTGCGACCTATCAGGTTCCTGTTGAAGTGCGCCCAGAGCGTCGCGAAGCATTGGCCATTCGTTGGTTGATCATCGCGGCTCGTAAGCGCAACGAAAACACAATGGAAGAGCGCCTTGCTGGCGAGCTGATGGATGCTGTAAGCAGCCGCGGCACGGCCGTTAAGAAGCGCGAAGACACCCACAAGATGGCCGAAGCGAACAAAGCTTTCAGCCATTACCGCTGGTAACACTTTAACGTTAGGCCCGACAAAATGGCACGCGAATATCCACTCGACCGCTACCGTAACTTTGGTATTATGGCGCACATCGATGCAGGTAAAACCACCTGTACCGAACGTATTCTGTATTACACTGGTAAATCTCACAACATTGGCGAAGTGCATGATGGCGCTGCGACAATGGATTGGATGGAGCAGGAGCAGGAGCGCGGAATTACCATTACGTCCGCTGCGACCACCACTTTCTGGGAGCGTACTGAAAACGGTACTGATCTGCAGACTGAAAAGCACCGGATGAACATCATCGACACCCCCGGCCACGTTGACTTTACAATTGAAGTCGAACGTTCGTTGGCGGTTTTGGATGGTGCGATTGCGCTGTTGGATGCCAACGCGGGTGTTGAGCCACAAACAGAGACTGTTTGGCGTCAGGCTGACCGTTATAAGGTTCCACGGATCGTTTTCGTGAACAAGATGGACAAAATCGGCGCGGACTATGAAAACTGCGTTCGCATGATCCAAGATCGCACGGGTGCCGTCCCATGCCCAGTTTCGTTCCCAATTGGGGCCGAAACAGAGCTGGAAGGCATCGTAGATCTGATCACCATGCAAGAATGGGTTTGGGTCGGCGAAGACCTTGGCGCATCTTGGGAGCTGCGTGATATTCGCCCAGAGCTGCAAGATGAGGCCAATACCCGTCGCGCCACTATGATCGAGCTTGCTGTCGACATGGATGATGACGCTATGGAGGCTTATCTGGAAGGCAACGAGCCAGATGTTGCGACCCTGCGCGGTTTGATCCGCAAGGGCACCATTGCGATGAAGTTCGTCCCCATCCTTGGTGGTTCGGCGTTCAAAAACAAAGGTGTTCAGCCGCTGCTGAACGCTGTGATCGACTTCTTGCCCAGCCCGCTGGATGTTGTTGATTACATGGGCTTTAAGCCTGGCGACGATGACGAAGTTCGTGACATTGCGCGTCGTGCAGACGATGACATGCCATTCTCAGCGCTTGCGTTTAAGATCATGAATGACCCGTTTGTTGGCTCGCTGACATTTACACGGATTTATTCTGGTGTCCTGAACAAGGGCGACGGCATTATCAACTCGACCAAAGGCAAAAAAGAACGCGTTGGCCGGATGATGATGATGCACTCGATCAACCGCGAAGAGATCGAAGAAGCATATGCTGGCGACATCATCGCGCTGGCTGGTCTAAAGCAAACCACCACTGGTGACACGCTTTGTTCCGTTGCTGAGCCGGTTATTCTGGAAACAATGACATTCCCCGATCCTGTGATCGAGATTGCTGTTGAGCCAAAAACAAAAGCTGACCAAGAGAAAATGTCGACTGGTCTGGCCCGTTTGGCTGCAGAAGACCCATCCTTCCGCGTTGAAACTGATTTTGAGTCAGGTCAAACGATCATGAAGGGCATGGGCGAGCTTCACCTTGATATTTTGGTGGACCGTCTGAAGCGTGAGTTTAAAGTTGAAGCGAACATTGGTGCGCCTCAGGTTGCTTACCGTGAGACCATTGGTCACGAAGCTGAGATTGACTACACCCACAAGAAACAATCTGGTGGTTCCGGTCAGTTTGCCCGCATTAAAATGGTTATCCTTCCGACTGAAGCGGGCGAAGGCTATTCGTTTGAGTCAAAAGTTGTTGGCGGTAACGTTCCAAAAGAATACATCCCAGGTGTTGAAAAAGGCATCAAATCGGTGATGGATTCTGGCCCGCTGGCTGGCTTCCCTGTGATCGACTTCAAGGTACAACTGCTTGATGGTGCCTACCATGATGTTGACTCCTCGGTTTTGGCCTTTGAAATCGCGGCACGTGCCGGTATGCGCGAAGGTCTGCGCAAAGCGGGTGCGAAACTGCTTGAGCCAATCATGAAAGTCGAAGTGATCACGCCGGACGAATACACCGGTAACATCATTGGCGATCTGACTTCACGTCGTGGTCAGGTTCAGGGTCAAGATTCACGCGGCAACGCGATTGCGATCGAAGCTTTTGTGCCGTTGGCCAACATGTTTGGTTACATCAACAACTTGCGGTCCATGTCTTCGGGCCGTGCGAACTTCTCGATGCAGTTCGACCATTATGACCCCGTTCCGCAGGCTATCTCGGACGAAATTCAAAAGAAATTCGCGTAAGCGCAACGGCGCATTCGTATAAAGTGTAAAGAAGGAGCCCATCAGGGCTAAGGAAAAGTTTGAACGGAATAAACCGCACGGTAACATCGGCACGATTGGCCACGT
>JAWSVK010000008.1:0-99376 GCA_033851955.1 Marinosulfonomonas sp.
GCGCAACCTTGGCTTTGAATTCAGGAGAATGGTTCTTTCGTTTCATCATTGTGAATCGTCTTTCTCATAAGTCGATCCATCTTAACTACTTGTACGAAATCTTGCTACCACCTCTCTATTGCCAGCAATTCCAAACCTAGCCGCGTTGTGTTCTGCCCTTGGTACCCAGAAATCGCCCGCATCAACCCGCCCAACTCTTTCTTATCGACTATTGCTGCGCGTGATTTTGTTTTCTGGCGAATAAGCGCATCACGCAAGGCAAAGGTTGGATCATTCTCGGCCAAACCGTTGGCAATTGCATAACGAAATACCGCGCCTACTGTGGATCGAATGCGATGCGCGGTTTCATACAGTTCTTTGGCTTCACTCTTCTTAAGGGTTTTCAACACCGTTGCCGATGAAATGTCCTTAATAGGTTGCCGCCCAAAACCCTTGTTCGCGATTGCGATAAATGAAGACACCTTTTTCAACGTGGCGGGCGCACGGCCTTCTATCGCTATCTTTGCCAAATACAGCGCGGCAATCTTTTCAAAAGTATTTGCGCCCTCTTCCTGCCTTAATGCCTTTGATACTTGCCGTTCAGCACTGGGATTAATTCCAGCCGCAACCAACTTCCTCGCATCATCGCGCTTTTGTCGCGCTTGCAGTAATGAAACATCAGGATACTTACCGAATGACAAAAGCCCCTCTTTGCCGTCCACCCGATATTTAAAGCGAAACAACCTTGAACCACTTGGCTGGACAGAAACAAACAGGCCATCAAAATCAGCAACCTTGTAAGGCTTATCCCTTGGTTTGAGATTCTTTATCTTTAAATCAGTAAGCGCCATGCTGGGGGTATCCTAAGTCCAAGAAATCGCGATACCCCCAAATTCTACCCCCAAACTTATGGGATGATACAAAACAACACTGGACAGCATCGGACAATAAAATCAATATAGCCCTTATAAACAAGGATCAATCGGATGTCACTGGACTTTAAAATATGCTGAAATGGTGCCCCCACACGGACTCGAACCGCGGACCTACTGATTACAAATCAGTTGCTCTACCAGCTGAGCTATAGGGGCACTTGGGGTGATTTAGCGGCTTGCCCAACATCGTGCAAGCCCTGAATGCAAACATTTTCATCGACAACACTACGCGCCGCTACCTGTTGCTTCTTGCCAACAGTAAGACCGCAAACATTCCGACCCCAATCACCAAAAGAGCTGCCGGTGAGGCCTCGCCGATGTTTTCCAATGAGGCCTGCTCATACACAAGGGTCGACAGGGTGTTGTAGTTGAAAGGACGTAACAACAATGTGGCGGGTAACTCTTTAACACAGTCCACAAACACCAGCAGCAACGCCGTTAGCAGCGACCCGCGGATCAGCGGTGCATAGACCGCACCCAGGGTGCCGCCCGCAGTGCGTCCCAGTGATCGCGCCGCCATTGGCAGGCTGGGAGATATGCGCCCCATCGCGCCATCCGCGGCCCCCTGCGCTATGGCAAAGAAGCGCACGCAATAGGCAAACACGATGGCAAACCCCGAGCCTGTCATCAACAACCCAATGTCCGCCCCGGTTGCCCATTCGACAACATCCGCCAACGCGTGGTCCATCGCAGCCATCGGGATCAAGATCCCAACCGCCAACACTGCACCTGGGGCTGCATATCCGATGGTGGTCAACGGCATGGCCAAACGCGGGATACGGCGACCTGTCAGACGCACGCCATACACCAAAAACACCGCCCCGAGCACGGTAAGCACCGCCGCTCCGCCTCCAACCGTGATCGAGTTCAACAGCGCGCGGCCTAAATTCGGGTTGGCCCAATATTGAGTGTTCTCTAAGGCATGCGACAACATCACGGATGTCGGCAAAACAAACCCACCCAACACTGGAAAAGCGCAAAACATCGTTGCCAGCCAACCACGGGAACCATGCAATCTGATGCGCTCAATTGGCTGGGTTTGGCGCGCGCCCTCATGAAAACGCTGGTTGCGCCGGCTGGTTTTTTCCAATCCCACCAGCAGCAAAACAAGTAACAACACGACACCCGAAATTTGCGCGGCCCCGCCTGCATTGTTTGCTTCCAACCAAACCGTAAAAATGCCCGTGGTCAGGGTCTGCACCGCGAAAAACTCGACCGTGCCAAAATCACTGACGGTTTCCATCATCACAATTGCCATGCCCGCCGCGATTGCAGGGCGTACCAATGGCAGGCCAACCCGCCAAAATCGCTCAAACGGCCCTGCCCCCAACGCTCGTGCGACATCATAGGTATTGCCGGATTGTTCGCGAAACGCACTGCGGGTCAGTAAATAAACATAAGGGTACAGCGACAGCGACATCACCAGAATTGCCGCCCCTCGCGACCGTATTTCAGGAAACCAATAATCGCGCGACGTTGACCAACCGAACAGATCCCGCATCCAGGTTTGTACCGGCCCCGCATATTCCAGAAAATCAACCAGCGCATAGGCCCCGACATAGGCCGGAATTGCCAGCGGAAACAGCAAAAGCCACTCCAACCAGCGCACACCAACAAAGCGATACATCGATACCAACCACGCCGCGCCAACGCCGATCATGGCCGCTAAAATGCCAACCGATACCATCATCACAAAGGAGTTCATAAAATATCGTGGCAATGTCGTGGCCAGCAAATGTGGCCAGATATTTTCACTGGGGTGAAACGCAATCCACACCACCGAAGCGATTGGCAAGATTACCAAAAAGGCAATCAGCACAGCCCCCACTGACCACAGGTCGAGCGAAAGCCCACGACGCCTTGCTTCTCTATTAAAAGCTGGTGGTTGAGTGTTTTGGTCGGTCATTCTCACTGACCTAGCTGAAACATGTTTATCTGTCCAGAAATCCCCGTATATTGGGGCCATCGAGTTATAAATTTGAGACAGGCAATATGCAGGTTGTTTTCCACTTAGGGTCCCATTGCACAGACGAAGACCGGTTGCTGAAATCGCTGCTGAAAAATCGCAGCACCCTGCAACAACATGGAATTGCGGTTCCAGGACCCAGTAAGTACCGCAAGCTGATCCGCCAAACGTTAAAGTCATTGGATGGTGAGCAACCCGATGCTGGCACCCAAACAACTCTGCTAGAGGCGATTTGCGAAACCGATCACATCAAACGCCTGATCCTGTCGTCCGAGGATTTTGTGACCTTCTCCACTTGGGTGTTCGTAAATCAGGCTCTTTACGGCAATGCAATGAGCCGCATCCCAGCGCTTGCCAGCCTGTTTCAAAGCGACGAGATCGAATTCCACTTGGCCTTGCGCAACCCTGCCACCTTTATTCCGGCCGTGTTTGCCCGCACCAAAGATATCTCATTTGAGCAATTCATGCGCGGCGTTTCGCCCCATAATGTGCAATGGTCCAGCCTGATCCACACCATCCGCGCCTCCGCTCCGACTGCCAAACTCACCGTTTGGTGCAACGAAGACACACCAATGATTTGGCCGCGGTTGATGCGCATCATCAGCGGGCATTCTCCAAAAACGCCTTTTGACGGCGAAGCAGACCTTTTGTCGGAAATCATGACAGCCGACGGGGTGCAGCGCTATCACAGCTACATGCAAACCCACGCTCCAAAATCCGAGGACCAGCACTGCCGTATTATTAGCGCGTTTTTGGATAAATTCGCGATCAAAGATGCGCTTGAGGATGAAGTGGAGGCGCCGGGTTGGACCCAACAATTGGTTGACGACCTAACCCTGCGTTATGAGGAAGATCTAGACCAGATCGGCCGCATTGCAGGGGTGAACTTTATCACATCGTAAGCTGCACATTGGTGTTCGAACGAATGTGCAGCTGTGCTATTAGCGCGGTCCGGGCTTAGCTCATCCCCAACGCTTCTTTATACATATCCAAGACCGCTTCTTCTTCGGCCAAATCTTGCTCGTCGCGTTTGCGCATGGCGATCAATTTACGGATTACTTTGGTATCATACCCGCGCCCTTTGGCCTCAGACATCACTTCTTTTTGTGCCTCAGCCAGATCTTTTTTCTCGGCGTCCAGCCGCTCGATACGCTCGACAAATGCGCGCAATTCATCCGCGCTTACGCGGTAGCTCATATCAGAAGATGTCTCGTTCATAGCTGTGACCTTTTTAAAAACTTGGACCCCTTCCCTAATACCCTGTGCAGACACGTGCAAGGGCTTGCTCACCCAGACGACATCCTTTAGGCGCATAGGCCAAAGAATGGGATTGGGACTGTAGCAATGGAATATCTTATCTGGGCCGGTGCGATTGTGTCTCTTATTGGGATGGCCGGTATATTTTACTGCATTTTTCTGGCCCTAAAAGCCAAACGCGCCAATCTGGAAGAGACCGAAATGAGCGCGCGATTGCAACGGGTCGTGGTGCTGAATATGGCCGCGCTTTTGTTTTCTATGGTCGGCTTGATGATGGTGGTGGCTGGCATTATTCTGGGTTAAGCACTCGTTTCCAAACGGCCCAGCCAATGACCCTCAACGCGCTTTGCGCAGTGAACAATCCAGCCGTTCAAACTCCAACCCCGCGCCTATTCAAAATCAAGTCGTCCAGCCTCCTGTTGGGATTCAAAACCTGCATCCCTTTGCATGACACAATCGTACCAGTCCTCAAGGCCTATTCAGTTGGCTTTGCGCCGGCTTCCTGCTGCAGCGCATCTTCAAGCGCCTGAATGTCGTCTGGCACAGGCAGACCCAGGGTTTTAAACTCAGAAATTTTCTCGCGCAATTGCTCTTGCAAGATGTGCGCATCCTCAGGCCGCTTGGCGATTTCATCCATCAACATGGTCACCGCAATCTTTAACTGCTCAAAAGCCATCTCTCTTCTCCTGTTTGTAATTTCATCTAGTGGTCATCCGTGTTTGGCCGCACAGACACGACAAAACGGTGTGTAGGGTAAAACATCCAGACGCTCCTTGGAAATTTCTAGGCCACAGTCGACACAATCACCGTATTCATTGACCTCCATTCGCGCAATAGCGGCCTTAATCATGCGGGTCTCTGCTTGGGCTGACAGGCCCATCCCCTCCAGCACCTCGTCTTCTTCCCGTTCCGTCGCCAATTCCTCCCAGTCTTTGGAGTTGTGCGAGTCCAATTCTTGGTCGATATTTTGCATCCGCGCATTCAATTCTTGCAGACGATTCTCAAGTGTCGCGCGGCGTTTTTGGGTATCTTTCATGCTAATTCTCCTTTTTACGTACCAATTCTGCCCCAAACACGCCAGTTGCGCTTTGATTTAGAACAACGACTCGCAGTCAGGTTTTAGGCAATCTCGATATCCATTGGCATAGCCGCCATTGGCGCCATCGCAAGATCATCAAGCCCCTCCATAGGGGCCGCATCCATTGGCATCATTGGCAGGTCGGGCAAATCGCCCATAGGCGCCGCCTCGCCCGCGCCGTCCATTTCAGGCATCGGAATATCAACAGCGGGAAACGCTGGTTCGCCAGCCGCACCTCCAATGTCTGGCAATGCATCCATAGCCGCTGGCATGGCCATATCCATTGCCGCCATTTCACCGGGGAGTTCGGGTTCTGGTGTATTGATGGCTGGCATATCAACGGCAAGCGAGTCCGCAACCAGCTTGTTCATTGGTGGCACCGCCGCATCAGCACCTGTAACCCGCAATGCTCGAAATCCGTTTTGCTGCCCCAGCCGCGCGCTGCCAACTTCACATCCATCTGAGCCCTCCATAAAAATATTAGTGACAGCCGATTGTGGAACATTAATCAGGTCACCAACCGCCATTGTCTGCGCTTCGGAAAGAGTTTTCTGCACCCTATGCAACACGCCCGTAATTTCGACCTGACCTTCTCCAACAGCAAGCTCCATCGCCTGCGCCCAACTGTCATCCCCGCCTGCCGTTGCAGCCTGTGGACGAACCCCTTGCGCAGGTAACACAATTTGTAGCATCCCCTGTTTTGCCCCATCCGCCAAATCCAGTGGCAGATGAAACAGCCGAAAAGGAACATCTGCCAACGCCAGCCCCAGCAACCGCAGGCTGCTGATTTGCTTGCCAAACCGAAACCCTCGCGCCCAGTCGGCCGCTGTGGTGCCCACCAAATGCCTCTCGAATTCCTTTAACACCCGATCTAGCAACGCTTCGCACATGGCGCTGTCTATGCGGGTTGGGCGGCGTGTGGCAGCCTCAGAAGCGATCACATTTCCCAATGTTTGCACCTCAATTACTGCCGATAGAGCCTGTATATCAAATATCGCAACACCACGCGCATCATGTGGCCCCTCTAACAACAGCAACAGCGCTTCGCCATCCAGCGCCTCTAGCACTTGCGAATGATTAAATATCTCTTCCTTGATGGTTTGGGCGCGCACAGCCATCCCAAGCTCGACCTCGGCAGCCTTGGACAGCGCCAGGCGAAACGCTTTGGGCGCGGTCATACCGGCCCCGTCCGATGGAGCACGCCCAGTACCAGCCTTGCGCTGCAGGGTCGAGTGTTCTGTTTGTTCCGTCATAGGGTGGTCACAATCCGGCCTGCTTCATTGCTCAGATTGTAGCCGCAATATGGTTTATGATTGGTTGACGCCGACAGCCTCAGTCACATCAATCGGCAACGAAATTCGAAACGCAGCCCCGCTCTGGCCCGGCAGATAGGTGATGCTGCCTCCCAGATTGTTCATAATCTCGCGGCTAATCGCCAAACCAAGCCCCGCGCCACCCGCCGCACGATGATCTCCCAAACGCGAGAATTTCTCAAAAATCACTGCTTGGCTTTTGGTCGGAATACCCGCGCCGTTGTCGATGAAATCCACCTCGACACTACGGCCATGATCGCGCACTTCGATCCGCAATTCGGGCGCATGGGCCGCGCAATATTTTCGAGCGTTGGCAATCAGATTGATAAACACCTGCGACAACCGATCAGGGTCGGTGAACAGCACCTGTTTTTCGCGCATCGGATCGCGCCGAATATACAACGCATCATCGATTCCCGCCCGCATCACCGATCGCTCGATCACATCGAACAATTCCACCGACTGCAGGTCCAATTCTACCTGCCCGTTTTCCAACACACTAAGGTCCAGCAAATTGTCTAGCAAACGTGTTAGTCGCAGAGTTTCATCATGAATAATGGTCGCATATTTCTCGCGCTCATCGCGCTTCATCCCGCCATCGCGCAGAATTTCCGAAAACGCGCGGATCGACGTCATTGGGGTGCGCAATTCATGGCTGATCTGGCTTAGGAACGCGTCTTTTTGTACCGACAAATCCGTCAGCTTTTCGTTCACATCGCGCAGTTGGCGGGCCGTGCGGCCAAGTTCGGTTGATTTGGCCTCAAGCTGGCTGGAATATTCCATCATCTGCGCTGTTTCATCGGCCACCGCCATCAAATCATCGACTGAAACGCTGGCACCGCCGACGATTTGTCCGATCATAGCGTGGCCCGTGGCCGCCCCAACCGACCCGGCCAACTCACGTTCTAATTGCTGTAAAAACTCAGGCGAAGTATCAGGTAAATATCCAGCCTTGCCTTGCCGCTCGGCAGCCTGTGCGAACAGGCCTTGGGCCTGCTTTGGTCCCAAAATGCGCTGCGCCATCACCAATAAATCTTCGGCCTCTGCGGCGCCGCTGAACCATCCTTGAGAGTTAGGGTTATGGTCAAATACATTCACAAATTGCGCACCCTGCAATCGTTCTTGCGGGCTGGGAAAACTGGCCAGCGACACGAGGCAAAACACAATCGTATTAAGCACAAGGCTCCAGAATAGCGCATGCACCAACGGGTCCATTCCACTAACTCCAAACAGGCCTTGCGGGCGCAACCAACCGACACCAAACAACCCCTCGGCCAACACCGAAGCCGGCAGGATAAAAGAGCTGCCAAAGCTCGGTAAAAACAACGTATAGGCCCAGAGCGCAAACCCCGTTAGCAAACCAGCCGCCGCCCCAATCCGTGTGGCCCCGCGCCAGAAAATACCACCCAGCAAAGCCGGTAAAAACTGCGCCACACCGACGAATGAAATCAACCCGATCGCCGCCAGCGCTGTGCCGCCGCCCGAGACCCTGAAATAGGCATAGCCCAGCGCCAAAATCATCCCGATTGAGACCCGCCGGGCCGTTAAAACCACCTGCCGTACATCGCCTGACACGGTGGCCCCCTGCTGCGCCACGCTCAGCCAGATTGGCATTACAATATGGTTGGAAACCATCGTCGACAGCGCTATCGCAGCGATAATCACCATAGAGGTGGCCGAGGAAAATCCGCCAAGAAATGAGAGGATCGCCAGCCCGTCGCGCCCCTGCGACAGCGGTACTGTCAATACGAACAAATCAGGGTTGGAGCCCGCGGGCAACAGATCCAACCCAACCACAGCAATCGGCACCACAAACAGGCTCATTAAGAAGAGGTACAGCGGAAACGCCCAAGAGGCCGTGGCCAAATGACGCTCATCAACGTTTTCAACCACCATCACCTGAAACATTCGTGGCAGGGTCAAGAACGCCACTGCCGACAAAAACGTCAGGCTGACCCAGCGCCCCGGCTTCATGTCCCACTCCGCGATGGGCGAAGCCTCGATGCGCGCCAGAATGTCGCCCGCCCCATCGGCAACCCCCCAGACCACAAACACGCCAACCGCGATCAGCGCAAACAGTTTCATCACGGCCTCGGCGGCAATCGCTGTGACCACGCCGTAATGGCGCTCATTGGCGTCCAGATTTCGGGTGCCAAACAACACCGTAAACAGCGCCAATCCTGCTGCCACCCAGAGGGCCGTGGCGTTCAAGTCAGGTCGACCCCAGTCTGCCCCCGAAGTGCCTTGGGCAAAAACTGCAAACGACAGCGTCACCGATTGCAATTGCAACGCGATATAGGGCGTCGTGCCGATCACCGCCATCATGGTGACAATCACCCCCAGCAGATTTGATTTGCCATAGCGCGACGAAATCAAATCAGCAATCGAAGTGATCCGTTGGCTGCGCCCGATCCGCACCAATTTGCGCAATATCCACCACCATCCGACCATCACCAACGTCGGACCAAGATAAATGGTCAAAAACTCCAACCCCGAACGCGCCGCATAACCAACCGCACCGTAAAACGTCCATGCAGTGCAATAAATCGACAGGCTAAGCGTATAGACCAAAGGCGAGCGCAACCAGCCAAATTGCCCTCGCTCGGCGCGCCTATCGGCCACGAAAGCAATTAAAAACAACGCCACCACATAAGCCAAACAAACAATAATCAGAATATTGAAAGGCT
Source organism: Marinosulfonomonas sp. (assembly GCA_033851955.1). Lineage (GTDB taxonomy): Bacteria > Pseudomonadota > Alphaproteobacteria > Rhodobacterales > Rhodobacteraceae > Profundibacter. Next base: position 9,216 of record JAWSVK010000008.1, read on the forward strand.
GCATCAGTCAGGCGTGTCCTGGTCCGAGTCAATCAGACGCAACCGACGTGCAAGAACCAAAGCCGCGCCGATCAAAAAGATCCATACCCCGAACAGGTATATCACCCCAACCGAAGTCATCCGCACTCCCGCATCGGTGCCCTCACCGGCTACACCTCCCCAAAGGACCGGTAAACATAGCGCCAAGAACCCAAGCAACGGCAGCAGACGGGCTGCATCAATTGTACGGCGTTGCCGGTAACTCTCGCGCTCTAAAAACAAGGGGGCACGTCGTTCGTTCACGCTTGCACCAACTCTTGAATGCAGGCCAAAACTTCTTTGTTTGAGAACGGCTTGGTCATGAAGCGGCTGGCCCCCAACCGCTCGGCCATTTCACGGTCCTTGGTCTGGCCCCGCGCGGTCAACATCAACACCGGCAACTCGCTGGTCGCATCGGCTGCGCGCAAATCTTGCAACACATCATAGCCCGAGCGCCCCGGCAGCATCACGTCCAGCACCACCACATCAGGCGCATGGCGCTCAACGGCTGCAATGGCTGTGGTTCCGTCCGCATGGGTGGCCACAATCCAGCCATCACGTTTCAGTATAAAACTGATCGCCTCAATGATGTTTGGCTCATCTTCTATCAATAGAACTTTGTTGCCCATCGGTCAGTCTCCCCCCTGAACTTGATGACGCTTGGCCTTATCGGCGCAGACTGCACTATCCATAAGAATAAGCTGCGTGTCAAAACATCCCTGCAACGTTTCCTGATATAGTTACCCGCATAAGATCACAAAGTAGCCTTTTCATTACGATTCACAATCGGCAGTGGCAACCAACTTCGCCCCTATTTTGTCTGCATCTTTTCAACCATTTTCAGAGCCATCCGACGTGGCAACATCGGAACCACCCACTGCGTCAAAATGCTCAGCGACAGCTGATTGACTGTCACCAGCTTGCCCTTGATCATCGCGTCATAACCGTGCTTGGCAACGCTCGCGGCCGTCGCACCATTTTTGACCAAATCCGTGCCTTCAAGGCTTGCCACCTGCGCAAATTCCGTCTCAACATACCCCGGTGCCAGAACCGTGCAGGTCACGCCTTTGACACGCAATTCTTGATCAATCGCTTGGCTGAACGAATTCACAAATGCTTTGGTCGCGAAATAGACCGCTTGCTGCGGCCCCGGCATGAACCCAGCAGTTGAGCCAACGTTCAGAATTTTGCCGCCCCCCTGTGCGACCATTTGCTGGCCAAATGCATGGGTCAACGCAACCAATGCCCTGATATTCAAATCAATCATCGCCTGTTCATCCGCCAAGTCCCGTTCAACATGCAAACCGTGCCCCCCAAACCCGGCGTTGTTGATCAAAATATCGACTTTCAGCCCCGCGTCACTCACGGCTTGAACCAACCGCTCAGCCCCGCCCAGCGCGCCCAAATCCAGTGCAAAAACATGGGCCGTAATCTTGTGGGTCGCTTCCAGCTCGGTCTTCAATGCGTTTAGCTCTGCTTCTCGCCGCGCCGTCAGGATCAAATCACCACCCTTGGCCGCGTGATAGCGTGCAAATTCCTTGCCTATACCTGATGAGGCACCCGTGATCAGCGCAATATTTGTCATATCGTTTCCTTTTCAAACGTCCAGTTCCTCAGCGACTTTACTTCACTTTGTCACCATAGCAATCCGGCAATACAAATAGTTCGGCCAGAACCATATCAATTCTCTGCAAATTTGGGCTAGAAAGGCTCAGCCAATTCTCAGTGGAGGTCTAGATGCCCAGCACCAAACCAAACCTATGGGTTGAAGGCCCGCTTTTGGGCTTGCTCGCGCTTTTGTGGGGCTCCAGCTATTTGTTCCTCAAGATAGCCGTGACCGAAATACCGCCATTTACGCTCATTGCAATGCGGGTGAGTATCGCCGCAGTGTTCTTGCTGGTTGTCGTTTTCTTACGCGGCGACCGGATGCCCCGTGACGCACGCACTTGGTGGATGCTGTTGGTGCTTTCGATGCTAAACAGCATCGCAGCTTGGACCATCCTTGCTTGGGGGCAGCAGTATGTCGATAGCAGCCTCGCCAGTGTGCTGAACTCAACAGCCCCAGTGTTTGTATTTTTCATCACCCTTTTCGTCACCAAACACGAAGTCGTCAGCCCGCTAAAACTCGGCGGCGCATTGTTGGGGCTGGTCGGGGTTGTGCTGATCGTTGGCACCCAGGCCCTGAACGGCATTGGCACCCAGCTCCTTGGCGCGCTTGCAGCCCTCACAGGGGCTTTCTTATACGCCTGCGCAGCAATTCACGGCAAAAATTTCGCCCATCTTCCCCCGGCAGTTACCTCCGCGGCAACCATGATTTGGGCAACGATCTGGCTTGTCCCACTTTCCCTTGTCTTTGATAGACCTTGGACGCTGCACCCTTCATCCAACGCGCTTATTGCGGCCTTTATCCTCGCTATATTTTGCACAGGCGGGGCCTTGTTGATCTATTTCAGATTGGTGAACACCCTTGGCTCGCTTGGCGTCACAAGTCAGGCCTATCTTCGGGCCGGTGTAGGCGTTGCGCTTGGTGTGGTTTTTCTAGGCGAACAAATCACCCTGATTGTTGGGCTGGGTTTGGTAGCGGCCCTGCTGGGGGTTGTCGCCATCAATCTGCCGACGCGCCAGAGATGAGGCGGCTGAACCTACGCTGCACCCTAAAACCACTCCTAAATCATGATGCGCTTACCAGTCTCTCAGCCAAAAACGCCGTCATAGCGGCCCATGCCCGTTCATTGGTTAGTGGATTATACATCATTCCATCCTCTGCCGCATTCGCCTTCGGATTGGTGAACGCATGCCCAGTTCCGCCATAGGCCATCCCTTGCCAATCGGCACCACGCGCCGTCAATTCAGCCCCGAGCGCGCTAAACTGCGCCGGAGTTGCAAGCGGGTCATCCCACCCATGCAACACCAATATCGACGCCAAAATTGGCGCATCAATCACCACCTCGGGCGCATCCAAAACCGCATGAAACCCAACAACAGCACGCAAATCAGCCCCAGAGCGCGCCAAATCCAACACAGATTTCCCGCCAAAGCAAAATCCGATCGCCGCCATGCATGTCGTGTCCACATCCGGCAACCCTGCTAAAACGCCTAACCACATCTGCATACGTTTGGCCACGACCGGGCGGTCATCCGTCAGTTCATGCATTAAAGCCGAAGCCTCAGCAGGGTTACCTGCCCGTCGCCCCTGTCCATACAAATCAATCGCTATCGCAACATAGCCCATAGCCGCCAAATCCTCAGCCTTGCCAGTGTCAAACTCTGTCTGCCCCCCAAAAGCATGCGCCACCAACACCCCAGGCCGTGGCCCCGTCAAATCGGTATCCCGACTGACAGTGCCCTCAAATCCCTCGACCACAATCTTTTCAGTTACAATCATCTCAAACCTCTTTCATTTTTGTTCCAACAAATATCCGCGCCGCAGGCACTTGCGCCGTCAGGCGCTAAATCATCAAGCGACCCGCAGGGTCTCCGTTGGGCACCCTCACGCATCACTCGCCAATATCGACGCCTCGCGCCGTGCCGCGCAGCCGGGTCTTGGGCAAATCCGACAGCTCGATCCAATCGGCTGCGCCACCTCTTGCGCCATATCCGACCCACTCAATATTGCGCGACTTTCTGGTACCATCAACATGGTCACCTCGACAATCTGCACAGCATCAAACCCCGCAGGCCGGCGCATCTCTGCCACCGCATAAACCAAAAACCGTGGCGTATCCCGCCCAGCCTGCTCAACCACCGCACGGATTGGCACTTGCGGGCGCAACATCGCCTGATAAAGCGGCCACAACGGACAGGCAGCCCCGAACCGTGGTACCAAAAACCCGTCCACGGGCTTGCGAAACGTCACCGTGCCTGATCCATCACAAGCCACCAAACCGACGGGTTCTTGACCCTGCCCCAAAGGCAGTGACGCGATCCGGCGTAACACCGCCGACACCTCAACCCCGAATTGATCCGCCAGTTGCACAGGATCCGCTCCACCCCCTACCGCTTGCGCAAATGTCTCAAGCGGCATCACCTCGACGTCACGGCGATACCGCGCCACATAATCCTGCACGTCGTCAGTCGCCTCGACATCGCCACCGACCTCAACCTCTGCCAAATGGTACTGTCGGGCCGACAAAAACGCCTCCAACGCCTCCAGCGGCGTGCCAAGCATCGCCCCTTCCTCGCCCGCATTGTCCAAATGTGACACCAACGCGCCGGCACCATCAGCCAGTCGTTTGGCGTCCTCCAACAGATTTCGCTGAAATCGTGCTTGCCATTCCGGCTCCACGGCCTCTCCGTTGGCCAAAATGGATGCTGTTGAGCGGATCGAAGCCGCCGTTGATAAAACTTCATGCAGCGATGTCGACAAAAACGGATCATGCGTCATCCGGTCTGTCATCGTTGCCACCGTATGCTCCAACCGCTTGATCCGGTCATGCTGTGCCGCCAGCACGCCCGCCCAACCAGGATAGCGTCCGGCAAACTCTTCCGCGCGCCCTGTTTCGCCGCTTCCTTCTTGACTGGCAGCATCCGCCAAACTGGCCATCAAAGCGGCCTCCGCCCCTTCAGATAGAACCGCCGCGTCCACATGCAACTCTCGCGCCAAATCCAACAACAGTTTGCCGCCGATTCTGCGTTTATTATGTTCAATCAAATTTAGGTATGCAGGCGAAATCCCAACTTTTTGCGCCAACGCAGCCTGTTTCAAGCCAATTTCCAGCCGCTTGGCGCGAATCCGGCTGCCTGTCAGGGTGGGGCGTGACATCAATATTTCCTTACCATCTCAAAGGGTTCACTCGAGCATTCGATAATTAGTTTACAAATTCCATACAGCACCTGTTTATTTATTTACAATATTATCCATTGATACAAGGTAGTTGTTGCTTGATTAACCTAACGTCGCCGATGATAGGGCAGCCTTGTAAAGGGCGCGGCTGTACGAGGAGGTACAGTCACTAACGCGGGGAAACCCGAAATGGGAGGACTATATGTCTAATTCTAAACTTACACGTCGCGGCCTGATCAAAACAGGTACCGCAGCGGGTGCAGGTCTGGCAATGCCAACCCTGTTCACCAGCAATGTCTGGGCCGGCAGCCACGGCGGCTACACAAACGCACCAAGCAACGGCAAAGTCACGCTTGGTTTTAACGTACCACAATCCGGTCCCTATGCTGATGAGGGTGCTGACGAGCTGCGCGCTTATGAGCTGGCTGTTGAGCATATCAACGGTGGCGGCGATGGCGGCATGATGAGCACGTTCTCATCCAAAGCGCTGGACGGCACTGGCATCCTTGGCAACAAGGTTGAATTCGTAACCGGTGATACGCAAACCAAATCTGATGCAGCGCGTGCCTCTGCGAAATCCATGATCGAAAAAGATGGCGCTGTGATGATCACAGGCGGCTCTTCTTCCGGTGTTGCGATTGCGGTTCAAGGTCTATGTCAAGAAGCTGGCGTTATCTTTATGGCCGGTTTGACCCACTCAAACGACACGACTGGTAAAGACAAAAAAGCCAATGGTTTCCGTCACTTCTTTAACGGTTACATGTCTGCAGCGGCTCTGGCACCTGTGCTTGAGAAAATGTATGGCGCTGATCGTAAAGCCTATCACCTAACAGCTGACTACACGTGGGGTTGGACACAGCAAGCGTCTATCGCTGCTGCAACAGAAGCCAAGGGCTGGGAAACTGTCAACAACGTGCTGACACCTTTGGCCACGACTGACTTCTCGTCTTATGTCGCTCCAGTTCTAAACTCTGGTGCCGATGTTCTGGTTCTGAATCACTACGGCGGCAACATGGTGAACTCGCTAACAGCGGCTGTGCAGTTTGGTCTGCGCGCCAAAGAAGTGAACGGCAAAAACTTCGAAATCGTTGTGCCGCTTTACTCTCGCCTGATGGCGAAGGGTGCTGGTGAAAACGTTGCGGGTATCTTTGGTTCAACCAACTGGCACTGGTCGCTGACTGACGCTGGCTCAGCTGCCTTCGTTAAATCCTTCGGCACCAAATACGGTTTCCCACCATCACAGGCGGCCCACACCGTATATTGTCAAACACTGCTTTATGCTGACGCTTGTCAGCGCGCTGGCACACACAATCCTTGTGCTGTTGCAGAAGCTCTTGAAGGCTTTGACTTTGATGGTCTGGGCAATGGTCCAACGCATTACCGTGCCGAAGATCACCAGTGCTTCAAAGACGTGCTTGTTGTGAAGGGTAAAGAGAACCCAGAAAACGAGTTTGACTTGTTGGAAATCGTCGAAGTCACACCACGTGCACAGGTTGAATATGCAGCCGACCACGAGATGTTTGCAGGCGGCACCTTGGGCGACTGTAACCCAGGCGCATAATCGCACCACAACATTGCCAAACAAACCCAGCCGCGCGCCTCTCGCGCGGCTGGACCATCAACTAACGTCAGGCGGGGACGATGGACCAGATATTACTTCAAATTTTGAACGGATTAGACAAAGGCTCCGCTTATGCGTTGATCGCCCTTGGTCTGACCTTGATTTTCGGCACCCTAGGCGTGGTCAACTTCGCCCACGGCGCCCTGTTTATGATCGGCGCCTTTTGCGCGGTCACTTTGCAGAAAATCCTAAGCATCTCGTCGGTTGTGCTAGATCCAACTAAGACCGATTTCCTTGGAAATCCCGCCAAGGTGAAAACCCCCTACGTTGAAACATGGTTTGGTCCCGAAATGGGCGCCTCTATTATCGATTGGTCCGTGCCACTGGCGATCCTGTTCTCAATCCCGATCATGATTGCGGTTGGTTATGCGATGGAACGCGGGTTGATCAAACACTTCTATAAACGCCCCCACGCCGACCAGATCCTTGTGACCTTTGGATTGGCGATTGTGCTGCAAGAAATCGTAAAGCAGTTTTATGGTGCCAACCCGATCCCGACGGGTGCCCCTGAAGCGTTTCGCGGGTCGTACGACTTTGGCGTGATGCTTGGGTTTAAGGCGAACGCCATAATCTACCCCTACTGGCGGATCATCTATTTTATCTTCTCGCTGACCATTATCGGCGCTGTGTTTGCTTTCCTGCGCTTCACCACCTTTGGCATGGTTGTACGTGCCGGTATGGCGGACCGTGAAACCGTTGGCTTGCTGGGCATCAACATCGACAAACGCTTTACCATTATGTTCGGCATCGCTGCCGCCGTGGCTGGTGTGGCGGGCGTTATGTACGCTCCGATTAACTCGCCAAATTACCACATGGGCATGGATTTCTTGGTCCTCAGTTTTGTTGTGGTGGTAGTCGGCGGCATGGGCTCGTTACCCGGTGCGGTGCTGGCGGGCTTCTTGCTCGGCATCCTCGAAAGCTTTGCTTCCATGAACGAGATCAAGCAGTTCCTGCCTGGCATCGACCAAATTATCATTTACCTGACAGCCATCGTTATCTTATTGGTCCGCCCGCGCGGATTGATGGGCAAACGTGGCGTGATGGAGGAATAGACCATGCTCGGACTGAACAAACGTGACACCTCATTCCTTTTGATTGTCATCGCATTAACCGCTTTCACCCCGTTTTTGATGCAACCCTTTGCCGAAGGCACCGCCTTGGCGCAGTTCAACGGGGGCTATCCTGACCTGATGCAGCGTGTGGCGATCTTTGGCATCTTTGCCATTGGGTTCAACATCCTGTTCGGCCTAACCGGATACCTTTCCTTTGGCCACGCCGCCTTTCTGGGTGTGGGCAGTTATTCCGCTGTGTGGATGTTCAAACTGCTGTCGATGAACATCATCCCGGGCATTATCTTGGCCGTGATCATGTCGGGCATCTTTGCTCTGTTGATCGGTTATATCAGCCTGCGGCGCTCAGGCATCTACTTCTCGATCCTGACATTGGCCTTTGCTCAGATGTCATATAATCTGGCCTATTCAGTACTGACGCCCCTGACCAATGGGGAAACCGGCCTGCAAATCCGTCCCAATGATCCACGTATCTTGGATGGTGCTGAGTCAGCCCAATACACCAACCTATTTGGCCTGCAAATGAGCTCATCCTACAAACTGGAAATCGGCAGCCATCTGTTCACCTTCAACGTCGGGTTTTACGTCTGTGCGCTGATTGCAATCATCGCCTTCTACATCTCGCTGCGGATATTTCGCTCGCCTTTCGGAATGATGCTGCGGGCCGTGAAATCCAACCAACAACGCATGTCCTACACAGGGCTTAACCCCCGTCCCTACACGTTGGCAGCCTTTGTGATCTCTGGCATGTATGCAGGATTGGCTGGTGGATTGCTGGCCTCGATGGACCCCTTAGCAGGTGCCGAGCGCATGCAATGGACCGTAGGCGGCGAGGTGGTGATCATGACCATCCTTGGCGGTGCTGGCACTCTGCTTGGCCCCGTATTGGGCGCTGGTGCGATCAAATACCTTGAGAACATCTTTTCCAAGATCAACGAAACAGTGCTGCATGGCTGGTTCTCCTTCATGCCCGATGGCATGGAAGATTTCGTGGTCGGCATCTTCGCTGTGTTCACCGGTAAGGGCTGGCACCTGACGCTGGGTCTGTTGTTCATGCTGGTCGTGACCTTCCTGCCTGGTGGTCTGGTTGAAGGAGGTCAGCGCATTATCGCCAAACTCAAACGCAAATCCAAAGGCGACGGTGACGACGCCGAACATCACCCCAAACAAGCCCCACATGTGGCCGAATAGGAGATTTGAATAATGGGTATCCTTGAAGTCAAAAACATCAACAAACGATTTGGCGGCCTACAGGCCTTGGGCGATGTGAACCTGTCAATTCAGGAAAACACCGTACACGCGATCATCGGCCCCAACGGGGCTGGCAAATCGACACTGTTGAACGTGCTGGTCGGCAAATTAATCCCCGACACAGGCTCCGTTATGTTCGACGGCCAATCCGTGCTGGGGCGCAAACCCCACGAGATCAACCAAATGGGTATTTCGCGGGTGTTCCAAACCCCCGAAATTTTCGGCGACCTGACAGTGATGGAAAACGTGATGATCCCTTGTTTCGCACGACGCGATGGATCGTTCCGGATGCACGCCTTTGAAACAGTTGAGCAGGAAAACGGCATCATAGAAGAAGCCGAACACATGCTGAACGACGTCAACATGCTGGAAAAACAAGACATGCACGCCGCGTCCCTATCTCGTGGTGATAAACGGCGCTTGGAAATGGCGATGTGTCTGGTGCAGCAACCCAAATTGCTGCTGTTGGATGAACCCACCGCGGGTATGGCGCGGGCCGATACCAACAACACCATTGATCTGCTAAAGCACATCAAGGCCAGCCGCGACATCACCATGGTGATCATTGAACACGACATGAACGTGGTGTTTTCCTTGGCCGAGCGTATCACCGTGCTTGCCCAAGGCACCCCGCTGGTCGAGGACACACCAGATAACATCAAAGGCCACCCTAAGGTTCGCGAAGCTTACCTTGGCGAGCAGGCTGTCGACTAGATCAGGATCAAATCATGAGCCAAAAAGCAAAAACCGCCTCCGCCCCAGCCTATTTTTCGGTCTGGGATATGCATGCCTACTACGGCGAAAGCTACATCGTTCAAGGCGTATCCTTTAGCGTCCACGAAGGTGAAATCTTGGCGCTGCTGGGCCGCAACGGGGCGGGTAAAACCTCGACCTTGCGCGCCATTGCCCGTCTGGATGATCCCGCCATCACCTTTGGTGAAATCTGGCTGGACCACCAACCGCTGCACGAAATGAAAGCCTATCAAGCCTCGCAAGCAGGCTGTGCATTGGTGCCTGAAGACCGGCGCATCATCGCGGGGCTGACTGTTGAAGAAAACCTGCAACTGGCCCAAATCGTCGAGCCAAAGGGCTGGTCCCTTGAGCGGATTTACGAATTGTTCCCCCGCCTAAAAGAACGCCGCAAACAAGAAGGCGTCACCCTGTCAGGCGGCGAGCAACAAATGCTTGCGATTGCCCGCGCACTGGCCCGCGACATCAAAGTGTTGCTGCTGGACGAACCTTACGAAGGGCTGGCGCCAGTGATCGTTGATGAGATCGAAAAGACCCTGAACCTGATCAAAGAACAGGGTATCACCACCGTGATCGTTGAGCAAAACGCCAAGCGCGCCTTGGCATTGGCGGATCGGGCCGTTATCCTTGATATCGGTCAGGTTGTCTTTGACGGGTTGGCCAGCGAAGTGCTTGATAACGCTGAGCTTCGCGCCGAATATTTGGCCATCTAGCCGCAGTAATGCCATCGCATCAACGTCACTTCGCCATCCGGAGACATAAATGACCAACAAGATTTATCCCGCCTCAGCCGCATTCATCGCCAATTCCCACGCCGACGCGGCCAAGTACAATGAAATGTATAAAGCCTCGATGAATGACCCCGAAAAATTCTGGGGTGAAGAAGGCAAGCGGCTCGACTGGATCAAACCCTATTCCAAGGTGAAAAACACCAGCTTTGAGCCCGGTAATATTGACATCAAATGGTTCGAAGATGGCACCCTGAACGTTGCCGTCAATTGCATCGATCGCCACCTTGCGACCCGGGGCGACCAAACTGCGATTATCTTTGAGCCGGATGATCCCAAAACTCCTGCCCAGCACATCACCTATAATGATCTGTCTGACAAGGTGAACCGGATGGCCAACGTGCTGCTTTCACAAGGCGTGATGCGTGGCGAACGGGTGGTAATTTACCTGCCAATGATCCCCGAAGCGGCCTATGCCATGCTGGCCTGCGCACGTATTGGCGCGATCCACTCCATTGTTTTTGCAGGATTTTCAGCCGACGCGCTGGCCAACCGGATCAACGATTGCGACGCCCGCGTTCTGATCACCGCCGATGAGGCGCCGCGTGGCGGCCGTGTCACAGCGCTTAAATCTAACGCCGATGCGGCCTTGCTACATTGCTCAGACAAAGTGCGCTGCATGGTGGTGAAACACACAGGTGGCCAAACCACATGGGTAAAGGACCGCGACGTTGACGTGTTGGCCTTGATGGAAACCGCAAGCCCAGATTGCCCACCCCGCGAAATGAATGCCGAAGACCCGCTGTTCGTTCTCTACACCTCAGGCTCGACAGGCAAACCTAAGGGCGTGCAACATTGCTCGGGCGGCTATCTCGTCTATGCCGCCATGACCCATCAATACACTTTTGACTACCATGACGGCGACGTCTTTTGGTGCACGGCTGATGTGGGTTGGGTCACCGGCCACAGCTATATTATCTACGGCCCCTTGGCCAACGGCGCGACCACGGTGATGTTTGAAGGTACGCCAACTTTCCCTGATGCCTCGCGGTTCTGGCAGGTTTGTGAGAAACACAAGGTCAACCAATTCTACACCGCCCCCACCGCGATCCGCGCCTTGATGGCCTTTGGCGACGACCCCGCCACATCTTGTGATCTATCATCGCTAAAATTGTTGGGCACGGTGGGTGAACCCATCAATCCCGAAGCATGGAATTGGTACAATGACATCATCGGCAAGGGTAAATTGCCAATCGTCGACACGTGGTGGCAAACCGAAACCGGTGGCCACATGCTTACCCCATTGCCCGGCGCAACCCCCACCAAACCCGGCTCGGCCACCTTGCCATTCTTTGGCGTCAAACCAGTGTTGCTGGAGCCAACTTCGGGCGAAGTCATTCCCGATGTAGAAGGCGAAGGCGTCTTGGCCATCGCTGACAGCTGGCCCGGCCAAATGCGCACCATCTACGGCGACCATGAGCGGTTCGAGAAAACCTATTTCTCGGATTATAAAGGCTACTTTTTCTCAGGTGACGGCTGTCGGCGCGATGCAGATGGCTACTACTGGATCACCGGCCGCGTTGACGATGTGATCAACGTTTCTGGCCACCGCATGGGCACGGCCGAAGTTGAATCGGCCCTTGTCGCGCACGCCAGTGTGGCCGAAGCGGCTGTAGTAGGCTATCCGCACGCCATCAAAGGCCAAGGCATCTATGCCTATGTCACTTTGATGAACGAGGTCGCGCCAACAGACGAGCTGCGTAAAGAGCTGGAAAAATGGGTGCGGACCGAGATCGGCCCAATCGCAAAGCCCGACCTGATCCAATGGGCTCCAGGCCTACCCAAAACCCGTTCAGGCAAAATCATGCGCCGTATCTTGCGCAAGATAGCTGAAAACGACTACGGTGCATTGGGTGACACCTCGACCCTAGCGGACCCAAGCGTGGTCGATGAATTGATCGAAAACCGGATGAACAAGGCCTGATAACCCGTAAATGTTAGAACACAAAGGCCAGCCGTCACAGGCTGGCCTTTGTCATTTAATGCATGAATTTTCCTACATGATTTGATTTAGGGCGTCACGCAACCTTCCCTCGAATCAGACCTTCAACGTCGTCTGCATTTAGATCAACTGTGCGGACAAAACTGGTTTTCGCCGCAATTCCACCAATGTCGACTCTTGGGTAGCAGTGCAACAACTGGCCCGACATGCGTAGTTTTGTGTAACTGATATTGAGCAGAATAGTGTGTTGCTCTACCACAGTGCAGTAACCGCCTTGCAGCAAACAAGCTCCCGGAAAGGAACGCACAGTATGATTGCCTATGTCACCGTTGGAGCTGATGACATCGCTCGCGCTAAACGGTTTTACTCTGCATTCCTGCCAGTCCTTGATTACGGGCTAAAGGAAGGCCCTGACGGTCTAAGCTACGCGCTGCCCAAACAAACCGGGCAGTCTGCCGTTCTTCCTGATTTCTACGTCAAACCAACTTTTGATGGGCATCCCGCCTCGGCTGGGAACGGCACTATGATCGCATTTGAGGCGCAGAATCAAAAACAGGTTCGTGACCTTCACGCCTCGGCACTTGACGCAGGTGGCTTTGACGAGGGCCAGCCTGGCTTTCGTCAAACATATGGACCGCATTTTTATGTTGGTTACCTTCGCGACCCCCAAGGCAACAAAATTGCACTTTTCTCCAACAATCCGGCTGAGCCCGGACGAGAAGGATAACGCGGGTGATACTGGCGACGACTGCTCAGTTGCCAGACCTAGGCTCCGCGCCGCAAACGCTCATTTAAGGAGTGTGATATAACTGGTTTGTTTTGTACCACGACAGTCCTTATTCAAAACCAAATCAGTTGTTAAAGGTCTTTTCCTCGCTCGCCATTCGCTGCATTGCAGCAGATCGGTAAAATGGGCTCGAAACAGACCTTTACTGCAAAATGCACGAGAGGCAACTTTGTCGTTTTCTCGAATGTGGGGCGATTTCGAGACGTGAGGGTCAATGATTTTTGCGCCTTCAGCATTTACATCGCCTGAAATGCCCAACGGATCGCAGCCTCAACTCCAAACAACACGGCCCCCGTCGGAGCTGCGAGTAAAACTCCCAAAATCATGAAACCTCGTAAATTCGGTTTAGCAGAGACAGCAAACACCCCCATAACCGTTTGATTTTTATCTATTCTCATTCAAATCTCCTTCGATCAAGTGATGCCACCCCCCACCCAGAGGCGTTGGTGTCTAGGCACTTTTTAAATTGAATCAAATTATTCATGCCACCATTAACACTGATTTAGGTTTTCAATGCGTTAACAGAAGGATGGAAATTTCTTGGGATCAATGCGGCCAAGCTGGCTGGGAATATTTATGCAACCGCGCCCGCGCCCCGATGCAACAACGCTGGGACTATGGCGCGACGCATACGACGCTTGGTGGGCAAGTGCAGCGCGGCGTGATTCATCAAGATGGTGAACCCGTCGCCCTTTGCCAATCAATCAGCCGTAAATTTGCGGGGTTCCTGAACGTCTCGCTGGCCACGCACGGGCCGCTTTGGCTAGTGCCGTGTGATCGACCGCGCGCCCTCCGTCTGTTCCGGCGCACATCGCCCCTACCACGCCCGCGTGCTCAGCTGTTCACCTCATCCGCACAGACCTTACGTCACATCCCGTTGATGACCCCTACCACCAACGCCCAATTGGCCCTGCCGGTTGATCCATCCGCGCTGCATGGCAAATGGCGCAACTGCCTGAAGAAAGCACAAAACAGCGGTCTGCGCGTGCGTCACATCGCCTGCCCAACCCAAGCTTTAAAAACGCTGTTAGAGCTGGACAAAAAGCAACAGGGCCACAAATCTTTTCGCGCCCTGCCCACCGATTTCACCCTGAAATGGCAACAAACCAACCCTACGGACCTGCGTCTAATCACCGCCAGCATGTCTGGCCATACTGTAGCCAGTGCCCTGTTCATCCGGCACGGAAATACCGCCACCTATCACATCTCTCATACAACAGCATTGGGCCGCACACTGTCGGCCGGGCGTCTTGCGCTTTGGCATGCTTTTACAGATTTCGCCGCCCAGGGGGTGCGCCAAATCGATCTTGGTCAAATCGACACCGTCAATGCCAGTGGGTTGGCCCGATTTAAATTGGGCACGGGCGCAACGGCGCAAGTGAACGGGGCAACCGTACTGGCAATATAAAAACAGCGAGGCCCCTTAAGGCCCCGCTGCAAGTATTGATAGGTTGTAGGTTTGACTTATTTCAGCGCGATATCCGTCACCACTGATGTCCAAGCGCCTTCTGGCAATTTGGAAATCACAGGGTCAGAGCCACCAGCCATCAACGTTGCAACCGTGCGATCGTAATCCGCCGCATCAAGTGCGCCGTTTGAGCCCGCTGTCAGCTTGGCAACTTCGCCCATCATGCGGATCTGGTGTTTTTCAGTCTGCGCGCCAGTCTCGTCCGCTTCCAACACGATCATCGCCGCCTCGGTTGGGTTTTCTTCTGCCCACTTCCAGCCCTTCATTGACGCCTTAACGAAACGCGCCAGCTTGTCCACTTCGGCTGGATCAGCCAACTTGTCTTCGAGAACGTAAAGACCATCCTCAAGCGTCGCGACGCCCTGCTCTTCATACTTGAACGTCACCAAATCATCCGCGCCAATGCCAGCGTCAATGATCTGCCAATACTCATTGTAGGTCATCGTCGACACACAGGCCGCTTGACCTTGCAGGATCGGATCAACGTTAAAGCCTTGTTTCAAAACGGTGACCCCGTCACCACCTTCGGTGCCCAGACCCAGTTTACCCATCCATGACAGGAACGGATATTCGTTGCCGTAGAACCAAACGCCCAGCGTTTTGCCCGCAAAATCTGCTGGCGACGTGATGCCAGTGTCAGCGCGACACGTCAGCATCATACCGGATGACTTGAACGGCTGCGCGATATTCACCAGCGGCAAGCCACCTTCACGTGCAGCCAAGGCCGATGGCATCCAATCGATCACCACATCTGCACCACCGCCCGCAATCACCTGTGCAGGTGCCACGTCAGGGCCACCAGCATTGATGGTCACGTTCAGGTCTTCGTCGCTGTAAAAACCGTTTTCCAGCGCCACGTAGTAGCCCGCGAACTGAGCCTGCGTGACCCACTTCAACTGTAGCGTCAGATCGTCAGCGGCTTGTGCCAGACCGGCAGCAAATGTCATCGCCCCGATCACTGTTGTTGCTAATAGGTTTTTCATCTCGGTAGTCTCCCTAGTTGTTATAGTTGTTAATTCACGTCGTTTCTTAACCTCGTTGCGAGGGGTGCCAAAACGTGACCCCCTTCTCTATCAATGCAATAACGCCATAGAACGCCGAACCTGCCAGCGCTGCAACCGCGATTTCAGCCCAGACCATATCAAGCCCCAGCCGGCCGACTTCGACCGATATCCGGAACCCCATGCCAAGCGTTGGTGATCCGAAAAATTCCGCCACAATCGCGCCGATCAGCGCCAGCGTGGTGGCGATTTTCAACCCATTAAAGATGGCAGGCATGGCGGCAGGCAGACGCAGTTTGAACAATGTGTTCCAATAGCCGCCCGCGTAAGTGCGCATCAAATCGCGCTGCATGCTGTCAGTCGCGGCCAAGCCCTGCACCGTGTTCACCAACATCGGAAAGAACACCATCACCACGACCACAGCGGCCTTTGAATGCCAGTCAAACCCGAACCACATCACCAATATAGGCGCCGTGCCAATGATCGGTAACGCCGCAATGAAATTGCCCACCGGCAGCAAGCCCCGTTGTAAAAACGGCGAGCGATCAATCAAGATTGCAGTCAATACTGCCGAGCCACACCCCATGATATATCCGGTCAGCGCGCCCTTCACAAAGGTCTGGATCAGATCCGCCCAAAGCGTCGGCAATGAAACTGCAATACGCGCGCCGATCATTGATGGCGGTGGCAAGATTACGCTTGGCACCTGCAGACCGCGCACCAAGCCTTCCCAAACCACCAATATGGTGATGCCGAAAACGGTGGGCACCGCCAGTCGGACCAGACGGGTTTTGTGCCACTTCGAATTGGCCAAAGATACATTCAGAAAATACGCAACCACCCAGAAAATGAAAACGCCGATCAACCAGTTCATGACGACATCCCCATCTTTTTCAAACTGCGGCGCTCGATCCAACTGATGCTCGCCACCAGCGTCGCCGCCAAAGTTGCCGCCGCAAACAGAGCCGACCATATCTGAATGGTTTGACCGTAATAGCTGCCCGTCAACATCCGTGCGCCAAGGCCGCGCAGCGGCACCGCCGACAGTTCCGACACGATGGCCCCGACCAAAGCCGCGGCCATGCCGACCTTCAATGAGGTGAACAAATAGGGCGTTGAGCTGGGCAAACGCAGTGACCAGAATGTGCGCTGCTTGCCCGCATTATAGGTTTTCAACAAATCCAGCTGCATTTGATCCGGCGAACGCAAGCCTTTGACCATGCCCACCACGACCGGGAAAAACGACAGATAGGCCGCGATCACGGCCTTGGGCAGGATGCCTTTCATAAAGGCAGGCTGGTAGCCGAACATCGCAGTGGCTGTTTCTTTGCCCAGAAAATCCGTGGCCCCGATGGTGCTCATGACCACCACGATCATCGGCGCAATCGCAAGGATCGGCACGGTTTGGCTGGCAATCGCCCATGGCATCACGCCCATATCCATGGCCCGATTGTGCACGATGCCAACAGCCAGTAAAATGCCAAGCCCCGTGCCAAACACGAACCCCAGCATTGTCGCTGACAGGGTGATCCACCCATGGAAAACCAGTGAGCGTTTTGAGCTGATCTTCTTCTCAAACACCGAATGGTACAGCTCGGCCACCACCTGATGTGGGGCGGGCAACACGGGGCGTTCTTGTGCCCACGTATCAGCAACCATTTCAGTAAATGACACTTCAACGCCTGCACGTCCGGCTTGATCATAGGTCCATTTTTTGTTCATCCCAACAGAGGACGCGTACCAAATCACCATGATTGCAGCGACGACCGTAAGGATTGGCATCATCGACCTAATCATAAGCATGCCCCGCCCGCAGCCCTTCACGCACCCGATGCGCGATGTCCTGAAACTCTTGGCTGTCGCGAATATCCAGCGGGCGCTCGCGCGGCAGAGTGCTCTCGATCACATCTGTAATGCGGCCCGGGCGCGGGCTCATCACCACGATCTTGGTCGACAGATAAACTGCCTCAGGGATCGAGTGGGTGACAAAGGCAATCGTCTTGTTGGTGCGGTCCCACAGTTGTAACAACTGCTCATTCAAATGATCCCTCACAATTTCATCCAGCGCCCCGAACGGCTCGTCCATCAACAAGATGTCAGCGTCAAACGCCAAGGCGCGCGCGATGCTGGCGCGTTGCTGCATGCCACCGGACAATTGCCACGGGAATTTCTGACCAAAACCACGCAGATCCACCAGATCCAACACCTTGGTCACATGCTCTTCCTGCTCAGCCTTGGAATAGCCCATGATCTCAAGCGGCAGCTTGATATTGCCCCTGATCGTGCGCCACGGATACAGTCCCGCCGCTTGAAAAACATAGCCATAAGCACGATTTTTGCGCGCCTCATCCGCCGTCATCCCGTTGACCGTGACCGTGCCCGCCGTCGGCGTTTCCAACGCTGCTATAGTGCGCAAAAAGGTGGTCTTGCCACAGCCTGACGGGCCGATGAAACTGACAAAATCACCCTTGTGGATGTCTAGGTTGACATCCTTGAGCGCATGCACGTCCCCGTCGTTGGTGGGAAACGTCAAATCAAGATTTTTTGCCTGAATTACAACTTCTTGAGACACGTATCTAAACCCCACTGGCCGGAATACCGGTCCGTTCAACGGGCCGTGGCGCCGTCAGTTCTTTCCACTGACTTAGGGCGGCATTCACTGTGCCATTGGCGTCGCGGGCGACGAATTCGCCATGACCTTCAACAGTGTTGATCTCGCCATCCATCACCGCGACTTGGCCGCGGGTCAGGGTGTAACGTGGCAGGCCTTTGACGGCCTTACCCTCGAACACATTGTAATCAATCGAAGATTGTTGACCTTCGGCGGCAATCGTCTTTTCCTTTTCAGGATCCCAAACCACCAAGTCCGCATCCGCGCCGACCAAAACTGCACCTTTTTTCGGGTAACAATTCAGTATCTTTGCAATGTTTGTCGAGGTGACAGCGACGAATTCATTCATCGTGATCCGGCCTGTGGCAACCCCATGCGTCCAAAGCATCGGCATCCGATCCTCAAGCCCCCCAGTCCCGTTCGGTATCTTGGAAAAGTCGCCAACGCCATTGCGTTTTTGCTCAGTCGTAAAGGCACAGTGATCGGTCGCGACCACCGAAAGCGAGCCACTTTGCAGACCCGCCCACAGGCTGTCTTGGTGCTTTTTGTTACGGAACGGCGGGCTCATCACGCGGCGCGCGGCGTGGTCCCAGTCTTTGTTGAAATACTCACTTTCGTCCAGCGTCAAATGCTGGATCAGCGGCTCGCCCCAAACCCGTTTGCCTTGCATGCGGGCCCGCCGAATAGCCTCGTGGCTTTCCTCACAGGACGTGTGCACCACATACAAAGGCGCCCCCGCCATATCGGCGATCATGATGGCGCGATTGGTGGCTTCGCCCTCGACTTGGGTTGGTCGCGAATAAGCATGACCCTCGGGGCCGTTGTTGCCCTCGGCCAGCAATTGCGCGGTCAGTTCCGCCACCACATCGCCGTTCTCAGCATGCACCATCGGGGTCGCGCCCAGCTCGGCACAGCGCTTGAAGGATGAGTACAGCTCATCGTCATTCACCATCAACGCGCCCTTATAGGCGAGGAAGTGTTTGAAGGTGTTGATGCCGCGTTCCTGCACGACGGTTTTCATGTCATCGAACACCTGCTCGCCCCACCACGTCACGGCCATGTGGAACGAATAGTCACAGTTAGCGCGGGTTGACTTGTTGTCCCAACGCTTGAGCGCATCCAACAGGCTTTCGCCCGGATTTGGCAGGGCAAAATCAACCACCATGGTGGTGCCGCCAGCCAGCCCTGCGCGGGTGCCAGATTCAAAATCATCCGAGGAATAAGTCCCCATGAACGGCATTTCCAAATGGGTATGAGGATCAATCCCGCCGGGCATGATGTAACAGCCCGTGGCGTCCAGCACCTCGTCACCCTTCAGGTTTGGGCCGATCTCGACGATCTGACCACCTTCGATTTTGACGTCTGCTTTGTAGGTCAGATCAGCCGTTACTACGGTGCCGCCTTTGATTACTTTGGTCATTGTTCTTGTCTCCCTCGAATTATTCTAAGTCTCATTTCATCCAAAACGGTTTCAATTTCCTGCGCTCGGGGCGCTTTGAGGCCCGATCCGCCCCACGGGCGGGCGCTTCACGCCCACCCACGGATCATGTGCGGCCTTAACACACTAATATTGCCCCGGAATCACCGCATTATGCTCCGTCTTCTTTCAGTTCATATTTCCACGTAGCGTCGGCTTGCCTAGTCGCAAAATGGTTGATCGGGAGGTCTTTCACTTCTTCCAATTCTGGGGCCATTTCGAAGAGCTCCTCTAACGAAATCACTTTAATATCCGACCCAGAATGGCTCAAATCACAAACCGCTTGAATTCCCGATTCGTCGTAATCGACATATGACGCAACTCTTTCTCGATTAAAGACATGCTTGCATACAATTACGGCGGCATTGTTTTCGTTGTCTGCTATCTTCACTCCACAATCTCCGCCGTCTCGACAACCGCGTGTAGCAACACATCCGCTCCAGCAGAGGCCCATTCCTTAGAAATTTCCTCGGCCTCGTTGTGCGAAAGACCATCAACACAAGGGCACATCACCATCGCGGTTGGGGCCATGCGGTTGATCCAGCAGGCGTCGTGGCCAGCGCCTGAAATGATATCGCGGTGTGAATAGCCCAGCCGTTCGGCAGCGTTACGCACAGCCGTCACGCAGGTCTCATCAAACGTCACCGGATCAAAACCGCCGACCTTTTCAAATTCAACGCCCAGCCCCATTTCATCGCAAATCTTTTTGGCACCGGTTTTCAAACGTGCTTCCATATCCTCAATCACCGCCAGATTGGGTGAGCGGAAATCGACTGTGAACACCACCTTGCCCGGGATCACATTGCGCGAGTTTGGATAGACATCGATATGCCCCGCAGCACCCACCGCATCGGGGGCGTGGGACAGCGCAATCTGATTGACCAACTCCAACACATGCGCCAACCCCAGTCCCGCGTCTTTGCGCATTGGCATCGGGGTTGATCCAGTGTGGCTGTCCTTGCCGGTGATTGTTACTTGGGTCCAAGACAGTCCCTGACCATGGGTCACGACGCCAATGTCTTTGCCCTCGATTTCCAAAATCGGACCCTGTTCAATATGCAGTTCAAAGAACGCATGCATCTTACGTGCGCCGACTTCTTCATCACCACGCCAACCAATGCGGGCCAGCTCATCGCCGAACTTTTTGCCCTCGGCATCCTCGATGTTATAGGCCCAGTCTTGCGTGTGCATGCCCGCAAACACGCCCGAAGCCAGCATGGCAGGGGCGTAACGTGTGCCCTCCTCATTGGTCCAGTTCGTGACCACAATCGGGTGTTTGGTTTTGATGCCCAAGTCATTGAGCGTGCGCAGAATTTCCAACCCGCCAAGCACCCCCAACACGCCGTCATATTTGCCGCCTGTGGGCTGTGTATCAAGGTGGCTGCCAACATAAACCGGCAGCGCATCAGGGTCCGTGCCCTCGCGACGCGCAAACATGTTGCCCATCTGATCCAAGCCCATGGTGCAGCCCGCGGCCTCGCACCATGATTGGAACAAATGCCGCCCCTCGCCGTCTTCATCCGTTAAGGTTTGGCGGTTGTTACCGCCCGCAATACCAGGGCCGATTTTGGCCATGTCCATCAGGCTATCCCACAGGCGTTCGCCATTGATTTTCAGATTTTCACCCGGTGCAGCCATGATACTTCTCCCCTATTTCAATTCTACTTCGACGAAAGACATATTGCCTTCGCCGCCATTTATAACGTTGTGCTCAACCCCGACACCACGACGGTAAGCGGTGCCCGCAGGCACATGAGTATGTCGCGTCTCGCCGCCGGGCAGCTCCAACACCATCTGGCAATCCGTGATCGCGGTGATCACGTAATCCATCGCATGGGTATGCCAGCCTGTTTCGGCCCCCGCCATAAAATCAAAACGGGTGACACGCACGCGTTCATCGTCAATCAACTGGGTTGCTGTGGCCAGTGCGCGGGTCATTTCAGCCCCTTCAAAACGCCGCCCAGAATGCCGAACAGCTCGTCGATTTGGGCTTTGTTGATCATCAACGGCGGGGACAGCGCAATGATATCGCCCGTGGTGCGGATCAGCAAACCCTTGTCATAGCATTGCAAAAATGCATCAAACGCCCGCTTGGTTGGGGCACCGTCAATTGGGGCCAGTTCAACCGCGCCGATCAGACCCGAGTTGCGAATGTCGATCACATGCGGCAGACCCTTTAGCGAATGCAGCGCGTCCTCCCAGTAGCCCGCCAAGGATGCCGCGTTTTCAAACAGCCCATCCTCGCGGTAGGTTTGCAAGGTCGCCAAACCCGCCGCCGAAGCAATCGGATTGCCGGAATAGGTATAGCCGTGGAACAGCTCAATCGCTTCTTCTGGTCCGGTCATAAACGCGTCATGAATTTGCGAGGTCGCCAGCACGGCCCCCATCGGAATAACGCCGTTGGTCAGGCCTTTGGCGGTGGTGATCAGATCTGGCATCACGCCATAATGCTCCGCCGCAAAGCTGCTTCCAAGGCGGCCGAAACCGGTGATAACCTCATCAAAGATCAACAGAATGCCGTGTTTGGTACAGATATCGCGTAGCCTTTGCAGATAGCCTTTGGGCGGCATCAAAACACCGGTGGAACCGGCCATCGGCTCAACAATCACGGCGGCAATATTTTCGCCACCATGTAGCGCCACGATGCGCTCCAAATCATCGGCAAGGTAAGCACCATGTTCTGGTTGGCCACGGGTGTAGGCGTTTTGATCGGGCAAATGGGTGTGCGGCAGATGGTCAACACCTGTCAGCAAAGAGCCAAAGAATTTGCGGTTATTAACGATACCACCGACGGAAATGCCGCCGAAATTTACCCCGTGATAGCCGCGTTCACGGCCGATCAAACGGGTGCGGGTGCCTTCGCCGCGCACGCGGTGATAGGCCAGCGCGATTTTCAGCGCAGTTTCAACGGATTCAGACCCCGAATTGGTGAAAAACACATGTTCAAACGGATCCGGCGACATGTCACGCAGCGCGCTGGCCAGCTCGAACGCTTTGGGGTGGCCCATTTGAAAGGCGGGTGCATAATCCAATTCGCTGGCTTGCTTGGCAATCGCCTCGGTGATCAACGGGCGATTGTGCCCCGCGTTACAGCACCACAAACCAGCCGTGCCATCCAACACATCACGCCCATCTGCTGTTTTGTAATACATGCCATCAGCCGACACGAACATCCGTGGATTTTTCTTAAACTGGCGGTTCGAAGTGAACGGCATCCAGAATGCGGAGAGGTCATTGGGAACCTTTGGGGTGTCATAAGCCATGGCTGCTTCCTTGTTGGCTGGCATTGAGTGGCGGCAAGGTTTGACCAATTGGTCAGGATCAGGCTAGCAGAGCCGTTGCAACAGTCAAGAAAATCATCACCAACCATAGGGCTAATATGCCCTATTCCCAAGAAAACGCGCCGAGGTCCGCAATTTTTGTGGCAGTTTGCCTCATGCGCGGTAAACTGCGGGTTCAGGCAGGTAAATATTCGCCCAAAGGGACTGGAAATGTCAGAGACACAACCGCGCACGCGGATACAGAAAAAGAATCGCGTTGCCATCCTGAACGCTGCCCTTGAGGTGTTTTCTCAATTCGGATTTCGGGGTTCCACCCTAGATCAAATCGCCAAAACATCGGGCTTGTCCAAACCCAATCTGCTCTATTACTTCCCCTCCAAAGAGGCGATCCATGTCGAACTGCTGTCCGGCCTGATGGACACATGGCTTGATCCGCTGCGAGATCTGGACCCAAAGGGAGATCCAAAAGCCGAAATTCTGGCCTATGTGCGACGCAAGCTGGAAATGAGCCGCAAAATGCCCCGTGAAAGCCGCCTGTTTGCCAACGAAATTTTGCAAGGCGCGCCACGAATGATGGATGCCATTCAAGGCGAATTGAAACTGCTTACAGACGAGAAAGCTGCGGTAATATCGGGCTGGATGGAGGCCGGTAAAATCGCCCCCGCCCATCCCTATCATTTGCTGTTTTCAATCTGGTCCCTTACACAGCATTACGCCGATTTTGATGTGCAGGTGCGGACAGTTTTGGGCGGGGATCCCATTGACCCCTATCCCGATGCAGATATGTATCTAGAAACCTTGTTTTCCAAGTTGCTGACTGTTTAGGACTGTTAAAAATTTCTTTAAACTAGAGCTACTAAACTGGGGATATTAACCCGCTCTTCATGTATAACGTCCGATGATACATCTTCGGTGGGGGCGCCGATCAGGAGCAAGGATATGCTTATCTTTCCTGGGGCTTTGCCTGTGGCCCCAACCCCCGAACAGGCATTTGCGGTGCAACCCGCACCCTCGCCTGCAAAAACAGTTACGCCTGTTTCACAGTCTTCAAAGACCCGCAATGAAACCGGCAATCAGGCTGGCCACCGATCTGGTGGCCAGAATGGCGTCGTGCTTGCGCCAATTCCTGACCCAGACAAACCCACTGGCCCAACACCAGCTTTTGAGGCAAATCTTCTGGAAGCCGAACGTGAAAAAAATCGTGCTGGGCCAAACCTACCTGACGGGAATGAGACTGAAGCAAAGCCAGAAAAGGCGCCAGAGCAATATGCAAAGACGCCCGATCCAGAAGTTCACAAGGTAGATATCGCGGTCTAAAGCCCAGCCAGCCCAATCGAAATGACGGATTGGATTTACCTTAGCCAGAGTTGCTCGGGTTGTTCGGGTGCGCCGTCCAATTGCCGTATTCAGATGGCACTGCATTTCCTGTGCGCAGATCAATCTCGCCTGCGGGGACTTCTTTCATCGTAATACAACCATCCACTGGGCAGACATTGACACATAGGTTGCAGGCAACGCATTCATCATCCTTAACGCTGAACACACGATCCGCCGACATTTCAATCGCTTGGTGGCTGGTGTCTTCGCAGGCCGCATAACAACGCCCGCATTTGAGGCAATCGTCCTCGTTGATCACGGCTTTGGTGATGAAATTCAGGTTAAGATATTGCCAATCCGTCACATTCGGCACGGCCATGCCAACGAAATCATCAACTGAAGTATGACCTTTTTCGTCCATCCATTGGCTAAGACCAGTGATCATTTCCTCAACGATCTTAAAACCATAGGTCATAACGGCGGTGCAAACCTGCACATTGCCACAGCCAAGCGCCATGAACTCAGCCGCATCGCGCCATGTGGTAACCCCACCAATGCCAGAAATCGGCAGTTTGGCGGTTTCGGGGTAGCGGGCAATCTCGGCCACCATGTTCAATGCAATTGGTTTCACAGCCGGACCGCAATAGCCCCCGTGGGTGCCCTTGCCGTCAATCATCGGTTCTGGCGACATCGCGTCCAGATCAACCGATGTGATCGAGTTGATCGTGTTGATCAGCGAAACCGCATCGGCCCCACCGCGCATCGCAGCCTTGGCGGGCTCGCGAATATCAGTGATATTCGGCGTCAGCTTAACGATCACCGGCAGCTTGGAATACTGCTTGCACCAACGCGTGACCATTTCGATGTATTCCGGCACCTGACCAACAGCCGCCCCCATGCCACGCTCGGCCATCCCGTGTGGACAACCAAAGTTCAGCTCAATCCCGTCAGCACCTGTGGCATCAACCACGGGCAAAATCGCTTTCCAAGCTTCCTCCTCGCAAGGCACCATCAAGGACACAATGATGGCGCGATCAGGGTAGTCTTTCTTGACCCGCGCAATTTCCTCAAGGTTTTGCTGCAGCGGGCGGTCCGTGATCAACTCGATGTTGTTCAAGCCCAACAACCGCCGATCCGCGCCGAAAATCGCGCCGTAACGTGGGCCGTTTACATTCACTACGGGCGGGCCTTCTTCGCCCAGCGTTTTCCAGACCACACCGCCCCATCCGGCCTCAAAGGCGCGGCGGACGTTGTATTCTTTGTCCGTTGGTGGGGCGGAAGCCAGCCAAAACGGGTTCGGTGATTTGATACCAATGAAATTTGAGGTTAGATCAGCCATTTGTTCGCCCTCCCCTATGCCATCAACGTGGCGTGAATATCAATTGCAGCATCGCGGCCTTCGGCCACCGCTGTTACGGTCAGATCGTCGCCACCACTGGCGCAATCCCCACCGGCCCAAACCCCAGACAATGAGGTACGGCCTGCGTCATCAACGGTGATTTTTCCACGGTCGACGGCCACGCCATCCGGCGCACCCTCAAGCGTTTGACCAATTGCTAAAAACACTTGGTCGGCTGCGATTTTGAGCATCTCTCCCGTGCCTTTCAACCCGCCATCCGCCTCAGAGGTGTACTCAAACTCGGCCTCGGTGACCGCGCCATTCCCAAGCATCGCAACAGGCTGCGCATTGTAAATGATCCGCACCCCTTTTGAGGTCGCCAATTCTTGCTCATAAACAGATGCCGCCATCCGCGCCTTGCCGCGCCGATAAACCATCGTCACTGTATCAGCGCCCAGTAATTTAGACTGCACAGCGGCATCCACAGCCGTCATCCCGCCGCCGATCACAACCACATTGCGCCCAACTGGCAACGTTGAAAGGTCGCCCGCCTGTCGAAGGTTTTCAATGAAATCAACAGCATCAACAACACCGCCCAGCTCATTCCCGTCTGCAGAAAGCGCATTCACACCGCCCATGCCGATGGCCAAAAACACCGCATCATATCCTGAGTTCAAATCGGCCAGCGACAGGCCATCGCCCAACCGCTTGCCGTATTGGATGGAAATGCCACCGATTTTCAGCAGCCAATCGACCTCGCGATGCGCAAAATCATCGACGGATTTATAGGCCGCAATGCCGTATTCGTTTAAACCGCCGGCCTTAGCCCGCCCGTCCATCACCACCACGTCGTGGCCCAACATCGCCAAACGATGCGCACAGGCCAGACCGGCTGGGCCCGCCCCGACCACGGCCACTTTCTTGCCCGTAGCGTCAGCCCGCTCGAACGGATGGACGCCCGAAGCCATCAACCTATCCGTGGCAAACCGTTGCAAACGACCAATCTCAACTGGCTTGCCTTCGGCGACTTCACGCACACAAACCTCCTCACACAACGTTTCAGTCGGGCAAACGCGGGCGCACATGCCGCCCAGAATGTTTTGTTCAAATATCGTTGCAGCCGCAGATTCAGCCATGCCAGTGCTGATTTGACGAATGAACATCGGAATATCGATTTCCGTAGGGCAAGCGGTCTGGCACGGCGCGTCATAACAAAAGTAACATCGATCCGCGGCCACAGCCGCCTCATGCGGATCAAGTGGCGCGTGCAAATCCGCAAAATTACGTGAATAGGTTTCCGTGGGCAGACGCCCAGGCGCAACCCCTACTGTCATCTGGCTGTTCGACATATCTGGCTTCCCTAGCTGGCGTAAAACATACCAAATCCTGCCACAGCTTCATTTTTTTATCAAATGGTAAATTTTATTATTTTCAAACGCCACTTTTCACCTCGATTGACCTCGCGTATAAGCGATGAAAACCACCGCCCAAATGACGGGGCCAAAAAGATAACCAATGAGGACGCCATGACAAAGAATTCAAGAGACGCCGACGTGGCCTTTATTCAGGCATTGGCCGCCGTGCTGGATGAAAATGATATGACCGAAATTCAGGTCAAACGCATTTATGCCAATAACGACAGCATGAACGTGCGCGTTAGCCGTCAAGTAAACCTGATTGCCGCAGCTCCTGCCCCTATGGCCGCTGCCGCTGCGCCCGCCGCCGTTGCGACCGCCCCTGTCGATGCGCCTGCTGCATCTGCTGATCCGGCCTCCTTGCCGGGCGCCGTGACTTCGCCAATGGTTGGCACCGCCTATCTGCAGGCCGACCCAAGTGCCCCCGCATTTGTCAGTGTTGGGGCGCAGGTCTCTGAGGGCGACACTATTCTGATCATTGAAGCCATGAAAACGATGAACCACATTCCGGCACCGCAATCGGGCACTGTAAAACGTATTTTGGTTGCCGACGGTGACGCCATTGAATTTGGCGCGCCTTTGATGATTATCGAATAGGGGCCACACCATGTTCGACAAAATCCTGATCGCCAATCGCGGCGAAATTGCTCTTCGTGTTGTGCGGGCTTGCCGCGAAATGGGCATCAAATCGGTCGCGGTGCATTCCACTGCTGATGCTGACGCGATGCATGTCCGCATGGCAGATGAGGCCATCTGCATTGGCCCCCCCGCCGGCACAGACAGCTATTTGCGTGTTCCTGCAATCATCGCCGCCTGCGAAGTGACAGGTGCGCAAGCGATCCACCCCGGATACGGATTTTTGTCGGAAAACGCTGATTTTGTTCAGATCATCGAAGACCACGGCCTGACGTTTATCGGTCCTACGGCTGAACACATCCGCATCATGGGCGATAAAATCACCGCCAAAGACACCATGGCCAAACTGGGCGTACCTTGCGTTCCGGGTTCTGCCGGTGGCGTGCCTGACGTTGCATCCGCCAAGAAAGTTGGCCTTGAACTAGGCTATCCCGTGATCGTCAAGGCGACAGCGGGCGGTGGCGGGCGCGGCATGAAACTGGCCCCAACCGAAGCGGACATGGAAAGCGCGTTCCACACGGCCCGCGCCGAAGCCTTATCAGGTTTTGGCAACGACGAAGTCTATATCGAGAAATATTTGACCACGCCCAGCCATATCGAAGTCCAAGTGTTTGGCGACGGCAAAGGCAATGCTGTACATCTGGGCGAGCGCGATTGCTCGCTCCAGCGTCGCCACCAAAAGGTATTTGAGGAGGCCCCCGGCCCCAACATCACCCCCGAAATGCGTGCCCAAATCGGCAAAACCTGTGCCGACGCGGTGGCTGGTATCAACTATATTGGTGCGGGCACAATCGAATTTTTATACGAAAACGGCGAGTTCTATTTCATCGAAATGAACACCCGCCTGCAGGTTGAGCACCCTGTGACCGAGGCCGTGTTTGGTGTCGATTTGGTGCGTGAGCAAATCCGTGTCGCCGCTGGTCTGCCAATGTCATTCACGCAGGATGATCTTGAAATAAACGGCCACGCCATTGAGGTGCGCATCAACGCCGAGCGCCTGCCCAATTTCACACCCTGCCCCGGCACGATCACCCAGTTCCACGCCCCCGGCGGGCTGGGCGTACGGATGGATTCGGCGCTCTATGACGGATATAAAATCCCGCCCTATTACGACAGCCTGATCGGCAAATTGATCGTGCATGGCCGCGATCGACCCGAAGCCTTGGCCCGTCTTAGCCGTGCCTTGGGCGAGCTGATTGTCGATGGTGTTGATACTTCCCTGCCCTTGTTCCACGCGCTTTTGGCCGAGGACGACATTCTGTCGGGGAACTATAACATCCACTGGCTGGAAAAATGGCTTGAGGAAAATCTGGCCTAAGTCATCGGAATTAACGCACAGGTGCCACGACGCTTATCCGATTTTCGGTAATAGTCCCATGTGCCTATGCGGTCCTCTTCCGGAACGCTGTACCAATCCAGCCAAACGCAATCATAACCCAAAGCTTCGGCCATCGCTTCAAGCGCTTTAAAGCTGGGATAGCCAACAATCGCAGTCCGTTGCCCCTCGATTTGTGAGGCGGCGTTCAAAATGTTGCCGGTGTTTTCGCGTTGCATTTGGATCATCGGCCAACTTTTATCCATGAACTCGCTGTCCACAATTATGACCTTGGGCTTGAGCGCCTGGGCCAATGTCAGCAGCCTAAAATGATCCATGATGTGATAGAAAATACCGAAAACGCCGACCACGTCATAGGTCTCGCCATTGGCAACTTCGCTCTCCAGTTCCTTGAACAAATCGTTGCAGCGCAATTCAACACGCGAGCGCAATTCGGCATCAGGATAATCTTGGAATGTATCAATCAGTTCTTGCCGTGCCTCAACGCCCACAACCTCGCGTGCACCAGCCCCAGCAAAAGCATAAGCCCAACGCCCGTCATGTGAAGCAATATCAAAAACCCGCGCGCCTTGGATTTCCTCTTTGAAGGGTTCAATCAAAAACGAATGACGCGCATTCATACGTGGCACCGTATCGGCTTTGTCAGCGTAGAGATCCATATCGGCCAGAAAATCAAAAAAACCCAAAGTACCACTTTCTTTATTGTGTTTCACAGCGACATTAAAACCGAATACAATAGCCTGTAAACGGCAAACAGCATTTGCACGGACAATGCAAAATGAAAGCGCCCACAGAATGCTCAGAGTATGACATAACCATGGCCAAGCAATTGACCCCAGACATTATGCTACAGGCCTACGCGTCAGGTATTTTTCCGATGGCAGAAACACGAGATGACCCCGATCTTTTCTGGGTGGATCCACAGTTTCGCGGTGTATTCGAGCTGGATAGATTCCACATTTCCCGCAGCCTGGCGCGCAAAATCCGTCAAGAACCTTTCACTATTCGAACCAATACCGCGTTTATGGACGTGATCGCTGGTTGCGCTGGCCGAGAACAAACTTGGATCAATGCCGAACTTTTGGAGCTGTATGAGCAGTTGCACGAAATGGGCCATGCGCATTCGCAAGAAGTCTGGGAGGGCGATGTCCTTGTTGGCGGGGTATATGGGTTAACTATTGGCGGTGCGTTTTTTGGCGAGAGTATGTTTTCGCACCGAACCGATGCTTCAAAAATTGCACTGGTCTATTTGATTGATCGCTTACGCCAAGGTGGGTTCACACTATTTGATACCCAATTCATCACACCGCATCTGGCTTCGCTGGGTGCGATTGAAATTCCACATGATGCTTATCATCAACTGCTCGAAAACGCGTTATTGCTTAAGGCCGATTTTTCACACCAAGCCAAGACACCAAGCGCTTATTCGGTTTTGCAGCGTAACACCCAAACGTCATAACGTGCATGGTCCAGCGCATTTAGCGCCGGCGTCGCTGCGATCATCCAGCCCGAAAATATTGGGGCATCCGCACCCTGATCGTGAATGGTCAACCTTGCAAATGCGTTGCCCGACGGATTACCGGCAGGATAACGACATTCTTCCAATGCGATGTCCAGACGGCCATAGCTGTGGCTCTGCCCGGTCACCAGTTCAATGTCTGTCAAACTGCCATCAACTTTGTCCAGCGCACGCAAAATAGCGCCCTGTCCGCTACTGACATCTTGGGCAAATGCAGAGGCGGTGCCAAACGCCAGAAATAGCGCCAGCCACCACTTCATTCGTCGCCGCTTCCAGAAACAAACTTCATCAGCAATGACACAAGGCTGACAGCGCCCTGCGTGTCTAAAATTTCATCGCCAGCCGCAAAGTTCTCAAGTGATCCACCGGGAAAAATTTCGATGAAATTTCCACCGAGTAAACCTTCGGATGAAATCACAATCGTGCTATCATCTGGGATCAACACGCCTTCTTTGAGCGAAAGAATCGTATCGGCGCGGTATGTTTGCGCATTCAGTGACATGCCGCGAACCGTGCCGATTTTCACGCCTGCAAGGCGCACATCGGTGCCGATAGTGACCCCCTCGCCCGAACGAAAGCTGGCGCTCAGCGCATAATCACTGCTTTTGGTCGGGGCAAAGCCGGTGGCCTGCCCGGCATAGATCAAAAATCCGAGCGCGACCGCCAAAACAACCCCGCCGACCATTACTTCTGTGCGTGATTCCGACATCAGCTATTCAGGCTGCCAAGCATCATAATCGCGGCGCTCTTTCGGGGCGGCTTTGGTCATTGAACCCGCCGGTGCATAGGCCGCGTTCGAGCCGGTCAAATTAACCTGATGTGGCTTTTCCCAAGACTTGTGGGCCAGTGGCGCGTCTGTCGGCGGTTGATCCCACGTGAAATGCAACCATCCATGCCAATCTGGTGGAACCATAGTAGCTTCTGGAATATCGGCATAGCAAACCCAACGACGTTTGCCATTGCGGGTTTCGTAATAGACATTGCCGTATTGATCTTCGCCAACCTTAACGCCATTGCGCCACGTAAAAATCCGCGTGCCCAGCGTTTGGCCGTGATACCATGTCAAAAGTCGAAGGATAGAACGCATGTTGCTCTCCAAAGTGGTCTGATACAGATATGGACCAAGCCAGCGCCAAGGTCCAGTGGCGAGCGCCAATTCAAGCGGTTTTTGGCAGCCGCGCGGTCACTTCTATCTCGATTTTCATCACAGGATCAATCAACCCAGCCTCAATCATCGTTGCTGCGGGCGGGTTGTCACCGAATGCTTTGCGCAAGTTTGGCCAACAGGCCTCAAAATCATTGCGATCTGGCAGGGTGTAATTCACCCGCACCACATCAGCAAAATCCGCTCCAACCGATTGAAGCGCCGCTTGAATATGGCCCAGCGCCAATTCGCATTGATCCACCACATTTTCGGGGGTCGTCATGGTGGCGTGATCATTGCCCGTTGTGCCCGCCACAAAAATCCAACCATCAGCTACCACCGCGCGGCAGTAGCCAATTTTTGGCTCATATGCAGATCCAGATGAAATGCGTTTGATCGACATATCAGGCCCCGCCTTGCCTTAGCTTGCGCTGGCTTCTTCTTTATTATCGCCTTCAGCGTAGATCATCAGCGGGTTGGCATCAGGCCCAACTGCTTCTTCATTGACCACAACTTCGTCGATATTCTCTAGGCCCGGCAAGTCGAACATCGTGTCTAGCAGGATGCTCTCCATGATAGAGCGCAAGCCCCGTGCCCCAGTTTTACGCTGGATCGCCCGTTTGGCGATCGCCACCAGCGCATCGTCGGTAAAGGTCAGCTTGGCCTCTTCCAATTCGAACAGCCGTTGGTATTGCTTAACCAGCGCGTTCTTCGGCTGGGTCAAAATTGTAACGAGCGCATCTTCGTCGAGATCCGTCAGCGTCGCGATCACAGGCAGGCGCCCGACAAACTCTGGGATCAGGCCGAATTTCAACAGATCTTCTGGTTCCAGATCCGTCAGCATTTCGCCGATACCGCGATCTTCGTCAACCTGAACATCCGCGCCAAAGCCAATACCCGAACCTTTGCCACGTTGGGCAATGATTTTCTCAAGCCCGGAAAATGCACCGCCGCAGATAAACAGAATGTTGGTGGTGTCGACTTGCAGAAATTCCTGCTGCGGATGCTTGCGCCCACCTTGGGGCGGCACTGAGGCTACGGTGCCTTCCATGATTTTCAACAGAGCCTGCTGCACACCCTCACCCGACACGTCACGGGTGATGGATGGATTGTCAGACTTGCGGGTGATTTTATCAACTTCATCGATGTAAACGATGCCGCGCTGCGCACGTTCAACGTTATAATCAGAAGCTTGGAGCAGCTTTAGGATAATGTTTTCAACATCTTCGCCAACATAACCCGCTTCAGTCAAAGTGGTCGCATCCGCCATTGTAAACGGCACATCCAAAATCCGCGCCAGCGTTTGCGCCAGCAGCGTTTTACCACAGCCCGTGGGGCCGATCAGCATGATATTGGATTTCGACAGCTCAATTTCGCCGGATTTACCGCTATGGTTTAGGCGTTTGTAGTGGTTATGCACCGCCACTGACAAAACCCGTTTGGCGTGAAACTGGCCGATGACATAATCGTCCAGAACTTCACAAATCTCTTTGGGCGTTGGCACGCCTTCACTCGATTTCAGGCCGGCGGTTTTGGTTTCCTCGCGGATAATATCCATACACAGCTCGACGCATTCATCACAAATGAACACGGTCGGGCCCGCAATCAGCTTGCGAACCTCATGTTGGCTTTTGCCGCAAAAAGAACAGTAAAGCGTGTTCTTGCTATCACTGGTTGAATTGTCCGCCATGGTGCACCTCTAGTGGCTCAAAATCTGTTTCGGTCGTACCCAGTCGAATTGCCCCGACCGGTTTCGTAAAAACTGCCCCCAGCGGCCAGCTTAGGGCAGTCAGTTTTTGTCTACAACGCCAAAATGACCCGCGAAGGCGTCAGCGTTCAAATGTTATATCAGCTGTCGCCATCATCTGTGACAGGGCGGTTTTCAACGATTTCATCCAGATGTCCCCATGCCAGCGCTTCTTCGGCTGTCATGAAATTGTCCCGATCCAGCGCTTTTTCAACCGCTTTTAAGGATTGGCCTGTGTGCTTAACATAGATCTTGTGCAGCTGATCTTTAACCTTTTGAGTCTCGGCCGCATGGATCATGATGTCAGTGGCTTGGCCCCTGTATCCACCGGAAGGTTGGTGCACCATGATACGCGCGTTAGGCAGTGCAAACCGCATGCCCGGCGCCCCGGCAACAGACAGGACCGAACCCATGCTGGCCGCTTGGCCAATAACCAAGGTCGAAACCTTTGGCTTGATGTATTGCATCGTGTCGTAGATCGACAGACCCGACGTCACAACCCCACCAGGAGAGTTGATATACATCGAAATTTCTTTTTTAGGATTGTCGGCCTCAAGGTGCAAAAGCTGGGCCACAATCAAACTGGCCATGCCATCGTGCACTTGTCCGGTCAGAAAAATAATCCGTTCTTTCAGAAGCCGCGAGAAAATATCATAGGCCCGTTCGCCGCGTGCGGTTTGTTCAACCACCATCGGAACCAAATCGTTTCTCAAATAGTCAATTGGATCGTTAATAGGATCGTTCATATTTACCTGCCTATTGCTGTCGCTCTAACTTGCGCGAGTTTCCTTCCCCAAGTCTTAGTTGTGCGCTCGGACCCCTGCAAGGGGGGGCAACGCTGTTTTCGCATAAATGGATTGAACGATCCGTTACCAAAACGTCGATTTTTGCCGATTCAGGCGAACATTTTCACCTGCTCCACCTAGATTGGCATTTTTCCGCCACTTGGCGATCTAAAACGCGCCATCAAAATCAGCTTTGTCAATCGCAACCGCCAAAAC
The DNA here is from genome assembly GCA_033851955.1 of Marinosulfonomonas sp. Classification (GTDB taxonomy): domain Bacteria; phylum Pseudomonadota; class Alphaproteobacteria; order Rhodobacterales; family Rhodobacteraceae; genus Profundibacter. Next base: position 43,518 of record JAWSVK010000008.1, read on the forward strand.
TCCGCGCGGTCAATCGCGCGGGGCGGCGGCGGCGGGAGGGAGACATCATTTCATAGGGTTAAAGCCCTTAGAGTTCACTCTGAAACCCTCTAAATACCAAATACCACTACCAATAATCGCTTGTGATGTGTAACAAACACCATGCCAATTTTATTGATCCTCATCCTTGTCGTCACAGGTGCCTTTGGTTTGTGGCACCTCTCAAAACGACGGACCCGCGCAAAACTGCTGGCAATGCCGCTATCCTATCATCAACGCGTCATCATCGCCCAGCAAGTCCCCCTCATTCAAAAGCTTCCCTTTGAGTTGCACAGCAATCTCGAAGGCAAAATCAACCTCTTTTTGCACCAAATCAAATTTATCGGCTGCAACGGGCTAGACGTGACGCAAGAGATGCGACTTTCGATTGCTGCCCAAGCCTGCCTTCTCGTTGTCAACTCAGACACGTGGTACAAACATCTTCAAACGATCCTCATCTATCCGAGTGCCTTCAAATCACGGGGAAAAAAACACGATGGTTATGTTGTGACGGAGCGCGAAACGGTGCGCTTGGGTGAAAGTTGGGCGCGAGGGCCCGTTGTTCTTTCTTGGGAACATAGCGAGCAAGGCGCGCTGAATGACACCGATGGACACAATGTCGTGCTGCATGAATTCGCCCATCAAATTGACGATTTGTCCGGCTACACCGACGGTGCCCCTGTTCTCACGCGTGGCCACAGCCTCTTTGAGTGGGAACGTGTGTTCGTCGAAGCCTATGAGCGCCACGTTCAAAACATCCAAAAAGAGCACAAAACTGTAATCGATGCTTATGGTGCGCAAGGGCAGGAAGAATTCTTTGCGGTGTCGGTTGAGGTCTTCTTTGAAAAACCGGCGGACCTTAAGCAAGAAGAACCTGATATTTATGTCCAGCTGTCAGAGTTTTTCCAGATGGATCCAGTGAACTGGCATTAATCTGATCATCCAGCAGCAACACCCGTTCTAAAACGCCCCGTCATAATCCGCTTTGTCAATCGGGCAAACCAGAACCGTAAACGTATCGCGCCCCAACGCCGCCTCCACCGCCACTTGCAATGCCGCACGGCTCTCAACGACGACACCCACGCCCCGATAGGCCTGCGCAACCGCAACAATATCAGTGGCCTGAAACTGAACCCCGTAGCTTTTCAACTGCATTGCCGTCTGCTTTTTCTCGATTAGTGCCAGGGAATTATCCACCGGCACCACGATCACCACGGGTGCGTGCATATCACGCAATGTCGCCAAATCCCCTGTGGTCATGTCAAACCCAGCATCGCCAACGACGGCCACAACGGGAGTTTCGGGCGCAGCTCGTTTATACCCAATCGCCAGTGGAACCGCGACGCCCATCGTGCAAAATGCCGCCGATTGCAGCAGTGAATTGGGGCGGTTGCACTGCCACATTTGACTAAGCAAAATTCGATGCGCGCCGCTGTCAGCTGTCACCAAAGCCTCACGCGGCAAAACTTCGTTGAGCGTCGCGTAAATTTGGTGCGGCCCCCAATCGTCGCGGATCGCAAACACCCGCTTCAATTCAGCCCGCGCAGCCGCCGGCTCGCCGTTTGGCCACACCTTGCCAGCAGGTCCACCCAGCGCCGACACCGCAGCACCAATGTCGCCCACAAACTGCACTGCACTTTCATGCATGCCGTGATCATTGGCTGCGTGCATAATTTCAATCGTATTCTCCCGCAGCCACGGCCGGATCCAACCGCTGCGCATTTCAATCGGATCATAGCCAGCCAAGATCACACAATCAGAATCCGCCAACAGTGGTAAAATCGTTTCATCTGACAGCGGTGAGAGCCCATGACCGCCCAGCGCCAACGGATGACTTTCTGGAATAATTCCTTTGGCTTTATACGTGGTTACAACAGGTATTTGATTCAATTCAGCCATCTCTAGAATGGCAGAACCAGCGGCATGATGAACCGCGCCTAAGCCCGCCAAAAGAATTGGTTTTTTGGCCTTGGCTAGCATGTCTCGCGCTTGTTCAAGGTCCGCGCCGTCAACCCATAGATTTGGAGCCGCAATCTGCACCGTTTCCACGGCCTGTGTCACGACATCGAGCGCCAAAGCATCCGGCAGATCGATATGCACCGGCCCCATCGGATCGGTTCGCGCAATCGACAGCGCTTGCTGCACCACCTGCGCCGCGGTCCCTGCCTCGATGCGCAATGTGGCCTTGGTCACGGGCGCCATCATCGCGGCTTGATCGATAACCTGATGCGTGAATTGCGCCGCCATCTCATGACTGACACAACCGCTTAGGACGATCAACGGGACCTGTTCTTGATAGGCGTTGGCCACAGTGTTTACAGCATTGGCAATCCCCGGCCCAAGCGTCGCAATCAGCACGCCCGGCGCACCCGATGCGTGCCAACTGCCCTCGGCCATATAGCCGCCCGCGTTCTCGTGTTTGACCAGCGTAAACTCCAGCCCAGCCACCCGCAGCGCGTCCAACAAAACCAGCACCTCGCCGCCGGGCATGCCGAAAACATGTTTGCACCCCGCCTCTGCGAGCCCCGCCGCAATCGCCTCTGCCGCGTTCATTTCTCACCCCGTGAATAACCATCCCGCGTCTGCGGCAATTTCATATCCAACACCCTGCCCGCAATCAGGTTGCGCAACATCTGCGCGGTGCCGCCGCCAATCGTGAACATCCGCGCATCCCGTACCATACGCTCCAACGGCAGATTGCGCGAATAGCCCGCCGCCCCGTGCATTTGCAGCGCGTCATTGGTGACCTTCACAGCCGTTTCCGAGGCAAACAACTTGGCCTGCGCCGCCTGCAAAGGATCGGGAAACCCATCCCCACTGCAAGCCGCGCGCCAGATCATCATCCTCGCGGCTTCAAGCGCGACATTCATGTCAGCCACCATCCATTGCAGCCCTTGAAATTCGGCAATCGGCCGCCCGAACTGTTCGCGTTGCTTGATAAAGTCACAAGCCGCCTCATAGGCACCAGCCGCCACGCCCAGCGCAACCGTGCCCGCCCCGACCCGCTGGCCATTATAAGCGTTCATTAATCCAGCAAACCCGCGCTTAATACCTTGGGGTGGGATCACCGCCATGTCAGCAGAAATTTCCAAGCCCTCAAACCGCACCTCGGTTTCCGGAATGCCGCGCAATCCCATCGCCGGTTCGCGCGGCCCGATGATCAGCCCGTCATCCTCGCCACGCACCGCCAAAAAACCGCCGATGCCCAGCCGTTCACCATTTTCCTCGACCTGCGCGAAAATCAGATGCGCCTTTGAAACGCCGCCCCCCGTGATCCAGTGCTTAACCCCGTTCAAAACATAAGTGTTTCCGGTTTTCACCGCCACCGTGGTCATGTCGGTCGCCGCCGACCCTGATCCAGGTTCGGTGATGCAAATCGCGGGTTTGTCACCCGCCAAAACCAATGGCGCGACACGGTCGATTTGTGCCTGCGTACCATAAGCACAAATCGCACCAATCGCGCCCATATTGCCCTCAACCACAATGCGCCCTGTGACGCCGCAGGCCTTGGCCATTTCCTCAACCACCAGCACCGCATCTAGATAGCTCGCCCCCAGCCCACCGTGCGCCTTGGGAATGCACATTCCCATAAAGCCAGCCTCGGTTAGCGCCGCCACATTGTCCCAAGGGTATTGCTCACTACGGTCCACCTCGGCGGCTCGCTCACGCACCATCCCCTGTGCCAGTTCGCGCGCCGCGCTTTGGATTTGTATCTGTTCTGGTGTCAGTTGGAACATCACTCCTCCAACCAGTCGGCCAAGACCTCATCAGTATGCTCTCCAACCAAAGGCGGGTGCTGACGATAGCTGATCGGCGTGCCGCTGAACTTGATTGGATTGCCGATTAGATCAACCTGTCCTGACGCCGCCAACGGATGCGGCATTGAAATCTTCATGTCCCGCGCAGCCACTTGCTCCGAAGCGAACACCTCTGGCACGGTGTTTATCTCGCCCCCAGGCACGCCTTCGGCTTCCATATCCGACACCAGCGTTGCCTTTTTGATCTGGCGAATACGGGCTTCAAGCAAGGCGATCAGGGCAACCCGATGTTCCAACCGCGAAGTATTGGTGATGAACCGCACGTCCTCGGCCAGTTCTGGCGCGCCGATCAACACCGCAAAACGCGCGAATTGAGCGTCATTGCCGACCGCCACAGCCGCATGGCCATCCGCACATTCAAACACTTGATAAGGCACAATATTAGGATGCTGGTTGCCGCGCCGCTGCGGAGCTTCGCCCGACAGCAGATAATTCACACCCTCATTCGCCATCCACGCCACTTGAGTGTCGGCCAACGCAATATCAATATGCTGCCCCTCACCGGTCGCATCGCGATGCCGCAACGCCGCCAAAATCGCGTTGCTTGCGTACATGCCGCACATGATGTCGGCGATCCCTACCCCCACCTTAGTTGGCTCTCCGTCCGGATCTCCCGTTAGGCTCATGATGCCGCCTGCCGCTTGCGCCAACAAATCATAGCCCGCCCGATGCGAGTTTGGCCCTGTTAGGCCAAACCCGCTGATCGAACAATAAACCGCGGACGGATTTCGTGCCGAAATGGTTTCATAGTCCAGCCCATATTTCTCCAACCCCTTGGGCTTGAAATTCTGGATCACAACGTCTGCTTTTTCAGCCAACTTACGCAGGGTTTCCGCCCCGTCCGGATCAGACATATCCACCGCAATGCTGCGTTTGTTACGGTTGGTGCACATGTAATAGGCGCTTTCGCGGGTAGCTTCTCCGTCGGCAGTTGTCACATAGGGTGGGCCCCATGCGCGGGTGTCATCTCCAACCCCGGGCCGCTCGACTTTGATCACATCCGCGCCCATATCACCGAGCAATTGGGTGGCATAAGGCCCTGCCAAAATACGTGACATATCCAGAATGCGAAGGCCTTTAAGGGGACCAGTATTGGGTGGTGACATTTGTAATTTCCTTCATGCAGGCAGACTCGCCTTTGGGCCGACCCTATGATGTTGTCGTTGTAAAGAAAAACGAAACTAATTTACATTTACCGTTAAAAATACTAACACTAATCATGCGCCTTGATCACCTATCCTCACTTATCGCCATCGCTGAACACGGCAGCTTTTCCGCCGCTGCTGCAGTCATTAACCTAAGCCATTCCGCCGTCAGCATCCAAATGCGCCAGCTGGAAAATCAAGTCGGCGCACAGTTGTTCGATCGCAGCACCCGCCCGCCGCAACTTACCCCGCTTGGCCGCGACTATGTTGCCCGCGCCCGCGTCATCATCACCAAAGTAGACGAGTTGCAAAGGCTGCCCACCCATGACCGCTTAGAAGGCACGGTTTCATTTGGATTTGTACCAACCACCCTGCAAACAATTTTACCGGTGATCCTGACCCAATTGCAAACCCGCCACGCAAACCTTCAGGTCACGGCGCGATCAGGGTTTTCCGAGGAACTGGCCAAAGACGTTGCAACCGGCGATCTGGATTTCGCTTTCTTGAGCGCGTCAAACACACCGCGTTCAGACATCACCCTAGACTTCATTGCGAATGAGCCATTGTTCCTGATCGCCGCCCCAGACACGCCCAAACATCTGCAAGTTGACGATCTATTGCGCGATCAGCCCTATATCGCGTTTAGCCCCAGCACTTGGTTAGGCGATCAGATTTTCGCTGGCCTAAAAGCCCGTGGCATTTCGTTCACGCTCTCGATCGAGCTTGACTCGATTGATGCGGTTGAAAACCTTGTGGCGCAAGGGTTTGGTGTTTCAATCGTCCCCCAACGTCTGTTTGCTGACGATATGGGTAATACCCTGCGCTGCTTGGCGTTTGGCGGCGAGGCCGAGAGCCGAAAACTGGTGCTTGCCTCGCACCTGCACTGCCGTCGCCCCACATTACGACGCACCATGATTGACTTTTTACGGCCCCAAAAGATGGCAAAAACGCCCCCACAATGATGCGCGTATCGACGATCGCACCATGCCCGGGACGAGCCGCATTCTCTGCGCAAATAGTCGCATTTACTAAACCTAATACCCCGTCTCTCTTGACCCGCAAATCAGCTGAACCTAAACGCATGGGGTGGGAAACCTCACAAAAACCGCGCCCTTTGCTGCTCGCAAACAAAAACAGGAATTGAACCATGTCCTTTGATCGCTCAATCAAAATTGCCCCCTCCATTCTTTCGGCTGACTTTGCCAACTTTGGTCAGGAGATCCGCGCCATTGAGGATCAAGGCTGTGACTGGGTCCATGTTGATGTCATGGACGGTCATTTCGTGCCCAACCTGACATTTGGCCCGCCCGCCGTGGCCGCGTTTCGCCCGCATGTTAAAACCGTGATGGATGTGCATCTGATGATCGCCCCCGTGGATCAATATATTGACGCCTACGCCTCGGCTGGTGCCGATATCATCACCGCCCATCTTGAGGCTTCGCCACACATTCACCGCACCTTGCAAGCCATTCGTGGTGCAGGTGCCAAGGCCGGGCTGGCCCTCAACCCTGGCACGGGGCTTGGTGACATTGAGTACCTGTTGGATATGGTTGATCTGTTTTGCGTCATGACCGTGAACCCCGGCTTTGGCGGGCAAAAATTCATCCACTCGCAAGTCGACAAAGTCAAAAAGCTGCGCGCAATGATCGGTGATCGCCCGATCCACATTGAAATCGATGGTGGCATCACCACCGAAACCGCGCCCCTGATGGCCGCGGCGGGTGCGGATGTGCTGGTGGCGGGATCTGCAGTGTTCAAAGGCGGATCGGTCGATACGCCCGAGGTTTATGGCACCAACATCCGCGCTATCCGCGACGCGGCTTCTGCCGCACAATAATCAGGAGACAACATCATGGCCGCCACCCCACCCGTCTGCGATTTCAACTGGCCTGCAGTGGATTTCACCCTGCCCGCCACCGATGGCAACAGCTATGCGCTAAACGATCTCCGCGGGCAAAACGGCACCCTGATTATGTTCATCTGCAACCATTGCCCTTATGTGATCTCGATCCACGACAAACTGCTGCGCGACGCCCGTGACCTGACAGAACTGGGCATCACCGTGATTGCGATCAACGCCAATGACGCCGATACCTACCCAGATGACAGCTTTGAAAACATGAAAAAGCAAGCCTTCCCTTTTCCTTATCTGCATGACGAAAGCCAAGCCGTGGCGCGCGCCTATGATGCCGCCTGCACACCGGATTTCTTTGGCTTTAATGCCGAAATGGGTCTGCAATACCGTGGCCGACTGGATTCCTCGGGCCGCAACGCAGGCGCCGATGAGCTGACCCGTGATCTGTATCTGGCCATGAAGCAAATTTCCGAAACCGGCCAAGGGCCCGCAGACCAAGTCCCGTCAATGGGCTGTTCTATAAAATGGAAAACCCCATGATCCCCATCGTTTTTGATCTGGACGGCACGCTGATTGACAGCGCGCCTGATCTGCACGCGGCCTGTGTGAAAATGCTGGCCCAAGAAAACGCGCCAGCGCCCAGCTTGCAAACCGTGATCACCTATATCGGCAACGGCGTGCCCAAACTGGTCGAGCGCGCCATGCAAGACGCCAGCATCCCGATGTCCGAGCACGGCCGCTTGATCCGCGCCTTCATGAAGTTCTACAATCAAAACCCAGCAACCCTGACCAAGCTGTATCCCAACCTGCTGCCATTGTTGGACACGCTGATCGCCAAAGGCCATCGCTTGGCGATCTGCACCAACAAACCCGAAGCCCCCGCCCGCCTGATCCTAGATATGCTGGACATAGAATTCTATTTCGACGTTGTGGTCGGCGGCGACACGCTTGACCAAAAGAAACCGGACCCCGCCCCCCTGCTGCACACCTTAAAACTGCTGGATACGGGCCGTTGCGTCTATGTTGGCGACAGCGAAGTAGATGCCGAAACCGCCGATCGCGCCAAACAGCCGATGGCGCTCTTCACCCAAGGCTACCGCAAAGTCCCCGTCGCCAAACTGCCGCATGATTTCAGCTTTGACGATTTCGCAGACCTAGGCCCTTATATCGAGACCCTCGCAGAATAAATCCATAGGGTCGTGCTATCGTCTGGTGCGCAATATTTTCTGCCAAATCGTGCCACCGACAAATTTCGGCAATAAGATGAAATAGGCCAGTACCAATGCAAACAAGACAAGTGCGGGCAGCCCGTTTAACTGAAAACCGTTTTCGGTTGTGTCGCCCGTGAATTTTGCAATGAGGTAGCCAAGCCCGCCAAAACTGGTGATAAAATCAAGAATTCCGGCAAGTATTTTACGCCCTGTGCCTACGGGTTTTGCGTCATCTGACATAATAAATTCCTCCAATGTTCAAAACCACGACCATAGGGAACGCGGTTCAATGTCGCAATGTCGCATTTCATTGTGCTATTTCTGTCATGCTCTGGTGAATTAATCTCTCTTGGCAATCCAAAAAAAAGCCGCTTAACTGCGCTGGTATTCTAGACCTTATAGAAAGCCAGATCATGACAGCCCCCCTGACGTTTGATGCGCTAAAGAAACTGGTTGCCGATGGCAGCTTTGATACGGTCCTGACCGTGATGGTCGACATGCAGGGTCGTTTGATGGGCAAGCGCATGGTGGCGCAATATTTCATCGATGGCGCTTATAAAGAAACCCATTGCTGCAACTACCTGTTGGCCACCGATCTGGAAATGGCCACCCCCGAGGGCTATGCCTCGACCAGTTGGGAATCCGGTTACGGCGACTATGTGATGAAGCCAGATTTGGACACCATTCGCCCAATGCCATGGCTTGAGGGCACAGCGATGGTGCTCTGTGATGTGCTGGATCACCACGGCCACGACATCCCCCATTCGCCCCGCGCTGTGTTGAAACGCCAAATCGCCCGCCTGCACGACATGGGCATGGACGCGATGATGGCCACCGAACTGGAGTTTTTCCTGTTTGCCAAAACATTCGATGAAATCCGCGCAGACGGCTTTCAAAATCTGGAACCTATCAGCGCCTATAATGAAGATTACCACATCCTGCAGACCACTAAAGAAGAAGGTATCATGCGCCCAATCCGCAACCATTTGCTGGCCGCAGGCGTTCCCGTTGAAGGCTCCAAGGGCGAAGCCGAAGCAGGCCAAGAAGAGCTGAACATCAAATACGGCGCGCCGCTGGATTGCGCCGATAACCACTCAATTGCCAAACACGCGATCAAGGAAATCGCTTGGGCCAAAGGGCACGCCGTGACCTTCCTGCCCAAGTGGCACGCCGACCGCGTTGGCAGCTCGTCACACGTGCATCAATCATTGTGGAAAGACGGCTCGTCACTGTTTTATGACGCTGCAAAACCCCACGCCATGTCGGATTTAATGCGCAGCTATATCGCAGGCATGATCAAATACGCACCTGACTACACCTATTTTCTAGCCCCATACATCAACAGCTACAAACGGTTTCAAAAAGGCACTTTTGCCCCCACAGGCACCGCCTGGTCCGTTGACAACCGCACCGCCGGGTTTCGTCTGTGTGGCGAAGGCACCAAAGCCGTTCGGGTCGAATGCCGCATCGGTGGCTCTGATATGAACCCCTATTTGGCGATGGCGGCGCAATTGGCAGCGGGCTTGGCCGGGATTGAGGAAAATCTCGTACTGGGCGCGCCGCTTACTGGCGATGCCTATGCCGACAAAACCGTCGACAATATCCCTGCCAATTTGCGTGACGCTGGGGATGCTTTGAAAGGCTCTGATATGTTGCGCAAAGCGCTTGGCGATGTGGTTGTAGATCACTACACCCGCGCAGCGACATGGGAGCAAGAAGAGTTCGACAAAGTCGTCACCGACTATGAAATTGCCCGTGGATTTGAAAGAGCCTAATCATGACAAACACCCTAAAATGTATCTCGCCGATTGATGGATCAATCTTGGTCGAACGGCCACTGCAATCCCTAACTGAGGCCACAGGTTGCGTCGCCCGCGCCAAGGCAGCCCAACAAGACTGGGCCGCGCGGCCGTTGTCAGAGCGCATAAAACTGGTACGTGATGGGGTTGCCCGCGTTGGCGAAATGAACGATGTGATCGTGACGGAATTAGCCCAGCAAATGGGCCGCCCCGTGCGATACGGCGGCGAATTTGGCGGTTTCAACGAGCGCGCCAGCCATATGGCCGACATAGCGGTTGGGGCCTTGGCCCCGATTGTGGTCGAGGACAGCGACAATTTCAAACGCTACATCACCCGTGAAGCCCACGGCGTAGTTCTGGTCGTCGCCCCGTGGAATTACCCCTTCATGACCGCAATCAACACGGTCGCCCCCGCCCTGATCGCGGGCAACGCGGTGATGCTCAAACACGCCAGCCAAACACCACTGGTTGGCGAACGCATGGCCGAGGCATTTCACGCGGCAGGCATTCCCAGCGAGGTGTTCCAAAACGTGTTTTTAGGCCATGACACCACGTCTGATTTGATTGCCGCCAAGTCCTTTGGCTTTGTGAATTTCACAGGCTCCGTTGGGGGCGGTAAGGCAATGGAACAAGCTGCGGCAGGCACTTTTACGGGCGTCGGCACGGAGCTGGGTGGCAAAGACCCAGGTTACGTGATGGAAGACGCCGATCTAGATGCGGCGGTGGACACGCTGATCGACGGTGCGATGTTCAACGCGGGCCAATGCTGCTGCGGAATCGAACGGATTTACGTGGTCGGGAGCCTGTTTGACGCCTTTGTGAAAAAGGCCGTGGCGATTGTATCTGGCTACAAATTGGGCAACCCACTGGATACCGAAACCACCCTTGGTCCAATGGCACACGCGCGTTTCGCCGCTGAAGTCCGCGCGCAAACAACCGAAGCAATTGCAGCGGGTGCGACCCCGTTGATTGACCCCGATCTGTTCCCAGAAGACGACGGCGGCGCCTATCTGATGCCACAGATTTTGGTCGATGTGGACCACAGCATGCGGGTGATGCACGATGAGAGTTTCGGGCCGGTCGTTGGCATCATGAAGGTCAGAGACGACGCCGAGGCCATCGCGCTGATGAATGACAGTGAGTTCGGTTTGACCGCATCTTTGTGGACCAACGATATTACCCGCGCCGAGACGATTGGCCAGCAAATCGAAACCGGCACCGTGTTCATGAACCGCGCCGATTATCTGGATCCAGCCCTGTGTTGGACGGGTTGCAAAAACACCGGGCGCGGCGGCGGGCTGTCGGTTATTGGCTACCACAATCTAACACGGCCCAAATCCTTTCACCTAAAGAAAGTCAGCACATGACAAGCCCTGTTTCAGGCCCCATAAGAGGCCATTGTGACTGCGGCGCATTGCAATTTACATCCAGCAAGGCCCCCGTCATGCAGCTGGTTTGCCACTGCCAGGATTGCCGTGACGCCACCGGAAACGACTATTCTACGACGGCTTTTTTCAACAGTGATGGCTGTCAAATTACAGGCGACATAGGACAAAACACATATAAAACGGCGGATGGCACGCCCACAACGCGAGAATCCTGCCGTGCCTGCGGCACAATCATGTTTGATAAATCAGAACGGTTTGCGCATCTAATTGGCGTTTTTACAGACCGGATTGCTGCCCCCTTTGAAGCCACGCCGCAGTGCCATATGTGGACCGACAGCAAGCTGCCCCACGTCACCGTCCACCCCGACCTCAAGGCATTCCCCAAAGGGATTTCCTAACTGAGACCCGAATTTTCCGTTCAAAACAAGGATGAACCGATGAGCCTTACAAACAACTGGTCCTACCCAACTGCGATGCGATTTGGCGCTGGCCGCATCGCTGAAATTGCCGAAGCTTGTACGGCAGCAAACATCAAACGCCCACTCTTGGTCACCGACAAAGGATTGGCCGCGCTTGATATCACCACCTCGACGCTGGATTTACTCGATGCTGCGGGTCTTGGCCGTGCGATGTTCTCAGAAGTGGACGCGAACCCGACAGAGAAAAATTTGGACGCGGGCATCATCGCATATCACGCGGGCGGACATGACGGGGTGATCGCATTTGGTGGTGGCTCGGCATTGGACTTGGGCAAAATGATTGCTTTTCAGGCCGGTCAAACCCGCCCGATCTGGGATTTTGAAGACGTCGGCGATTGGTGGAGCCGTGCCAATCCTGACGTGATCGCGCCGATTATTGCCGTGCCCACAACTGCGGGCACGGGGTCCGAAGTGGGACGTGCTTCGGTGATCACAGACAGCGTGACACATGTGAAAAAGATCATTTTTCACCCCAAGGTTTTACCAAGCGTGGTGATTTGTGACCCCGAACTCACCGTTGGCATGCCGCAATTTTTTACGGCGGGCACCGGATTGGATGCTTTTGCCCATTGTGTCGAGGCCTACTCGAGCCCGCATTACCACCCAATGTCCCAAGGCATGGCGCTGGAAGGCATGCGTCTGGTTAAAGATTACTTGCCACGCGCCTATGCGGACGGCAGCGATATTGAGGCCCGCGCGCATATGATGTCAGCTGCTGCAATGGGCGCAACCGCGTTCCAAAAAGGTTTGGGCGCAATCCACGCTCTGTCCCACCCAATTGGCGCAGTTTATAACACCCATCACGGCACCACCAACGCGGTGTGCATGCCTGCGGTCTTGCAAATGAACGCACCCGCAATTTCCGAACGTTTTGACAATGCCGCCGCCTATCTGGGCATCAAGGGTGGGTTTGCGGGTTTTTGTGACTTTGTTCAGGAATTTAATGATTCAATGAAAATCCCACACAAGTTATCGGAAATGGGCGTCGGAACCGACCGCTTAGATGAATTGACGGAAATGGCGCTCAAAGACCCTAGTACCGGCGGCAATCCCATTGAAATGACTGCTGAAAACACCAAGGCGTTGTTTGAGGCAATCATTTAGGGTCTTCACAACAATCAGTAACACATCAGCTTTGGGCGGGTTATTCTCCCGCCCAATTGCGATTACAGTTTTTCAAAGTCGGGCTTGGGCTTACGTATAAATGCCGGCACGGAATGAAACGATAGTTTTTCAATTTCCAACCCCTTTTTGGCCACTAAATCATCTATCGCTTCGGTCGCACCAACGACGGATGTGTAATCATCGATCACAATCAATCCGCCTGGCACAACGCGGTCATACAGGGCCTCAAGCACAAATTTGGTTGGTTCTTTGACGTTCAAGTCTAGATGCAGCAGCGCGATGCGGCAGGCCGGATTGTTCATCACAAAATGCGGCAATGTCTCAGTGACATTACCCTCCAGCAGCTCGATGTTGTCAAAACCTTTTCGGCTCATCAATTGTTCAACCTGAGCACGGCTCAGCGCATCCCCAGCGCTGGCAATAAACGCTTCGACATAGTCCTGATCAACATCCAACTCGACACCTTTGAGCGGGAATTTCCCAAAGGTATCAAACCCAACAATTCGGCGTGAAAAATTGTTTTCCAACAATTGTCGAAAACTGGCCCAACGGATCAACGATCCCGCCTTGAACACGCCCATCTCGAACACATCCCCCGGCAGGTTCAAGATCATCTGATAGAGCTCATAGTGTGCCAAAAACTTGTTAACGCGCGACGGATTGGTGAACCAGAAATACCCGTTCTCCCATTCCCAAGCACGATCGCTTTCCAGTCCTTCAATTTCAAAATTTTCGTCGTTCATATCAAACACTATCCATTTGCATTGATCGCCTTTGCCCTCTGCAAGGCCTGTCCCCAACAGCCTTGCCGCAAAACAGTGAATGTCGCGTTAAGGACAGTCGGTTTTCAGACAAAAAACTATCGCATGCGATGGAAGTCAGGCATTGTGTTGGTCAAATAGTATCACGACGCACGATTTCGGGCACGATCAGAAACACAGCAACCTGTTTTGGCATCAAAAAACGGACACCCACATGTTACAACGTAATTCCACCCCACTGATTGAAACCCGCCTGCGCGTCGTCACATGGAACGTATGGTGGCAGTTTGGTCCTTGGAAACAACGAGCCCCAGCCATTTTAAACGCTTTACACGCGATGAATGCCGATGTGATTTGCCTGCAGGAAATATGGGGCGAGAATGGCACAGATTTCGCCGCGCAATTGGCCCATGACCTGGGCTATCATCACGTCTACGCCCCCGGGGCCAATATGAATAATGTGCGCATGGGCAACGCCATCCTATCGCGCTGGCCGATCCTAAACCACGAGATCATCGCGCTCTATGATCAAAAGAACGCCGAAGAAATGCGCGTGGCAATCCATGCAGAAATCGACGGACCACGGGGTGAAATCCCCGTGTTTTGCACGCACTTGAATTGGCAACAACACCACAGTCATATTCGCCAGCGTCAAGTGACCGAATTGATGGAGTTTGTCTCAAGGTCTTGCAAGGCAAACCGCGCATGGAAATTTCCACCGGTGATTTGTGGTGATTTCAACGCCGATCCGCATTCGGAGGAAATCCGTTTGATGACAGGCCAAACCACCTGCCCCGTTGAAAATCTGGTGTTCCATGACGCGTGGCAATTTGGCAGCGATCGCGGAGTCGGATATACGTGGGATAACATCAATCCAAACGTCGCCCAAACCTATGAGCCGGATCGGCGCATCGATTACATATTTGTTGGATGGCCGCAGCCAGACGGGCTGGGGCACATCACGCAGTGCCAAATCACCGGCAATCAAACAGTGGACGACATCTGGCCCAGCGATCATTTCGCTTTGCTGGCCGAAATGCGCTATTAGCACCCGACAGCCTAGCGGTCCGCCGCGCCTGTTCCAGTTGCAACCCGCGCCCTAATCTCACGCGGGGGTGCGCCAAACTCTTGGCCAAAGGCGCGGGTCATGGCGCTTGGATCGCGATACCCGCAGCGGATGGCAATCTCGACAATGCTTAGGCTGGATTGCTCAACAAATCGACGCGCAGCCAACAGACGTAACCGCCGATATGCTTTTTGCGGCCCCGCCCCGAATTCAGCTAAAAACATGCGCTCCAGTTTGCGCTGACTGATCCCCAAAGCGCTCGCGACCTCCGCCATACGCAACGGAGTTTCAATGTTGTCCCGCATAATCGTCATCGCCGCTTCAATCTGCCCCGTGCCCGCAACCGCAACCCGCGCCACCGTGCTTTCGGTCTCGCCATGCATAAACAACGACGCAACCTCCATGCGCAGCGCCTCGCCGTGGGTGTCGCCAATCATCCGCAACACCAACTCGAAAGCGGTCATGGCCCCGCCACAAGACCAACGATCATGGTCCATCACAACCCGCGCCCGCGTCACATCCACCTCAGGAAACGCTTCTTGGAAATTATCAACCTCATCCCAATGGATCGCGGCTTGATGCCCATCTAACAGACCAGCCGCTGCCAACAGCCAGCTGCCCATATCCAGCCCCGCCAGCACCTCAAATCGCCGCCCTGCTGCACGCAACCCTCGCAACACCGCTGGCGTCAAATAGTCCTGATACTCATAGCTTGGTAGCAAAAATAAGACATCGCCGTTTCCCGATTGTGACAGCGCCATTTCGGCCGCCACAGGCAACTCACTGGATGAATGCACCGTCGCCCCATCGAGGCTCATGAATGACCAGATATACGCGGTGCGCCCAAGCAGCATATTGGCAGCACGCAATGGCTCGACGGTATTGGCAAGGCAATGGTTCGAGAACCGTTCGAACAGTAAAATGCCGATACGCTGGGGATTGTTCGCTGTTTTTTGCCAACTTCGCATGATTTTCATACAATCCTGCATGATCAAAGAAATCAACTCCCCTAGTCTTTTTGCAAGGAAACAAAAAACACGAGGTCGCAATGCCCCTGCAAATGAACCAAGACGTTTTCATCACCTGCGCCGTAACAGGATCGGGCAGCACCCAAGACCGCAGCCCGCATGTGCCCTGCTCTCCACAGCAAATCGCCGACAGCGCGATTGCCGCTGCACGCGCCGGAGCCGCCGTTGTGCATTGCCACGTGCGTGATCCTGAAACAGGCGTGCCATCGCGTGACCCAAAATTGTACCGCCAGCTAACCGACTTGATCCGCGCCTCTGACGTTGACGTGGTGCTGAACCTGACGGCGGGCATGGGCGGCGACATGGTGTTTGGCGGGGCTGAAACGCCCCTTCCCCTGATGGAAGGCACCGATATGGTCGGCGCGACGGAGCGCGTTGTTCACATTGATGAGTGCCGCCCCGAAATTTGCACGCTGGACTGTGGCACGATGAATTTCGCCGAGGCCGATTACGTCATGACCAACACACCCGGCATGTTGGCCGCCATGGGCCGGATGATGACCAGCTATGGCGTCAAACCAGAGATCGAGGCATTTGATTCCGGCCACCTATGGCTCGCCAAACAACTGGTCGCAGACGGTGTGTTGGACTCGCCCGCGCTGGTGCAGCTGTGCATGGGGGTGCCATGGGGCGCACCAGATGATTTGAACACCTTCATGGCAATGGTCAACAACGTGCCGTCTGATTGGAACTGGTCCGCCTTTTCCATTGGCCGCAACGAAATGGCCTATGTCGCGGCGGCCGTGTTGGCCGGTGGCAACGTGCGTGTCGGGCTTGAGGATAACTTGTGGTTGGCCAAAGGCGAGCTGGCCACCAACGAGGCTTTGGTTGCCCGCGCCCGGGTCATTATCGAAGCCATGGGCGCACGCATCATTGGCCCTGCCGAAGTGCGTGAAAAACTTGGCCTGTTCAAACAAGCCCCAAAAGGATAAACCATGAATTTTGGCCTAACTGACGAACAAGAGATGATCGTCTCAACCGTGCGCAGCTTCGTTGAAAACGAAATCTATCCCCATGAGGACGTGGTTGAACGCAGCGGCGAAGTCCCCGCCGAGATCGCGGCTGAAATCAAACAAAAAACCATCGATCTGGGATTTTACGCCTGTAATTTCCCTGAGTCCGTCGGTGGCGCTGGCCTGTCCCACATCGATTTCGCGCTGGTGGAACGTGAACTTGGTCGGGGGTCAATGGCGCTCAACCACTTCTTTGGCCGCCCACAAAACATCCTGATGGCCTGCGAGGGTGAGCAGATTGACCGCTACCTAATGCCTGCCGTGCGTGGCGAGCGGATGGACGCGCTGGCGATGACCGAACCCAATGCCGGCTCCGACGTGCGTGGCATGAAATGTACGGCCGTGCGTGATGGCGGTGACTGGGTGCTGAACGGCACCAAGCACTTCATTTCGGGCGCAGATCATGCCGATTTCATCATCGTTTTCGTTGCCACCGGCGAAGATGACACAGCACGCGGCCCAAAAAAACGCATCACCACCTTTTTGGTGGATCGCGGCACAGCCGGCTTCACGATCCGAGATGGGTACAAATCCGTCAGCCACCGTGGCTATAAAAACATGATCCTCGAGTTTGACGACTGCCGTCTGCCCGATGCCCAAGTGTTGGGCGAGGTCGACGGCGGCTTTGCGGTGATGAACGAATGGCTCTACGCCACCCGCATCACAGTCGCCACCATGGCCGTGGGCCGTGCGCGCCGCTGCTTTGATCTGGCCCTGAATTTCGCCGCCGAGCGCGAGCAATTCGGCCAACCGATTGGCAAATTCCAAGGCATCAGCTTTCAAATCGCCGACATGATCACCGAAATTGATGCCGCCGACTGGCTGACGTTGGCCGCCGCCTGGCGCTTGGATCAAGGCTTGCCTGCCAACCGCGAAATCGCCAGTGCTAAGCTTTACGCATCGGAAATGCTGGCCCGCGTCACCGACGCCAGCCTGCAAATATTTGGCGGTATGGGGCTGATGGACGACTTCCCGATCGAACGGTTTTGGCGCGACGCACGGGTTGAACGGATCTGGGACGGCACCTCCGAAATCCAGCGCCACATCATCAGCCGAGATTTGTTACGGCCGCTGGGAGCTTAGGAAGTGATGCCTGCGGCGCGGAGTTTGAGCATAATCAGAAACGATCTGGGAGATCGTTTCATGCGAAAACGGGCGGAGCCCGGAAAAAGAAGAAAGGCGACGCAGCCCTTCATCTTGATTTGCAAAATGAAGGGCCGTCTCCTTTTACGGCCATCGGCGTCCCCGCCTGTACCGCGTCTCAATATAAAAACAATTTTATTAAAATTTGGTTTCTTCTTTTCTCAAATATCCGCGCCGCAGGCATCCAATATCCGATCATTCACCGGAGCCCACAGATGAAACATAACCTAAACAGGCTTCTGCGGCCCAAATCCATCGCCATCATAGGCGGCGGCGCCTGGTGTGAAAACACCATCGTTCAAGCCCAAAAATTCGGCTTTGCAGGACCAATCTGGCCTGTTCACCCGACCAAACCCCACCTCGCCGGTTGTAAAACCTTCGCCAACCTCGAAGCCCTACCCGCCGCCCCAGATGCTGTGTTTATTGGTATCAACAGCCAAAAAACAATCAACGCCGTCGAAGCCCTATCAAAGCTTGGTGCAGGCGGGGCCGTGTGTTTTGCCTCGGGGTTTCAAGAAGCATCGGGCGAGATAAAAGACGCAGCTGAGCTCCAACAACAGCTCTTGCTTGCCGCTGGCGAAATGCCGATCATCGGCCCCAATTGTTATGGCTTCATCAATGCGCTTGATGCCGCGCTTTTATGGCCAGACCAGCATGGCGTGCGCCAAGCAGACAGCGGCGTGGCCATAATCACCCAATCCTCAAACATCGCGATCAACATCACCATGCAACGCCGCGCCTTGCCGCTGGCCTATATGGTGACAGCGGGCAATCAGGCCCAGATCGGGCTGGCCGAAATCGGCGCAAACCTGTTGCAAGATCCGCGCGTCACTGCACTTGGTCTGCACATCGAAGGCGTCGGTGATCTGCGTGCGTTTGAAGCCCTCAGCCAACAAGCTGCAACCCTTGGCAAACCCATCATTGCCCTCAAAGTCGGCAGCTCAGAGCAAGCTCGCGCCGCCACCGTTTCCCATACGGCGTCCTTGGCCGGCAGCAACGCGGGTGCAAACGCCCTGTTGCGCCGTCTTGGCGTCTCGCAAGTCGACACCTTGCCCGAATTCATCGAAGCCCTGAAACTGTTGCACATCACCGGTCCCCTCACCTCCAACCGCGTCGCGTCAATGTCCTGTTCCGGTGGTGAGGCCAGCCTGATGGCCGATCTTGCAGCGTCACAAGGCGTGACCTTCTCGCCCCTTAGCACCACGCAGCGCGGCAACCTACGAAACGCTTTGGGGCCAAAGGTCAAACTGGCCAACCCGCTGGATTACCACACCTACATCTGGGCCAATCCCGAGGCGATGACCGACGCCTTTACAGCGATGATGGAACCAAATCTGGGCCTTGGCATTTTGGTGTCGGATTTCCCGCGTGCCGACCTGTGCGACGCCTCGGAATGGGACTGCGTGATTACCGCAATCACCCAGACCAAACAGCGCTGTAATCAACCCATGGCCATCGCGGCCTCTTTGCCTGAAAACATGCCCGAACCCGTCGCCCAGCAGCTCAGCGCGGCGGGTATCGTCCCACTTTGTGGCCTACCCGAGGCCTTGACCGCAGCCCGCGTCGGGGCTGAATGTGGGCAGGTTTGCGGCCCGTTTGAACCCGTGCTGTTGCCCCGTGTTCCAATCAAACCACTAGCGCTCACGGAGGCGCAGGCCAAAGCCGCTCTTGCTCAGCACGGGCTGGTTATTCCGGCCGCAAAAACGGCCCATCAAAGCGACCTGACCGAGACCGCCGTGTCTGTCGGTTTCCCGCTGGTGCTTAAGGGCCAAGGTCTGGTGCATAAAACCGAATCTGGTGCAGTGGCTCTGAACCTGACCGACGTCAGCCAAGTCACCAAAGCCGCCGCAAAGATGCCCTGTGACAGCTTCCTTCTGGAACAAATGATCACGGGCACCCTGTGTGAAATGTTGATCGGTGTGGTGCTTGATCCGGCCCATGGGTATGTGCTGACCATCGGTGCGGGGGGCATCCTAACAGAGCTGCTGAGCGACAGCGCATCCCTGCTGATCCCCGCCAAGGCAATCGACATCAAAACTGCCATTTCCACGCTAAAAATGTCCCGCCTGCTGGACGGTTACCGCGGTGCCCCAGCCGCCAATATCGACGCTATTGTTGACGCGGTGCTGGCAGTGCAGGACTATGTAGTCCAACACCACGGCACCATTACAGAGGTCGAAGTGAACCCTCTGCTGTGCCTGCCCGATCGCGCCATCGCGGTCGACGCCCTGATCCTGATCGGAGAAAAAGATGACTGACTCGCCCATCAAAACCCGCACCATCGGCAAAGTGCTAGAAATTACCCTCGACCGCCCCAAGGCCAACGCGATTGATCTGGCCACCAGCCGGATCATGGGCCAAGTGTTTGCCGATTTTCGCGATGACCCCGACTTGCGCGTGGCCATTATAACAGGGGCTGGTGACAAGTTTTTCTGCCCCGGTTGGGATTTGAAAGCCGCCGCAGATGGCGACGCAGTGGATGGCGATTACGGCGTCGGCGGCTTTGGCGGTTTGCAAGAATTGCCCGATATGAACAAACCCGTGATTGCCGCTGTAAACGGCATTGCTTGTGGCGGCGGGTTGGAGCTGGCTCTGTCATGTGATCTGATCCTAGCGGCCGATCATGCCAGTTTTGCGCTGCCCGAAATCAACTCTGGCACTGTTGCCGACGCGGCCTCGATCAAACTGCCCAAACGCATTCCTTATCATGTTGCGATGGACATGCTGCTGACGGGGCGCTGGTTGGACGTTGAAGAGGCGCATAGGTGGGGATTTGTAAACCACATCCACCCCGCCGAAACGCTGATGGAACAAGCACATGCATTGGCTGCCATGCTGGCTGACGGGCCACCTCTGGTGTTTGCCGCAATCAAAGAAGTGGTGCGCGAAGCTGAAAACATGAAGTTCCAAGACGCGCTGGACAAAATCACTGGCAGTGAATTTCCGACCATCAAAACGCTCTATACCTCGGATGACCAGCTGGAGGGCGCACGCGCCTTTGCTGAAAAACGAGACCCTGTTTGGAAGGGCAAATAGACGGTTACAGCTTGCGAAACGTCATGTAATGCGGCACGCGATCCTCGCGCAGTGCCTTTTGCTCATAGCGCGTGGATATCCAGTCACTCCAGGGCTTACGCCAATCCTCTGGGCCCTCGGCCAACCACTCAAAATCATCGCGTGCCATCATCTGCTCCATAGTCTGGCGCACATAATCGGGAATGTCGGTGGCCACGCGAAAAATCGCGCCCTTTTTCAAAACCCGCGCCAACGGGTCCAGATGCTCGGGTGTTACAAAGCGGCGTCTATGGTGCCGCGCTTTGGGCCATGGATCAGGGTACAGCAAAAATGCGCGGTCAATTGACGCCTCAGGCAAAACCTCGAACATATCGCGCACATCATTCGGGTAGACAGCGACATTGCTGACTTTGGCCTTGCGGATTTTACCCAGCAGCATCGCCACGCCATTGATATATGGCTCGCAGCCAATAATGCCGACGTCAGGGTTTTGCGCGGCCTGATGCACCATATGTTCACCGCCGCCAAAGCCGATTTCCAACCACACGGGCTTGCCGTCAAACAACGTCGCCAAATCCAACGGGGTGCGGTCGGGATTGTCCTCCCAACTCACGGGGCCAGGGCTTAACCCCGCCAAATCCTCATCCAGATAAGTTTTTTGGCTGCCCCGCAGGCCCTTACCCTTTAGGCGGCCATAGAAATTACGTACTGGTTTGGTTTTCTGTGGTTTGGCTTCTTCAGTCATCTGTTCGTTTTCCAAAAAGAAGGGCGGGCAATCTGCCCACCCTTATGTTCATAGTCGAAAAGGCGCGGGGTTTCCCCCGCCTTTTAGGTCTTTATACAGCTTTTTTCAAAGCCTCAACCAGATCGGTTTTTTCCCAGCTGAACCCGCCGTCGGCTTCGGGCGCACGGCCAAAGTGGCCATAGGCCGCTGTGCGCTCATAAATTGGCCGGTTCATGCCAAGCTTGGTCCGAATGCCCTGCGGCGTCAGATCAATCACCTGATCAATGGCTTTTTCGATCTCGCTGTCATGCACTTCGCCAGTGCCGAAAGTGTCACAATAAATCGACAAAGGCCGTGCAATCCCAATGGCATAAGACAATTGGATCGTACAACGCTTGGCCATGCCAGAGGCCACAACGTTCTTCGCCAAATAGCGCGCGACATAGGCCGCTGAACGGTCAACTTTGGTTGGGTCTTTGCCTGAGAACGCGCCGCCACCGTGCGGAGCTGCACCACCATATGTATCAACGATGATCTTGCGACCCGTCAGGCCTGCGTCCCCATCAGGGCCGCCGATGACGAAAATACCGGTTGGGTTCACCCACCATTTGGTCGCTTCGGTCACCCAAGCATCCGGCAGCACTTCGCGGATATAGGGCTCCACGATGGCGCGGATGTCATCTGATGTTTGGGTTTCGTCAGAATGCTGGGTCGACAGCACGATTGAGGTCACTTCAACAGGTTTGCCATCTTCATACCGCAACGAGATTTGCGATTTGGCATCTGGGCGCAATGTTGGCTCGGTGCCGTCTTTGCGCACCTCGGCCAAACGGCGCAAAATAGCGTGAGCATATTGGATCGGGGCTGGCATCAGCTCGGGTGTTTCATCAACCGCATAGCCAAACATGATGCCCTGATCGCCAGCGCCCTCATCTTTGTCAGCGCCCGCGTCCACGCCCTGCGCAATATGCGCGGATTGGGGGTGCAGCAGGTTGGTTATTTCAACGTTTTTCCAGTGAAATTGCTCTTGCTCATAGCCAATGTCTTTGATGCAATCGCGGGCGATCTGATCGACCTTGCCCAAATACTCATTCAGCTTGGATTTGTCTGACAGGCCAACTTCGCCGCCAATAACAACGCGGTTGGTGGTGGCGAATGTTTCGCAGGCCACGCGCGCTTCGGGTTCTTCCGCCAGAAAGGCGTCTAAAACAGCGTCTGAAATGCGGTCGCACAATTTATCAGGGTGTCCCTCAGAAACGGATTCCGAGGTGAAAGTGAAATTCTTACGGGTCATGAATAGTGCTCCAGTCTAGTTGCGTTGCCACGTCAGGAAGCCGTTGTGGCAAATTCGATCATCATCCGATACGCCGCTGACCTATGCGGGTCAACTGTTATCCCTGCGTCTTTTTAGCAATAGAAGCGCAGCACTGATTATCAGCAACAGTATAACCGGTAAATCACCGCTCCGCGCATAGATCGTGATTGGCAAAGCTGGTGGCAATTCCACATCCAAATAGCCCGCGATTCCGAGCCCCAAAGACGCCGTGATTTGGCCGCGCCCGTCAATCATCGCCGAGATGCCTGTGTTGGCCGCGCGCACCATTGGCAAGCCCTGCTCGATGGCGCGAAATCTGGCTTGGGCCAGATGTTGTTGCGGGCCGGTGAACCGGCCGAACCACGCGTCATTGGTGATGTGCAACAACCAGTCCGCCCGCGTGGTGACGGCACCAATTTCAGCCGGAAATATTGCCTCATAGCAGATCAACGGCATCGCTTTGCCAAGTCCGGGAACGTCGATCAGCCGCAGGCCACTACCGGTGCCAAACCCGTAGCCCTCTTTGGCCGCTAACCCCTTTAAGTTAAGAGCCGAGGCCAACGCTCCAAGGGGCATATATTCACCAAACGGCACCAGATGGCTTTTGTCATAAACATCCAAAATGTCGCCACCCGCACCCAGCACGGCCAATGAATTATAGTATTGGTTTTGGTCCCGTCGCTGAACACCTAGAATAACAGGCACATCCCCTGCGGCCCCTGAAATCACATCAAACGCGCCCTGCGCGGTGCCCAGCAGATACGGCACCGAGGTCTCGGGCCAGATGATCACATTCGGCGCCGCCGCTTTGGCCTCGCCCGAAGTGAACCCCAAAGAGCGGTTGAAGAACACGGGGATCATCTCGGGATCCCATTTTTGGTGTTGCGGCGCGTTGGGTTGGATCAGGCGCACAATCGGGCGTGGCTCTTTGGCCAGACCGATAGAGGGATGCCCCTGACTAAGTGCGGCTTGGGCCAGACCAAAGCCGATCATTGCACCGAATGGTAAGACCACCAAAGGCACTAGAATTAAACGTTTTGAATGATATAGCGCCGTGACCAATGCCCAAACGCCAAACAGCGTTATAAGCGTCAAACCATGTGGGCCGATGATCGCGGCCAGTTGGTCAAGTCCCGCGTCCAGCCAGATATACCCCAATAAACCCCACGGAAACCCAGTCAGAATATAGGTACGTGCCACTTCGGCGACGGTCCAAAACACCACCAAAGCCACGGCATTGCCCTGTTTGCGCGCAAATCCAAAGGCCGCCGCCCAAAACAACGCTAATCCGCCCGCCATGCCAATCAGCGCAAAGGGGGCCATCCAACCATGCCGCGCGACGTCCACCAAGAACGGCTCGACAATCCAGCTTAATACCAGCCCGAAATAGCCAACGCCAAAAGCCCAGCCGATCCACGCCGCTTGCCGCGGTGTTTCAGCGGCACGAAACAGAACAAAGCCCACCACCAGCCCCACAACGCCCAGCCAGACCATCGAAAACGGCGCTTGTGCTAGGCCGGTCAGGCCTCCGCCGAGAACGCCCGCCAACATCTTGCGTCGCAAAGTCCACGCCGCAAGATCAAGCACCCACAGCCTCCGGCAGATGCACCCGCAACCGTTTGATCCGGCGCAGGTCTGCTTCGACGATCTCGAACTCCGGCCCCTTTGGATGCGCTACAACCTCGCCACGCGCCGGCACATGCCCAGACAACATGAACACCAAACCGCCAAGGGTCTCGATCTCTTCGTCCTCATGGGCCTCCGCCAGCTTGCGGCCAATCTCGGCCTCAAACTCATCCAGCGGCGTGCGGGCCAAGGCCAAATAGCAACCCGGCCCCTCTTTGACCCAGAACTGATCCTCTTCCAGATCATGTTCATCCTCGATCTCGCCGATCACCTGCTCGACCAGATCCTCAAGCGTGACCAATCCATCAACGCCGCCATATTCATCAATCACCAAGGCCATATGAATCCGTTCAGCCTGCATTTTCTGCAGCAAAACCCCGATTGGCATTGACGGTGGTGCAAACAGCAAAGGGCGCACCAATTTTTTCAGATTG
Organism: Marinosulfonomonas sp.; assembly: GCA_033851955.1. Taxonomy (GTDB): domain Bacteria; phylum Pseudomonadota; class Alphaproteobacteria; order Rhodobacterales; family Rhodobacteraceae; genus Profundibacter. The sequence continues at coordinate 68,481 of JAWSVK010000008.1, forward strand.
AACCGTCCACCATTGCCACTGAACCCGTGTTTCAGGGCGAAATCCTTAAGATGGACCAGTCCGATGGGCGTATCCAGCGTTTCAGTATAAACTGGTATCCGCGTCAGACCGCTTTTGCGAAACAGGTCAACCAGATCATCCTTTTTAATGTCGTCAGGCACCGCAATAATTTCAGCCTTTGGTACCGCAACATCCTCCAATGACATCCGGCTTAGGTTTGACATGCCACGCACGTCTCCCGCGACCACCGCCACTTCTGGCGCGCCTGCTGGGTTTTCATTACCGATGTCTGTGGGGCTCAATGCTCCAACAATGCGGCTCCAAAAGCCGCGCTGTTCTTTTATCTCTCCATCCCGCGCGCTTTGCGCCGCGTCACTGGAACCGTCTGTCGTGTCGCCCATTATCCCTTTCCAAATTTGCCAAGCGTTTTACGCTTAGCCCCTATATGGGTCCGATATACCCAGTTTGCCAAGCACTTCACCCTCTAATGTCTCCATTATTAGGGCATCTTGCTCTGATATGTGATCATAACCCAACAGATGTAACACCCCATGGATTAATAAATGTGCCACATGGTCCGCAATCGGCTTGTTGGCGCGGGCGGCCTCGGCAACGCATGTATCATAGGAAATGGCAATATCGCCCAAGTCCTCGGGCATGCCAGCTGGGTCGGGAACCGGTTTTGGCGGGTGTTGCCCTGTGCAGGCCCGATCAAGACTGGGCCACGACAAAACATTCGTTGGCATAGGCTTGCCGCGAAACTCGGCGTTCAGATCAGCAATGCGCGCATCGTCACAGGCCAACAGGCTGACCTCAAAATGCTGTGCGTCAATGTCCAGATGGGTTAGCGTTGTGGCAACGGCCTGCTCAGCCAACGTCTCAACCTCTAGCGCCGCCCAGCGCGAGTCTTCAACGTTCACCGCAATCAAATCAGACGTCATCGCCCTCATATGCCTCGATAATCTTGGCCACCAAAGGATGGCGCACAACGTCTTTTGAGGTGAAATAGTTGAACGCGATCTTATCGATCCCCTTCAACAGGCGTTCGGCATCATGCAGACCACTGGTCACGCCACGCTGCAAATCGATTTGTGTGCGATCCCCCGTGATCACCATCCGGCTGTTTTTGCCAAGACGCGTCAGGAACATCTTCATCTGCATCGAGGTCGCATTCTGCGCCTCGTCCAGCACCACAAAGGCATTCGACAGCGTGCGCCCCCGCATAAACGCCAGCGGTGCGATCTCGATCTTCTTGTCCTCGATCATTTTGAGAACCTGCTTGGCCGGCAAAAAATCGTTCAGCGCGTCGTAAAGCGGCTGCATGAACGGATCGACCTTGTCCTTCATGTCGCCGGGCAAGAACCCCAGCCGTTCGCCCGCCTCGACAGCAGGGCGCGACAGGATGATCTTATCAACCTTACCCTCGATCAACATGTTAACCCCGACAGCGACCGCCAAATAAGTCTTGCCGGTACCCGCAGGGCCGATGCCAAACCCCAACTCGTTTTCAAACAGAGATTTCACGTAAGCCTTTTGCGCCTCGGTGCGCGGCTCGATCATTTTCTTGCGTGTCTTGATCTCGACGCGACCACCCTTGAACATCTCAAGTTGATCAATGCTCTCGGCGTCATCAGTCTCGCCGAACAAGGTCTCGTCGCCGCCCATGGTGATTTCGGTGTCGATGTCGCCAGTGGCAACTTCGCGGCCAGCCTCCAAACGCAGATAAAGCGCCCGCAGAACGCGGGCCGCCTCGGCGCAGTCATCCGCATCGCCGCCCAGCGACAACTGGTTGCCACGGCGTGCGATTTGAATGCTGAATTTATCCTCGATATGGGCCAGATTGCGGTCGAACGCACCGCACAAATCAATCAGCAAACGGTTGTCAGGGAATTCCAGTAATGTCTCAGAGGGGACATCTGGTGGGGTCAACGCGCCTATAGCCAATCAATTCTCCTGTTCTACAGTATGGCTTGATGGTGCCAAATCGAATTGGAACATTCAAGCGACGATCACCTTCATTCAGGTAAAATCTGAATAACAATGCTCCAAAAGCAAAAGGCCGCCAGCAAATGCGAGCGGCCTCCTAGCAAATTTCGTATCTTGGCTTTCTAGATTGGGTCAGACCCGCGCTTGAAAGGACCAGTGGCTGTGGAGGGTGGTGCAACACCGGAACACACAGGTTTGCCGTATTTATCAAGGCGCGCTGACAGATAGCCCTCTACGCCATCATCGATGATCCAATGGTCACATCCGTTAGGATCGACCCAGATGCCGGCTTTCAGGTGGCTAAGACCTTTTGAATCGATGCCGCGATCTACGGTTTTATCTATTTTATCACCACATGCCGCCAAAGTTAAGGCCACCGTAGCAAGCGTAATGCCTTTAAGTAGTTTCATATCGTTACCTCTTTAGCGAATGCAAATAATTTCAACACGGCGGTTTTTACGCATGCCAGCTGATGTTCCGTTTGATGCAGCTGGGACGCGCTCGCCATAGCCACGAACATCAACGACCTTCGCGCCTACACTCTGTGCAACCCGTGCAACCGCATTGGCACGGTTCAACGACAGACGCATGTTGTATTGATCCGACGCGCGGCTGTCGGTGTGGCCAGCAATTGTGTAGGCACGTGCGCTTGCGCTTTGGAAGAATTGTTGCAAACGGGCGCGGCCTGCTGAGCTGATGTTGTGGCGATCAGTTGCAAACAGCTGATCCGAGTTCATCACACCACAGACATTGCCACGACGACAAACAGGGATACCTTGGCGGTTGGTATGTGGGCTCATGTAGCCTTCAATACCGTCATCCATGACCCAATGCTCACAACCGTCCGGATCGACCCAGATACCAGGGAGATATTTTTCCCCTTTTATCGTTCCAGCCGACGCAGCAGTGCCCGACACGGCCAGCGCCAATATCGCGGCAGAGACACCCGTCAGTGATAGACGTATCACTTTCGAAATAATATTGCCCACAGTCATTCCCCTAACAATTATTTATAATTCACATTGCATAGTTAACAGCTCTACCACCCACCATTGGTACGCGCTTTACTTAATGGCACATTATCAAGCCTTTTTCAGTTAGGGAACTGTTATTCTGCCAGTTTGTTTTCATATACGAAACAGTCCGGCGCAACGCGGCCAATTGACCCGCGAATTTCGGCTTTCTTCAAAAACCTCATCGGCATTTTCAGAAAAACCTTCAAGTTCCGTTAGGTATGAATCACTTCACCACCCAAGGAATTGGTCTCGCTTTTGATGATTCCTACCGAACAAATGTCGCCGATATTCAATTTTGCACCGCTCAATGGTTCACTCACATGAACCGCGTGCAAATGCTGGCTTTTACCAATCATCTGCCCCTGCAATCGGCCTTTTTTCTCAATCAATACCTTAACCTCTTGGCCCACCATGGCCTCTTGCAAGGCGCGTTGCTGCACTGTGATCAGAGCCTGCAATTCCTGCAACCGCGCATTCGCCACATCAGCCGTTACAAACGCACGTTCAGCCGCAGGAGTCCCCGGGCGTGCCGAGTATTTGAACGAATAGGCTTGGCCGTATTTGACCTCGCGGATCAAATCCATCGTCGCGCGGTGATCTGCGTCCTCTTCACCGGGGAACCCGACGATAAAATCGCCCGAGATCAAAATGTCGGGGCGGGCTTCACGGAACCGTTCAATCAGTCGGATGTATTGCTCGGCCGTGTGCTGTCGGTTCATCCCCTTTAGCACTTTGTCGCTGCCCGATTGCACCGGTAAATGCAAATAGGGCATCAGTTTTTCACAGGTGCCATGCGCCTCAATCAGATCATCCGTCATGTCATTAGGGTGGCTGGTGGTGAACCTGATCCGCTCCAGCCCATCAATGTCATTCAGCGCCCAAATCAACTTTGTCAGGCCCCAATCTTCATTTTGGTAAGCGTTCACATTCTGCCCCAGCAGATTAATCTCGCGCACCCCGCGCTCAACCAAATCGCGGGCCTCCCTCAAAATCCGCTCGCTTGGGCGCGACACCTCGGCGCCCCGCGTATAGGGCACGACGCAGAATGCACAGAACTTGTCGCAGCCTTCTTGCACCGTCAAAAACGCACTTGGTCCACGTTTGGGTAGATCGCGCTTTGGCAAGTGATCAAACTTATCCTCTTCGGGGAAGTCCGTATCCAGCGCCTTCTGCCCGGCATCCACCTGCTTCATCATCTCGGGCAGGCGGTGATAGGTCTGCGGGCCAACCACCAGATCAACCATCGGCTGCCGCTGCATAATCTCGGCCCCCTCGGCCTGCGCCACACAGCCTGCAACACCGATCTTTAAATCGGGTTTGGCGTCTTTCAGCGGGCGATACCGTCCCAGCTCTGAATAAATCTTCTCGGCCGCCTTTTCACGGATATGACAGGTGTTCAGCAAAATCATGTCAGCCTCTTCAGGCGTTCCAACCGTATCATACCCCGATGTGCCCAGCGCCTCGGCCATGCGTTCGCTGTCATAGACATTCATCTGACAGCCATAGGTTTTGATAAAGAGCTTTTTCTTATTCGACATTACAGCCACCATTGTTCACGTATTTTCGCCGCACATCTACACAATGGAACGATCGCTTGCAATGAACCGCGAATTAACCGAATTTGAGGCAAGTTAAACAAACACACCAAAATAAACTACGGGCGCGGCAATGCAATATAACGACTTGGCACATTTCATCGAAACCGGCAGTGACGTTTTGGCGCGCGGGCCCGTGGCGATGATCCTGATCGAGGATCTGGTCGAGGTCGACACTTGCATTCGCCACCACCAGCAACTGGGATTCGAAGCCGTGCTGGTGTTCGCCCCTACGGAACTGAAGCTGCCCAAAAAGCTGGAAAACCTGATCCACCGCGTCCCCTATGACATGACCGCCGAAAGTGCGATGGAGGTCGCCGTCAATACCGTCTTAGAGGCCGCGCCAAATATCTGGTTTTACTACTGCTACAATGCCGAATACCTGTTTTACCCCTTTAACGAGAATCGTAGCGTGGGCGAAATGATCGCCTTTAGCATGGAAGAGCGTCGCAGCAGCATCCTGACCTATGTGATTGACCTTTATGCTGGAAATCTAGACGATTTCCCTGATGCCGTATCGCTTGAGGACGCGCACCTAGACAAATCAGGCTATTACGCATTGGCCCGTACGGATGCGGCCAACAATGGCCACCCAAAAGAGCGCCAATTGGATTTCTTTGGCGGATTACGCTGGCGGTTTGAGGAACATATTCCGGCCGCGCGGCGCAAAATCGACCGTGTCGCGCTGTTTCGCAACAAAAAGGGTTTGAAAATCCGCGCCGATCACACCTTTAACGATGAAGAATACAACACATATTCCTGCGAATGGCACCACAACATCACCGCCTCAATCTGCTCATTCCGCACCGCCAAGGCGCTGAAACGCAACCCCGGCTCAACGTTTGACATTGAAACGTTCCGCTGGCACAACTCGACCGAGTTCGAGTGGCATTCACAGCAATTGCTGGATTTAGGGCTGATAGAACCGGGGCAGTGGTTTTAGGTGAATGTCTGCTTCGAGCCCTAAATGCACTTCAAACAGTCGTTGCAGTATCTTTAATAACAGTTGGTACGTTGTTGACTGAAAAATTTACTGATCGCGTAATGAAGCACTTCTTATGAGCCATGTGGTGGAGCTCTGTTGCCTTCGCCACATCAGATTCTGCAGAAACTGTTACTTTTGGATGCAGTGTGACCGATGTGAACTGCCCGGCACCGCTAGCGTCTTCGACCATGCTACCTTCAGCCGTATCCTCATACCCCGTAACAACTATGCCCGCTTGGGAGCAGAGTCCAAGATACCAGAGCTTGTGGCACGCTGATAGTGACGCAACGAGTAGTTCTTCAGGATTCCATCGGCTTGAATCGCCCCTATGTGCGGGATCTGATGAACCTTTGATTGGTGATTTACCTTCCGCCATTATATCGTGATCTCGTTCAAAATTGCGGTGGGTCGGCCTCCCAGTCCATTTCACTGTGACCAAATAGTTGTGTCGTTTCTCGGCCATTTTTCTCTCCGCTATCTAAATATTTGTTATGCCTGATTACACAAATGAACGCGAGAATCCAACAAATCGACTTTGGCCGAAAGGCTGCTTAGTCCGCATAGCTGACGTTCACTTCTTATTGCCTTTGCGTAGCAAAGGCAGCGCCCCGACCTTTCCCATGGGGAGGGCGCTTTGCACCCACCCCGAGGTCTATGCGCGGTGCGTGATTTGGAGCCGGTTAGCGTTTATCTAAACCCGCCGCAGCCGGATCACCACGTCAACCTTGCTGACTTCGGCCCCCTTGGGCGCGTCCGGCAGGCGGGAGATTTCCAGCTGTTCATTGGGCGCATCCATCAATTCCTGAGAGTCTTCCCAAAAGAAATGCGGATGGTCCGACATATTGGTGTCAAAGTAACTCTTGGCCCCATCCACCATGATCTCGCGCAGCAACCCTGCCTCGCAAAACGCTCGCAGGGTGTTGTAAACCGTGGCCAGCGACACTTTTTCACCGGCATTCTGCACCGACGCATATAGGCTTTCGGCAGTGACGTGACGATCCTGACCATCCCCCACCAGAAGATCCGCCAAAGACAGCCGTTGGCGCGTCGGGCGTAGACCTGCGCCACTTAGCCACTTGGTGCCACGTTCCGTTGCAATTGTTGTCATCACTCAAAATCCCGTTATTTCCATCAATATAGGGCGCAAACGGGCCAAATTACAATTGCAATTCATTCGCATTCGAAAATGAATGCCTCTTTACGCCAACACCCTCCGCCCCAACCCCGTGACAACGACGAGCAAAGTTGGCGTTGTTAAGAACACCCCAGTTGAGGTAACAGGAGGCCAACAACGGGCCGATCCTGTGCCCGTGATCTAGAAAGCCCGCATCTGCTATGCCCGATCCCTGCCTGAAATTGGTGTTAGTGACCCCTGAAATCCCCTATAATACAGGGGCAATCGGGCGCACCTGTGTGGCGCTAGAGCTGGAACTGATCCTGATCAAGCCTTACGGGTTTTCGCTCGACGAAAAATCCGTGCGACGGGCCGGAACCACCTATTGGCAACATGTCCGCCTTAGCGAATATGACAGCTGGCAAAAATTCATGGAAGACCGCAAGCCGCCCCGCGACAGCCTTTATTTGTTTGAAGAACACGGCACTCAGAGCGTTTACGACCCCGACTACCAACAGGATGCCTATTTGGTGTTCGGTTGTGAATCCAAAGGCCTGCCAGCTGAAATACAAGACTCCTTAGAAGACCGGATGTTCAGCCTGCCAATGCGCAGCACCCTTGTGCGCTCGCTGAACTTAGCCAATGTCGCGACCGCCGTAATCTATCAAGCGATGCGCCCACATTTGACGGGCATAAAGCCCCCCATGAAGCGGACCTAAACCAAGACCAAAGCGAACCGCCTCGCGGTCCCGCAGCCCCTTTGTAATAATTACCCCTTGCACCGCGCCGCCCTTGCCACCAATTATCACTGAATGGTAGAAGGTCTTAACGGGCACTGAAATATTATTAGGGGGCAAGGCTGAATGGCCAATTTTCCAAGCAGTTTTAACAAAGACGATCTGATCAAATGTGCGAACGGCGAGCTGTTCGGAGCGGGCAATGCGCAATTGCCCCTGCCCCCGATGCTGATGATGGACCGCATCACAGACGTATCGGCAGATGGCGGCGAATTTGGCAAAGGTCACATCAACGCTGAATTTGATATCAACCCTGATCTGTGGTTCTTCCCCTGCCATTTCCCCGGCAACCCAGTGATGCCAGGCTGTCTGGGTCTTGACGGGTTGTGGCAGTTGACCGGCTTTAACCTTGGCTGGCGCGGTATGCAGGGCCAAGGCTTTGCCATTGGTGTTGGCGAGGTTAAATTCTCGGGCATGGTGACGCCAAAAACCAAAATGATCACCTACAAGATTGATTTCACCCGCGTCATTGACCGCCGCCTGAAACTGGCGGTCGCCAATGGCATCATTTTGGCCGATGGCGAACAAATCTACGCGGTCAAAGACCTCAAAGTCGGCCTCGCGGCTGCCAAAGACTAACACCTGCACAAAGATCAATATCTGCAAGGAGAACACCAATGCGTCGTGTCGTTATCACAGGAATGGGCATCGTTTCCTCAATTGGGAACAATGTAGAAGAAGTCACCGCCGCCCTGATATCGGGTAAATCCGGCATCATAGCCGCGCCGGAATATACCGAAAACGGGTTCCGTTCCCAAGTCCACGGCATGCCGCAAATTGACCCATCCGAACACATCGACAAGCGCCAAATGCGCTTTATGGGACCGGGTGCTGCCTATAACTATTTGGCGATGGAACAGGCGATTGCGGACTCGGGTCTTGAGGAATCTGATGTTTCCAACCCGCGCACGGGTCTTGTAATGGGCTCTGGTGGGCCGTCGACATCGAATTTTTTCCAAGCGCACAAAATGGTTAAAGAAAAAGGCGCCCCCAAACGCATGGGGCCTTTCATGGTGACCCGCTGCATGTCGTCCACCAACTCGGCTTGCTTGGCGACACCGTTTAAAATTAAGGGTGTGAACTATTCGATCACTTCAGCCTGCACCACGTCGCTGCATTGCATCGGCAACGGGGTTGAGCAAATTCAATTCGGCAAACAAGACATCGTATTTGCTGGCGGCGGCGAGGAACTCGACTGGACACTGTCTTGCCTGTTCGACGCCATGGGCGCCATGTCCAGCAAATATAACGACACCCCAGAAACCGCGTCTCGTGCTTTTGATGCGTCGCGCGATGGCTTCGTGATTTCAGGCGGCGGCGGCGTGTTGGTTCTAGAAGAATTGGAACATGCGCTGGCCCGCGGTGCGAAAATCTACGCCGAAGTCACAGGCTACGGAGCGACATCCGATGGCCACGACATGGTTGCCCCATCGGGCGAGGGTGCTGAACGTTCGATGAAGCTGGCGATGTCCACCTTGGGCGATCGCAAAGTCGATTACATCAACGCCCACGGCACCTCGACACCCGCTGGCGACGTCACCGAAGTCCACGCCGTGCGCCGCACCTTTGGCGAAGGCAAAACCCCGCCAATCACCTCGACCAAATCACTTACCGGCCACTGTCTGGGCGGCGCGGGTGTGCACGAGGCAATCTATTCGCTGATCATGTTGGGCGGCGATTTCATCGCGCCATCGGCCAACATCACCGAATTGGACCCACAGATAAACGAGGGCGAAATCTGCACCGAGTTCGTCAAGGATGCAGGTCTCGATACAGTTATTTCAAACAGCTTTGGTTTTGGTGGCACGAACGGCACCATCGCCATGAGCAAATATCACGGATAATATTGAAAATGTCAGATTTGTTAAAAGGCAAACGCGGGTTGATTATGGGCGTCGCGAACCAACGCTCCATCGCTTGGGGTATTGCCTCGGCCATGGCCGAGGCGGGGGCCGAATTGGCCTTTACCTATCAGGGCGAAGCCTTTGGCAAACGGGTTGAGCCGCTGGCACAATCGTTGGGTTCAAGCATTCTGGTAGATGTAGACGTCACCGATGATGCATCAATGGACAAAGCGTTCGATCAGATCAAATCCGAATGGGGTGGGCTGGATTTCGTGGTCCACGCATTGGCGTTTTCTGACAAGGACGAGTTGACAGGGCGTTTCGTTGACACCTCGCGGGCCAACTTCAAGAACTCGCTGGATATCTCGTGTTATTCGCTGATCGACGTGGCGCGCCGCGCCGCGCCGTTGATGAATGACGGTGGCACCATCATGACGCTGACCTTCCAAGGCTCCAACCGTGTCACGCCGTTTTACAACGTGATGGGTGTGGCCAAAGCAGCGCTGGAATCTGCCGTGCGTTACCTTGCCAACGACCTTGGCCCTGACGGCATTCGTGTGAACGCGATTTCACCCGGCCCGATGAAAACCCTCGCCGGTGCAGCCATCGGTGGTGCGCGTAAAACCTACCGTTCTACCGAGGCCAACGCGCCGATGCGTGCCAATGCCACCCTTGAAGCCGTCGGCGGCACCGCCGTTTATCTGGCGTCGGACGCGGGCAATTGCACCACAGGCGAAATCATCCATGTGGATGGCGGCTATCACGTGTTGGGCATGGCGCAGCCCGAAAACCTGTAGGTTTTTGGGCCCACCCCGCCGCTCATCAAGCCTGACAGCTTTCTTCGCTTAGCGCCCAAACGGCGGTGCCGAGTGGATAAATCTTTCACATGGATTTCATATCCGCATTTTCTGTGCCACTCTGCCCAAAAGAGGAGCGCAGTTCATGCCCATCACCACATGTGTTTTTGACGCCTATGGCACCCTGTTCGATGTATCCGCCGCCGCCCGAGAGGCCGCATCAGAGCCCGGCAATGAGACCTTTGCCAATGTTTGGCAAAAGCTGGCAAATGACTGGCGCTTAAAGCAATTACAATACACCTGGTTGCGGGCCGTGGCGGATGCCCATACGGATTTTTGGCAGGTCACACAGGACGGATTGGATTGGGCGCTTGAGGCCAATAACCTGTCTGATCCAGATCTGCGCGAACGCCTGCTTGCGCTCTACTGGGAATTGTCCGCCTATCCAGAGGTCCCCGCCATGTTGGCGGCCTTGAAAAAGGCCGGAATGAACACCGCGATCCTGTCCAATGGCTCGCCCGACATGCTGAATGGAGCAGTCAAATCGGCAGGGTTAACCGAAGTTTTGGACGATGTTCTGTCAGTCGAATCCGTCGGTGTTTTTAAACCCCACAAAAGCGTCTATCGGCTTGTGAATGAACGGTTTTCTTGCGCATCAGATCAGGTGTTGTTCGTGTCTTCTAATGGCTGGGACGCGGCCCACGCAACTGGTTTTGGTTTTCAAACGGCCTGGGTCAACCGCGCCGGAGAACCCATGGACCGATTGCCATGGATCCCTGCCAGCACCCTGCCCGATTTGACCACAATTCCCGATCTTGCCGCCTCACTATAAGGACTCGTTATGAACATCGATATGATCAACGCCGCCGCCAAACGGCTAAAAGGCAAAGCCCGCCGCACGCCCCTGTTATCCTCGCCATTTCTAGATGAAATCGCCGGACGCCGCGTGCTGATCAAGGCCGAGAACTTGCAACACACCGGTTCGTTCAAGTTTCGCGGCGCTTGGTCGGCGCTGTCGGCCATGGACCCTGAGGTGCGGGCCCGTGGGGTGATCGCTTTTTCATCGGGCAACCACGCCCAAGGTGTCGCTTTGGCGGCGCGTGAACATGGCACCTCGGCGGTGATCATCATGCCCGAAGATTCCCCCGCCATAAAGCTCGCCAACACCAAGGCTTTGGGGGCCGAAGTCGTGACGTTTGATCGCGCCACCGAGGACCGTGACGCGATCGGAGATCGGCTCGCAGCTGAGCGTGGTTTGACCCTGATCAAACCGTTTGACGAGCCTTTGGTGATCGCCGGACAAGGCACCGTAGGTCTGGAAATCGCCGAGCAGGCCGCCGCAATGGGCGTCACTGAGGCGCAGGTTTTAGTGCCCTGCGGCGGCGGCGGCCTGACCTCTGGCATCGCCTTGGCGCTCGAGGCCAAAGCCCCAAAAATGCGGGTTCATACTGCTGAGCCTGCGGGTTTTGATGATGTGGCGCGTTCGCTGCAGTCCGGCCAGCACGAGGTCAACGCCAGCACAGTTGGATCACTCTGCGACGCGATCATCACACCCACGCCGGGGCAGTTGACCTTTCCACATATGAAACGCTTGTGCCGGGCCGGATTTGTGGTGTCGGATGATGAATGTTTGCAGGCAATGGCCGCGGCGTTCAACCGCCTAAAACTCGTGCTTGAACCGGGCGGAGCTGCTGCCCTTGCCGCCGTGCTCTACCACGGCAACACACTGGAAAGTGACACGGTGATCTGTGTTGCTTCTGGCGGAAATGTCGATCCTGATGTATTCGTTACAGCCTTGGAAAAACACGCGAAAGGTACCCTATGACCCGTTTTACGATTGCCAGCTTCAACGTCAAAAACCTGATTGGGGCCGATAAAGAATACTATCAATTCATGTCATATACCCCCGAAGAATACGCGTGGAAACAGGACTGGATGGCCGATCAGATCGTAAAGCTGGGGGCCGACATCGTTGGCTTTCAAGAGGTTTTTGAACAAGACGCCCTGACCGACGTGATTGCCGAGGCAGACCGCCGCGGGATCGCGACAAACGAGGTCACATTGCCGGATCGTAAAAAGCGTTATGCCAAGAAAGCAATCTTTCGCAAACTGGCCTACGCTCCCTACACTGAGGCCGCGGTAGCCTTTGCACCCAACGCCAATGATGGCGAGCCCGGGCACCGCCGCCCAGGCCTCGCGATCCTGTCGCGCTTTGGCTTTGAAGGCACGCCTGAGGTGATCCAAGACCTGTCGCCTGCATTGAAAATCCCGATGCGCGATTTGGGCGGCGAGGACGGCGGCCACTATACAGTTTCCCGCCTGTCGCGCCCCATTCAAAAAGCACGCATTCCAGTCGGTAATCAGGTTATCACCGTGTTCAACTGCCACCTAAAATCCAAATTGGGTGAATTCATCACACCCGAAGGCGCTGATTTTGCACCGGAATCTGATTTGCCCGAATATGACGCGGTTGGCCGTGCCATGGGTGCACTCCGCTCTGCTCTGCGCCGGATGGCCGAAGCATGGGTGCTGCGCCAATTGATCGTCAAAGAACTTGAGGCGGGGTATCCGGTGATGGTTCTGGGCGACTTCAACGACGGTGAACACGCGGTGAGTTCCGAAATCATATCGGGTGAAAAGCCGTTCAAAAATTATTCTTGGATGCTGCGCCACAACGCTAAAAACGGCCGTGACAGGTATTCGCGCGATGAAAACACCAAGATCCAAGAAGCGGTAGACTCCAAGCGTTTGCATTCAGCAGAAAAACTGTTTGTGCGTAAATCCCTGCGAGACATGATCTATACCTCGGCCTTTGGTGGCGTGTTCGAAAGCATCGATCAAATCCTGATGAGCCGCCATTTCCACCCCGATTTTGACGGTAAAATCGGCGAAATGGAATATTTCAGCGCCTATAATGACCACATCACCGACGGCTCGCATGATGAGGCACCTTACAACAAATTGGCCTCGGACCACGGACAGATCATGGCACATATGCAACTGTTTGACCAAGGGTAAGGAATACCCCACTAGGCAGATTCACGCAAAAATGCTAACCTACATTTAGCCTGGTTATCTAGCCTCGGTCGCATGTTCCCTCCCGACGTGCGCCGGGGCTTTTTTGTTTCTCCTCCCGCTCCAAAAAGCGATCTGATCGCATCACCCGATTAACTCAGCACATTGGCATTGGTGAACGTGTTAGGTAAAGTAGTTGACATTGCAAACTACTTTACCTGATACTACATTTGAAACTGGAGGATTCTACATGCGCACACAGGTCGTTATCATTGGCGGCGGGCCGTCTGGCTTGCTGCTTGGTCAGCTTTTGCACCTAAAGGGCATTGATGCCATCGTGTTAGAGCGCAAAACCCGCGACTATGTGTTGGGCCGTATTCGCGCCGGCATCCTTGAGGTGGGTTTCGTCAATCTGATGCGCGAAGCGGGCGTTGGCAAACGCATGGACGCCGAAGGTTTTATCCATGACGGCACTATGATCGCCTATGACAACACCCAAATCCGCATTGATTTCACCAAACACACCGGCACCCCCGTGATGGTCTATGGCCAGACCGAACTGACCCGCGATCTCTATGATGCGCGTGAAGAAGTCGGCGCGCAAACCATCTTTAACGTTGAGGGCGTCGAAATCCACGGGGCCGACACTGACGCGCCCTATGTGACCTACCACACCAAAGATGGCGAGCAGCGCATTGATTGCGACTATGTTGCGGGTTGCGACGGGTTCCACGGGGTCAGCCGCCAGACCATTCCGGCCTCGGTGCGGCGCGACTATGAAAAGGTTTATCCGTTTGGCTGGCTCGGGGTAATGTCCGAAACACCTCCCGTGCACGACGAGCTGATCTATTCCAGCTCGAGCCGCGGCTTTGCGCTGTGTTCCATGCGCCACGCCAATCTGTCGCGCTATTATGTGCAGGTGCCACTTGAAGATAAAGTCGAGCAATGGAGCGACGCCAAATTCTGGGACGAGCTGAAACGCCGCCTGCCCGACAGCGCCTCTGACACTCTGATCACCGGTGCATCTATTGAAAAATCCATCGCGCCCTTGCGTAGCTTTGTCACCGAACCCATGCGCTGGGGGCGTTTGTTCCTGTGCGGCGACGCGGCGCACATTGTACCGCCAACGGGGGCCAAAGGTTTGAACACAGCCGCCTCGGACATTCATTATTTGTATAACGGTTTGGTTGCGGCCTATCATGACAATGAAGATGAAGGTCTGGCAGAGTATTCGGGTCGCGCGTTGTCGCGGATTTGGAAGGCAGAGCGGTTCAGCTGGTCCATGACCAACATGCTGCACCGCTTCCCTGATCAAAACGAGTTTGATTTACGTATGCAGCGGGCCGAGCTGGAATTTTTGGGCAGCAATGATGCGGCACAAAAGGTTCTGGCGGAAAATTATGTGGGGCTGCCTTACTAATGGATATGATCAAACTAAACGGCATTACAGTGCATTACGCCGATGAGGGTGACCCAAATGGTCGCCCCGTGGTATTTTCCAATTCGCTGGGCACGGATTTTCGCCTGTGGGATCAGCTGCTCCCGTTGCTGCCAAAAGGATTGCGCCTGATCCGTTATGATACCCGTGGGCATGGTCTGACTTCGGCCCCTGAAGGTGATTATTTTATGGGTGACCTGGTGGCGGATGCCGCGGCCCTGCTCGACCACCTAAACGTCAAAGATTGTGTGTTTGTCGGCCTGTCTGTTGGTGGTATGATCGCCCAAGGGTTGGCAGCGGAACGCATGGATTTGATACGCGCCATGGTGCTGTCAAACACGGCGGCTAAAATCGGCACGCCCGAGATGTGGCATGGCCGAATGGCTGAAATACGCAAGGGCGGGATCGAAGCCCTAGAAGAATCCATTATGGAGCGGTGGTTCTCGGCCAAATTCCGGCGCGAAGACGTGGCCACATTGGCCGGCTGGCGTCAAATGGTGTGTCGCACACCGATGAATGGATACCTTGGTGTGTCCGCCGCGATTGCCGAAACCGACCTGTTTGAAAGCACGGCCCGTTTGACCCTGCCAACATTGGTAATTGCCGGTGCTGAAGATGGTTCCACCCCACCTGATTTGGTGCGCGAAACCGCTGATCTGATCAAGGGATCAAAGTTTCACCTGATCCGTGGGGCCGCACATATTCCCTGCGCTGAGCAACCCGAAGAATTCGCCAGCGTTCTAACGGCATTTCTAAAGGAACAAGGCCATGTCTGATCGCTATGACACGGGCATGAAAACCCGCCGCTCTGTGTTGGGGGATGCTCATGTTGACCGCGCCGAGGCGGGCAAGCTGACTTTTGATGAGCCGTTCCAAGACCTGATCACCGAAGGCGCTTGGGGCAGCGTCTGGTCGCGCGAAGACATCAGCAAACGTGACCGATCTTTGATCACGCTGGCCCTATTGGCCGCCCTTGGTCACTGGGAAGAAGTCGCGATGCATATCCGTGCCACAGCCAACACGGGGGCCACCCCGCAAGAGGTGCGCGAGGCGTTTTTACACGTCGCGATCTACGCCGGTGTGCCTGCCGCCAACAAAGCCCTAAAAATCGCCAAAGAGACTTATGCTGAAATGGGAGTTGAATTGTGAAACCTGCTGAATATTACATGCGTGACCGGACGCGCCATGCGCCGGCCCTGACAAAAAGCTACAAAACATCCGTGCCACGTTCGCCGCAATACGCCCTGTTGTCGCTGGAAAATTCACTGTCGGAAATCACTGGCCCAGTGTTCAGCCACAATGACATTGATGCGCTGGATAACGACCTGATCAAAAACTACACCCACGGTGGCGACCCCATTGGCGAGCGCATCATCGTGCATGGCCGCGTGTTGGACGAAAATGCGCGTCCTGTGCCAAACACTTTGGTCGAAGTCTGGCAAGCCAACGCAGGTGGCCGCTATCGCCATAAGAAAGACACCTATCTGGCCCCAATTGACCCAAATTTCGGCGGCTGCGGCCGCACCATGACGGACGAGAACGGCTATTACTTCTTTCGCACTGTAAAGCCGGGTGCCTATCCGTGGCGCAACGGCGTGAATGACTGGCGCCCGGCCCATATTCACGTTTCGATCTTTGGCGCCGCTTTCGCCCAGCGTCTGATTACACAACTCTACTTTGAAGGCGATCCCTTAATCGCCAAATGCCCTATCGTAAAAACGGTGCCCGATGCAGACGCAATCGAGCAGATGATCGCCAAGCTCGACATGAACGCGACCATCCCGCTGGACAGCATCGCCTATCGCTTTGACATCGTGCTGCGTGGCCGTCGCTCGACCTTGTTTGAAAACCGTTTGGAAGGGAACTAGGCGTATTTCCAGAAAAAGTGGGAACCGGTTTTTCGGTTCGGAAATGCGACCAGAAAAGGATTATTATGCAGTATCTAAAGGAAACCCCGTCACAAACCGCTGGCCCCTATGTTCACATCGGTTTGGCCCCCAAAGCTGCGGGCTTTGACATCTTTGATCAAGAACTGGGCTGGGACATCGCCGGACCAAAGGCCAAAGGCGAACGCATCCGCATTGAAGGCTGCGTCTATGACGGTACCGGCGCACCGATCAAGGACGTGCTGCTGGAAGCATGGCAAGCCAACACAGACGGCCATTACGCTCACCCCGAAGACGGGCGCAGCGTCGAGGAAGGCTTTCGTGGCTGGGGCCGTGTGATCACCGATTTTGAAACTGGGTTGTGGGGCTTTGACACCATCAAACCCGGCGCAACGCCTGGTCGAAATGGCACCACACAAGCCCCGCACATCAACCTGTGGATCGTCGCACGCGGCATCAATGTCGGGCTGAACACGCGGATCTATTTTGATGATTGTGACAATGGCGATGATCCGGTGTTGAACCTGATCGAACAAACCCACCGCCGCCAAACCTTGATCGCCACCCGCACGCAGGACAGCAAAGGCGTCATCTATCGCTTTGACATCCATATTCAAGGCACGGGCGAAACCGTGTTTTTGGATATTTAGAACCTTCACGGCTCAATCAGAATCAGTGTTTATGCGGCTGTCCAAGCGAGCGATTGCATTGCAATAGCCTTCGGATTGCCGCATATATTCTACCAAACAGGATAGGCTTTCATGACAAACCCTTGCATCATCTGCGTTGCCATCACCGGTAGCCTGCCCACCAAGGCCAACAATCCGGCCGTGCCAATCACTGTCGCTGAACAGATCGAAAGCACCCACGAAGCCTTTGAAGCTGGCGCCTCAATCGCCCATTGCCACGTCCGTGATGATGAGGGCAAACCAACCTCGGACCCAGAACGGTTTGGGCTGTTGCTCGAGGGCCTGCGGACCCATTGCCCTGATATGATTGTGCAGCTTTCCACTGGTGGCCGCTCGGGTGCCGGTGTGGAACGGGGCGGTATGCTGCCGCTGTCGCCTGACATGGCCTCGCTTTCGGTTGGCTCAAACAATTTCCCAACGCGGGTCTATGAAAACCAACCCGATCTGGTCGATTGGCTGGCCTCAGAAATGCTAAAGTATAACATCAAGCCAGAGATAGAAGCCTTTGATTTAAGTCATATATTTCAGGCTGCCAAGATGCAATCCGATGGCCGTCTAAAAGGGCCGCTTTATGTGCAATTCGTGATGGGTGTGAAGAATGCGATGCCCGTTGATAAGGACGTTTTCGACTTTTACATCGCCACGTTGAACCGCTTGGCCCCTGACGCGCAATGGTGCGGCGCGGGCGTTGGTGCTGGACAAATCGTGGTGAACGAGTGGGCGATTGCGGCGGGCGGTCACACCCGCACGGGGCTTGAGGACAACATGCGCCTTGATCGCGACACGCTGGCCCCATCCAACGCTGCCTTGGTGGCGCGTGCTGCCGAGCTTTGCGCCAAATATGAACGCCCCGTGGCCAGTGCAAAACAGGCGCGCGCCATACTTGGTTTGGCGGGCGCATAGATGGCTGTCACCCCATTTGACTCCGCCATGTTTCGTGGGTTGTTTGGCGATGACGAGATCGCCCGACTGTTCACCGACAGCGCCGAAGTGCGTGCCATGCTGCTGGTCGAAGGGGCACTGGCCGAGGCACAAGGCAAGCTTGGCACCATCCCCGCCGAGTCCGCCGCATTTATCAAACGGGCCGTGATGGAAACCCAGCTTGATCCGGCTGGCTTGTCGGCTGAAACCGGCACCAACGCCGTCGTCGTGCCCGCCTTGGTCAAGGCATTCCACGCCGCCACCGATGCGCCGGAGCACGCGCAATACTTCCACTGGGGTGCCACCTCTCAAGACATTATGGACACAGCCCTGATGCTGCGCCTCAAACAGGTTTTGACGATCTTTGAAAAGCGCCTCAAGACCATAACCCAATCGCTTGGCAGCCTCGCCCAAACCCACGCCGATCTGCCGATGGCTGGTCGCACCTACGGCCAGATAGCCTCGCCGACCAGCTTTGGCGCGACGGTGGCCAGCTGGGGCACCCCATTACTAAGCCACCTGACCCGCTTGAATGAAATGCGCCCGCGTCTGCTGCGCGTCAGCCTAACTGGGGCAGCGGGCACCGCTTCAATGCTAACCAACGCCCCTGCCCTGCGCCGCGAAATGGCCAAATCGCTGGGCTTGGAACATACCGACACGTCATGGCACAGCACCCGCGACACCATCGCCGAGTTTTCGGGTTGGATCACGCTGGTGACAGGCAGCTTGGGTAAAATGGGCGAAGACCTGCTGTTGTTAACCCAATCGGGCATCAATGAAGTCAGCCTCGGTGGCGGCGGTGCGTCATCAACCATGCCGCAAAAATCCAACCCTGTTTTGCCATCCCTACTGGTGGCGCTGGCCAGCCAAACCACTGCACTGAACGCAGCCCTGCAAGGGGCTGTAGCGCACCGCCAACAACGCGACGGTGCTGCGTGGTTCGTGGAGTGGATGAACATCGGCCAAATCACGATGGCCTGCGCGCGCGCCTTAACGGCGGCAGAGGCATTGGCCGCCAATGTCGCCCCGAATGCAGATGCGATGATGGACCATATTGATGACGGACTGGGCCTGATCTATGCTGAAGCGCTGAGCTTTGCCTTGGCCGGCACCCTGCCACGCCCCGAAGCCCAGTCCGCTGTGAAAACGCTGTGCTTACAGGTCAAATCCGACAACACACCGCTAACCGAGCTGGCCGCCGCCAAATGGCCAAAGTTGGACATCAAAACCCTGTGTACCCCTGCCAGCCAACTTGGCGAAGCCCCTGTCCAAGCGCGCAGCTATGCCAAAGCAGCAAAAGAATATTGAACTCTTTAGTTTAGTTGTCTAACACTCTGGGGGAACGCGCACAGGACCACCCCCAATGACGACTCGCCCGAAGAACCGGCTGCCCATTCTATTTATCATGATCACGCTGGTGATTGACGCGATGGGCATCGGGTTAATCATGCCTGTGATGCCCGATTTGATCCGCCAATTGCGCAACACCGATCTGGCCTCGGCGGCCCTTTGGGGGGGGATCCTTGCCTCTAGCTTTGCGGTGATGCAGTTCCTGTTCTCACCCACGATAGGCAGCCTGTCAGACCGTTTTGGTCGCCGACGCGTGTTGCTGATTTCTCTGTTTTTCATGGCACTGGACTATTTGGTCATGGCCGTGGCTGGCACCATTTGGCTGTTGCTGGCAGGGCGCATTGTCGGCGGCGTCACCGCCGCTACTCAATCCACCGCCACCGCCTATATCGCCGACATTTCCAGCGCCAAGGACAAGGCAAAAAACTTTGGGCTGGTCAGCGCAGCCTTTGGCATCGGCTTTGTTCTAGGCCCGCTGTTTGGCGGTGTATTGTCCACTCTCGGCCCGCGCGCACCGTTCTATGCCGCCGCTGCCCTTGCCGCTGGCAATTTCATTTTCGGATATTTCATTCTGCCCGAGACCGTCACCGACGCCATTCGCCGCCCGTTTGAATGGCGTCGCGCCAACCCCTTGGGCGCGTTCAAGCACATCGGTCGTTTGCCCAAACTAAAAGCCTTGCTAACGGTGCATTTCCTCTATTCGATCGCGTTTTTCGTCTATCCTGCGATCTGGGCCTATTTCACCCGCGAGCGGTTTGGCTGGGACGGGTTGATGGTCGGCTATTCCTTGGCAGCCTTCGGCATTTCGATGGCCGTGGCGCAGGGCTTCTTGATCCGCCTGATCATCCCCCGCATTGGCGAAGTGAAAACCGTCCTGTTTGGGCTGACCATCAACTTGGTTTCATTTTTGATAATGGCAACCGTGTCTTCGGGCTGGGTGATGCTGGCATTCATCCCTTTCGTTGCCTTGGGATCCATGGCCAGTCCCGCCTTGTCGGCGATCATGTCCCAAATAGCTGATGACAATCAGCAGGGCGAATTACAGGGGCTGATGTCCAGCGTTGGCTCGGTCGGGATGATCCTATCGCCGATCCTGATGACGCAGACCTTCAGCTACTTTATCTCACCCAAAGCCCCTGTCTATTTGCCCGGTGCGCCCTTCATTCTGTCGATGGTTTTGATCGGGGCTTGTATCCTCATTTATCTATCCACCAACAAGCCGCAAAAGAGCAAAAAAACCTTGTAATGGCAGACTGTTTGCAAGAACCTCGGATGATTCTTGAGGAGAACTGACATGACACAAATTCGCGCCGCCGTGGCACATGAATTCGGGCAGCCCCTGACTGTCGAAGCCGTGAACCTACGGGCACCCAACGCCAATGAAGTCGAGGTCACCCTAGAGGCCTGCGCGATTTGCCATTCGGACATCACATATATGGATGGCGGCTGGGGCGGCACCCTGCCCGCAGTTTACGGCCACGAGGCCGCCGGTAGGGTTTCCGCCGTCGGCGCTGGCGTCAAAGATTACGCCATTGGTGACACTGTCATCGTCACTCTGATCCGCGCCTGCGGTGGTTGCATCCCGTGTTCCAGCGGTAAACCCGTTGCCTGTGCGGACCCAACCGAAATGGACGGCCCCATCACCACGACAGACGGCAGCCCCATTGAACAGGCGCTGGCCTGCGGCGCCTTTGCTGAACGGGTTGTGGTCGATCCCAGCCAAATGGCACATATCCCTGCCGACATGCCGATGGATGCGGCCAGCTTGCTGTCTTGCGGCGTGATCACCGGCGTTGGCGCTGTGGTCAATGCGGCGCGCCTGCGAGTCGGACAAACGGCTGTGATCATTGGGGCGGGTGGCGTCGGGCTGAACGCCATCCAAGGCGCGCGTATTGCTGGTGCCTCCAAGATCATCGCCATTGATATGTTAGAAGAGAAGCTGGACGCCGCCAAAGAATTTGGTGCCACCCATGGGGTTCTGGCCAGCAGCAAGAACCCTTGGCAGACCGTACATGAGATCACCGGCGGCCTTATGGCGGACGCAGTTTTTGTCACCGTTGGAGCCATTCCCGCCTATGAAACCGCGCCGAAATATATGGGTGCGAATGGGCGCATCGTTATGGTCGGCATGCCTCATACCGGCGACATGGCCAGCCTTGATCTGGCCACCATGGCCGCTTTGGGCCAAGGAATGATCGGTACAAAAATGGGTGACGTCGTGCTGAAACGCGACATCCCTTGGATGATCGAGCTGTACCAACAGGGCCGCCTGAAATTGGACGAACTGATTTCGGGGCGCTGGTCGCTGGACCAAATCAACGAGGCCATTGACGACACCCGCACGGGTGCCGCGCGGCGCAATGTGGTGTTGTTTAAATGAAGCTCAAAGATCTGGAAATATTCGTCGTCGCACCGCCGGCCCCCGGTTGGGGCGGGCGCTATTGGTTGTTCACCAAACTGACCACTGCGTGCGGCATAATCGGCTTTGGCGAATGCTATGCGGCCTCCGTAGGCCCCGAAGCCATGAAGGCTGTGATCGAAGATGTTTTCGCCCGTCACATGCAGGGCGAAAACCCTGAGAACATAGAACTTATGTTTCGCCGCGCCTATTCTTCCGGCTTTACCCAACGCCCTGACCTAACCGTCATCGGCGCGTTTTCCGGTCTTGAAATCGCCTGTTGGGACATTCTGGGCAAAGCCCGAAATCGCCCTGTCTGGGCCTTGCTCGGCGGGCAGATGAATGAGCGTCTACGCTCTTACACCTACCTATATCCCCTGCCCCACCAAGACACTGATGCCTTTTGGAACTCGCCCGAAATGGCTGCGGAAAGTGCCGCAGAAATGGTCAAACTAGGCTTTACGGCCGTAAAATTCGACCCCGCTGGCCCCTACACAATTCGCGGCGGCCATATGCCTGCGATGTCTGACATCAACCGCACCGCAGCCTTTTGCAAAGCGATCCGCGAAGCCGTCGGTGACAAGGCCGATCTGCTGGTTGGCACCCATGGGCAATTCTCGACGGCGGGCGCGATCCGGCTGGGCAAAGCGCTTGAGCCGTATCAACCCTTGTGGTTTGAAGAACCCGTGCCGCCTGACAATGTCGGGGCCATGGCCCGCGTTGCCAGTGGATGCGCCATTCCGGTGGCGACAGGTGAACGCCTGACCACCAAGGCCGAATTCGCACCCGTGCTGCGCGCTGGGGCCGCCGCCATATTGCAACCCGCTCTGGGTCGCTCCGGTGGCATCTGGGAAACCAAAAAGATCGCCGCAATGGCCGAGGTCTACAACGTCCAAATGGCCCCGCATCTATACGCAGGTCCCGTGGAATTTGCCGCCAACATCCACTTTGGTGCCTCGATCCCCAACCTGCTGATGGTTGAAACCATTCAAACCGGCGGGGCGTTCCATATGGAGCTGATCAAACATACGTTGACGTGGAAAGATGGCTATGTCATTCCGCCCGGCGCGCCCGGCCTTGGCATAGACTTTGACGAAGATCTGGCCCGCAACCACCCCTACACGGGCACAGGGCTGCACCTGGAAATGCAAGAAGCCCCCTGCAGCTATTCCGAAGAAAACAGGTTCGAGGGCGGTGCCCCGATGCGCAAAGATTAAGTAATCTTAGCGCTCTGTTCGCTTTTTAAAAGATACGCTGCTAATATGCAAAAACGATTTGGTTTTGTCGGAAAAAAAGGGTTTGAATTTTGGCACCTTCTGTAAGCTTAATAGATGAACAAACGAACCCAGCAGTTGATCCAGCGGACATGACCCGCCAGTCACAAGCCGCCGCCAATTTCCTGAAAGCCTTGTCGCATGAAGGTCGTTTAATGATCCTGTGTCACCTGTCATCTGGCGAAAAATCAGTGACCGAACTGGAGCAACTGTTGTCCACACGCCAAGCTGCCGTCAGTCAACAATTGGCCCGCCTGCGCCTAGAAGGCTTGGTCAGTTGCCGCCGTGATGGCAAAGTGATGTACTACGCGCTGTCCGACCACAAAGCTCGGCAAATGATTGATTTGGTTTACAATATGTTCTGCCAGACCGGTGCCTAAACGCGCCGCACATTACGCTCCTGTCACTTTAACTGAAGCGTTTGGGTCCAGCTGCACAGTGCCTTTGCGCTTGATGTAATTCTCAACCACATCCCAAATTTCCGGCCCCTCAGTGCCTTCGCGCACGGACGCCCAGCCCGCAACCACATAGGTTTTGGCTGGATCGAGCACTTCGCCGGATTTCAGCAAAGTCATGTTGGTCAGCCGTTCACCTTGAGGTTTGGAAACATCTATATGATACCCCATACCGCCGACCCGCACCATGTCACCACCCTGTTGGTAATAGGGGTCAGGATTGAACAGATTGTCGGCCACGTCCTCTAGGATGGTTTTGATGGTCTCGCCCGTCATTTCGGACCGGTACGCATTTGGATAGGTCATGGCGGTGGCGTTATAAATATCCTCGCGGGTGATCGCGTCCCCTGGCAGCAGGCTTGGCCCCCAGCGAAAACCGGGGCTGAGGGCGATGTCGGCCTCGCGCTCGTCAATCAGTGCGTTGCAGATCAGATCATCCCACGTGCCGTTGAAATTGCCGCGTCGATACAGCAAGCTGTCGGTGTGGCCGATCACCTCGGACATCTCATCCACATAGGGCGCACGTTCCGCTTCAATCGCTGTGGCAACCTCGGCGTCGGGTTCAATCACGTCCGAAAACACGGGGATCAATTTGTGCCGAAGTCCCATCATCTGACCGTCGCGCACGTCCAGATCAACACGGGAAACGAACTTCCCGTTGGACCCCGACGCGATCAACATGGTGCGGTTCACCAAAACGGGTTCTGGCAACGCGTCATGGGTGTGACCAGTCAAGATCACATCAATTCCATCGACTTTGGCGGCCAATTGGCGGTCCACGTCAAAGCCGTTGTGCGACAGCAGCACCACCAGATCAGCACCTGCGGCGCGCACCTCGGCCACCACTTGGCGCATACGTTCTTCGCGCACCCCAAAGGATAGGCCGGGGAACATCCAGCCCGGATTGGCGATTGGCAAATAGGGGAAAGCCTGTCCGATGACGGCCACTTTGGCCCCGCCACGCTCAAAGAACTTGTAGGGTTCCAGCGCTGGCTCGTCCCATTCGTTGTCAAACACATTGGCGCCCAGAAACGGGAAGTCCAGCGTCTCGACGATTTCATTCACCCGATCAACGCCTAAGGTGTATTCCCAATGGCTGGTCATCGCGTCGGGCTGCATCAGGTTCATGACGTTGACCATGTCCTGCGCATTCGTTTTCAGGCAGGTATAAGAGCCGTGCCACGTGTCGCCCGCATCCAGCAACAGCGCATCAGGGCGCGCAGCGCGGATGGATTTGATCACGGTGGCCATCCGGTCCAAGCCCCCCATGCGCCCATAGCCTTTGGCCAAGGCGGTGAAATCCTTGTAGGACAAGGCATAGGCCTCGGGCGTGCCCGGCGTTAGGTTGAACAGTTTTAGAAAATCCGCACCAGTGACATGCGGCGGCAGCCCGCTTGCATCCCCGACCCCCAGATTGATTTCAGGTTCGCGAAAATAGACCGGTTTCATTTGGCCGTGGATGTCGCAAATGTGGATCAAGGTGATGTTGCCAAAACTGTCGAAATCCAAAAGCTGATCTTGGGTCAACGCCTGTTGCGCCGCCAATCTGGCCCAGTTTCCAACACCTGATGCGCCGTAAATGGCCGATGCTGCGACCGTGGCTTGCAAGAAATCCCGACGCGATATCATGTCCCTGTCTCCTAGGTTCTCAAACAAACGAATTGGGGCAAACAAATGAAAAACGCCCCGTGAAAAAGACGGGGCGCTTTTGGTGTTTTAGTTGCGGATCGATGGGCCTTCGACGGAGAGCCCATTGCCGCGCGATGTGACATAAAGTTCGAGCGCCAAAAACGCCTCGCTGCCAGGTTTGTATGTCTGGGCACGCGTATCACGCACGCAGCCTTTGAACCGCGCGTGCACGCTGTTCAATTTGGCATTTTTCAGACGATACACTGGAAAACCATTGATTTGTCCCTGCGACAGATGGTCGGCGCGGATGTGCAGATCATAGTTGTCTTCATGGCAATTCGCGCATGACATTTCCAGTTGGCCAGTCTTGGAATAGTACATTTCCTTGCCGCGCTCCCACATGGATTGCGCTGGCCCGTCGATGGAGACATTCACCGGCATGCCACGCGATTGCAACGTTACCAGTGCGTTCATGGCTGTCATTTTGCCGCCTGTCAGTTTCCACGGCTTGGCCCCCATGCGTTCAGTGCGACAGTTGTTGATTTCCATGTCGATCGAGCGCACAGCACCTGCCTCTTCACGCCATTTCGGATAGGTGGCTTTAACGCCAGCCATGCTGTTCTCGACCGCATCGTGACAAGACGCACAAGATTTCCCCTCACTGCCCTCAACCGTGTTCCAAGTGTCCTGAGCAATATCGACAAAGATCATGCCGGGGTTGTCAAAGTCATCCATTTGGGCGGCTTGCGTTTCGTCTTTGCGGAAAATCCAGCCGGAAAAAATCTCATCCAAAGCGCCGTCCATATGGGTGGGTGCGGCTGTGCGGGTGACGATTTTCGTCTCGCCATTGATGATCAGTTCTTTGTCCAGATCAGCGCCAGCAAAGGCCGCGTTGGCCCCCATCAAAGCGGCAAAGCCCATGGTCCCCAGAATGCGTTTAAGCGACGTATTTTTCATTTTTAGGTTTCCTCCCTACCTGCGGAAATTCACTTAGGCGATTGCGACGGATTTTGTGGCCTCATAAACATCGCCATCATCGTCATACCAAGTGAACTTGAATTCGCCGGCTTCCGGAACCGTCGCGTCAAATTGAAAGAACGGGTTGGTTGATATCGCCGGCTCCATCGCAACATCAATCACGTTTTGACCGTTAAAATCACAGGTAAAACGATTGATGATCGAACGTGGAATAACGTTGCCCTCTTTGTCTTTACGACGACCAGATTCCATCTTGTGGCTGATCAGGGTTTTGATTGTAATGCTTGATCCCGCTGCTGCGGTTTTGGGCACTTTAACACGGGGTTTTACACCAGATGCCATGTTGTGATCTCCTTGAAATTAGCCGCCGCAGCCGCCGATTGTAACTTTGATTGCATTCGACGTTTTGACAAAACTGCCGTCCGCCATTTTAGCAATTGCGATGACGTCTTGTGTGCCCGCCAACCGGATGCGCATACCAACCGATTGCTTGGTGGCAAGTGGGCCGAAATTAGCCAATGCGACGCCAGGTTCAGGGTTACCTGCCGCCAGCAGAAGGATTGAAACAGCGCCCGGTGCGTCAACGGATACAGGCACAGTATTGCCGTTCTCCGCGATTTCAGGGCTGATCAGCGTGATGCCATCAGTCCCGACATCAGCCCCACCAGTAAAGGCAGCGATTGCCTCGTCAGCGGCAGCATATGCCTGAAACGGCAGGAAGGTTGCGGCGAACGCACCAGCACCGACGACCAAGGCATTGCGTCTTGTCAATTCCATCTAAGTTCTCCTCGTTTTCATCATTTGAGCGTCATCAGATATGCGAGCACATCTTCAATTTCTTGCGCGGCAAGCAAGGGCGCGAATGTATCGTCAGCCGCTTTACCGGTGTAGCGTTTACCGGGGCGGATATATCCATCAACGCGGTAGAACGATGGCATGAATGAATCCTCAAAGGTTATGTCCGCATTGATCAAAATGCCGCGGATTTCAGCCTCGGAATACCGATCAGCGACCCCTGCCAGATTAGGCGCAATTTCGCCCTGAAACGTAACTTCGGGCATTTCGTCGTTGGTGTGGCAAGCGATGCAATTGCCGTATTTTTTGCTCGCGACCACCATCCGGCCATTGGCGGGATCACCCGCAACACCGGTTATTGATGCCGCGACAGCCCCGTCATCAAACACAACATCGCCTGGCGCAACTTCCGCCGCGGATAATGCAGTCGTTGCTGCAAAAATGGCGGCCATGCCTAAAATAGCTGGCTTCATTGGTAATCCTCCCGTTAGATTCTGTCCGTCTATGAGGTAAAGGTAGTCATTTTGTCGCACCCAAGCAACGGTAAGTCCGAGCGCGCGCGTATCTTTTCCGAAACTATCCATATTTGCGCCAGTCTTCGGTCGGCCGCTTAGTCGATCACACCCTCTTCATGCATCCGGCGAGCATGATATTTCTGGAATGGCTCGTCCGTGTCGTACCCCTTTAACACAACCCACTCCATCATATGTCTGGTGGTGTATTTTTCAAACGCGCCGGGCATTGTCGCGGCGGAAAATTGGCTCGCCATCACTTGCTCGGGCGTTGTGTCACGTATGAACATCATGGTTGGCGTAAAGATGATACCCCAGCGCCCCGCCATTTCGCGCTCTGACATCACGGTGCCATCAAAGTCGGTGACCTCAAGATCACCAAATAAGTTCAACTGCACCACGTAGAATTTTTCGCGGATCAACGCATCGATTGCCGGTTCGGGAAATACTTTTTCGTGCATTTTGGTGCAATAAATACAGCCCCGTTGCTCCCAGATCAACAACAGACGCTTATCTTGCGCTTTGGCCTCGGCCAAATCCTCGCGCAGGTCCAAAAACGTGGCCTCAATCCATGTCGGTTTATGCAACCCATCGTCACCCAATTCAACGGCCTCAACAGGTGTCGCGATTGCCAACACTGCGGCAAAGACAAATCCAAATGTACGCATCATATTTCCTCTCGTAAATTATCCGAAATTTTGGAACCATGGAAACAGTTTGATCATGAGGTTGGCAATCACATTCACGCTGCCCGTCACCATTAATACCGCAAACAAGATCAACATTGCCCCCATCAGCTTTTCGACATAGGTCAAATACTTGCGGTTGCGCGCCATCCAGCGCAAGAACGGTTTGGCAAAGAAAGCCGCCAAAACGAACGGCGACGTCATCGCCAAGCCGAATGTCATCAACAGCAAGCCGCCTTCAACCACCGTGTCCTTCATTGAGGCGATGAACAAGATGCTGGCCAACATCGGCCCAACGCAAGCCGACCAACCAAATCCAAAAGCCAATCCCATGACATAGGCGCCGATTATGGTCGACGGATCGCCTTTGCTCTCAAATTTTGCCTCTCGATACAGGAACGGAACGCGCATAACCCCCAGAAAATGCAGGCCAAATACGAATATTATGGCGGCAGCGGCATAAGTCAGTTCTGTCTTCCACATCCGCACCGATTGGCCTGCCGCCGTCGCTCCCATGCCAAGCAGCATGAATATTGTGGTCACGCCCAAGGCGAAAAACAACGCCGAAATCACCAAACGGCGCGCGGCCCCTGGTGCAATATTATCGTCACTTTGCAGCTCGGACATCGAAATGCCCGCCATATAGCTAAAGTAAAACGGCACCATTGGCAGCACGCAGGGCGAAAAGAACGCAATGAATCCCTGCAGCATAGCCCCGCCAAATGTCGCATCTAACATATCCGCTCTGTCCTTGTCGCTGCCCTGTGAACACATTACTATGTATCTATGTTTAGACAAGAGCACGGTTCATGGCAGCTTTAATACGGATCATTTCCCTAGGCTTACTAGGCGTTTTCCTTAGTACAGGACAGATCGGCGCACAAGTTCGACTGATGATGGTCGAAGAATTGGGCTGTCAATGGTGCGCGAAATGGCAGGCCGAAATTGGCCCGATCTACCCCAAAACATCTGAGGGCCGGATAGCCCCCCTGTTCAAAGTCATGATCAACGACCCGCTTCAGGATGGCATCGTTTTGAAATCGCCCCCCATCTACACGCCGACATTCATCTTACTAAATGACGACCAAGAGGTTGGGCGAATTGAGGGCTATCAGAGCGACGATTTTTTCTGGTGGTTCATGGAAACCATGATCAAGAAATTGCCAGAAAACGTGCAAATTGATCCCGGCGCATGAATTGCAACGCCCATAAGCGGTTTTGAGCCGCCAAGGAGTACCCAATGGAAGGCAAATTAGGCAGCATCGCCAACCCAGCCAAAATAGACAAAGGTGTCGACACCGACGAGTTGAGCGGTCGCGCGGCCGAAGCCGCAGCTTTTCTAAAGGCGCTGGGTCATGAGGGACGTTTAATGATCCTTTGCCATCTAAGTTCCGGTGAGAAAACGGTAACCGAGCTTGAAAAGTTGTTGTCGTCACGTCAGGCATCGGTCAGCCAACAGCTGGCGCGTTTACGTCTAGAAGGACTGGTAGAGCACCGCCGCGAAGGCAAGGCGATCTATTACACGCTGGGCGACACTAAGGCCCGTCAGGCTATCGATTTGGTCTACAACATGTTCTGCAGTACACCGCAAAACTAAACCACTACCGACTTGCGTCGGTAGGATTTTGAACGTGATGGTCAAGGTACTGAAGTACGATGTCTTGCGTGATGGCACCGTTGGTGGTTGAAAAGT
Organism: Marinosulfonomonas sp.; assembly: GCA_033851955.1. Classification (GTDB taxonomy): domain Bacteria; phylum Pseudomonadota; class Alphaproteobacteria; order Rhodobacterales; family Rhodobacteraceae; genus Profundibacter. Next base: position 98,334 of record JAWSVK010000008.1, read on the forward strand.
AACCTCTCCCCCAAAAATGTCGTCCCCAGTAGCGTTTTTTCAATTGCGGGAATTCGCGCTGCACTTTGAGAGACGAGCGGCCTTTCATCTTACGCATCAGATCGCTTACCGCCAGCTTTGGTGGGATCGACCCAAACATATGGACGTGATCAGACGACAACACGCCGTGGATAATTTCGACGCCATTCTCATTGCAAACCTGTCGGATAATATCGCGCACCCGGATCTGAACGGTGCCAAGCAATACTTTGTATCGATATTTTGTCGACCATACGAGGTGGTAACGATGGTAAAAAACGCAAGCAATGGTGACTTTGTGGTGTTTGGGCAAGGAACCAAAGGAAACCTTGTTTACATGGCCCTATGGCCCGCAACGCCTCTACAAACGTGGCCTTAAGCGTTTGGTATACGCCTAGAAGGCCGGCTGACGCATATGTATATCATCGGCCAAACCGGCACCGGAAAATCGACGTTGCTGTATAACCTTGCGATGCAGGACGCGAAGGCTGGCATTGGCTTTTGTCTTGTGGATCCGCATGGGGATCTTGCCGCTGACCTTTCACATAACCTTGGCCATGATCACCTCTATTGGCAGGTTGCCGATCCTCGCAGCCCATACGGATACAATCCCCTCACGCGCGTTTCTGCGGCCCATCGTCCGTTGGTGGCATCGGGCCTGATAGAAACGCTCAAGAAGCAATGGCCGGACGCCTGGGGAGCGCGTATGGAACACTTGCTGCGCTATGCCATTCTTGCTCTGTTGGAAACGCCCCAAGCTGATATCAAGGATATTGTGCGGTTGTATGTGGAAAAGGACTTTCGCCACTCAGTTCTGCAGCATGTACTAGTGTTCTTGTCCCGTTTAGTTCCGGTCTCCCAACTCATTTATGCAGCCTTTCGCTCGAATGCCTAGGGGTTTTCGCCGCCCAGCGATGAATGGCGGCGGCGTGGATTTTAGAACCCGTTGATGTACTGAAACATAGCTCCTTCTGCTTGGCGACGTGTGTTCCAGCGGTTGCGCCAGATCAGCTCTTCCTTGATGG
>JAWSVK010000029.1:0-23979 GCA_033851955.1 Marinosulfonomonas sp.
CCGGAACTAAACGGGACAAGACCAATTTGCTTGGGGGTCTTTTGCATTCCCTGAAAGAAAACCCCCATGACAACTGAAACTACCAGAACCAACCGACCTGCCTCCGCTAAAGCACGGCAAAAGGGAGCAAGGCACGAGTTCGTTACACAAGCTGGCTACGTCAAACTGCTTTCCGAGTTCTAGGATATCAGCCAACGACAAATGCTCTCAACCGATGGTTTGCCCAGCGCCGTAAAGCGACAGGCACCGCTAACATCGCCGCATGGGCAAACATGCGAACGAGACCCGAAGTGGTCGCGACTGTGGCCATACTTCAAGAACGGCACCTTACCAACACAGGCAAAGAAGTCTCTCAATCTGAGGTGGTCTGTGCTCTTATTGCGTCTGGCCTTCCTCAACTCATTAACAACCGCGCTTTTGCGGACAACCTCACCAACTGAACAAATACAAAAGGAATAAGTGTCGGAGGTCGATTTTGACCGAACCTCTCGCTAAAGCGTCTCGACTTTAACCTGAAACATTGGGCATCATTTAACGAGTTGAAATCTTTGATTTCAGGCAGCGTTGGGTGATTCAAGTTTAAGTCGAGGCGCTATAAAAATTCCTATTTGTGCTGTATCGCTCAAAAAATAACAGATGCTGCTCGAAATTGGAGTTTTCCAACCGAATAAGTCCAAATATTTCTTTTCTCCTAAAAATGTGCATGATTGCGGCATTAAGCCTCCTTGATATCATCCTGCATAAAGGAATGAGAAATGTTACTTACTCAGAAGTTTTTAGCTTCATTCTTATAATTTTCGCTGTCTCTTTGTTCACGGTTCGCGCCGAAGCGGCAGATGGGTTTGTCCGAATTTCGAGAGAAGCTGAATTCAATAAATTGGTTGTCGGGCGCAAACTGTATTTGGACAAAAACTATTTCACAATTCGAAAAAAACGGAAATCTTAAAGGGAAATTTGATGGGGAAGTGCTGAAGGGTACTTGGGTATGGCGCGAGGGGTTCTTTTGTCGCAAGCTAACCACTCATTCTAAAAACACCGATTGTAAGCTTTGGGAAGCAAATGGAAACCAGTTTCATGTAACCCGGGATCGTGGACCGGGAAAAGCATTTACATACGTTACCAAGTAGAATTATTTGACTTAATTCTCGCTGACGTCAGACACTCCTGAGCGTATTGCTTGGGGGGTAGTTCACTACAATTGGAAACAGCCTCTCAGTTAAACTATAATCCCTCCCTTGTTGCCTTATTGGTTCTGACAGGGGTTTTTTAGATCAGAAGCCTTTCAGGTATCCATCACATTCCATCAATGCCGTGATTTTCTCTTGTGCCATGGCCAATTCATCAAGGTTCAGGCCATGATTATATGGGTCTGATGTACGCCCGACGCTAGCCCAACCACCGAGGTCGTGGGTGTCATCAACGGTAAGCCCAGCGCGGTGTCCAGTGGTTCGCCAAGTGTGCCGCAGGGAATGAAAATCTAAGCGCCCATCGGTCTCTCCCCCCAGCACCTTACGCCGAAATATCGTGTGACGCTTGGAAAGAGCAGAGGCATTGCCAAGTGTTGGGCTTAACGGGGTCATGTAGAAAAGCCTCTCATGATTTCCCTCCAAAGCAGCGGTCCGCAGTCGTGAGACAATGGATTGAGTGACCACAGGCACAAGAATGACTCGTCTGGCATTTTCCATCTTCCCGCCTTCGATGAGGAACACGGACCCATCCTCTTTTGCGTTCGTGACCATGACCTTTGCAATCTCAGTGGCCCTCGCCCCTGTCACTAAAGCTATACGAAAGATGTCCCCTAACAGTTCCCCCACTGGTGCCCTAGCGAGTCCCTTCTGGGTTTCCTCAGGTTTGTAGGCGTCGCGCTTCTGCTTAGCCTTAGGCCGTTCTCTGCGAACGCCATTAGGCAGGTCGAACTGGATTGCCCCCTCTGGCAGCCCCCTATGTTCTTGCCCTCAATGCTAGATGCCTCGAAGCATTGTGATCATCTTGCCGATTGTAGCTGGAGCCAGCCCCTCCTCCGTTCGTTCGCTGATCTGGCTGGGCAGATATTCACCACGAAAGATCATCAAGTTGTCTTTGTTCAGATCGTCCAAATAGATGGCCTCAGGTGGCTGTTCAAGGAAACGTGAGAGGTGGGCGATGGCAGAATTAATATCTGCGACAGTAGAAGCAGCAAGTGGGGCATACCCATAACCATTTCCTTCTTCCCTCGCCTTTAAATAGGCAGGCACCGCTTGGGTCAACGTGGGCGTTGTTGCTAAGGCCACCTTGGAGAAGGCCTTACGGTGTTCTCTAGGCGTCTTCTGGACCTCTTCATAAATGAGGTCGCGAATAAACACGGTGTCTTCCTCAGTCCGCAAGGCCTCATTCCAAAGCTCTGCTTTCTCAGGGGAGTAACGGTCAGAGGCGCGATAGGTCGCTTCCAGTTTAATGACCTCAGCCTTGAACAGTTGCGCCAATTTCTTCGCAGTAGGCCTGTGTCGTTCCCCATTCATACCCCTGATAATCCAAGACCCGAAATCTTTCCCAGACCACGGATTAACGCGTCCCTTAAGACTTTTAGGCGTCTTCATGCAAAATCGGTATGCTGTCCCTTCGCCACGCAGCTGGCCTAGGTAGTCCATGCCCCCCTCATGTGGTATACCTGTGTAGTGCACCAACCACCACAATCAAGCGCAATCACTATGTTTAACTTATTGTTTTTAAATGATTTTTAAAGATTGGCGATCCCATCAGGACTCGAACCTGAAACCCCCTGCTTAGAAGGCAGGTGCTCTATCCAGTTGAGCTATGGGACCGTTGGAGCGTTATTGCGCAACAGGTGCGGTTGGATCAAGCTCTTAATGCGAAAACAAACGATCGCTAATGGGTCCACGAACCGCGGCGGTTTGTGGCAAAGTTCTCGCCGTAGCCGCCTTGACGGATCACCGCTTTGCGCTTGTGGGGTTTTGAAACTTGCGCCTCAATGCCGTGTTGTTTGGCATACTCGACGGCCGCCTCGACACTGTCGAATTTCAAGCGCACTTGGGACTCCATATCGGTAGAGCTGGTCCAGCCCATCAACGGATCAACCGTGCGCGCGGCCTCGGGGGCAAATTCCAGCACCCATTGGCGGGTTTTACCAACACCTGATTGCATGGCGTTTCTTGCGGGCTGAAAAATTCGAGCGAGCATGGGTTCTCTCCGTGACTAACTGTTGACCTGTTTATCCCGAATGCGCGCCCTATACGCAAGCCTGCATTGTGCCAAATTCGTAGGATTGTCGTTTTATCGGGGGGAAGCAAGCGATTGCCGATCAGAGGCTAGGGAGTGAGGGGTGGGGTGGGTGGTGCGTCTGATCGACAATCATTTCTTCTGCTTGCTCCTTCACGTTAAGCATAGTTTTTGAGACTGGCAACCCAAAAACACCCTTAAGGTTGTCTCATAGTGCATAAAATTCACGTTAAAGGGTTAACTGATTGTTAAGAAATCCAAGCCAGATCACCGAAAAAGGTTGTTTTTCAAGGCTCAAACGGTCCTCACCATTTTTCGCGACGCATGCGCATACAAAAAAGCCAAGGGAAAACCTGCAAATTCGATCGAACGAAAAATCAACGCCGGCATTGCCACGTTCCAGTAATATTAACCAAGCCTTAGGGCCTAAACTGCGCCCTGCAGCATGAGAGCCATCGCAAAAACCTGCGCACCCCCCTTGCATAAGAACAAAAAGGGCACGAAACTGCCGACAGAGGATTTATCATGACGCAGAACACACCCGCACCCCGCCAAAAACTAGAAGGCGGCAAACGCTTTATCATGCACACCGATTTCAAACCCGCAGGCGATCAGCCCACGGCGATTACGGAGCTGTGCGAGGGCATCAATTCAGGTGAGCGCAATCAGGTGTTGCTGGGGGCCACCGGCACCGGCAAAACCTTCACCATGGCCAAGGTGATTGAGCAAACCCAGCGCCCCGCCATCATATTGGCCCCGAACAAAACGCTGGCCGCCCAGCTGTACGCTGAGATGAAGGGATTTTTCCCCGAAAACTCGGTCGAATATTTCGTGTCGTTCTATGACTACTACCAACCCGAAGCTTACGTCGCGCGCACGGATACGTTCATCGAAAAAGACAGCGCCATTAATGAGCAAATCGACCGGATGCGCCACTCGGCCACGCGGTCTTTGCTGGAACGTGACGATGTGATCATCGTCGCGTCAGTGTCGTGTATTTATGGTATCGGCTCGCCCGAAACTTATACGGCGATGACCCAAGATTTGATCTGCGGCGCCACCTATGATCAACGCGAAATGATGCAAGGGTTGATCGCCCAGCAATATAAACGCTCGGACAATGCTTTTTCACGCGGTACCTTTCGGGTGCGGGGTGACAGCCTTGAAATCTGGCCATCTCACCTTGAGGATCGTGGTTGGCGGCTGTCCTTCTTTGGCGATGAACTTGAGGGCATCACCGAATTCGACACCCTGACGGGCGCCAAAACCGCGACACTGGAAAAGGTGCGGGTATACGCCAACTCACATTACGTGACGCCGCGCCCGACCCTGCTGCAAGCCATCAAACACATCAAAGAAGAACTGCACCACAGGTTGGAGCAGTTCAAAGCCGAGGGCAAATTGCTTGAGGCCCAGCGGTTAGAGCAACGGTGCCGCTTTGATCTGGAAATGATGGAGGCCTCAGGGTTTTGCGCCGGCATCGAGAACTATTCGCGCTACCTGACGGGGCGCAATGTCGGCGAGCCCCCCCCCACCCTGTTTGAATACATCCCTGATAACGCGATTGTCTTTGCCGACGAGAGCCATGTTTCAGTGCCACAAATCGGTGGCATGTATAAAGGCGATTACCGCCGCAAATTCACCCTGTCCGAACACGGGTTCCGTCTGCCATCTTGCATGGACAACCGACCTCTGAAATTCGAGGAATGGGACGCGATGCGCGGCCAATCCGTGTTCGTTTCGGCCACCCCGCAAAATTGGGAACTGGAGCAATCGGGCGGCGTGTTTGTGGAACAGGTGATCCGCCCGACGGGTCTGTTAGAACCGGTGCTGGAAATTCGCCCTGTTGAAATGCAGGTCGATGATTTGCTCGACGAAGTCCGTTTGGTCGCGGCCAAAGGCATGCGTACGCTGGTCACGACTTTGACCAAACGCATGGCCGAAGACCTGACCGAATACATGCACGAACAGGGCATCCGTGTGCGGTACATGCACAGTGATATCGACACGTTAGAGCGCATTGAAATCCTGCGTGATTTGCGTCTGGGGGCGTTTGACGTGCTGATCGGTATTAACCTTCTGCGCGAAGGTTTGGACATTCCCGAATGTGGTTTGGTGGCAATTTTGGACGCGGACAAAGAAGGGTTCTTGCGCTCCAAAACTTCACTGGTGCAGACCATTGGCCGCGCGGCCCGTAATGTCGAAGGACGGGTGATTTTGTATGCTGACCGGATCACCGGTTCCATGCAATACGCGATGGACGAGACCGAACGGCGGCGCAAACGTCAGGTTGCTTATAACATTGAGCACGGCATCACGCCGCAGACGGTGAAGAAAAACATCGATGATGTGCTGTCGGGTCTATACGACGGCGACACCGATATGTCGCGGGTTACAGCGACGATTGATGCGCCGATGATGGGCGAAAATCTGGCCACCCATCTGGACGCGATGCGGGTTGCGATGCGTGCTGCCGCCGAGAACCTGGAGTTCGAAGAAGCGGCACGTCTGCGCGACGAAGTGCGGCGTCTGGAAGCGGTGGAGTTGACCATCGCGGACGACCCGTTAGCGCGGCAATCGGCGGTTGAGGCGGCAAGTGCGGCTGGCGGGAGGTCTACAGCTGGGAAGGCTGGGAGCAAGAGAACGTGGAAATAGGGAAAGAAGTAGGGGCGCATATAGCTGCGCTATTTCTTCTCCAACCAGGTGTCGTAAACAACAGAGAAAGCAAACCATACGGCGAGCAAGATTACGTCATAAAAAGACAGCCCAGTTTCCGATTGGGACCACAGCAGTGCAAGAATGAGGATCATTACAATCATCACCCATAACTTCCACGTAATGTTTCGGATGAATTTCAATTCTCACGCCCCATTCTAACAATTTAAGCGCCTATTGAGCGCTTGAATATGTGCACCTACAATATGGTTCCTGCTTCATAACACAATGGCAGCCGGATCTGTTGTTCAAGCGTACATGTAATCGCTGTAGAGTGGGCAGCCCCGTTACGTAATTACAGGTTGCCCACCTTAAGCTCCGTTCTAACAATATACCCCGCATTTGACATCCCGCCCCGAATCCCGAACACTCAACCAACGACGCGTATCCCAAACGGAACCCTTGATATGAAACACCTCGCCATCCTCCCAGCCCTTGCCCTGCTCGCCGCTTGCGCCACCCCGCAAGAGCAATGCATCAACACGGCCACCAACGAAGTGCGCGCCATTAACAGCGCTATCAGCACCGCCAAAGGCAACATCGCCCGTGGCTATGCCATTCACCGCAGCACGCAATCCTTTGAGGTGCCGACCGTTTGTTATGACGCCGAGAAAAAGCCGTACAAATGTTATGAGTTCGACACCCGCACCGTTGAAACGCCGGTTTCAATCAATGTCGCTGAGGAACGGCGCAAATTGGCGAGCCTGCAAAAACGCATGCCCGCCGCCACCCGCAAAATGAAGGCGGGTGTGGCAAGTTGTCGGGCTCAGTTTCCTGAGTAATTAGCGCAGCACATGCACCGGACATTGGGAATACCGCACAACACGCGCCGCTGTTGAGCCTAGGAAGAAGTCCTGCAGGCCAGGTTTGTGGGACGCAATCACGATCAAATCGACAGCCTTGTCTTTGGCAAAATCAACGATTGATCCGCCTGGATGGCCAACGATAACTTTGGCCTCCACCCCTTCAATTTCGCCAGCTTCGGCCATAAGCGCCGACTCAAATTCGAGACGGTTCTTTTCCAGCTGACCTTCAGGCAGATAGCCTGCCACATAGCCGGGGATCGCCTCGACAACGTTTAGCAATGTGATCTTACCCGCCTCGACAAGCAGACGTTGGGCGACTTGGATCGCCTCGGATATGTCGTGTTTATGGTCCAGTGCAACCGGGATCAAAATATTGGTGTACATGGTGATGTCTCCTTTTTTGAAGTTGCCTGATAATACCCCGCTAAAAACAGCACAGCGATGATGTATATCAAACGCCAGCATCACAATTAACCCTCTGTTTACCATTTTCCTCGACAGTCCATCACGGGGAATGAGGTATGAATGATCCGCGCAATTATCCTTTTAATCATAGTGGCTCTGCCCACAACAGCGCAGGCTGGTGCTTGGTTGCGCGAAAAGGGGACTGCGTTTTTATCGTGGTCCAATACGATCTCCGCCCGCTCTGACAGCCGTTTTGCCACCGACACCTCGCTCTATGCTGAATACGGGTTAACGCCGCGGCTAACTGTCGGATTTGACGGCTATCTGGGGGCACCCGGCAAAGCATCCGAAGCCCTATTGTTCATGCGCTTTCCGCTGGGCCGCCAAGACCGCCCTGCCCGCATGGCCCTAACATTTGGCGTCGGCGCGAAATCGATCCCGAACCCCTGGGGCACCACAACCGAACAGGCCTTGGTCAAGGCTGGGTTTTCATGGGGGCGCGGGTTGAAACGTGGCTGGCTGGCGTTTGATGCATCCGTAACGGGGGTGACCCATTCGTCAATCTTCGTGCCGCAACAGGCGGGCACCAATTTTAGCGCGGACTTCACCTTTGGTCAAAAACCGTCCGATAAGATAATGCTGATCTGGCAATTGCAAACGGGCAAAACCACCAACGGGCCAGCCTATGCCAAATTCGCACCGTCATTAGTTTGGTCCTTTGGCAGCGGAAAAAACAGCGTTGAAATTGGCTTGGTCCATGGCCTGACGGGTGACAAAACACAAAGTCTAAAATTGGGATTTTGGAAGAACTTTTAACGTTCGGCTTGAAACAGCTCTTGGTGGGCGCTAAACTACCATCATTGGTATTTTTTCCTAAAACACTTTTTCTGCCCATATTTTTACAGGTCTGCCCATGTTCAATGACTCTACAAATACCCCGACCTCACATCATGATTTGGTTTTGTCCTATCACCGTGTGCGGCTTGCCATTGGTGTATTGGGGGTGATATTGCCAGTGATTTTAATCGGCGGCAGCATTCTTTCGAACAATCAATTAGCACCTTCAATCAGTGATTTTTACCATACAACCTTGCGAGACATATTTGTCGGAACGTTGTTCGCCATTGGCATTTTCTTGATTTCCTACAAGGGTTATCAACGCGATGAGGGCGAATGGTTTTCCGACGATTGGGTCGCAACGCTTGCCGGAGTAGCCGCCTTCGGGCTGGCGCTTTTTCCAAACGAAAGTCAAACTGTGGTGACCGTTTCCCAAGAGGCACTAGGCCTTAAAGTCAGCTCAATCTTCCACTATGCATCAGCCCTGACGTTTTTTGTATGCCTTGGCATCTTTTGTTATTATCAGTTCCCCAAAACGGCCAAACCTACGCGGCGCAGGGTCTATTTCTGGTGTGGTCATGTCATTGCGATTTCAACGATCCTGATCACCATCACCTCTTATATGAAAGTAAAAGGCAGCCCCGAGATGCAGGCCTTGGTGGTGGATTGGAAGCTGGTTCTTTGGCTGGAAGCGATTGGTGTCTGGGCATTTGCGTTCTCATGGCTGACCAAAGGCAAAGCAGAACAAGCCTTTAGCAGAACAAAAAAAACAACCCATGCATTAGAGCAAGAGACCGAATTGAACAGCGTCTGACGCCTAGTCGATACTGACAACCACATCGTAGAGAACAGGCTCAAAATTCTTGCAAAGTGCATTGAATTTATGGTGATAAGCCTGCATTTCATCTGAACGCAGCAGCGCCTGAAAATCTTCTCGGGTTTTCCATTGACTGTAATTTGCGATCCGCGTTTTGGCATCATTCACATGCATTGCAACCCCAACAAAGCCGGGCTGTTGGCTGACGAATGCATTCCAGGCGACCGTCAATTCGTCCAGTAGATCCTGACAAGTGGCTGGCGTTACCTCGAATGTGGTGATGACTGTTTGAACGTCGCTGTCTTTCGAAACTTTTGGCATCGGCAGCCCTTCCATAGTTTTTTTCACAGCATTCTAGCCGAAATGGCGGTTGCTGTTTGGCCGCGATCACGGCCCATAACCAAACAATGCCACAGCTTTGACCGTATCACAAATCTGGCCGCCTGTTGGCCGTCCCAAAAATCTGCTCCGTTTTAAAAACCAACCGCGCCGAGGGGTCGAAAACGCACAAAAACAGGCAGGAAGCATTACTGCCCCCTGCCCCAATGGTTTTCCGTTAATCAAGTCCTATAGCGGGCGATCGATCCGCGCCGTCACCTGGATTTTACCTTTGCAGGCAATCGACCAGTTCACCCAGACCTCATTATTACCAGTGCCCGAAGTGCGGTCGGTGTAGGGCATCGTACTCACCCGTGTTGATGTACCGGACGTGATCATACCATCGGCAATCAGAGAGGTTACGCGCCGTGTGTATCCACCAAATGGCAGGGTTGGCGCAAAATCCACTTTCCAAGTCTGCGCGTTGGAATTTTGCGAATACTCAATGATTGCTGGGTTTTGTATGCGTTCATTCACTCCGTTAAAAGTATTGGCCTCAAACACAATATTTCGGAAACCCCAGAAATCCAGATTGGCGAATGTTGTGTCGATTTTCTCGACCCTGTCGATAGACCCAGCCAACGCACGAAATGAGTTCCCGGTTACGATCAGCCCGTCAATCGAATGCCCGGTGCCATAGGGCGTGATAACAATCCAGTTGAACCAATCTACCGCATGGCTAACCACAAACACGTTGTCAGTGATCGACAATCCGCCAAACGTATAGGCCGACCCCAGATCAGGATCTTCGTCGTGTTCATTCGTCAGCTCGATAAAATTGTTATCAACATAGTTGCCGTCAACGATCGAATTTAGATTGGTATTGGTGAAAATGACGCCAGCAGTGCGTAGACCATTCGTTTCGTCGTCGCCCTGATACCAATGATTGCCTGACAAAATGGTCCCAACGCCTGCCAACACAGCAAAATGGCCAAATCGATGCACCTGATTGTTGCGAATTTTCGCATCATTCTTGTTCACATTCAACATGACCGTCGTACGATCCTGCGCCCGCATACCCATTTCGTTTGATAGGAATTGGTTGCGGTCGATAGAGATGTCCTGACAGGCCAGCCCAATCGACGTGATACCACGATCTTTTGGTTTCGAAATACTGCTGTCCCTGACTTGGAACATCCGGCCATCCAACGGCAACATAATCGCGCTGGCTTCACCGCTACAAATGAATTCCACATCATCAATTGCAAAACGGCTCATTTTGACGAAACCGCTAAAGTCGAGCATATATTTGAAACGCTTGAAGGTGAAATCCTGTGTCCCATCCGCGTCATACAAAGCATGATTTAGCGTGATCGTGCCTGCCCCAACATTTTTGGAACGCACATAGACTTCGCGCCCAACACCATTGCCTTGCACCAACGAGCCAACGGCAATATTGGCAACGTCAGCGACAGAACTTAGGGTTTTGGGGTCAGAGATCGAATACGTCGCGGCCGAAACGACAGTATCCGTGTCCCAAGCGGGACCAGCAATAACCTGAATCTGTCCGTTGCGCAAAATACGACGCACCTCAAAGGTGTCCCGATTGGAAACAGCCGCTTGTACATCAATAGGTGCTGAAATTTCAACGCGGCGCCCCCCCATATCCAAGGATTCATGGTCTGAATAGTTCAATAGAGTCTGCAACGCTTTCTTAAGCGCCAGTTCGTCATCACCAAAAGCGTTGATATAGGTCGGTAAGTCAAAGTTTTTACGCAACACAAGACGCTTATCAACCGGCATAGTTACAGTGCCCTGAAACCTGACAGGGTTTTCAAACGTAACGTGATTGGCCAGATAATATGTGCCTTCCGAAATAAGCACCCGACGGCCATTCGCCGCTAAATCAGCCGCCTCAAAGGCCGCTTCATCATCTGTAATTCCATCGCCAACTGCACCAAAATCCTTGACATCGACCCAGTCCATCATGTCGCGCAGGAATGCACCCGTTATGTCCTCGATTTCGATGTCGTCAATGCGCACAACGCCACCGGTTGGCCCCGTCAAATCAAGTCCAAAATGACCGTAAATAGGCGCACTGCCCCACTGCATGTCCACGCCATTGCGAACGCCAGCACCCACAATCGCGGTAACCGTAACAACTTCGCCATAGGTGGTCAGCGTTACGCTTGGGCCAACCTCGGTTAGGCCTCCAACATGCGAGTCCGATGCATCGCCAGCCCAACCTGCAATCCGGACCGTCGCCAGATTGCCGCTCACGGCTTTGACCCGTGCCGTAATGCGCAGATAGCAACCAGGCAGCATGGGCGTTTGCCCCATATACCGCAGTTTTTGCGTCGCTGTGGTTTTTTGCAATTCCAGACAACCGCCAAAGTCCTGATCCGCTGGCACAAAGGCAGCGTTGGCCGCATTGTCATAAGTGTCCTGTCCCGCCGTGCCATCTTGGCTCGACCAAACGTCTAAACCATCCACAAACAGTGGCGGTGTAAATACCAAACCTTCTGTAATTGCCTTATTCATCCTAGCCCCTTTCCACATATCCGGAACGCGCATGCATCTATGCGCTGGGGCCAAAGGCCACCATTGATCCGCTCAAATTTAAGTTCATATTTGTAAAATTCAGGCTCTCGACCCGAACAATGGCAAATTACCAAAGTGGGGTTAACCGGAGTTAACCTTTGCGTGCGGTGCTCTTTCAAACAGCCGTCTGCAACCTCGGAACGACATCGCGTCGAGCCGAAAAAAATGCCGTCTTTGTTTTTAGGATGGCTCGTTTATTCGATCAAATCAGCAAACTGCTTGGCCAGTAGATGCTTTAGGATTTTCCCCGTCGCCGCCGCTGGCAACTGATCAACAATGTGGATTTGTGAAGGGCGTTTGTAGCCTGCCAATCTGTCCGCCACGAAGGCACGCAAATCTTCAACGCCAACCGGCGATTGGACCTGAACAAACGCGAAAACCTGCTCATCCCCCGCCGCTGTGTGGCCGATCACAGCCGATTGAACCACCGCAGGGTGATCATTCAACGCGGCCTCCACCTCAGGAGGGTAAACGTTAAACCCACCACGGATGATCAATTCCTTGGCACGCCCAACAATTGACAACCGGCCCTGCGCATCAATTTGGCCTAAATCGCCAGTGCGTAAAAATCCATCCTCGGTTATCGCAGCACGGGTGGCCACTGCATTGCGGAAATAACCTTTCATAATGTGTGGGCCGCGCGTCAGCACCTCACCCACCTCGGCGTCTTCGCCCGCGCTCAGATCCAGCTTAATCTCCACACCAGGGAGCGGCGGGCCGACGCTAATATCGGCGTCACCAATAAGGTTGCGCGACCCACTGACCCCTGCTGTTGTCTCCGTCATGCCGTAAGCATTCTGCAATGGCAGATCATAAAATGCCTCGGCATTTCGCTTCCAACTCGGATCCAGCGGAGCCGCTCCCGACGAAACATAGCGCAGACTGTCCGAGCCCAGTTTGGTTATCTTTTGATCCGCAGCATAGGCCATAAGCAACGCATGCATTTGCGGCACGGCAGGCAACACTGTGACCCCCGAACGCAGCGCCTCATACAAACCCGCAGGCGTAAATCGCTTTGCCAACTGCACCGCGCACCCCGCCATAGCCGATGCCATAAGCATCGACGCCACGCCAAACACATGCGTGAGCGGCAAAGCTCCATACACCAGATCAGCAGAGGTCAATCCACGCAAACTTACCGACGCTCTGGCCGCAAACAACAGGTTTGCATGGGTTAGCATCACGCCTTTTGGGTCCCCAGTCGTGCCAGTGGTATAAAGCAGCACGGCGACTTCATCAGCCTCGTCCACTGGTTCAGGGTCGGCAATTTCTGTATCGTAAATGTGCAGCGTTCCAAATCCGGTTTCAACCGGCTTCGCACCCTGCACCTCTGCATGATCAGCGGCCTCTTGCGAAACGCCGGATGTGAACAAAATGACCCTTGGTCGCGCATGGTCAATAATGCGCGCGATTTCGGAGGCTGACATGCGGGCATTGACCGGCACACCCCATGCGCCCAAACGGCTTGCCGCCATCATCAACACGGGCACCGAAAGGCAATTCTCGGCCACGATCAAAACACGCTCTCCAGCCCCGGCATTTTGCGATTGCAACAAAGCTTCAGCCTCTAGAATCAGCGCGTGATAGGTCGCCCACGTCACCCTACGTCCATCCGCATCGATCACAGCCAATGCGTCTGGCCGTGTCTGCGCCTGATGCTGCACCATTTCATGAATATGGGTGAAAACTGTCATGTTTGGATCATTTCTTTATTGAAGGCGCTGAATACTTCAGGGGCAACGAAGACATCGGCAGAGGTCATTCAGATCGCAGTTTGGTGAAATCTGGCTGGCGTTTATTCAAAAAGGCATTGATGCCTTCTTGCGCTTCGGGCGCGACGATGGCCATCGCCATTTCATCGCGCTCATAATCCAACTGGTCGGCGAAACTGTTGTCGTGCGCTGCACCGATCATTGCCTTGATCCGCGCTTGCGCTACAGAAGGCCCTTTGGAAAACCGATCAGCCAACGCCATTGCCGCAGAGCGTGCTTGCCCCAGTGGCACCACCGCATTAATGGCCCCCAAATTGACAAGCCGTTCCGCCAAAACAGCGTCACCCAACAGCATCATTTCTGAAACCAACGCACGTGGCAGCAACGAGGTTAGACTGGCGCTCAGACCCGCGTCCGGCACCAAGCCAGCCTTGACATAGGCCGCAGAGAATTTTGCACCCTCTGTCGCTACGATCATATCACACGCAAACGCAATCGAGGCCCCAGCCCCAGCCGCTCCAGCCTCTACCGCTGCAATCACCGGCTTGGGACAGGCCCGAATGCCACGAATTAGATCGTGCAATGCATCAATGCGGCCTTTACGCTCATCCAAAGTCAGACCGCTGCGCTTCGCCAACAAGTTCAAATCACCACCAGCGCAAAAGAAACCTTCTCCCCACAAAGTAACCGAGGTGATGCGTGTGTCGGCGGCCAATTCCATGGCCTCCATCAAGACGTCATACAAATCGTCAGACAAGGCATTTCTACGACTGTTATTGGCATTAACGACCACCAACCGATCACCCAAATCTTCAATATATGCTAGCTTCATGCGTCACCTCCTTGTTTCATACGTACCTTTTTGAAAACGCCTGTGGCCGAGGCAATCAGACCACCATCCTCCCCAACAAGGTCAGCGGCGATAAAAAGCGTTGATCGCCCTCCTCCAGTCACGCGACCAATCGCTGTGACCCGCTGCCCTGCATAGGCTGGGGCAACGAACTGCGTCGTCATCGTGATCGTCAAAAAGGGGCTGCGCCCATCTGCGCTTGCGGTCAGACTCGCCGTCGCGCCCATGGCATTATCAAGCACCGTCACCATGATTCCGCCATGCAATGCGTTGTGGCGGTTAAGGTGGGCATCTGTCACATCAAGAACGCAACGCGCACCGCCATCAGGATGGCCAATTTCGAGCACATAGCCCAACAGACTCTGCGTGCCTGTTTCATCTTTGATAACTTCAATCATGTTGCTGCCAATCGGATAAAACGCTCAAATTGGCGTCACGCCCAGCTTTGCCGATAACCGTGAGGGCGGTGGAAAGGAGTTCAACGTTGGTCATGTGAATTAGCCCTTATTCAGATCGTCAAAGGTCTGCCCATCCTTGACCAATTGAACCAGCAACGGGGCGGGGCTCCAGAATTCAGGGTCGGATTTTTCCCAAGTGAGGATATCGTCCAAAATGGCAGGCAACCCCTCTTGGTCTGCCCAATGCATCGGGCCGCCGCGCCAACGCGGAAAGCCGTAGCCATATAGCTTGGTCACATCGACATCCAATGGACGCTTGGCGATCCCCTCGCCAACAACCTTGGCCGCTTCATTGACCATCGCAGCCATGTAAAAGCGTTGGATTTCTGCATCCGCGAAAGCTCGTTGTGTGATCCCAGCTTCGGCACGGGCTTTGACAACCAGTTCTTCTACTTCAGGATCGGCACTGCCCCCCCGTTTTCCTGCCTCATAGATGTAATATCCACGTCCGGTTTTCTGCCCGAGACGCCCCATATGGTACAACTCATCTGCCCAGACTGGCACAACATCGGGTTTGGCCTCTGGATCACGTTCCGCCGCCTTGCGTTGCCGCGTCATAAAACCAATATCCAGCCCCGCCAAATCAGACATCTCAAAAGGCCCCATAGGCAAACCAAATGCCTTGAGCGCTGCGTCAATTTGATAGGGGGAAGCCCCTTGGTAAATCATCCGGTCCGCTGCGCCGCGATATGTCGCAAGGATGCGGTTGCCGATAAATCCGTCACAAACTCCAGCCCGAACAGCGACTTTTCCCAACCGTTTGGCCAATGTAAATGCCGTCGCTGTGACGTCGGGTGCAGTCTGATCCGCAACCACCACTTCAAGCAGCTTCATCACATGCGCGGGGCTGAAAAAATGCAAGCCAATCACATCGGCAGGACGTGATGTCGCCTGCGCTATCTCATTGATATCCAGATAGGAAGTATTGGTGGCAAGGATTGCCCCGGGTTTCATCACCTCATCCAGCTGGCCGAAAACCTGCTTTTTGACGTCCATGTTCTCAAAGACAGCTTCAATCGCCAAATCTGCATCCGCCAACGCGGCATAATCAATCGCCGTCACCAATGTTTCAGATAAAATCTGCTCAAACTTGGCTTGGCTTAGCTTGCCACGTTTCACAGCGCCTGAAAGATACCCCGAAACCGTGTCACGCGCCTTATCGGCCGCAGCACTGTCGCGTTCAATCACAGTTACATGCAACCCGCGTAAAAGAGCAGCCGTTGCAATTCCAGCGCCCATCGTTCCGCCACCAATCACGCCTATTTTCGCAATCTCGCGTGGCGCTACACCTTCGATCTCAGGCAATTTTGCCACCCTGCGATCATTGAAAAATGCATGGATCATCCCTGCGCGTTGGGGTGTTTGCATCAACTCCATGAACAGGCGCCGCTCTTCCAAAACACCCTCGTCCAAATCCATATTGCAAGCCGCCTCAACCGCGTCGATTGCTTTTTGCTGTGCAACCTCACCACGCGATTTTTTCGCCCAAAGCGCCCGTGCTTGCGCAAACACCTCAACATCGAGTGCCGGACGTGGCAGTTCTCCCACGCGGCGCATCTCAGCGCCTTGTGCTAGCAATTCGCATGCATAAGCCACCCCATCTGTGCGTGGATCAACCTCGCCCAGACGATCCACAAGCCCGATTTCCAACGCTTTCTCAGCCCCAATTGGCGCACCCGATGTCACCATATCCAATGCTGGGCCAACACCCGTTAGCCGCGGCACACGTTGCGAGCCACCGGCACCAGGAATCAGCCCCAATTTCACTTCGGGAAAGCCAAATGAAGCCCCCTTCAT
Organism: Marinosulfonomonas sp.; assembly: GCA_033851955.1. GTDB lineage: Bacteria > Pseudomonadota > Alphaproteobacteria > Rhodobacterales > Rhodobacteraceae > Profundibacter. The sequence goes on from JAWSVK010000029.1 coordinate 16,533, forward strand.
CGCCAGACGGTAATGCGCGCCCAGTGCAATCTCACAACCGCCGCCCAAGGCCGGGCCATGAATCGCCGCGACGACCGGTTTAGGGGCTCGTTCAATATGCGTACAAACATCCGGTAAATATGGTTCTTGCGGCGGCTTGCCGAATTCGGAAATATCAGCCCCGCCGATAAACAAACGCCCCTCCCCCAAAATCAACGCTATTTGCGCGCCGTCATCTTGGGTGAACCGGTCAATGGCATCCCAAAGGCCACGACGCACAGCCAATCCCAAGGCGTTGACAGGCGGGTTTGCAACCGTAATCACAGCCACTTCGCCCTCACGTTCATACCGAACAACTTCGCTCATCTTCAGTTCCTTATCTTCGAGCAGCAAGCCCGTATATTAGAATTTAGTTCCACTATGTAGTATTTTAATCTCTGACTGTGATCGATCCAAGCTGCCCCATAGTCAGTTCCAGTTCCTTAACAGCGGCAATCAACTTTGGTCCAACCTCGCTGCGCATCCGCTCCATCGTTAGATCATTACGCATGCCACCACAGGTGAAAACAACAGGCTCCGCCAAATCACGCGAATGGAATGGCGTTGAAACCGCATGGATATTTTCGGTGAAGTATTTTTCAGGATCGGCAATCACGAACCCCTGCGAAATCAATTGATCGTAAGCGCTGCGCCGCGTTTGCCCCGCATGCTCTCGCGTAAGGCCGTTTTCGCCATCAACGGACTCGACCGTCGCCTCAAACAGGTCTTCGGATAAGGTCGCCATCAGGGCGTGTCCCGAAGAGGTCCCCAATATTGGCAATCGGTGCCCGACCTCCAACCAAATCGACGAAACACTGCGCGGCCGCCATGTTTTGACGATCAATAGTTTCGCGTTGTCACGTACCAAAAACAAAGAAAGCGTTCCGGTATCATCGGCCAGTCGCTGCATAATCGGCCCACTGACATCAACAAAGGATATTGATGCCTGTGCAACGTTCCCCAACGCCAAAAGCGCTGGCCCTGGACGATAACGGTCATGCCGACGCGCATGGGTCAGATATCCGAGCGTTTGCAACGTGAACGTCAGCCGTGACACTGTGCTTTTCGGAATGCCAGTGCGTTCCGAAATTTCCAAATTTCCCAACCCATCGTCCGACGCTCGAAAGGCGCGCAGCACAGACAATCCACGCGCAAGCGTTGTGGCAAATCTGCGGTCGGATTGAACGGATGGCGGCAGCTGGCTCATGGTTTTTCTAGGTATCACATCGAATTTGGAATCAGTAGTGAAATTATCGGGAAGGACATGATGAGCACCAACACGATCAGATCAACCGACAAGAAGCGCATAATCCCTGAAAAAATCCGATCAATCGACACTTCTTTGCCAACCACCGAAGCGATGACAAAAACATTCAATCCAACCGGCGGCGTGATCAACCCTATTTCAAGCAATTTAATCACCACCACACCGAACCAAATGAGGTTCAAATCATAGCCTTCAACCAAGGGCACCAGCAGTGGCAAGGTCAGCACCATGATGCCAATCGGATCAAGGAACATACCAAGCATCAGGTATATTGCAGCGATCGCCAGCATTAAAACAACAACCGAAAGGTTCGCATCCTGCACCCAACCAACAATATCCGCTGCCACACCCGTCAACGCTACAAAAGCGACAAATATCTTAGCCCCCGCCGCAATGATAAAGATCGACGTGGTCTGGATCACGGTTTCTCGCATCGCCTCAACCACAGATCCAACACTTAGTTTACGTTGCGCAAAACCAATCACAAGCGCAGCAGCAACAGATACCGCTGCGGCCTCGGTCGCGGTGAAAATACCACCATAGATGCCGCCAACAATGATCACGAACAGCAGAACGGCAGGCCACGCATCAACCACAGCATTTCGGCGGTCACGAGAGGTGATCTCACCTTCAAAAGCAGGCGCAGCTGACGGGTCGCGCCATACCCAAATCCAGATGACCAAGATGAAACCGAGCAATGACAATATCCCGGGCAACACACCCGCAAGGAACAGCGTGGAAATCGAGGTTTCGGTGAAAATGCCGTAGATGATGAACAATACCGATGGCGGGATCAGGCTGCCAAGCGTTCCACCCGCAGCCACCGACGCCGTGGCCAGGCGTGTGTCATAGCCCATACGCAGCATTTCCGGAGAGCAGATACGGCCCATAGTCGAAGCGCAGGCAATCGACGATCCGGTGATCGCCGAAAACCCGCCGCAGCCAACGACACTGGCCATCGCGACGCCCCCCGGCACGCGTGCCAACCAGACGCGTGCGGCATGGTAAATACGGGTGGTTATTTCGGCTCGGTAAGCGATATGCCCCAAGGCCACGAACAGCGGAATCATCGACAGATCATAACTGTGGATCAGATCAAAGCTGTTGGAAAACACCAAAGACGAGGTTGGGCGAATGGCCCGATCCGGCGTGAATGCACCCGTTCTGAATGCGAATATCGCAAATGTCCCCAACGTCGCGACCCCCGCCAAAGCAAAGGCGATGGGGACGCGCATCCCCAATAGAACGATCAGACTGGCAAAGGCGATAAGGCCAACAATGGTTCCGTCCATTACGCAGTTTCCTCATGTGGGTTTTCCGAAATGCGTTGCCCCGCGCGCAGCGTGCGAATGTCTTGAACAACCATGATCACCAAGCGCAGCCAACAAAAGCTGATACCAACAAGGAAAATCACACGGCCCGGCCATTTTGGCAGATCCAAATCCCCAAAAAAATATGACCCTGACTCAAAGGTATGGGTGGCCTCGCGCCAGCTCGCCCAAATCAACGGGGTTAGCGCCAGCACGCCAAAGACTGACCCAAAGATAATCAAACCGTCAGCAATACGGTGCGGCATACGGTTGGCCAGAAATTCGACCGCGATATGCGCACGTTCAGTCGTCGCTGCAGCCAGCGGCAAAAGGACAGCAGCCACCATCAATTCCGCCACCAAAACGGTTGTGTCGGGCACGCCAGAATTGAACAGCGCGCGCAAGATAACGGTCAGCGTGATCAAAAAGCCGAGTCCCAAAATAGCGATCACGGACAGATCAACCAAGAGACGTTCGATACGACGAAGCATGAGTTACCTCTGATAAAAAGTGAAAGGCCCGAGCTGGGAATGCTCGGGCCAACGCGTTGGTCTTAGCGGGTCCAAGGATATCCTTGGCTGTCGCGCTCTTCCTCGAATTTGGCCAACAATCCCTGGTATTCGTCCAGCAATGCTTGACCATCAAGACCGATACCATTGGCCTGTTCAACCCATGCGCCAACGAACTTAGCGCCTGTTTCAATCAGTTTGGCACGCTCTTCGGCTGGCAGTTCAATCACCTCGATACCAGCAGCTTTCATGGTCTCGATCGATTTAGCATTTGCCGTGGTCAACAAGCGACCCAATTCGTCTGGCATGCCAGCACCCGCCGTCATGAGCGCATCTTGTTTTTCAGCTGAAAGCCCGTCGAACGCATCTTTGTTCATCATAACACCCAACGCACCAACCTGACCCCAGTTCAGCAAGGTATAGCTGCTGATAACTTCGTGTTGCTTTAGGGCCGTCGTTGCGTAGGAATAGCCTTGCGAACAATCCAGCAGACCGCTGTCCAGCCCCTGATACGCCTTATATATTGACATCGGCACCATATTGGCACCCATTTCCTTAAAGGTTTTACCATAGGCACCCACGCCGCGCACTTTTAGCCCAGCAATATCTGCAACTGTGCGGATCGCCGTGTCTTTGCATGCAATATGAACGCCAGAGGTGGTGAACGTACCGATATAAACCAAGTTCATATCCGCCAGATTTTGCTTGATGGCTTCACTACCACGCATCAAAGCATCAGTTGCCTTCATACCAACCCAAGCATCGTCGTTTTGAAGCGGCAGATCGGCGATCCCGTAAGCCACCATTTCCTTTGGAAAATAGACAGAAATCACGGTGCCCATGTCGGCCACACCATCAGCGACCCCACCCATTGCAGCGTTCGCCTTAAACAGTGCGCCGCCCCATTGAATGTTCATCGTCAGTTCGCCACCCGACAGGGTGTTCACCTCTTGGGCGAACCAGTTTGTTGCAGCTGCGCGCGCCCCGCGATTGGGACCAGCTTCGCCAAAAATCAACGTTTCCGCCGAAACAGCGCTTGCGCCGCAGAGCATTGCACCAATCAAGGCACCCTTTAGATATGAAGTCATGACTTCTTCCTTGTATTCTACTATGTGGAATTGTATTCCGCATATTGAGCCACAGCAAGCCTGCCTTTACAACCCCCATTCGGCCAAAGAGCATCAATTTCGCAGCGGAAGTTGAATAGCCTCTTGAGTTTCAAACACTTTGTTGGAAGGTAATACCGGTACCACGAAGCAATCCACAACTTAGCCCTTAGCTAAACAGCTCGCGACTTAATCATTTAAGTTCAACTCCTTACCAAAGAAAGAACCCACGTAATGACTCAATCAAACACTGAAAACCGCAGATTCGTTTTGGCTGAACGGCCAACAGGTGAGCCGGACAAAAACACACTTCGTCTGGAAACTGCCGATGTTCCACAACCCGCCGCGGGCCAAATGTTGTTGCGCAACAAATATCTTTCGCTCGACCCCTATATGCGCGGTCGAATGAGCGACGCGCCCTCTTATGCCGCTCCCGTCGAAATTGGCGAAGTCATGGTGGGCGGCACTGTAGCAGAAGTCGTCAGTTCCGACGTGAACGGCTATGAAGCCGGTGACTGGGTGGTGGCGTTTGGCGGCTGGCAGGACTATGCCCTGTCCGACGGAACAAGCGTGATCAACATGGGAAAAAACCCACAAAACCCGTCTTGGGCATTGGGTGTTTTGGGAATGCCGGGCCTCACGGCTTGGGCCGGGCTGACGCAGATCGGTGCACCCAAAGCAGGTGAAACACTGGTTGTCGCTGGCGCCAGCGGCCCTGTTGGCGCCACGGTTGGGCAAGTTGGCAAAATTCTAGGGCTGCGCGTCGTTGGCATCGCAGGAGGCGCCGATAAATGCGCCCATGTTGTCGAAACTTTAGGCTTTGACGACTGCATTGATTACAAGGCTGACGGTTTCCCAGCCGCTTTGAACGCGGCCACCCCAGATGGCATCGATATCTATTTTGAGAACGTCGGCGGCGCAGTTTTTGACGCCGTGATGCCCTTGCTAAATCCTTCTGCGCGCATTCCGGTATGTGGTCTCATTTCACAATATAATGCCACGTCGTTGCCCGAAGGGCCCGACCGGATGAACTTACTGATGGGCATGATCCTGCGCAAACGAATGACCATGCGTGGCTTCATCGTCTTTGACGACTTTGGCCATCTCTATCCAGAATTCGCTAAGTTGATGAGCGAATGGGTGGCGCAAGGAAAAATTAAATACCGTGAAGAAATGATCGACGGATTTGAACAAGCCCCTGCCGCATTTATCGGCCTGCTCAGAGGCGAATCTTTCGGCAAACGCGTCATAAAACTGGGTGATTAAGCGCTCAACTTGACCACTTCACACTCCGAATTTCCGCCAAGGGTCAGGAATTGCAATGCAGCATTCCTGACCACGGCCATACAGCAACACCCAAGCGAACAGCGATTACACCTTCTGTGTGGCACTGTGGGGAGGGTGGTACCTTTGACACTACGCTTTGCCTGTCAACGGCGGAGTAAAAACCTACCATATGGCGGCGTAAAAGAAGGCCATTTTGCGACAGGGTAATTTGTTTCCAGAAACGACGTCAGCCTTTTCCGGTGGAACTGACCGGAGTGCGGGCTTGCCCGCCTTTAGGGCAGGTTCATCGGAAAAGGCTGACGTCTATTTACGAGATGGCCTGAGGCTAATTTTAAGGCCGTGTTGCATAGATCAGCTAGGGCTTTGGAACGCGCCCTACCCGAGACAGACTTCAGGCGGTGCGTTCAAAACTGGGGCGGCCAAGTCCGGTCATCCGGTTCAGCACGCGGACGCCAATCTTGGTTTCTGTTTTCTGATTTTCGAAAGTGCGCGCCTTTAGCCTGGGCCCGATGACGGCCTTCCAGCGAACCATTAGGGTTTCTATGCGACTGCGTTGATTGTAGCCGGAAGTCTTCTGCCAGACCATGCGCCCATGGGTTCTGATCTCAGCAATATGGTGATCGCGAGCGGTCGGATATTGCACTGCGTTCGGACTGAGGACAGCGTTCTTGGGAGGTGGGATCGTGACTTCGTTCATCGGCCCTAAGCGTTCGGCAAGAACGTCGCATGTTGGCCCTCCGTCATAGGCACCGTCCGCCAGAAACAGAGCAACTGGGCCGTCGATTTGATCCAAGAGACCTGGAAGCGCTGTCGGATCACCAATGTCATCCGTGGTCAGATCAGAACAGACGATCTCGCCGCTGACAAGATCAAGGCCGAGGTGCAACTTGCGCCAAGAGCGCCGATTGCGCTTGGTTTTATGCTTCTCCTCAAGCCATTCGCCCTCACCAAAGATCTTCAATCTGGTGCTGTCAACCGTCAGATGGATCGGTTTTCTACTCGTGGAGCTTGGCCTAGCTGACAAACTCAGCCCATGGCCTCGGCGCGATAGGCTGGAAAAGTCGGGCACCGCAATATTAATCCCCAGCAGCCCCGCAATAGAGCGCATCAAGCCTTGGGTCTGGCGCAGCGGCTGCTTAAAAACCATGCCCAGTGTCAGACAAAGCTCAATCGCCAAATCGGAATAGCTTGGCTGGCCGCCTCGCGTCGTTCGGCGCGGTGCAGCCCACAAACCAAGCGCGCCATCGCTGATCCAGACCGTCAAATCCCCGCGCCGCCGCAAACTTTCATTGTACTCTGCCCAGTTGGTCACCCGATGCTTTTGCCTCGAGATCTTGGCACGACGATCGGCATTGAACTTGTGTGGCATTTACAGCATCCTACGTGGAACAAACCGCCTCAGTATCAGCGGTTGGGGTATCTATGCAACAGGGCCATCCCGCATCCAGTTTTGGTGCAGGCCTGACTCGGACTGGAACCATTGGCCGGGGAAGCGGAGGGTGATGTTGGCTCCGGTGCTGGTGTGCACTCCAGCGAACGGCAGATAGGTCGCTTCCCAGACCTTCGTGCCCGTCGTATCCGTAGCTAACACCGGTTTGCCGATGTGGTCGGAGCGGACGTAATATACAACCCCGCCCTCGATTACCGCAATCGGTTTGCCTTCAAACCAGACGTATTCGCGGATCAGGGTGGAGGTGTTCGCCACCGGATCAAAGTCAAACTCGGCGATCCGGTTGCCGTCTGGACCGTAGACCGAGTTGATCACTTGCCCGGTTTGGGTCAGGGTTCGAATGGCCTGTTGGCCTAAGTAATTATACTTGTATTCCGCCTGAACCACCCCGTTGATCGAGAACGACTCCATCCGATTGGCGGCATCATAGGTATAGCCATAGCCCTGCCCCGCACGGTTGTCATAAGTCACATTCCCTGTGACCTGCCCCCCGAAACTTC
>JAWSVK010000030.1:0-651 GCA_033851955.1 Marinosulfonomonas sp.
TTCATCTCCAATTCGTTATAGATCCGCCTCTCGGTGATTGCTTTGCATTCACCTGTCAGCCAACGGGATACACGCGCATGTGGTTCCAGCCAAAGCCCTTCACGTTGCGCAGATACAGAAAGCACAGACCAAAACCCCACGTGCGACGATTGTCGGGCAGCTTCACCAGCCATTCTGCAATCTCGTCATTCTCATCGCTCAACTTACGTTCGTAACGATAACGACTCTCGCTGATCTGGAATGCTCGGCAAGCCAGCGCAATACTGACGCCACGAACCGCGACCGCTTTAACGGCAAACTCCTTTCTTCGGGATGGCCGCGTTACTTTTTTCAAGCACTTCCTTCAGCAGGTCATTCTGCATGCTCATCTCGGCATACATGCGCTTCAGGCGGCGGTTTTCCTCAGTCAGCGACTTCATCTCGGACATCATCGACGCATCCACGCCGCCAAACTTCGCCCGCCATTTGTAAAATCTGGCATTACTCATGCCGTGTTCTCTGCACAGTTCAGACACCGGCACACCGCTCTCGGCATGCCGTAGGACCTGCACCCCAAGTTCCCTCCTGCTTATGAGGAGTCCTTGGGATTAGATTTGTGATCTTAAGCAGCCATTCTGTCCATAGCCCTCCTCTGCAACAATTCCATGGGCG
>JAWSVK010000031.1:0-18240 GCA_033851955.1 Marinosulfonomonas sp.
ATGAAAGAAAAACAGTGCCAATGAGTTTGGCAGCCTAAATGAAACCCTGATCCATCTTAAACTGGCTGCTACCTGGTCGAAATAGTAGGACCACCTCTCGATAAGAAAGTTATGTTTGAGGGAAATATCAAACAGTTGGAACGTACAATTCACCTTGCTGTTATTCGAGGAATGACAGAAAATGAAGTTCAATCATTGTATCGACAAAAGAAGGATGATCTTGCTGAAGGTGTGATTTTCTATTGGTCGTATATGGCTACGGATGATCCAAAAAGACTTTCCAATGTTATCAATGACGGAGCTGACGCTGGCGATATCCACGTGTTGGACGACATATTGCGTGGCGTGGGTGAAGGCCCTCTATTCCGAAGCCAAATATTGGGAATAGATACTTGAATTAGGTGGAATTGAGGCCGTGTATTCCGAATTAGCGGTTTCACGGTCTCAATGTTCGTAAATCTTAGGTGCTCGAGTATAGAACTCCAAAGGGCCAAATACTCAGCCCGCCCAAACCAACCAACCAGATAATCTAATTGCACTTGCGAAGCACTTCACGAAGTGAAGCTGTATACAATTGTTGGTTAATTGCTCGCTTCGCGAGGATCTTCGATGGTCCATTTGGTATTATTAGGTTGTTTTAGATTTTGGACATACTTCTCCTATCCGTAAAGGAGGAGCATGAGAGAACCAATGTTCTGTCAGACCATCTACACACGATTGTTTGAAAACACGGCTGGCGGTTATCCTGTCTCAGCCTACGTGCTGCTTACACAGCGGACCGATTTACTAGCGCCCTGTAGATGGCAATTTGGCTAGCTCGGTGACGGCACTACCCCGTCTCGCGATGACAATTATTTGCTCTGTCTCTCTCATGGAGGCTTTCATCTTTCCCCCGCTTTCGCTGTCTCCTAACCCTACTATTCGATGACGTCATGTCTGCTGACCTACTTAATTCGGTTCGGCACCATCCGGCGGAGATTGCCTTCTGATTGCGTGACGCTTCGGGCTGTCTATGTTTTTTTGTATCGCGTTCCTGATACAAGAGAGCTTCGAGCTGTGTTTAATATGTTGATGGGTGTCGATGGATTACTAAGTGTTTATTGTATGTCAGTGTATTTCTTCTTGTCCGTATATTTATAGGTTGATGATCCAGTTTTTATTGAGAAAGCGGAGCTTTTTGTCCAATTCAGCAAATTCGGGAGAATGTCCCCCAGACACTAGGTCTAAGGGCAGATTATCCCATTACACTTGTGAGAGGTTTTGCACTTTAGAAGCGGTTATTACCGAAGGGCAGGGCGGTCGATTATTGGTTCAAAAATAGTAAAAGTGCCATATGGGTGTGAGAGTATGACATTTACCATTTTTGTGTTGTGTCGTAGGTATCAAATACAGTGAACCGCATTTCCAGAACCCTGTAAAGATTTGAGATACCTATGGCGTCCATGAATACCTATCATTTTGACCAGTTCGACTCCACGCGCGGTCCTACCACCATCAGTCCTCAGTATTTGATTGTTGGATTTGATACCGAATATCAAAGGGACGTCTTCACCAATGATGAGGGCGAACTCGAACGTAGAAACAAAGTGCTATCGTACCAATACAGTTGCCGTGTCGTCACTCCCGACAATGAAGGTTCAGAAACTGAGTGGTCTGGCATAATCCTTCCTAAAGGTCGTCAGGAGGTTGATCGCCTTTCCCTGTCGGAATTTGTTGAGCATGCTCTTGCGGCTGGGTTTCGCCGCTATCCAGCGTTGACGGTTCCCGTTGATGTTTACTTGGTTGCCCATTTCACCCGTGCCGACGTGCCGGGCTTCAGTGACTTCAAAGATGATGCTTTGCGAGCGGCTTTGAACCTTGATAACATTCGTGGGCTTTTCATGAATGTCAGCAAAGACATTACCATTAAGCTTGATCGGCCATTGCGTCTTAAGTCCATTGAACTGAACGTCAAAATTCGTGACACAATTGCTCTTGCTCCAGCAGGTGCCAAAAGCCTTGCTCGACTGGGTGAAATACTCGGTTTCGACAAGATGAAGATCTCTGATGATCCTGCCAAAGAGCTGTATTTCAAACAGAACATGGCAGAGTTCATGGAAGCCAATTGGGTGCTGTTCCGAGAGTATGCTATTCGGGATGCTGAAATTTGCACACAGTACACAACCCGAATAATCCGTCTGTATTTCGAGAAGACTGGGAAATTCAAACTGCCTGTTACGCTAACGTCTATCGGTGTTGATTTGATCCAAAAGTTTTGGAAGGCTAATGGCGTTGATCCAATAGAGATAGTGGGGAAAGAGAAGGTCGTAGAGAAGTATTGGAGCAAAAAATACAGCCGGTTTAAGACTAGTAGGAAAACTGTTTCGATCAAAAAGTTGTTCTGGAGCGAAGACTTTTTCACCGAGTGTTATCATGGTGGACGCAACGAGCAATTTTGGTTTGGCCCTGCTCCTAAGGGCATTTGGTATGATTATGATTTGACCAGTGCTTACCCGTCTGCGATGGCGCTGATTGGTAGGGCTGATTGGTCCACAATAAGGGCTATTAAAGATACGAAGGAGTTGCTTGGTGGTGGCATCCAACACGATGATCTTGCATTCGCAAACGTCGATTTCGAGTTTCCAGCGGATGTTCGCTTTCCCGTTCTACCCGTGCGAACCGAGAATGGTTTATTGTTCCCACGCAAGGGCAACAGCACGACGCACATCAGTGAAATCCTTTTGGCTCGTGACCTTGGTTGCAAAATAGAATTGATTGAGGGTCGGAGGATAGATTCCGAACGAATTATGAAGAGAAAACCCGATAAGCCGACAAAGAGTGGTTTGGAATATTCTCCAGCGTTTCGCCCTTTCTCTGGCTTTGCTCGAAATTGCATTGAGGAACGCCTTAAGCACCCCAAAAAGTCTTTGGATAATCTGTTTTGGAAGGAGCTTGTCAACTCGACCTATGGCAAAACGGCTCAAGGTTTGAGGGAACGGCGAATTTACGATTTGCGTGATGCTGAGACAAAACCTTTGGAGCCTAGCAAAATTACTAATCCTGTATATGCAGCTTTCATTACAGCTTTTTGTCGAGGTGTGCTTGGAGAGATTATGAACGCCCTCCCTTCTGATGTTCAAATATTCAGCGTGACAACTGACGGTTTTCTGACGACAGCAACAGACAAGCAAATGCAGGAGGCTGCAACTGGCCCGCTTGGTCGTCGATATCTGGATGCCCGTCTCAGGCTTGCAGGCGAGTGGGGTATCTACGAGATCAAACATATCGTTCGACAGCCTGTGGGGTGGCGAACGCGTGGGCAAGCTACTTTACAGCCGTCTCAAGTCGTTGACTGGGCGGACACTGGCATGTCTCCCAAAGAGGACGAGTTGGTCGTTCTGGCCAAGGGTGGCATTAAACTTGATGCTGTTTTATCCAAGAAGGAACAGAATGCTGAAATCCTCAGGCTGTTTTTTGAACGCAAGCCAACTGACAAAATGGATGTCACACTCGGAGCAGGTATTCGTGAGATGTATGAGCAGGGAATGGACTTTGTCGACAAGGAGATGACGAAGCGGTTGTCGATGGAATTTGACTGGAAGCGTCGACCCCATAGGGCGGGTGATGTCCATGTTTCCGTAGGGGGTGGTGAAGCATACAACCACTTAGCATTTTCAACTCAACCTTGGACAAGCGTGGGTCAGTTCAACACTGTGCGAGCGCTTTGGTCTGAGTATAACAAACAAGCGCCCCATTGCCTGAAAACAGTTTCTGACTATCAGGTGTGGGCAGATTATTTTGAGAGCAAGCTTGCGGCCGAAGGTCCGGCTGCAGCGTACATCGCCAAGGATGATGGTCTTTTGAAGCGTGTGCGCCGTGATCTTATCGTTGCTCACAAGTTGAGAAAGGCAGGGACCCACAAACTCAAGTCGCACGCTTTTGGTCAAAAGAAATTTTTTCCAACCTATAAACTAAAAGCAAAAGAGCTTTCTGAAATTCTGGAGGATGGTTTCAAAATCCCGTGCTCAAAAGTGGACGTGGACAACGCCCGTAAAAAGAAGGCCTTCATTCCCCACCAAGTGCCGAACTGTGCCCTTGCTGTATCAATACTTGAGTCCGTGAAACGGGACCTGTTCCCAGAACTGGACATCGATCAATTCTTGACCGCAAAGGCTGCTTTTAATCTTGATGTGGAGCGGGCTGATATGTCGCTGTATCTTTGAGTCATATTATGAGATTATTGTATAATCTATTGAAACTGAACTGATTTTGGCGCACGGGACATGTGTGTTGCAATACGAAATTTATGGGGAACAATATGAAGGTCACAAGTACTCAACAGTGTTTTGAAAACCTAGAGAAAATGGTTGGGGGTTTAGACAAAAAGCTCAAGAGTCCATGGGGAGACACCCATCTTGAATGGATACAGTGGAGCTTTTGGTACCCTCTATCTGATGAGTTCGGGGCCAAGAGGGGCAAGGTTAGTGGTGGTGCTGAACAGAATAATGTCCGCGTAAGAATGGAGCAGTTCAATCGCCAACACGTGGCCAATTTACTGATCAGTTTGGACGATCCTAAGATTGAAGAGGCTTTGGTGAAGGTCACCGTAATTGTTGGTGAGTATCTTGTTACTCGCCCTCAGTATGAGGCGTTCATTTCTAGCTTGGTTGATCAAGGGTTTTCGAGAGCAACAGAATCTTATCCTTTCGACGACCGCTTTGCAGCCAATATTCGTGCTGAGTCACAAAAGTTGAAACGATATCTCAAGAAGCAATATGCAACGCAATTGTCTGAAGAACATCGGGAGATCATTGATGAAGAAGATCTTCCCGAGCTGCAAAAGTATTAGCAATGTGAAAAAGAAGTTATCCATTTTGAGAACAAAACCGCTCTCAAAATGGATACATGTTTGACGATGGTCGCTCTGGGTCCAAATTGACCAATACTGTGCTACATGCACTACGGTCGGGATGCGGGCTTTCGCAACGGTCCACAGCAACGGCAGCAATGCGCAGGAAGCAGACTTTGCAAAGTCACGCGACCGGCCCAAACCGGACTTGGGATCGCCTTTTGTTTTCAGCAATGTCAGTCCACTTTCCAGACGTTCGCTGCAAACCCGAAACCCTTTATTTGATCGAACCAACTGGTCGAGGGTACAGAAGTCGTTTGCTATCTGGAAATAAAATGACAGCTCATATCCCTTTTCCCGACGGTCCTGATTGCTTACATGTAATCAAAGAGTGCACTCCAAACACGCCACTCACACCATTTTTGAACGGAAAGAATTGATGATCAACGATGTTGCTCCATTGGGCGGCCAGACAATTGGCAAAGCCGCAAGTCGCGAAGATGCTTGGTGGCTTTGTAGCCGCTATGGCCTGAACCCACTTCCTTTGAGTGATGCCTCAGCGGTGAGTCTAGAGGACGCTGAAAATGGAACGAAGGTGTGGACTGTTCCCTGCGAGCATACTCAATACCCATATGATCGAGCTGCCTTTAACAATCGGTGTCATGATGGCTTGGCTACGCTAGAGAACGGCCTTCCAGCATGGCCTGTAGCTGAAGAAAATGGGATAGCACTTCAAACTTTCAAACAACGGCTTAAACGAAGCTGGTCGGGTGAAAGAGCCGCAACTGAAGGGGTACGGGAAATAGCGCACAATCCGGATGATGAATGGGAAGTAATCGCGCTGGAAAATGGGCTATCTGTCCGCGCATATCGCAGTCGTGTTCAGTCCGGTTGCCCAGTAAACATCGCCGCAACAATGGGGTTAAGTTGGCGGAAGTGGTAAGAGTGCCAACCTTAGCGGGCACACACGGCCCAAAGCCGCCGTTGGCTATCCAATTCGGGTTCTGCAACGCAGCACACCAAATCGGACTTTTGCCCCAATCTTCGCATTTTCCCTTCCTTTCACGCATATTGCTCTAGAAGAAGGACGTATATACTATAGGTTGTGATCTACTAGACACATATTCATTAGTTTGATTGGATTTCAACATGCCCGGATTAGACAAAAAAGTTATCGGTGAGATCGATTGGGAGAAAGCTGTCCAAAACATTATTGTTGATAATCGTACTGATTTCATACTTGCGCCGCACTTCGATATCATTTTTCGTGAAAAAAGTGATGAATTGATCCAACAGCTCAAAGCAGCGCTTGGGGCAGGAAGTTATGAGCCTCAACTTCCCATCTACATGAGCGTCCCCAAACAAGGTATTCTCTCGCGTCCGGGAAGCATATTACTTCCACAGGATCGCCTTCTTTATCAAGGCATAGTTGAAGACATCCTCCCCGAGTTAGAAGGCCAAATGGACCGAGAAAAGACATTCAGCCACGTGCCTTCCGGTGAAATTGAGCGCCTTTTTGCGCCGTCGTTCGATACTTGGAGCGCGTTCCAGAAAAGAGTCGAACAAATTTGTGGTGATTGCAATTTCATGCTTCAATGCGACGTTGCCAATTTCTTTGAGACACTTCCCCAGCATCCGCTCATTAATGCTTTAGAAGGCAGTGGATGCAGGGCAGAGTCTGTTAGGTTGTTAGAAAAGGTTCTGACGAGCTTTAAGCAAAGTGTTTCTCAAGGTATAATTCAAGGGGTCTTCCCATCTGACGTTTTGGGGAATTTCTACTTGACGGATATCGACGGACTATGTGCTTTGAAGAAGCTGCCATCTGCTCGTTATGTCGATGATATTTATGTCGGTTTTGCAACCGAACTTGAGGCCAAGATATTTCTAAATTCTCTGATCGAGAAACTCAGAAAGGTTGGTCTCAATCTTAACCCAACTAAAACCAAGATCATAAAATCTGACAGCCTACTTTTTGAACAACAGGAAATTGATATGTTGTTTGATGATGCCCGAGAAGAAATAGCGGGTGTAAAGGATTTCGTGGAACAGGGGGGGTATGGCTTTCAAGGCGACTGGATCAATGCCGACGAAATTAGGGAGGCCATGAACGATGGCGTAAATGAAGAACTTTTGGCAGTTCGTGCACTCCTTGACTACGAAGCTGAAACGCCTGATCTTGCGGAGAAAATTGATCGATTTTGCCTTCCCTATTTACGTTCAGTTGGCGATGAATACGGAATTGAAAGGGCATTTACAGGGCTCGTTGAACGCCCCCACCTAACACGACACTACTTTTCGTATCTGAACCATTTCGCAAAGAAAGATGAAGCGGTCAGGCGGCGAATTGAGGGGCTGATCCGCGCCAACGGTTTTCACTTAGATTACCAGCGCATGTATTATCTTGCAGGAATTATGTCGTGCGAGACCGTCGACAACACAACGGTCAGACATGCTCTCAATTGGCTGCAAGATGGCCGGATTGGTGATCCCACTCGAGCAATTGCGGCGATATTTGTCGCGAAATTTGGTCTGGCGCAAGATAAGCGTAGTGTTCGTGAAATGTATGACACCACATCGCCATACGTCAAAGCCGCGATCTTGTACTCTGCGCAGTTTTTTGTAGGAGCGGACAAATCCGTGATGAAGAAAGCATGGCGTGGGCATTCAGATATCAACGCTCTGATCGCTTCATCAATATAGTTGATCAGTATGGCAACTTTATTGTGGCTTGAACGTCGGCTTTCTGTTTCACGAGTGAGTTCAACAGGGATCGCATCGAATGTCCGGTTCCCGCCCATGCTGTCACAACGCCATGTCTTCTTTGGGCTGGGAGCCGTCATTCGTGGCAACCTGCACCAACGGCAGCAATGCGCAGTTAGTGACCTTTGCAAAGTTTCGAAATCGGCCCATTGTAGACCTTCGGCTGATAGCCGAGATGCTGCAATGCGGCCTGCCGAAGCGGACATTCATGCATCATCCAGAAATTTGAAGAGTTGCTCGAAACCGGGTCGCGATAACGGCTTTCATCTGTCAACAAAAGTAATGCTAAAAGACAGATCACGCAGATTAATCACGTCACGGTTGAATTCCACGCATTTATCAGAGTAAATGTAAGGTGATCCGATTCCTTAATATAACCCAACCAATTAGTGAAGTTTTTTCCAATGGATGCGATTAAGGCACTTGAACTTGAAGCAAAGTTGCAAGGCCAGTCTATAGACGGGTGGACCGTTGAAAGCCTTATTAATCATGGTAAGTCTGCCGCAGTTTTTCTTGCTCACAAGGGGCAGGAAAAGGTGGCGGTTAAAGTATTTGACGACGAGCTGATCGAGAAATACGGTGACAAGGCCCAACTCGCGAGGATCGAACGCGAACTTACACTGGTTGGCCACACCCATCCAAACATGGTCCAATTGTTTGGGGGCGGAGTTGATGCCACCACCGGCAATCACTACTTGGTGATGGAGTATCTGGACGGCTCAAACCTAAAAGACTGCCTGCAAGACATTCCGACGGAAAACGTCGGTTCACTGATTTCTCAGTTGGCAGATTGCGGTCGATTTTTGGAGGGACTCGGTTTAGCCCACCGAGATATCAAACCTGAAAATATAGCAATATTGGACAACTATTCTAAGTTGGTCCTATTAGATTTTGGTGTCTTGCGCCCCGTCGGAGAAGTCGGTCTGACGGATGACAATGGCATTCAATCCTTTGTCGGAACCCTTCAATATAGCTCTCCAGAATTTCTCCTTAGAGAAGAAGAGGATTCCACTTTAGGATGGAGGGCGTTGACATTTTATCAGATCGGTGGAGTCTTGCATGATCTACTAATGCGTGAAGAGTTGTTTGCGGATAGATCGGTCCCGTATGGACGGTTAGTCGTCGCCGTTAAAGAAGATATTCCGACTATTCACAACAAAACGGTTCCAAGTTACCTAGTCGATTTGGCAAAAGCATGCCTCGCGAAAAATCCTGAAGTTCGAACCGACGTTTTAAGCTGGGATGACTTTTTTCCTCCCAACACCAATGACACAGCCGCAGAAGCGGCTAAAACAAGAGTGACTAGTCGTCAAGCAATAGCCAAAGCGGTTCAACCTGACGATACGAGCAATGATGTTGACCCGGGTGAATTGCTTCAAACTGTCATTGATACGATCAAACTAAAAATTCGCGGAATTCGCTCGAGCAACAGCTCCAGTCTCCCCCCGGTAATCGTCACAAGGTGTGAAGATGAAGTCACCGTCACGCTTGGGCCGAACGAAAACTTCAGCATGCCAATGAAGTTATCCATCTGTTACGCAATTGAAGTTCTGGACCCAAGCATTGGAGCCATCTCTCTACTTGCGTCAGCATATATTGGCCATCCCATGCAAGATAACATGGCCCCATCGGTAAAGCTATTTGGTGGAATATTTACGGCAAACGGAATCGCAAGCATCCTCGAAAAGAGTGTCTACGTCGCCGTCGAACAGGCTCAAGACTACGGAACCGAAGGTGCTGATCGAAATATAGATTTAAGTGTTTTGAGGGATTAAGGCAATGAACGCAACTTGGTGGACAAATGCATCAGATTTAGATGACGAGCAAAAAAAAGTCATCGCACTGGATCCAAATGGGCACCATCTTGTTCTTGGTCCTCCCGGAAGTGGAAAGACCAACCTCTTGCTATTACGGGCTACATATTTACACCGAAACGGACTGAAGAACCTGATAGTGCTCGCATTTGGAAGGGTTTTGAAAGAGTTTCTAGCATCAGGTTCTGCCCACTATCCATTCGATAACAATAAAATTCAAACATACGTAAAATGGGGAGCAACGCTTCTAAATGAAAATGGCGTCAAATTGAACGAACCCAACTTTGAAGCTTTACGAGCAAGACTTTTGCTAGAGCTTTCAGCGTTGGCCGATCTCGATAAACCCGAGAATCAATTTGACTGTATTCTCTTGGACGAAGCCCAAGATTATTCCCCAGATGAACTTGAAGTAATCTCTAGGTTTACTTCAAGGCTTTTTGCCGTTGGTGACAGTAAACAACGTATTTCGACGGAGATTGATGGCGCTCTGGAGGCATTTCAGAACAAAGGCGCAACAGTATCGACATTAAATGTGCACTACAGAAACGGCATGTATGTTTGCCGCGTTGCAGACGGGATCCAGAACCAAATCGATTCCCCACACGGCCTAGAAGCCACGACAAACTATGACGAGGAAAACTTCCCATCGACGGTCGTATCTACCGCCAACATTGAGATTGAGGATCAAGTAAGTCAGGCCGTTGAACAAATCAAAGTGCAACTGACTGCTTATCCTGACGAACTTATCGGTGTCGTGTGCCCGAGAAGGAGCGAGCTTGCTTTGGTTGCTGAGCTAATCGCAAAATCGGATATTGCCGATGAAGTTCAGGTGCAGACAAGTGACGATGAATATGCCGCCTTTGAAGTAGGGCGGCGAGTGATCGTGGTCAGCGTAAATGGGGCTAAGGGACTTGAGTTCCGCGCCGCTCACCTGCTAGGCATGGACTTTGTGAAAAATTTCAGGCTGCAGCGGAAGATGTGCTACACCGCAGTCACTCGGTGTAAGACTTCGTTGTCTGTTTACCATCATGGTTCGCTCCCCGGTTGGTTTGAAAATGGGCTGCAAGCTTGTTTGCCACCGCCGGCTACGGCCAGTCTTGATGATCTGTTCAAATAGGAACGCTGATGCAAATTTGTTTGTTAGATAGAGAGAGCTTTTTGGACTGGCTGGGCGGAAAGCCTTCGCCGAAGCCTGTGCGCTTAACTGCAGCCAAAATGCGGCAAGCCTTAGAAAACGACATTGCGCTGATATATGATGACCAGAAGACAATCATCTCTACCCAACCTGTTCTCGCTATCCCCCAGCATAAAATTTCTGACTTCTACGCATTTGTAGGAACATATGTGGCGGGCTACCGGCCCTTTTCCGCGTATTTCAAGGTTGTTCCATTCGAAATGTTGTCTGAGATGATGAAATTTCGCTCATACGATCCAGAAATGGGATTGCAAAAGGAATGTCTAATTGGCGTTGCGATAGCTGAGGTTTACACCCAGTCTCGAGCACGGATTGAGGCAATCGATAAAATATCAGTTTCAGCAGTTCAAGCGACGTTGTCCGCATCACTCACCGAAGCTGTCTGGCAAGGGTATGGCTCTGAGAAAGTTGGTGATATCTCTCGCCGCTGGCAGATCGTGCGCGAGCTAGAAGACGCAAGTGAACTTTTCTTAGACCCGCAAAAAATAACCGAGGTTTGGGAAATTATCTCGGAAGTAGTAGCTGAAAAGATCTCCTCTAAATCTCGTGGTCCTCGCAGAAAGATTGCTCAAGCCCTCAAGCGGGCCGTGCTTATTGGCCCTCCTGATCAAGAATGGTTGTTTCCATTTTTGAAGGAGTTTCCCAGGCTTGCCCAAAATGTAGCAGGTCTTAGTCGCTCTAGGGAAGAGAGAGTGCGCATAGTACGGGATATCCTTCCCGAACTTGTAGATTCCTCCTCAAATCTTCTTACAAGAGAATTCCTTGCAGGTGCTATCATATCGATGATTGGAAATGGTTCGTTTGCTCAGTTATCTCTTTTGGATGACGTATTGCCGAAGCTACCTTCGGCAGCCCTATGGTTCGGCGTAGTTTCATCTTTACAAAATGGGAGTGACGCACTGACAGTTGGTAACTGCCTTGGCCGACGTGTCGTTCGCGACATGTGTACAAGTGCAAATTTGTTCGTTCCGATTAGGGAAGATATCGCCGTTGAAGAACTCAGGATGTTCCGTAGTGAAAAAAAATCTACGGCTACATTCAGGACAGTTCAGACTGCCAGCATGACCGTCAATTTGCTTGGCAATGTGAGCGGTCGTTTTAAGACAGTAGGCGCAACCAACAACGATGCGACCCGCGCAAAACAGGATGCAAAATTCCGCAAGAACGATGAGCAGACTCAAGAACTAATGTATCTCTTAGATCGTGCGCGACATATGGCAGGAATGCTATCCCGAAGCGGGCAAAGGGATTTATTCGACAAAGATTGAGTTGATTAGCTTGCGTCGAACCCACCGTCGAACCCACCGTCTAACATAAGGTCAAATAAATTCGTGTGGTTCAGTGCGCATGTCTTTTAAGTGGCATTCAGACAATCAAAAACAGCAGAAATTTGAACTCCAGTTACTGTACTATCGTGGGCTCACCCGCAGCGAATGGCCGTTTCCAGTATTTGGTCATTTATGCTCCGATATTGCGGCTAACGACCGCTTCTCGCCCATGAGGTCGATGGGGTAAGTCCGCTTTGGGCTGGGAGCTGCCTTAGGCGACGAATTATGCCAAGTTCGGCTATGCGGGCAAAGCGCCAATTCGCTGCATATGCTTCAAGGTCCGGTTGTGATGGAATACCGGTCCTTGAAACCAACGCTGTCTCTATATGAGTTCGCGAACTGCCGCCTCGACCTGCACAAGCCGTTCTTTCCCAAAAAACATTTCATCACCGACAAAGAATGTCGGAACGCCAAAAGCACCCCGTGCCACCGCATGATCGGTGTTTTCGATGAGCTTTTGCTTGATCTTGGGCTCCTGCGCGCGAGCCACGAAATGCGCACCATCCAGACCGTGACGGTCCATGGCTGCTATAAAAATCTCCGGGTCTGACATGTTTTCACCTTCTTCCCACATGGCCCGAAGTCCAGCTGCGATGTAGCTGTCCAGCTTTCCCTCTTCTTGTGCTGCAATTGCGCCACGCATCAGCAACACAGTCGTCACAGGGAAGTGAGGGTTGAAGACGAACTCCGTCAACGCATGCCGTTTGACAAACCGTGCGAACTCAAGCCGTTCATAGTTCAGTTTGTTGTTGATGTTGGAATAGGCAATCATCGGAGCCTGATTATTAGTCAACTTGAATATCCCGCCGAGAAGGCAAGGCGTATAACTGACCTTGGCACCCGCTTCTGCCGCTATCGCAGGCAAAACCTTGTGCGCGAGGTATGCATTTGGGCTGGCGAAGTCGAAAATAAACTCGATATCTTGCAGGGGGTTCTCCTACCACTTTTCGGTCCAGGGGCGCATGTCCAGTTCGTGTGTCCAAGCGGTCCGAGGTTGATTGTGAAGCATCACATAGGTCTGTGCGATATGGTCAGGGTTCAGCAGTGCATCCTGATCGCGTAGATCATCAACGTTCGGCACATTTTCGCGGATAAAGTTGGAATCGATGGCCCCATCTATCAACGTGTGAACGACGTGGATATTTTTGGGGCCAAGCTCGCGTCCCATGGACTGCGCCAGAGCGCGTAAGGCATGTTTGGCTCCTGCAAACGCGGAGTATCCGACGCCGCCCCGCATGCTTGCGGTCGCGCCGGTAAAGATGATTGTGCCTCGCCCGCGCGGCTCCATCCGTTTGGCGGCCTCACGCCCCATAAGAAAGCCCGCGAAACAGGCCATTTCCCAGACCTTTCGATAGACGCGCGCAGTCGTTTCCTTGATCCCGAAACGCACATTGGCCCCGATATTGAACACCGCTACCTCCAACAGTCCAACTTCTGTTTCGATCCGATCAATCAGTGCAATCATTTCGTCCTCGTCACGCGCATCGGCAGGCATAGCAACCGCGTCACCACCGCTGTCGCGGATAGACTGCGCCAATGCTTCTAACGCATCCGCATGCCGCTCCCTTCGCACCAGGCACACAGTCATGCCCTCGCGAGCAAAGGCCCGAGCGATGGCAGCGCCCGTGTCATCCCCCGCACCAATGATTAAACATGCCTGTTTGGCTGACATCTTTTGCTCCCTTGCGTATTCAATCTAATTCAGTTTCA
The DNA here is from genome assembly GCA_033851955.1 of Marinosulfonomonas sp. Lineage (GTDB taxonomy): Bacteria > Pseudomonadota > Alphaproteobacteria > Rhodobacterales > Rhodobacteraceae > Profundibacter. The sequence continues at coordinate 13,636 of JAWSVK010000031.1, forward strand.
TTTCGAGACTAAATTTTTTGGTCTCGAATGGCAACCAAAATAGTGATAGACGGATGAAAGGCTCAAAGATGGAAATCGAGAATGGCGAACCAACATACTCAAACCTGCGGCATCGCGGCGATGATGAACACTTTCGGCGACCGCTGGACTTGGCTGCTCGTGCGTGAAGCCTTCTACGGCGCGAGCCGTTTCACAGAGTTTCAACGCAACACTGGTGCATCGCGCAATATCCTAACTGACAGGCTGAGCGTCCTTGTCGAAAACGGCATCTTTGAAACGCGCGAAGTGGGCGTGCATGGGAAGAGGACTGCATACGGCTTGACCCAAAAAGGCCAAGCGCTGTTACCTGTTATGGTTGCCATGGGACAATGGGCGAACACCTTTGAGTATGGCATAGGCAAGGAACCTGTCTTGCAGATAGACAGTGAGACCGGATCACCTCTACAAAGCTTGCGCTTTTTTGATGCCGACGGCGTAGAAATTCCTTTGGAACGTTTGAAGCCCAAACCTGGCCCCGGCGCGAGCCAAGCAACTATACGTCGGTTGGCTCAGTTCTATGACGATCCAAATGCCCCTGGAGTATAGAACGAGAGAGACATTTGAACAACAATTGGGCTAAGGTTAGTTATCCCCCCGACAAATGGTACATTTTTCAAAGAGCCGTCATTCGCACAGCGTGCAGCATCATGCATTCTGGGCTCACAGCGGTCATTCGCTGCGGTGTGGATGGAGGACCGCTTCGGGCTGGGAGCCGCCGTTAGACGCGTCGTACATCAACGGCTGCTATGGGCCTTAAGCATCTGATGGTTGCAAAACTAAACGCCTTTTCTATTTTCAGTTTTCCTTGGACATATCTTGATCAGCGCAGCGTAGTTTTTTACTGTTTGTGGACGCCATTGCCCGCCTTTGAATGTTGGCACAGCCCGTTTGGTTAGTAATCTTGCCGTTCCCGAATATGATCCATCCTGTTTAAAAGCTTGTTCGAATTCGACACGTATCGTTTCAAAGAATTCTTGTTTCTCCAGTCGCCGTTTGGCGGCTAAGGCCTTCCCGTTCCGTCCAAGAATGGTCCCCCGCTCCTTGGCGGCTCTGAGCGCTGCTCTGGTGCGTTCTGAAATCTGTCGGCGCTCCTCCTCTGCGAAGCAGGCAAGCAGGTGAAGGAAGAATGTTGAAACGTTGGGATGTTCGCATACGACCAGTTCAATGCCTTGGTCGATGATCCCCGAGATAAACGACACCTTTCTAGAAAAGCGATCCAGTTTTGGTATCAGCAGCTTGTATCGATTCTTCTTGACGAGGTTGATCGCTTTCCACAGTTCGACCCGATCATCACGTTTTCCAGATTGGATTTCACTGAACTCGGCAACCACTTGGTCGGTTGGGACAAGAAATTGTTTGACCATTGCTCTCTGTGCTTCAAGCCCAAGGCCGGATCGTCCCTGCCGTTCAGTCGAAACTCGATAATAGACAACATATTCAGTCATTTTTTTTCACCCTGTCTTCGATTAATGTTGGTTTGTCGTAGAAGGGGTCTAGGTTTTGAACTTGGAGAACAACATTTTCTGAGCTGAAGGGGGGGGCGTAAAGCCGAAACTCACAGACCTAGGTGCGCAAACCATTTCCTTTTGGCCTGCACATCAAAGCCTAGTCGGCGACAATATCTATTCTCTGGAGTTCAAAAGCGAACCGTCTGTTTGACAGTTTTGGGTTTGAGCCTGAAAAAATTGACATTGAAGAATCCAAGCATTGGTTTTCGTTCATATTGCCATGACGAAAGGTTCCCGAATAGGAAACTGCTTGACCAGCCCTCAAAGCTAGCACTGTGTTTCGATAGTCTATTGGGACTTCGGAACGAATTTTGTTTTTCAAACCAATGTCTATTTCAACATACATTTTAGAATTGGAATCTGTTAGCTCGGCTTCATCAAAAACTCCAACCCAACCGACTTTGGTGTCGAAGGCTGTGTATATTGTACCATTGCATAATTCGCTATTGCCTCGAATGTATGCAGCGGCCTCCGAGGCATCATTTGCAGCTTCTTTGGCGGTTGCGACCGAACGCCTAATAATTTCCAGAAACACTTTCTGGTCTGCCGGAGCATTAAGTTCCACGAGTTCTGAAAATTTGTCTCCTTCAGGGTCGGATGTGAAAAGTGCGTATGCTGCGTAGCCGATGCCTACGAAGATTATCAGCTTAATCGCATCTATGATGCTTCCTCCGTCTTCCGTGTCGTCGGCCTGCTTGTCGTTGGTCTCTTGAGAATTAGTCATATTTGTTGCCCTTGTTTGTTGGTTTCGCGTGAGCAGGTGGCGCTCACCATGTTTTTGTACAGTCAGCCGTGTGTTGTGCCGACAGGTATTATCTACTTTTTAGATATATTGTTTTCAAGGCTATTGGAACTCTCTCTAGTTGTGAGGGATCAAATGACAAAAACACTGCACTCTGAAGGGCAAATTGCGCTTGTGGCTGCGCTTACTCAGGCTCGAAAGGACGCGGGCCTGTCTCAAACAGAGCTTGCGGCTCGCTTGCGCTGTCATCAATCCTTCGTTGCACGCATCGAGAGCGGGCAGCGGCGGATCGACGTCACCGAGCTGGTATTGCTTTGCCGTGCGGTTGAAGTGGATGCGGTGGAGGTTTTGAGGAAGGTCATTGAGAGCACGCCAACAGATGCTAGGATTTAAGAAACCTAAGATTGATGTTTCTGCCTGTGGCTGATTACGTTCAGAAGGGGGCGGTTTGCTACCGTTCGTAGCTATTGGTAGCGTAAAACAGAAAGTCGACGCTTTATTTGACCTCAATTTCGAGATTTTGGATGGTAAATTAGACTTCTAGGATACATCAACTTATGATTGGTATCTCAGTTGCAATAAATGAAACTCTTCGTCCACCAAACAGCCTCGACCAAAGTCGACAAGATACAGCTTTATAGATGTGTTTTAAGGCATAACTGAATTCACCCATTGATTGAGTGGGGAAAACGGTTAACTTAATGGTGTAATGTCTAAAAATAGTTTTAGTTCAGTAATATAGGGTAATTCAGATGCAAGAACCAATTATAGAATGCCCTAATTGCGGTACAGAAATTAAACTGACTGATTCATTAGCTGGCCCACTATTGGCAGCTACGCGTGACGAATACGAAGATAAGCTAAAAGATCAAAGGCTGAAGTTCAAAACCCGAGAAGAGGCCATCAATAGCAAAGAGAAAGAGCTAGAAGCTGCTCAACAGACCTTGGACCAAAAACTTAAAGATCAGTTGAAGGCTGCTAGAGAGGAAATTTCTGTTGAAGAAAAAAGGAAAGCTCAGGTCATTTCGGCGGCTGAAATCGAAGCAAAATCGAATGAAGTCATAGAATTGGAAGGTGTCTTAAAACAGAGCAATGTGAAGTTGGCTGAAGCACAAATGGCCCAAGCTGCTCTACTAAAAAAGGAACGTCAACTTGAGGACCAAAAACGTGAGCTAGAGCTGACTGTAGAAAAGAGAGTACAGCAATCTGTTGCTGAGGTGCGGGAAAAGGCAAAGGCAGAAATTGAAGGCGAGCTAAAGCTAAAAGTATCTGAAAAAGAGGAACAGATTTCCTCGATGCAGCGGCAGATCGAACAGCTTCGGCGTAAGGCCGAACAAGGTTCTCAGCAGTTGCAGGGGGAAGTGATGGAACTCGAACTTGAGCAGGAGCTGGCGTCCAAGTTTCCCTACGATAGCATTGAACCCGTTGCAAAAGGAGAGTTCGGTGGCGATGTCTTGCAGAAAGTATACTCGCCTAGCGGCATGCACTGCGGTGCCATTTTATGGGAATCAAAGAGAACAAAAAATTGGAGTGATAGCTGGCTGTCCAAATTGCGTAACGATCAGCGTAGTGCAAAAGCAGAAATCTCCATTTTGGTGTCACGTGCATTACCAAAGGAAATTGAGACTTTTGGCAATGTGGATGGCGTTTGGGTTTCGGCACCTCGTTTTGGCATCAGCTTGGCTATTGCCCTTCGTCAAACATTGACCGAAGTGGCACTTAGCAAACAGTCAACAGAGGGGCAAGAGTCCAAAATGGAGTTGGTCTACGAGTATTTGACTGGGCCTAAATTCAGACACCGTGTGGAGGCTATCGTCGAGAAATTTTCTGACATGCAGGCAGATCTGGATCGAGAAAAGAAGGCTATGACACGTCTCTGGGCAAAAAGAGAGTCGCAAATCCAAAGTGTGATTGGGAGTACTGTTGGCATGTACGGGGATCTGCAAGGAATTGCTGGACGTGCAATCCAAGAGATCGAAGGCTTGGACTTGCCTCTTATCGAACTAGAAGAATAAAATTTTAGGAGAGAAATTTGACAAGCTTTCACGACCCATATCGGCATTTAAAATATCTTCGGCAATCTCTCTCGCAGGATAATGAAGCCATAGGTTTTTTTATTTCGGCTGGTTGCCCCTTGGCTGTTGAAATGCCGGAAGGGAAATGGCCTTTAATACCAGATGTTGCTACACTGACTCGCGATATCTCTGAGGCGCTCACGGAGAATTTAAAGTATAGTGAATTACTTGCTGAATTAGGTAAGGCAGGAAAAGATATTGAGAACATTGAGGACATATAGAGGTGGTCCTACCATTTCGA